>NZ_JAIWJY010000009.1 GCF_028829235.1 Tenacibaculum larymnensis | reverse complement strand
GGGATAATTGTAAGAGATACTTCGTCAGAAGTTAAAGACTGACAGGTATTAAGTGTACTTGTTACTATTAACCTGTATTTATTAGTGGAAGCTGTTATTGGTGGATTTGTTAAGGTTAATGCAGGCGTAGTTGCATTGCTATATATTCCTCCATTAGAAATATTATTCCAAGCTCCAGCACCTGCAATTTGTTCTTGCCATTGATATACTAACCCTGTTGTAGTACTTGTGCTACCACTGTAATCAGGATTTGTTCCTGGAGCGGTTACTGTATAAGTAGTTGTACTTAAGGAGCTTGCTGCGGCTGTAAAAATAACATTACTTCCTAAACATATAGTGCTATCACTTGGTTGTGTGTCCATTTGTATTTGAGTAGCAACAATCTCATTACCTGTGGTTTCTTGTCCTTGATCACTTCCAATATCTGCTGCTCCAGAAGCATTTACAAGGTTAGGAACCCCATTGCTATCTATGCTTCCTTGAGCTGCTATATCTATTCTTCCATTTCCGTCTAACTGACCAGAAGTAACATTTTCGCTTGCTTCTATTGCATCAAAGCACCCATCATTATCACTATCTAAGTCTAAATGATTCGGAACTCCATCATTATCGGAATCTAAAAAGCCTCCACAAATTAAGGCTAAGTTAATAGGAGACGTCGTGTTTCCAGATTTTAGATCAAGTTTTAATGATGTTGTGGTTGTTTTAATTTCCCAAGCTTCAGATGCTGAAATAGTACCTAAGGCATCAAAGTTCAAAATGCCACCAGAGTTAGAATTAATCATTAAATCATTATTTGGGTCGGCTACAGTAAATTCTCCTGTTGAAGTTAACTCCCAAGTATCCCCCGTATCAAAATTTCCAGTTATACCAATTTCATGTTTTAAGGAAACTGTTACTGGGGATGAAAAAGTAAAAGTTGCTGTTCCTCCTTGAGTGATTAAGATATCTCCATTAGCATTACCTTCGTTTACTGTACCTGTTGTAGTAATTGTTACATCTATTATTTTTTCTGTATCTTGATCAAAATAGCTGCCAGAGGTTAAGGTAGTTCCAATTCCTGTTAAATCTAATGGGGTTCCTGCACAAGCTAATGATTCTTCTGTGTCTAATATTCCATCATTATCATCATCTAAATCTAGCCTATCGGCTATTCCATCACCATCAGGGTCTGTCCCTGATCCATTAATAGTAATTACTAAATTAGCTGTATCAGAAGACACTCCGTCAGAAATTTCATAAAAAAATGTATCTGTTAATGTTTGACCTACGAGTAAGCCTGCTACTGCTGGGTTTGAAGTATCAACAATATATTCATAACTTCCATCAGGATTCATTATTATTGACCCGTAAGTTCCAGGGTATGAAGTATTTAAATTTCCGGTATTTAGGTTGCCTAATGTAGTACCAAGTCTTATGGTGGTAACAGAGCCAGAACCTTGCCAGTAAACATCTGAAACACCAGCAATTTGTCCAAGAGGGTCAGGATCTGTAACATTAGGCCCATAATTATAACTTAATCTTAACTGATTAATTGGCTGTTCAAAAAACACATTGATATTTCCTGTAGCGTCACTAGGTATTGCACTGCCTATTCCATAAAAAGTATTACTTCCTGAGTTAATTACTCCACCTGTTGTAACAAACTTATAAGTTGAATTTATACCATCTAAATTACCTTCAATTTTTATTTGATCTTGCCAAGAACTTCCTTGTGAAAAATCAATATCTGTTAGTAAGAAACCTAAATTAAAAACGGGTTGATCAAAATCTATAACTAAAACAGTGTCATCAGTGGGGTTAGTTGTTCCGTCTATATTGTATATTAAATAACCTGTATGACCTCCGTTGGTAGTATAATCTACTGTTTGGTTAAAAGATGTACCAAATCCTCCAGGGTCTAAAGTAGTAAAAGAAAGCCCCACGCCACCAATAGTTTTTGTTTTTCCATTTACTGTTTCTCCATTTGTAAAATTGCTTTCCCAAACTAAAGTAGATAAGCCTCGATCTACGGTATCAGAGCCCCCCGTTCCAGAATCGGTTATTACATTACCTGTGGCACTTGCATCGATAAAAGCAGTTAAAGAATCTGTGTTATCTATTGCGTCAGGAGCTTCATCTACTCCGTTAATTGTTATGGTTAATATACCATAATCTTTTATTCCAATGGCATCTGCTACAGTATAAGAAATAATATCATCTAAACTCTCTCCGCTTTTTAAACCTGTAACAGAAGCATTTGTTTCATCAACATCATAAGTATAAGTACCATTTGCTTGTATTGTAATTGTACCATATAATGTGGTATATGTATTATTAACCATAGATGGGTACACGTCTACTTCGGTAACAGATATTGCTGTTGAACCAGAATCATTTGCCAAAACATTGCCTGTGACTGTCCCTGTAGAGTTTGCTGATATACTATTGATTTCATCAACAACAGTTGGTGGTGTTGTATAAACTCTTATTATAGTTTGTGCAGTTGTAAAGTCTCCATTAGTATCAAAAATAGTAACATCCATTGTTCGTACTCCATCTGTATAAGGGTTTTGTAAGTCTCCATAAAACAAAGTTGATAAAAATGTTTCGAATTCAGAGTTCGCAATTGGATTACCTGAGGTTTCCGTTATATTAAAAGAAGTGTTTGTTAATTGGGTTATTTGTATTGTAGAAGCCCCTATGGTATAAGTAAATGGGCCGGAAACAGGTACTTGTAACCATAATAAGTCAAAACCACCTCCATTATTAATAGCTAACAATTCACCAGAGGGAAAGTCAACAATACCGGAAAAATTTAGGGTTGCACTTAAAACCCCTGCATCTGTTGTGACATTTGGGCTTACTGTTACAGGGAATACATTAGAAGTTGTTGGTTGTAGTTGAAAATCATAGTTGTTTCCTGGTGTTATGGTATTCAGATCTAAAGTAGGAGCAGCCATCATCATGTTAAAAGAAGAAGAGGAGAATTTTTGCCTCGTTCTACTTTTATTGATTTTAGTTTTTCTTTCTATTAAAAAAGAACTGGTTATGGAACTAAGAGGATTGTTGGAAAGGGATAGCTTTGTGTCTTGTAGAGGTTTGTAAGACAAAACCTTATTAAGATTGCCTTTTTTTAGGTTTTCTTTTACAGATATTTGACTATTACTAGTTATAGTAAATGTTAATAAAATTACATATAATATGCTTTTATGTATATGATAGTGAGAGGACTTATTTTTCATGTAAAGCTAATTTTTATTTAAAAATAGGGATAATACAAATACAGAACTGTAATTACATATTTACCATATTGATGGTGTAAATTATGTATAAATTAAATATAAAAACTATCTAAAAATGTATTAGAGTGTTTTTGTAATTAGTTAATTATGGTTTGGAATTATGTGAAATTTGCATGGATATATCTTAGAATGAATCTTACAAGCTGTGTTTAAAGAACTGAAAAGATTCTTTAAACATGTTTTTTTCTTTGTTGAGAGCCTAGTTACTTTCTCTTTTCTAAATATAGATAGCTGAATTTTACGGATAAGAATGATAAAATCTAACGTGAATATTATGGTGTTAAAATTCTGATAATAAAAGTGTTTCATGTTGGGAGACTAGATTTTGTTAATGTATTATGATACTGTTATTTCATCTTTTTTTATTTAATAGATAATTAAAGAAAGTGAAATTCTTTAAAATCTCAGTATAAATATATGGAAAATATTTTAACATTTTTTTATGTTTTTTATAAGAGATTAATTTACTAATAGGGCTGGCATAATTAGACATAGTATTTAAAGCATCATTAATGAATTTAATTTACAATAAAAAGAAACTTTTCGAGAAGCACTATCACTTACTTGAAAGAGTAGTGTGAGTAATAATTAATGAGATGATATTAGATACTCGCAATTTATCTATTGAGATTGCTAAACATAAAAAAGTTATGCCCTAGTGAGGTAAGACGATTTTTAGAAGTATATGATTTAGTGTAAAAAGAGACAAAAGATTAACCTTTTATCATTCCAAAATAGTCAAAATAAAATTGAGAACTACTTGTTAAGTGGTTGATTACTTGGTGTTAGGGTTGGTGTTTTTTACAATATTATAAGTCTACAAATAATAAGTTTCAGTAACTTTACGTTAACAACCACTAACCAAGGTGTACAGACGATTACGGGGGGCGTAGATTGCTGTACATGAATAGAATTGGGCATCCATACATTTTGGATGCTCTTTTTATTTTTAATAATACTGTGAATTAAATATAATAAGTAAACAAAACAACCACATCAACTATCCTTTTTTTAGATAGAACCACTATGAAAAGTACAATAGACAACTCTAATACTTGCTGAGCAAGTCACAGATTTTTTTAAAATACCGTAGTGAATTTACAAATGCTTATAACAAAGCTGTAGAAAAACTCAATACATAAAAGTGCAATCATAAACACCAGAAAGCGAAAAACTTTTTTTAGCATCTACATAGGTGTTTAAACTTTAAAAATTAAAATATAAACATTTTTTTTAATAAAAAAATCTTTAAAAAGAAGATAAGACGTAAGAAAGCGAAATTTACACAAAAATATGAATAACATTTTTTCAAACAGAAATAACCAGCTCTCAAGATAATATTAATGAGGCTTATGAAGATACTCATAACACATACATGCAGAAGCACAATACTAATTTACTAATAGTAATAACATTATTATATATAATTTAAAAATATAACTAGAGAATGTAATTTACAGTAAAAAAAGCTTCTCAAAAAATACTGTTAATTATCTGAAAAGAAATACGAGTAACAATTAATGAAATAATCAAAATTTGTCTATTGAGGTTGCTAAACATAAAAAAGCTATGCCCTAGTGAGGTTAGACAGTTTTTAGAAGTGTATGATTTGTAAACAATAAAATCTTACATTTGTTTTTATGGACATAAAATTGACAGAACAAGAGAAGATAAAGATTCTAAATTCCGATGATATTTACGGAATTATGCAGCGCATTTTATTAAGAGATAATAAAATAGACCAAAATCGTGAGCATTTTTGGGTTATTGGTTTAGCTAATAACAACCGTATTCTTTTTATTGAGCTCATAAGTTTAGGAACTGTCAATGCAACCTTGGTGGAGCCTATGGAGGTATTTAGTTTTGCGTTGCAAAAAAGAGCTGTTAAAATCATATTATGCCATAACCATCCAAGTGGTGAATTAAAACCTTCAGAGGCAGACAAAGATATTTCTGACCGTTTAATACAAGTAGGCATTATTGTGGATACTGAAGTGGTAGACCATCTTATAATATCTGAGAAGAGCTATCTTAGTTTTGGAGATATTGGGTTATTAGATGAGCTTAAAAAAAGCACTAAATACGTTCCTAAATATGTGTTAGAGCAGCGTCTAAAAAAAGAAGCTACTGAAATAGCTGAAAAGAAAAAAGCCATTGAAATCGCAAAAGCTTTCAAAAGAAGTGGTCTTGATAATGAGTTAATCGCTAAAAACACAGGTCTTACCATTGAAGAAGTGGAGAAACTACGAGTGAAAAGGTCGTAAAACAAATTTCTAATTATAAGGTAACAAAATTAATTCGTTAATACTTTTTTTTCCCTAATCAGACTAATCGAATAAAGTAAAGAAGCAAAAAGACAAATACTACTTAACAAGAAATAAAAAACTTTTATTTATTAGATAAAGTAACTTATTTTAAAGAAGAAAATACATTAAAAAAAAGGGGAGAATCCCCCTTTTTTTTAAATTAAGGATAAAGAAATGTAAAGCTAAAGGCTACGTTTATAGCGTGTTTTTGGCTTCTCTTATTCACTTTTTTTAAAAGTAAAGAAATCTTTATTGGTTTTTGAAACTGAAAAAATCGTATATTAGCTACGTTTAAACAGACAAACTATATATAGTTTCTTACAGTTTTATTTTAAACTGATGGATGTAATCACGGTTATCAAACTAACCTTTGCATTTTACCCCATAATTTTATCTTACCCTTATTTACTAGCATTCTCCCACAATAAGCATCATTACTATTTGTATGCTTGTCGTAGATAGAGTATGCTAAAAATTAACTAACGTATTTTAAAATTATCTATTATGAAAAAATTTTTATTAGCAGCTATTTTTTTAGCTTCAGGAACAGCTTTTGCACAGTTCGCTAATCCATTACCAACACCTAAAGCTAATTGTCTTGGATGTTCAGTTTCGCAAGTAGGACCTTCCTATGGAAATAGAGGAGCCGTAATTAACACAAGTTATGTAGATCAAACAGGACATATGAATGACGCAAGTGTTGTTCAAACCGGAGTTGGAAACCTGTCTAAAATTGATCAAGATGGTCAGAATCAAGGGTTTTCAGGAGGTTTGGGAAATGAAGCTACTGTATATCAAAGAGGAAGAAAGAACGAAACCGACATTAAACAACATGGAGATTATAACTCTGGTTTTGTAAATCAAGTAGGATATAAAAACTATGCACAACAAGATGTTGGTGTAGGTTGGGCAGAAAACAACAGAGCTTATGCTTATCAAACAGGACGTCAAAACACTTCTATTCAAAAACAACGTTATGATAATAATGTAGCTATTGTAGCACAATCAGGTAGAAGAAACTTTGCTCATCAAGATCAAAGCACAGGAACTAATGGTGCGCCAGGAAGTGTAGCGGGTATTTTACAAATTGGTAATTATAATAAAGCTAAACAAGTTCAAAGAGGTAGCTTTAATATAGATGGTATTGCTCAGTTTGGCAACGGAAATGTAGCTTCTACAAATCAATCTTCAAATGGAGGTTTAAATATTTCTGGTATTGCACAAACAGGTTGGGGTAACAAAGCTTGCGTTGATCAAAATGCAGATGCAGGGATTAACTTAAGTTTAATTAGTCAATTTGGTGTAGAAAATCATGCTTCTGTTATTCAAGATGCACAAGGTTCTGGAAATGCTAGTTTTATTGGACAGGCAGGTTACATGAACAAAGCTTGTGTTGAACAAACAGGATTATAAACTTTTAATTAAGCAACAAAAATAAGGGAGAATGGGAGGGTTTTCTTTTCCTCTCCCTTATTAATAAGAAACTAAAGTAATGATGCGAAGGATAAAAAAGACATTGTGTATAATCCTATTAATATTTAGTTTAAAAGCTATGACACAACAAAATACATCTACTTACTTTGTGTCTGTACCTCAAATAGGGAGTGATGCTTCTTTTCTGGTTTTAGAAAAAAATATCAACTCATTAAATAATTTACAAGATTATGATAAATCGGTTGATAATTATAATCTATCAATTAATCAGTTAGGAGTTAATAATGTTGCAGAAGTAAAAAGCGGAATGAATGACATACAGTTGATTGGACAAAAAGGTAGAGATAACTATTATAATTTTATAGATTATTATAATAATTCAACAACAAAAATAAATGCTCTTCAAGAAGGTAATGCAAATTCATTGCTTATTTATGGGACAAACTCTTTGATGGAAAATGTGAAAATCATTCAAAAATCTAATTATAAAACAATTATAGTTAGGAATTATTAAAAGATGTTAAGGTTTATTTTTTTTAGAAATGTTTTAAAATATGTCACTCTATTGTTACTGTGTATAACTACAAGCTTTGCTCAAGAAATAAACGAGGTAAAAGCCAAAATTCTTGTTCTTAAAAAAGACAATTTTATAGCAGTAAAAGCACAAGCTGAAAATGAAGGAGTGTTGTTTAAAGATGAGCTTAATTATAACTTATTAGTACTAAAAAAGAATAAAGAAGGAAACTATTCTAACAATAAACAATCGGGAGAATTTTCTTTAAAACCTAACGAGAAAAAAGAGCTTTCATTAATAAGATTGAGTTTAAACCCTGATGAAGAATTAAAAGCTTATTTATTTATAAGGCACAGGAAAAAATTGATAGATAAAGACACTCTAGTAATAATACCTAAAAAGGTAGGTGTAATGAATAAAGAAAAAATAGATGAGTCTAATTTTATATTAAAAGGATTGGTTATTGAAGAAGCAATAACAAAAATAGGAAAAGACTTTTATGACTTTTTTTATCAAGAGTATCTGCTCTCAGGCTTAAAATATCCTTTTATCATAAAAATAAAAGAAAAACCAGGATTAAGAAGAACTACAGTTTTAATTATTGAAGCTGATGATAAAAAGATTTTTGAGTTCATGACTATGCCAGGAGAAGATTTTCTTAAACGAGCTGTTAAAGCATCTTTGGTAAGATTAAGTAGTTACTCAAAACAGAGAAACACATTATTAAGTTATAAAATTTAAAAAAGTAAATTATGAAAATAGTAACCAAACTTATAACAATAGTTTTATTTTTACTAAGCTCATTTGCTTTTTCACAAGAACTAGTTTATAAACCGGTAAATCCATTTTTTGGAGGAAACAATCCATTCGGGTATCAGCAAATTTTGGCTTCAGCTAATGCACAAAACGACTTTCAAGAAGAAGGACAAGATCCTTTTCAACAGCCTTCAGATTTAGAAAATTTTACAAATAGCTTAAACAGGCAATTACTAAATTCATTGTCGCAAGACCTATTTCAAGAACAGTTTGGAGATCAAGGATTAACTGTAGGAACTTATGTATTTGGGTCTTTAGTAGTAGAAGTTACACCTACAAGCGGGGGATTATCAGTGAATATTTTAAACACACAAACTGGTGAACAAACACAGATAATAATACCAAACAATTAAAACAAAACGATTAACTATAACTTAAATTTTATGAGAAAACTATTACTCAAATTATTATTCTCTTTATTAAGTTTTATCTTGTTTTCTAGTTGTGGAGCATACCTTAATCAGCCATTTCAGACAACGAATGCTAGAATAGGAGAAAACACCTCTTTACAAAACGATTTAATTAAAAACATTAAACCTGTCGAAAAAATAATCGTAGGAGTTTATAAATTTAGAGATCAAACAGGACAATACAAGCCTACTGAAAACGGTTCTACATTTAGTACTGCGGTAACGCAAGGAGGTACATCAATTTTATTAAAATCATTAGAAGAATCAAAATGGTTTACTCCAATAGAAAGAGAGAACATTGCTAACTTATTAAATGAACGACAAATAATAAGGTCTACAAGGCAAGAATACCAAGGAGTTAATTCTACAAAAATGCCACCATTACTTTTTGCTGGAATTATTTTAGAAGGAGGTGTGGTTTCTTATGATTCTAATATTATTACAGGGGGTTCAGGAGTTCGATATTTTGGAGCGGGAGCATCTAACCAATATAGAGAAGATAGAATAACAGTGTATTTAAGAGCTGTATCTACATCAAACGGACAAATCTTAAAAAATATTTATGTCTCAAAAACAATACTCTCGCAAGGAATTTCAGCAAACTTATATAGATATGTTTCTTTAAGAAGATTGTTAGAAGTAGAAACAGGAGTAACCAAAAATGAACCTATGCAATTAGCTGTAAAAGAAGCTATAGATAAAGCAGTCGAACAGTTAATTATAGAAGGTGTTGTAGATGGTTTATGGACTCCTCAAGGAGGTGATACGGTTGTTAATCTCTTTAAAAAAGAATATTTAAAAGAAAAAAATGAAGCAGATAATACTTTATTATTTAATAGAAAACAAGAAAAAAGAAGGGCTACCAATTCAATGAGTCTTATGGGAGGAACTTCAATAATTTCAGGTGATTATTCAAATCCAGTTGCAAGGTTTGGGTTTGACTTAAAATATAGGTACTTTTTTAAGGATCCAAGATTTAGTTTCGGAGGAAGTATAGGGAAGTTTTCACTAGAAAATGAAAGGTCTTTTGAAAATACATTTTTAACATCAAGTCTATTTTTAGAATACAATATGTTGCCTTATGATAGGTTAACACCTTATGCGTATGTTGGGATTGGATCGGTTTTAGAAAAAAACCTAGATAACCCTATGTTTAAATTTCAGTATGGTCTGGGATTAGAGTATTTAATAACCAATAAAATAGGTTTAACTCTTTATGGAGAAAACTATCTTTTAGGCTCAGATAATTTAGATAAGTTAGTTAGAGGAAAAAGAAACGATTTTATATGGAGAATAGGAGCAGGTATAAATGTTTATTTTTAAGAAACAAAGTAATGAAAAGCATAATAAAAATAACAATACTTTTAATGTGTGTAACCTTATTTAACTGTAGTGAAGACACTGTGGATTTTGTTGAATTTGGCACTATTAAAGGGCGTGTAGTTAAAAAGAGAAGTTTTGAGCCAATAGCTAATGCTAAAATAACATTGTCACCAACCAATAACACAACTTTTACAGATGAAGATGGTTACTTTTTAATGGAAGATGTACCAGCACAAGACTACTCTGTAAGTGCTACTAAAGAAGGATTTTTAACAGCTTTTGAACCTGTAGGTTTAGGAGCAGAAACAGAGATTAATGTGGTTTTTGAATTAGATATCGAAACAGCTTTAAACGACCCTCCAACTGCTCCAGAATTAAGATCCCCAGTAAGTGGTATAGAAGATTTAAATAACACGGTAGAATTAAGTTTTAAATCAACCGACCCAGATGAAGATGAAATAACATACAGAATAGAGATTAAAAACGACTTTAATAATGATGTTATATCTTTTGAAAATGTAAAAGACACTTTGTATACGGTAACCGATTTAAAATTTGGAGTAAAATATTTTTGGCAAGTAGCTGCTTCAGATAATATTAATGCAGAAGTATTAAGTACTGTAAGTACATTTAAAGTAACATCAACACCTGATAATAGATACTTTTATACAAGACAGGAAGCAGGAAATAATGTTATTTACTCAGGAGACTATATTAATGAAGCACCAATAAATGAACTTCTGTTAACCTCCCCAACCACAAATTCTTGGAGACCCAGAAAAAATTCAGCAGCGAATTTGGTTGCCTTCTTACGGACAGACAATAACGAAACTCACATTTATACAATGAATACAGATGGTTCAGGTGTTAAAAAAGTTACTTCTAATGTTCCTGTAGTTGCGTTTGATTTAAACGAAGTTGATTTCTCTTGGTCTTCAAACGGAGATCGAATCATATATCCGCATTACGATAAATTATATTTGATAAATAAAGATGGAAGCGGTTTACAGCAAATATATCAAACAATAGATGGTAATTATATTACTGAATGCGATTGGAGTAATGATGAATCTAAAATAGCACTAAAAACCAATAATACAAGTGGGTATAATGTACAAATCTATACGATTGATATGACAGGAAATATAATTGACACTGTTTTAACAGGAGTTCAAGGAGCTGCAGGAGGGATTAATTTTACAATAAATGGAAGCTCGCTGTTATACACTAGAGATATTTCTGAATATGAATCGAGTAATTATAGGCTACTAAATAGTCATATATTTTTATATGAATTTGCTACAGCAGAAGTTACTGATTTATCAGAAGGAAAAGCTGATGGAACAAATGATTTAGACCCTCGCTTATCACCTAATGAGGCTGAAATTATCTTTGTGAATACATCCAATGACGGAATTTCAACAAAAACAATTTATAAAATACCTTTTAGCGAAGGATCTACAACAAGAACAGCATTGTTCGAAAATGCTACAATGCCAGATTGGGAGTAAAAGAAAACTAATAATTACTGAGAGAGCGAGCGTTAAAAAACGTTCGCTTTTTTCTTGGCTAAAACTTAATAATAGTAATATTTTATCATTAATTATAAAAAGAAATGAAGAATTGATTGCTGGTTTTAAAAGAGTTTGAAATAATTATTATTTCAATTGGAGGTGAAATTACTTTTACTATTGAAGTTAAAGAGTTTTCTGGTTTTGATAATTAATTTAATGTTAGTATTAGAAAATTGAGGGGGAGTAAAAGCAAATAATTCAATTTAAAAAACATCTATTTTTAACTAATGCTTACTTACAACAAATTACCACAAAACTAACCCTTAAAAAAACAAAACACTATTAATTAGTTGATTAAAATTGCTTTTGTGATACGGAGAGTTTCCGTTATCAAAGAAAAAAGTGTGTCTGTAGCTCTGCGAAAAAGATATTGACAGACTTTTAATCATGATTTTATAACGATAAAAAATTAGAAGATTGTAGAGATATAGTTATTATTGGTTTTTGGGTAGGTTTAAGAGTCTCTGACGTTCTTAACTTACTTGAAATTAACACGGATGATAAATTTATAACCGTTTAACATAAAAAGACAAAAAAACTCATCAGGGATTAAAGTGGTTATTCGTTTACATCATAAAATCAAAGGAGTAATTAATAAAAGGGGAATACTAAGAGTGATAACAGGTGTAAAACCTTAATTTGTGATGCTTTTTGGAAAAAGAATAATGGATAGGGGCGGTTAATTTAAAAAATAAAGAAGCGAAACTAAAAAGGGTAAGGTGTTTATTTATATTTTTTCTTTCCTCTCTGCTTTCCTTGTTAAAAAACAAACCCTTGAAAATCAGTATTTTCAAGGGTTTAAAAGTGGTCCCACATGGGCTCGAACCATGGACCCCCTGATTATGAGTCAGGTGCTCTAACCAACTGAGCTATAGGACCCGTTAAATTTGGATTGCAAAAATAAAAACTTTTTTAAATAAAAACCTATTTTTTTACACTTTTCTGCTCATTAAATTTTTACCAAAAGCACGTAAGCCTTCTTTGTGCTTATCAGAAATGTTAAGGTAATTTAAGCTTTCGAAAGACTTATCTGTATAGTACTCAATAAGTTTGTGTGTTTCTTCTGGTATGTTATTCTCCTTAAAAATAGTTGAAACTGTGGCTATTTTTTCAGTGTTATTTTTTTGTTTTCCGTTATAAAGATTTAATAAATCGTCTTTGTCAGTACCATTTGCTACTTCTAAAGCCTTTAAATAAAGGTATGTTTTCTTATTTTCTATAATATCTCCACCAACTTGTTTACCAAAAGATTCAGGATCGCCAAAAGTGTCTAAGTAATCATCCTGTAGCTGAAAAGCAATTCCTAGGTTTAATCCATAGTTGTATAAGTGTTGAGCTTGTTCTTCATCAGCTTTCGCAACAATAGCACCCATTTTTAAAGCAGCTGCAACTAAAACAGAAGTTTTTAATGTAATCATCTTAATGTATTCATCAATAGTTACATCATTTCTGGTTTCAAAATCAACATCTAATTGCTGACCGTCACAAACCTCTAAAGCAGTTTTGCTAAATAATTGTGCTAGTTTTTGGAAAATTTCAGGTTCATAGTTTTCAAAGTATTGATATGCTAAAATAAGCATAGCATCCCCCGATAATATACCTGTGTTTATATTCCATTTTTCATGCACAGTTTCCTTTCCTCTTCTTAAAGGAGCATCATCCATTATGTCATCGTGCACTAAAGTAAAGTTATGAAAAACTTCAACAGCAAATGCAGCTGGTAATGCACTCTGGTAATCGTTTGAAAAAACATCAGCAGCAATTAAGGTTAAGATTGGTCTAATTCTTTTGCCTCCTAATCTTAATATGTAATCTACTGGTTCATAAAGGTTTTTAGGCTCTCTTGAAAATTTTTGAGATTCTAAAAAAGTTATAAAGTCTGATTGATATGATAATATGTCCAAATTTGAAATTTTTTGTAAAAATAAGGTAAAGATAAATTTTAACTATAACGTAATGTTAAAAAAAGATTAAAACTCTGGAAACTTTTTTTGTTTCTAGAGTTTCCTGTTGTACATTTGCAAACAATTATGAGAGATAAAATAATTAATAAAGCAGGAGAAATGTTTTTAACCCTTGGGTTTAAAAGCACAACGATGGATGATATTGCGAAAGAACTTGGAATGTCTAAAAAAACATTGTACAAGTACTTTTCAAATAAAACAGCTTTGGTAGATGCTAGTACAGAATCGGTTCATAATACAATTAGCGAAACGATTGATACAGTAAAAAGTCAAAATTACAATGCTGTAGAAGAAGAATTTGCAGTGAAAGCAATTTTTAAAGAAATGTTTAAAAATGCAAAAACTTCACCAATGTATCAATTAAAAAAATACTATCCAGAAACGTATACAAAACTAATAGAACGAGAGGTGTGTATGTTTAGAGATTGTAATGTAGATAACTTAAAAAAAGGAGTTGAACAGGGTTTGTATAGAGCAAACATAAAAGGTGAGCTTTTAGTCAATTTTTATTTCACACTTGTTTTTGGTGTGTTTGAAAGCGAATTGTATAGTAACGACATGCAAGAGGTTATGGAAATTGAATATGAAATTTTAGAATATCATATTAGAGCAATAGCAACTCAAAAAGGAGTAGAAGAATTAGAAAAACAATTAAGAAAAATAAATAAAAACTAAAAACAATGAGGAAATACATATATGGTGTATTTGTGTTCTTTTTTACAGGGTATATCATTGCTCAAGAAAAAGAAATGAGTTTGTCAATGCAAGAAGCAATTGATTATGCTATAAAAAACAGTTACGACAATAAAGTGTCCTTAAATGATATAGAAGCAGCTAAAAAGAAAAAGTGGGAAACTACCACTATTGGTTTGCCACAAATTAATGGTAAAGTAGAGTATCAAAACTGGATAAAACAGCAAGTGTCTTTATTGCCTGTTGCAGCTTTTGATAATACTCAAAGTACAATAGATATTGTTGAAGAATATTTTGATGGGGTTGTAAGAAATGGTAATGAGGTAACAACACCAACAGGTTTTATTCCTTTAAGATTTGGAACAAAACAAACAATGAATGCATCGGTAACGTTATCTCAGTTAATTTTTGATGGTTCGTATTTGGTAGGGTTACAATCAGCAAAAACATATTTGAAAATCTCTGAGCAAGCAAAAGAAAAAACAGAATTAGCAACACGCGAAGCTGTTATTAATGCTTATGGAAATGTATTGGTTACTGAAAAATCAATTGAGATTTTAGAGAACAATAAAAAAGTACTAGAGAAAAACTTGAATGAAACTCAAAAGACTTATGATAATGGGTTAACAGAGTTAGAAAATGTAGAACAATTACAAATCACTTTAGGTAATGTAGAAAGTAACTTAAGAAATGCTGAACGACTAAAGGAAATAGCATATCAAATGTTGAATGTTTCTTTAGGAAACTCAATTGAAACTAAATTAACATTAACCTCTACATTAGATAATTTAGTTATTGATAACACCGACTTAAGTTTGTTAGCTACCCAATTTAATATCGATAACCATATTGATTTTAAAATAGCTCAAAACGACAGGGAAAGTAAGCGTTTATTAATGAAGTTAGAACAAAGTAAAGCTTTACCTAGTTTATCAGCATTTATAAACTATGGTGCTAATGCTAACTCAGACGATTTTAACTTTTTAGACAGTAATCAAAAATGGTTTGACTATTCGTTATTTGGAGTTACATTAAATGTGCCTATTTTCAGTTCTTTTGGAAGAAGCTCTAGAACAGCACAAGCAAAAATAGCATTAGAAAATGCAGATATACGATTAGAAGAAGCAAAGCAGAAGCTAAACTTACAGGTAGAGAGAGCTAAAAGTGAGTATCAATTAGGAATTGAAAACTACGAAACAGCTAAGAAAAATTTAGCGTTAGCTGAGCGAATAGAAAAAAAGCAACAAGTAAAGTTTTTTGAAGGAATTTCTTCAAGTTTTGATTTGCTACAAGCACAAAATCAGTTATACACGCAGCAAAACAATTACGTACAATCAATGTTAAACGTAATTGCTAAAAAAGCACAATTAGAAAACGCATTAAACATACCACTAAAATAAAATCAACTATAATGAGAAAAATATATTCACTATTCGCAATTACATTGCTTTTAGCCTCATGCGGAGGTAAAAAAGAGCAGTCTGTACAAGACGTAATAGCATCTAATGATTTAGCGAAAATTAGAGAGAAAAAAGCATCGTTAGACACACAAATGCAAACACTATCTGATGAAATTAAGGTTTTAAATGATAAAATTTCTGAGTTAGATACCAATAAAAAAGTTCCATTAATTACAGTGCTTTCTGCTAAGGAAGAGGTTTTTGATCACTATTTAGAATTACAAGGAGCAGTACAAACAAAGCAAAATGTACTTATCTATCCTGAAATGCCAGGGCTTTTAACACGTATTTACGTAAAAGAAGGGCAGTATGTTAAAAAGGGACAAACCTTAGCGAAAATTGATGATGGAGGTTTAGCTAATCAATTAGCTCAAATAGAAGCACAAGCAGCACTAGCAGAAACAACATATAAACGTCAAAAACGTTTGTGGGAACAAAAAATAGGATCTGAAATTCAGTTTTTACAAGCTAAAACTAATTATGAAGCACAAACCAACGCGGTTAGTCAATTAAGAAGACAGTTAGCAAAGTCGGTAATTACAGCACCTTTTTCAGGAGTAATTGATGACGTAATAAAAGAGCAAGGAACTGTAGTAGCACCAGGAATGGGTTCTGAAGTTTTCAGAATTGTAAACTTAAAAAACATGTATATCGAAACAGATGTACCTGAAAGCTATATTACTTCTATTAAGAAAGGAAAAAATGTTGAGGTTGAGTTTCCAGTATTAGGAGAAAAGTTAACTTCTAAAATTCGTCAAGCAGGTAACTTTATTAATCCAGCAAACAGAACTTTTAAAGTAGAAGTTGAAGTTCCAAATAAAGATGGAAGCATAAAACCAAACTTAACAGCTAAGTTAAAAATCAATGATTACTCTAATGAAAAAGCAATTTTAATTCCTCAAAGTATTATTTCAGAGAATGCTAATGGAGAACAATATGTGTATGTGGTAGAAGACTTAAAAGATCAGGTTGGAACCGCTAAACAAACAATTATAACTACAGGAAAAACACAAGGAGATATTATTGAAGTTCTAAGCGGAATTGAAAACGGAACAAAAATTATTGAAGAAGGAGCTCGTAGTGTAAAAAACGGACAAGAGGTTAAGGTATTAACTCTTTCAGAAGAAGCAAAATAAGACACCAAAAATTATCCGTCTAATGACTGAAAAACAAAAAAAACAAGTAGATAAAGAGTTTGGTTTATCCTCTTGGGCAATAAATAATAAAACAACTATCTATGTAATGATGGTTATGATACTTATAACAGGTATTTCTGCCTTTTTAAGTATGCCAAGAGAAAATTTCCCAGAAATTAGAGAAACCAAAATTTATATAAGTTCTCTGTATCCAGGAAATACAGCTGAAGACATAGAGAAGTTAATTACCGATCCGTTAGAAGATAGACTTAAAACGGTAAGTAATGTAGTAGAAATAACCTCTACATCTCAAGAAGACTATTCAATGGTGGTTGTTGAGTTTGATGAAAACATATCAGTAGATCAAGCTAAACAAAAAGTAAAAGATGAAATAGATCAAGAAACGTCTGGAGAAGATTGGCCTACGTTTAACGGAGCTAAAGTAGAACCAAATGTTTTTGAGCTAAGTATTTCTGAAGAAATGCCAATTCTAAATATCAATATCTCGGGAGATTACCCAGTAGATAAATTAAAAGAATTTGGTGAGTATTTGGAGGACGAAATTGAAGATTTACAAGAAATAAAAAAAGTAGATATCCGTGGTGCTGAAGAAAAAGAAGTTGAGGTAGCAGTTGATATTTACAAAATGATGGCAGCGCAAGTAAGTTTCCAAGATGTAATTAATGCAATTAACGGAGGAAACTTAACAATGTCTGCAGGTAATTTAATTGCTAGTGGACAACGACGTACTGTTAGAATTTTAGGAGAAATTGAAGATCCACAAGAATTACAAGATTTTGTAGTAAAATCAGAAAAAGGGAATTCAATTTACCTTAAAGATATTGCAAAAGTTTCTTTTAAAGATAAAGATAAAACTACGTATGCTCGTGAGTTTGGAGAAGCTGTAGTAATGCTGGATGTAAAAAAACGTTCAGGGAAAAACATGGTAGAGGCTGCTGAAAAAATTCAGAAAATTGTAGAAGATACTAAAGCCAATATATTTCCAAGTAATTTAAAAGTAACCATCGCTAACGATCAATCTTCAAAAACTATTGGTCAGGTAGATGATTTGGTAAATAACATCATCTTTGGGGTAATTTTAGTAGTATTAGTACTAATGTTCTTCTTAGGGTTTAAAAATGCCTTATTTGTTGGATTTGCGATACCAATGTCAATGTTCATGTCACTAATGATATTGAGTTGGCTAGGATATACGATGAATACCATGATTCTTTTCGGATTAATTATGGGACTGGGAATGTTGGTAGATAATGGTATTGTGGTTGTTGAAAACGTATACCGTTTAATGGATGAAGGTATGCCCAGGATTGAAGCAGCTAAAAAGGGGATTGGAGAAATTGCATTTCCAATCATTATTTCTACAGCAACAACAGTAGCAGCTTTTATTCCGTTAGGAATGTGGCCAGGAACTATGGGGCAGTTTATGATTTATTTCCCTGTAACATTATCTGTGGTATTAGGTTCATCATTATTTGTGGCAATATTTTTTAACTCAGTGTTAGTGTCACAGTTTATGAGTGTTGAAGATAAAAATATGCCATTAAGACGTATTATTA
Organism: Tenacibaculum larymnensis; assembly: GCF_028829235.1. Classification (GTDB taxonomy): domain Bacteria; phylum Bacteroidota; class Bacteroidia; order Flavobacteriales; family Flavobacteriaceae; genus Polaribacter; species Polaribacter larymnensis. The sequence goes on along the minus strand of NZ_JAIWJY010000009.1, from coordinate 142,818 downwards.
TCTTATCGTCAGTAATGGCAGTGATTGGATTGTTAATAGCGCTATTAGGCGGAACATATGGAGCTTTAGGTACTGTAATGATTTTTACAGCTATCATGTTGTGGGTATATCGATTGGCATTACGTCCGTGGGCAAATCGTTTTCAAAATACAGTATTACCACGATGGGAACGTTTTTATGAAAGAATGTTAAGAGCGGCTCTAAGAGGCTGGAGACCATACATTATTTCTTTAGGCACTTTAGTCTTATTGTTTATCGCTTTTGGAGGTTTTGGAGCTTCAATAGGAAGTCAACGTACAAAAGTTGAATTTTTCCCAGATAACACACCAAACCAGATTATTGTTTATATCGAATATCCACAAGGGACTGATATTGAAAAGACAAATCTGATAATGAAAGATTTGGAAGAACGTGTGTATAAAGTATTAAACTCACCAGAATATGTTGATAATGGTTATAATTTCTTAGTAGAGAGTGTAGTGTCTCAGGTGGGAGCTGGTTCTGGAAATCCACAAACAGATGGAGGTTCAACTGCAGAAATGCCTCATAAAGGAAAAATAACTGCTTCAATGCGTGAATACAAATACCGTAGAGGAGCTGATAGTAAAGAGTTACAAAGAAAAGTTACTGAAGCATTAAGAGGGATTTACCCTGGATTAGAAATTTCAGTAGAAAAAGAAGCGGTAGGTCCACCAGCAGGATATCCTATTAATATTGAGCTAGAAGGAAATGATTATGCAGAATTAATCAACACTGCAGAAAAGATGAGAGATTTCATAAACTCAAAAAGTATTGCAGGTATTGATGAATTAAAGATTGATGTAAACAAATCTAAACCATCAATGTTAGTAAATGTTGATCGTAAAAAAGCAGGAGAATTAGGCGTAAGTTCATCGCAAGTAGGAAACCAATTGCGTAATGCTATTTTTGGTTCTAAAGCGGGTATTTATAAAGAAGATGGTGATGACTATGATATTTATGTTCGTTTTAATAAAGAAAACAGGTATAATAAAAGTGCAATTTTTAATCAGAAAATTACTTTTAGAGATATGTCTTCAGGAACGATCAAAGAAATTCCTGTATCGGCAGTAGCCAAACAAACAAATACCTCAGGATTTAGTGCAATTAAGCATAAAGATGTAAAAAGAGTGGTAACCGTATATTCAGCTTTAGCACCAGGGTATACAGATGCTGCAGCGATTGTTTCAAAAATTCAAAATGAAATGAAGACATTTACTGAAAAACCAGATTCGGTAAAAGTTGATTATACAGGACAAATTGAAGAGCAAAACAAACAGATGGCATTCTTAATGAAAGCATTTTTTGGAGGTTTAGGATTAATTTTCTTGATTTTAATTTTCCAGTTTAATTCAGTTTCTAAGCCAGCAATCATAATGCTAGCAATCTTCTTGAGTTTAATAGGAGTATTTGGAGGATTAATTATTACGGCAAAACCATTCGTAATTATGATGACCATGATGGGAATTATTTCGTTGGCAGGTATTGTGGTAAACAATGGGGTAGTACTGCTCGATTATACCCAGTTATTAATTGATCGTAAAAAAGTAGAACATGGATTGTCTTCTGATGAGTTTGTAGATGTACATACTTTAGGAGAAGCTATTATTAGAGGAGGGAAAGCACGTTTACGTCCAGTATTATTAACGGCAATCACAACCATTTTAGGGTTAATTCCACTAGCAACAGGTTTAAATATTAATTTCTTTACCTTAGCTAGTGAGTTGAATCCACATATATATGTTGGAGGGGATAATGTAATTTTCTGGGGTCCATTAGCATGGACTGTTATTTACGGATTATTCATAGCAACTTTCTTGACATTAATTGTAGTACCGATATTATTCTACTTAATCACTAAGTTTAAAATGTGGTTACGTAGCGTTTTATAATTGATTTTTTGTTAACTGTAAAAAGGGTTAAAAGTAAATTACTTTTAACCCTTTTTTAATTGTGTAGAACAATAATTAATCAGGTAATCGATCTCTGTCCTTTTTTGTTCTGTTAAATCGATAAGTAAAAGTTACAGAAGAGTATCTACCAACAGGTTTGTTATACCTTGTTGCGATGTAGTTTTCACCAGTAATTAACTGTTTACTTACTCTAGAATCAAAAATATTGTTCATGTTTAAAGTAAGTGTAGCTTTGTCATTCCAAAAGTCTTTACTTACTCCGATGTTAGCTCTATACTGAGCTTCAGTAAATATTTGTCCGCTCTGTCTTTCTCCAAGATAATTTATGCTAGATTGAATAGTTAATCTTGAAAACTTCATTCTAGAGTTTAAACGAGTAGACCATGTGTTGTCATCAACAGTATATATTCCTCTTTGGTCAAAAGAATAATAGTTGAATTCACTAGATAGTCTCCACCATTTATAAGGAGAATATCGAATGGCTAATTCAGCACCAAATCTTTTTTCAGTTCCTGAGTTAATAGGTTTGGAAATTAAAGCTCCAAAAGAGTTTGTTACAACCAAAGTTTCAAACACATTAGTAGTTCGTTGGTAATATATAGAAGGGTTTAAGGTGAATTTACTCCATCTTTTTAATAAACCTAATTCGAAAGAGTTTGTATACATTGGGTTTAAATCAGGGTTACCTACGCGTATGTTTCTTCGATCAGAAATTCCACCAAAAGGGTTTAAGTGCCAAAAACTAGGGCGTCTAATTCTTCTACTATAACTTAATTGCAAATTAGTAGCTTGATTAAAGCTGTATGTAAAATGGGCAGTAGGAAATAAATCAGTATACTTTTTACTAGTTTTAAATTGACTATTTCTGTCTGTACTTCCAGTATTGGCATGTTCAGCACGTAAGCCTAATAAGTATTGAAGTTTATTTTTTTTGTTTCCATATTGAATATAAGCTCCATAAATACGCTCATTATATTTTAATAAGTTGTTTAAACTATCAATTATAACAGCATTATCCCAAACTTTATAATCACTATCAATGTTTCTAATTTCTCCTTTTATTCCCATTTCTAAATGTGATTTTTCAGTAATAGGTAGTTTAAAGTCAGATTGGAATAAAAAATCTTTACTACTTTCTATATCTCTACTTCGTAGAATATTTATAGCCGAAGTTGTAGGAAATTGTTGTTGTTCTTTAACTAATTCATTTTCGTCATCATTCCAAAAATCATATTGAAAATTAGCAGTAAATTTTTGTCCTTTTTTGGCGAACGTTTTTACGTAATTTAGTTCAATTTGATTGGCTTTTTGAGGCTCTCTATATGATTCTTGTGTAGTAAGAATGCTATCTGTTTGTTGCGTGTTGTTTAAAAAATTAAAAGTATAATCAACTTTGTTTTTACTTGTATTGTTTCTATGGTAGTAACTTAAGGTAAGGGTGTTTTTATCATTAATATAATAATCACTTCCAAAATAAAGATTAAAAGTACTACGGCTTCTAGTAGTATTTGTAACTCTGTTAGAGTAAGAGGTTACTGTCCCATTATCGAGGTTAGTTCTGTTCAAGTACCCATTTCCATCGAAAGACATATAACGATATCCAATATTAGAAAATAAATTAAATTTCTCTTTTTTGTAGTTCATATTGTAGTTGATATTATGATTATCAGGAATTCCAGTAGTTAGCTGTAAAGAGCTACCAAAACCACCACTTTTATTTTTCTTTAAAATGATATTGATGATTCCAGCAGTTCCACTAGCATCGTACTTAGCGGAAGGGTTGGTAACTACTTCAACCTTTTCTATGTTTTCGGAAGGAATTGACTCTAAGCCGTTGTTTGCTGTTAAAACAGAAGGTTTTCCGTTAATTAAAATACGAACATTCGGATTGCCTCGTAAGCTTATGCCTCCTTCAATATCTACACTTACTGACGGAACGTTATTTAAAACATCATTCACAGAACCACCTTTAGAAACTAAATCTTTACCAACATTGAATACACGTTTATCTAGTTTGTACTCCGTGGTAGATTTTTCGGCTGTAATTTCTATTTCATCTAAGGCTTGTAAGTCTTCTTGAAGAAGGATAGTTTGAAGTGATTGGTTTTTGGTTAGTGAAACATTATTCATTGAATGATTTTTAAAACCAATAAACTCCACTTTAATATTATACTGGCCTTTTTTAATATTCATTAAAAATTCTCCTTGGCTATTAGTAGATTCTCCAGCAACAACTTTGTTTGTTGTTGGATTGGTTAAAATTATAGTGGCAAACTCTAAAGGTTGTTTGGTGTTTCTTTCTACAACTTTACCTGTAAGTGTTATTTGAGCAGATAACTGAATAGAAATAAATAGGAGAAGAGTAAATAAAGGCTTTTTCATTATTACTTAATATTTGAATTATGCAGCAAAGATGAATTTAAAAGGCATGCGGATTTGTCATAATAGATGAAGTACTACAAATAATCGACGTATTGAGGATTATTTAATAGAAAAGCAATTTAAGGGTTGAAAAAGCCTTATTCAGGAGGTAAAAGCTTTAGTTTGTCGATTTGGTACTATAAATACTAAAGCTATTTATATCTTTACGAACTATGATTACAAGAGAAGCAATTATTAAGTTTTTTTCAGAGAGTAGGGTGTTACAACACGTACTATTTTGGTGTGTGTTTCTTGTTTTAGACTTTCCTAAAGACTCACTTATATACCAAGAAGAGTTTTCTTTTTTAGGAACTTTTGTGATGTCTATGTGTCATATGATTCCCAAGATAATTACATCTTATTTCATAGCTTATTATGTTATTCCGAAGTTTTTATTGAAGAAAAAATATATAATTACAGTTGTTTTGTTTTTAATAGGAACATATTTATTAGCTGCGTTTAATAGAATTTTGGTTGTACATGTAGGAGAAACATTAATAAGAAAAGGAGTTTTTACACAAGAGCCCCTTTTGGAGATTTTAACTGATTGGAAAAAGTTGTTGTTTGGTTATATTCCAAATATGTATTTAACAACTTTGGTTTTTCTTTCTGTAAAATATTTTCTGGATTATAAAAGAGTTAAAGAAAAAGAACTGGTATTTGAAAAAGAAAAAACAGAAGCAGAATTAAAAACATTAAAAGCACAATTAAATCCACATTTCTTATTCAATACTTTGAACAATATTTACAGTTTATCTTTAAGTAATTCACCAAAAACGCCAATTTCAATAGGCAAGCTGTCAGAAATATTAGATTATGTCTTGTATAGATGTAATACTAAGTTTGTGTTACTTTCTAATGAAATACAATTGATAGAAAATTATATAGAGTTAGAAAAACTAAGGTACGACTCACGTTTAAAAGTTTCTTTGATAAATAACTTAGAAGAAGACATCAAAATACCACCATTGATATTGTTATCGTTAGTTGAAAATGCTTTTAAACATGGTGCAGGAGAAGATAGTGGGTCGCCGGAAATTAAAATTGAGCTTTTAAGCTTAGAGAATAGTTTTAACTTTAAAATATCTAATACGGTTTCCAAAGATTATATCCTCAAAAAAGAGAGTATAGGTTTGTCAAACGTTAGAAAACAATTAGATTTAATCTATCAAGACCAATATAGTTTGATAATAGAGAATGAAGAAAATGAATTTAAGGTAGGTTTAAAAATTTATTCAAATTAAGTAGTTGATGAAAGTAAAATGTTTAGTGGTTGATGATGAGCCTTTAGCAAGAGAATTAATAGAGAATCACATCTCAAAAATACCGGCACTAGAAATAGTGGGGAGCTGTGACAATGCACTTAAAGCATTTGAAGTTATAAGTTCTCAAGAAATAGATTTACTGTTTTTAGATATAAAAATGCCTAATATTACAGGAATAGACTTTTTAAAAACAATTAAAAACCCACCAAAAACAATTTTTACAACAGCTTACAGAGATTATGCTCTTGAAAGTTATGATTTGGAAGTGCTAGACTACTTGTTAAAACCAATAACTTTTGAGCGTTTTTTTAAAGCTGTAGATCGTTTTTTGAGGTCAATAAAGGAGAGTGATATGTCTATAACCAAAGAAAGTGAAAACACAGAAGAGTTTTTGTTGTTGAAATCTGGAAGTAAGTACCACAAAGTCTTTATTGGAGATATATTATTTATAGAGAGCTTAAAAGATTATGTAAAAGTTCATACAGTTAATGATAAACGTGTTGTAACTAAGTATAAGATAAGCGATATTGAAGAAAAATTAAATAGTAATTTTTTAAGAGTTCACAGATCTTATATTATCAATACGAATAAAATATCTGCTTTTACAATTAACGATATTGAAATAAATTCAAAAGAAATTCCAATAGGTGCTAGTTATAAAGAAAAGGTAATCTCTTTTTTGAATCAATGGAAATAGAATTTATATTTTCGTGCTATGAACAAACCAGTTTTTACAGTTGAAGAAATAAAAAGGAAGATTGAGCAGTATTGTGTTTACCAAGATCGATGTCATAAAGAAGTAGAGAAAAAACTTAAAGATTATAACTTAATTCCAGAAGCAAGAGAACATATTTTATTACACTTATTAGAACACAATTTTTTAAATGAAGAACGATTTTCGAAAAGTTTTGCTAGAGGTAAATTCAGAATTAAAAAATGGGGAAAAGACCGAATCGTTAGAGAATTGAAATTTAGAGATATTTCCGCTTATAACATAAAATCAGCTCTGAAAGAAATCGACGAAGAGGAGTATATCAAAACCTTATATAATTTGATCGAAAAAAAGAATGCATCAGTTTCTGAAACAAACCATTTCAAAAGAAAAAAGAAAATTGCTGATTATCTTTTATACAGAGGGTTTGAAAGTAGTTTAATATATGAAGCCTTAAAAACTATTGATTCTTAAATAAACTATCTAAGTTTATTTCACTGTCAAACTTTTTCTTAGTGTAAACTGTATTAATCTTATCGTTAACACTACTAAAAAGCATCATAATTTTTTCAACCTGACTGTTAACCTGATTCGCAGATATTGACGGAATAAAAGTCATATCTGCTAAACGTAAAGTCTCATTTTCAAAAACATTAATACGAGCTTTAAAAGCAGGTGTTTTAAGCGATTCTATATTTAAACTATCCTTAAGTTGTTTGGTAAGTGTTTTTAGTTCTAAAGCATTGTTTAAAGCTTCTGTAGGAGTTGTGCTTTGTAATTCTTGTAAAAAATCTTCAACTATAAAATACTCTTTCCAAGGTTTAATTTCATTAACATATTTTTCATTTATTTTAGAGTAATCAGTATGCTTAACCGAAATATTCATTTCAGTTTTAGTTGGTAACTCTTCTTTTTGCTCACTCTTTTTTTTACAAGAAGTAACTAAAAAAAAGAATGAAACAGTAACAAATAAAAAACGACTCATTTTAATAAAATAATTAAGCGATAAAAGTACATATTTTACTTGGCATTCTTTGTAGAATTAAATTAGAAGTTTGAAATCAGTAGATTAGCAGTCTCTTTTGTAGATAGTTAAAAAAGAATAAATACTTTTTGCGAAATCTTAAATTTAATAACTTTGCAAACATCTATTTTTGAATAATTTAAAATGAGTGAAACGATATTAATTTTAGGAGCTTGCGGGCAAATAGGAACAGAATTAACCCAAAAATTGCGTTCTATTTATGGAGCAGATAATGTAATAGCTTCCGATATTAGAGAAGGAAATGCAGAAATGATGAGTTCTGGACCTTTTGAAATCATCGATGCTACCAACCAAGAGCAAATTTTAAGTGTTGTTCAAAAATATAAAGTAACCCAAGTGTATTTAATGGCGGCAATGTTATCTGCAACTGCAGAAAAATATCCATTAAAAGGTTGGGATTTAAACATGACTTCGTTGTTAGCGGTATTGGAATTAGCTAGAGAAAAGCATATTCAAAAAATATATTGGCCTAGTTCAATGGCTGCTTTTGGACCAACATCACCAAAAATGAATACACCACAGCAAACAATCATGGAGCCTTCTACAGTTTATGGAATAAGTAAAGTAGCAGGAGAGCATTGGTGTAATTATTACCACGATAAATATGGGGTAGATGTACGAAGCATTCGTTATCCAGGAATTATAAGCTGGAAAACTTTGCCAGGTGGAGGAACGACTGATTATGCTGTTGATATTTACTTTGATGCACTGAAAAAAGGAACTTTTGAGTGCTTTTTATCAGAAAATACACGTTTACCAATGATGTATATGGACGATGCTATCAATGCGACTATTCAATTAATGCAGGCTGATGAAGAAAATATTAAAACGAGAACTTCATACAATTTAGCAGCAATTAGTTTTACACCAGCTGAAATAGCTACAGAAATTAAAAAATTTATTCCAGAATTTACTATTACGTATAATCCAGATTTTAGACAAACGATTGCTGATAGTTGGCCTCAGGTTATTGATGATTCAGCAGCAAGAAAAGATTGGGGATGGAGACATCAGTTTGATTTAGCTTCTATGACTAAAGATATTATTACCAATTTGCAAGCAAAAGCTCAAGAGTCAGCTGAAGTGTAAGGTTGTATCTGTGTTTTCGTCTATGTTATTCAAGTTTTGTAGTGAATTGTAACTTAGGTTACCTAAGGTTCACTATAGATAAAATATTTTTGTAATAACAATATGTTTACGATGAAAAAAATTATTCAAAATAGCTTAGAAAAGGCATTGTCTTATAATGAATATAGAGATTTAGTAAGTGATTTATTGTCGCAAGGAAAATCTACTGGACCTAATCAATCAGATGATTTATTAAACTATAGTAAGTTAAATGATAAACGTATGAAACGTTTAGATAAAACAGTAAAACTTACTAAAGAGACACTTGCTAAAATTAAAGATGTAAAAGAACCACAAACTTGGTTAGTATTAACTGAAGGATGGTGTGGTGATGCAGCACAAAACTTACCTGTAATTAATAAAATAGCAGAAGAAAATCCAAACATCAATTTAAAACTAGTTTTACGAGATGAAAACCTAGAGTTGATGGATGAATTTTTAACAAATGGAGGAAGATCAATACCTAAGTTAATTGCTTTAAATCAGGAGAACGAAGTAATCAACACGTGGGGCCCAAGACCTACCACAGCAACTAAAATGGTTGTTGATTATAAAGAGAAGCATGGTAGCTTGGATGCTGATTTTAAAACAGATTTACAAGTTTGGTATAACAAAAATAAAGGAGAAAATACGCAAGAAGATTTAGTATCAATGCTTCAGTAATAAAGTACATAAAAAAGCTAGAAATTCCCCTTTTTGTTTTTGTCAAAAAGGGGAGTTGTTTTCTGTATCTTTGCGTCCATAAGGAATAAATATGTTTGTAGAATTCAGTAGTTTATCAGAAGAGGCAAAAGTTTGGGTATATCCATCAAGTCGAAAATTTTATCCGCAAGAAATTGACGGGCTAAAAGAAAAGTTACAAGGCTTTATTGATGGATGGAAGTCTGAAGATACTGACTTCAAAGCTTCTTTTGAGCTGAAATATAATCGTTTTATTATCTTTTCTGTTGAAGAAGGTTCAGTATTAACGAATGCAGATATTGATAAACAAGTAGCATTTATTTTACAACTACAACAAGAACATGAAGTAGAGTTGTTAGATAAAATGAATGTGTGTTTTAAGCAAGGAGAATTTATTCAGTACAAAGACGTCAAAGAATTTAAAAAGTTGCTTAAAAAGAAGTCTGTATCAGCTAAAACAATAGTTTTTGATAATTTGGTACAAACTAAAATAGAATTAGAAAATTACTGGGAAGTACCTATTACAGAAAGTTGGTATAGCCGATTTTTATAAGTTTTCTATAAAGTCATCAACACTCTGAGCATTATCTACAGAAAAATCTCCAATCTTGGTTCTTCGTAATACAGATAAATGTGCTCCAGAATTTAATGCAACTCCATAGTCGTTGGCAATAGAACGAATATAAGTTCCTTTACTACATACGATTCTGAATTCAATATTAGGTAAATCAATTTTAGTGATTTCAAACTCATTGATTTCTACTTCACGAGCTTTAATTTCTGTAGTTTCACCTTTACGAGCCAACTCGTATAAACGTTTTCCTTCCTTTTTAATGGCAGAAAAAATTGGTGGTTTTTGTTGAATCTTACCAATAAACTGTTCCGTAGTTTTATGCAGTAATTCTTCTGTTATATGCTCTATAGGAAACGTTTCGTTGATTTCTGTTTCTAAATCGTAACTTGGTGTTGTAGCACCCACAACAAACGTACCTGTATATTCTTTTACCTGTCCTTGATACTCGTTGATGTTTTTAGTTTGTTTACCAGTACAAATAATTAACAAACCAGTAGCTAAAGGGTCAAGCGTTCCAGCATGTCCTACTTTAATTTTTTTAATATTAAAACGTTTACGGATATGCCAACGTAGCTTATTCACTACTTGAAAAGAAGTCCATTCCAAAGGTTTATCAATCAATAAAACCTGTCCGTTTTTATAATCTTCTGCAGTCATCTAGAAAAATAAAGAATAGCCAATGGCAATTAAACCTACAATAGCACAGTATAATGAGAAATATGATAATTTACTCTTTTTAACTAGGGCAATCATCCAAGTACATGCTAATAATCCCGAGATAAAAGCTGCAATAAATCCAGCAGATAAAGGAACAATTTCCGAGCTCTGAAAATTAATTTCTCCACTTAAAATATCTTTAGCAACTTTTCCTAAAATTAAAGGTACAACCATTAAAAAAGAAAAACGAGCTGCTTTGGTTCGGTCTACACCTAATAAAACAGATGTTGAAATAGTAGCTCCCGAACGTGAAATTCCAGGTAACATGGCAATAGCTTGTGATATACCTATAATTACTGAACTTTTAAAAGAAACACTTTTGTTAGTGTTCTTAGCTTTGTCAGCTAATAAAAGTAGTACAGCAGTTATTAAAAGCATAAAACCTACTAATAAAACTTTTCCTCCAAAAAAGCTTTCCAATTCTTTTTCAAAGGCTAACCCAATTACTACAGCAGGAATCATAGAAAGAACAATTTTTACAGAAAATTGCATTTCCTCATTCCATTTAAACTGAAATAAACCTCTAAAAATCTCAGCAATTTCTTTTCTAAATACTACAATAGTACTTAATGCTGTTGCAGCATGTAAAACCACAGTAAATGTTAGGCTTTCTTGAGGTACAGAAGTATCTCCAAATAAAGCTTTTGCTAATTCTAAATGACCACTAGAGGAAACGGGTAAAAATTCAGTAAGACCCTGGATAATTCCAAGGATAATTGCTTCTAATAAATCCATGCTTATTTTTTAGGATTGGCAAAAATAGCATAAATTTCTATACCCAATCCGATAATTACTAAGGTAGGAGCTAAACGAATTCTACGCCAACTATATATTTCTGGATTAAATACATTAGGATCATCACTACCACCGCCTGCCATTAAAATAAACCCTAAGGCAATTACAGCAATACCAATAAGCATAATAATATAGTTTCGTTTACCGAATAGAAATTCTTGTTTTGGTGAATTGTCTTTTTTCATAAATATTTTAGTAGTACAAATCGTTGGTTTGTAAATTTAAGAATCGTTGTGTAGCAAAGAAAGTGCTAATCCATGTAATAAAAAAAGCAACAAGTATAACTCCTCCAGCTACATAACCTAAAGCAACATAGTCTGTAAGTAGTTCTAATGTAGGGATGTATTTATCTACATAATAAATTAAAATACCCAATCCACTTATTGCTATAAAAGCACCTAATAATCCTAGTTTAATGCTTTGCCAAATAAAAGGTCTACGGATAAAGCTCTTAGTAGCACCAACCATTTGCATGGTTTTTATGTTGAATCGTTTTGAGTAAATTGACAATCGGATAGAGCTGTTTATTAAAATAATAGCAACTAATCCGAAAAAACCACTTAACACTAATAACCAAAAACTAATACGTTGGATGTTTTTGGTAAGTAATTGTACTAATGGTTTATCATAGCTTACTTCAGCAACAAACTTGTTTTTATCAAAAGACTTTTCAAGTTCACTCATTTTTTCAGGAGTCACAAAATCTGCTTTTAGATAAATGTCAATTCCATTTTTTAAGGGATTATCTCCCAAAAACTGTAAAAAATCTTCACCTAAATCTTTTTTATATTCTTTGGCAGCGTCTTCTTTAGAAATATAAACAACCTTGTTAACAAACGTCTCTTTTTTAATTGATTCCTTAAGACTTTTAATGTTTTTATCAGCTACTTCATCTTTTAAGAAAAGCGTCATAACTACTTTTTCCTTAAAGTGATTCGCAACTTTTGTTGATTTTAAAAGAACTAAACCTAAAACACCAATCATAAAAAGTACTAAAGCAATACTTACTACTACTGATATGTATGAAGATTGTAATCGGCGTTTTTGAAAAGAATCAAAAGAGGTTGTCATTAGTAAATACTGATTTTAAGGCGTTGCAAGATACAAATATTTAATTTTTAAACTGTTCCTATTCTTTTATCTCTTGGCATAACTCAATAAGTACACCATTGGTAGTTTTAGGATGCAAAAAAGCTACTAGTTTATTATCGGCTCCTTTTTTAGGAGTTTCATTCAAAACAGTAAAACCTTCACCTTGTAAACGTTTAATTTCTTCTTTTATGTTATCAACTGCAAAAGCAATGTGATGAATTCCTTCTCCTTTTTTTTCTATAAACTTTGCTATAGGACTCTCGGGCTTTGTAGCTTCTAATAATTCAATTTTATTAGGGCCAGATTTAAAAAATGAAGTTTTTACACCTTCACTAGCAACTTCTTCAATTTTATAATGAGATTCTCCAAAAAGAGAAGCAAATAATGAGTTAGATTTTTCTAAATCTTTAACGGCTATACCAATATGTTCAATTTTGTTCATAACGTAAAAGTAAAAAATATAGCGAACTATCTATAAACTTTCTATTGCTATTTTTTCAGCCATAATAATAAGTACGTCTGATTGGTTTATCATTGAAAGTATTTGTGAGCTAATTCCTTTAAGTTGTTCATGATTGCAACAAAAGCTCCAAACTTGTTCTAGGAATTGTGTAAAATCTTCATTTGTGTCGTATTTAAACTGCTTGGTTTGGTAAATTACTGCTAAAAGTTGCTCTATCAAAGTTGTTGAATTATCTAAAATGGTAGCATAGGGAGTGTATACTTCCCATAAGTCTTGTTGAGCTTCTGTTAATGTTGATGCTCCTAATTGTAGAGTTTCTTTTTTCTTATTTCTACTATCAGGGATAAATGAACTTAACATGGCTCTTTTAACTGCAAATTTTGAAGATTCTGGTAAGTTAAGTGCTTTTAATACTTCTTCTGTAGCTAACAACCAATCGCGAATATTTTTAGTGCTTTGCGTATTTTTTTTCTCAATTTGATTTACTAATTCATGTATTTCATTCAATTGAGTTTTGAGTTGATTGGTTATTTTTGTAATTGATTTTCTCATAACTATTCTGGTAATAGTTTGGTTTCTCTTACACCATCTTCATTCTCTGAAGTATACCACTCCATACCTTCTTCATTTAAAGTCATTTTAATCTGAACTATATTTTCAGGTTTGATTTCGTTTAGTTTATGAGCTTCTACAATAACTTTCGTGTTTTTTTGTGTTATTTGTCTACTTTTAATAGATGGTCTTAATTCTGAATTAAGTTTTTTAACCAATACATCGTAACTAACTTTTTCATTATAAATAGAGATAAACTCTTCAGATAATTGTTGTGAAAATCTTGATAATACAGGATCGATTTCACCAGTTGCTTTTATATTTTTTTCAAGTTCATCTGTTCTTTGTGCTATTACTGAACGAAGTATAGTAGACGTTTTTCTGTCAAAAGAAGTAATTTTTGAAGCATCTTTTAAAATTGTATAGGTTTGTGAATTGAAAGCAATATTATCAATAGGTTCGTAATCGGCTTCATAAGCCTCTTCTAATTCTCCAATTGCTACAGGAATGGTGAGTTCAATATTTTGTGCTTTAAAACGAGGAATAGAAAAATGTTTCAAGAGTTCATGACGTGAAAACTTCTCAGCAATCTCTAAAGATTTTAAATCAGACATTAAACGTGCTTCTGCAATGCTGGTAGCGATTCCCCCTAAATATTCATTTAAATTTACCATAATAAAAATTTTTAAAAAGAGGTTGTACGGTTTGGTACGGTACAACCTCGTTATCAATGTTAAGCTACAGCAGCAATACTGTCCTCTAGCATATTTAAAATTCTACTTAACCCTTCAGGTAATTCGTCGTTTACGGCACGAACTTTTACCCCAAGATTATATGTTTTATCAACCTTAACGCCTTGAGATGTGTTTCTTTTGTAAGATGCAGAAGCTTTAAAGTTTACAATTTTGTAATTGATTCCTAGTTCTGCACTAGCTGCAAACTCAGACGATACGTTTCTTGTTTCAGTAGAACTCAAGCGCGCATTAAAATCAATGTTTACTTCATCAACACGAATTGATGGAATGGTAAGCATTGTTAAAAATGGTACTTTGATTTCAATTTCACTTTTTAAGAATTTTTGATTTTCAGGACCAATGGCTTCATTTGGATCGTAATCAGGGTTAGGTACTGATTTTTCATATTGAAAATCAACATAACGTAATGAATCTGGATTAGCAGGGTTATTGTCTTTTTCAAAACCTACTTCTTTAATAAAATTTACAGTGGCCATAGAAGCTGCTGTTTGTGCTTGTATTGCAGCCTGTAAAGGACCTCCAACATATACGTTGAAGTCTAAACTGTTTAATTCTGGAACTAAATTTGGCATATTTTTTATTTTGTGTACCTACTCTGTTTATAATTAGGCTTTTCGGTGTTCGCCTAGTATTTCGAAATAACTGAAGGCAAAGTTGAATGAAATTTAGAGTAGAGTTTCGAGGAGTAGAACTGTAAAAGTGTTGTGATAGCCCTAGGTTTTAAAAGAGATTTTTCTCCTATATATTTTAGGAAATAAAAGTTTTTGTTTTGTATAGTTATTATTAATAGACTTGAAATGCTATGAAAAATTTAATGAAAATCACTTCTCTATAATTTTTATTACAGATTGTTTATGTGTTTTTGAAAATTACGAGTAAAGGTTTTAAGAACACTTTTTAATATTCCAAGGAAAAAATCTTTTTCTGTAGTAAAATTAGTGTAGAAAGGATGTTTAACTTTTTTTACAAGAAAAAAACAAGAGTATATGCCATGAAAAAACAAGAGTTAAAACATTTGTATGGTTTAGGGGTTTTTCCTGTTTGTGGGTTGTGGAAGGTTAAGTAACCATTTGATAACTCAGGTTTTAAAGGGTTTCTGAGTAATTCCGTTTTTTTTATTAAGAAATAAGCCGTTATATTTAGAAAATCAAAAAATCAATTTTATTATGAAAAACACTAACCAACTTAAATTATTATTGTTAACTCTTGTAATGAGTTTTGCTATTTCATGTGATAAGATAAATGGCAATAAATGTGATTGTGACGATTGGCAGTCTCAAGTGCCAGAAGGTACTTTTTGTTACTCTGATGAAGGAAGAACAAAAGAAATGCTAAACTATAAGGAAGTTATTCAAATGCTATCGAGTTATGATAGAACAAGAATTGCGCCACTAGAAGAAGCTTTAGGATATGAAGATACACGTGCTAACACATTTGACTTTGTGCAATTTAAAAAGTATTTGGGGCACGTAGAAAACCTAAGTAAAAAGGCAAAAATTAAAATAACAGGAATCAGCTTTATATCTACAGCTAAAGAAAATCATAAGGATACTGGTAAAAACTATAGTAGTCTAATTTATATTCCTACGACTACAATTGATGGAAAGCAAATAGCTTTTGACCCTGTGCAATCCGCAAAACAAGGAAAATTAGTAACGTTTAAAGAAATGCTGGCAAAGCATGGATATAAATGGATATATAATACTAGAGAAGAGTTTGAAAAAGGGAAGAGAGATGATTATAACTATAGAGTAAAAACAGTGAGAGAAAATAAAGCTGGGTTTATGTTTGCTTCACCTCAAGATGATGAGTTGTTAAGTGGGGCAGGTAATTATGGGCATTTAGAACCACCTTACGCCAATTAATAAATAATTATTTTATGCATCTATTTGACGCACCTTTATATTCACAATTATTAGCAGCTTTATTAAGCAGTATTCTTTTATTGAAAAAAAGAACATTTTTTATAAAGGTATTAACATTATATCTAGTTATTACTTTTGTTGTTGAATTAATAGGGACGTATTTGAGTAGTATTAGAGGAGCAAATTTTAGGCTTTACCATTATTATGCTATCTTTTCTTACTTTACAGTATTTATTCTATTTAGGAGCGTTTTAAAAGAAAAAAAATATTTGAAAATTGTCTATGTATTACTAGTATTACTTGTAATTCTATGGGGATTGACTTTTTTTGATAAAAATTATATGCATTATACTGCTATGTTAGGATCTCTGTGTATAGGAGGTTTGATTTTTTTGTACTTAAGGGAGTTATTATTATCAAATGAGATTGTAAATTATAAAAAGCTGTTACCATTTTGGGTTTCAGTAGGATTTCTTGTTTTTCATTTACCAGCCATTCCATTTTTTAGCTTTTGGAGTTATATGAAAAATAGAGATCTAGTACCTATCTTACATGCGTTAATTGTTTTAATGAATATTATTATATCTTTTGGTTTAATATGGAGCAGCAGGAAGGTAGGATATTAATAGTTACAACAATTGTAATAATAATAATAATTGTTTTTTTAGTGACATTGTTTACGGTTTTCCAAAATAGAAAAAACAAGTTGCTACAAGAACGAGATAAAAATAAAAAACGATACGAAAGAGAAATTGCTGAGACTCAAATAGAAATAAGAGAAGAGACTTTAAGAAATATTAGTTGGGAGTTGCATGATAATATAGGGCAACTCCTAACTTTAGCTAAAATACAGTTACAGCATGCTTCTCCTGAAAGTATGGAAGAAATTTCTGAAATTATAGCAAAAAGCTTAACGGAAGTAAGAGCGTTGTCAAAAATAATTAATCCAGATTTTATTAATAATATAAAATTAAAAGATGCATTAAATTTAGAAGTAGAGCGATTTAATAGGTTAAACTATATTGATGCTAGATTAACAATTACAGGAGAAGAACAAGAGATAAATCAAAAACATGGAATAATTATTTTTAGAATTCTTCAAGAGTTTTTTTCTAACACGATAAAGCACTCTAAAGCATCTAAACTGGAAGTTTTTTTAACTTATAAAGAAGAATCAATAGAGGTAAAAGCTCAAGATAATGGGGTAGGTTTTGACATGGAAAGAGTGAGGTTAAAAGGTTTAGGATTACAAAACATAAAAGCCAGAGCCAAGCTAATTAACGCAGAGACTAAGTTTATGTCAGAGCCCCAAAAAGGCACAAGTTTAATAATAAATTACTATATTTAAAGAACCTTAGTGTATTTCCCCAACAACTAATAACCAATATAACCCACAAAATTATGAAATACTCAGTTGTTGTTGTAGATGATCATACGTTATTGTCACAAGCTATCGAAGGTATGGTAAACACTTTTGATAAATTTAAGGTGCTTTACACTTGCAAAAATGGTAAAGAAGTCGAAGAAAAGTTTTTGGCATCGCCTAAAAACATACCAGATTTAGTTTTAGTAGATGTAAATATGCCAGTGATGAACGGTATTGAAACTACAGAGTGGATAGTGAATAACTACCCACAAGTACATGTTATGGCATTGTCTGTAGAAGATGCTGATGGTACTATTTTAAAAATGTTAAAAGCTGGTGCTGTAGGGTACTTGTTAAAAGATACCAAAAAAGAAATCCTAGAGAAAGCGTTGTTAGAAATGATGGATAACGGATTTTATCACACCAAAAATGTTACCACGCTATTGTTAGATTCCGTTTCAGGGAAAAATTCAAGAAATAACTTTGCCTTTTAAAGACAATGAAATAACTTTTATGAAGCTTGCATGCTCGGAATTGACGTATAAAGAAATAGCTGAAAAAATGTTTTTAAGTCCAAAAACAATTGACGGTTATCGAGATAGTTTATTTACAAAGTTAAATGTAAGAAATAGAGTAGGCTTAGTTATGTATGCCATAAAAAATAAAATTTACACTCCGTAATTTTATGCTTAAATTTGCAACATGGAAGAAACAAATAGACAGCGAAAAATAGCAGGAGTGTTGCAACAGGATTTAGTAGACGTTTTACAGCGTGCTGCTCAAGATGGAATGAAGGGAGTGATTATATCGGTTTCTAAAGTTTCGGTTACTGCAGATTTGGGAGTAGCAAAAGTATACTTAAGTGTTTTCCCTTCAGAAAAAAGAGACGAAATTATTGAAGGAGTAAAATCTAATACACCTTTAATTCGTCATGAATTAGCACAGCGAACAAAAAATCAATTACGAAGAATGCCAGAATTGTTGTTCTTTGGAGATGATAGTTTGGATTATATTGAGGATATTGATAAGTCTTTAAAAGGAGAAGATGTCGACCCGATAAAAAATCCAGATGTTTTGCCTCGTCGTCAAAAACGTTAATAATTTTTGTTACATTGGCTAGCTAAATTTATTAATGCTTGAACTTTTCTTTATACATAGCTAAACGATACTTGTTTTCTAAAACGAGTACCAATGCAATTAATATTATTACAGCAATAGCTGTTTTTGGTGTTGTGGTAGGTACCTTGGCTTTGTTTGTTGTATTGTCTGGTTTTTCTGGGTTAAAGACTTTTAGTGATTCATTACTTAATGCATCAGATCCAGATATAAAAATTACGGCTTCAAAAGGAAAATCTTTTCAATATTCACAAAAATTAGATAATGTTTTACAACAAAATGAAGAGATAGAGGCTGCTTCAAAAGTAGTAGAAGAACGTGTTTTTTTAAAGTATAAAGATAAAGAGCATATTGCCCAAATTAAAGGGGTTGATTCAAATTACTCAAAAATTATTCCGACAGATTCCTTGCTAACAGTAGGTACTTGGATTGATGAAGCATATAAGAATACAGCAGTAGTAGGATACGGAATATCTTATAAACTATCGTTGGGGATTTTTAATTTTGGTGAAACACTTCAAATTTTAGTGCCAAAACCAGGAAAAGGATTTATCAATGCAAATAATGCTTTTCGATCGGTTTCAACACAAATAGTAGGTGTGTATACAGGATCTGAAGAATTTCAAAATAAATATGTATTTACTGAGGCATCACTTGCACAAGAGTTATTAGGTTACGATAATAACCAAATAACAGGAGTTGAGTTACGCTTAAAAGAAGGAGTAAACCTCGATAGATTCCAAGAGAATTTGCAAAACATTTTAGGAGATAAGTTAAAGGTACAAACACGTACACAGTTAAATACGTTGTATTATAAAGTAATAAATACTGAAAACTTTATCTCATATTTAATTTTTACGTTAATTGTTGCTATTGCTTTGTTTAATGTGATTGGGTCAATTATTATGATGATTATTGATAAACGTCAAAATCTAAAAACTCTCTTTAACTTAGGAAGTAGTATAGAGGATATAAAAAAGATATTTGTATTACAAGGTTTCTTATTAACACTCGTGGGAATGGGGATAGGAATTGTTCTAGGTGTAATTCTTGTATTAATGCAACAACGCTTTGAGTTGTTAATGATTACACAAAATTTAGCATACCCAGTAGAGTTTAAGTGGTTAAACTTACTAGTGGTAGTTATTACAATTTCAGCTTTAGGATATTTAGCAGCAAAAATTGCAAGTTCTAGAATTTCAAAAAGTTTTATTGAGCGATAAAACGTTAACCTACCCTATTTCAGGAATTGTTGCATTTCCAAACTTAGTTTGTACCTCGTCAAACGCAGCAAAAACATCTTTAGGATCATCAGAAGTAACCATTTTCATTCTGTGTTCTTTAAAATGTGGAATTCCCTTAAAGTAGTTTGTGTAGTGTCTTCTCGTTTCTACAACACCTAAATGTTCACCTTTCCAATCTATAGCCATTTCTAAATGACGGCGTGCCATATCAACACGTTCAGAAATAGTTGGTTTAGATAAATACTCTCCAGTTTTAAAATAATGTTTCACTTCATTAAAAAACCAAGGGTATCCAATAGAAGCACGACCAATCATACAACCATCTAGTCCGTATTTGTCACGCATTTCCATAGCTTTTTCAGGAGAATCAACATCACCATTTCCAAATACAGGAATATGCATTCTAGGATTATTTTTCACTTCAGCAATAGGAGCCCAGTCAGCATTACCTTTATACATTTGAGCACGTGTACGTCCATGGATAGAGATAGCTTTACATCCCACATCTTGCAAACGTTCGGCAACTTCAATTATTCTAATAGAATCATGATCCCAGCCTAAACGAGTTTTTACGGTAATAGGTAAGTTGGTGTGTTTAACCATGGCCTCAGTAAGAGAAACCATCAAATCAATATCTTTTAAAATTCCAGCCCCAGCACCTTTAGAAACTACTTTCTTAACAGGACAACCAAAATTAATATCAATAATATCCGGATTTGTTTTTTCAACAATCTCTACAGAACGTAACATCGAGTCTAGATTAGCACCAAAAATTTGAATCCCAACAGGGCGTTCTTTTTCGTAGATATCTAGTTTCATTACGCTTTTAGCTGCATCGCGAATTAATCCTTCCGAAGAAATAAATTCAGTATACACTACATCAGCACCGTTTTCTTTACATAAAGCTCTAAACGGTGGATCACTCACATCTTCCATTGGCGCTAACAATAGCGGAAAATCAGGAAGTTCTATGTTACCTATTTTTACCATGCTGCAAAGTTACTTTTTTTTGAGTAATTACGTATATTTCGCCTTTTAACTCACAAACTTTTTTATTGAAACTGCCTTTTGAGCCCATTTTGTTCGGTTACACGGTTAATATTCATCTTGTTCTTGAATATTTAGCATTCTTTTTAGCTTTTCGTTATTATGTTTTCTTACGTAAGAAAAGGAAAGATTATATTTCTTCTAATAACAGATTGTCAATTATTTTAGGAGCTGCTATAGGAGCTTTCATAGGTTCTCGATTAGTTGGAGTGTTAGAAAACCCTTTAGTAACTTTTTCAGCAAGAAACATCATTCAATTATTAAATGTAAAAACTATTATGGGAGGCTTATTTGGCGGTTTAATAGGGGTGGAGTTAGCAAAAAAAATAATAGGAGAAACAAAATCATCTGGTGATTTGTTTGTGTTTCCTATAATTGCTGGAATTTTTATAGGGAGAATAGGGTGTTTTCTTTCAGGGGTTAATGAGTTTACCTATGGAATAGAAACTACTTCTTTTTTAGGTATGGATTTAGGGGATGGAGTGTTAAGGCATTCAATTGCATTGTATGAATTAGTGTTTTTAATCACGTTGTTCATCAGTTTAAAGCAACTACAAAGGAAATATATTTTACAATCAGGAGAACTTTTTAAGTTTTTTATGTTGGCTTATTTTGGTTTTCGCTTTTGTATAGAATTTTTAAAACCCAATACCTTTTTTGTGTTAGGGTTAAGTACTATTCAAATGCTATGTATAGTTTGTTATGTATATTACACAAAATTTATAATTCTAAAAATAAAAAATGCCAGAAAGAAAATATAACTACTATGATTTTACATTGAGCTTGTGCCCTGAATGTTTAAAAAGAGTAGATGCTAAAATTGTATTTGAAGATGACAAGGTTTATATGCTTAAACGCTGTAGAGAACATGGAAATTCAAAAGTGTTAATAGCTGATGATATTGAGTATTATAAAAATATCAGAAATTACAACAAACCTAGTGAGATGCCTTATACGTTTAACACAAAAACAGATTATGGATGTCCTTACGATTGCGGTTTATGTCCAGATCATGAACAACACTCATGTTTAACTGTTGTTGAGGTTACGGATAGGTGTAATTTAACTTGTCCTACCTGTTATGCTGGCTCATCGCCCACCTACGGACGCCATCGAACTTTAGAAGAAGTAAAAGCGATGTTAGATGCCGTAGTGAAAAATGAGAAAGAACCAGATGTAGTACAAATTAGTGGGGGAGAACCAACGATACATCCACAGTTTTGGGAAATTTTAGATTACGCAAAATCACTTCCAATAAGGCATTTAATGTTAAATACAAACGGAATAAAAATAGCCAAGGATCTTGCTTTAGCTGAACGATTGAAAACGTATACGCCAGATTTTGAAGTATACTTACAGTTCGATTCTTTTGAAGATAGTGTATTGAGAGAGTTGAGAGGAGCAGATTTGAATGAAATTCGTAAACAAGCGCTCGAAAACTTGAATAAGTTAAATTTATCAACAACCTTGGTAGTTACTCTTCAAAAAGGACTAAATGACCATGAAATAGGTAAAGTAATTGATTATGCTTTACAACAAAAATGTGTTCGTGGTGTTACTTTCCAACCAACACAAATAGCGGGAAGATTAGAAAGTTTTAATCCAGAAACAGATAGAATGACGCTTACAGAAGTCAGAAGAAAAATCATGGAACAAACTGATGTTTTCAATACTGATGATTTAATACCAGTACCTTGTAACCCTGATGCTTTGGTAATGGGGTATGCTCTTAAGTTGGGAGGGGAAGTGTTTCCGTTAACACGCTATATTAATCCAAATGACTTATTAGATAATAGTAAAAACACGATTATTTACGAGCAAGATGAAGCTTTGCATGGAAAAATGATAGAGCTTTTTAGTACAGGGAATTCTGTTGAAGTAGCAGAAGAAAATTTAAAATCAATAATGTGTTGTTTACCAAATATTGATGCGCCAGAGTTAGGATATGACAATTTATTTAGAGTTATAATCATGCAATTTATTGATGCTTATAATTTTGATGTACGAGCAGTAAAAAAATCATGTGTACACATAGTAGACAAAGACAATAAAATTATTCCTTTTGAAACTATGAATCTATTTTATAGAGATGACAAAAGAGAATATTTAGAAGAGTTAAGACAAGAAATATAAGAAAAAGGATATGGTATTTTTAGAAGTAGGCGACCTTTCAGGCTTATTCGTAATTATAGGTTTAATTATGTTTGGTCCACCTGTGTTACTAGCTGTTATTGGAGCAGCTATTAGAAAAAAAAGTAAAACAGCCTCAAAAATATTTTACATACTAGCAGTTTTATATCTGATAATCGGATTAGGTATATGTGGTGGTATACTTAGTTAAATAAGTTAAAAATGATGTTTAATTTTCGCTATTTATTTTGTTTGTAGTAGCCTGCAAATAAAGTATCTTTGCAAATTACAAGTAGTTAGAATTACGACGAATGAATCCATGATAGATATTGAGTAAACAAAAGTTTATGTTGCATATCTAGAAATGGCTTGAGAAACTTTATATTGATGAAGAACATTAGAAATTTTTGCATTATTGCACATATTGACCATGGTAAAAGTACCCTTGCAGATAGATTGTTAGACTATACGGGGTCAGTTACTGAGCGTGAAAAACAAAATCAGTTACTTGATAACATGGATTTAGAACGTGAGCGTGGAATTACCATTAAGTCACACGCCATTCAAATGGATTATGTTTATGAAGGTGAAGATTATATACTAAACCTAATTGACACTCCAGGTCACGTAGACTTTTCTTATGAGGTTTCTCGTTCTATTGCAGCATGTGAAGGAGCATTATTAATTGTAGATGCGGCACAAAGTATCCAAGCACAAACTATTTCTAACCTGTATTTAGCGTTAGAAAATGACTTGGAAATTATTCCAGTATTAAATAAAGTAGATCTACCTTCAGCTAATCCTGAAGAAGTAACAGATGATATTGTAGATTTACTAGGATGTGAACCTGAAGATGTAATTCACGCAAGTGGAAAAACAGGTTTTGGAGTAGATAATATTTTAAAAGCGATTATTGAAAAAATTCCTGCGCCTAGTGGAAATCCTGACGCGCCTTTAAAAGCATTGATTTTTGATTCAGTATACAATTCATACAGAGGAATTGAAACTTACTTTAGAGTAATTGATGGTTCTATAAAAAAGAATCAACAAATAAAGTTTATGGCTACTGGTAGACAGTATGGAGCAGATGAGGTAGGAACTTTGAAATTAAGTCAAGTTGTAAAAAACGAAATAAAAACAGGTGATGTTGGGTATTTAATAACAGGAATTAAAGCAGCAAAAGAAGTAAAAGTAGGTGATACTATTACAGATTTTGCAAATCCAACTACAGATAGAATTGAAGGGTTTGAGGATGTGAAACCAATGGTATTCGCTGGAATTTATCCAGTAGATACTGAAGATTATGAAGAGCTTCGTGCTTCGATGGAAAAACTCCAGTTAAATGATGCTTCATTGGTATTTCAACCAGAAAGTTCAGCAGCACTTGGTTTTGGTTTCCGATGTGGGTTCTTAGGAATGTTACACATGGAAATTATTCAAGAGCGTTTAGAGCGTGAGTTCAATATGACGGTAATTACTACGGTTCCTAACGTAAGCTACCATGCATTCACGAAGAAAAATCCAGAGGAAGTTATTGTCGTAAATAACCCATCAGATTTACCAGATCCATCAAAATTAGATAGAGTAGAAGAACCATTTATAAAAGCTTCAATTATTACCAAGGCTGATTTTGTAGGACAAGTAATGTCACTTTGTATTGAAAAAAGAGGACAGATTGTAAATCAAACCTATTTAACTCCAGAGCGAGTTGAATTAATTTTTGATATGCCATTGGCGGAAATCGTTTTTGATTTTTATGATAGATTAAAAACGGTGTCTAAAGGTTATGCATCGTTTGACTACCATCCAATAGGAATGCAAAAATCGAAATTAGTTCGTGTAGATATGTTACTTAACGGACAAATTGTTGATGCACTTTCAGCTTTATTACATGATAGTAATGCGTATTCAATAGGAAAACGTATCTGTGAGAAGTTAAAAGAACTGATTCCAAGACAACAATTTGATATTCCTATTCAAGCAGCAATTGGAGCAAAAATTATTGCTCGTGAAACGGTAAAAGCTTTACGTAAGGATGTTACGGCTAAATGTTACGGAGGAGATATTTCTCGTAAACGTAAATTATTAGAAAAGCAGAAAAAAGGTAAGAAACGTATGCGTCAAGTAGGAAACGTAGAAATTCCACAGCAAGCGTTTATGGCAGTATTGAAGCTGAATGACTAGTCTTTAGAGTAAAGATCGTAGAAAAGAGAATAATAAAAACCCATTTTGATTTTATCGAAATGGGTTTTTAATTGTTGTTACATTTTCAAGCTGTTTATAATACACTGAAAATTAATCTCTATTTCCTAAAACTTGTAAAGCCCAATATAATAACATAGCTAAAGAACCTAGAGCAGCTACTAAATATGTTCTTGCCGCCCATTTTAAAGCGTCTTTAGATCCAGCTAATTCTTCACGAGTAACCATGTTTTTATTCTCTAACCAAGCTAAGGCTCTATTACTTGCATCATATTCAACAGGTAAGGTTATAAAGCTGAAAATAGTACCTAAAGCCATAAAAGCTAAACCAGCTAGTGCTATATAAAAACCAATACCCGTACTACCAGAAGCAGCACCAAAAGCGATACCACCAATTACCATCCATTGAGAAAAGCGTGAGGTAATGCTTACCATTGGTACCAGTTTAGAACGCATTTGTAAGTATTGATAAGCTCTAGCATGTTGCACTGCATGCCCAACCTCGTGTGCAGCAACAGCAGCTGCGGCAGCATTTCGTTGGTTGTATACAGCTTCACTTAAGTTTACAGTTTTGTTTTGTGGATTATAATGATCTGTTAACCTACCTGGTGTAGAAATTACTTGTACATCAGAAATTCCATGGTCAACTAGCATTTTTTGAGCAATTTCGGCACCACTCATTCCGTTTCGTAAATGAACTTGAGAGTATTTTTTAAACTTGCTTTTTAACGTATTACTCACTAACCAACTGAAAAGAGATATAATACCAATTAGAATATAAAATCCTATCATAATCTATATAGTTTTAAAATTTTGTGTCATTTTTGTTGGTTAAATTTACAACATAAATTATTCCAAATTATTAACGGTATAAAAAAATGTCAAAATGGCAAATCAACCTAAAATTTTAATAGTTTACACAGGTGGAACTATTGGTATGGTAAAGGACTATAATACTGGTGCATTAAAAGCGTTTGATTTTAGTCAAATATCAAGTAAAATCCCAGAATTACAGCAGCTTAATTGTGAAATCAATACGATATCGTTTGAAGAACCTATTGATTCTTCTAATATGAGTGTAGCTTATTATATACAAATAGCAGAAATAATTTCTGATAATTATGACAAGTTTGATGGATTTGTAGTGCTAACAGGCTCAGACACCATGTCGTATACGTCGTCAGCAATAAGCTTTATGTTTGAAAATTTACAAAAACCTGTGATTTTTACGGGATCACAATTACCTATTGGAGATTTACGAACAGATGCTAAAGAAAATTTAATTACATCTATACAAGTTGCATCAGCCTATGAAAATGGAAAGCCTGTTATTCAGGAAGTAGGGTTGTATTTTGAGTATAAACTATACAGAGCTAATAGAACTACAAAAATAAATGCTGAACAATTTGAAGCGTTTGCTTCTATGAATTATCCACCTCTAGCAGAAAGCGGAGTGCATTTAAACTTTAATTATCCATTATTACTTAAACCTAAAGAAAATCAAAGTGATTTAGTAGTAAGAAAGAACCTTGATAATCACGTAGCTATTTTAAAGTTATTTCCCGGTATTACAGAGTCTGTAGTGAGAAGTTTTATGAATATTCCAGATTTAAAAGGTATTATTTTAGAAACTTACGGATCAGGAAATGCACCAACCGAAAAATGGTTTGTTGATTTATTAGAGGAATCGGTAAGCAAAGGAATTTACATTGTCAATGTAACTCAATGTAAAGGAGGAAGTGTAATTTTAGGACATTATGAAACAAGTTCAGAATTAAAACGTATTGGTATTGTTGATGGTAAGGATATTACAACAGAAACAGCCATTGCTAAAATGATGTATTTGTTAGGAGAAAAGCTTTCAAAAGAAGAATTTACGAATTATTTTCAAACACCACTAAGAGGAGAAATGGCGTAGTTTGTAAATAAATCGTTAATTTTGTGTTTGTAACTGCTTGAAATACTATAGAAAAGAGTTAAAAAAGGTGTGGTTAATAGAAATCCTATAGATTTTTTTTAATGTACCAACATTTTTTTGTTACTTGCCACTCTGTAAAATTAAAAGCGTAATAAGTACAAGTAAAGAATCACTTATTTATAAAAAATTAAGTTTTTCATGGTAAAATTTGTATTTTTAACCCGTTAACTATTTAAAATTAATTATAACAAAATGAAAAAAGTAGTAAATATCCTAACTATTACAGGATTTATGTTTTTAGGAGCTATTCAATCAACTTATGCTCAAGAAGCTGAGAAAACTTTTCACCAAGAGTTAAAGCAACGTTTTATTGAAGGAGACCCTAAGTTTATGGGAATTGTATTGGTAGCCTTAATTTTAGGTTTAGCTATTGCAATTGAAAGAATTATTTATTTAAACATGGCTACAACTAATACTAAAAAATTAGTAGCTAGCGTTGACGAAGCATTAAGTTCAGGTGGTGTAGAAGCTGCTAAAGAAGTTTGTAGAAATACAAAAGGTCCTGTTGCCTCTATTTTTTACCAAGGTTTAGAAAGAGCTGATGAAGGATTAGATGCTGCTGAAAAAGCTGTAGTAGGATATGGTGGAGTACAAATGGGATTATTAGAGAAAAACGTTTCTTGGTTATCTTTATTTATCGCATTAGCACCAATGTTAGGATTCATGGGAACTGTAATTGGTATGATTGATGCATTCGATAGAATTGCTGTAGCAAACGATATCTCTCCAGCAGTAGTAGCAGGTGGTATTAAAATTGCATTATTAACAACAGTATTTGGTCTTATCGTAGCGATTATTTTACAAATTTTCTATAACTACATTATTTCGAAGATTGATAGTATCGTTAACAACATGGAAGACGCATCTATCTCTTTAATCGATTTATTAGCTAAGTATAAAAAATAATCAATCAATATGAATAGTAAAATATTAACATTACTAGTAGCTGCAATTTCACTAATCGGTGCTGCATTGTTCTTAAATGTAGCAAGAATAGATAAAGAAGATGTAGAAGCAGTATCAAGTGCTGTTTCTCCTTTAGTAACTTATTCTTACTGGTTGTTGATTGGAGTGGTAGTAACAGCAGTTGCAGCCTCAATGTGGGGGATGTTTAAAAACCCTGCAGCATTAAAAAAGGTATTATTAGGTGTTTTAGCATTAGCAGTTCTTTTTGCTGTATCTTATTTCTTATCTTCAGATGCACAAGTAATTGGAGCAGATGGAGGAGAATTAGCAGCTCAAGGAAGTACATCTAAATGGGTAGGAACAGGAATTACATACAGTATTATCCTAGGAGGAATTGCTGGTGCATTCTTTGTTTGGGATTTATTAAAAGGAATCGTTAAATCGTAAGTTAATATGGCAAGAAGAGAAAACCCAGAAATTAATGCAGGTTCGATGGCAGATATTGCCTTCTTGCTACTTATCTTTTTCCTTGTAACAACTACAATGGATGTTGATTCAGGTATCCCTAAAAAGTTAGCTGAAAAAACTGATGTAAAGCCACCAATTATTAAAGAAAAAAATATTTTTCAAGTTAGCATCAACCGAAATAATCAACTTTTAGTTGAAGATCAGGCGATGGAGTTGAAAGACTTAAAAGATGCTGCTATTAAATTTATTGATAACGGTGGTGGTATTGGTAACCCAATGCCAGGAATGGAAGTAGGAACTACTTGTAATTACTGTAAAGGTGATAAAGATCCTGAATCATCAGATCATCCAACTAAAGCAGTAATCTCTGTTGAGAGTGATAGAGGTACTGAGTATGGTACGTATGTAGCTGTACAAAATGAGTTGTTAAGAGCTTACACTGAATTACGTAACAGATTATGCCAAGAAAAATATGGTATGAGCTTTACTGAGTTAGAACAAGCTTTTAAAGACAGTGCAAGAAAAGATGAGTCATTAAGAAAGAAAGTTGAAGATATCAAGGCGAGTTACCCTCAAATTATTTCTGATACAGACCCAACAAATGTTCAATAATAGTAAAACAATAGAGTATGTCTAAATTTAAAAAGAAGAAAAAAGGATTGCCAGCAGTATCTACGGCATCTTTACCAGATATTGTTTTTATGTTATTATTCTTCTTCATGGTAACTACTACCATGAGAGAAACAGATTTACAAATTGATTCACCTCGTTTACCAAGTGCAAGTGAAGTAAAAAAGCTTGAACGTAAAAGTTTAGTGAGTACAATTTATGTTGGTAAAGCTAAAGACCCAAAGTATGGTACAGGATATAACAGAATACAATTAAACGACAAAATAGCTACTCCAGATGAAGTACCTTCGTTTATATATCTTGAAAGAGATAATGTTTCTGAAGCAGAAGTACCTTTTATGACAACTTCTATAAAAGCAGATAGAGAATCGAGTGTAGGTACTTTAGCCGATATTCGTGAAAAGTTAAGAGATGTTAACGCTCTTAAATTAAGTTTATCTACGCATAAAGGAGATGTTATTAAGAAGTAATTACTTTTAAATAAAATAAAAAGAGCAATCTAATGATTGCTCTTTTTTTATACAAAAAAGGTATATTTATCGTTAGATAATTATCTATGAAGTACATTTTAAGTTTTTTTGTTTTTTTTCTGTCTTTAAATATTTTTAGTCAGAAAGATTCTTTACAGTTGGGTGACAAATATTGGGAAGATCAACTGTATATTGATATTACATACAACTTATTACAAGATCAACCCGAAGAACTTGGCAGAACGGGGTTTTCATACGGGTTGGCGTTAGGTTATATGAAAGACATTCCTTTAAATAGAAAAGGTAAAACAGCTATTGCCATTGGATTAGGGTATAACTATGACTCATTCAGTCATGAATTAAAAGTATTAGATGGAAATGTAAAAGAGTATGAAACTGACCCTGATATTACATCTAATAAAATAAAGCTACACAATTTAGAGGTTCCTATCCAATTTAGATGGCGATCTTCAGATGCAAATACATACTCATTTTGGCGTTTTTATGCAGGTTTTAAAGTCTCTTATAATATAAGTAATAGCTTTAGATATGATTCTCCAACAGGTCAGGTTAGTTTTTCAAATGCTGAGAAATATAACAAATGGCAAACGGGTTTAACTTTATCCGCAGGTTACGGTACATTTAATTTTCATGTATATTACGGTTTATCACCAATGTTTAAAGATGTTAGCTTGAATGGAAAGCCAATAAATAGTAAAATAGTTAAACTTGGTTTAAGTTTTTATCTTCTATAACACATAATAAGCCATAAAAGGAGCTATTAAGCCAATAAAAAAACCAAGATACACTTCTCTAACAGTATGAGCTTTTAAATGCAGCCTTGAGCTTGCTAGAAGACCAGACAAGAAAATAAACGATATAATTATATGGAGTATATAAACAGCTTGTATTTGTTGAAACAATAAGAAATATCCAACTGCAACACCCATGGATAATAAATGAAGGCTTCCTTTAATTTTAAAAGGAAATAGCAAGTAAATAAAGCCTAAACCAAATACAGTTCCGTAAAACAGGTAGCTAATGTCTTTTACAATACCCATGCTAGCAAACATTTTTCCTAAAATCAAAAATAAAGTCATCATAAAAAAAATAGGGAACTTTCGTTCGTTGATGCTGTGTACTCGAAAAGACTTTATATAGCCAATAGACTTTAAGAAAACAAGTAGAAGCATTGGTATAAAATATGTAGCAACAAAAACTATTGCTAATATTGTGTATTGCTGCTGTTTGTTTAAATTTATTGGTGAAAGTAGGAAATACAGAATAATCCCAATAGTAGGCATTACAATAGGGTGAAGAATAGTTGATATGAATTTATGCCAACGCATTAAATCTCTTTACGTAATCTTGCGACAGGAATGTCTAATTGTTCACGGTATTTTGCAACAGTCCTTCTTGCAATAGGATACCCCTTTTCTTTTAAAATTTTAGATAATTTTTCGTCAGTAAGAGGTTTTCGTTTGTCTTCCTCTTTAATTACAGTTTCTAATATTTTCTTAATTTCTCTAGTTGATACATCTTCTCCCTGGTCATTTTTCATCGATTCAGAAAAGAATTCCTTAATCAATTTTGTACCATAAGGTGTAGAAACATATTTGCTACTAGCAACACGAGAAACTGTTGATACATCCATGCTAATTTCATCGGCAATATCTTTTAAGATCATAGGCTTAAGCTTACGCTCATCTCCTGTTAAAAAATATTCTTCTTGACGATGCATAATCGCATTCATGGTTACTAAAAGTGTCTGTTGACGTTGTTTTATAGCATCAATAAACCATTTTGCAGCATCTAACTTTTGCTTTATAAAGAGTACAGCGTCTTTTTGAGATTTAGTTTTCTCTTTAGAGTCTTGATACCCTTTTAGCATGTTATTATATTCTCTAGAAACATGTAATTCTGGAGCATTACGAGCATTTAAAGTTAAATCTAAGTTGCCATCAATAATTTTTATTGAAAAATCAGGAACTATTTGCTCTGCAATTTTATTATTTCCAGCGTATGAACTTCCTGGTTTTGGGTTTAGTTTGCTTATTTCGCTAATAACATCTTTTAATTGTTCTTCAGAAATACTGAATTTTTCTAAAAGTTTCTTGTAGTGTTTTTTAACAAAATGATCAAAAGCTTCTTCTAAAACTCTTATAGCTAATGCTCTACTTTCATTCTCAGATTTAGCTTTTAATTGAATAATTAAACATTCTTTCAAGTTTAAAGCACCAACACCAGTAGGGTCTAACTTTTGAACAACATTTACCAAAACATCTTGTACTTTTTCTTCAGTAGTAAAAACATTTTGAGTAAAGGCTAGGTCATCAACTAAATCAATAATATCTCTACGAATATATCCGCTATCATCGATACTACCCACTAAAAACTCAGCAATAGCACGTTCTTCTTCATCGATTCTAAAAGTGTTTAATTGATTTTTTAATGATTGATGAAAGCTAGTACCTGCTGCATAAGGAATTTGTTTATCATCATCGTCTGAAGAATAGTTGTTGGTTTGTGTTTTATAACTAGGGTATTCATCATCGCTTAAATACTCATCAATGTTTATATCTTCAGCATCTATTTTTTCATTACCCGAATCGTCATAATCAACATCATTGGCCAAACTATCCTCAAAATTTTCGGGCTCGTCTTTACCAGTATCTAATGCGGGGTTTTCTTCAATTTCTTGTTTCAAACGTTCTTCAAAAGCTTGTGTAGGCAACTGAATTAACTTCATCAACTGTATTTGTTGTGGAGATAATTTTTGAAGTAATTTTTGATGTAAACTTTGTTTTAGCATATATACAAAGATATGAAATAGGACAAAAAAAATCGTCATTCGTAAAGGAATGACGATTGATATTTATAAGTTTTATGATTTTTTTAAAACTCAGCGTTTTGTGGTGTTCTTGGAAAAGGAATAACATCACGAATATTGCTCATTCCTGTTGCAAATAAAACTAAACGTTCAAAACCTAAACCAAAACCAGAATGTACTGCGGTACCAAACTTACGAGTATCTAAATACCACCATAACTCTTCTTCAGGAATATTTAGTTCAGCCATTTTTTCTTTTAAAACATCTAAACGTTCTTCTCTTTCTGAACCTCCTACCATTTCACCTATTCCAGGGAATAAAACATCCATTGCACGAACTGTTTTACCATCTTCATTCAAACGCATGTAAAACGCTTTTATATTTGCTGGATAATCAAATAAAATTACAGGACACTTAAAGTGCTTTTCTACTAAATAGCGTTCGTGTTCAGATTGTAAATCAACCCCCCATTCGTTAACAGGGAATTGAAATTTTTTCTTTTTGTTAGGCTTAGAGTTTCTTAAAATGTCAATAGCCTCTGTATAGCTTACACGCTTAAAGTTGTTGTCTACAACAAATCGTAATTTTTCAATTAAGCCCATTTCACTACGTTGTGCTTGAGGCTTTGTTTTTTCCTCTTGTGCTAAACGATTATCTAAGAAAGCTAAATCATCTTTACAGTTATCTAGCACATATTGTAATACGTACTTAATAAAGTCTTCAGATAAATCCATATTAGCATCTAAATCATTAAACGCTACTTCTGGCTCAATCATCCAGAATTCTGCTAAGTGACGTGTTGTATTTGAATTCTCAGCTCTAAAAGTAGGCCCGAAAGTATATATTTTACCTAATGCCATCGCATAGGTTTCACCTTCTAATTGACCAGAAACCGTTAAGTTAGTTTCTTTTCCAAAGAAATCTTTAGAGTAGTCTATTTCACCTTCTTCATTTACAGGAGCTTTGTTTGCTTCAAATTGAGTTACTTTAAACATTTCACCAGCACCTTCAGCATCAGAACCAGTAATAATAGGAGTATTTACATAGTAAAATCCGTTTTGTTGGAAGTACTGATGTACTGCAAATGATAATGCAGAACGTAAGCGCATTACAGCACTAAAAGTGTTAGTTCTTACACGTAAATGTGCATTTTCACGTAAAAACTCTAAACTATGTTTTTTAGGCTGAATTGGATATTCATCAGGATTTGAATCTCCTAAAATTTCTAAATTTTTTACTTGAACTTCTACTGTTTGACCTTTACCTTGGCTTTCTACCAAAGTACCTTGGATACTAACTGCAGCGCCAGTATTTATTCTTTTTAATAAAGTTTCGTCGGTATTTTCAAAATCTACAACACACTGAATATTATTTATAGTAGAACCATCATTTAGAGCAATAAAACGATTGCTTCTAAAAGTTCTTACCCATCCTTTTACGTGTACTTCTTGTAAAAATTTGTCAGATTGTAATAAATCTTTAACGCTACTTCTTTTCATGTCTTTATATCTTCAATAAAATCAAGCAAAGATACTTTTTTGCTGTTAATTAGCAATAAAGAGACACAAGAATAAAGAGTTAACTTTTACTCACTAAATTTAATAGAAAAGCAAGCATTTGTAAACTAAGTATAATTCTCCTAATACTAGTCTTATTTATCTTCTTTTGGAGGTAATATTTTGAATTTAGTTTCCTTTAAAACTTTTTTGTTTGCTATCTTTTTCTCGAAAGAAAGTAGGAGAGAAGGTAACAATAGTAAGTTTGAAACCATGGCTAACAATAATGTAATAGAAACTAAACCTCCCAATGCAATAGTACCACCAAAGCTAGAAACTGTAAAGACTAAAAAGCCAAAGAAAAGGACTATTGAAGTATAGAACATACTAACTCCTGTTTCTCTTAAAGCTGAGTATACAGCGGGTTTTATTTTCCAGTTATTTGCTAGCAATTCTTGTCTATATTTTGCTAAGAAGTGAATAGTGTCGTCTACCGAAATACCAAAGGCTATACTAAACACCAAAATAGTTGAAGGTTTTATAGGGATATCAAAGAATCCCATTAACCCACCTGTAATTAGTAGTGGAAGCATATTAGGTATTAGTGAGATTAATATCATTTGTGGCGAACGGAACATCCATGCCATAAATATTGAGATTAATATAATCGCTAACGATAGAGATATAACCAAGTTTTTAATTAAATAGTTAGTTCCTTTTAAAAATACTAATGCTTTACCTGTTAATGAAACGTCAAATTTTTCACCTGGAAATTGCTTGTTAATTACAGCCTGTAATCGATCCTGGATAATGTCCATTTTATCGGTACCAATATCCTTCATAAACGTAGTTATGCGAGCGTAACGTCCTGTGCTATCTACAAAGTTCTTCAGCATACCAGAGTTACTATCAGAGTTTTTAGTATATGAGAAAATATAACTCTTCTCTTGACTTGTTGGTAGTTGATAATACTTAGGATTTCCGTTATAGTAGGCTTGCTTAGAGTATTTTACAAGATTTGTAACAGATATAGGTTTTGATAATTCAGGAAAAGTTTCAATAGTTTCATTAAGCTTTTCCATCTTTTTTAATGTAGAAAGCTTCATTACACCTTTTTCTCTCTTAGTGTCAATTAAAATTTCTAAAGGCATAATTCCTCCAAATTCATATTCAAAGAACTTAATATCCTTATAAAACTGCTTTCCTTTAGGCATATCTTCAATCAAGCTTCCTGATACACGAATCATGTATAGGCCAATCATACTAAAAATGATTATTGAAACTGTAGTAATGTAAATAGCAATTCGTTGTTTTTTTACCATACGTTCCATCCAAGAAACAACATTACCCATCCATTTTTTCTCTAGATGGTTTAAATGCTTTTTTTCCGGTAGTGGCATAAAACTGTATATAATCGGAATGATTAATAATGCTAGAATAAAAATACTAATGATATTTACAGATGCTAAAACACCAAACTCACGCATTAGCCTGCTTTTAACAAATATAAAAGTTGCAAAACCTGAAGCAGTAGTAATGTTGGTCATTAATGTAGCATTTCCAACTTTAGAAATTACACGTTGTAATGATTTTGCTTGATTTCCGTGTTTTTTTACTTCTTGTTGATACTTGTTTATTAAGAAAACTGCATTCGGTACACCAATTACGATAATTAAAGGTGGAATTAACGCTGATAACACAGTAATTTCATAACGGAATAATCCCATGAAACCAAAAGCCCAAGTTACTCCAATACTTACTACGAGTAGCGTAATAAATGTAGCTCTAAACGAACGAAAAAAGAAGAAAAAGATAATAGCTGTTATTAATAATGCACCAATAACAAAAATTCCCATTTCATCAGTAATGTTCTGAGAATTTAGAGTTCTTATGTAAGGCATACCAGAAACACGAACATCTATTTTATTGTCTTTTTCAAAAGATTTTATAGTTGGTATTAAAACATCAAAAACAAAATCTTTACGAATAGGAGTGTTTACAATATCCTTATTTAAATAAATGGCTGTTTGTAAAGTACCTTTATCATTGTATAATAAGTTGTTATAAAAAGGAAGTTTCTCAAAAAGTTGCTTCTTTATGTTTTTAATTTCTTCATCAGTAGATGGAGCTTCTTCAAACAGTGGCTCAACGACAAATTTTCTTTCTTTTCTATCGGCCTTTAATTGCTGAACATCAGCAACAGAAACAGTAAAATCTACTTGTGGTAAGCTGTCTAAATCTTTAACAAGTTTATTCCATGCATTAAATTTAGCAGGTGTAAATATTGTAGAATCTTTTACGCCTAAAATGATGAGATTACCTTCTTCTCCAAAAATTTCTAAGAATTTGTTGTATTCAATGTTTACCTCATGATCGGTAGGAAGTAAGTTGGCTTCTGTATAGGAGAAGCGCATATATTTCATCTGAGTGACTAAAAGTCCTGTAATTATAGCAATAGTAATTAAAACTAAGTAACGATTTCGCAATAAGAACCCTGCGATTTTAGTCCAAAAAGTCATCCAAAAAAAATTTCAGCAAAGTTATGCTAAATGAATGAATTAAACGAAAAAAAGAGCGTCATATGACGCTCTTTTTTAACTATTTCTTAAAAGAAATTATACAGTCATAATTTCTTTTTCTTTAATGGCATACTTTTCGTCGATTATTTTCACATAATCATCAGTTAATTTCTGAACTTCAGCTTCAGAATTTTTCTTCATATCGTCAGATATATCAACTTTTTTAATTTCATTGTTAGCATCTTTACGAGCATTACGAATTCCAACTTTTGCATGTTCAGCTTCTGCTTTTGCTTGTTTAGCTAAGCCTTTACGACGCTCTTCAGTTAACGGAGGCACATTAATTATAATGTTTTCTCCATTATTCATAGGGTTGAAACCGATATTTGCAAGCATAATAGCTTTTTCGATCTCTTGTAACATATTTTTTTCCCATGGTTGAACAGATATAGTTCTAGCATCAGGAGTATTTACGTTTGCTACTTGCGATAATGGTGTTTGAGAACCGTAGTAATCAACCATAATTGTGCTTAGCATAGCAGGAGTTGCTCTACCGGCTCTAATTCCTACTAACTCTTTTTCTAAGTGGCTAATAGCTTTGTCCATTGCCTCTTTAGTCGAATCTAAAATAAAATCAATCTCTTCGTTCATTTTGTTCGTATTTAAAAACCTCAAATAGGTTGAGGGTAACTTTTCGGTTTATTCGTTATCAACTATTGTTCCAATGTTTTCTCCAGAAACAAGCTTTAAAAGATTTCCTTGCTTGTTCATATCAAAAACAATAATTGGTAATTTGTTTTCTTCACTTAATGTAAAAGCTGTCATGTCCATTACTTTCAGACCTTTTTCAATAACGTCTTTAAAGGTAATGTTTTCGTACTTAACAGCATCTTTATCTTTTTCTGGGTCTGCCGTATAAATACCATCAACACGTGTACCTTTTAAAATAGCATCAGCGTTAATTTCAATAGCTCTTAAAACAGCTGCTGTATCGGTTGTAAAATACGGATTTCCTGTTCCTCCACCAAAAATTACTACACGTCCTTTTTCTAAGTGACGATTAGCTCGACGTTTTATATAAGGTTCTGCAATTTCTTTAATTTCAATAGCAGTTTGTAACCGTGTGTGAATTCCTTGATCTTCTAAGGCACTTTGTAAGGCTAATCCATTAATACAAGTAGCTAACATTCCCATATGGTCACCCTGTACACGGTCCATACCTTGACTAGCACCAGCAACTCCTCTAAAAATATTTCCACCACCAATAACAATGGCTACTTCTACTCCTTTATCTATAACTTGTTTTATCTCTTGGGCATACTCTTTAAGTCTGTTTGGGTCAATACCATATTGACGTTCACCCATCAGTGCCTCACCACTTAATTTTAAAAGAATTCTTTTGTATTGCATTTGTTTTGTTGAAAGTTGTGCAAAGCTACATATTTTTTTTATTCTAATTTTAAGACATAAAAAAAAACCATCCAAAATTGGATGGTTTAATATAAAATTGTTGTTGAGAATTATCCTAAAGTAACTCTTACGAAGTTTTTAACTTCAACGTCACCGTAAGTAGAAACATATTCTGCAACAGTTTTCTTTTCGTCTTTAATAAACTTTTGATCTAATAAACATTGTTCTTGATCTAAAGTTGTATTGTCAGAGATAAATCTTTCCATTTTACCTGGTAAGATTTTGTCCCAGATTTGTTCTGGTTTACCTTCAGCTTTTAATTGCTCTTTAGCTTCTTCTTCAGCTTTCGCTAAAGCTTCATCAGTTAATTGTAAACGAGAAACAAATTGAGGAACGTTCTTTAAAGTTTTACCTAAACGTACTAATTCTTCGTTGTCCTTTTTAATCGCAGCAATTCTAGCTTCAGTTTCAGAAGCTACATAAGCAGGATCAAAATCTTTGTAAGATAAAGAAGTTGCTCCCATTGAAGCAGCTTGCATAGCTAAGTCTTTAGTTAACTCAGCAGCGTTATCTACAACAGCAGTTAAACCTACCATTGCAGCAATTTTTCCAACGTGAGTGTAAGCTCCTACGTATGGTGCTTCAATTCTTTCGAAAGCAGTGATATCGATTTTTTCACCGATAACTCCTGTTTGCTCGATTAATTTTTCAGCAACAGTTACACCACCAAAATCAGCAGCTAAAAACTCCTCTTTTGTTTTGTGGTTAAAAGCGATGTCAACAAATTCTTGCGCTAAAGCTTTGAATGAATCGTTTTTAGCTACGAAATCTGTTTCACATGCTAATACGATAGCAACACCATATGTGTTGTCATCGCTAATTTTAGTGATTGCTACACCTTCAGTAGACTCACGATCCGCTCTTTTAGCAGCAATCTTTTGTCCTTTTTTACGTAAAATTTCAATAGCTTTATCAAAATCACCTTCAGCTTCTACTAATGCTTTTTTACAATCCATCATACCAGCTCCGGTAGTTTCTCTTAATTTCTTTACGTCTGCAGCGCTAATTTTTACTGACATTTCTATCGTTATTTTTTAGTTGTAAATATATTGTTGTACAAAGTTGTAAAAATTTAAAGGTTTCAATGTAATGAAACCTTTAAATTAAAAATTATTTTGCTTCTTCTTTTGCTGGAGCGTCAGCTGCTTTTTCAGCTTTAGCTTTTTCTTTGTCAGCTTTTCTTTCAGTTAAGCCTTCAGCAATTGCATCAGTTACATACGATAATACTTTATCGATAGATTTAGAAGCATCATCATTTGCAGGAATTACAAAATCGATTGGTCTTGGATCAGAGTTTGTATCAACCATTGCAAAGATTGGAATGTTTAATTTTTGTGCTTCAGCAACAGCAATGTGTTCTTTCTTTACATCAATTACAAATAAAGCTCCTGGTAAACGAGTCATATCAGAAATTGAACCTAAGTTCTTTTCTAATTTTTCACGTTGACGAGTAATTTGTAATTTTTCTCTTTTAGATAATGCATCAAAAGAACCATCAGTCTTCATTCTATCAATAGCAGTCATTTTCTTAACGGCTTTACGAATAGTAACGAAGTTTGTTAACATACCACCTGGCCAACGCTCAGTAATGTAAGGCATGTTTACAGCTTTAGCTTTTTCAGCAACGATATCTTTAGCTTGCTTTTTAGTAGCAACGAATAAGATTTTACGTCCTGAGTTAGCTATTTTTTGTAACGCAGCAGAAGCTTCGTCAATTTTAGCTGAAGTTTTGTACAAATCGATGATGTGAACACCATTACGCTCTGTATAAATGTATGGAGCCATGTTAGGGTTCCACTTTCTAGTTAAGTGTCCAAAGTGAACACCACTTTCTAATAATTCTTGAATGTTTGCCATTTTAATAAATGTGTTTACGTTCTGTTTTCGCAATATTTCAGTAGTTATTAAGTCTGAAATATTTAGATACTAAACTGTTAAAAATTGATTTATAAATAACAGTCTCGAAACATTTAAATACTGAAACAAGTTCAGTAAAATATTAACGTTTAGAGAACTGGAATTTCTTACGTGCTTTTTTCTGACCGAATTTCTTACGTTCAACCATTCTTGGATCACGAGTTAATAATCCTTCTGGTTTTAATACAGCTTTGTTTTCTTCGTTAATTGATACTAATGCTCTAGTAATTGCTAAACGAATAGCTTCAGCTTGACCAGTAACACCACCACCATATACGTTTACTTTAATGTCGTAAGCCTCTAAGTTTTCAGTTAACATTAAAGGTTGTTGAACTTTGTATTGTAAAGTTGGAGTAGTGAAATAGTTTTTAAACTCTCTTTTGTTGATAGTGATGTTTCCACTTCCTTGAGAAACATAAACACGAGCAACAGCTGTTTTTCTTCTACCTATTTTGTGTACAGTTTCCATAATTATTTAAGATCGTTAAGGTTAATAGTTTTAGGTTTTTGAGCTTCTTGACCATGCTCTGTACCTGCGTAAACATATAAATTTTTGAATAACGCGCTACCTAAACGGTTTTTAGGTAACATACCTTTTACTGCCTTTTCGATTAATCTTGTAGGATCTTTTTCGAACATTTCTGTAGCAGTTAATGATCTTTGTCCTCCTGGGTAACCTGTGTGACGGATGTAAGACTTATCTGTCCACTTTTTACCAGTTAGGTTGATTTTTTCAGCGTTGATAATAACAACGTTGTCTCCACAATCTACGTGAGGAGTATAATTTGGCTTGTACTTACCTCTAATAAGTTTTGCAACTTTAGAAGCTAGACGACCCAATGTTTGCCCGTCCGCATCAACTAAAACCCACTCTTTGTTTACGGTAGCTTTATTAGCTGATACTGTTTTGTAACTTAATGTGTTCATAATTACACGATTAGTTTTTGTTTATTAATAATTTAATTTTATCCTTTAAAAAGGTCTGCAAATGTACGATTAATTATTTGATTGACAAATAGCGTGTTAGTTTAATTTTTTTACTATTTATTTTAGCTAAGCAAGACGTATAAAAAAAGCGTGCACATGGCACGCTTTTTAATCTATATGTTTAAAAACTATTCTACTTTTTGATCTAATAAATCAAAGAATTGATTTAGTCTTGGTAAAATAATGATTTTTGTACGTCTGTTTTTAGCTTTGTTAGCAGGACTGTTGTTTTCTACTAAAGGAACATAGCTACTTCTACCAGCTGCGATTAACCTTTCAGGAGCTACATTATATTTTCCTTGTAACTCACGAACAATAGCGGTAGAACGTAAAACACTTAAGCCCCAGTTATCCTTCAATGCTGATCCAGCTGAAACAGGAGTGTTGTCTGTATGTCCTTCAACCATTACATCCATTTGAGGTTGTCCGTTAACTACAGTTGCAACTTTTTCTAATACCTTAGAAGCTTTGTCGTTAATAGTGTAACTTCCGCTTTTAAATAATAACTTGTCAGAGATTGAAATAAATACTACTGTTTTTTCAACGTTAACTTCGATGTCTTCATCATCAATACCGTCTTGTAATTCTCTTTTTAAGTGGAATGCAACTACTAAGTTTAAAGAATCTTTCTTAGAAGCAGCTTCTCTAATTTTGTTGATGTATTTATCTTTTTTACTTAATTGAGCTAGTGTTTCTTTAATGTTGTCATTAGCACCTTGAGTTAATACAGTTAAATTCTCAACTTGTTGTAAAGTATTTTCTTTATCTTTCTTTAATTCTGTTACTCTAGACTCTAAAGAAAATGCTTTGTCTTCACAATTTTCTTTTTCAACTAAACATTTTGTTAAGTTAGCTTTTACAGCTAATAACTCTTCTTTCGTTTGTTCATGTTTAGCTTTAATAGCTTCTAACTCTTTCGTTGAAGCACATGATGCTAGTAAAATTGAAGCAGTAAGGAATAAAAATATTTTTCTCATTTTATTCTGATTTTTTTTAGATGTATTTATTAATAGTTAAGCAAATTTATAAAAATGAAGACACAAAAAAGAGAATTAACAATCTTTTATGAAGTGTGAAAGCATTATTTTTGTGACTAAATTTTTAAAGATGATTAAAAGGATAACGCTTTTATTGGTTTTATTATTGTTAGTAATAGCTTGTAAAGAAGAAAAAAAACAAAATATAACGAAGCTTCAAGGAACTGTTTTTGGAACGACTTACCATATTACTTATGTGAGTAGTGAAGACTATCAAAAACCTATTGATAGTCTGTTTGTTTTGGTAAACAAATCATTGTCAACGTATATGCCCACTTCTGATATATCAAAAATTAATCAAGGAGATACTACAATAGTTGTTGATGATATGTTTGTTGAAGTGTTTGAAAAAGCTAAAAGAATTTATAATGAAACTGATGGGTATTTTGATCCAACTATAGGAAGATTGATTGATGCATATGGATTTGGGTCAGGTAAGGAAAAAAAGAATCTAACTACCGAGGAAATTTCAGCCTTAATGGAACATGTGGGGTTTGATAAAGTTTCTTTAAAGGATAGAAAAGTTCATAGAGAAAGCTCAGATATAGAGTTTAATGTAAACGCTTTTGCTAAAGGTTATGGAGTGGATGTAGTAGGTAGATTTTTAGAATCGAAAAATATTCATGATTATTTAGTAGAAATAGGAGGTGAGATTAGAGCTAGAGGGACAAAAGATGGAAAATTATGGAAAGTAGCCATTGAGAAACCAAATGTTGACGGAACACGCTCTATTCAAAAAGTAATTGAATTGGATAACGAGTCAATGGCAACTTCTGGAAATTATAGAAAATACAAGGTAAATGCTGAAGGAAAAAAAATAGTACATACCGTAAATGCAAAGACAGGATTGGCAGAGGAAAGTAACTTGTTAAGCGTATCAGTTCGTTTAAAAGGAGATTGCGCTGATGTAGATGCTTATGCTACTGCTTTTTTAGCAATGGGTCTAGAGAAAACAAAAGTATTTTTAGAAGAACACCCAGAGTTAAAGGTGGTGTTACTATATCATAATGAAGCAAATGAGTTAGCAGAGTATGCTAATTAATTTTTATAACATACAGGTAAAATTTCGCCTTTCATTAAAGCAAATCGTTCTAGTTTTTCTGGGGCGATTTTTTTTGTATAGTCTATTTCATCAACTGTAAAACCTATAGAACGTAGTTTGTTAAAATAATCACGACCGTATACGCGAACATGATCATACTGGCCAAATATTTCTGCACGCTCTTTGGGGTCTGTAATCGAATTGTCTTCAAAAGTAACTTCTCTAGATAAATCTTGAGGAATTTGAAAAATACCAAACCCACCAGTTTTCATTACACGATA
Source organism: Tenacibaculum larymnensis (assembly GCF_028829235.1). GTDB lineage: Bacteria > Bacteroidota > Bacteroidia > Flavobacteriales > Flavobacteriaceae > Polaribacter > Polaribacter larymnensis. The sequence continues at coordinate 99,686 of NZ_JAIWJY010000009.1, read as the reverse complement.
CAATTCTTGCATTGCTTTCGTGTCGTCAGGAATATGTTCTAATACATGATTACAAAATACTACATCAAAAGAATTGTTTTCAAAAGGAAGGTCACAAATATCTGCTTTTACATCTGCAATAGGTGATTCTAAGTCAGAAGTAGTGTACTCTAGGTTCGATTGTTTTCTAAAAAGGTCTAAAAAACATTGCTCTGGAGCAATATGTAATACTTTTAGTTTTTTCTCAGAAGAGAAAAAGTTGCTTTCTTGTTGCAAGAACAACCACATTAAACGATGTCTTTCAAGCGACAATGTAGAAGGGGAAAGTGCGTTCGGACGTTGTTTTCCATATCCATAAGGTAAAAGTTTACGAAACGATTTTCCATCGATAGGGTCCGTAAAATTATCTCCTTTTAACCACCAAGCTATAATTGGGCGAGCCCAATAGCTAGCTTTAATTAATATTGGTCTTGGAATTGTATTTAGTATTACTTTAAATAAAGACACAAATTATAAGACTAATGGTTGTTGTCTGAATTCGTCTTCCTCATTACTTTCAATACCTAACGCATCGTATATATACTTAAAGGTAGATAATAACTCAGGTTTACCATCAATAATAGCTACATCGTGCTCAAAGTGGGCAGAAGGTTTGTTGTCTAAAGTAGTGATGGTCCATCCGTCACTGTGTTGGCGAATTTTTTGTGTTCCTAAGTTTGTCATAGGCTCAATGGCAACTACCATACCTTCAATAAATTTTTTACCTCGTCCTCTGCGTCCATAGTTAGGCATTTCAGGATCTTCGTGCATTTTACGTCCTAATCCGTGACCTACTAATTCACGAACAATACCATAGCCATGCTTTTCAGTGAAGTTTTGAATAGCAAATCCTACATCTCCAACACGATTTCCTACTTTAAATTCACGAATACCTACATATAAACTCTCTTTAGTAACGTCAAGTAGCTTTTGAGTTTCAGGAGCAATTTCACCTACAGCAAACGTATAGGCATGATCTCCATAAAAATCATTTTTTATAGCACCACAATCAATAGAAATGATATCACCTTCTTGTAAAGGTGTGTTATTTGGAATTCCGTGAACTACTTGTGAGTTTGGACTCATGCAAAGAGTGTTAGGGAAATCATACAAGCCTAAAAAACCAGGAATGGCACCTTGCTCACGAATAAAGTCTTCGGCAAGTTTATCAAGATACAATGTAGTAACCCCGGGTTTTACTTCTTTGGCAAGCATACCTAAAGTTTTTGATACTACTAAAGCACTTTCGCGCATTAATTCAATTTCTTCTCTAGTTTTTGGTTTAATCATGGTAAAAATATTGAGGCGCAAATTTACAGTTATTTTTGATATGGATGTTTGTATTCTTGACCAGATAGTATTTTGAAGAAATCTTCTTCAACAGAGCTATCTTCAATAGCGTGTTCAACAAAACGACCAACTTCTTTTCCGTTTTTATAAAAAATGAAGGTTGGAACTCGAATTATATTGAAACCTTCTTCTAAACCATTGGCTTTTTTCTGACGGTTTACTGTAACTAATTCAAGGTTTTTATAATCGAATTCGGCTTCGTCTAATATTTTATAAAAGTTAGGGATTTCTCTTTTACTATCTCCACACCAAGTTCCCATAAATCCTTTTATTTTTATGTCTTTTAAGTATGGTTTTAGTTTTTCTACGGTACCCTTGTCTGTTTCGTAATAAGAATAAAAATCGTTGAACCAATCACTCCCATATGGTTCTTGCTGAAAGTCTTTTTTAGTAGCGATACCAACTAAATTTCCGTTTTCGTTTTTGATTGCTAGGTTCTTAGGTGTCGATGCACAAGAAACAATAAGTAAGGTTACAAAAAAGTATACGATTTTTTTCATAAAATTTATTTTTAAATAAGCGAATGTTGTGTCATTTCTTCAGGTTGCTCAACGCCCATCAGTTTTAAAATAGTTGGAGCAACATCGCCTAAAATACCACTTTTTATTGATTTTAACTCCTTGTCAATTAAAATCATAGGAACTGGGTTGGTAGTATGGGCTGTATGTGGTGTTCCGTCTGGGTTAATCATTGTTTCACAGTTTCCGTGATCTGCAATTAAAATAGTAGTGTAGTCGTTATCTAGTGCTGTGGTAATTACATCTTTTACACAATCATCAACCGCTTCACAGGCTTTAACAGCAGCTTCAAATACACCAGTATGTCCTACCATATCACCATTTGCAAAGTTTAAACACACAAAATCAACATCACCGCTTTGTAGTTCAGGAACAATAGCATCTCGTATCTCATAAGCACTCATCTCAGGTTTTAAATCATAAGTAGCTACTTTTGGTGACGGACATAGTAAACGTTTTTCACCTTTAAACTCTTCTTCTCTTCCGCCTGAGAAAAAGAAAGTTACGTGTGGATATTTTTCTGTTTCAGCAATTCTTATTTGACTTTTCCCTGCTGATTCTAATACTTCACCCAAGGTGTTTTCAATGTTTTTTCCGTCGTAAATAACATGAATATTGTTAAACGTGTCATCATAATTTGTCATAGTAACAAAATACAAAGGTAACTTCTTCATGTTGAACTCAGGGAAATCTTTTTGACTTAAAGCTTCTGTTAACTGACGTCCTCTGTCGGTTCTAAAATTAAAGAAAATAATAACGTCGTCTTCTATAATTGTAGTTTTTGGTTGGTTATTTTTATCAACCATAATTATAGGCTTGATGAATTCGTCAGTAACATCAGAATCATAACTTTGTTGAATGCTAGTTGAAGCATCCGAAGAAAAAGAGCCTTCTCCATTCACTAAAGCATCGTAAGCAAGCTGTACACGTTCCCAACGATTATCACGATCCATAGCATAGTAACGACCAGTGATTGTAGCTAATTCACCCGTAGTTTCTTGCATATGTTCTTGAATGTCGTTGATAAAGTATTTCCCTGATTTTGGATCGCAATCACGTCCGTCAGTAAAAGCATGTAGATAAACATTATCTAAACCAACATTGTTAGCTGCAGACAGCAACCCTTTTAGATGGTCAATATGAGAGTGAATTCCTCCATTGGAAACCAATCCTAAAAAATGAACATTTTTATTGTTGGCCTTTGCATATTCAAAAGCGTTTAGAAGTTCCTTTTCTTGTGCTAAAGTTCCATCTTTTACAGCCTTGTTGATTTTAGCTAAGTTTTGATATACAATTCTACCAGCACCTAAATTCATATGCCCAACTTCAGAATTTCCCATTTGTCCTACAGGTAAACCAACATGTTCGCCATCAGTTCTTAACTGTGCATGTGGGAATTTATCGTATAACGAATTTATAAATGGGGTTTTAGCGTTGTATATGGCCGATACTTTTGGATCTTGGGTAATTCCCCATCCATCCAAAATCATTAAAATTACTTTCTTGTTCATTTGTTGTGTGTTGCACTGCAAAAGTAAGAAAGATTTTTGGGGAATATTTTAGGAATTCACAAAAACAAAAGCAATGTATATTAGTATAGAGAAGATTATGAGGATGCCAATGCTATTTTTAATGTATTGAGTTTTATTTTTCTTTAAGGTTTGTAGGCGTATTTTATCAAGTTCCTTTTTGTTAGCACACCTATCAAAATATAATTTATCACTGTTTTCTTTTTGAAATCGTTCTAGTTTATCAAAAGCACTAACTCTTTTTCTTTTATTGTTTTTTAAACTGGTTATCATTGCAGATACCGCTCCACCAAAACTCATAGCAAATTTTTTAAAAGTATATAAAGTAAATTAAAAAAATAAGAAAAAGAGTGAAAAACAATATTTTTTTAAGTAAAGCTTTCTGGTTTTCTTTCTTTACTTTTTTTCTTATTTCATTAAGTTGTTTTTGAGAGGCTTTTTTATCCGTTATAGTGTAATTATTTTCATTGGTAAGTTGACCTAATTTTTTTAATGTATTAGGTTTGTTTCTTTTAAGGTATTGAACAGTTTTGTTCATATCTGATGCAGGGCCAAAACCAAAACTCATAGCAAATAATTTTAAGATGTAATTATTAGTATATTTAATTAATGAAACGTTACAATAACAACATTACTTTTTATACTTACGAATAGCCTCTTTAATTTTCTCAATTCTGTTTTCAGGATCAGGATGCGTACTTTGAAACTCAGGAATTCTATTTGGTCCTGCTGCAGCTTTTAAAATTTCCATTACTCCAATTAAGTTTTCAGGATTATAACCCGCATCAATCATTAATTTTACGCCTAATTCATCACTTTCTAGTTCATCACCACGACCGTTCTTTAACAAAGTTTGTTGTCCAATATTATTAGCTAATTGTCCTAAATCAGCACCAACAGAAGCTCCCATGGTTAAAAGTTTCCAAAAATTTGCATCAGTAATTCGTTCATTAGAATGTTTTCCTAAAACATGACCAATTTCATGTCCTAAAACTCCTGCTAATTGATCTTCGTTTTTTAGTTGAGAAAACAGAGCATGAGTAATGAAAACCTGTCCGCCTGGTAAAGCAAAAGCATTAATAGTTTTTTCGTCTCTTAATAAATGAAAATCGAACTGATAGCCAGATTTTTTAGCTATCGTGTTGTTTACAAGTTTTGCACCAACTTTGTCTACAAGTGCTTGAGCATTTTCGTTAGGGTATAAACCTCCATGCTGTTGAGTCATTACAGGAGCTTGTTGTAGTCCGATAGCGATTTCTTGTTCTGGAGATAGGCTAACTGCTTGTGTTTTTCCTGTGTAAGGGTTTACCTCTTGTTGACTGCATTTACGTAAATAAGCAAAAGCAACTATAGCTATACCTATAAGTAAACGAGTTTTTAAGCCTCCTTTAATTTTCATCAATAAGTTGTTTTATTAGTCCCAAAAGTAAAAGTACAAAATATATAATTTAACGGATATCAATTTTTTGTGAACTATAAAAAACTTAAATTTACACAGCAAAACAAACAACATTATGGAGCCTCACTTTGAATTAAACGAAGTTACTAAGAAGTTACCCAAACACTTACATAAATTTGTGGTAAAACAACCGTACGATGAATATACTGCTCAGAACCAGGCGGTATGGCGTTATGTAATGCGTATGAACGTAGATTATTTAGGAAAAGTAGCGCATGATTCGTACTTAGATGGATTGAAAAAGACAGGTATTTCAGTAGAGAAAATTCCTCATATGCAAGGAATGAACCGTATTTTAAAAGAAATAGGTTGGGCAGCGGTGTCTGTTGATGGTTTTATACCACCAAATGCTTTTATGGAGTTTCAAGCGTACAACGTGTTAGTGATTGCATCTGACATGCGTACGATAGATCATATCGAATACACACCAGCTCCTGATATTATTCATGAAGCTGCAGGGCATGCGCCAATTATTGCAAACCCTGAATATGCTGAGTATTTACGTCGTTTTGGAGAAATTGGAGCGAAAGCGATTTCTTCAGCAAAAGATTACGAAATGTATGAAGCCATTCGTTTATTATCTATTCTAAAAGAAGATCCAAATTCTACTCAAAAAGAAATTGATGAAGCGCAAGACAAAGTGGAGTGGTTACAAGATAATATGGGAGAGCTTTCAGAAATGGCTCAAATAAGAAATCTACATTGGTGGACGGTTGAGTATGGGTTGATAGGAACTCTTGATGATCCGAAAATTTATGGAGCTGGATTGTTATCTTCTATAGGAGAGAGTAAATGGTGCATGAAAGATGAAGTAGAAAAAGTTCCATATACATTAGATGCTGCTAATGTAAGCTTTGATATTACAAAACCTCAGCCTCAATTATTTGTTACGCCAGATTTTGCTCATTTAAGTTTGGTGTTGGAGCAGTTTGCTAATAAAATGGCGATACGAACTGGAGGATTAAAAGGAATAGAAAAACTAATAGACTCTAAAAATTTAGGAACTATTGAGTTGAGTACTGGTATTCAGATATCGGGTGTTTTTACAAATGTAATAACAGATGAGAATAACAAAGCTATTTATGTGCAAACTACAGGACCTACTGCCTTAGCAAATAGAGATAAAGAGTTAATAGGTCACGGTATAAATTATCATGCTGAAGGTTTTGGTAGTCCAATAGGAAAGTTAAAAGGAATTAATATTCCGATAGAAAATATGAGTCCGCGTGATTTAAAAGCGTATGGAATTTACGAAGGAGAACAAGTTACGTTAGAATTTGAAGGAGGGGTAAAAGTAGTTGGAGAAGTTATAACAGGAACAAGAGATTTAAGAGGTAGAATTTTATTGATTTCCTTTAAAAACTGTACTGTAACTCATGGTGACACATTATTATTTCACCCAGATTGGGGAGTGTACGATATGGCAGTTGGTGTTGAGGTAGTGTCGGCTTTTGCTGGATCTGCTGATGTAGCTTCATTTGGAGATGTAGGAAAAGTATCGGAAACTAAAACGCATAAAATTCAATATTCTGATTCAGATAGAAGGTTGTATGGTTTGTATGACAGAGTAAGAGAGTTAAGAGAGTGTGGCATGGTTTCTGAAGAAGATATTGAGGAAATTTTTACAGAAGTAAAATCGAAGTTTAAAAATGATTGGTTGTTGCCGTTAGAATTGTTAGAATTGGCAACACTAAACAATTTTTCAATAAAACAAACGTTACGTGAATATCTTGAAAACATGAAAAGTAACAAGAGTTACACTACGTTAATAGAAAACGGTTTACTTTTGTTGGAAAATTACCAAGAAGTATAACATGGGATTATTTAATTTATTTAGAAAGAAGAATATGAGTAACGAAATACAGGAATATTTAGCTAAAGGAGCGATTGTGTTAGATGTGAGAACTTTAGCGGAATGGAATGAAGGGCATAGCGAAGGAGCTAAGCATATTGTGTTAGCTACGATTCCTACAAATGTAGAGGAAATTAAATCGTGGGATAAGCCAGTAATAGCAGTATGTAGAAGTGGAGGTAGAAGCGGGCAAGCAGCACAGTTTTTACAAAACCATGGGGTTGATGTAATCAACGGTGGTCCATGGCAAAATGTAGATCAATATTTAGTAAAATAAATATATAAAGATTAGAATTTTATAAAAGGAAATGCTTGTAAAAGTGTTTCCTTTTTTTGTTGTAGCTTTTTTAAAAACAACTGATGTGCTTCAGAGTTTGGATTAAAGGGTTTGTGGTTTAATCCTCTTTGAATGATATCAACTTGTTGCATGGTTTGATATGAATCTTCCATAATCCAAACCTCTTTAAACTTTTCCCAGATATAATTAATAGCTGTTTGGTTCGGGTGAATCATATCTTCATTGTAAAAACGATAATCACGTAACTCGTCCATCATAATTTCATACGAAGGAAAATAGTAAATAGCACTCCTTGGTTCTACTACTTCATGAATAGCTGAAAATAAATGTGCTTTACTTCGTTGATTCTCTATAAACCCATCTTTAAGATGACGAACAGGTGATACTGTATAAATAACCGATATGTTTTTATTAACTGATTTTACAAGAGAACTAATAGCTTGTAAGCTTTCAGAAATTTCGTCAACACTTAATAATTCTTTTAAAAATTTTTTCTGAGGAACTTTATGGCAATTAGCAACTAAAGTATCCGAGATAATTTCTCGATATACCCAAGCGGTACCTAGTGTAATGATAAGGTGTGTGGTGTTTTGTAGTTGTTCAAAAGTTTGTTGTATGGATAAATTTAAGCTGTTTAATAATTTATTTTTATTTATAGCGCTTAAACTTGAATGTGCTTCAAAAGAGTGCCAGCGTTCATTGTGAAAAAAAACATCTTTGTCAGTATATTTTTCTTTGTTTAGGGCTTTTATAATTAAATTTTCAATAGCCTTAGGGTGGAATAAAATCCCAAAAGGATTTTGTTTTGACTGAAACTTATAATAATCAAGTTTATTACCAATATTTTCAGAAAAACAAGAACCAAGTAATAATAATTTGGATTGATAATTAATTTGATTATGTTTTTGTTTTGTAAGTGGTACTTGTGTCTGAAAATTCATGATTTTTGAGAAAAATAACCATCAAAAATAAGTATAAAATATTCATAAGAAGCACTATAAGTTTGTAGTTTATGAAAATTTGTATCTTTGTTCAAAAGAATTTAGAATAAATTGAACAATATAAAATCTACTTTCACAATTAAAGACCTGGAAAACATTTCAGGAATTAAGGCTCATACTATTCGAATTTGGGAGAAACGATATGATCTGTTATCACCTGATAGGACAGATACAAATATTCGTTATTATTCTTCTGAAAACTTACAGAAGTTGCTTAATGTAGTGTTGTTGAATAAAAACAATATAAAGATTTCTAAGATTGCTGAAATGTCTGATGATACAATTGTTTTAAAGGCTAGAGAGTTGGCTTTTAAAATGGCTGTAAATGACGAAGCAATAAACTCTTTTAAGTTGGCAATGTTTCAATTTGATAAAACGTTATTTAACAATGCTTACAATAGGTTGCTTAAAAGAAAAACGTTTAGAGAAATCTTCAAAGATGTTTTTGTACCTTTCTTGAATCATATAGGGTTGTTGTGGCAAACAGACACGTTGTTGCCAGCGCATGAGCATTTTATTTCGAATTTAATTGTCCAAAAAATTCAAATTAACATAGAGAAATTAGAGTATTCTAATAATAATTCAGAAACGAGTTATGTGTTGTTCCTACCTGAAAATGAGATTCATGAATTAGGGTTAATGTACCTAAATTATGAGCTTATATTAAGAGGGTATAACACGATTTATTTAGGGCAAAGTCTACCTTTAGATAATTTAGATTGTTTTTTTAAAAGTAAATCGAAAGTTTGTTTTATTACATCTATGACAGTTCAGCCTTATGATGATAAAATAGAAGAATATTTTTCAGAAATTGAAGCTGTACTTGAAAACACTAACCATGAATTGATAGCTATAGGAAACAAAGCGATGGCTGTTGATAGTATAGATTTTAAAGCTAAAATAACAGTGTATTCTTCTCTTAAAATATTTTTAAATCAGTTCTAATTTTTTTTGAGTAACTTAATTTTGTTTATCTTTTATTTGTTTTTGTTAAACAAAAAATGTAATTTTGACTAATGTTTTGATTTTCAAGACATATTTTTTTAATGAAACTAATTTTGTTTAATGTTTTTTAATATAAAATAAACAAAGTCTACCGAAGCTGAAAAGTAGACTATAAAAAATAAGAGTAAGCAATAATTTAAAGTGTGAAATTATGAAAGTAAAGAATTTGACCTCGGTGTTGTTTTTGGGTTTGTTTTTAAGTTTTGGTTTATTAACATCATGTAGTGATGATGACCCAGTAATAGAAAAAACAAAGAATATAGTTGATGTAGCAGTTGCAGATTCTAATTTAAGTGTTTTGGTTGCAGCTTTGCAAAAAGCTGATTTAGTATCAGCATTACAAGCTGATGGATCTTTTACTGTTTTTGCTCCAACTGATGCAGCATTTCAGTCGTTGTTAGATAGTAATGACTCATGGAATTCATTAGATGATATTCCAGTAGAAACATTAAAGTCGGTATTGTTATTTCATGTGATAAGTGGTGAAGTAAAAGCGGCAGATTTATCTAACACCTATGTGAATACCTTATCAACAGGTCCAAATGATGAGATGTTGTCATTACAAGTAGAAGTTGATGGAGCAGTGGAGTTCAATGGAGATTCAAAACCAATTGCTACAGATGTTATGGTCTCAAACGGAGTTATACACACAATAGATAAAGTAATGTTACCTGCTAATGTAGTGACTTTAGCATTAAATAATAGTGGTTTTACTTCTTTGGTAGCAGCGTTAACAGATAGCCGTCATACTACAGATTTTGTTTCTTTATTAAAAGAGGATGGACCATATACAATCTTTGCTCCTACAAATGATGCATTTCAAGCATTGTTAGATAGTAATGATTCTTGGAGTTCATTAGCAGATATTCCTATTGCAACATTAGAAGCAGTATTAAAGTATCATGTGTTTGCGGGAGGAAATGTACAGTCAGATGAATTAAGTGATAATCAAGAAATCACAATGTTTGATGGCAATATAGTTACAGTTGATTTATCTAGCGGAGCAAAATTAGATACAAGTTCAGGGCAATCTGTTGTAATCTCTTTAACCGATGTGCAAGGAACTAATGGAGTAATCCATGTAGTAGATAGTGTTCTTTTACCTTAGTTTTATAGTAATGTGTTGATTACGAGTGAAAAAATATTTTCACTCGTAGTTAATTTAATTATATTTATAAGAAATAATTTGAAAAAAAAAGTATACATAATAGGTTCAGGATTCTCTTCTTTGTCGGCATCATGTTATTTAGCTAAAGCTGGGTATGAAGTAACTGTGTTAGAAAAAAATGCTACCATTGGTGGGAGAGCAAGACAATTGTTGAGAGAAGGGTTTACTTTTGATATAGGTCCTACATGGTATTGGATGCCAGATGTTTTTGAAAAGTTTTTTGCAGATTTTGGTAAGAAGCCATCAGATTACTACGAGTTAGAAAGATTAAATCCGGCTTATGAAGTGTACTTTGGAGAAAAAGATTCAATTATAATTCCAGGAACATTAGATGAGATTTATGAGGTTTTTGAAAAAGAAGAAAAGGGAAGTTCAAAACACCTGAAGTCTTTTTTAAAATCAGCAAAATACAATTATGATGTTTCTATAAATGATTTAGTTTATAAACCTGGTGTTTCTCCTTTAGAATTAGTAACTCCAGTTACTATGGGTAAAATATTTCAGTTTTTTTCTACCATTAGACATGAAGTAAGAAAGAAAATTAAAAGTAAGAAGCTGATTCAAATTTTAGAGTTTCCAGTATTGTTTTTAGGTGCAAAGCCTAGTGATACACCTGCTTTTTACAATTTTATGAATTATGCTGATTTTGGCTTAGGTACATGGCATCCTAAAGGAGGTATGTATAAAGTAATTGAAGCTATGACTACACTAGCTACTAGTTTAGGAGTAATGTTTCAAACTAATGCAAATGTTGAAGAGATTGTAGTAAATGACAAAGGAGAAACAATTGGTGTTGCGGTAGATGGAAAACTAATGGAATCTGATGTAGTGTTAAGCGGGGCAGATTATCATCATACAGAAACACTACTTCCTAAATACCTAAGGCAGTACTCAGAAAGTTATTGGGATAAAAAAACATTTGCACCTTCATCATTACTTTTTTATGTAGGGTTTGATAAGAAATTAAAAAATGTATGTCATCATACACTGTTTTTTGATACAGATTTTGATGTGCATGCAAAAACAATATATGATGTTCCTAGTTGGCCAAAAGAACCATTATTTTATGCGAGCTTTCCCTCAGTAACAGATGGTTCTTTTGCGCCCAATGGAAAAGAAGCTGCTACTTTTTTAATTCCATTAGCACCTGGTATAGAAGATACTCCAGAGCTAAGAGAGCGCTATTTTAATATTATAATAGAAAGGTTAGAGAAATTAACAAATCAATCAGTAAAAGAGCATGTGCTTTTTAAAGAAAGCTTTTGTGTAAATGACTTTGTTAAGGAATACAATTCTTACAAAGGAAATGCATACGGATTGGCGAATATTTTAACACAAACAGCATTTTTAAGACCAAAAATAAAAAGTAAAAAAGTAAAGAATTTGTTCTTTACGGGGCAGTTAACAGTACCAGGACCAGGAGTTCCCCCATCTTTAATTTCAGGAAAAATAGCTTCAGATTTAATTTTAAAAACGTACAAAGATGAAACAATTGTTTGATGAGGTTTCTTACGCATGTAGTAAGTTAGTAACTCAAAAGTATAGTACCTCGTTTTCGTTAGCCACGAAGATGTTATCACCAAAAATACGTGCTGATATTTATAATATCTACGGTTTTGTACGCTTTGCGGATGAAATAGTAGACTCTTTTCATGAGTATGATAAAGAACAATTATTACTAAAATTTGAAAGAGATTATTATGAGTCGAAGAATAGAGGAATTAGTTTAAACCCTATTCTAAACTCTTTCATACATACTGTAAATAAGTATAAAATTTCTGATGATTTAGTACAGTCGTTTTTAAAAAGTATGAAAGCTGATTTGTACAAAACAGAATATACAACTACAGAAGAGTATAATGAATATATATATGGTTCTGCCGATGTTGTTGGATTAATGTGTTTAAAGGTTTTTGTAAATGGAAATCAACAAAAGTACGAGGAGCTAAAAGAGCCCGCAATGCGTTTAGGGTCAGCATTTCAAAAAGTGAATTTTCTAAGAGATCTAAAAGAAGATTTTAATGAATTGAATAGGTCTTATTTTCCAAATATCAATTTTGGGGATTTAAGTGCGGAAGGAAAAAATACAATTATTAAAGAAATAGAAGACGATTTTGACTTTGCTTATAAAAACGGTATTTTAAAGCTACCGGTTGAAGCAAAATTTGGGGTTTACATGGCGTATAGGTATTATAAAAAATTATTAAAGAAGCTTCAAGATACGCCTTCAACAAAAATTATGGATACTAGAATTCGAATTTCAAACCCTATGAAAATTAATCTTCTAGCAAGAAGTTATGTAAGGTATAAATTGAATTTAATATGATAAAAAGTGGTATCTTAGGAGTACTGTTTTTTATGTCGATTATAGGCTTCAATAATGCACCTAATTTTGTTATAGAGTACCATGAATTAGCTACAAAAGAAGCAGAGTTATCTTACATAAAAAAATATAAAAACAGTAAAGAAGTAAGTATACAAGCCTACGTAATTTCTTTACAAATGAAACAGGCAAAATATAAAATGATGCCGTGGAGTAAATTGAAAGTTTTTAATACAGAAAAACATAAACTAGAAACACTAATTTCAAAGAATCCTAACAACATTCATTTAAGATATGTTCGCTTAGTGATACAAGAAAATACACCAGGTATTTTAGGATATAAGTCTTCTATAAAAAAAGATAAACAGTTTTTAAAAGAAGAACTCCAAAAAAAAGACAGTACAAATTATTTACATACATATATAATTAACAATACATCATTATGAATATAGCAATTTACATAGCAGTTACTGTACTAACATTTATTGTTATGGAAGGAGTTACTTGGTGTACTCATAAATATGTAATGCATGGTTTTGGATGGTATTTACATGAAGATCACCATCAACCAGGATATCCACATGTGTTTGAAAAAAACGATGTTTTTTTTGTGGTTTTTGCTATTCCTAGTATGTTGCTTTTTTACTTTGGAATTCATCCAGAATTAAATGTTTTGTTCTTTATAGGTTTGGGAATATTGTTTTATGGTATAGCTTATTTTTTGGTACACGACGTATTAATTCATAGAAGGTTTAAGTGGTTTGACAAAACAAATAACCAATACTTAAAAGGATTACGAAAAGCACATAAAATTCATCACAAACATTTGGGAAAACACGACGGAGAATGTTTCGGTATGTTGTTTGTGCCCTTTAAATACTTTAATAAAAGACAGTGAGTCAGTATTTGTATCTAATATTAAACCTAGGTAGTTTAAGTATTCCGCTATTATATAGTGTTTTTGAAAAAAAATTACACTTTATACAATATTTTAAACAAGCAGCGCTTAGTATTTTATTAGTCGCCTTGTTTTTTTTGATTTGGGACAGTTGGTTTACGCAAATAGGAGTGTGGGGTTTTAACCCAGATTACCATTTATCCTTAAAATTACTGCACATGCCAATAGAAGAATGGATGTTCTTCTTTTGTATACCCTATGCGTGTTTATTTACACATGAAGCATTAAAATTTTTATTTCCAAAGTTTAAAATGTCAAAGTCAATGACAGTAATCATAAGCTTTTTACTCATAGTTTTAGTGAGTTTATTATTGATTTTTAACTTCGGAAAATGGTATACAACAGTTAACTTTATACTATTCTTATTGCTGTTGGGCTATGCGTTAAAATATCATTTGAATACGTTACAAGAATATTACCCAAGCTTCTTGGTAATATTAGTTCCTTTCTTAATCGTTAATGGAATTTTAACAGGAAGCTTTATAGAAGAATCAGTTGTTTGGTATAACAATTCAGAAAACTTAGGATTTAGAATTTTCACCATACCCTTTGAAGACATTTTTTATGCATTTACAATGTTGTTTTCAGTACAGTTAATCTTCAATTCTTTAAAAAGAAAAAAACTTGAAAGAAAATAAATACATACGATTTTTAATATTCCTAATAGCTAATTTTTCAGCTTTAGCTATTGGAGCTTGGTTAATGAACGAAGGGCCAAGAACAGATTGGTACTTATCTTTAAACAAAGCTCCATGGACACCGGCAGGATGGGTTTTTGGAGCAGCATGGACAACCATTATGGTATTGTTTTCTGTATATATGACTAGAGTGAGTTTTCAACATGAATTTTTAAACAAAAAAGTACTCATTTTATATATAGACCAATGGGTTTTAAATGTAAGCTGGAATTATATTTTCTTCAATCAACATTTAACAAAACTAGGTTTAGTAGTAATCGCTTTATTGTGGATACTCGTAGGTTATTTCACTTTTGAGTATTTAAAAAAAGTAAAATGGTATACACTATTTATTCTTCCATATCTAATATGGATGACGATTGCAACTAGTCTCAACGCATACATCGTATTAAACAATTAAATCATGGCAAAAAAAAAGAACATAACTCAAGAAAAAATAATAGAATGGTATATGAACGCTGTACTATCAGCAGGTAAACCAAACTCCATATTTTCTTTCGCACAAGAAAACAACTTTGAAGAGGCAGATTTTTACAAACATTTTTCAAGTTTTGAAAGTTTAGAAAAAGCTATTTTCGGAGTTTTTGCAAAAGAAACTATTCACTTATTGCATAAAACAGAGGCATACAAAGACTATCCATCAAAAGATAAACTATTAAGTTTTTACTTTACTTTTTTTGAACTGTTAACAGCTAACAGATCGTACGTGTTGTTACAATTCAAGGAAATGAAAACCGACTTTTCAAGATTATCTGTATTGAAAGAGTTGCGAGTAGAATTTATTGATTTTGTAAACGGATTAGATCTTGAAAAAATTGACTTTAAAAATGAAAAAGTAAATAAAATTCAAGATAAAACTGTTGCAGAAGGATATTGGATGCAGTTATTAATGATCTTAAAATTTTGGATAGATGATGAATCACCTAGCTTTGAAAAAACAGATCTTTTTATAGAAAAATCAGTCAAAGCAAGCTTTGATATTCAGCAAATAGCACCTGTAAAAAGTGTGATTGATTTAGCAAAGTTTTTGTGGAAAGAAAAATCACCAATGGTATGAAAACGCTAAATAAAATACCAACCTCAAAAATAGAACGTGCTACAAAACTAGTTTCAACAGGGGTAAAAGTAGGTGTAAATTATGCTAAATATTACGGTAATAAAATCACTAAATCAGAAGAGGAAGCTAAAAAGCAGCTTAATGAGGATAATGCTACCGATATTTATGATGGGTTAAAAGAGCTAAAAGGTTCAGCATTAAAAGTAGCGCAAATGCTAAGTATGGAAAAGAATATTTTACCCAATGCTTATGTAGAAAAATTCTCATTATCTCAGTTTTCAGTACCACCATTATCAGGACCTTTGGTAACCAAAACATTTAAAAAATACTTCAATAAAACACCTAATGAAGTTTTTGATACGTTTACGGCAGAATCAGTAAATGCAGCAAGTATAGGACAAGTTCATAAAGCGACGAAAGATGGAAAAAAGTTAGCTGTAAAAATTCAGTATCCTGGAGTAGCGGATAGTATTTCAACCGATTTAGCAATGGTAAAACCCATTGCAATGAAAATGTTTAACATTAAAGGTGAAGGCTCTGACGAATACTTCAAAGAAGTTGAAGACAAACTTTTAGAGGAAACTAATTATGAATTAGAGCTAGCTCAGAGTAATGAAATTGCTAATGCATGTAAACATATTCCAAATTTAAAATTTCCAAGCTACTATCCAGACTTGTCATCAGATAGAATTTTAACGATGGACTGGATGGATGGGGTTCACCTGTCAGAATTTACTAAAGAAGAACAAACTGAAGATGTTTCAAACAAACTAGGGCAGGCTTTATGGGATTTTTACATGTACCAAATGCACAAGCTAAAAAAAGTACATGCAGACCCACATCCAGGAAATTTTTTAGTATCCAAATCAAACGAACTTATTGTAATTGATTTTGGATGCATGAAAGAAGTTCCTGAAAGTTTTTATGTGCCTTATTTTGAATTAGCAAAACGAGAAAATATAGATAATCCCGCCTTCTTTGAAAGCAAACTGTATGAGTTAGAAATTTTAAGAAAAGACGATACTCCAGAAGAAATAACCTTTTTTAAGTCGCTTTTTTATGAGATGTTATCACTCTTTACACAACCTTTTCAGCAAGAAGAATTTGATTTTTCTGATGCCGTTTTCTTCGGAAAAATAGCTGATTTAGGTCAAAAATATGCCAAGAGTACAGAACTAAAAAAGATGAACGGAAATAGAGGGTCAAAACACTTTATTTACATCAATCGAACATTTTTTGGTCTGTATAACTTAATGCATGACTTAAAGGCGAACAAGGTAAAAATAAATAATTTTAATACAATATAATGCACATTACGCGTCAAGAAATAGACGAGTTTCCTCATCTTTATAAAATAAATTTGATGAATAGTATTTCTGGTTATAAACCAGCAAATCTTATTGCGACAAAATCTAATGACGATATTACCAATGTAGCGGTGTTTAGCTCTGTAGTGCATTATGGTTCAAGTCCGGCAATACTAGGTTTTGTACTGCGTCCCACAACAGTTGTGAGGAACACATATAACAATATCAAAGAAACGGGTTACTACACAATTAATGCTATTAATGAAGTAATGATAGAAGAGGCGCATCATACCTCGGCTAAATATCCGTCAGAAATTTCAGAATTTGATAAAACAACACTTTCGGAAGAATTTAAAAATAACTTTCATGCTCCATTTGTAGCAGAGTCACCCTTACAAATTGGAATGAAGTTTTTAGAAGAACATCATATAAAAGCTAACGGAACTATTTTAGTTCTAGGAGAAGTTACTGATTTGTATTTTAACGACAATATGCTTTCAGAAGATGGTTTTTTAAACCTATCCAAAGAAAAAGTAGCTGCAATTAATGGATTAGATACCTATATGGTGGCAGAAAACTATACAAGATTATCATATCAAAGACCAAAGGAATGAAAATCTTAGTTACAGGCACAACAGGTTATATAGGAAAACGATTAATTGTTAGGTTGCTGGAAAATAACCATCAATTAGTCTGTTGTGTTCGTGATTTAGATAGAATACCAGATGAGTTTGAAAACAATCCGAATGTTACTTTTATAAAAGTAGATTTTTTAAATACAGAAAATACAGTTTTTCCTAAAGATATCGATGCTGCGTACTATTTAATTCATTCGATGGCGACGACATCAGAAAATTTTGAAAACTTAGAATTAACCTGTGCACAGAATTTTAAAAAACTAGTAGAATCTACTAATTGTAAGCAAGTGGTGTATTTAAGCGGAATAGTTAATGACAATTCGCTGTCCAAGCACCTAAAATCAAGATACGAAGTAGAAAAAGAGTTACAATCAAATAGTTATGCCTTAACGACCTTTAGAGCAGGAATTATTGTAGGAAGTGGAAGTGCTTCTTTTGAAATTATAAGAGATATTGTAGAAAAGCTTCCTGTAATGGTAACACCAAAATGGTTAAAAACGAAAACACAGCCTATTGCAGTTAGAGATGTATTAGCCTTTTTAGAAAATAGTTTACAAGTTAAAGAGGTCTACAATAAATCTTTTGACATCTGCGGTCCTGAGATATTAACTTATAAGGAAATGTTGTTACAGTTTGCAGAGGTAAGAAGGTTTAAAAGATACATTTATACACTTCCAGTATTAACACCAAAACTATCTTCTTATTGGTTGTATTTTGTAACATCTACATCCTTTAACCTAGCACAAGCTTTAGTGGATAGTATGAAGGTTGAAGTAATCGCAAAACCAAGTAACATTAATACGTTACTTAATGTGGAGCCCATAACCTATAAAGAAGCAGTAGCGTTAGCATTTCAAAAAATAGAGCAAAACGAAGTAATTTCTAGCTGGAAAGATGCCATGAGTAGTGGAGTTTTTCACGATCAATTGGCAAAACATATACAAATACCTCAATACGGCTGTTTTAAAGATATAAGAGTTAGAGAAATACAAAACGAGGAGAATACATTACACAAAATTTGGAGCATCGGAGGAGAAACAGGGTGGTACAAGTTTAATTCTCTTTGGAAGATAAGAGGGTACGTGGATAAACTTTTTGGAGGTGTTGGATTGCGAAGAGGTAGAAGACATCCCACAGAATTAGAGCCAGGAGACCCACTCGATTTTTGGAGAGTATTGTTAGCAGATAAAAAGAATAAACGATTGATTTTATTTGCTGAAATGAAGTTGCCTGGTGAAGCATGGTTAGAATTTAAAATAGAAAAAGGTAAGCTACATCAAAGAGCCATTTTTAGACCCAAAGGAATTTGGGGAAGAATGTATTGGTATAGCGTTTTACCTTTTCACGCATTTGTATTTAAAGGAATGATTAATCATTTAATAAAAGCGTAATTATGAAAACAATTGTAGTAGTAGGAGGCAGTAGCGGCATTGGTAAAGCAATTATTGATGATTTAAAAGACACTCATAAAATTATCAATATAAGTAGAACCCAACCAGAAACTCATCAACATATAACACATTACACTTGTGATATAACAAAAGATGAACTTCCAGAGTTAGAGGAAGTACATGGATTGGTATATTGCCCTGGAAGCATTAATTTAAAATCATTTTCAAGATTAAAAATAGCTGATTTTCAAGCTGATTTAGAAATAAATGTAATAGGAGCAATTAAAACACTGAAAGCTTATGAAGGGGCTTTGACAAAAAATAATGGAAGCGTTGTGTTGTTTAGTACTGTAGCTTCGTTTTTAGGAATGCCTTTTCATGCAAGTATCGCAACTAGTAAATCAGCAATTGAAGGACTAACAAAATCATTAGCGGCAGAATATGCAACTAAAATCCGATTTAACGCCATTGCTCCTACAGTAACCGATACACCATTGGCTGCTCGTTTATTACGAAATGAAAAGCAACAAGAAAGTTTACAAAACAGGCATCCGTTAAAAAAATATTTAAAAGCAGAAGAAGTAGCAGGATTAGCAACCTTTTTACTTTCAGACGCAGCTGCTTCAATGACAGGACAAATAATTCCCATTGATGCTGGAATTGTAAGTGTAAAAATGTAGAAAATGAAATGGTTTTTAATTCTAAGTTTTCTTATGTGTTTGAATGATGAAATTATAATTTTTGATAAAGACAACAACACACAAAAGTGGTATATCACTAACGATACTGTAATGGGCGGTGTTTCTAATTCATCCGTTAAGATTAATAATGAAGGAAATCTTGTTTTCTCAGGAAGAGTTTCAACTGAGAATAATGGAGGGTTTGCTATGACCAGAATGTCAACGGCTATAAATTTAAATAACCAACATTCAAAAATTATATTAAGAGTAAAAGGAGATGATAAGCAATATCAATTACGATTAAAGTCAGACGAATCTCAACGTTATTCTTATGTGCAAGCATTCAGAACCAACAAACAAGAACAAGAAATTGTACTACCACTAAAAGGATTTTATCCCGCTTTTAGAGGTAGAAAGTTAAGCTTTGGTAATTTTTCTGCTAACCAAATAAAAGAAGTAGCAGTTTTAATAGGAAACAAAAAAGACGAAAAATTTTCGTTAGAAATCATAAAAATAGCAATTCAATAAAATGAACACAGTAAAAATATTCTTAATCATGGCATTATTTAGTTTTTCAGGAAAAGCACAAACAGTTGCTCCTAAAGAATCGTTATACGATATAAAAATAGAGGGAATTGATGGAAAAAAATTAGACCTTAATCAATTTAAAGGAAAGAAAATACTATTTGTAAATGTAGCATCAAAATGTGGCTTTACAAATCAGTATGAAGGTTTACAAGAACTATACTCAAAACACAAAGATAAGTTAGTAATTGTAGGTTTACCATGTAATCAATTTGGTGGGCAAGAACCAGGAACAATAAAAGAAATTCAATCATTTTGTAGTGTAACCTATGGAGTAGATTTTCCTATGACAGAAAAAATTGAAGTTAAAGGAGAAAATCAACACCCGTTGTACCAATGGTTAACACAAAAAGAGAAAAATGGAAAAATGAGCTCTTCAGTAAAATGGAATTTTCAAAAATATTTGGTAGATGAAGAAGGAAGGCTAATTGATGTTTTTTATTCAATCACCAAGCCAATGAGTAAGAAAATCACCAAACTGTTATAATGATTCATTTCAAAAAACATTCAGGAATTTATACTTTATCAACAGAGCAAATTTTAAACGTTCCGTTACAGCAAGCGTGGAGTTTTTTTAGTTCTCCAGAAAACTTACAAAAAATAACCCCTTCACACATGGGGTTTCAAATTACTTCTGAAGTTGATAAAAAAGCGTATGCAGGACAAATAATTACCTACAAAGTAGGGATTTTACCAGGTATAAAGTCTAGTTGGGTTACTGAAATAACACAAGTAAAAGAACAACAGTTTTTTATAGATGAACAGCGATTCGGTCCTTATAGCATGTGGCATCACGAACACTGGTTTGAAGAGTTGCCAAATGGAAAAACATTGATGAAAGACAAAATATCATACAAAATACCTTTTGGTTTTTTAGGACACATAGCCCAGTCAATCTTTATAAAAAGGCAGTTAAAAGGAATTTTTGAACATCGTTATAGTACGTTAGAAAAACTATTTAATGGAAAATAAAGTATCGGTTTTTTGGTTTCGTCGAGATTTACGCTTAGAAGATAACAAAGGACTACATGAAGCCCTACAATCAGGTCATAAGGTAATACCATTATTTATTTTTGATGAAGATATTTTAGAAAATCTTCCTAAAAATGATGCGCGTGTAACGTTTATTTATCAAACGCTACAAAAGATAGATAAAGAGTTAAGAAAACATCAATCATCTCTTATAATTAAAAAAGGAAAACCTCTAGAAGTTTGGAGGGAACTTATAGAAGAATATACAATTCAGGGAGTTTATA
Source organism: Tenacibaculum larymnensis (assembly GCF_028829235.1). GTDB lineage: Bacteria > Bacteroidota > Bacteroidia > Flavobacteriales > Flavobacteriaceae > Polaribacter > Polaribacter larymnensis. The sequence goes on along the minus strand of NZ_JAIWJY010000009.1, from coordinate 78,595 downwards.
CAAATAAAGATTACGAACCTTACGCAATTAAAAGAGACAAGGAAATAGCTGACTTTTTAACATCAAAAGGAATAATATTTAATGCTTTTAAAGATCAAGTAATTTTTGAAGAAAACGAAGTTTTGAAAAACGATGGAACTCCTTATACAGTTTTCACACCCTATAAAAACAAATGGTTGCAAAACTTCTCTGAAAAGAAAGATACGCAAGATTTTACGATAGACTTAGCTAACTTTTATCAGTTTTCATCTGAATTTCTATCATTAGCTTCCATAGGTTTTGAAGAAAGTAAGATTAAAGTAAAACCATATAACTTATCTAATTTGGATTTGTATGATGAGGTGAGAGATTTTCCTGCTGAAGATAAAACTTCATACTTGTCGCCATATCTGCGTTTCGGATTGGTAAGTACTCGAAAAATGGTTCGATTTGCTTTAAAAACCAACCAAACTTTTTTAAGTGAACTGATTTGGCGTGAGTTTTTTATGCAAATTTTATATCACTTTCCAAAAGTAGTTACCCAGAACTTCAAACAAAAGTACAATGCAGTTCCTTGGAGGAATAAGGAAGAAGAGTTTAAAAAATGGTGTGAAGGTAAAACAGGGTATCCTATGGTTGATGCGGGTATGCGAGAGTTAAATGAAACAGGGTACATGCATAACAGAGTACGAATGATTACTGCTGGGTTTTTATGCAAACATTTATTAATAGATTGGCGCTGGGGAGAAGCGTATTTTGCAGAAAAGCTGTTGGATTATGACCTGTCAGCAAATAACGGAAATTGGCAATGGGCAGCAGGTACGGGTTGCGATGCAGCTCCGTATTTTAGAGTATTCAACCCAGAATCACAGTTAAAAAAGTTTGATAAAGACTTACAATATGTTAGAAAATGGGTAAAAGATTTTGACGAGCTAACCTATCCGCAACCAATGGTAGAACACAAGTTTGCGAGAGAACGAGCGATAAGTACATATAAAAACGCACTGCAATAAAAAAGGTTCAGAATTTTCTGAACCTTTTTAGTATGTATTAAGCGATATAGTCTTTTGCTCTCTCTAATGCTTTTGGTATGCCTCCAGGGTTTTTACCACCAGCGGTTGCAAAGAAATTTTGTCCACCACCACCACCGTGGATTAGTTTTCCTAATTCTCTAACAACTTTACCAGCATCGTACCCTTTTTCATTAGCTAAGTCTTTAGAAATATAACAAGTTAACATAGCCTTTTCAGCAGAAGGGGCAGTAGCAAATACCACAAATAAATTGTTAATTTCTCCACCTAACTCAAATAATAAGTTTTTAATGCTGTTAGGGTCTAAATCTACTTTAGTTGCTAAAAACTGAACTCCATTTACCTCTTGTAATTGGTTTTTAAGTTCGCCTTTCATGTTTTTAGCTTTATCCTTTAATAGTTGCTCAACTTGCTTTTTTAAAGCAGCATTTTCATCTTGTAAACTACTAACTGATTTGGTTACATCTTTAGGATTCTTTAATAACTGTTTTACAGCATCATAATTACGCTCAACATCTTCAAAATAATTACCAACAGCTACATTAGTAATTGCTTCAATACGACGAATACCAGCAGCAACAGCACCTTCCGATTTTATTTTGAAATACCAAATATCACCAGTTTGTTGTACATGCGTACCTCCACATAATTCCATTGATTGTCCAAAACGAATGGTACGAACACTATCACCATACTTCTCACCAAATAAAGCTACGGCACCTTCGTCAATAGCTTGTTGCATTGGTATATTTCTTTGCTCTTGTAATGGAAGATTTTCACGAATACGAGCATTTACGAATTCCTCAACAGCCTCTAATTGATCATTGTCTACTTTAGAGAAGTGAGAAAAGTCAAAACGTAAATAATCAGGACTAACCAACGAACCTTTTTGTTCTACATGATCTCCTAAAATAGTACGTAAAGCTTGGTGTAATAAGTGAGTAGCCGAGTGATTACTAGCAGCTAAACTTCTATGTTCTTTATTTACAACAGCCTTAAAAGTTTCGTTTAAGTTTTTAGGTAAATTCTTAGTAAAGTGAATGATAACATTGTTCTCTTTTTTGGTGTCAAGCACGTAAATAATATCACCATTAGGAGATTCAATATATCCTTTGTCACCAACCTGTCCACCACCTTCTGGATAAAAAGGAGTCATGTTGAATACCAGTTGATATTGGTCACCACCTTTTTTGGTACTAACTTTTCTGTAACGAGTAAGTTTTACGTTAGTAGCTAGTATGTCGTATCCAATAAATTCTTCAACATCATCGTCTAGTAAAACAACCCAATCACCAGTTTCACTTGCAGAAGCTGCACGAGAACGCTCTTTTTGAGCTTTCATACCTGCATTAAATTCCTCTTCATTAATTTCATACCCCTTTTCACGAGCAATTAACTGCGTTAAATCTAAAGGGAACCCATAGGTGTCATATAATTCAAAAGCACGTTTACCAGATACAGTTTTACCATTAGTAGTTGCTATAACTTGGTCTAATAATAATAACCCTTGATCTAATGTGCGTAAGAAAGAAGTTTCTTCTTCTTTAATTACATTGTGTACTAAAGTATTTTGTTTTCTAATTTCAGGAAATGCACCTCCCATTTGGTATGCTAAAGTTTCTACTAACTTATAAATAAAAGGCTCTTTTTGGTTTAAGAAAGTAAAACCATAACGAATAGCACGACGTAAAATTCTACGTATTACATAACCAGCACCATTATTACTTGGTAATTGACCGTCTGCAATAGCAAAAGCAACAGCACGAACGTGGTCGGCAATTACACGAATAGCAATGTCAATTTTTTCATCTTTTCCGTACTTAGCACCAGTAATTGTTCCTATCTCACGAATTAAAGGAGTAAATACATCAGTATCGTAATTAGATTGAACACCTTGTAAAACCATACATAAACGCTCAAATCCCATACCAGTATCAATATGTTTCGCAGGAAGTTCAACTAAAGAACCATCTGCTTTACGATTGTATTGCATAAATACTAAGTTCCAGATTTCAACAACCTGAGGGTGATCTTCGTTTACTAATGATTTACCATCAATTTTAGCTTTTTCTTCAGCAGAACGAATATCTACATGGATCTCAGAACACGGACCACAAGGACCTTGCTCGCCCATTTCCCAGAAGTTATCCTTTTTATTACCCATTAAGATACGATCTTCAGCAATGTATTGCTTCCAAATATCGTATGCCTCTTGATCCATTTTTGTACCGTCCTTTTCATCACCTTCAAAAACAGTTACGTACAAAATGTCTTTATCTACTTTGTAAACTTCAGTTAATAATTCCCAGGCCCAAGCAATAGCTTCTTTCTTAAAGTAATCACCAAAACTCCAGTTACCTAACATTTCAAACATGGTGTGGTGGTAAGTATCGTAACCAACCTCTTCCAAGTCATTATGTTTACCAGAAACACGTAAACACTTTTGGCTATCAGAAACTCTACCATTTTTAGGAGTTGAGTTTCCTAAGAAAAACTCTTTAAATGGCACCATACCAGCGTTGGTAAACATTAAAGTAGGGTCGTTCTTTAACACCATTGGTGCTGAAGGAACTATTTCGTGTTGTTTTGATTTAAAAAAATCTAAAAATTTAGCTCTAATATCTTGAGATTTCATACAACTCTGGGTATCTGGATTTTGTTAAAATATGTTTAAAAAACTGCTTATAAAAAGAAGTTTTAAAAGATTTTGTAAATTTGTGAGTTTTCAAATTGTACATCCCCTCTAAGGATGCTTAATTTAAAAAGCACAAAAATAGTACATTTAGCATTATGGCAAAAGTAAAATATTATTATGACCCAGACACTTTATCATATAGAAAGATAGAGGTTAAAAGAAGTGAAAAGTATAAGAAAACTTTTTTTGGGCTACTTAGTTTTTTATTAATTGCTTTTTTTGGTTTTATAGGTTTTAGCCAGTTTTTAATGTCTCCAAAAGAGCGAGCTCAAAAGAGAGAATTAGAAAACTTAAAATTACATTATGAGTTACTTTCAAAAAAAATGGAAGAAAGCGCTGAAATCTTAACCGATTTACAAGAAAGAGATAACAATATTTACCGAACATATTTCGAGGCTAGCCCAATACCAGAAGAGCAAAGAAAAGCTGGTTTTGGAGGTGTTAACAGATATAAGCACTTAGACGGTTTTGATAATAGTTCAATGGTAAAGAAAGTAACTAAGGAGTTAGACATTTTATCAAAACAAATGGTAGTACAATCAAAATCGTTGGATGAGATTGTTGAGCTAGCCAAAGAAAAAGAAAAAATGTTAGCTTCAATACCTGCTATTCAGCCTGTAAAAAATCAAGATTTAAAAAGAATGGCATCAGGTTATGGAATGCGTTTACACCCTATATTAAAGTCGTGGCGTATGCATAACGGAATGGATTTTACTGCGCCAACAGGTACACCAATTTTTGCATCAGGAAACGGTATTGTTAAAAAAGCACACAGAAGTTCTACTTTTGGTAAAGTGGTTTATATAAACCATGGATATGGGTATCAAACTATTTATGCTCACATGAGTAAAATTTTAGCCAGAAGAGGACAAAAAGTAAAACGTGGTGATTTAATAGGTTATGTTGGAAACACTGGTCGTTCGGCAGCACCACACCTACACTACGAAGTGCATAAAAACGGAAGACCTGTAAACCCTATTTACTATTATTACGGAGATTTAACTCCAGAAGAGTTTGCAGCCATGCAAAAGGCTTCACAACAAAAAGGTCAGTCGTATGACTAAACACGTAACAAGCTGTGAAAAATGTATGTAGACTTACCCGATAAACGATATTACAAAATAGGAGAAGTTGCAAAAGCTTTTGGGGTGAATAGTTCACTTATACGATTTTGGGATAAAGAGTTTGAAATTATCAATCCTAAAAAAAATGCTAAAGGCGATCGGTTGTTTACACAAGAGGACGTAAAAAACTTTAAAATTATTTACAACCTTGTAAAAGAAAGAGGATTTACTTTAGATGGTGCAAAACAAAAACTAAAGAAAAACCCAGAGGGAGTCTTAAATAATCAGGAAATTATTAGTAGATTAGAAACTGTAAAAGCAGAGTTAATAAAAATCAAAAATCAATTATAATTACAAAAAATCAAAAATTATGAAAAAATGGTTAGTGCCTTTAATTATTATAGGAGTTTTAGTATTTGGAATTTATTCATGGGCGAAAGGATTTTATAATACAGCAGTAACATACCAAGAAGATGCTAAAACTACATGGTCTAATGTAGAGAGTTCTTACCAACGAAGAAACGATTTAATTGGTAATTTAGTTAAGACTGTACAAGGAGCTGCCGATTTTGAAAAAAGCACGTTAACAGACGTAATTAATGCAAGAGCAAAAGCAACTTCAGTAAATATTAATGCTGGTGATTTAACGCCAGAAAAAATGGCACAGTTTCAACAAGCACAAACAGGGTTAAGCGGAGCTTTATCTAAGTTATTAGTGTCTGTAGAACGTTATCCAGATATCAAAGCAAACAAAAACTTCTTAGAATTACAAAGTCAGTTAGAAGGAACAGAAAATAGAATTAATGTAGCACGTGATCGTTACAACGAAGCTGTAAATGTTTACAATAAGCACATTAAAATGTTTCCAGGAAACATGCTAGCAGGTATGTTCAACTTAACAGAAATGACGCGTTACAAATCAGATGCAGGTTCAGAAAAAGCTGTAGATGTAGATTTTAAATTCTAAAAAATATGTCTAAAGTAGAAGATTTTCTTACTGCCAAAGAAGAAGAGGAAATCGTTCAAGCTATTAGGCAAGCAGAACGAAGTACTTCTGGTGAAATTCGTGTACATATTGAAAAAACTACCGAGGTTTCTCATTATGACCGAGCACTAGAAGTATTTCAAATGCTTAAAATGTTTAATACCCAACAGCGAAACGGTGTATTAATATACATTGCTGTTGATGACCATAAGTTTGTAATTTATGGTGATGAAGGTATTAATGCAGTTGTTCCTACAAACTTTTGGGAAACAACTAAAGAAGCCATCCAAAATCAGTTTAAACAAGGAAACTTTAAACAAGGAATTATAGATGGTGTGCTGAAAGCAGGAAAAGAATTAAAGGCTCATTTCCCTTGGACTACCGATGATGAAGATGAGCTAAGTAATGAAATATCAAAAGGCTAAAACCTTCACAGAAGGAAGAAACATGATAAAAAAATTAACGTCATTATATAAAAGAACAAACAAGTTGCAGAACTTAAAAGTTGTTCTTTTTTTTATTGCATTTTTAAGCGGACACACTCTTTTCTCACAAGGGTATCAAATTCCTGATACACCTAAAGAGCAAACAAGTGTTTACGATTATATCAACCTTTTATCACCCAATCAAAAGAGAAGCTTAGAAAATAAGCTAATTAAATATGCTGATACCACTTCAACCCAAGTAGTGGTGGCAATTATAAGCTCAACCGAAGGTGAAGAAATAGGGTATTTAGCTACTAATTGGGCGCATGAATGGGGAATAGGAGGAAGCAAAGAGCAGGATAACGGAGTGTTCATGTTACTGGCAAAAGACGATCGCAAAATAACCATCAGAACAGGTTATGGAACCGAACACTTATTAACCGATTATGTTTCCCGACAAATTATAGAGTACGATATTATTCCTTACTTTAAACAAGGCGATTATTACGCTGGGTTAAACAGTGGAGTAGATGCTGTTTTTAAGGTAATGAGTGGTGAATATAAAGGCTCTAGAAAACAATCTAAAAAAACAGATTTTAGTTTTATTATTTTTATCATCATTCTTATAGTATTTTTTATCATTATTTCAAGCGGTAGTAAAGGAAACCGTGGTGGTGGAAGAGGCTACAGGAAATCAGATGTTGCAAGAGGTATTTTAGAAACCATTATTTTAAGCAACGCAGGAAGAGGCGGTTTTGGTGGAGGAAGCTTCGGTGGAGGATCTTCAGGAGGTTTTGGCGGCGGCGGTGGCTTCGGTGGAGGTTTCGGCGGCGGCGGCTTTGGCGGTGGCGGTGCTACTGGAGGTTGGTAGTAACTTCATTTATTTAGTAAAGGTTAGTTAACGTTAAAGCAATGTTGAAATAGTACTTATGCAGGGAAATTAAATGACCCTTACGTATGAAGACTAACATTAAAAGAAGAAGCTTTTTAAGAAACTCATTATTAGCAACTGGAGGACTACTTTTAGTCCCTAATTTTATTAGTTGTAAAGATGATGATATTGATGAATTACCAATTCCAGATAACTTAGCAGAGAAAAACTTTGAGCAAGGCGTTGCTAGTTTTGATCCTACAAACTCACAAGTTATTATTTGGACTCGTTATAACACCAAACAAACTTCGGCAACCTTAATTTGGCAAATAGCAAAAGACAAAAATTTTAAAGAGGTTGTTCGTCAAGCAGAAGTAACTACCGATGCTTCAAGAGACTTTACTGTAGCTGTTGAAATTAAAGACTTAGACGCAGGACAAAAATTATACTACCGTTTTGTAAGTGCTGACGATAAAGCAACATCACCAGTAGGAGAAACCCTAACGTTTAGCGAATCAATAAGCGAAGTAAAGTTAGCAGTAGCATCTTGTGCAAACTTTGCTTACGGTTACTTTAACGTATACGAAGAGATAAAAAAATCTGATGCAGATGTTGTAATCCATTTAGGAGATTATATCTATGAGTATGGTGAGAACACTTACGGTTCGTTTAGAACACCAGAGCCTAAAGGAGAAATTATTTCGTTAGATGATTATCGTACTCGTTACCGTCAATATCGTTCAGACGAGCAATTAAAAGAGTTACATAGAAGAAAACCTTTTATCTGTGTTTGGGACGATCATGAAGTAGCAAACGATACTTATAAAGACGGAGCTGAAAACCATCAAGAAGATGAAGGAAGCTTTACTTCAAGAAAACAAAGTGCGTTAAAAGCATACAGCGAATACTTACCTAACATGACGAATCTTGTAGATAATTCAATTATTTACAGAAACTTAAAAATAGGTAGTTTGGTAGATTTAATTATGTTAGATACGCGTATTATTGGAAGAGATAAGCAGCTAGAATATTCAGCATTTTACGTTGAAAATGGAGCATTTGATTCAGCAGCTTTTCAACAAGCATGGTTAAATCCACAACGTACACTTTTAGGAACTACCCAATTAGGATGGTTAGAAAGTGAGCTAGCAGCTAGTAATAGTACATGGCAAATTATAGGACAGCAAGTTTTAATGGGAAAAATGTTAATTCCTGCCGAACTATTAACACTCTTAGCAAAACTATTAGCAGAAGTATCTGCTACAGGATCAGCAAGTGAAGAAACTTTTAATTTGCTTAAAACTTCTATTACAGAGTTGGTAACGATTAAAACAAGAGCTTTACAAAACGATCCTACTTTAACAGCAGAAGAGAAAGCAAGAATAGAAACGGTATTACCATATAACTTAGATGCTTGGGATGGCTATTTTATGGAAAGAGAACGTATTTTAGCGAGCTTTAAAAGTAAAAATGTAGTAGTACTAGCAGGAGATACTCACAATGCGTGGTATAGCGATTTAAAAGATAATTCTGGAGAAAAAGTAGCAGTAGAAGTAGCTACAAGCTCAGTATCGTCACCAGGGTTAGAAACTTATTTAGGAGCGTCTGCAACAGATTTAGAAGCTGCATTAGGCTTGTTAATAGACGATTTACAATACGGTAATTTATCTCAAAGAGGATATATGAAACTTACAGTAACAGCTGCAGGTATACAAACTGATTGGAACTTTGTTGATACTGTTACCAATAAAACCTATTCAAATAGTATAGGAAAAACAGTAACCTTATAATTATATATTATAAGAACATATCAAAGGCTCCTGAATAACTCAGGAGCCTTTTTGTATGCTATAAAAGATATACGAAATCAACTAATGTTATGCTTCTTCAGTAGCAGGGGTGCTAGACTTGGATCTGTTATCTACTACCAAATTATATTGCTTAGCTAACACATCAATCTCATTAAGTAAGGTTGGGTAGGCTTCATTTTCTGAAAGCGTTGCATGCGCTTCAATATGTAATACAAGTTTTCTGTAAGTAAGCGAAGCTTCAGTACGCAACTCTTGAATGTTGTTTTCTGGTGAAGCAGCTGTTTCACCTACACGCTCAATATACTTAGCAGAAAACTCGGTATTGGCATTTTTTAATTCAGCAACCCAAGTGGTTAAATCAAGTAAAGAAATGGCTTGAATAAGCTCAGGCTCAGTTTCAAAATCTTTACTAATACTATCTAAAATAGCGGTTTGTTCTTGGTAGCTTTTACGAATAATATTAGTACCATGTGCATTTATAGTAGCAAGTAGTGCTTTGGCGGCACTTACTATAGCTTCGTTAAAATGGTTCTCATAACCATTTAAAATCATTTTAATTCCAGAAATAGCTTTATCCCTTCTAGTGTCAAGAGTTATAATTTCTTGTGTTAGGGTGCTTCCCTGCACTTGTTGGTATAAAGAATCAATACGATTAACAATGGTTGTTAATTCGTTAGTGGGGTTTGTCAATGCTAACGCATCAACGTCTTGTAAGTTTACAAGTTGTAGAATATCTTTCATGTATTGTAGATATTCACCGTTACGGTACCGGTTTAAATACGGACTGTTCATAAGCTAATTTTTTAAATTAATATTAAATATTTGTAGAAAGTGATTTGGTAACTTTCATAGCATTAGCAATTTAAGAGTATAAAAGTTTTTAAAAAAGTTAACAATTGTTAAAATTCACTCACTAAGCGAGGTTTACATACGGTTACTATAGTTAACAGGGCGCACTGTAAGGAAACTTGTGGAGAATTTTGTTATTTAAAAGAACGTTCAGCGCGTCACGCTGATGGTTTCGTTGTGTTGAGGAATGTTCAGCGAGCTTCGCTGATGGTTTCGTTGTGTTGAGGAATGTTCAGCGAGCTTCGCTGATGGTTTCGTTGTGTTGAGGAACGTTCAGCGAACTTCGCTGACGGTTTTGTTATGTTGAGGATTGTTCAACGAACTTCGCTGATGGTTTCGTTGCGTTGAGGATTGTTCAGCGAACTTCGCTGATGGTTTTGTTATGTTGAGGAATGTTCAGCGAACTTCGCTGAGGTTTTTATGAGGGTATATTCTTGAATAAAAGCTACCATCCCGCCATACGCCTACGCATAGCTTGTTGTTCTGGTGTGTGTTCATCTGTTGGTACAAAGCTTGGGTATAAAGGTTTAGGAAAGCCTTCTTTTAATCTACGGTCAAAATCAGCTTGCCTATATGGATGGAAAACATCACCAAAAGGGAGTGGTCTATTTTTATCCATATACCATACCATAAAGCTCCAATAACGTTCTACGTCGCTATTAGCTAGTGTCCAAGCAAAGTCTTGTTTACGGTCACGTAATACCAAACTAAAGCCTGTAGGAGCAAAATCTCCTCCAGTATCTAAACTTTTATATACTGTAACCAACCAAAAGGGTACGGTTTCTTGTTTTTTGCTAAAAAATAAACGAGGGTAACTTATGGTACCGTTCATTCTGTCTAACACCAATTCTTTATGTGGGTTGTAATAATACACTGCTAAATGAAATAAACCTATGATAATAAAAGGGGATGTAAACAAAAGATAGTCAACCCAAGTAATCCCCCCACCATTTTTTCCTATTAGTTGTAATAAAAGGATTATTAGCATTACAAAACCTCCAACAAAGAATGTATATATTTTAAACAAACTAAAACCTCTTGCCATGTTTAGGACAAAATATTCATCGTTGGCTTCTTGAATTTTTTCAGGTTTATTAGGTTGTAAATCTTCTGCAAATTGGGTAATAGGGTAGTCAACTATTTCATGTGGTAGGGGTTTGGCTTTAAAAAAACTCATAGTGTCTTAATTAGTTTTTACCATCCCGCCATACGCCTACGCATAGCCTGTTGTTCTGGTGTGTGTTCATCGGTTGGTATAAAGCTAGGGTATAAAGGTTTTGGAAAGCCTTCTTTTAATCTACGATCAAAATCGGCTTGCCTGTATGGATTAAAAATTTTACCATCCGGTAAGGGTCTGTTTTTATCCATATACCATACCATGAAGCTCCAATAACTTTCTACTTCTCTATTAGCTAGTGTCCAAGTGAAATTTTGTTTACGGTCACGTAAAATTAAACTATACCCTGTAGGAGCAAAATCTCCTCCTGTTTGTAAGTTTTTATATACTGTAACTAACCAAAAGGGCACGGTTTCTTGCTTTCTACTAAAAAATAAATGAGGGTAACTTATGGTGCCGTTCATTCTATCAAGTACCAGTTCTTTTTTCGGATTATAATAATACACTGCTAAATGAAATAAACCTAGTATAAAAAAAGGAGCTGTAAACAAAACATAGTCAATCCAAGTAATTCCCCCCCCATTTTTACCTATTAATTGCAATGAAAATATTACCAAAGTGACAAGTCCTCCAAACAAAAAAGTAAAGATTTTAGAAAAAGTCAACCCCCTTGCGATATTTAATACAAAATATTCATCGTTAATTTCTTGTACTTTTCTGGCCTTACCAGGAATAACTTCCCAATCAAAAAAAATTTCTGGGTCGCAAAGTATTTCATGTGGTAGGGGTTTGGCTTTTAAAAAACTCATAGTATTATTTTAATGTTGTAAAGGAAATCTATTAAAAAACAACGATGCATCTTCGATAATGGTTGCTTTGCCTGCTTTAACGTTTCTAAAGGTAATATATTCTTCTTCTTTTTTACTGTCTTTTATCAAAGGCATGATATTCCATAAATAACCTTGCTTATCTTTTGGGTGTAAAGGTAATTTTATTTGCGCATCGGTATACTTACATAATATAGCAATATGCGAGTACTTGTTTAGGTACACTTTATTTCCTTCGTGTTCTTGCTTAACGATATTATTGGCAGCCAGTTGGTGTTTTACTTGTAAGTGTTTAGGTACACGTACCCAAATGTGAAATTGTTTAAACGAAGCATCCATGTTTCCGTTGCGTAACGATTGTTCTTTAAACTCTGGTTTATCATCAACTGTAGAGGGTGCCGTAACTATAGTATCGTAACAATGTTTCGGTAACTTGTAGCTTTTATTACCTAGTAAGGGGTCATTGTATTGTACCAAATAAAGTTCGTAGGTTAGTCCGTTTGGATTGTTAAAAAACGACCCAAACGAAATGTCAATGGCTAGGTTACTCCAAAGGGTAGCACTGTTGTCAATCCAATTTTTATGCAAGTCTTGGTTAGTGGCACGAAAAGTTGGAGTGGTACTTTTTGGAGAAGCATACCGTGTACTACTTGCTTTTATAGTAATGGCACTTCCTACGATTAAATTTAGTAAGCGTACATACACACTTTTATAGCTTTCATCAAAGCTTGATGATAAGTACTCTTTTTTATAGGGGTTAATTAGTTTTTCTTTGCCTCGGTACATTAAGCGCGCATTGTAATAAGGATTGTAATAACTTGGATCTTTCATATAGGTTTTGCTACTAAACGGAAAAAACTTAAAAAAAGTTTCTAACTCATCATCGGTTAAATAATACGCTAATCCGTAAAAGGCTAACCCTAGCCCTCCTACAATTAAACCAGGAACTCCTGTTAACGAAATTAATCCGAAGGTTTCTAGTAAAGATACTGCTGAAAGTACTGCAGCACCGCTATACGCTAAGGCAGCATCGTTGTCAGCTTTTGCTAAACTTTTGTTTACATCTTCAATGGTGGCAATTAAAGTATAAGTTGAAGCAGCTCCTTTGGCTAGTTTGATCGCCAATTCGCCTCTGGTAGCAAAAGATTTTTTATTTATTTCTTTGATAACATCTTTTACCTCTGTTGTGGTAGCCCGGGGTTGTGTAGTGATAAAGGTTTTAATTTTTTGTTGGGCAATATCGTTAGAAATACTTTCGGCTAGGTTTAATCCCGCTGAAATCACTTTTATACCAACACCAACAGTCTTCATAATATCAGCTTTTGAAATGTTTTTTTTATTGGTCATTTCATTGACTTGTTGAGCTAACGAAAACATTTCAAAAACCAAAAGGGCGCTTCTAAATTGTTGGCTTTCTATAATGCTTTCTAACTTGTGGGCATAGGGGAGTTTTTTACCATTTCTAATATGTATGGATAATTTTTCAGGGTTTGTTTTGGCAGTTGCCATTTTAGCGTCTATTTCTCCTTTAAACTGCTCTTCTACCAATAACCAATAAGTAACGGGTACTTTGGAGTGTTTTATAGCATCAATACGTTTATGTTGCGGGTGTTTAGAAGCTATGTTTTTCTTAACTTTTTCAAAGTCTTTTAAAAACTCTTTATAAATTAAATTTTTGCCTGCTGTGACTAAGTGGGTTTCTTTAACTCCGTTGTTAGTACGTGTTATTAAATCAAATTGTTTTCTATATAGTTCAACTTTTATTGCTTTACCAAAGCCAATGTAGGTTTTACTCACTTTTTGAAAGTGACTAAATAATTTTTTTTCAAACTTAACTATGTATTTCCAGTCTTTGGTGTCTTGTTTTTCTAAATCGGTAACTTCAATTGGGCAGAAGAGTACATCGTTTATATGTTTTAAAGAACTTTCACCTTTACTGGTTTTTATAATTTCTTTTACCCAAGTATCTTCATACGGTTTGTACTCACTTTCGGGTAATAATTGCCTGTCTATCATTTCGGGGTAATGCGCCAAACACAATAAGTGGTCTGAAATTATATTTTTACCCTCTATACTAGCTAATGGGTTGGGGTTATTTTCATAACAAACATCAATAGCGGTTTTGTAGTATTCGCTTTTTAAGAGGTTTCCTAAATCGTTTCTAAATCCGTTTATTACTTTACGAATACGTTTGCGTTCTTCAATAGCGAGTATGTGGTCTAATTTATCGTGCGATATACCATGGTTTAAATACCACTCTCCTCTTTTACGTGTATAGTCTTCTTTTAATTCAGGGTTGTTGTAAACAAATTTATAGGTGGTTAAGGCAATTGAGAAGATGTATTTTAGTTCTTCTGCCTCCTCTTCAGAAATTTCATCACTTTGTATTTCTCCATAGTCTATAAGCCCTAATTTGTACTTGTATAAATCCATATGGTGTACAGAAGTAGCTAAACACTCTACCATAGAACGTAAATAATCTAGTTTATAAAAAATGATATCTACGAGGTCATAAGCACAGCCAACAGGGTCTGGAAGTGTAATAAACATATCCTCTAATAACGTATTTTCATTATTAGGGTCGTCGGCATTTTCAATAGCATGAATGGTTTTTAGCTTTTCTTCTAGTCTAGTAGCTTCTGGAAAGTGTTTGTAATCAAACACAGCAATAAAAGAATGATAAGGACGGTCGTGTATAACTTCTGCTTTTTTTAATTCTTTATCTTTTTCGTAGCCTTTGCACTCAACTTTTATCATTCGTTCGTTTTCTTCTGGCGAAGAAGCTATTTGTTCTAATTGTTGCATAGACCATTGCACATGAGAGTAGGCTACCCAAATTACAGAATCTGGTGCTACAATATAAGTTTCTCTACTTGAGGTGTTTGTGGCATCTCGGATATCGTTATATTCTCCATTTTCTTTGTTGTCTTTCCAATAAATAGGATTTAAAAGACCACTTGTATCTATTTCGTATTCAAGCCATTTTTTAGGTTCCTCGTCATGCAAAATATATAAATACCCATGTCTTAAACTTGTTCTTTCGTAACGACTATGGGTTAGTTTTGGAGCTAAACTTGAAGGATTGGCACTATCTCGTTTAGCGGTTACAACAACTTCACTAAGCTTATAATCAATTGTTTTTTTGTCATTCTTATCGTGTGGCTCAACTTCAACTTCAATATCAGGGGCTCTAACAAACTTGTTGTCTTGTATATGATAAGGAAACGGATTAAAAATTCCGTATCTTAAAAAGTGTAATTCAATTCCTTGTTTCTTAGCTTGTAAGTCAGAACTAATGTTGGTTTTTCCGTCAGGGCCTTTTATTTCAAATTTATAAGTACCTATATTATCATTATAGGCGTCCTCTTGAAATTTTTCTAATGCAATGTTTTCTTTCATGGTTTATTATTTTCTTTTTTTTCCACGTCTTTACATAGCTAAAACATGGATATAGCAATAACTGCTACAAGTATTTATAGCAGAGGGGGAGTATTGTATTTTTTTTGGATTACAATTTTTCAAAAAAGCACGTTAGCAATTTTTTAAGTGTATGCTTTTTCGATGTCTCAAATGTATAGATAGAAAGTTTATAAATCAAAAAAAGTTTAATTTTTTTCTAAATAGCTCTGTTTTTGTTTAAGGTGTTGGGGGTGCTTATTATTTATGGAGGGTTGAGGTATTTCCGTTTGCAGAAGGAGTCTTAACTTAAATCTTTTTATTTTTACAGATACAAAACTTATGATATGAAAAAGCTAGTTCTCTTATTATTAACCACTTTATTAATTACGAGTTGTACCAATTATGGGCAACTGAAGTTAGTGTCGTACTTATCGGGAGATTTAAAAGAAGTTTCAGGAGTAGAGAAAAGCCAAGATTTAAAAATGCTATGGATGCATAACGATAGTGGTAATGCAGCTAAAGTATTTAAAGTTAGTACCCAAGGTAAGATATTACAAAAAAGAGTATTATCAGTAAAAAACCACGATTGGGAAGACATAACTTCTGATGACAAAGGAAACATTTACATCGCCGATTTTGGAAACAATAATAACAAAAGAAAGAACTTAGTAATTCTAAAAATTAAGGAAGAAGATTTGTTAAATGGAGATGATGTTGAGGTAGAAAAAATAAAGTTTTCATACCCTAATCAAACCAAGTTTCCACCTAAAAAGAAAGACCGTTTTTTTGATGCAGAATCTTTAATTTATAAAGATGGTGCTCTCTATATATTCACAAAAAGCAGGGTTAAAAATAAGTACGGAAAAACAATGCTGTACAAAGTTCCAGCTACAAAAGGAGAGTATACAGCTCGGTATATATCTGAGTATACAAACTGTAACGATGTTCATTGTGCAATAACAGCAGCAGCAATATCACCAGATAAAAAAAAAGTGGTTTTGCTAACACATCAATCTGTATTAGTGTTTACCAATTTTAACGGAGATGATTTTTTTAGTGGAGACGTAAAAGAACACACATTCAATCATATATCTCAAAAAGAAGGTGTTACTTTTAAAGATGAAAGAACTATTTATATAACAGATGAAGCTGATAAAATAGGAAGCAGTAAACTGTATGAGTTTGTATTAAAGGACTAAAAAAAATCAGTTACCAATGTATGCACATTGATAACTGAGAGAGTTAGGGGAATCATCAACACCTAGTTTGGGTGCCTATACGTAATCAATCTGTCTAGAATATCCTGCATTTATAGCTAATAAAATAGAATCTTCTCGGCTAAAACTAAATGGAATAATAGAGCTTAAAGGCTCTTCAAATTTTTCT
This sequence comes from Tenacibaculum larymnensis, assembly GCF_028829235.1. Taxonomy (GTDB): domain Bacteria; phylum Bacteroidota; class Bacteroidia; order Flavobacteriales; family Flavobacteriaceae; genus Polaribacter; species Polaribacter larymnensis. Next base: position 62,156 of record NZ_JAIWJY010000009.1, on the reverse strand, counting down.
TCTATTTTTTGTTTAGATAATATCAAAGCTTGCTCTACTAATTTATGATATTCGGTTATAAAGTATTTTTTAGGTAAGTTTTCAAACTTAGCAACATCAAAATCATAAAACTTTGTTCTTGTTACAGCTTTGTATTCTTGGTCGTTATGTATAAATAAATAGGTAAGACCAACGTGAATAGTAGTGTTAGCACCACTAGGATCGTCTGGCCAATTATAAATTAAAAGATAAGCTCCATCAATACTAACCTTTGGTTTAGAAATTTCCTCAATCTTTTCAAAACTCGTTAAATTACAAGATCCTGTTTTAATAACTTCTTCTATAGTTTCAACTGTACTCATTATTAATAATTTAATTTTTTAGTCAAATATCTTAGAAATTTGGGGCTGGCTTTTAGGTGTTTTATAAACGCATACTATTATTTTATAAACGTTTTGTTAAAGTGGTGGATAAGGAGGTGAAATGAAAATATATAATTATTTTAGTTGGCTAATTACTTACAAAAAAATGCCATTGTTTAAAAGAAGCTACTTTTTATATATCGTCTGTACCCTTTTAGTTTTTTCAGCCTGTAAAAGAAATGATGTAGATAAAGATTTACAAGAATATTTATTAGCTGTTGATAGTATTTCTCAACAAAAACCAAAAGAAGGATTAAGAAAAATAGATAGTTTATTAGAAAAGAAACAAAATTCTAAAAACAGGGCTTTATTGTTGTTTAGCAAAGGAGAACTTTTTTACCTGAACGATAAGTTAATAGAGGCAAAAAACATACACTTAGAAACCTATAAATTATTTACAAATCTTAAAGATGATTATAATAAAGGAAGGAGCTTAATAACATTAAGTGCTACTTGTATGAAGCTAAATGAGCTAGAAGATGCTCAAAAGTATGCGTTAGAGGCTTTAGAAATAGGCAAAAAAATAGAAAACACCCGACTACAAGCAAAGGCAAATAATCAGCTATTTAATCTTCATTTTATATTAAAAGATTACGAACAGGCATTGTTTTACATAAAAAGATCTGAAGAATTATTTACCGACCCAAATGACCCTAACTCAATTATAGCAATTAAAAGTAATATTGCTGGTGTTTATTTAATGTTAAAGCAATATAACAAAGCCTTAGAACAGTTTTCAGAAGCATTAGCTTTGGGTGAGTCAGCGAAAGACCCAAAAACTATCGTAAGTGTTCTTAATAATATTGGATACACGTATTTAGAAGCAAAACGTTTTGAAGAAGCAGAGAAGTTTTTACGAGGAGCAGTAAAACTTAACCAAAAAATTAAAACAATTAACGGAGCTCCATACAAAGGTTTAGGAACCCTTTTTTTAGTAACTAATAAGTTAGATTCGGCAGCGGTAAATTACAACAAGGCCATGTTAATTTACAAGAGTAAAAACAACCTTTCTGAAGAACTAGAAATAAGAGATAAGTTAATATCAATAGCAATTCTTAAAAAGCAGTACCAAAAAGCATTAAACCATCAAATTATACGAGATAGTATAGAAGTGGTTAAGAGTAAAAAGCAAAACCAAAAACTTCTTCATTTTGCTAATGTGAACTATAAAATTAAAGAAAAAGAAATAGCATTAACCCATCAAAAAGAAATAAACAAACAAAATTGGTGGTTAGGAATTAGTGTAATTGTATCGTTGGTACTTATTTTAATTATAGCATTGTTTTTTGGATATAATAATAAGCTAAGAGCGGCTAATAAAGCTTCAAAATTAGAACAACGTTTGCTAAGAGCTCAAATGAATCCGCATTTTATATTCAACACCTTAGCGGCGATTCAGAATATAACTTTAGAAGGAAACCCAGTAAAATCATCAAACTATATAGCTAAGTTTTCAAAACTTATTCGACAAAATTTTGATTATGTTCGAAAAGAAGAAATTAGCTTAGAAGAAGAGCTGGCTATGATTTCTAATTACATAGACACACAACAGCTACGTTTCAATAATAGTTTTAGTTATCATATAAATATTTCTGAAAACTGTGATACAAAACAAGTAAAAGTACCGCCTATGTTGTTACAGCCTTTTGTTGAAAATGCTATTGAATATGGCTTAAAGGAAAAGAAATCAGGAGGAATATTGAACTTAAACATTCGAAAAACAGGTGAAGAACTGTTTTTTGAAATTGAAGATAATGGAGTAGGAAGGAAGCAAAAAAAGAGTCAAGAAAAAATAGCAAAAGATTTACACGCTACCGATATTTTTATTGAAAGACTACAGATAAGAAATAAAGGAGAAGAAAAATCTTTTACCATAGAAGATTTACACGATAAGGATGGACACCCATCAGGAACAAAAGTTGTATTTAAATTAAAGTTATAAAATGATAAAAGCTGCTATAATAGAAGATGAGTTTAATGCACTAAACACATTAACAAAACTATTGCAATACACGCAAAAAGATATAGAAATTGTAGCTAAAATTGATAATGTAGATGAAGCTATAGATTTTTTAAGCAACAATAATTTAGACTTAGTGTTTATAGATATTGAGTTGATTGGAGGAAATGCTTTTCAAATATTAGAAGCCTTAGAAACCATAAACTTTAAAATGATATTTACCACAGCGTACGATGAATTTGCAATAAAAGCTATTAAGTTTGATACGGTAGATTATTTATTAAAACCTATAGATTCTGACGAATTAAATGCTTGTATAGAACGTTTTAGAGCGGACTTTGAAAAAGAGAAAAAGTACACGCAAGCACTAAGTAAAATAAACGAGTTTGATAAAAAAGAGGCTCAAAAAACATTGCTTATTAAAACTACCGAAGAGCAACATTTTTTACATGTAGATGATATTGTACGTTGCCAATCAGACGGAAGCTATACGCTTTTTTATACTACAGATAAAAAAATAATGAGTGCTAGAAACTTAAAGTATTACGAAAATATTTTAAGTACACATGCCTTTGCTAGAGTGCATCAATCTCACTTAATCAATATAAAATATTTAGCTTCCGTAAGTGCTAATACAGTTAAGTTATCAAGTGGTGAAAATGTTCCTTTATCATCAAGAAAGAAAACGTATTTAAAACAGTTTTTAGAGAATTTTAATACGAATACAAAATAAGAAGTAACACATATAAAACTCATTAAAATAGCGCTAAAGTTCCATGTAGTTTTGAGGTAAATAATTGAAAGTAACCTTAAAAAACAATCATATGGGACTTAAAGAAAAAAGATTCACAAAAACTTTTCAAGAAGAAAAATATCCTGCTTTAAAACAACAAATAAACGACGCAGCAGGTTTTGATGTAACAATTGATGTAGAGTGGGAAACCATGTTTGAAGATAAGTTTTTACACTTATATGATGACAGTTATCCTAAAATTTACTTCCAACCACTTATTGATGCCTTTTCTACCATAACTACAGATGATATGGGGAAAGAAGCATTGGCAGAATCGTTAAAAAAAGTAGTTATTACCAATAAAGACGATCATCACAATCCAACACATGCTTACACCTTTGAAGAAGGGGTTTTACAGGTAAATCATAGTCCAATTTTAAATGCAGATAAAGTTCAAGATAGAACAGATGCACTTGTTGATTTGTTAGAAAACAATTTATAGTCTAGTAATTCATACCAAAAAAATAAAATTGCTATGGAAACAGATTATATCAATCAATTTAAAGCGCAATCGCCAGCAGCTATAATTCAGGGTCTGTTTAGTGAAAAAAAGCAATTAAAAATTGCTTTATCACTAAAAAACGGACTTTATGTAGAAGGCTTTATAGTAGACATCACCAAAGAAGAATATCAAACATTTGTGTGTATAAAAACCGAAGAACAAGAAGTAGTGTTTTTCGATCTTCAAGAGGTATCTGTTTTACGAATTAAGCATCCTAAAAAAATAGCAGTTTCATTATCGAAGGGAAATATTAGTCGTCCTTTAGGAGAAGATCCTATAAGTGTTTTACAATTAAAAAGATGGACTCTTGAGCAAGAACCTTTGTTAGAGGCAACGATTAATTTATCATTTGAAAAATCAGCATTACAAGAAGCAAACGCTCGATTAAATTGTAAAGATGTTATTGCAAGCTTATTAAAAGCAAAACAGTTAATAGTAGAGGATGAAATGGGGTTAGCAGCATGGAAAGAAATAAAAACAGTTACTATTACTAACACAGAAACATTACAAGTAACTAAAGAAGGAAGTGTATTAAAAATTGGTATTGAAATTACTAAAGTATTGCCAAAAGAATTAGAGAATCTTTTTATTGAAAAGATAGAAAAAGTATTGTAGAATAATAAAATTATTAAAAAATGGGTCTTAAAGAAAAAAGAGCAGTTCAAACATTTAAAAATGAATCATTTCCAGCATTAGAAACGGAAATAAATAATAAAGCAGGATTTAACGTATCATTAAACATAGCGTGGGATACATTGGTAGAAGATAAGTTTTCTCACCTTTACAATGATACGTTTCCAAAAATATATTTTCAACCGCTAATAGAAGCTATTAAAGCAGTTAATATTGATGAGATTGGGGGAGAGTTGCTAAAAAATGGATTAAAAGAAGTAAAGATTGTTAATGAAAACAATGAGCATAATTTAGAAAGAGCAATCACTTTTGTAGATGGGGTATTAACCATTAATCACAGCCCAATTATGAATGCTGATAAGGTGGAAGAGAAAACGGAAAGAATTGTACACCTTTTAGAAACTCATTTAGAAGAATTTGCAGGAAGCGAAGCTAGTGTTGAAAGTACAGAAAACCCAAATAATATTGTAGGAGGAAAGGTAGATAACACTATAAAATTAAGTTTGCCTCAGTTGCACAATCAATATGTAGCTTTAGCCTTTGAAAAGCAAGATAACTTAGCTGATGTTATTGAAGATTTACCATGGAACTGTGATATGCTTCAGGGTACGGTAACTTATGGTGACCTTACCTTTAAAATGCAAGTATTAGGAACCTACTCTCATAATGAACAATCATGGTTGTGGGCTTGGGCAAATAAACAAAGTGGTATTCCAGAACAATTTTTAGAAGCTTCATTACAAATGAAAGCTCTTGGTGAACGTCATGGAATAGAAGATTTACTATCATCAAAAATAGAAACAGAACACGATCCTGGTCATTATTTCTCATTTGTAGCAACAGGGGTAAATCAAGCAAGTTGCTATGCTCCATTACCTTTTAAAGGGCTAACTGTATATGTATTGCTATACACTGATGTAGTGGATGAAAAAGAGATAAATATTCCGGCTTTAATCTGTTCACACTTCTCAAAAACAATAACTCGTATGGATTTTGAACACAAGCACGCATTGTTTTGCTATTTAGTTCAAAAAGGATATGAGGTTGAGGTATCAGGAAACAATATTGTTGCTAAAAAAGGAGAGGATCAAATTTTAGGAATTTTTGACCTAAAAGGAAGATTACTAAAACTGTCTAACTCAACAGTTCCAGTAGGAGCTTAAAAAAGAAAAAAGTATGTACCAATCTACCACATTATCAGAATTAGAAAAAGAACATCAAGAAGCGTTAAATCAGGCGCAAAATAAAATGATGGAGGATTTGAATCTTGCTCAACAAAATGGTGACAACGATTTAATCCATCAAGCAAGTGTTCATTTTCAAAATATAGCAAAAGAATTAGCAGAACAATACACAAAACGTATTGAAGAAATTAACGAGTTAAACCTTAAAAATGTTACTGAAAACATTCAAGAGGTATACGATAATTCTAGAGCAGAAATTGATTTAAATGCTTTGGTTTATGACGGTGATCGAGATTATGTTTTAAAGTTTCAAGAAGATGAGTTGATTCAAAAAACTTTAGAAAGAATAAAAGAAAACAACCCCGTTTTTAAGTCGAGAAGACACTTGCTAAAATCAAGTTTACGATTAACAAAAATGTTAGCTCCTGTACTTCATGAAATTGGGAATCATTGTAAAGAGGTATTGAAACTAAAAGCAGATATTGAGTTTTTCGTGTATCAAGAAGATAAATTTAATGCATCGTGTTATCCGCCAGATGAAGATAAATTATACATTATTTTAACTTCAGGAATTTTAGAGCGTTTTAGTAAAGACGAATTAGCTTTTGTTATTGGGCATGAAATTGGGCATGTATTATTTGAGCACTTTAACTATCCTGTAAAACATATTTTAGACGAAGGAGCTAACGATTTAGCACCAATTCATGCCATGAAGTTATATGCATGGAATCGTAACGCAGAAATTAGTGCCGATAGAGCAGGTTTATTATGTTGTAAGAGTTTTGAAGCAGCTGCAAGAACATTCTTTAAATTATCATCGGGAGTAACTTCTAATTCTTTAGATTTTAAATTGAACGAATACATTAATCAGTTTTCAGATTTAGAAGAAGTTTTAAATGACGACACGCACGATCCTTCAGATTGGTACAGTAGTCACCCATTCAGTCCACTTCGTATTAAAGCGTTAGAGTTATTCAATAAGAGTAAGACATATGAGTTATTTAATCCAGCAATTAATGGAGAAATAACAGAGGAAGCGATGGAGTTAGAAATACAGCGAATTATGTCGTTGATGGAGCCAGAAGACTTAGGAAATGAAACTGAACATTCAGAAAAAATTCAACGCTTTATGTTCTTAGGAGGTTATATGATTTCAAAGGCAGATGGTGTTGTGGATGACTCTGAAATACAAGCATTGAGTAGTGTTGTGTCACCATCGGTTTTTGCTCAATGTATGTTAACCATTAAAGGATTAACAGAGCAAGACATTATTGATGAAATTATAACGTTAGCGAAAGAGCTAGATATTGTAATTTCTGTAATGCAAAAATTAAATATTCTAAGAGATTTATCTATTATTTCTTATGCTGATGGAAGTATAGATGCTGCTGAAGTTGATGTACTCTACAATTTAGCAAGACAATTATATATAAAAACTGAATTTATTGATAGAATAATCAGCGACGCTCAGGGTGTTGACTAACAATATGATTTTTGTTTATCCATGTTAGCTAAACCATACATATTAACCGTGTATGGTTTGGCTTATGTTATATATTAAAAGTGCCCACCCAACAATTAGTAGTAAACCTCCTAAAGGAGTAATAGGGCCTAAAAACTTCATTTTTTTACCTTTCGCATCTGATAATACTAAGCCATAAATACTAAAGGAGAAAAGTATAATTCCAACTACAAAAGCGTAATATATTGCCGAACTAGGAGCGTCAAAATAACTTCCAACAAATAATAAAACTAATGCGTGGTACATTTGATATTTTACACCTGTTTCAAATGATTTTAATTGCTCTTCATTTAAAACTTTCTTTAAAGCATGTGCTCCAAAAGCACCAAATATTACAGCGAACATACCAAATAAAGCGCCTGTAATTAATACAATTTGTTGTGTCATATTTTTTTAAGAATTAAAAAGAAAAACCAATACTTAAAGCTACTCTGTCTTCTTGTGAGTTTCCTTTAAAGTATGAAATATTAGCTGTGAACAAGTCGATTCCGCTTAACCATAAAGAACCACCATAACTGGTATGCCATTTCTTTGAATTTGGAGAATACGGAGACCATACACGACCATAATCAAATCCGCCAGTAACACCAATTTTCATAGGAATAATTCCTGTTCTAATGCGTCCAAAACGCAAACGTAAATCGTTACTGTGATAAAAACTTTGTGTACCAGAAAAACGTTCTCTATTAAATCCACGTAAACTACGTTCACCACCTAAAGTAGCCGCTTGGTAAACTTCAAAACGATTTCCTACATTAATTTGAGTTCCTACTTCAGAAGCAAAAACTAATGAACGGTTGAATACTAGATTTTGATACATAGCCAAAGAACTCTTAATGTAACCAAAACGTCTGTCGAAATCTTCTAAATTGGCTTTAGCTCCAACAGCTAAATCGAAGTTCATACCTTTGGTAGGGAAACTGCTATTGTCTACTCGGTTGTGATTAAAGTTAAATTCACCACCCCAAAAATAATTAGTATCAAAAATAGCGGTAGGCTGGTTATCAAAATTATTGATAAATCGATTAGGAGTGTCTTCAACTTCTATAGACTCAATAATTCCTGAAATTTTAAAAATGCTTCCACCTCGTAATCGTTTTAATAACGAAGGAGAAAAACTTATTTCTTCTTTTTTAACACGATAGTGATCTAAATCAAAAGTTTGATCGTAAACACTTTCGTTACCCCATCCAAAGAAGTTAAAAGAATAATTATCACTTGTAGCTTTAGCACGTACATGCAGGCTCCAGCTGCCAATTAGTTCAGTGAATTCACCATTGTACTCTAAATCGTAACCACCAGTTGCAGAGTAGTAGTTTGCTGCTAAAGTATGTTGGTTTGCAAAAGGACGTTTTTTGAATCCTTGTTGTGTATATGTTACCGAAGCACCAAAAAAGAAACCATCGTCTGGGTTGCTTCCTAAGCTAGGGAAAACAATAGTTGTATTGTTATTGATGTCGTGTGCGTCGTAGGTGTTTTTTAAATAACTATCCGAACGTAAATCCGCAGTTTCAGAACTCGGATTTATGGTGTTTTTCTTTGATTTAAAATCGTATATTTTAGTTTTCTTTCCCCAACCTGCAACAGATGATTTATCGGTATACACATCGTGATTTTGACCACCTATAATTCGCAATAAAATTCCATCATGTACATCACCAGAAATTAAAAACTCATCATCTCCATTTAAACCATAAATCTGTATTTCTTTAGTTTCTTTTGTTTTGAAAACACGGTTGTAGATTTCATTTTCTTTTCTAAAAACAACAACACTAGTTTCCTCATCATTTAAACGTTTGATGATAAATTTATCATCTTTATCTGTACCAACTACATGTACAACTTTATTTAGTTTTGTGTAGTAACGTTTGGCAATTTCTTTTAATTTATCTCTTCTAGCCTTAATTTTAGCAATGGTTTCTTTTCCATCAATATCATAAATAGCCTTTGGTAATTGTTGAATTGATTTTTCAATTACTTCATCGGTTAAATGTTGTTGAATATATTCAACTTGTTTATTCCAATCACCAAGTGTTAATTGATTTAAAAAGGCAGTATCAAAGAAGCGAGCATAGTTATTGTACCATTTCATATTTTTGATATCGTTATCAAAAGTTTGCATGTTCTTTACTAAGGGCGCAAATTGCTGAAATAGAGGAATCATAACTCCATCAAACTTAGAAAAAGGTTGGTCTCTATCTCTAGGAATTGGACGGTAATATTTTTTACCATTTTCAGTTTTAAAAGAAGCCCAACGCCATTGGTCTTCGTGCCTATCCCAATCACCAATTACCATATCAAACAAACGCGAACGAATTACCCATTCTTGGTCAATTGAATGTTTACCGTTTTTCCTGATTTTTTCTAACACATCAAATGTGCTAATTATATCATCTGAATTTCCGAAGTTGTCTAATTCACTACGGTCTCCAGCAGGTCGTTCTTCTAATAGGTATAACTGCCCTCCAAAGATGTCGTTATGTTTTCCTAAAGCAGGTTGTTTAGGCATGTAATATAGCTTTGGATTGGTATGGTAAATATTTACAGCGTCTGCCATATCAGGAAGTACAAAAGCAGCATATGGGTGAGACATTGTAAAAATATCTTGAACCACATCAACTAAAAACGTTCCTTTTAAAATACCTCCCATAATACGACTTCCGTCTTTTATCATTGAACGTAATACGTACTGTTTACCTTCAGGGTTTTCTAATCGTAACGAATTTGTTTGATTACCACCTCCTCGTCGAATAGGAGTTAAGCCTCCAAAAACATTTTCTAATTCCAATACAGGAACTTTTACTGTTTTTCCGTATTTGTCTCTATTTAAATCTCCCCACATAAATTTATGAAAACCACTAACATCAGTAGCTTCAGGAGGGTAAATAGAGGTTTCTATAAACTTCTTGTGTTCTTCGTATTCAGGAAAATTTGAATAGTTTTTTGTTTGTTTTGGTTTTACAATTTCTTTACTAAACAAGAGTTTATGTCCGTCTTTGGTATTGGCAGCGTAGTATTCAATAACAGCTGAACCGTCTTTGTAATAATTCAATCTAGCATACCCGTGATTACCGTAAGTAAATTGTGCACCATAACCAATTAAGGCTGCCGATTGTTTTGAGCCCGAACCGCTAATTACTTGTTTAAATCCGTCTTGTTCTATGTATTGTAAGTTGTGGTCGTGACCAGAAACAAATACAATATTGTCTGTGAAATCATCAGAGACTGCTTGTATTTGATTAATAAAGTCGCTGTAGTTTTTATTAAAAATATCAGTTTGAATCCCTGCATGAGAGCGTAATGCATTTTTCAATGTACCTAAAATTGGTGCTGGTTTCATGTGGTCTTTTACTGAAAAGCTTCCACCATGAGGACCATTGCTATATAAAGGATGATGCACTGCAACTACAACATTTTTATACCTGTTTTTTTTGAACAAACTAGATAGCTCTTGAATAAAACGTTCACGAGTTTTAATATCGCAATTATCGTTCATTTTAGGCTCTTTATCCCAGTCCATAATAAACCAACGGCTATCAATAAGAATTAAAGTTAGGTCTTCATTAATCTTTACTTTATCCAGTCCGCAACCTCCTTCAGGTAAAAACGAATTTTTACCTAACGCTTTCTCTACCATTTTTTCTTGACGCTTTAAGCCATCAACACCATTGTACCAGTCATGGTTTCCAGGAATAAAAATTGTTTTTCCTTTAAAGTCTTGCAAAGCATCAATTTGCGTTTGTAAACGATGTTCAGCTAAGGCTCTATCTTTGTGTTTTTTACTAGGTATTCCGTATGGATATATATTGTCTCCTAAAAATATGGTGGTAGCATTTTTAGTAGCTTTAGCTAACTTTTCTTGGAAATATTTTAGAGTAGGGGTGGTTTGTCCCATTTCGGCATTACCAGCATCTCCAATTAAATAAAAGGAGTGTACCAATTCTTTATTTGTTTGAATTGTTTTTGGAGAAGTTTTATCTGCGTACTTAGCTTTATAAGATGCACAACCACTAATTATAACAGCTATAGTTAGATACATGCAAAACTTGGTTAAGTTCATGTTTTGTTTTTTGGTTATGTAAAAATAAGGCTTTTTGAGCTAAAATTATTGCTTTATTAAATGCTGATAGTCTTCAGGAGTATCAATGTCTAGTAAGTTTTGATGAGAATTTACTTTAATAACATTATCGTTATGTTGTAATAGAAAATTCTTAGCTCCTTTATCACCTTCTAGATTTAACAAGTCATTAAAATATTTTTTCGGAAAAATGGCAGGGACTCCAACACTACCTTGGTAGTTAGAGGTAATTATTTTAGAAGGGTTCTTTTTTGAAGCTTCAATCAACGAGTTCAAGTACTCAGAAGTAACATGAGGTTGATCTGCTAGCATTATTAAGGCATTGTCAAAGTTATGTTTTTGTAAGAAATCAATTCCTGTTACGATGCTAGTACTTAATCCGCTTTCATAATTAGGATTGTAAATGATTTTAATGGTATTTGAAGTAAGTTGTTTTTCAATAGTATCCTTATTAGCTCCTAATACACAAAATACATTTTTAACTATTGATTTTTGAGCTTGTTGAATAACCCATTCTAGTAACGTAGTGCTTTTATAAGGAAGTAATTGTTTCATTTTTCCCATTCGAGAAGCACTTCCAGCAGCTAATATGAGAATTGCTGTTTTTTGCATTGTATTAATTATGGATTCGCCCAGTAATTTTTTTTAGAGAAAACACTTCTTTGTTACGAATAACTGATAATATTTCTGCTAAGATTGATAATGCAATTTCTTCAGGAGTTTCAGCTCCAATGTTTAAACCAGCTGGTGTATGAATTTTTTCTAAAAAATCATCAGTAATATCGGGTGAAAATTCAAATAGTTCGTTAAATAGTTTTTCTCGTCGTTTAGCAGCACCTAAAATACCAATGTAAACAGGGTTTTGCTCTTGTAATTTAATCAACCAACGTAAATCGTATGTAAAATTATGATTCATAATAACAACTGCAGTATTGTTATTTACATGTGAAAGCTGAATTACTTCTGGAGTTTGTGCAACCACCGATTTAGCACCTGGAAAATCGGCTAACTCTTTTGGGTCTTTTATAGAGGTAACTACATCAACTTCCCATCCTAATTGAGTTGCTTGCATACATAGTTTTACAGCATCATGTTCTCCACCAATAATAAGCAGGCGAAATAGTGGTTGTAAGGTTTGTTTAAAAGTAGTTAAATGGTCTGTTTTTTCAGAATAAAAATCTTTGTTGAAAGAAAATCTTTGTTGGTTGTTAAATTGAATTATAGAACCAAAATTCCCGTATGTTTCATCTTCTTTTAGAAAGAAAGATGTAATGTTATACGACTCTCTTTGAATATTATTTTCTGAGAAAGCTTCTATAAAATCAGTTGAAAGATTAAAAGGTTCTAAAAGAACATATAATATTCCTTCACAACCTAAACGATAACGACCATCATAGGTTATTACTTTAGGTTTGTTGTTTTCAAAAACCGATTGAGCTCTACGTTGTACTTCTTTTTCAACACAGCCTCCACTAATAGCTCCAATTATTTTTCCGTCAGAAGAAAGTAACATTCTAACTCCTGGTTTTCTATAAGAAGAGCCGTCTAAATCTACAACAGTTGCTAAAACATTCTGTAAGCCTTGTTGTTGATTTATGGTGGCTTGTCTTATAATTTCTTTAAGTTCGTGTGTCATTTTGTGTAAAAAAACTCTTTTAAAAATACACTTTTTTATCACTTTATTAAAAATTAATACTGGTTAATAATTTATTATTTTAGCAAAAACCTTTTTCATGAATAGTTTGATACAAGAAACAGAGCAGTTTGTAATTGATTTACTAAGTGAGAAATTAGATAAAAACTTTGTATATCATAATATAGCTCATACACAACGAGTGGTAGAAAAATCACTTGAGTTAATAGAAGGGGAGGACTTTTCAGAAGAACAGCAACAAGTTTTAACTTTAGCAGCATGGTTTCATGATGTTGGTTACACAGTTAATCCTGAAAACCATGAAGAGGAGAGTACAAAAATAGCTGCTGATTTCTTAAAAAATAAAGAGGTTAAAGAAGGTGTTATTGATGAAGTGTCTAAATTAATAGCTTCAACAAAAATGGGAGCTAAGCCTGTGACTAAATTAGAAAAAGTGTTGAGAGATGCTGATTGTTCTCATGTTGGAAGTAAAAATTATACAGATTTTAACGAGTTATTGCGAAAGGAGAGAGAATTGGTATGTGAGAAAAAGATAAAAACTGTTGAGTGGGATGATTCTAATCTTGATTTTTTAACAAAGCATCGTTTTTATACTAGTAAGGCTTCTAAATTATGGGAAAAACAGAAGAGTAAAAATATAGCTCAGCTTTTAAAGAGAAAACAAAAAGAAGTACAAGAAGCGGCTAAACTAAAACAGAAAAAAGAAGAATTAGCGTACAAAAAAAATAAGATTGAATTACCGGAGAGAGGAATTGAAACTATGTTTCGTGTAGCGCTTCGTAATCATATTACGCTAAGTGACATTGCAGATACGAAAGCAAATATTTTACTGTCTGTAAACGCGATTATAATTTCGATGACATTGTCAACGTTAATTCCAAAGTTAGATAACCCGTCAAACCATTACTTAATAACACCTACCATAATTTTTGTGTTTTTCACAGTAATATCAATCGTGTTATCAGTTTTGGCAACGAGACCCAATGTTACCGAAGGGAAGTTTACCAAAGAAGATGTGGCAAATAAAAAAGTAAATTTATTATTCTTCGGAAATTTTCATCAAATGCAGTTGCCTGATTTTGATTGGGCAATGAGTGAAATGATGAAAGACCGCGATTATTTGTATGGTTCTCTTACAAAAGATTTATATTTCTTAGGGTTAGTTTTAAATAGAAAATATAAGTTACTACGAATTACGTATACCGTTTTTATGATTGGTATTTTAGTAAGTGTAGTAGCTTTTGCAATTGCATTTTATATGCAAGAACAAGCATCAAAAGTAGCAGAAGTAGTTTCTGTGTTATTATAAAAACTATTTAAATTCTTGGATAAGCTCGTCAATAGTCATTGTTTTTTCAGTATCAAAGTTTTTATTGTAGATAACCTCTGCACGTAATGCTTTTAATCCTGAAACGCCTTGTAAATCTTCAATATCTAACTTCTCTACATTACCCAATAGGTTTTTAGATTGTAAGTATTTGATGTATTTATAATACTCCTCAGCATCTTTTTCTTGAGAGTATACAATTGCTATTTTACCAGGAACTGTTAGTCGTTCTTCGGTTCCCTTAATGTGAGCTTTATCAATACGTTTTTTAATTATTTCGTAACGAATATTGTATGCACCATCAACATCAAACTGTTTTTCATCCATTCTAAATTTTATTGCTAATGGATTACTATGTACTAAAATTAACGAAGCTACTCTAAGTTTATGCTCCATCTTTTCAGCTGCTTTTAAGGCTACATTCTCCATTTCACACATTACTTGTAACTGCCATAACCTAAGGTTGTATAAGTATAAGTCGTCATATTTTTTCTCTCTTGTTAATGACTGTCCTATGTACATGTTATACTCAACACCATCTGTTTTATAACGTTCAAAATAATGAGGAAACATTTGTTGTGCTTCTTTTTGTCTAGTATCAATAAAAGAAGCCAATTTATCATTTAGCAAAGTAACACTATCTTCATAAGCTTTACGTTTTTCGTATACTACTTGTAAGTTAGGATCTAAACGACTAATATATGATTCGACTAAGGAACTTAAGTCTTTATTAACCGTTTTTATATGATTAAAAACAGGATAGATTTCACGTTTTAAGAAGTCTAAAATAGCTATTTCATCGCCAGCTTTTAATCCTTTTTTTACTTCTGATAAATATTCTTCAACTCTAAATCGTAATTCTTTATAAATAGGAAGGCTTTCAACTTTACAGGCTTCCAATAATACGGAAATAGCTAAAGAAAGTTGAGTGGTTAAATCTTCTTTAATAGCTTTATTTCGGGCAATAGATGACCCTTTAATATCTGATTGACCATACAAAGGGTGTACGTCAGGAAAAACAATATCTTCAATTTTAACCTTTTCTTTAGTTTCATATGATTCTATATGAAATCTTTCAGCAGCCTCATAAAAACGCCATTTTACTGTTGGGTGAATAGAAGTGTAGTTTTCTTGAATTGTGGCTTCTAATATATTTTGATGTTCTTCAGAAAAACGATCAACAGCAATTTTAAATAACGGAATTAAATCTTGTAATTTATTTTGGTTGATTGAGTTTAATTCAAAAGGTCTTGGTGAAGCAAACTCAATAATAGCGAGACTATTTTTAGTGGATGCTTGTATTGGAACTAAAATAATACTACCTATGTTTTTGTCTTTTAAACGTTGGTAAAAATTTTTGTTCTCAGTTTGTTTACCATACTTTTCTACATCAGAAATAGCAAGAGTTTCGTTATTTATAAAAAGCTTTTCTAAAACATAATTACAAAAAATACAATCACAAGAAACATCTTTTTCATAGTTTAAAACAAGGCTTTCTTCTTTGTTTATGTGAGATGAGTTAAAGTTGTTTGAATCTGTTTCGAAAATAGAAAATCCTAATGATAAGTCATTTATTTCAAAGAATCTGCGAAAAATTTCTTGTAATGTAGTAACTAAGTCATCATCCTTTTTTATAAGACTGGTTCTTATTTCTGAAATAATTTCATCGGTTGTAACATCAAATAAATTCATTATCCCAAACCCTTTAAAAATATATGAGTCAGGAGGGAATTTTTCTTTCCAAACATCAATATCATCAAAATTATCGAGTAAAAACTTAATGTCTTCTTCTGTTATTTTTGGAGCGTTTTCGGTTGGTGAAATCTCCATGAAGTCAGCATTAAAAGCAGCACGATAATTCTTTATAGTATTGGTTGTTTTATCAGGAATATCAAAATAGAAAGGACGTTTTACGTTGATAGAGTAGTTGTATACCTCAGTTAATATAATACTACAAGCGTATTTATACATTAAATCACTTTCAAAATTACGAACTTTTAATTCGTAGTCATCTCCAGCATTTTGTAAAATCTTTTCAAATCGACTAGTAAATTTAAAAGATGTAAAAGTAAACGGAATACTAACCGCTTTAATTTCATTCTCTAATAATAATTCAGGGAATAATGGTTCAAGTAACATCTCAATAGTGTCTTGATACTTTTCTAATGTAGATTCATCAGAAAAACCATTAATTAATTCAGGAGCTTTGTTTGCTTCTCGAACTATCTTTTTAGATGATTCATGATATGGATGCTTTTCTTGTTCTTTAGCAGCATATTTTTGAAACAAAGCAACTATCTTCTCAAAACTTATTTTAAGTTTAAAAGGAAGCTCAATATTTTGAATGTCTTTTGTTCGTCTTATGTTCATAGAATGAAAAAAATGAATCTATACAAATTTACAAAATTGTAAGCAAGTAGTCGTTTTTATTGTTGTTACCTTTCAAAAAACAAAAAGCTTACTATTAATAGTAAGCTTTTTGTTTGGTTATCATTGTATCGATTAAAAATGAAAATCGTAATTTTTTATTTTCCCCTTTTTACCTAAGCTATTAAATTTCCAACTAAAGCCTAGCATAAAATATTGTTGTAATACGGTGCTCTCAGAATCCTCTATATAATTTGAAGTAGCTCTTCGTTGAGCATTGGTGTTTTGACTCAATAAATCA
The DNA here is from genome assembly GCF_028829235.1 of Tenacibaculum larymnensis. Taxonomy (GTDB): domain Bacteria; phylum Bacteroidota; class Bacteroidia; order Flavobacteriales; family Flavobacteriaceae; genus Polaribacter; species Polaribacter larymnensis. Next base: position 45,434 of record NZ_JAIWJY010000009.1, on the reverse strand, counting down.
TAAGCTTTTAAGCTAATAGTACCTTGATCTTTTAAGACCGAATAGGCAAGCGTAGCATTCCAAAACCAAGCAGATTTATTAAATCCAATTACGTTAGGGTTGTATGTGTAACGAATATCATTTCTCCATTCTAATTTTTTAGGAACAGTAGTTTTTGTTCTTATGTTAACAGAATGTCTAGTGAAATTTTGATTTTGATTTGTGTTTATGTCGTATTTAGTATTTGAAAAGGAAATATTATAGTTTCCTTCAATAGAAGCGATCTTATTCCAATCTAAAGTAGCTCTAAAAACAGGACTTATTGAAGTCGTTTTAGCTCCCTCCTTGATGTCATTTAAAATGTTGAAATTTTTACTAGCTCTAATATTTGTACCAGCTCTAAGTTGAAGGCTTACAATAGAATCTAATTTTATTTTTTTACTGTAGCTACCACCTCCCCAAAAGTCATAACCGCCATCTGTATTTTCATAAGTAGTGTTTCTTACTAAATCATCATCAATAAAAGTATTAGTTATTACTTGGTTTTGATAAAGAGTACCACTTAAATAAAACCAAAAACCAGTACGAGCTTGCCAGTTAAATTTGTTAAAGTTGATGTATGCTCTGTGATTTTGAGAGGGTTTTAGATTTGGATTACCTGTAATAATGTTAGAAGGATTGGTTACATCAGAAAAGGGCTGTATTTGATTAATGTTAGGAGCATTGTTATTTAAACGATAATCAAAATAAATAGAAGCTTTAGAGTCAAATCGATATCTAAAACTAGCGTCTAAATCTAAATTATTAAATTCTTTTTTTAAACTTAACTCAGGACGTAATTTATCATTGTTTTCTAATGTTCTGTTTACAAAACCAGTACCAAAATTTAAACGCCATTTTTTAGTTCTGTATACCAATTCTAATGATGGTGTTTTAGTAATATCATTGTATGTAAAGTCAGAACTCAAACCAGTATTAAAATCGCTGTACTGTTGCGTTGTTGAATTGAAGTCAAAGGTGTTTTCCTTGTTTTCTCGCTCATCACGTTGATAACTATATTTAGTATCTAAAAAGAATTTTTTAGCAATCAAAGGGAAACGATAGGTTAAGTTTGTGGTGAGTCCTATCAAGTTGTTTTCAATAGTACTTTTTTGGTCTCTATTTTCGATATCGGGATTGCTACCAAAAGTTTCAATGGTAGACTTGTTAATCTCTTCGGTATCTGCTTTATCGATACGATTAGTTATTGAGGCTTTAATAAATGAACCTTTTGCACCTAATTTTTTAGTAATATCTAATCTGTTTTGAAAATTGTTAGCTTCTGATTTAGAGTAAGCAGAACTCACATAGTTATTAGTAAGGGTATTGTCTTCATCTAAAGATTCTTCTTGTCTAAGACTACTTCCTTCTCTTTTATTAAATACAAAAGTAGGTTTAATGTTGATTAAGAATGTAGAATCTATTTCAATGTCAAAATCAGTGTCAAAACTATGATTGTGATTTTCATCATCAGAAGTAGTAGTGGAATTAGAAAAATACTTCCTGTCTGGAAGCGTGTATTCTCTATTGCTTTTTGATTCATTGTTAGAGTTGCTTCCAGAGTAAAAATAATTAGCATTTACGTCTAAACCTTTACCAAATTCGTCAGCATAAGTTGCACCAGCGGTTTTTGACTTTATAATACCGCTACCACCACCAAAACGCCTTCCGTTAACGCTAAATCCGCCGTCTCCTCCAAACCAAATATTACTACCTCCAAACATTTTTTGAATTTCTCCAAAGCTAAAACCAGGGGAATTAATATTGTTTGTACTGGCTAATACGCTAAATCGTTGGTTGTTGTCAAAACGATTTACCATTGCAGCTCCTTCAAAACGTTTGTCGGTACCAGCACCACCAGATACTCTACCAAACCAACCTTTATTATTTTCTTTTTTTATGGTAAGGTTAATGGTTTTATTATTTGCATCTCCTTTTTCACCAGTAAAAGCTTCTGATTTAGATTTAGTATCGGTAATTTGAACTTTTTCAATAATATCTTTGGTTAAGTTTTTAGTGGTAATGCTTGGGTCGTTTCCAAAGAAAGGCTTTCCGTTAACCAAAATTTTATTGACTTCTTTTCCGTTTACAGTAATTTTTCCATCTTCATCTACTTCAACACCTGGAAGCTTCTTTAAAAGATCTTCAACATTAGCATCTTTTTTAGTTTTAAAAGATTTTACATTAAACTCTAAAGTATCTTTTTTTACTGTAATTGGTGCTCTTGATTGTATAACTACCTCGCTAAGTAAGTTACTTTCTTCCTTTAAAAAAATTGTACCTAAATTAAGGTTAGAGGTTTTGTCTAGTTCTATTGATTTAGAATAACTATCCATACCAACATAAGAAATAAAGAGTTTTACATCTTTGCTAAAAGACTTTCCTTCTAAAGAAAACTTTCCTTTGTCGTTTGAAATGGTATAGGTAACGATAGAGCTATCTCTAGCTTTCTCTACATGAACTGTAGCAGCCTCTATAACGGTTTTGTCTTTTTCAGAGTTAATTGTACCAGTAATTTTAAACGGATAGGATTGAGCAAAAATTGAACTAGTAAGAAATAGGGTAAAAATAAAAAGTAGTTTTTTCATTGTTTATAGCAATATGATTTTCAAAGAGCTACAAATAAAAAGAAAAAACTACTTTCTGATAGTTAAATATTGTTAAAAATTATTTCTGTCTAAAATAAATACTAATAGGCACTCCATTAAAGTTATAATGTTCGCGTAATTGATTTTCAATATAACGTTTGTAAGGGTCTCTAATATATTGAGGTAAATTAGCAAAGAAAGCAAACTGAGGTGTATGTGTTGGCAACTGCATACAGTACTTTATTTTTATAAATTTACCTTTTGTTGCTGGAGGCGGATTATGTTCCATAATCTCCAACATCGTTTCATTTAACTTACTTGTTTGAATACGACGTTTTCTGTTTTCAAAAACTTCAACAGCAGTTTCAATAGCCTTAAAAATACGTTGTTTTGTTAATGCTGAAATAAATACGATAGGAACATCTGTAAAAGGAGCAATAGCTTGACGAACTTTAGCCTCAAAATCACGCATAGTATTGGTTTCTTTTTCAACCAAATCCCATTTATTAACTAAAATGACAATTCCTTTTCGGTTTTTTTCGGCCAACCAAAATATTTTTTCGTCTTGTCCTTCAAAACCACGAGTAGCATCAATAACTAATACAGCAACATCACAATGCTCAACTGCACGCACAGCACGCATTACTGAGTAAAACTCTAAATCTTCTTTTACTTTAGATTTTTTTCTAATTCCAGCTGTGTCGACTAAATTAAATTCGAATCCAAAACGATTATACTTTGTATCGATAGAATCTCTTGTAGTTCCTGCAATATTGGTTACAATATTTCTGTCTTCACCAATTAAAGCATTAATAAATGATGATTTTCCTGCGTTTGGACGTCCAACTACAGCAAAACGAGGTAATTCGTCTTGTTTTTCTTCGTCTTCTTCAGGCTCAGGAATTTCTTCTGCAATAGCGTCTAATAATTCTCCAGTTCCACTTCCATTAATAGAAGAAATAGTATAGTAGTCTCCTAGCCCAAGGTTGTAAAATTCAACAGCATCAGCATCACGCATTGCATTGTCAACTTTATTTACAGCCATAAATAGTGGTTTCTCAACTTGACGTAAAATTTTAGCAACTTCAGCATCCATAGGTGTAATACCTTGTTCAACATCAACTACAAAAACAATAATATCAGCTTCATCAATAGCTAACTGAACTTGTTTACGTATTTCTCCTTCAAAAATATCATCAGAACCAATAATGTAACCACCAGTATCAATTACAGAAAACTCTTTTCCATTCCATTCAGATTTTCCGTAATGACGATCTCTTGTAACTCCGCTAACAGAATCAACAATAGCTTCACGACGTTTTACTAGTCGGTTAAATAAAGTGGATTTACCTACATTTGGTCTTCCTACAATCGCAATAATACTCATTTTGCAAAAAATTTGTGCAAAGATACAATTTAGTATATGATTTGTAATGATTTTTAGATAGTATATAGTTTTTGCTATATTGTTGGCATCTAATCTTTTATTTAATGGATGATAAATTATATAATCAGATTTTTTTAAAACCTCGTTTTCAATTAGAATATGAGATAAGTTCTCAGGTTTTATTAGAAGAAATAAAGAAGCATTTAAACGATGTTTCTAAGTATAAAATGAAGGTTGTAGATAATCATGTAGTAATTGATGTGCCAGAAAAAGAATCACATTTATGGTCACCACAGTTACATATTGAAATAGAAGAGGTTTCAGAAACTTCATCAAACATAAAAGGATTGTTTGGTCCTAAACCTCAAGTTTGGACTTTTTTTATGTTTTTGCACTTTTTGGTTGGGACAGCTTTTGTAATTTTTGCGATTATAGCATATAGTAATTGGTCGTTAAAAAAAATCACCATGTTGCCTATAGTTATGTTGGTTGTTTTACCCATTGTTTGGGTAGCACTGTACTTAGTTGGTAGCTTAGGTAAAGCTACAGGAAAAAAACAAATGGATGAATTGAAAGAATATACTAAACAATTGTTACGAACAATTAAAAAGAGTTAATCTTTATATCCAAATCGTTTTAATTGACGTTCATTAGAACGCCAGTTTTTATTAATTTTTACATGTAAATCTAAGAAAACCTTTTTGTCAAAAAAATGTTGAAGGTCTTTGCGGGCTTCTGTTCCAACACGTTTGATTGCACTTCCTTTATGTCCGATGATAATTCCTTTTTGTGTTTCACGCTCTACCATAATAACAGAACGGATCTTTATAATATTATCTTCTTCAACAAAACTTTCGGTTTCAACTTCTACCGAATAAGGAATCTCTTTTTTATAGTGTTGAAGAATTTTTTCACGAATTTTTTCATTCACAAAAAAGCGTTCAGGTTTATCGGTTAATTGATCTTTTGGGTAAAAAGGAGGGGAGTCTGGTAAAAGCTCAATAATTTTATAAAAAACGGTATCTACATTAAAGTTTTCAAGAGCAGAAATTACATATACAAATGAGTTTGGAACTTTCTTTTTCCAATATTCAATTTTAGCTTCAACTTCTTCTTGAGTCGATTTGTCAACTTTGTTTAGTAGTAAAATAACAGGAATTTTACTGTGGATGATTTTATTGAAAAAAGCTTCATTTTTTAAGGCGGTTTCACCAACCTCTACCATGTAAATAAGTACATCGGCATCTTCAAAAGCAGATTTTACAAAATCCATCATAGATTCTTGTAGCTGATAAGCAGGTTTTATAATTCCTGGAGTATCAGAAAAAATAATTTGATAATCATCTCCATTTACAATACCTAAAATACGATGTCTAGTAGTTTGCGCTTTTGAAGTAATAATAGATAGCTTTTCACCTACTAAGGCATTCATTAAGGTAGATTTACCAACGTTTGGGTTTCCAATAATATTTACAAATCCTGCTTTATGTGTCATAGTGCAAAGATAGGTTGTTTTATGCAAGAAGTGTTTATTTTTTAGCTGCTTGTTATTTAAGTGGATATATTCATGTAAAAATAAAAGCTTTTTTATTTGGGTAGAACAAGAAAAAGAATGTATATTTGCAACCGCAAATCGCGGGATAGAGCAGTAGGTAGCTCGTCGGGCTCATAACCCGAAGGTCACTGGTTCGAGTCCAGTTCCCGCTACTAAGCAAAGGCTTTCAATTTAATTGAAAGCCTTTTTTTGTATTTAGAAATATTAAAATCATCTCTATTTTTTTCTATTAGGATGTCTTCTTCTATTATTTTAGCATAACTTAGCCATAAACATCCTTTATTATATTTCATAAGTAAATGTTTTTTATACCTGTGTTGTAGCTAGCTGAAGCTTTAGGGGGGTATTTCTTGAGTAATGTTGAAATTTTTATTTAGTTTATTAGGGTGTAGTTCCAATTTTAGAATCAAAATAAGGATTATTAACTTTTTATTTGGATAGAACAAAGAAAAAGACGTATCTTTGCAATCGCAAATCGCGGGATAGAGCAGTAGGTAGCTCGTCGGGCTCATAACCCGAAGGTCACTGGTTCGAGTCCAGTTCCCGCTACTAGGAATGACAAGGGTTTCAAGAGATTGAGACCCTTTTTTATTTCTAATGGGTACAGAATAGGTACAGAATTCACAATATATTTTAACTTCATAAAATTTGACCTCAATAGATATCAAATATGATTAGAATGATAGGAGTTGTATAGCCTTCCATTATTAACTGGACGAGTAGTTTCTATCCGCGAGAGTTTGTTGTAATAGACGAGTTTGCCCAAAATTTTGGGTTTAATGTTTTTAAAAAAATTGATTTCTTCTTGTGCGTTTGAAAATCCTTGCTCTAACACATGGGTTTTTAATTCAGATAGTAAACCTTTGAGAAAAACTATCATTTGGTAGGTTTCATCAATAATGTTGTCAGTGGATAGACTCACATTTTTTTCTTTGATTTTGATGCTTTTCAATGCATTTTGGTAAATAAAATCAGACATAGTTAATACATTTTAAGTTAAGTAAATATTTTTCAGTTACTCAACTTAAAAATTATATCTCTTATTAGAGAAATAATTTATTGAAAACACAAAACCTGTGAATAAACCCCTTATAATAGTATTGAAAAGGATTTTATATAGGAGAAAATGATTAGTAGATTTTGATTGAAAACAGAAATGTTTAATCCATTATCAATTTATTTCTGGAAAAGAAATTCAGAAAATACAAGAGTTACGGATATTTTTTGTGATTTTATATGTTAATATTTTTCAATTATACTTTACTTCATCTAAATTCTCCAAGAAATATGTTAAATGTGTCTTATGAGATGCATAATAAATTGTTTAGATGTGAAGAAAAGCGATTGTATAATCGGATTGTTTTAAAAGAACATTTATACTTCTGAGGGTAACACTCCAAACCGCTCTTTAAATTTTTTATTAAAGTAAGCAGATGAATTGATACCTACAGCATACCTAGTCTCTGAAAGAGTAGAATACATTTTATTTTGAAGTAGTGTATAAGCCTTTTGTAATCTTATTTCTAAAATAAATTTTACAGGACTCATTCCTGTATATTGTTTCATAATTCTTGCTAATTGACGTTGGCTATACCCAACATAGTCTGCTAATTCTTTTATTTTAAAATCATCATTATCGATATTGTCAAGAATGTAAGCTTCAATTTTTCGTAATAACTTTTGGTCTGAACTTTCGGTTTTTGATAGTTGATCTGTGTTTTCAAGTTGCCATTTTACACGTGATGCTTTGTTCTTCAAAAGGTTCTTGATGCGAGCAACCAATTCGTTTTTATTGAATGGTTTTACAATATAATCGGCGATACCTAATGAAAATCCTTTTATTTTATCGATTTCCAGTGTCTTCGCAGATATAAAAATAAATGGGGTGTACTTGTATTTGTCTATGGTGTTCATTTTTTCACGTAGTTCAAATCCGTCTATTTTTGGCATCATAATATCTGATGTGACTAACGAATAATTGTTGAATTTTAATAAATTCAAAGCCTCTTCACCATTAAAAGCAACATCACAATTATACGTGTCTTCTAGCAGCTCCTTTATATAGTTAGCCATTTGCGGATTGTCTTCTACAATGAGAATAGTGTCGTTGGTTGTTGATTGGGTTGATTTTGGTTCTTTTTGTGGTGTTAATTTTGATGTTCTATCAATTTTGTCAATGGCGTTTTCTGAAATTTGCAACGGGACTTTCAATGTAAACGTACTGCCTTCTCTGAGGTTGCTCTCAACGGTCAGGCTACCATTTAAAAATTCGGCAAACTCTTTTGAAAGAGCCAACCCAATGCCTATGCCGCCAACTTTACTAGCATTTTCAGACTGGTAAAAACGTTCAAATATTCTTTTTTGCTCGTTGTAGTTAATCCCCTCACCAAAGTCAGTTACTGAAATTGTTAGGTTATTGTTCTTGAACATGTCGCTAACAATAATTTTGGAATTGGAAGGAGCATATTTAATAGCATTTGATAGAAGATTATTTATAATTTTTTCAACCTTGCCAATATCAGTAGCTATAAAAATATTTTTGGATATGTTGGAGTTGTAGCTTATTTCTATTGCTTTTATTTGCGCCATTGAGTGAAACGAAAAAACAATACGTTCTAAAGACGAGCGTAAAGGAACGGTGGTTTTATTTAGCGTCATTTTTTGCCCTTCAAACTTTAATAACTCTAGTATTTCATTAGCATCGTCAGTTATTTTTTTTGTGTTGTCTAAAGCTACTTGAAGGTTTTTTTTAGCTTTGGTTGTATTGTCCAAGTTTTCTAATGCTAAATTTAAGTTTCCAGAAACTAAAGTGAGTGGTGTACGGATTTCGTGGGCTATGTTTCCAAGAAATTTAGTTCGTAATTGATTGATTTCTTGTTCTTTTTCGAGTTTCATTTGCACTTGGTTTTTTTTATGCTTTTGTTTGGATATAAACCAAATAATTATAAATAAACTCAATAACAATGTACCAATACTGCCAAAAATCCATTTGTTGCGCGCATTTTTTTGTTTGGCTATTTCCAATTCTTGTAATGCGATTTCTTTGTCTTTTTCAGCAAGGTTGAACTTGGCATCAAATTCAGCAAAAGTGCTTGTCTTTCGTTGCTGGTAAACAGAATCTGTTATAGCCAAAAGTTCTTGACTAGCTTGTAGCGCTTGCTCTAGCTGATTGTTTTTTTTGTAAGCATCAATCAAAGTTTCAAAGGTGTACTTTTTGTTTAATGGACCAATTACTTCAGATTGTTTGGCTTGTTCTAAATGTTTTATGGCTTGTTTGGTATTGCCTAATTCAAGTTCAGTGTAACCTAATGCTAGTAATGCTTGGTCTCTTGCTATTTCGTAATTGGATTCTTCAGCATATTTATAAGCTTTTTTTGCAGCTAGGTTTCCTTCTTTAAAAAAACCTTTACTAAAGAAAGCTGCCGATTTGTTAAGGTTATAATGAACTAAGTTTTTAACATTGGTAGTATCTAAGTACTGATACGATTTTTTAGAAAAATATGTAATACTATCCAAGTTGCTACTCACTCTAGCCATATTGAGATAGGTAAGCTGTTTTTCAGAGTTTGGTGCATTATGGCGCTCATAAAGATCTAGCGCCTTTAGGTAATATGATTTTGCTTTGGAATCATTATAAGAATTAAAATTGTTTCCTAAATTATTATACACAATACCCATCCTAAAAGAATCTTGCATCTGTTCAGCATACTCCAAAGCTTTGTTATAGTGATTGAAAGAATCATCGCTTTGATCTTTTAAATTAAAAGAATAGCCTTTCATTAAAGCGACTCTGTATTTAAAATATGGGGTTTTTGTTTGCTCTATTAACTGGTCAAAATTCTGTATTTCCTCTAATCCTAAATCAATTTTTCCTTTGTTGAAGATTAAATGATAAGCCTTATTTATGTGAGACATCATTAACAACGAATCGCAATCACAAGTCTTGGCAAGTTTTAAGGCTTCATTAAAATAAATATTTGAGGAATCGATAGCATTTTGTTTTTGTCCTTCACTGTTTAAAAAGACAATCTTTTCTTCAACACTTTTATGTAATAAAGAGTCAGGAATTAGTAGCTGTTGTGACCACATATTATGAAACAGCAACAGACAGATAAACGGAAGTAGTTTTTTTATTTTCATAAAGCTTTGGTAACTCAAATATACTAAAATACAGATGATTGGTGATGAAATGTCCATTTTGAGTCGGTTAATGTCCAAATAAAGTTGTTGTGTCTGCTTTGAGGCATACAATGTCTGATTAAAGAATATTTAGACGTGTTATAGTCAATAATTTTGACTTTTTAAAAACGATTGTCAAATAAAAATATGATTATATGAAAATTAGATACTACCTACTATTAATCACTCTTGTTATAATTATAGGGTGCAGCAAAAGTGATGATACTAGCGTTCCATTACCACAAAACCAAGCACCGCAAGCTTTCAGTCTTTCTAGTTTGCCTAACAATGCGACCAATGCAGATTTAGATCCAACACTTGATTGGATTGAAGCATCAGACCCAGATGGTGATGCTGTAACGTACAGTCTGTATATGGATACGCAAAATCCGCCAACAACGCAGGTGCAAGATAATATTACCGAAACACGATTTGAAATAACAGCGCCTTTAAGTCATTACACAACGTATTATTGGAAGGTTGTAGCAACAGATGGGCAAGCAACCACAGAGAGTTCAAGCGTTTTTAGTTTTACTACACGAGGTGTAAATCTAGCTGTTGAAGCAACTAATAACGCTGGGTTTATTCCTAGGCGTTTTCATCAAGCGGTGTCGTTTAATGATAAGCTTTGGGTTATTGGTGGCGATAACCACAATGGCGAAGACGAAAATGATGTTTGGTCATCTGCAGACGGAGTTACTTGGTCTGAAGTTAATAGCAACGCAGCTTTCGCGGGTCGGTGGGGACATACAGTAACAGTGTTTGATGATAAAATATGGGTTATTGGTGGTTATGATGGTACCAATGAAAGAAATGACGTTTGGTCGTCTCCAGATGGTATCACATGGACAGAAGCAACCAATAATGCAGCTTTTACAGCACGTAGCAAACACCAAAGTTTAGTGTTTAATAACAAACTTTGGGTTATTGGTGGCACCGATATTAATGGTAGAAACAATAGTGTTTGGTCTAGCAGCGATGGTGTTACGTGGACAGAAGTTACGGCATCAGCACAGTTTTCGGGAAGACACTCATTTTCTGCTCTTACCTTTAATGATAAGATGTGGGTCATTTCCGGAAGTGATGGCCACGCAAAAAACGACGTTTGGTCTAGTACAGATGGTGTCACGTGGACAGAGGTTACTTCATCAGCACAGTTTTCACCGAGATTCAGCCAAACGGTAGTCGCTTTTAGTAATAAGCTTTGGGTCATAGGAGGTGATGCTGGTAATAACAAAAACGACCTTTGGTACAGTAACAATGGAGCCGATTGGCATCAAGCCGTAGAACATGCCACTTTTACCGAGCGTTATGGTCACACAGCAACAGTGTTAAATAACAAAATATGGATTATTGGTGGCGATGATGATACTGGTACTGGTTTTCTAGGCGATGTTTGGTTTTTAAACTAAAAATATAAATATACTACTCAATAAAAAACAACAAAAACAAACTGATGAAAACTTATAATAGCAACCTTTTTCTTAAACACTCTAAACTACTTTTAGGGCTAGTTTTTATCCTAACTTTAGCTAACTGTAGTAAAGACGATGATAATCTACACCCAGAACCAGAACCAACTACTAAAGAGAAACTAACTGCTGGTGATGGCAAGTGGTATTTAGAATCTTCTTCTGATAGTCCAACGAACAGCTGTAAGAAAAAATCGTATCATCAATTTTTAGCAGATAATACACTGATAATTAAAAGTTATGGGCCCGATTATCTGGGTAATTGTGTACCCGTTAAAATCTCCTCACCTTATCGAGTAACAAACGACACAATAGTAGAGATTATGGATGGTATAGGAGTTTATAGACCTTTCAAAATTCTTTCTTTGACTAATGATGTATTAGTGCTTCAAGATGAGGTTTTTAACACCAAAACTTTTGACAAAACCGAAGGCTAATCATAGCCTTTTTAAACATTAAATAACACACTTAAACCTATTAAAATAATCATTATGAAAACATATAACAGTACATTTTTTATTAAACACATTAAACTACTTTGTGGGCTATTTTTAGTTTTAACCTTAGCAAACTGCAGTAAAGATGACGACGATCCACAACCAGAACCCACAACTCAAGAATTACTAATGAACGGTAAATGGTATTGGAGTACCATTACTGATTTTAATTTAACTGACTGTAATAAAAATAGCTACTTTTTATTTGCCAAAGATGAATTGACAAAAGAAACTTTTGGTGAAAATAACAACAATAAATGTGTTTCAATGGAACTGTCTAAAAGTAGCTATCAATTAATTAACGAGAAAACATTAGTAATTAATGATAATGGTTCATCAGAAACTTTTACCATAGAAACTATTTCTAAATCTGAGTTAATACTAGCGCAGCACATGAATGGTAAGAGCTATTATATTAATTGTGTAAAAAAATAAAAAATCATGAAAAAAGTAAATTCAATTAACAAAGTACAAAAAGCCAAATTACTCAAAACAATATGCTCACTTATAATACTAGTTATTTTCTCTAGTTGTGGGAGTGACGACGACGGCCCACAACAACCAACAGAACCTACCGTTATGGAAAAACTAATAGCTGGTGATGGGAAATGGTATTTAGAATCTGAACAAAATTCAACTGCATATAATGAATGTGGTAAGCAATCTTACATTCAATTTTTTGAAAATGGAAGCTTTAAAGTAGAAACTTTTAGCGAAAAAAATAATGACTGTGAATCTCTAGGCATAGCAACTGGTTTCTATAACCTTACCAATAACAACACACAATTACACTTAGATTATGGAAATGGAAAAAGTCTCTTAGTAAATATTATATCACTTACCAAAGATAAATTTGTTATTAAAGACACCGATAGTGGCGTTATTGTAACCTACGATAAAACCAAAGGTAATTTTGTACCCAATTCGTTTACAAATAATGTGTATATAACTGGTCTTGCACAAAGTCCAAAAGCCAAGTATGTCGCTATGCTTTGGGAAAATGGAGCGTCACTACCACCACTTACAGACGGAACCAAACATGCAATAGCTTATTCGGTATTTGTTTCTGGTGGAGACATGTATATTGGAGGTAGTAGTCAATATAAAGATAATGTTCTTAATGATGTTGCTACACTTTGGAAAAACGGTGTGCCTCAATATTATTCAGATGGATCTAAGCCAGCTGGTGTTATGTCGGTATTTGTGTCGGGTAAAGATGTATATGCAGCAGGATACGATAATAGTGTGGCAACACTATGGAAAAACGGTGTAGCAACCTCCCTTACTAACGGGACAAATGGTTCAGGGGCTTATGATGTATTTGTTTCAGGTACTGATGTGTATGCAGTAGGGTCTCAAAAAAATGGCTCTAAATATGTGGCAAAAGTTTGGAAAAATAATACTGAGCAAGTACTGACCGATGGATCTGAAAACGCCATTGCCAACTCGGTATTTGTATTGGGTAATGATGTGTATGTAGCCGGACTTAACGGTAAAGTCGCTACACTATGGAAAAATGGTGTCGCAGAACCTCTAAGCGATGGTACCTCCGATGCTGGTGTTAATTCTGTATTTGTAACCGGTACCGATGTCTATGCCGTAGGCTATGATACAGTTAATGCTGTTAAAGTAGCTATGTTATGGAAAAACGGAGTTGGTCAATTTTTAACAAATGGAGCAAATGATGCTACTGCAGAGTCAGTATATGTCTCTGGTAATGATGTTTATGTAGCAGGAAAAGAAAACAACGGTACAAAAAATATAGCCGTATTTTGGAAAAACGGCACATTACATCCCCTTACTGATGGTGCTACTCAAGCAGGGGCTACTTCAGTGTTTGTAGACGATGGTCAGTTGTAAACCATAGAGTTTAATTAATAGCATATAACTATTTTTCGTTTAAAACACTACAGGTAGTCCTCTGTTTGATAGCATATATTTTTTAAGAGAAATATCTAGTCAAAAAAGGATAAAAATAATAATATATCAATGAAAACAATTGTCACCTTTTTATTGCTGTTAATAACGGCAATAGTCTCGGCACAAAGCCCCGAATATTTGAACTACCAGGGGATAGCTAGAGAAACAGACGGGAGTCCCATGGCTAATCAATCTTTGGGAGTACAGCTTACTATTTTAAATAACGGAGCAGCAGAATATACAGAAAAACATCAAGTCACTACCAATACTTATGGGTTATACACGTTGCAAATTGGCACAGGAAATTCTTCAGATCAGTTTTCCATAGTTAATTGGGCAAATACCAATAAGTCTATAAAAATAGAAATAGACCCAACTGGAGGGAATAATTATATTGATATGGGAACAAGTATGTTAAATAGTGTTCCCTATGCATTATATGCGACTTATTCTTCCAATATAGGAGGTAATGCCAGTGGCGATTTGACAGGAACCTATCCCAATCCAACTATAACCAATGATGCTATTACTTCTGCCAAGATACAAGATGGTGAAATAAATACGGTTGACATTGCTAACGATGCAATTGCAACAAACAAAATAGCCGATGGAGGTATAACCGCTGCCAAACTCCACGATATGGGAGCCACCAACGACCAAGTATTAAAATGGAACGGAACGACTTGGGTACCAAGTACAGATCAAAGTGGTGGAAATCCAACGGGAATAGCTGGGGGTGATTTAACAGGAACCTACCCCAACCCAACTATAGCCAATGATGCTGTTACCTCTGCCAAGATACAAGATGGTGAAATAAACACGGTTGACATAGCTAACGATGCAATTGCAACAAACAAAATAGCCGATGCCAGTATAACCGCTACCAAACTCCACGATATGGGAGCTACCAACGATCAAGTATTAAAATGGAACGGAACGACATGGGTACCAAGTACAGACCAAAGCGGTGGAAATCCAACGGGAATAGCTGGGGGTGATTTAACAGGAACCTACCCCAATCCAACTATAGCCAACGATGCTATTACTTCTGCCAAGATACAAGATGGTGAAATAAACACGGTTGATATTGCTAACGATGCAATTGCAACAAACAAAATAGCCGATGCCAGTATTACCGCTGCCAAACTCAACGATATGGGAGCTACCAACGATCAAGTATTAAAATGGAACGGTACGACTTGGGTACCAAGTACAGACCAAAGCGGTGGAAATCCAACGGGAATAGCTGGGGGTGATTTAACGGGAGTCTATCCCAACCCAACTATAGCTAATGATGCTGTTACCTCTGCCAAGATACAAGATGGCGAAGTCAACACAGATGATATCGCTAATAATGCAATTGCAACAAACAAAATAGCTGATGCCAGTATAACCGCTGCCAAACTCCACGATATGGGAGCCACCAACGACCAAGTATTAAAATGGAACGGAACTACATGGATACCAAGTACAGACCAAAGCGGTGGAAATCCAACGGGAATAGCTAGTGGTGATTTAACAGGAACTTATCCCAACCCAACTATAGCTAATGATGCCGTTACCTCTACAAAAATATTGGATGGTGAAGTAAACACAGATGATATAGCCAATAATGCAATTACAACAAACAAAATAGCCGATGCCAGTATAACAGCAACAAAGCTCCACGATATGGGAGCTACCAACGGAGAGGTTTTAAAATGGAACGGAACTACATGGATACCAAGTACAGACCAAAGCGGTGGTAACCCAACGGGAATAGCCGGTGGTGATTTATCAGGAACCTATCCCAATCCAACTATAGCTAATGATGCTGTTACCTCTACAAAAATATTGGATGGTGAAGTAAACACAGATGATATGGCAAACGATGCGGTAACTACCAACAAAATAGCCGATGCCAGTATTACCACAGCGAAACTTCATGATATGGGGGCTACTAATAACCAAGTGTTAAAATGGAATGGTACTGTATGGACACCAAGCAAAGACTACGGTGGGCTTATTGAAGTTACTGAAAACGGAAACACGGGCTATCGTCGTAAAGATGCAGATGCAAATAATTATGGTGATATAGGTCATAGAGCAATCGATTTAAGTTGGTCAGATGGTCCATCTACGGCTAAAGGAGC
This sequence comes from Tenacibaculum larymnensis, assembly GCF_028829235.1. Taxonomy (GTDB): domain Bacteria; phylum Bacteroidota; class Bacteroidia; order Flavobacteriales; family Flavobacteriaceae; genus Polaribacter; species Polaribacter larymnensis. Next base: position 29,686 of record NZ_JAIWJY010000009.1, on the reverse strand, counting down.
AACTGGCAATTATGCGATAGCTACTGGACTTAACACAACAGCGTCTGGTTTTTTCTCCACAGCGATGGGACAACTAACAGAGGCATCGGGCTATTTTGCAACAGCTTTAGGTGGTGATGGAACAACTGCTTCAGGTGCATACTCGTTTGCATCTGGGCAAAATTGTACTGCTTCTATTGATGGTAGCACCGCAATGGGTCAGGGTTCAATAGCATCTGGTGTAGCATCTCTCGCAGTAGGCTCTCTAACAACAGCATCAGCAAGTTATGCAATGGCTTTCGGGCAATTGACAGCCGCCTCAGGTATCTACTCGTTTGCATCTGGGGTTGGGAGTCATGCTTCTGGTCTAGCTAGTACTGCGATGGGAGAAAACTCTATAGCTTCTGGGTTTGTAAGCACCGCAATTGGGGATAATGCAATGGCAACTGGGCATTATACAACAGCTTTAGGTCTTGGAGCAAAAGCCGATGCTTATGCTTCTGTAGCTATTGGTACCTATAATGTAGCCGGGGCCATTTCACCAGATTATTTTAATGCAACTGACCCTATTTTTGAAATAGGTATTGGTGCTGATAATTTAAATAGGGCTAATGCTCTAACCGTTACAAAATTAGGTTATGTGGGTATCAGGGGTATTACAGCACCCAGCTATGCGTTGCATTTAGAAAATGCTCTATTTAACGGTCAGGCAATGGCACATTCTTGGTTAACCTATTCTGATGAGCGGGTAAAAAGTAAGCGTAAGGCAATACCTTATGGTTTAAACGAAATAATGCAATTAACGCCTTTAACCTATTTTCATCACGACTCTGAAATACAAAACGGTAGTATTGCCCGTAAAACCACCGGAAAACAAGACATTGGTTTAATTGCACAAGAAGTCTATAAAATTCTCCCCGAGATTGTAAATAAGCCCAAAAACGAAGCCATCCAGCTTTGGGGGATGAATTACGAAAAATTAACACCCGTTTTAATAAAAGCTATTCAGGAACTTAAAGCTGAAAACGACAAGTTAAAAAGCACCAATACGCAATTAGAAAAAAACACGCAAGAACTTGCAGGGAGACTTAGTAAAATTGAAGCTTTGATCGGTATAGGAACGCAACAAGCTACTGTAAATAAAAAGTGAGAGTATTTAAGTAGGATGGAAAAGATAATTGATTGATATATTCTTAATAGCTAATGCTTTGCAACTAAATTATGAAAGTTATAATAAACATTTTAGGGTTTTTATTCCCCGTCATAATGTATGCACAAAACACCATCAACACCGTTGGAGGTAGTGCTAGTATGAGTAATGCCACTTTTGAATGGTCTATAGGTGAAACTACGGTGATAACAACCAACACATCGGCTAACATACACGTCACACATGGTCTTTTGCAGCCCATTAAAACAGTAATGATTAGTTGTATAACTTCTTCTACTCCTCTCAACGGAGAAATAGACGTTCCTGTTGATACTAATATTGAGTGGATTGCAATTGATAATGCTCTTGGTTACTATGTTTCAATAGGTACCACATCAGGAGGAACAGACATTGTTAATAATGAGTTGGTTACAGGTACATCTTATAGTCTTACAAACCATTTTCCTAATGGTAGCACAATTTATATGTCAATTGTTCCATTTAATTCAGTTGGCAATGCCATTGGTTGTTCGGAAATCATTTTTACTACTGAAAAGCTTTATAATGAAACTAAATATGGTATTTCTCCTAATGGAGATGGTATTAATGATTTTTGGATTATTGGTAATATTGAAAAATACCCTGAAAATATCGTGTCGATATACAACCGTTGGGGTGACCTTATTTTCCAGACAAAAGGATATAATAACCAGTCAAAAGTCTTTAATGGCAGAGCCAATAAATTGAATAGTATTGGAGGAGGTGAATTACCTTCGGGAACTTATTTCTTTCTAATTAAAAATATTCCTAAAAATCATCAACTAAAAAAACGACAAGGATTTTTAGTATTAAAACGTTAACATGAAATACTTTAAAATATTCATTATTTCTTTACTATTTATAACGGTTTGTAACGCACAGCAAACCTCCTTATTTCCAGAATATAATTACAACCCGTTTATTATAAACTCGGCTTACACAGGAATGTCAGAGGCTTTAGAAGTTACGCTTAGTAATTATGGGTATATGAATAATATTGAAGGAAGCCCCAAAACATTATCTCTAAGTTTCCACAGCCCTATAGCAAGAAGAAAAATGGGAGTAGGAGGAGCTATTTTAAGAGATAAAATTGGAGTAAGTACCTATACGAATGCATATGCGGCATATTCGTATAAAATATTTTTTGATACTAAGGTTGATAGACCTCACTGGCAACATTATAATGAACATGTAATATCATTTGGTATGACAGCAGGAATTCAACAGTTTCATGAAAATTTATTAGAGCTAGGTATTACAAACGATATTAAGTTTTCTAAAAACATGCATGTAACAGTACCAACTGTAGGTGTTGGTTTTTTGTATAATCATGCAGATTTTTACACGGGAATTTCGTTTCCAAACCTTTTGGGAGACAAATTAGCATCTAGAGATGATTTAGATATATCGGCTCCTGTTTATGGTTATTTCGGGTATCGATTTTTTACCAATCGATTTGAAGAGGTTATGATTAAGCCAAGTATTTTTTTAAAATATGAAGGAGGCGCGCCTTTACAGGTCGATTTGAACATGGCTGTTAATTATAAAAATAAATTTGAAATAGGTACTGGTTATCGAAGCAGTTCATCAATTAATTTCTTAGCAGGTATTTATGCCATAAAGAACTTCAAGTTTGTGTATTTCTATAATGTAGGATTTAACAATTCTGTATTGGGAAACAGCCATGGTATCGTTCTTTCGTATGTTTTTGATAAAAAGCGAAGGAATTAACATAATGTCAAGATCAAAGTAAAACTAGAGGCTTCTTAACCTCTTTCAGATTTTATTATTCTAGCTTGTATATTCCTGTTAGAATTAACGTTGGATAAGTATGAATGTAAGGAGGCTACCATTATTGAGTTATCTTAAGGGATACAGGCATTTATAACAAACGGCACTTCTCTTGTGTAAAATATTGACTTATAGTGTAGTATATAAAATTCCGAATCGAAATTTTAGAATTAATTTGATTTTTATCAGTTATTGGTTGTAACTTGATTTATTCAAAAGTAATAGCAAATAATATTTACCATTATAATAATCCTAAATAAATAGCATGTTTTGTAAGTCCTGCAAGGTTTTTAGCATCCAACTTTATAAGCAAATTTTTCCGGTAGGTTTCAACGGTGTGTTTACTTATAAAGAGTTTATCAGCAATTTCTTTAGTGGTATGTTCGCGTGCTATTAATTCTAAAACCTGTAGTTCTCTTGAACTTAACGGTGTTTGTTTACTTTCTTGTGCTGTAAACAAACTTTCTTTATAGGCATTAATTATGGTGTCGGAAAAATAGTTTTTACCTGCTAAAATAGTTTCTACTGCTTTTAGCAACTCGGCTTTAGAGGCATTTTTTAGTACATAACCATCAACGCCGTTTTGTTTTAATTGATGAAACATATTAGGATTATTATGCATACTCACCATGAGCATCTTTATATGAGGAAAGTCTTTTTTTATATTTTTACTCAAAGTAATACCATCCATTTCAGGCATAGATATATCTGAAATAATTAAATCAATAGTATTTGAGTGTTTTAAAAACTGAATGACTGTTTTTGGTTTATCAGTCTTTAAAACAACATCAATCTCTGGCACATCTTCAAAAATACTCATTAAACCATCTATAAACATTTTATGGTCATCTACTATAATTAGTTTATATATCATTTTGTTGTGGTATTAAGGGTAAAGTAATATTTATTAGTGTGCCATGGTTGGGTCTAGTGTCAACAATCATAGTTCCATTTAAAGTCGTTATACGTTCATTTATATTTTTTAAGCCAATACCTTCTACTTTTTCATTATAAACAAACCCTTTACCGTTATCTTCAAAAAGCAGGTTAATCATTTCTGTATGTGCGTTTAATTGAATTTCAATAGTTGATGCGCTTGCGTGTTTTATGGTATTGTTTATTAGTTCTTGTACTATTTTATATAAATGTGTTTGAATGCTGTTGCTTGTTTTGTTGAGGAGTGTTTCATTAAAAAAAGAGGCTTCAATTTTTAGTTGTGTTGAAGCGGCTATTTTTTCTATGTGCTTTTTTATAAGCTGTGTGAATTCTTTATTTTCAATTTTTTTTGAGAGTAAATCATGTGAAATGTGGCGCACCTGATTATAGGTTTCGTCCAGATGGGTTATTATGCTTGATAGTTTAGGCTCTTTTGAAGACAAATGATCTAGTTGCAATTTAATACCTGCCAAACTGCCGCCAACAGCATCATGTAATTCTTGGGCTATACGTTTTCGTTCCTTTTCTTGTCCTTCTATTGAGGCTTTAATATTTTTAAGTTCTTGCTCTTTTTTAAGGTTTGAAATTTGTTTTACGTTTAACTCCTCTTGTTTTTTAGCCAGCGCTTTTTGGGTTTTTAATTTTTGATAATAAACAAATAATAAGACACTTAATGGGATACTAAAAACAATAAAACCAATGAGATAGGCATTTTTTAATTGTTGCGATTTGCTAGCTTCGGTTTTGGCAAGTTCTCTACTTTTTTTTAGTAGAATGATTTTGTTTTCGTTTTCGCTACGGTCTTTTTGTAATTGAAGAATGGTATTTTGATGTTGTGATGCTTCAAGCTCCTTTTCTAGGTTTAGGGTTTTTAAAGCTTTTTCTTTTTGAGAGAGTTCTAATTCGTTCTTTTTCTTTTGAAGTTTTAAAAGGGTGATTTCTTGTTGTTTCTTTTTGGTTTCGTAAGCTATTTTTAATTCTTCAAATTGCTTGTTTTTTTCTGTGTTAAAGAGGCTGTCTTTAATAGTTGCTACTTTTTTTAAATAAGAGATACTACTTTCATAATCTCCAACGCTTTCATATACCGAAGCGTATATTTTATATAAGTTTAACTGATAGTTTAGAGAAGGCTCTATTTTTAAAAAAGTGTCAGCTTTATTTAAGTGCGGAATTGCTTTTAAGCTTTGTTTTGTTTTATTATAGGCCATAGCTAAATGCAATATAGATGAAGTGGTAAGTAGTTGTGCTCCTAAATTTTCAGAAATCGTATTGGCTTTTTCGTAATAGTCAATAGCTTTATTATAGTTTTTATTTTCAAAAAATAAATTGGCATATCCTATGTAAATATGACATAGAGCAACCTGATTATTGTGTTCTAAAGCCATTTTCTGAGCTTTGTCATACTGTGTTTTTGCTTTGTTTTTTCGGTTTGTTTTTGAATATACTTCTCCTAGATTTAGATAGACTCCCAACTTTAAATCTGGAGTCAAATTTGCATCTAATGTTTTTATAAAATAATTTTCAGCTTCATAATAATCTTCCTTTTCTAGCAACAAAACACCTATTTGGTGCAATATTAAGGCGCTGCTTTTTTTAGAGTATTGTTCAGAGAATTTTAATGCTCTTTGATAATTTTTCATAGCAAGTAAATGCTTTCCTTTATTTTTATATACATCGCCTAGAGCGCGGTAATTGTTCGCATGAAACTTAACTCTCTTTGTACTGTCACAACGGTTTATGAGTGGGATGTTTTTTTGTAAAACTGAGGCGGCTTTGGTAAAGTGTCCCTGAGTATTTAAAGCCACACCCTTTGCATATTTAACTTGGATGAGTAGTGGTAAAGGAGGATTTAATACGGCTGCAGAATCTAGTGCGTTTATGCCTTCTTGATAGTTTTGTTCTTGGTCGATAAGTATCAGACCTTTTTGAAACCACTGTGTTGCTGTTGTAGGTTGTTGAGACCAGCATAGTTGCGTAAGCAAAAAAGCTAGTATGGATAAGTGGATATATTTAAATTGTTGTAACACGAAATACAAGTGTTTTTTGTAGTAAAAAAGCTAATATAAATGAATTATTTTTATTCACAGAGAGCTATGCGGTCTCGATCTCTAACGGGCTTTATGATATAAACACTTCCTTCAAGACACATCAGTGTTTGCCGCTCGTTATTGCTATATGTTATTAGATATAGTTTAATGTTTGTGTTGTTGGTAGCCGTTCTAAAATAAACGTATCTGTTGTTAATCCATACTTTAAGATATTGATGCCCGCTCCATGTTCTAGTTGTTTTAGAGCCCGTTGGGTGTAATGCAAAAACTTGTAATGGGTTTAGACTATTAAGATGGAGTTTGTTTTTTGATTCAAAGACTTTGTTTATCAGTTGTTTTGATGTGTTTTCAAAATAATCCCTTAATGGATGAATGGCTACGGCATGTTTTCTTATAGAATCACGAAAGTTTTTTTGAGGATTAACTTGTGAGAGAATGACTGTACCGTTTCTTGAAACAATCACATCAGTTAGTGGATATATATCAGAAAATTTAGACTTGCTTAAATCCATGAGTTTCTTTTGATTAGTTTTATCCTGAAACCCATTGGCAGCAAACACGAATTGCTCGTTTAAGGTATCTAGCATCACATAAGAGACGTCGTTTTTATTAAAATAACCACCGCCTTTGGTTACTTGCGATAAGTATTTAGATTTAAAAACAAGTTCTATAGTGTAATCTCTAGCTGTAATTTGCTCATTTAAAAGCGGGTATTTTATATTGTATAGTTTTGCAATTAGCTGATTTCCAAAATAGTAAAATAAGGGACTCAAAATAATAATGAGAAAAATATATCTTTTTTTTAATCTCATTTAATAGGGGGTTTTAGTAGTTGATGTATGGGTTTTATTGTTTGTAATAGTCGATTTTGAACCTCTGTTTTTAGACATATTTTCAATTACATTCAAAATTTCTAAAATATTTTCATCGTTTAGTTTTCCATAGAATAGCATCTTATGTTTATTTTCTGATTGATACATCAGCGTTTTACGATCTATACGTTTTAACTTATTGATTGGGAGTGTACTCGTTTCAGCGGTAGCGGTAAGGTGTATTTCTGAATCTTGTTCTACCCATCTGATTTTATAAATATTATTGGTAACTATATTTTTGATGTGTCCGGTACCATTTCTATCTAAAAACAACGCTATTAATGTTGTTGCACCTTGCATATAATGATAGGTTGTATAGGTAAATTGTGATTCAGCTATGTTAATTTTTTTTAGGAATTCACTTTCTTTACGTATTTGCTTTTTAAAAATTTCATAGTGATTGGCAGACATTTTGGTTTGTAAAATTTGCGATTGTATATTTTTAATAGGTTTTCCTTGTTTATCTCCTTGTAAGCTAGAGGTATTGTTACATGAACCAAATAATGCTAAATAGAGTATTATCGTATGTAATTTCACTGTTTTTTAAGTGTGTTTTATTAGTTATAAAAGCTTTGTGAAGCCAATCGACCTCTTCTGTAAGTGCCTAAAACAAACGTATTATTACTTTCAAGTTTTTTATTAAAAATTGCACGAGGTATAACTTCTAGACCTAATTGTAAGTATTCTGTTAGGATAGTACTTCGTGGCTTTGTTCTAATTAACCGTATTAAAACTTTGTTTTTTTGAGGATTATAATTCAAAATAGCAAAACTGTATAATGTAAAATGATTGGTTTCATGTAGCGGTTTGTTAAGTATTTTTAAAGCCTTGATAACGGATTTACACGCTTTAAGTTTTTGCAAATCAATGTTTTTTAAAGTATTGATGTATGCATCGTTTTTTAATGCATTTAGCAATGAGGTTTCATCAACAAGACCTAAAATACTATAAGGTTTTTGCGTTTTTAAGTTTATGGTCTGTATATAGCTATTTTGTACGCTATACCCACCTTGAGGAAAGGCATAAGTGTTTTTTTCATAAGATAAAATAGATCCTACCAACGATAATGGCGTGTAAAATATATCAAAAGTAATGCCCGAATCTTCTTTTTGTAAACGATCTAATTCTTTGTTAGCATTATAAATGACTTTATTTTTATAAATCGCTTTTTGGTAGGTAAGCGTTACATCATCGGCTTTATATAGTAAGGAATCATCTTGAACTTCTTGAGCAATAACACGCATAATAACTACCATAAAACAAGCAATAACTAACCATGTTTTGGGTTTAATAGTTTGCATAAGAAACGGTTGTTAGTTATTCATATATAAATACATGGCTATGGCCCAGGTTTTATTTTTAGTGGTATGTAATGCTTTACTCAAGGCGTTTACTTTTTTACTATCATAATGAAACATCATCGAAAGTTCAATAGATAGGTGCAGGCAACCAGAATCTTCTTCCTTATAAAGAGAAAACGACTTTGAGTCGAATTCAAAATCATCCATACCTAAATCGATACTTGCTTTTTGAATCTGATTTATATAGTTTTGAAATATATCGCCTACATTTTCATCTTCTGTTATTATGCGAGAAGTGTTTATTGACATACGCGCAAGTTCTTTTTCTTCAAAAGCTTTAGAACTGTTTTGACTGTTTGATGTTTGAATAATTGTGAATAATAGAAACCAAATACATACTATTTTGTGATGTGTTTTCATACGATTGTTTTTTTCAAAAGTATGATGGTTTTTAAGCTTTAAAATCCCTGTTTTCAGGGGTTTTCACTTTTTCAGTGTAATTTCCATTATTATTTATCAATGGCTTGTTTGGCACTGTCAATAAGTAACATGTAATCAAAAATTGCTTTTTTAGGATTATTAAACACGCGTGTTCCTTTTTCTTTTGTGATTATTTTTTGGTGTTTCCAGTTTAGAATGTCGTGCGTAACTTTATAGGTTTTGTTCAGTTTTTTGTAATTTAACCCATAGGGTGTTTCTGCAAAAACTTCTTCAGATTCTATAATTTTAATAGGAATATTGTTTGTTAAATACACTGTTGTTTGTATGCTACCGTAAGAAAGTCCTATTACAGCTACTATTTTGGTAATATCATGCCTATGATGCCAGATTTTTAGATGGTATCCACCGTCAAACGTAACTTTTGTTTGTTCAAGCTGGTCTTGCTCAGTTAGTGTGAATGTTGTATCGGCTTCTATTTGCAGTATGTTATTAGAAATTTCTTCTAGGGTTACGTCTTGAGCAAACGTGCTTACACATGCTAGAAGTAGGAGGGTTATGATTGTTTTTCTTATCATTATTAGCTATTGTTTGCTTATAGAAGCTGTGTAAACAAATTTAAAGAGACATAAAAAAAATATTATCCCTGTTTTTAGGGATTCTGGTTATGAAAAAAGATTAGACATTTGACATCGTTTTACAATACAACTCATAATTTATTACTCAAATGAACACACTTTACATAATCTTAGTCTTTGCAGTACTATTTTATTCACTCTACAATGCCATTATTTATCAAAAAAGAAGAAATAGAGACAGCAAAACTGCCAAACAGGCTATAAACACACTTACTTATCACCGAGAACTTACAGAAAAAGAGCGTAAGCTACTAGACGATTTACAAGAGCAAAAAAAGTATAAAAAAACACATAAGCGTCTAGATAATAAGGTGTATTTATTAAAAGGTAAGTTTGATCGTCATGGTATAAAAACTCGTTATAATGAAACATGGCACAATCTTATAGGTGGCCTTGAGGTGCTATTAAATGACAGCGCTCTTGATTTTGTTAAAGAGGAAAATGTAGCAGAGGTCGTTAAAACAGATAAGCTACTCATTGTGCTCACACTAAATAGTACTTTTTCGTTACTACATAGTATTGATGCCGAAAATAAAATAGAAAAAGGAGAAGTAGGGAAAATTGCAGGAAGTGATGTTGAGCTTACTAATAATCGTAAACAAACTAGCCATGAAATTCAAGCTGTTAGAAAACAATGGCATGGTACCATAGGTGCTTTTCTTATGATTCCAGCCTTGTTCTTCATGGCACTCACAGCACTTTGGAATGTAGATGGGTTATATGGAGCAGTCCCTGGAGGACTCTTATTTATAGTTGCCATGTATTATTTATGGCGCAAACCAAAGTTATCAAAACCAGAAGACATTCGTACGCTAAAAGGAGTTGTAACGTATTCAGTAACTATGGATAATTCTCAAAAGATACAACAAGTAAAACCCTTTATGGGAACTATAGAATTGAAATTTGAAAACAGGTATTGGCTCCCGTTTATCTTAGCTGATGAAAAAGATGATGATACGCCTGTTGAAGTAGATGTCACAAAAGATGGCTGGTTAATGCGTTTTGGATCTTATTTATCACTAGAAACCGAAGAAAAGAAGTATCCATCTTTACCTTGGTATCGTCATGTTATTATGACAGTAACGGCTATAATAGCATTGATAGCTACCGTAATTTCGGTTCCACGTTTAATCAATTATTTAGAATGGTATCACACGAGAGACGAAGTATCTATTGTTTATGAAATTTATACCTATGCACCCTTATTATTTTTAATCTTAAATGTTGTTTTTATAATCATTCATGCGCCATTAACATACAAAAGTTATCACTATAACAAGAAGCGAAAAAAGAATATTAAGAAATACTATGAAAATCTAATTCCTCTTACAGAATAAAACCTAACTTAAACCTATTAAATTTTTTAACGCTTAATTGAATATTATGAACACAGATAAAATAAAGCGATTACATGATAAAAAATATAGTATAATTGGTAAACTGACACCTCAAGAGATTATCAACTATTTTATAGACAGTGAGAACGAAGCTCTAAAATACCAATTTCAAGGTCATTTTTATCCGATGTGGCATTATGAAATTAAAGATGTGTTATCAAAGACTTTAAAAGGCATGGAAGCCGAAAAAATGATTGATACTTACTTTCATTTAGCTAGATTAAATAAATTTATAAAAGTGAAAGAAAACAATTACTCTTATTTATTAAAGGGGGTTGAAAAGAGCTTACATTTATTAGGAAAAGGGTATCATATAAGTACATCAAAGCCAAGTACTATATTTCTTCTATTTGGAGTTACGAGTAGTAATACTTCAGCTAAATTGTACGATACAGACTATACCGAATATTTGAATGCTTTTAACTTTTTTACAAAAATTAATTCGTACACAAGTTATCCTAGTTTGCGAAAAAAATTAAAGCCTGAATTATACTTAAAAGATTCACTGCTTTTAAAAAGAGCCCAAAAAATGACTTCTTTTTTTAATGATTTTGATTTTAATACAGCAGGAGCATTGGTGTTATTATTAGCCGATACTTCAATATCTTCAAAACAAGTGCTTTTAAAGTATCACACTACTGATTTAGATAGAAATATTGTTTGGCTTATTGGAAGTTTTTATAAAGATTTTAATACTACTGAAGCTAATGCACAACTTTTAAAAAACTTGTATAATCATTACCCTTCAGAATGGGTAGATGACTATGAATATCATTACTAAAAGAATGATGCCGATATTCGATTATCCACAAAAAACGATGTGTCATGTGAAAGTTAAACAAAACAATATATGACTTGTTTATGAGTCATTAAAGTTAATCAAGTGAGGTTGTTTGATGTTGTAGTTTAGTGAAATTAGCCGCTACTTAGATTTTAAAAATTTGTAGCGGCGTGTTGTTTATAAACTTAGAGCCTAAATAATTAAACGTAAACTTCTCTAACGACAACCATTCATAACTGTTTAATATAAAAGCTTATTTAAAACTCTTTGGGTTACGATTTATTTGTAGGTCGTTAATGGTGGCGTTTTCCCATTGTTTATTGTCTAATCCTAAGGCGGTATTAATTTGTTTTAATTTTTCAAGACCTTCAAGTTGATTGTCTTTTTTACAAGGAAATCCAAATTCAAACACCAATTGATTCTGTTGGTAAAATCCAAAGAGATAGGTTTTATAACCACAACTTACCCAATAAACAGCTGCTTTATACTTGCTATTCTTTTCATATAAAAATGTTTCAGATAAACTAGCTGTATAAACTTCATTAGAGGCATTGACACCAGAAAATATAATATTGCCTCGTTCGCTATAATAATCTTTTAAAAATAATTCGGTTGGTTGGTATAACAGCATACCATACATAAACGACTCACCCCAAAGCGTGTCTTTAAAAATGACAGTTTCCTCTTCATATATATTGGCATGTTCTTTACTGGTGTCTTTTTTGAAATCATTAAACTTTCCCATAAATGGAAATACTTGTTCAAGATTAGTAAATACATAGCTGTCATCATTGTTATCAATAATCCACTCGTTATTAAAAGGTGCTTTTTGTAACCAGCCTTTTAAGTTTTTGTTAGTAAGGTTTGCAACATCATCATCCCATTCCAATGGCTTTTTTGTGTTGCAAGACATAAAAGTGACTGTTATTATAAAAAGTAATATTACGGTTTTAGTGTTCATCTGTTTATATATTTTATGTGATTTATTTATTATGTATTGTAGTATCGTTTTTTTAGTTGTTAAAAACACCTTGTTTTTTGTGAATCCAGTTTTTAAAGTGTAGGTTATTGGTGTTGGTAATTTTGTTTCCTGTTTTTGGTATGCTAACCTTAAATGTAGTTTTTACCCATTCTTGAAAGTCTGGGTTTACAGATTCGTCGTCATCCTCATCATTCCATTGGGTTGCAGTTTTTGTCATATCAGCATTTCCTATTTCATCGTAGCCAATGGCAAGCAAGCATAAAAAATCAATAAATGTATTTGCTAGGATGAACAGCGCATCGCCTTCAGAGCCTAAATGCACAATTTTTTGACTGCCATCATCATCTATCCAAAAGGCATAAATGGAACCATCTGGACCGAACCCAAATACACCAAAACGGTCTGAAATAGCTGCATCATCAAACCAGCTCTTTATGCTATCTCCATCATCTTCTTGAAGTTCAAAACGGCCGCTGATAGGATAGCCGTTTTTATCAACCCAATCACACAATAATTTTAGTTCTGGTGGTAGTGTTATAGTTTTAGGAATTTCTTTATTAATGCGGGTGTATGTATCCATTTTTATAACGATTCATATTATTTTGAGTTCAAAATTAAGGAGGAAATGAAGCCTGTATATCCCTAAAAACAGTGATTTTAGTTATTGTAATTTCAAAGTTGAAATGCTAATAAATAACTTATATTTACACTAATAAAATTAATTTTTAATCCTGAAGCACACAGAGAATAATGAGAAATTCACTGGAAAATTACCTTACAGAAAGTGCGTTGTTAACACCTAAAGAAATAAGGGACTCTCTGTCTTTATTTGAAACAAAACAACTTAAAAAGAATGATTTTTTTGTGAGAACAGGCGAGGTGTGTAATTATATTGCTTTTATAAATAAAGGCGCTGTTAAAACATTTTCTTCAAACACTTTAGGCGATGAAACCATAACGTGTTTTAAGTTTGAAAATCAATTTATGACCTCTTATGAGAGCTTCATGGCTAGAACCCTGTCACACAAAAACATTCAAGCTATAGAGAATTGTGACTTACAGCTTATTTCTTATAAAAATTTCAAACAATTATTAGAGCGTATCCCTTCTTGGAAAACCTTGATAAGCGAACTACTAGAACAAGAATATTTAGAAAAGGAACGCTACCTCATGCATTTTAATAACCAAACGGCAAAGGCAAAATACATACAGTTGCTTGAAGCCAATCCAAAACTTATTTCGCGAACTAAAGTAGATGACTTAGCATCGTATTTAGGTGTTACTCAACGTACACTTACTAGAGTCAAGAAAGATATTTTTCAAGAAGTCAAATAGGACAAATGTCCTTATTCTGATAGTTTACTTGCCATACTTTTGCTAAAAAAACTTAACTAAATGAAAGCCGTAGCAAAAGATGTGTATCATATTCCGTTAATGCCTAGAAATGGTATAAATTGTTATATAATTGAAGGGGTGCTGATTGATTCGGGGATAAGGAGTTCTTATAAAAAAATAGCCAAAAGTGTCACTGATGTCCCGATACATTTGCATGCACTTACCCATGCTCATGCCGACCATCAGGGGTGTAGTAATGAAATTTGTAGTCAATTTAAAGTGCCCTTATATTGCCATGAAAAAGAAGTTGACAGAGCAGAGACTGGCTTAGCGACAAAAGATTATCCCGCAAGTCAAGGTATGATTGCAAAATTTCAACAAAAATATTGGGCAGGTAGAGGACAATTAGTTTCAAAAACACTCAAAGAAAACGATTACATTGAAAATTTTAGAGTAATTGAAACCCCAGGACATGCTGATGGACATCTCTCTTTTTTTAGGGAAAAGGATGGCGTGTTAATTCTAGGCGATGTCGCAACTAATATGAATTTATTAACCACCTTTACAGGGTTGCATTTACCACCAAGCATATTTACAACAAATCAAGAAGTTAACATCAATTCGTTGAAAAAATTAAAAGCATTACACCCTCAAATTATCTGTTTTGGGCATGGTCCTGTCTTGGCTAACAAAAATAAGCAATTTGAAACCTTTGTAGATAAACTTACCACCTGATTTGGTGGTAAGTTTTTTTATTCCATACGGGGTTTAATACCCCGAGGTTTCATTAGTAAGTGTTTAAAGCTTGAAAACGTGTTCTCATAAAATGCTCCGTGAGCTTGCTCTGAAGAAATTTACTATGTAACTCCAATGCTTTCTCATGTTCTTTATTGCTGGTATATTCATCGTCTTTTTTGGTATAGTTTAATAGCTTCATTTATAGGTTCTTAATTAATTGTGTGTTCATTTTTACCATTCTTACCAAAGCTATGAGGGTCTCACAGTTGTTGAGATTACTGTTTTTTGTTAAGAATTTCAATAATTATCATTTAACAATACTCTTATCAGCCTCTATATAGTCACAAATTTTTTCAAAGTTTAGCCATTGTTGCTGTTTACCATCATCGCCTATGATACTTTCTACTAATACTGGTTTAATCACACTTTTATAAGGCAGCGCTTTTTCATCTTGCCAATGACAATTTTTTTTGGCTTGGTAGTTTGATATTTGAAACCCCCAATAATCATCTGTAAGCAATACATTGGTGTGTAGGCTTTTAGCTTTTATGCTGCCGTGATTGTAGTAGGCTATAAAGTTGTTTGCGACGTATATGTTTTTGGCTACATAGATTTCACTACCCGAACAAATAAAATTTTTAGCATATACGTTTCCTAATACCACTAATGAGGTATTAACGTCTATTTCTGCATTAAGCAAAAGTGTATTTACTTTTAAATCGCCATTAATCACCAATGCATTTTCTGAAATGGCATCGAGATTTAACCTATCAAAAACAACATCGTGATTGTAATACAATGCTGTGGGTTCAGTGGCTTTAAAAATTGCATGACAAGAGGTGACATCTTGTGTGTTTTCGACAGGAAGTAAGTTTGCCATTTCACGAAGCATGTCTTCCATTTCTTTTCTTGCTTTTGGGCTACTGTTATGCTTATAGCCTTCAACTAGCGAAAGTGTTGGGAAGTTCGGGATTTCCTCCGTTAGTTTCACAAGATTTTCTATCTTCACTTCATTCTGTTTATTCTATGGTTAGTGAATAAATTATTTTAATTCATGCAATGCCCGTCAAGTATATCTTGCAAGCTAGGATTAAATGCATTTCTTTTAGCAGAAAAATGTATCGTTTCATTGCTTTGAGTTAGAAATGGGGTAAGAGCGCAAAAATCGTTTAATTCTTTATTGAGGTATATTTTTATTTCAGAACTATTCATGAGATTTTCAAGTGCATCAATATTAGTTAAACTGCTATTGCTAGCCACCAATAACTGTTTCACAGAATTTAGCTTGTTTAATCCGTTTATATTAGCCAAGTTTGGATTGCCTATTATAGAAAGTTGATTGCCAACCGACATCACGTTTTTAAGGCTAGCAATGTTGGAAAGGCTTAGATTGTCATTAATGTTTAAGGTTTCTGTAACCTCTGATAAATATTCCAGACCGTCTAACGATGTCAGTTCAAGATTGCTGTGTATTTGCAGGTTTTTTAAGGTTGTAATTTGTTCTAACCCATGAAGCGATTTTAAGGCATCATTATAATGTATGAGAATGCTGCCTTGTACGCGTTTTAAATGAGCTAACTCACTTAAATCTTCAACATCATCAGTATAGTGAATCACGAGGTTTCCACCAATAGATGTGTAGTTTTTTAAATCAGGATTATTTAAGTCTGCTTGAGAGCGAATTTCTAAATTGCCTTCTAAATGCGAATTGGTATTGATGGTGTCATCATCAGTACTACATGATATAAAAGCGATTATTGAAACAAGACATAGTAGGTGTTTTGACATTTTATTGAGTTTTAAGTGTAACTCAAAAATATGGTAAACACACATGTTAAAACTCCCTGAAAACAGGGATTTTTATAGCATTTTGTGTGTTACATTTTTTATGTATTTGTCAATGTAGTATCAAAATTACATTAATACATCTGTTTGCCAATTTTGGCTCGTATGGTCTTAACGTCATGTTCTGAAATTCCGTTTTCTTGAAGTTGTTTTAATACGCGTTGCTCATGTTCTTTAGTAAACTCCATGTCTAGATGGGGATCTAATAACCTCACCAACCTGATGTTTATGAAATTTTAAAGCATCTTGTTGGGTTTCTAAATGTATAGAAAGTCTAATAGTATTATTATGATTCATAAAAGTTTCTTGAATATTTAACGCTTTATCACAGTAGGTCTTAGAAATCCAATAGACGAGAGGCTTTAAATGATTGTCTATCTCACTTGTTCCCTAGTTTGATGCGCTTGGTGTTTTTGATATGTTTTGTCGGTTGAAGTTACCAATTTTTGTTAAATTTTAACAAGGAAATAAGCTGTTTATATATTGTCAATTAAAGTAATCTTATCAATGTTTTTAGGGTGCTTCATGCTAGTAGTTTTATTTAATTTTTTCGTAAAAATCATAGATTAAAAGAACGCTAGATCTAGGTGTTAAATCAAGACGTTTTAATGATAAAAGCTGTTGTTCGTTATAGTCTTTATAAAGTGTAGGCTTTATTGCTGTATGTGAAATTAACTGTAAGTCTTGGTTATATATTTTAATTGATACAGTGTTGTTTTGTTTGCTTAACAAAAAATATTGTTCTGATTCAAATCTAGTCATGCCGCTTAACCAAACCTCACCTTTTTGTAAATCACCATCTTTAAACACAGCTTTGTATTTTGGTTTGTTGTTGTGGTATTTAATGACCTCTCCATGTAACTGATCATATTTTTCTGAATATGATAGTAGTTTATTGTCTTTTAAATTATAAACAATAACCTCCTTTGTTGTTTTATCCTTGTATGTGGTAATGGTTTTAATGGTTTGGTAAGTATTGTTATGCGTTTTTACATCTGTATAGTTTGTTTCTTTAACTATGGTTCCGTTTTTATATACTTTTTCACCGTTAAATTTGTTAACAGCAACACCCTCAAAAGGCTTATCGTTTTTATATAAAAGGCGATAAGTTTTATTGGTTTTCTCATTATAGCTTGTTGCATAACCTTCTCGCTTTCCGTTTTTGTATAATACTTCTGAAATTTCTTTGCCTTCTTTGTTGTATTTAATCGTGTAGCCATCACGCGCACCGTGTTTATAGTTTTCTTCTTTTTGCTTAATATTTTTTGACTCATAAGACGTTCGGATGCCTCCCCATGTAATGAATTTTCCGTGTTTTTCCCCGTTTTTATAATACCCTTGTTTATGGATGGTTTTTTCATCTCCTGTATAATCTATATAAATACCGTGTTTTTTCCCATCTTTGACTTGAATTTTTCTATTGTTTTTATAATCATACACTGTACCAAACCACGGTTTTCCATTTTTAAAAATAGCTTTACACAATACATCTCCTTGTTTGGAATAAAAAGTTGATTCGCCATTGGCATTAACATCCTCACGAAGTACATTTACATATGTTTTTAAGCTTCTGTCATACACTCGCTGATATCGTTTTCCAGCAATGAATTGTCCATTTCTTTGCTTGCTAATCTCTTTAATAGCATCTGAATTTTCATAAAATTCATAAAAAGTCCCGGTGCTTGTTAAATAATTAAATGTTGAAATTTGCTCTCCGTTTTTATTATAAAAAACGCCTTTTTCTTTTTCAGCAGTATTTGGATTATAAAATAGTTCATATTGTTTGTTACCGTTGCTAAAATAAAACGTGTACTTTAGGGGGGCTTCGTTTTCGTCATATAGTATATGTTGCTTAAAACGCTTATCCTTTATGTAATCAAAAGTTGTTTTTTGTGTTTTTTTATAGTTTTTAAAAGTGGTTTTACCTGCAATTCGTTGTTTAAGGTCTTGAGTTACCAAAGTCCCTTCAATAGGCAATGGTGTATATTCGCCAGTTTCTAGTCTGTCTGGAAAATATCTACCTTTTCTTAAGCCTACTTTTAAGGTTGCAATGGGGTTGCCAAGGGTATCGTGGTAGGTAATTACTGAATCTTTTAGGGTAGAGAACAGCTTCCTAGAGTTTATATAAGGGATGGTTGCCTTTATAGGAAAACCATTTTTATAGGTAATAATTTGATTGTATTTATTACGAACGGTACCATTTAATTCGTTGCCTTTTTTGGTGAATTCACCTATTTTTTTGCCATCATCAGTATAGCTGATGGTTTTAACAATCTCGAAATCGTCATAAAAATTTTCACGGATTAATACGCCACCATTATATTCTTCGTCTTTTATAAGATATTGATTATCGTAAGTTTCAATTTTTTCAATTGTTTTTCCGTCAGGGTAGAATGTATATCGCTTTCCGTGAAAATAAAGCAACCTGTCTAGCTCACCTTCATATCGTAGTTTACCCATGACTTTGCCTTTTTCATTATAATAGGTTTTAACTTTTTGAATGGTGTCAAAATTGCTACGCTTTTTTCCGTTAGGGTAATATGCATGAGCGTACAGAGGGTAGCCGTTTTTTACTGTAGTCACTACTTTAGGACGCATGGGTTTGTTGTAATAGCTAACATCTATACCATGCTCGTTGCCATTGTTAGACAGATGATAAGAACCCAATTGCTTACCGTTAGTATCGTAATACTTTTTTTTATGAATACTCCCTTTCTTATAATAACTTTCTTTACGTGCGCCTTTTTTGTTGGTGTCATATAGTATTTCTTTTATGTGATGGTTATCCTTATAAGTAATCTCACGGATGTTATAAATGCAATCATCATCAGCACCAGCTTCTTTAATATATTTAACCCCAGCTACTGTTTCATTAGTATTGTTATCGTCGCAATCGTCATATCTATAATAGGTGCTTACACCGTTTAGCTTGTTGTTTTTATAAGTTTCTGTTTGCATTACTTTACCATCAGGTTGATACCAAGTAGCAGTACCTTCTAAATGCACAGAATCTTTAAATTTTGAAAGCCCTGTCATTTGTAAGTTACCGTTTATATAGTAATCATTTATGCGGTATAGGTTGCGTTTTTCTTTTTTTGCAGGCGGCCTGTAAAAATGGGCTTTGTCTTTTGTTGTTTTGTTCCATCCGCCATCAAACCATAAGGTGTCTTGCTGTGCAAAAGAGGTGGCAGTAAAAAGTGTTATTAGGAGGGTTGTTATAGGTAATTTCATATATGTAGATTCAAAATAAATAATTAGTTTAATATTACGATGTTATTCGCATATAAGCTGTTGTAAAGTTCATTAAACAGTTTTACAGCCCAAAAATAGCGTTCGGGTTGATTGCTTAATATGAGTTCCATCTCATCGTTTTTTTTTGAAAAGAACACCAGATAACCTGCTGAATATGATTTGTAATAAAACATATCAAGACCAACTTTTATGCCTAACATTGGGAATATATCTTCTTTTACATTTTCTTGATTAAGATGACGTACATAAAACTCAAAAGGTTGACTAGGGAATTTATGCGCCTCTTCATACGAGCAGGTAGCAAACCAATCGTCGCTTATAATTTTACGAAGTTTTTTATGATTGATTTGCGGGTAATAAAACTCTAAATTTTCTAGTCCTCTTAAGGTGCGTTCCCACATACGTTGTAACGGATTATCTGGTTTTAAGAGCAAACTGCTGTAATTACTGTTATTAATAAAATGTTGATGTGTTTCTTGTTCTTTACATTTGCTATCAGTGGCTAGGGTATATTGTATAAAAAGTTCATTCGGCTTGTTTCCGTCCCATAGAAGTGAACTTTCTTCATCCTTGTTTTTGATTTCTATTAAGTAGGTTTTTTTGGGCTTGCTAAAAAGTCGTTTTAGCGGATTTCTATATGCGTCTTTATCATCTTTTAAAACTTCTACGAGTTCTTCTAAATTATTATAAAACCAGTAATTAGTGCGGTTTTGTAATAGATAGCTGTTTAAAATTCTAAAAAAGTTGTTGTAGCTAATAAATCTATCTAAAAAAATACTAGGTGCTTTATTTTGCTTTTCTTGATAGCGTAGAGGAAGTAGTTGAAAGGAATCTTTTATAGGAATAGAGGTATCTTCTATTACATCAGAAACTTTAAAATAGGGCTGCTTTAAGCATAAACTGTGTAGCTCTGTTAAATCACTAAAAGCTACGGGTAAAAATACGATATCGTCACCATTAGTATTAATAACCAGCACTTTTTGTTGGTGTGTTTCAAACAATGTGTTTAGGTAATCATAAACAACCGTTTCATCAGGCTCTTGGTCATACTCGTTATCACTATAAGAAACTTTCTCTTGATGAAAAAAGGTGTAAATATCTAATGAATCATAGTAATCAAGCGTATAATTGTTTATATGAATAAGTTCTAATTCTTCAAGCTTTTCTATAATAAAACAAGTGATTTTTTCAGATCTTGTTAGCTTCCACTCAGGGTATTCTATTTCAAGAGTACATTTTTTTCTGTTATAAAAAATGGCTTCTAAATCATTCATTAAATCTGAGGTAAACTGTGACTTAAAAAGAAGTCTGCAAATGCTATTTAGCGAATTCAAGTGCTCTTTTATAGTGTTCATTAAACCAATCATTTAATATCAAAAGCAAAAATGAAGCAAATAATTGACCTGTATATCCCTGTTTATAGGGAAATGATTAGAACGTGATTTTAGTTTGTAGCCAATTATAATATGTGTGCATAAATTTTTTCTTAACACTAAAAAGCTTCAGTCTTACAGGGATGCATATCTTGATTGTTACGGTTCTTTTACCGTAAAAAGACCTTTTGTACTGTAAAGATGATAGGTACAGACTCTTGAAAGAAGATAGAATTAAAGACATTTTGAGGTGGAACGTGTTCGAACGTTAACTTTTTCATTTATAAAGAAATAATACAAAATATCGTTAATGTTGACTTTTGATTATCATTATTGTTTTTCCCAAATATTCAGTTAGCATCTTACTTAATAATTGACAAATTCAAGATTTTTATTCTATATACTATTGAACAGAAGCCTTGTATTTCAAATCAATACGATGATTACTATAGGATACATTCATACAATATTTCCGAAAAATAAACGTCGCAAAATATTTTTCGGAAAAGGGACGGCATAAAGCTACTTCTTTTCCCTCTGCTGTTTATTCCGTTTCCTTTCCGCTCCAAAATTTTGTCTTCCGTTTGGGCTATGCTCAAATATTGTTTAATCTAAAATTTCATTATCATGGAAACAAAAGCAAAATCAAACGGAACGGTAAAAAAAGTAAATGCTACCGTTAAAAAGGAAGTACAAAAGAAGCTGACCAATGAAGCTATTGGAAAAACCGCTACCAAAGAGAAAAATGCAATCATTGAAAATCCTGTTGTTAACTTGGACGACCGTATCCAAAAATTTGAGAAGCTTCGAGGATTGGCCAATCAACGTGAAAGACTTACTGAAACCTTGAACGAGCTGACGAAATTCAATTACAACCAAGACGGCTCAAATTCCTTTTACATTAGGGATTCTCGTAACTTGGAATTCAAGACCACCAACTCTAATCTTATCAAGTTAGTGACTAATCATTTACAATCCACTCTGGAACAGCGTAAATCGGAAATCGAGGAACAGATTGTACAATTTGAACTTTAATGAGACCAATGCTCTCAAATGTGAAAGCCTGCTCGCAAGAGTAGGCTTTCTTTTTTTTGCAATCCTTAAGTCAAGTCATCCACTGTGGCCTCAGGAGCATTTTTCTTGACCGATGCAATACCATTTTCCATGGCACTGTTTGAGGAATACATCTCACTGGTACCGATAACTTGTCCATTGGAGGCTTTTAGGTTAAAGTAAGGTTTTCCGCTTTTGGACTCCATCCGTTCATATTTGCTGTCGTCTTGGGAGTTCTTTCTAACGGATTCAATACCGTTGGTACAGCCGGTCTTGGCCTTATAGCCTTCACTGGCCAAAACATTCTGACCGTTGGCAGCTTTTAGACGAAAACGGAATTCACCGCCCTTGTCCGTGTAAATCTCAAATTTTTGCATAAGTAATGGTTTTGTGATTAATGCTAAAAAGGTATCAAAAAAATTCGACCTATACCAATCGGACATAATCTATGGATACCTTGGGAGACGAACGGTTTTATCAAAAAGATGGATGAACAGGATGATAAATAATTTGCCTTCTATACTCTATTAACAATAAGATATTAACGAAAACACCTCAGGTTTAGAACATTTAGTTTTATTTGGGCGCGCCACTCGCTATATGCTGTCCGAAAATTGGTAGTTTAAAAGGTAAACCCATTTTCATAACCCGTTCAGCACATTCCCCTACATTCCGACAAGCTACACTCCGGGAAAAGAGCTGCACTCAAAAAAGGTCTTGGACACACCCTAATCCCTGTCCCTCCCGTTATGTTCCTTCCGTTCCGTACACTGGAACGGAACACTCCACTTGCCACTACGGGAATCGAGGCAAGTCCGCTTTAAATCGGAAGGTCAAAGCCCCGGTTTTCTTAACAGCATTCACGGCAAAGTCTACTTAGGGCTTTGCTCGCTCATACTTAAAAACCGAACCTTTGCCCCACACATTTTAAGGGGTTTATAATGGATATAGCCTTTGTTGTTTTTCGGGGCATCGAAAAACAGGTAGTGCATAACCAATTCTAATATAACCCCATTTGCTTTTCTCGCTTAACTGCCTGTACGCTCGAACACAAACGGGCTTAAAAGAATCGCTAATGCCCTTATGGAACTTGTCAAGACTGTACAAAGTTTCAGTGAAAAATAAGGTTTCTACTTCCTTGAAAACCCAAGGGTTTTACTACGTCGCAGACACTCCTGATTTATTCCCTGAAAATCTTGACAAAACCCACTCCATCCATTGTGCTATGCACGAAAGAAATCAAACAAACACCCCTTAAAATTCAATTGAATTCAAATCCAAAGGGGATTTATTAACCCTGTCTGCCGATAAGGCGGACTTTTAAAACAATGTATTATGAGTACTATTAAAAATCACGTACAGTTAATCGGAAATGTTGGACAGGAACCAACCATTACGAACCTTGAAAGCGGTAAAAAAGTAGCTCGCTTATCCTTGGCTACCAACGAAAACTACAAAAACACCAATGGTGAAAAGCAAACGGACACCAATTGGCACACTGTTGTTGCTTGGGGCAAAACCGCTGACATCATCGAAAAATATGCCGAAAAAGGCAAGGAAATAGGCATCGTGGGCAAGTTAAAGACACGTACCTACACCACAAATGATGGTAACCAACGCTATGTTACCGAAGTGGTAGCCGATGAAATCCTATTAATGGGCAACAAGTAAACAAAAACAAAGAGGGCACTAAAACCAGTTTTCAATTAGTGCGTGCCCTCTTTTTTCATCATTAACCCTAAATAGAAAAACAATGAAATACAAAGTTAACGAAATACAGATAAGTTATCGCGAAAAGGTAAGTACATTGAAATCCGACCCAATTAAAAGCTCGGAGCATGCTGCAAAACTACTTTATAAGAATTGGGACAAAAACACCATTGGACTGCACGAAACCTTTAAAATCCTGTTATTAAACAACTCCAACAGGGTCAAAGGGATATATCCTCTTTCGACCGGGGGCATCACAGGTACTTTGGTGGATGTGCGCATCCTATTTGCCATTGTACTGAAGACTCTTTCCGTTGGGATTTTGCTTGCCCATTGCCACCCCTCGGGTAAATTGAAACCCAGTGAAGCAGACAAAAGGCTTACCGATAAGATAAAACAGGTGGCACAGCTTTTTGATGTTTCGGTACTCGACCATATCATCCTTGCACCTGACGGAAGCTATTACAGTTTTGCGGATAATGGCGAACTATAAAACACATATGATGAAAGATACGGAAAAAACAGCGTTTGAAATCTGGTTGGATGACGGGCAGGACCTCGGGGATTACCCCGATGGTTTCAATCCCGATTTATACGACCTATAACACTTTGAAAAATGATACATCTCAATTATAACAACCTCGACGATGAGACCCAACAACGGTTGCTATCGCTGTCAAAAAAAGACATTGAAAAGCGCTTTGGGGAGCAACTTAGGAACTATGCGAGGGAACACGTAGTAAATTACGATTCTCTATTGGAAGAAGAAGCGATACGGAATCTATACAATTATAAGTATGTTTTCAAAATCTGAACAACAAATAGCACCAATCAAGCCCACCAAATATGATGGGCTTTTTTTATGTGTGATTCCTTTAAAATTGTATCTTTAGGAAGCAGTAACTCACTGTTTTTGGTCATTGTTTTATTCTGATTTGACTTTCCTATAATGACCATTTCATAAATAAAAACTTGGCATCCGACCTTGGTGGGATGTCTGAAAATTTTGGTTCGCCTTGGGCGAACGAAATCGAAGAGCAAGAGGGTAACACGCAGAGCGGTGTTACGGGTGTTTGTTTGTATATAAAGTGTTGTTAATCAGTGGCTTATAAATAGGTAAGTAATTGATACTCAATAACTTTTACAGTAAATACCGCCGGAACGCCCATAAACAGGCAGTTTTTTACAGTAAAAATGGAAGACCATTATCAAAAATATCGGTTTTCCGCTATCAGTATCAAAAAAGAGATAGCGGTACGTTTCCGGAAATTTTCCCGGGAGATTTCCCAGTCGCATACAGAGACCTTGGAAGACATGCTCAACTTTTTTGAATGGAACAGCCTTTCTCCTAAAGACAATCTCGGAGTGAAATCCGATGGTACAAAAAAACGTATCAATGCCCTGATTGCTATTGTTAGAAATATCGAAAAACAACAGACCCTACCCACCAAAGCGATGCTGGATATTCTTTTTCAGGAAATATCCCAAATGGAAAATGACGAAGAAAGAGAACTTGAAGAAGATTTTGATTTTGAAATGCCTGAGGCTTTTACACGGGACAAGGAATTGGAACATTACCGGAACCGTTACGAGGAGATGCAACAACAGCTTAGTCGGTATAAAAACCTAGTGATGGAATTGTTGGAACAACTAACCTATGTAAAGGGAACTTTTGGTAAAGGGCACTATAGGCTGGATATGGACAAGAAGGAATTTGAAAATTTTAAAAAAGGATTGAACAATGTACATCACCATCACCGCGCAAAAAACTGAAGGGAACTATGCCCAAAGTGCCACCGATTTTGTGGACTATCTCGAAAAGGAAAACGAGGGAAAACCGCTTCCCGAGATGGAACATTTCTTTGACCAGTATGAAGATAATATTTCCGCTGAAGAAGTTGTCAAGGAAATTGATGGGAACACGGCCAAACTCAAAAAGAAAGAGCCTAAGTTCTATTCCATTACCCTGAATCCAAGCCAAAGGGAACTGAGAGCCATTGGGGATTCTCCCGAAGCCCTGAGACGCTATACCCGCGAAACGATGAAAGAATATGCCAAGGCTTTTAACCGTGAAATTGATGGAAAACCTGTAAATGTAGATGATATTAAGTATTACGCTAAGGTGGAACGGCAACGCACCTTTAAGGGGACGGATAAACAGATACGGGAAAACCAACCTTATGCCACCAAAATTTTGGAATTGAAACAAGATATCCGAAATATTGAGGGTGAGGAACGTACCGGAAACATCAAAAAACTGAAAAAGGAAATCCAACGTTTGGAAAAAGAAGCCCCACACCAACTTGACGGGAAACGTATTGTTAGGGGAATGGCCAAACCCGGACCACAGAGCCATATCCATATTATCGTGAGCCGTAAGGATGCATCCAACCGTTACAGCCTCTCTCCGGGGAGCAAGCACAAAGCTTCAAAAGTGGAAATGCATGGTAAAATAGTTAAACGTGGCTTTGATCGGGACACCTTTGTTAAAAATGCGGAAAAAAGCTTTGACAAGATGTTCGGATACAAACGGAACTATGTGGAGACCTATAAAGCCCGAAAAACATTTTTAAAAGATCCTAAACTTTATTTTTCCATGATAACAAAGTTACCAACCAACAAAAAGGCTGTAGCCTTTAAATTACTTCAAAAGTCTGGAGTAAATACCACCTTGTTGAGTATTCCAACAAATAAACTTCAACTTACTATTAAAGCTATTAATAAACTGAAAAAAGGTATCGGTAAAGCCATTGAATCTGGCTCCATTGGAATATGAACTGGCAGCTCGAACATATCATTTTGTATATAGTGATACCCATATTGTTTGTGGGGACGGTATTGTATGGACTGCTGAGTGGTGATAAAGCGGTACAATCGGATAAGAAATACAAGGTGCATTTCAAACTAAAGAACGGCAGCTTCAAAGTGGACAATATCCGCAGGGGTGCTTCGGTCATCGGTTCGGCGGGAAGCGGCAAAACCGAAAGCGTGGTGTATAATTATTTGCAGCATTTTAGCAAATATGGTTTTTGCGGTGTCATCCACGATTATAAGAATTTTGAGCTAACCGAAATTGCTTATCCTTTGTTCAAGGAGAGTAAGGTCAAGTTTTATGTTATTGCCTTTGACGATATCCATTACCGGGTGAACCCCATTGCCCCAAAATACCTACCCAACGAGGAAAGTGTCAATGAAGTGTCCCGGGTGTTGATGGAAAACTTGTTAGAACATAACCTCTCCGAAAATACCGGTAGCAACAAATTCTTTTCCGATGCCGTGGAAGGGTTGTTGAGCGGTATGATCTGGAAAATGAAGACCGCTTATCCCGATTACTGTACCTTACCCCATATCATTGCACTTTTTCAATCACTCAATACAAAAAAACTGGTCGCTTTTTTGAAATCGGATTTGACTTCCCAAAGTATGGCGAGTGCCTTTATCAATGGGATAGAATCGGAAAAGCAGACCGCTGGTGTGAAAAGTACCCTTGCCAACGCCTTTAAAAAAATCAGTTCCCAAAAACTGTTCTACGTACTGTCAAAGGACGAAGTCCCCCTAGATATCAATAACCCGGAACATCCTGCGGTTATTTCTTTGGTCAACAACCCGAAATACGATTCGGCATATTCCCCTGTGATAGCTATGGTCATGCATACCATCATCAAACAGATGAGCGTTCGTAATCGAAAATCTTCATTTCTGCTAATGGAAGAAGCTCCGACCCTGAAACTCCCCAATATGCACCGAATACCTGCTACGCTCCGTAGTTATGATATTTGTACTGTATATGTGATGCAAGACAAGGTGCAAAATGATTTGCTGTACGGAGACAAAGCCAGTAAGGCCATTTTGAGCAATCTTTCTTATCAGTTTTTCGGGAAGGTCAATGACCCGGACACCGCCAAATACTACGAACGCTTTTTTGAGATCATCAAGACTCCGACCAAGAGCATCAGTAAAAGCAGTGGTATGAGTTTTGAAAGTCGTATTACCAAAGGAGAACGTGAAGTGTCTAAACGCAGAGCGGATATATTTTTTAAGTTAAAACAGGGGGAGTTTATCGCTTTTGCAGATGGAAAAGATAAAAAGATAAGGTTTAGGTTGCAGCCTATTCAAAAGGAGAGACCCAAACAGGAAAATCATTTTTCAGTTACAGATCTCTCTGTACATTTTCAACAGGTCCATAGAAAAGTACAATCAGTACTTAAAGTATCCTAAATTTTTATTTTGTTAGTGGAGGTCATCTCTGAATTTTTTACTATAGTCATTTGAACCTAAGCTAATTTCATCATACCTTCTTTAAGATATTTATTTTCTATTGAGTATTTTCATATTAAATGGTTATTGTTTTAATTTGCCTATTCTTTAAGTAAGAATATCTTTATTTCAAAATTATTTAAATATTATGGCTTCAGGTTTTTTTGCAATTCTCGATGATATCTCAGCTTTGATGGATGATGTAGCTTCTATGAGTAAAATCGCTACTAAAAAAACTGCTGGTATTTTGGGAGACGATCTGGCAGTAAATGCACAGAAAGCAACTGGTTTTCTGGCTAACAGGGAATTGCCGGTGCTTTTGGCTATTACAAAAGGTTCTTTTTTAAACAAACTCATTATTCTCCCGATAGCCTTTTTGTTAAGTGCTTATCTGCCTGCTGCAATTACGGTTATTTTAATTCTCGGTGGAATTTATCTGGCTTATGAAGGTGTTGAAAAAATTTATGAATATATATTTCCTCATCACGATACACAACATGAAAAGTTAATCACTTCTGTTTCCGAAGCAGAGCTTCCACAACTAGAAAAACAACGAGTTAAGCAAGCTGTTTTAACTGATTTTATTCTGTCTATTGAAATTGTAATTATCGCTTTAGGGACAGTCATTAAAGAGCCTCTTATAGATAGGATTTTGGTGGTTACTATTGTTGCTATTATTGCTACCATAGGGGTTTACGGTATAGTAGCATTAATTGTAAGAATGGACGATTTTGGTTATAAATTAATCTGGCTTAACGACCATGAACATAGCTTTTCTGATAAAATAGGTAGATTTCTGGTTCAAGCCCTTCCTATAGTAATTAAAATATTGTCTGTTGTTGGAACTTTGGCATTATTGCTGGTCTCGGGTGGAATTTTTAGTCACAACATTGAATATTTTCATCATTTATTCCCAGGCACACCCCAAGTAATAAAGGATTTTATTTTTGGGATAGTTGTTGGGTTTATAGCATTGATATTGATGATGTTGTTTAAGAAAATCTTTTTAAAAAAATAAAACTCATTTTTAGAGTTTTATTACAGGGGGGCATTTCGAGTTTAATACATATCTTGTATCTATTCAAAGTATAATTTTTATTTTAGGTATAATATTTGATATAGCTTCAAATAAAAAATAAATGTTCGAAAAGTTTAAATGGAGGGTGACAAATGAAATTATTTCTCTTGAAAATTTGGATCCCATATACCAAAAAATATTACTGAACTATGATAATGAAATAAAATTGGAATATTGTGTCAGTAAACTCTTTAGGGTAAAGCATGATTTAAAAAGAACAGCTTCTTCAAAAGAAAAGAAGTACCTGAAAGAATTGGAAAAATCACTAGATAAAGAAATTCAGATTTTAAAGACTGAAATAGTCAATTAATCCTTTTAAAAACTTTTTGCATTTTTCGTTTAAAAAGTCAGGTTATATTAGCTGTAATTAAAAATACGTAGACTGTCTGGATAGTATTTATACTCTGCATTATTGTCTTTATAGTCCTCGACCTAGGGGTGTTTAATAAGAACCCACATGTTATATTTTCGGATAGCATTTTGAACTTTATAGATAATTCAAAATTCAATTTTTTCTTTATCAAATACTTTTTGAAGTTCACCCAAAATAGGGGAAAAATATGAGGTTTCTTTATTTTTTACCTCTAAATAAATTAATTCCCCTTACTGACATTCCATTTTTTAGTTGTTCCTTGGATTTTTCAATTCTCTTATTTATTAGGTATTGTTTTGGTGTTAAAGCATAATGTTTTT
>NZ_JAIWJY010000008.1 GCF_028829235.1 Tenacibaculum larymnensis | reverse complement strand
ACCGTGTTTCCACACTGATCTGTAGCATCCCATTTACGTACAATCTCTCCACAGCCATCTACTACTGTATTACTTACTTCAGTGAATACTACTATAGCATTATTACAATTATCTGTTGCAGTGATGGTTGGTACTACTGGAATTGCTTCACAGTCTACACTTACATCAGTTGGTGTATCTGATAATACAGGATTTTCTGTGTCTTGAATAGTAATTATAATTGAGTCTGTTCCTGTTTTACCACAAGTATCTGTTACAGTAAACGTTCTTGTAACTGTAGTAATACATCCATCATCAGAACTAATTGCATCTATATAAGTTATACTTGCTATTGTTCCATCATCTGAAGCCGTATAACCAGTGGTAAAAAAGCTATCTTTTATATCTGAAGATTCTACTAAACTAAAAGAATATCTAGCATTAGTATTTGTAATATCGTTTTCATCACAACCTTCTAAGTCTAAAGTTTCAGGAACACTTATTACAGGATCTTCATCATCATTTGATACTAAGGTAATAGAATCTACTTCTTGACAACCATTGGCATCAGTAACGGTAACTGTATAAGTCCCCTCTGTTAACCCACTAAGGTCTTCTGTAGTTGCTCCTGTATTCCATAAGTAAGTATAATCTGCTGTTCCTCCTGATACTGTCAAGTCAATAGCCCCATCACTTCCTCCACAACTTAAATCACTTCCTAAAAGAGAAAGAGATAATATTGGTGGTTCTGTTATAGTAACATCCGCTAGTGCTATACAACCATTGGCATCAGTTACGATAACATTATGTGTTCCTACTCCTAAGCCACTTACGTCTTCTGTAGTGGCTCCCGTACTCCATAAATAGGTATAAGGAGCTTTTCCTCCTGTTACTGTTAAATCAGCTATACCATCATTAACCCCATTACAAGTAATATTCGTTCCAACAATAGCAGCTGTAGGAGTACTATCAATCGTAATATTTTTTATTATTGAGTTTGTATCACCATCTTCGTCGGTCACAATTAATGTTACCATCTTTGATCCTGCACTTGTGTAATTAACAAGATGAGGGCCTTCTGATGTTGCTACCATCGGAGAAGCATCCGTTCCAAAACTCCATTCATAAGTTAAAACCCCATCTCCTCCTGTAGAAGTATTTGTAAATGTTGCTCCTTGAAATCCGCTATCGTTAGTTCCACAATTATATTCAAATGTAAAATCTGGTGCTATTGGTGTTTGTACATCAATTGGTGGTAAGTTCTCGCCAGAACACTTGGAAGTTTGTGTAGCACATCCTGGTCCTACAACACTTCCTGGTGTTTGCCAAGAAAGATAAACGTCTGTTAAAGTTAATTCTTCACCACAAGTGTAATTTATTAATTCAAACATTTGATAAGTACCTGGACTAATTGAACCTGAGATTCCAATACTAATCTTATCAGTACCTACATAAACATTTCCGTCTTTATCAATTTTATCTGTACCATTCATCAAGTAAAACTGCATGTATAGGTCAATTTTACTTGCTGCTTTTGAAATATCTACATATAAATAAACGTTAGAGAGCTGTTGCCCTACTGTACACGTGCTTATTGGATTTCCATTTATGTCTCCTATATAAACACTCCCTATTTCAACATCCTGAGCTCCACACCCAGAAAGGCTACAGGGACTCTGCATAGATACTGTTGTTTGTGAAAAAATATAGTTAGCACTAAACAACAAAAGTATCAGCATTAATTTTCTTAAATGAGTAGTTTTCATTCCCATACCTTAACTTTTAAAATTTAACTTTTAAATACTCTAAACTTCTTTAGGTATTACTCTTATCAAGTCTTAGTGTTAGCTAAAACCATTTTACGGGGATAGGGTAAAATGGGGGTAGTTGGGGTAATTAAGGGTTACGCATTTCTGAGTATTACAAGAATGTAATACATCAATAATACACAATGGGTATACAATAAAATTTTTTGAGGAAACTAAAATAATACTGAGTGGGAATAGTATTATTTTGAGGGATTAACGTTTTTTAAGTTCTAAAAACTGTTATACCAAAAGTAGCACTTATTTTTAGGTTTAAAAAATGAAATGTTAAAAAAGGGGGTTTTCCCCTATGGCCATACAGGTAAAAAATATGTTCTATATATTTTATAATACTTCTTTTTTAATTAGGTAATTTTGCAGTATGATACAAAACGATACAATTATTGCTTTAGCAACACCAGCAGGGGTTGGTGCTATTGCTGTTATTAGACTTTCTGGGGAAAAATCGATAAAAATTGTAGATTCATTTTTCTCTTCTATAAAGAAAAATAAATCATTATTAAATCAAAAATCTCATACCCTACACTTAGGTCATATTGTAAATAATGGAGTGGTTATTGATCAAGTTTTAGTATCTATTTTTAAAAATCCACACTCTTACACTGGCGAAGATGTAGTAGAAATTTCGTGTCATGGTTCTAGTTTTATTCAACAAGAAATCATTCAACTTTTCTTACAAAATGGTTGTAGAATGGCTGATAATGGCGAGTTTACTATGCGTGCTTTTTTAAATGGTAAAATGGATTTATCGCAAGCTGAGGCAGTGGCCGATGTTATTGCTTCTAATTCTGCTGCTTCTCATCAAATGGCAATTCAGCAGATGCGTGGAGGTATCACCAATGAATTAAAAGAGTTAAGAGCTCAACTATTAGATTTCGCTGCATTAATTGAGCTTGAACTAGATTTTTCTGGTGAGGATGTTGAGTTTGCTGATAGAACCAAATTTAAAGAATTGGTTGCTAAGATATCAGCTGTTTTAAAGCGTTTAATTGATTCTTTTGCTTTTGGAAATGCTATGAAAAATGGAATTCCTGTTGCTATTATTGGAGAACCTAACGTTGGTAAATCTACGTTGTTAAATGCCTTACTAAACGAAGAAAAAGCTATTGTATCTGATATTGCTGGTACTACTCGTGATGCTATTGAAGATGAACTAATTATTGATGGTGTTGTTTTTCGTTTTATAGATACTGCTGGTATTAGAGAAACTGAAGATGTTGTTGAGAGTATCGGAATTAAAAAAGCTTATGAAAAAGCAGAAAATGCACAACTAATTATCTTTTTAATTGATTCTAATAAATACATACACTCAAAAGAATTATTTTTAGAAGAAATAGCAACTATTAAACAGCGTTTTCCTAATAAACGTTTGTTAGTTATTGCTAATAAAATAGATACATTATCTTGCCATGATTCTTCTATTTTACAATCAGAAATTGAAAACTTAATTCTACTTTCTGCTAAACAAAATATTGGTGTTGATGAGTTAAAACAAGAACTTATTTCTTTAGTGAATACAGGTGCTTTAAGTAACAATGAAACAATTGTTACTAACTCACGCCACTTCGAGGCATTAAACCATGCTCTAGAAAGTATTAATTCGGTAAAAAATGGAATTGATTTAGATATTTCTTCTGATTTATTTGCTATTGATATTCGAGAATGTCTACGACACTTAGGAAATATCACT
Organism: Tenacibaculum larymnensis; assembly: GCF_028829235.1. GTDB lineage: Bacteria > Bacteroidota > Bacteroidia > Flavobacteriales > Flavobacteriaceae > Polaribacter > Polaribacter larymnensis. The sequence continues at coordinate 169,698 of NZ_JAIWJY010000008.1, read as the reverse complement.
GGTGAATATGATGTTGACAAGGATATTTTAGGTCATATTTTTGGGAATTTCTGTATTGGCAAATAGATTTTCTTTCCTTTAATACTACTTTGTTTTCTTTTTACAACTAAAAGAAAGAATAAGAAAACAACAATATTTATTTCACAGCTAATTTTATTTCTCTTAAATTTATTAATTACTATTTATTTTTACCTTTGCACTATAATGCGAAGAGCAATTCAAATAAAAGCATCTTTTTTATTAGCTATTTTTAGCTTAATATTAGTGCATCAGTCGATTCCTCATTATCATCATGAGCATCAATCTGATGGAGAAATTGCTAATCATCATCATTCTGACACTACTCACGAACATCATCACAATCATTCTGATGAGCAGGATAAAGCTGTAGTTACTAAGAGTATTTTAAATGCTTTTTTAGAGTTCCATTCTCATGGTAATACGCTTGTTAAAGATCATTTACCGAGCTACACCATTCTTAAAAAGCAAAAGTCTTTTGATGTAGAATTGGCTTCAATACCTATTCTTGATGATAATTTTGGATATGTAGATGTTCAGAAAAAAAACAAACTACCATTATATACGCCACCAGATATTGTTTATAAAACATACTTGGCTGGGTTAGAATTACGGGGTCCTCCTGTATTGGGATAAACACGCACTACAAATAGCCTAAAAGGCTATAATACTGTTTAACCTAATAATATAATACAATGAATAAACGTATAGCGTTCACACTATGTGGATGCCTATTCTATATGTTTATGACTGCACAAGAAACTCACTTTAGTAGTCTTTTTAAACAGATAGAACAAAACAATAAAGAGTTGAAAGCTTTTAAGTCTTTTACAGAAAGTGAAAAGTTAAAGACAAAAAGCACTAATAACTTATCTGATCCGGAAGTAATAGGGTATTATTTACCTTTTGCTTCTCAAAGCAATGCTTCTGATTATACCGAATTTGAAATATCTCAATCTTTCGAATTTCCAACAGTTTATGCTGCAAGAAAAAAATGGAGCAACTTAAAAGCAGAGGAATTAAATTATAAGTATAATGAACTTAAACAAAGTATATTACTAAAAGCCAATAAGCTATTGGTAAAAGTTATTTCTCTAAATAAACTGAAGAAGATTAGAGAAAACAGACACCAAAAGAGTAAAAAGGTTTACGAGCAAGTTTTAGCATTGTACCAAAAAGAGCAAGTTGGAATTTTAGAACTTAATAAAGCTAAAATAACTTGGATACAAGTACGATTTCAGGTTGAAAAAACTGAACTTGAACAAGCGTCTTTATTAAAGGAATTAGCAAACTTAAATGGAGGCAAATCCATCGAATTTAATCAAAATGATTATTTAGAAAAAAGCGCTATTGAAACCTTTGAAACGCTTTGGAACAATAAGCTAACAAAAGATCCTTTATTAAATTATTATAACGTTCAAGAAAATGTCTCTTTACAGCAAATAAAAGTAGCGCAACAAAAAATCTTACCCAATTTAACATTTGGATACAATAACCAAGGAATTTCTGGAAATCGTATTTCAGGAATTATGGGTGGTATTTCTATTCCTCTATGGAGTACAAAAAACAAGGTAAAAGCTGCTAAATACAAGCATCAATTTCAGGTAGATAATAAACGGTCTAAGGTTTCTAATATAGAAGCGAAATACTTTCAGCTTTATAATAGCTATGTGTTACTACATAAAAAGTACACAGACTATAAGAACACCATGGCATCATTGAATAGCGATGAACTTATTTACAAAGCGTATGAATTTGGTGAGTTTTCATTTATGGAATATCATCTTGAGTTAGACTTTTATCATAAAGCTATAGATGAAATGCTTAATATGGAATTGGAATTACAGCTTTTAAAAACTGAATTATACAAACACACATTATAACCATAATTAAATTTAAGAACATGAGAAAAATTAAATCAATTTTAGCGCTATTAACGTTAACAGCCTTTGTTTTTATTGGCTGTAAAAACGATAAAAAAGAGCATGGTCATGAACATGATGCTAACGGCAAGCATGTTACTACCGAAGTAAAGAAAGATGAAAGTACCAATGTACAAGAAAATGAAACTACAATTACTGTAAAAGCAGGTAGTGCATTAGAATATAAATTCAAAATTAATAACGGAGAAGTGTTAAGTTATAAATGGTCTTCTACTGCGCCGTTAGTTTTTGATTTTCATGGAGACCCAGAAGAAAAGGATAAATATCCAGAGGGTTATTTTAAGAGCTATTCTAAAGGAACATCTACTGGAGAAGAAGGAAAAGAGACTATGGCTTTTAAAGGTTCTCACGGATGGTACTGGAAAAACACTTCAGATAATGATGTAAAAGTGACTTTAGCTACTAAAGGAAACTACATTATTATTGGAAAAATTCAATAACACTAAAACAAAACAGAAATGAAAAATATGGTTATAATTTTGTGTTGTGTATTCGTTTTTTCTTGCAGCACAAAAAAAACTACAAATGCTACTGCAACTCTAGAAGAGTTTCCTACTAAAAGCGAAACTCTATGGACAGATAAGACAGAGCTTTTTGTAGAGTTTCCTGCATTAGTGGTAAACGAACCAAGTAGGTTTGCAGCTCATTTTACACAATTAAAAAAGCACCTTCCTGTTACTGAAGGAAGTGTAACGGTAAACTTGATTAAAAAAGGGGAAGTTGTAGCTACTCATACTGTAAATGTTCCTAGTTCTCCAGGTATATTTTCACCAACTATTACACCTAAAACACAAGGGAATTTTCAATTAATATTTAAAATAAATACTCCAACATATAAAGACGAGTTAATTATTGAAGATGTCATAGTTTACCACAGTAAAGCTATTGCTATTGAAGCTTTGGGGACTTCCAACGAATCTGGAGGGATTACATTCTTAAAAGAACAGGCTTGGAAAATGGACTTTCAGACAGCTCCTGTGCTAAAAAAAGAAGTTCATGAAGCTATTAAAACTTTTGGTATTTGGGAAGCCGCTCCTAGTGATTTTGAAACTTTGGTAGCTAATGCTAGTGGTAAAGTTACTTTTACAAAAAATATTACCGTAGGTACTTCTATTAAAAAAGGAGAAACTATCATGACAATTTCTAGTCGAGGTTTTGTTTCTAATAATTTAACTGTCGAATTAGAAAAAGCTAAAGCTGTTTACCAGCAATCTGAGGCAAATTACAATCGTAAAAAAGAGTTATTTGATTCTAAAATTATAGCAAAATCAGAGTGGGAACAGGTAGAACGTGATTACACAATAGCTAAAGAAAACTATCAAAATTTAGCTAAAGGATATTCTAGCAAAGGAAAAGGGATTAGAGCTCCTTTTAATGGATATATACAATCGCTAAATGTTAGTAATGGAAGTTATGTTTCCGAAGGAAGTTCACTATTTATAATCACCGATTCTAAATCTAGCTTGCTAAAAATTCAGGTAAGTCCGAAATATTCTAATATACTTCAGCATATAGATAATATTTGGTATCAAACTGATGACACTAATTGGTCTAATATTAAAAGTACAAATGGAGAAATTCTATCAGTAGATAAAACCGTTTCTTTAGAAAAACCGATGCTTTTAGTATATGCTAAAGTAAATGATGCTATTAGCATGCCAATTGGAGGTGTTACACAAGCAACCTTATCTGTTGGCAAACCAGAAATAGGATTGGTTATACCTACTTCAGCTTTATTAGAAGATTATGGAAACTACACCGTTATTGTTCAATTATCAGGAGAAAGTTTTGAAAAAAGACAAGTTACTATTGGAAAACAAAATGGTGATGAAGTTCAGATTTTATTAGGGCTTAAAGCGGGTGAATATGTAGTTTCTAAAGGAGCATATCAAGTAAAAACAGCATCAATGTCTGGTGAAGCTCCAGCACATGGTCATGCACATTAAAAGGAAGTAGTATGTTAAATAAAATATTATCATTATCACTTCAAAATAGGTTAATGGTGCTATTAGTTACTGCATTTTTAAGTATTGCAGGAATCTATTTAGCAAAAAGTATGAATATCGATGTGTTTCCCGATTTAACTGCTCCAACAGTTACCATTCTTACAGAAGCACACGGAATGGAATCTGAAGAAGTAGAAAAGTTAATAAGCTATCAGTTAGAAACAGCAATGAACGGTTCGCCTAATGTACGTCGTATACGCTCTTCATCTGCTGCTGGAATTTCTATTGTTTGGGTTGAATTTGAATGGGGTACCGACATTTATAAGGCAAGACAAATAGTAAGTGAACGTATACCTATGGTTCGTGAAAAGCTTCCTAAAGAAGTTGGTACACCTACTCTAGCCCCTATTTCTTCCATAATGGGAGAAATTATGCTATTGGGTATTCGATCTGAAGAAATGTCTCCAATGGAAGTCAGAACTTTAGCCGATTGGACTATTAGTCCACGTATAAAATCTATTGGAGGTATTGCTAATGTTATTGTTATTGGTGGTGAGTATAAGCAATATCAGGTATTGGCAAATCCAAATAAATTGAGCCAGTACAATATTAGTATTCAAGAACTTTTAGAGAAAGTTAGAGAGAGTAATATAAATGCTCCAGGAGGTATCTTAAATGAATATGGAAACGAATATATTATAAAAGGAAGTGGACGTGTTTATAATTTAAATGACTTAAAGGAAGCGGTTGTAAAGCAAGTTAATGGTCAAACTATTAAGGTTAAAGATGTAGCTACCGTTGTTATTGGTGCTGCTGATAAAATCGGTGATGGTTCTTTGAATGCCAAATCATCGGTAATCATGACTATTTCAAAACAACCAGGAGTAAACACCTTACGGTTAACTAAGAAATTAGATGAAGCTGTAGCAGATCTAAAAACTACTTTGCCAAAAGGTGTTACTGTAGAAAATCAGATATTTAGACAGTCTGATTTTATTCAAGCTTCTATTAGCAATTTACAGAGTACCTTATTAGAAGGCGCATTTTTTGTAGTGATTGTATTATTCATTTTCTTAATGAATTGGCGTACAACTGTTATCTCATTATTAGCAATTCCAATTTCTTTATTGGTATCAATTATCATATTAAAAGTATTAGGATATACCATTAACACCATGAGTTTGGGAGGTATGGCAATTGCTATTGGTGCTTTAGTAGATGATGCCATTATTGATGTAGAAAATGTATTTAAACGATTACGAGAGAATATAAAGAAACCTAAAGAAGATAGACTCTCAGTAATTGAAGTAGTACGGGAAGCATCTATAGAGATTAGAAGTTCTATTATTATAGCAACACTTATTATTATTGTTTCGTTTGTACCATTATTTTTTCTAAGTGGTATGGAAGGACGTTTATTAAAACCATTAGGTATTGCTTTTATAACGTCCGTATTAACATCGTTAATAGTGGCCGTTACTCTAACTCCTGTTCTGTGTTCTTATTTATTAAAATCTGAAAAGGTATTGAGCAAACAAGCTGAAGGTACTCAGGTGGAGAAATGGCTTCAAAAGCACTATTTAAAAGCTTTAGATTACGTACTGAAGATTCCTAAACTTGTATTAACCACCACGATTATAGCGTTTTTAGGTTCGTTAGTGATGCTCTCACAATTGGGAAGAAGTTTTTTACCTGAATTTAATGAAGGCTCTTTAGTAATTAGTATGGTGGGTATACCAGGGATGTCTTTAGAAGAAAGTAATAAAAATGGTAAACTGGCGGAACAATTACTATTAAGTATGCCCGAAATAGATGTGGTTACCAGACGAACAGGTAGAGCTGAACTCGATGAACATGCACAAGGTGTTAATGCAGCCGAAATTGATGTACCATTCAATTTAAATGGAAAATCTAAGGAACAGTTTTACGAAGAAGTCCGAAATAAACTGAGTTTAGTTCCTGGTGTAAATATTACCTTAGGACAACCCATTGGACACCGTATAGATCATATGTTATCCGGTACTCGTGCCAATATCGCTATTAAGATATTTGGAGAGGACTTATCTAAACTTTTCGATTTAGGAAAAGCTATTGAACAAAACATAAAAGAGATTGATGGTATTGCAGATGCCGCAGTTGATCAACAAATTGAAGTACCACAGATACGAATTGTTCCTAAACGTCAACTATTGGCTGCCTTTGGAATGACCGTAAATGATTTGTTAGAACAAATGGATATTGCCTTTGCAGGTGAAACTGCTGGAGATATTTATGAAGGACAAAAGTTTTTTGATTTAATGATACGTTATGAAAAACCTTATAGAAATTCTCAAAAAGCCTTATCTAATGCTTTAATTTCTTTACCTAACGGTCAAAAAATCACGTTAAGTGAGCTTGTTTCAATACAGTCTGTTAGTAGTCCTAGCAGTGTGAGTAGAGAAAACGTACAACGTAAAATCGTGGTTGCTGCAAATGTTCAAGGTCGCGATTTACGTTCTGTTGTAAATGATATTAAAACCAAGATTAATAACAACGTTAACTTACCAGAAGGCTATCGAATAGAATATGGCGGGCAATTTGAAAGTGAAGCAAAAGCTTCTCAATTACTTTTAATGACTGCTCTTGTAGCTATTCTTGTAATTTTATGGTTATTGTATTACGAGTTTAAAAATTTAAAACTGGCTTTTATCGTTTTACTCAATTTACCCTTAGCTTTAATAGGTGGTATACTGATTGTTCATTTTACCTCTGGAATTGTAAACATTGCAGCTACAATAGGCTTTATTAGTCTTTTTGGTATTGCAACAAGAAATGGAATTTTATTAGTTTCAAGGTATGAAGACTTAAAAAATGAAGGAATAAAGGGTATAGTTTTGTTAAAAAATGGAGCTATAGATCGATTAAACCCTATTTTAATGACCGCTTTTACAACGGGGTTAGCTTTAATTCCGTTAGCTTTAAAAGGTAATGAAGCGGGTAATGAAATTCAAAGTCCAATGGCAATTGTTATTTTAGGTGGATTGCTTTCTGCAACACTATTAAACTTAATAGTAATTCCTTGTGTTTATCAATTAGTGAATTCAAAAAACGAGCGTTACCTTTAAGGTAACGCTTTTGTTTTTTTAAATTCTAATAAAAGAAAACAAAATCTTCCACCTCTACTCCACCTTAACCTGCTGAATACACTGATTTTATTAACATTATTACTTTTTGTATCGGAAAGTAAGTTTATTTTCTCAAATTTATAACGGTTTACTACGCTTATAAAACAAATTTCTATCTACTTACATGGGTTTATAATTTTACTATAAAATTTTAAACTTAAAAAATGGGACTATACATTACTAGCGGAGCACTAGCTAGCTTTAAAGAAATGGATGAAGAAGCTTTTCAGCATTACTCTTCAGTATTTAAAAACATCAACAAATTATTAGAATTAAATGGACTTACACCTTACGAAGAACCAGCTGAATTAGAAGATGGTCCTTTAGAACTTGGTGGATTTTCTTACGATTTTATTCATCACTTAAGACGTTTTTACGCTTATTGTGCCGAATATGAAGATTGGACTCCTACTCCATTTAGCCCTAACAGTGAGCCTAATGAAGATTCTATTATAGATGACCATGCATCATTATTAACTTGTCATCTTATATGTCATTCAGATTGTACAGGTTTTTATCTTCCTGTGGATTTTATCGATATTATTTTTGATAATGATGAGACTCCTATTGATGGTGCAATGATTGGTTCGTCATACACACTTTTTAAGGAATTGAAATTTATAGCAAATAAGCTTAATATTCAACTAGATGAAGAAGATACTATTGTAAATATTGATGCTGTAAATAAATCAATAAACACAGAAGAAGACTTTTGGAGAGAGAAACTAGTTTGGTGTGAATTATTTAAAGCTGCAAAGCATAGTATTCGCAACAAAGCAGCAATCATTTTTCATTAAAAACTTCAATAATTAATAAAACACATCTCATAAATGGAAAGAGAGATAATAATACAGTCACAAGAAAAAAAATATCAAACTATAGGAAAGCTTACTACAAGTAAAATTATTGATTTTTTTATCGAAAGTGAAAACGAAGCTTTACTCCATAAGTTTCAAGGTCAATTTTACCCGTATCGTCATTATGATATTAATGCAACACTAACAAAAGCTTTAAAAGGAATAGACAAGCAAAAAATTGTTGATGCTTATTTTCACGCCTCTAGATTAGGTATTATTACAAAAGTAAAAGAAAACAATTATCCCCTTTTACAAAAAGGTATTGAAAGAACACTATCCTCAATTGGAAAAGGATATAATATTAATGTTTTAAGACCTAGTACGGTATATTTACTCTTTGGAGTGAACTCACTAAATGACATAGAAAACCTATACAATACAAAGTATAATGAGTTTTTAGAGAATTTAAAGTTTGTTACCAAGGTTAACTCTTATACAAGTTATCCTAGTCTAAGAAGAAAACTAAAAGCATCACTTTTCTTAGAGAATCCTATACTTTTAAAAAGGGCTCAAAAAATGACTCCTTTCTATAATCAATTTAATTTTGAAACAGCTGGAGCATTGGTTCTACTATTAGTTGACTCTTCAAAAACTTCAAAACAAGTTCTTTTAGAATATCATAAAACAGACTTACCTAGAGAAACAGTTTGGGTTCTTGGTAGTTTTTATAAAGATTTTAAAACTTCCGAAGCAAATAAGCTACTTCTTAACAACTTATATAATAAATATCCTACGGAATGGGTTGACGAATATTATAACTCTATTTACTAGTAGTTTTATAAGTATTTTTGCTTTATGGATTCACTTACACAAATTGTTCTTGGAGCAGCAGTTGGAGAAGCTGTATTAGGAAAAAAAGTTGGTAATAAAGCAATGCTCTACGGTGCTATCGCTGGTACTATACCTGATTTGGATGTGTATATTGGTAAGTTTTTCGACACTGTTACAGCACTTGAAATACACAGAGGTTTTACACACTCTGTTTTTTTTGCAATTGTTTTTGGGTGGATTTTCGGTTGGCTCATTTCCTTGTATGAGAAAAAAGCCTCCACAAAAGAATGGGCGTTACTCTTGTTTTGGGGACTTTTTACACACCCTATTCTAGATGCCCATACTACTTGGGGTACTCAACTTTTTTGGCCTTTAGACATACGGTTAGCTTTCAAAAATATTTTTGTTATAGATCCACTATATACAATACCTTTTTTAGTGTTTCTTTTAATGGCTATGTTTCAATCAAAAGCATCTAAAAAGAGAAGAAAATATAACAACTTAGGTCTTATAGTAAGTAGTTCTTATATGGCAATTACCATTATTGTCAAGGGAATTACTTATACTAAATTTGCGAATGCTTTAAAAGAACAAGAAATAGCTTATAAAGAAATAGAAACCAAACCAACACCCTTTAATACTATTTTATGGTCAGCAAATGTTGAAACTGAAGATGCTTACCTTATCGGTTATTATTCATTTTTTGACACTAAACCAATTGAGTTCTACTCCTATCCTAAAAATCATCACTTATTGGGTAATTACAAAGATGATACTTCAGTAAAACGACTCATTAAAATTACCAAAGGTTGGTATACTGTTTCTGAAAAAAACAATATGTTATACTTAAACGATCTTCGTTTCGGGCTTTTAAGCGTAGCTCCTAATTTTCAACAGTTTGCTTTTAGCTTTGAAATAGATGAAAAACAGGGTGAAATTATTATAAATGAAGTTCCTAGGAATCGTGAAAAAGCAAAACAATTATTAACAGATTTATGGGAAAGAATTCAAGGAAATTAATTGAGTAATTCCTAGTATATATCTTAAACTTACTGCTCTTTTATAAAGCAAAATTAATCAGATTTTAGACAAAATACTTTTACTTTTTTTCAACTGATTTTACTATTTAAAAATTAACTTAAATTAATTTTTTTTAAACAGTTTATTCGCGAATTTTGTTGTCTCAAAAAAAAAATAAAATCTTACCTATGAAACGTTACCTAAAACAATTAAGCTTTCTTCTTATATCATGTTCCCTATTTATTTCATGTTCAAGTGATGACAATATTGAAGAGCAAAAATATTTAAACATTCCAGATGCACAATTTGAGACTAAACTAATCAATCTGGGTATAGATTCTGATGGCATTATCAACCAACAACTATTAAAAAGTGACGCATTAGGGGTTATCAGCCTCGATTTAAACTCATCTAATGATGATATAATTACAGACCTAACAGGTATTGAAGGGTTTACTAATCTAAAAAAATTACATGCAACAGGAAATAATTTAACCACAATAGACTTGAGGTTTAATAAACAGTTAGATACTTTGGTACTTGCTGGTAATTACCTTAAAAATATTGATTTGAGTAACAATACAGAATTAATCAATTTAGACCTTGATGTAAATGAATTAAGTGTTATTACTGGGTTAAAAAATGCTACTAATCTAAAATCGTTAAGTCTATATTATAATTCATTAGAAACGTTAAGTATTGACAACCCTAATTTAGAAACCTTAAATGTTAGAGATAATTTCCTGGTGTCTTTAGATGTTAAAAAGGCAGTAAACTTAAAAACCATTTTAGCACAAAACAATAAGATTTTGGAAGTAGATTTTTCCGCTAATAAAGCTTTAGAAGTTTTAGCTTTATCTGATAACAAGCTTAAAAATATCGACTTGAAATCTAACAGTAATATTGAAGTATTATATTGTTCCAGTAATTTACTTACATCACTAGATATAAGTGGGTTGGTTAATTTGGATCGCTTAACCGTTAATTCAAATCCTAGCTTATTCTGTATTAAGATACATAGTGGTCAAAATATTCCCATGTTTTCTAAATCTGATTACCAAGAATTTAACACAAGTTGTAATTAATAAAATCTTGCTATGATAATATCTCCCAATTACTTAACTTAAATTACTTTTGCTAAAAACAATAATTCTCAGATAATATCACTTAACTTTATGCTTCCGAGAATCTATGAAAATTTAATTTTTCTTTATGCTTTATTCACTTAATGTGTGAAACATTTTTGCAAAAGCAATTTCAAGAAAAATAGAAACCTCCATGTTCGTTTTACCCTCTTCTAACATTTTTAAAATAGTATTTAAATGCGTATGCTTAAAATTATAAAAATCTCCTCCTTCTTTATATAAATCTTCCTTCTTTAAGTTTTCTAGCTGTTCAAGCATATATTTATTTGCTTTGTAAGCTGATTTTCTTTTATTTAAAAACAGTTGCATCTTTTTATTCTCTTTTTTGCTTGATTTATTATACATAGATAAAGCTGTTTTATACTTCTGTTCTACCGACCATTCTACCCTTTTGGCATCTCTATACAATTTCTTAAGTCCATTAAAAGCTAAATCATAATATGTTTTTACATAATCTTGATTCTTATGTAAATGACTTAAGTACTCAATTGCCTTTTTCTTATACTTATTTTTAGATTTTAGTTCAGCATCTTTTAACTCTTGTTCTAATACCAAAAATTTATCTGCTATTTTATTTATTTTTTTTATCTCTTCAAATCTCTTTGCTTTCCCAATAATTAATACTTCTGGAGTTATTTCATGAGGCTCTCCTTTAAACATATGTTCTTTATAAGAAAAACTAAATACACCTCTAGTTCTTTCTTCTTTAGCCTTCTTTTTTGCAGATAAATCAAAAGCGTAATTATAACCGAAAGTAACTGTTAAGTCTTGAGTATTCTTTAAAGAGGTATTTCTAAATAACTGAATAGCACTTAAGTTAAAATTATGCTTTTCTCTATACACATAATTTGTATTTAATCTAAAGTTTGTGGCACTTGCTTTATTTATTTTACTATTATTTTGGTTATAAGAAGTACTAAATGTTGTGTTTAATTTGTCTTTTAGAAATTTTTTATTGACAGCAACTGTTGGTCCCCATGTATACGACTCATCTCTTCCTATAGTATTATAAGTAGTATTTAAAGCAGAGGTTATGTTTATTTTTCTTTGTGGTAATCCTAATGTATAAGAGGTATTAAAATTATGAAATGTTGAACCATTACCTATACGTACAATCCCATTTTCAGCATTTGCTACCGTAGCTAACGAATAATTTGTGTTTAAATTTTGTCTTCTATTTTTACTATTTTCTAAAATATAACTTACATTAACGTTAGCATTTTGAGATAACTGCTTATAGTTGAATCGCTCTTCTTGATTATCTAACAAATTATCATCATTTATAATCTCAAACTGATCTAGTTTATTATTAGTGTAAGTAGAAAAGTTGGAGTAACTTCCTGTTATATTTACTCTTTTATTCATAGCGTAAGTAGCATTTATACTCCCTACTGTTCTACTAGTATTAGTCTCTTTTTGATTGGCTAAATCATCTCTTTGGTATCCTATATTAAACCCTAGACTTATTTTGTTATTAAATAAAGTAGTATTACCGTTTAAAGTAATATTTTCAAAATCATTATTAAAATAATATGCTCCTAATGTTTGGTACCCTGGATCTATACGCTCATACCCTACTCCAAATCGATACTTATCAAAGCTGTATTCCATTTCTGTTTTGAACGCTTTGTAATGTTCTGTTGACGCTCTATTATTAAATAATAGACCTGCTATACCGCTACTGTAGTCTACTCGTTCGGCTCTTAAATCTTGTGTTATCGCCGTTGATGCATACTCCCCTTTAAATCGAAGTCCATCAGTTACAGTTACAGATCCTGACATACTTAATACTAAATTTTCTTTAGGTAATACCTTTTTTTCTTCTGGAACCGCACTTATGGAATTTATTTTGTCTTTTGCATAAAAACCAATTAATTCTAAGCTATACTTTTCTTTTTTAAATCCTACTTTGGCCCCATATCCCATGCGTCTAAAAGCAGGTTGTGTTCTATTATCTTCAGAATCTTCTGTGGCTTTTAATAATCGCCCGTACATTGCTGAAAATGTAAAACTTCCTTTTGGAGTTAAATCAACTCCTCCTCCAGTAAATTGATGACCTGCTAAGGTATATGGTGAAAAACTCATACTCACATCTCCAATATGAGCTTGTATCCATCTATATTTAGGGTGTAAACTCAAACGATTGAAACTAAACGGTAACTGATACTCTAAATCTCCTCCTTGATTCGAAAAACTATAGCTTACTGGAATTGAAAATTCATAAATATTAAAATTTAAGCTTCCTTGTAAAAAATAGGTAAATGGTGCTCTCGCGCTATTTTGGTTTGATGAATAAAACACAGAGTTAGCCGCTATGTTCCCGCTAACTTTAAATGGTTTTCCTCTTCCTATATTCTCAAAATCTAATTGTTGTCCTACTATACTTTCAGCAAAAAATATGCTTAAAGTAAACACTACTACTTTTAGTGTTTGCCCCCTCATTGTAATCATTAAAATATACTTTTTCTTTTTATAACTGTTTTGCTAAACACTCTTCTGAGTCTTTAACTTTTACGTTGTATGCCGCTTTATTTAAATTACTTATTCTTGTTGTCTTTGCATTCGTAAACGGAAACCATGTTTCATTATCAGCATTATTTCCTTTATAATTAACCCAATTCGTGCCATTAAAAACTTGTATTACATCATCTTTTTTTAGTTGGTATAAAAATGTTCTACTACTTTCTCCTGTCGCACTAATATCTATATACCCATCATTCACCGTAAAACAATTTTGATCTGCTGAGCCTGTTACTTGGAAATCAACTTTTGCTGTTTCTTCAATAGTAAACTCTACAGGAACTAAATTTGACCAAGAAATGTCTTCGGGATTTATTCCAACTCCTTTTTTTCCTGTTTGATATTTAAGTTTGTAAGTTCCATGAGGTAAATTGTTTGCCCATTGATACCTATAGGTAGTTTCGTTTATTTTCTCTAGAGATTCTATATCAAGTTTTTGATCTAAAATAACATCGTACTTTCCAGATTCTGTGTTCTGTTGATATATAATAACTGCCAACTTTTCTGTTGTGTATAAATCTCTTTTAAAGTCAAATGTTAGGCTTCCGTCTGCTTTATAATTACAACTTGTTTTTTGGGTTACTATGGGATCTTGTAATTGAGGAGATTCAGAAATAAATACATAAGTATAAGGTTCTTTTGGGCTCCACCCATTACACAACTCTAATTTATATTGAATACTTTTACTCGTATACAAATGAGCTTCACTACCAAATAAGTCTTTAGCCGTAAACGTAATTGAACTTTTTCCCAAGTACTCTTGAGGAAACTTCTTCCAACCATTGGTTATTGGATCATAATACATCCAATTATATACTAATTCATGATAACCTGAAGAAGCCTCTAAGGTTATTGATGTAGTTGTATTATTTACTCCTGGGTCAGGTGTCAGAATTTTAAAATCATTATCTGGTATTATACTTATGTACGTTACTTCATGGTTGTAACAATAATTAGATAAATCTAATCCTTCAATAAAAGTATATCCACAAAATAACTGTTCAGGATTCAATTCTATCAACTCAAAATTATTACTATCACTACAATCAATTTTATTTCCTTTTTCACTCTTTAAAATTCCTTGAATTTCTCCGTCAACTATAGAAATAGAAATACTATTTTTACAAGGAATAGCACCATCAGCTATATCTCCATTACCACAAGTTAAACTCAAGCTTTCTATTACCTCATGAAAAACATAACCTTGCCCAAACCCTAAACAACTATATAATAATAGTATTAACAATAATTTCTTTTTCATTTTTCTCTCCTTACTGTTTTGCTAAGCATTTTTGTGAGTCTCTCACTTTTACACTATACGCTCCTTTATTTAAATTATTTATTCTTGTGTTTTTAACATTGGTAAACGGAAACCAGGTATCATTATCAATATTACTCCCAGTATAGTTTAACCAATTGGTGCCATTAAAAACTTGTATTGTTCCATTTTTAGTCAATTGGTATAAAAATGTTCTATTGCCTTCTCCTGTCGCACTGATATCTATATACCCATCATTCACCTCAAAACAATTTTGATTTGCTAAGCCTACTACTTGAAAATCAACGGGTGTTGCAGGTGCTATAGTAAAGGGGTCAGAAAACTCAAGGCTTTTCCATGTATCGTCTGCATCATCTATTCCTCCTGAACCTGTGTGTGTTTGAAACTTTACTCTGTAACTTCCTGCATCTAAAGGTTCTGTCCAGGTATAACTATAAACTCCAAAATTATTGGTTAAGGTTGATGTATATTCTTGTCCAAACAATACACTGTCATCTGTACCATCATATAAAGTCATTACCAACTCTTCTCCTGAGTTTAAATTTCTATTAAAATTTAAAGTAAAACCTCCATCATTTTTATAGCTACAGCTTGTTTTTTGAGTTACTACTGGTTTTAGTAATTGAGGTGAGCATCCTACGATTTTATATGTCAAAATATCTGAGTATGCATTAATATTCGTTTCTCCTTTTAAAGACGTATATCGAACTCTTAATTGTACATTTTCTCCTACTTGCAATCCTGGGAAATTTGATTGTGATATATTAACTGCACTAGGATTACTTCCATAAGTTAACAACTCCTCCCAATTTGAATTACTTGGTATTTTGTACTCTAAAGAATACATACAATTTGTAGAAATAATTAAACTTTTAGAGTTACAAGATTTTAACTCGTTTCCTGTTGCACCGTAATTATTTATCGCTTTAAAATCTTCTATTTTAATTAAATTAAACTTAGATACTGATCCCGAAACACACCTATTTTTATTTACAGCCTCCATTATAAAGCTAGAATCACTGGTACAACTATTATTTACCGTTTGAATATCACTTGTATGACTACCAGCCGTACAAGATGTTAGCGTTCCTGAAACCGACAAACAAGAAGCACCCAAAGCAGTTATTTCCTTACTAGTTGAAAAAACATAAAATGTATCTACAGAGCCACTATTAGTGTTAGGAGGTGTAGTAGTTACATTATATATTGACTTAGCAACACCATCTTCTATATAGGATATTCTGACACCCCACGCAGGTTGTATAGATGATGTACTAAACGATGCTTTATACTCCAATAAATAAGTATGTTGGCTAAAACTTGCCATACTATACAGTAAAAAAATTATATGTAGTAATTTCTTTTTCACAGCAATTTACAGCAGTTACTCATCTAAGTATTTAGCTAATGAAAATCTATTCTCCTTTATAACTAGTGCCAGTTTATCTAAATTCAATACTTTATTCTTATCTAAAACCTCTCTTTTTAATTCAATAAGTTTGTTGTTTTCATATAAGTCATAAAGTAATTGTGGCTTAATATTTTCAAATAAACTTACCCAGTTAGTAAACCTATCATTAATCTCAACATAACCATTGCTATCTTTCTTATATAGAATGGCTTTATTAATATTATTTCTACTATACTTAATTATACTGTATGTATTATTATTATCTTCAAATGTAAATTTTGAAATTAATGTTGTAATTTCTTTGTCTATCAAATTAAACTCTGGTTTTCTTTCATACTTTTTCTTTGTTTTCTCATTAGAAACCAATTTATTATCATTTAGTAAATATTCTGAAAAAAAAGATTTCTCTAATATAAAATCTTGTTCTGTTTTAATTTTAAAAACTTCTGGTGTTTGCCTCAGCTTCGCTTTTGGATAATTATACCCCTCAACAATAAGTCGCTTATCTTTTACTTTATATAAACTTTCTGTCTTCTTAACTTTATACCATCCTCTATAAATATTCGCTAACTTTTCAAAATCTAATCCTTTATTTTTCCCTCTTGTTTTTTTTATTAAACCTTTTATGAAGTCATCTTCGGACTTTCCTTTTAATAACTCTAGCAAAATAGCAGGCTCAAAATTGGAAAAAATACTTATCATGTATTCTTGATTTAATAAATCACTTATGTACCATCTATCTTTAACTTTTTCTATGGAAATTACCCCTATAATAGGAAATGGTATCTTCTCCATAATAAATGAGTATTTTAGAAAAGCCATATTCCTTCCATTATAATTATACTCATATACTGTTTCTATTTGTATATAATTTTTGGATGTATCATTTTTTTTAACCGCTTCAAAGTGTTCTTCATCCCTAACTATTTTAGTTCTTCCATCTAAGTATTCACTCAATGCCCATTTTCTATTAGAAGCCGAAAAAAAAGACTGTATTAAACCTTCATAAGTAGAATAATCAATTTCTTTTTGAGAACCTACTTGGTTTATACGCAAAGGTGTTTCGTATATTTTATAAGTAGCCATTACTTCTTTTGAAAAACGAATAGCTATACCTTCTCCTTTTTTAAATTGCGAATAACTGATTGTTACTATAGTTAATAATAAAGATGTTATTAATTTTCTCATTATTTTATTTTTTATTTTTTTCTAATATTTTCAATCGTATATAATAAAGTAGTGATGGTATAAATAACACTATTAGTATAAGGTTAAACCATATTCCTCCTAGAGTTTTAGATGGTTTTTTTTCATTTTTCTTTCTTTTAAGAATAAGATTTCTTTCTTCCCATTTACAATACCATACTAAAAAATTACCATTCTCATCTTTATCTAAAGAAGGCATATAACCTGAGATTGTTTTTTTTACTTTATTCTCTTTTAAATAACCTTCAATATAATATAAGTCTGTAGCTTCTCCATCTACATTATAACGCTTTTTCTCTATCAATACATCTTTCACATAGCATGATTGCTTAAAATTGACGGTATACAATAATTTTATTTGATAAAAATCATTCACAATGGCTGATAATACCGCAAAAAAACCTACTATACTTAAAAATAAACTTAAACCTTTCATTTTACTCTTTATATAAATCTATTGGATCAACTAATTGAATTCTTTCATAATATGGTGAAGTTTCTAATTTTTTACCTAAAAACACTAGATAAGCACCTGCATTTAAATCTAAATACACTCCTTTTCTTAAAGGAAATACTCCAAATTTTCCATTAGAATAGCCAATACTTAAAAGTTCAGCTCCTGCTACACCACTTGCGTAACCACTAATAGCAAACCAATCATTATTTTTAAGTAAACTAAACTCTCCTTTTGCACCAAAGGCAACATCTAAACCTATTATTGCAGGATCTATTGATTTTTTATATTCAATCCACTTATCACTCTCTACATATTTTCTCTCTTCACTAACTACTTTTACCTCTCCAAAAGCATTGGCACTAGCTTCAATTTTTACTTCGGCAGTAATATATTCTTTCGCCTTTTTTATTGCCCAATCAGGTATGGGCAACTCATCTATAGGCAATCCCCATTTCCATACAGTAACCTTACCTTTTAATCCTACTTTAAATCCTCCTTTGGTTTTCTTTTCTCTATAATATAGACGAGATTCTATATCTTCTTTATTTTCAGATATACTTTCAAAAGGAACAATTTCATAAAACCAATTAATACCTACTGGACTTGATGTTGATGTCGATTTAATAAAAGAAAGACTTTCTAATTTCTTTCCATATTTTTCAATCAATTTTGTAGCTTCAAAAGCTTTTTTTATTGTTTCTGATCCAAAGTTTTCACTCCCTAAACTAAATTTCCTTTTTTGATAATCTCTTTTTACCCATTTAACGTCTAAGCTTTTTTCTTGCTTATTAGGATAGCCCGCATTAACAGTTGTAGTTACAGTTTCAGTGTCTTCATACAACCATTTAAATGTGGTTTTCTTTCCTTGATGTTCAGTCTCTAAATTATCATTGAAATACCATTTAATATCACTTTTAGAAATAATATCTTCATTTAAATTTGGTGATATTTTTATTTCATAGTCTATTATTTTAGAATCTTTTGTGATGGAAGGTTCGTTAATCAAATAAAGAATTTGTCCTGATTTTGCAGCTCTTTTTTCATTTTTATCTTCTTTAGCAACCAATTCCAAAAACTCAAATTCTTTAACTATTCTTTTAATTGTTACTTTAACTTTTTCTTTATTATAATTAGCAACCACATCTAATACATGAATATCTTTCATGTTAATACCTAAATTATCGTGTGTAGTTTCATTTGTTACAAAATTAGAAGTGTTATCTGTGCCAAGTTCTAATACTTGCCAATTAATTTTCGCATTTTTTGGGTAATTTTTTAATAAGAATGCAAAATTTGTTTGCTCTCTAGAATAAGGAACCTCTATTGTGTCTCCGTTTTTATAACTTTTACCGTTATGCTCTATTACTGCATTTTCACTTTCATTACTTGAAGAATTGTTACTCGTATTTGCATCCCCTCCTGTATTATTAGTTGTATCTGTACCACTACTTGTTCCTGTTCCTGAAGTATCTCCTTGGTTCGTTGCATCAGTATTTGTAGTGTCTGTTGAATCTGAATTATTCGTATCTGGTGTTGAATTATTATCTGTACTATCTCCTGTTGTTGGGCTTTCTCCTGTAGTAGTCTCACTATTGGTTGTATCTGAATTCTCTTCTACTGGTTCGTCTTCTTTAAAGATGTCATCTACTAGGTCTCCTAAATCTTCAATAACTTCATCAGCATCAATAATCCCTCCCCATTCAGGATCGTAATCTGTAACTACTACACCATCAGTAAGCTCATAACTACTATTTACTTGAACATTGTCAAATACTACTTTAATACGTGTGTATTTACCTATATTAACTTTTCCTCCTGTTGCTATGTTTGCCGCATCAATAATTTCTTTTAAATTTTCTAAGAAAGGAAGTGTAATATACCCCCAACCGCTAAACGTACCATTACTTCCTGTTACTTCACGTGTAGTTACAGGAAAGTCTCCTGCAGTGAAAGTTTCATTGATACCTAATTTTGGTAAAGGCTCTTTGTTTGTAATATTAATTTGTGGTGTTAATCCACAATTGTAATATGCAGCTTCATCGTTACTTGGCGTGGTAAACTCTTGAATATTTGAATAGGCAAATCCTGATAACTGAGTACACTCTCCTCCTACACGAAATTCGTACCCGGTAGCAGGTTCTAAATTACGTATTTTCCCCTCGTTGGTATAGCTATTTACCTCAAACCAATCATCATCTCCAAATCCTTTTTTACGATACTGAATTCTATAGCGTAAATGTTCTGAACTTTGCCAATTCACCTGTACCGACTCTGCGGTTAATGCTTGTGAAATAACAAAGCTTGGTGGTTGACAATCTTCTAAATATTTAAACCAAAAAATTTCACTATTACCATCATTTTTAAATACAGAGGTTTCATTAATTCCGTCACTTACAAAAGCACGGACTTGCCATCCGTAAATTTTCCCCGATAATAGTTGTGGGGCTTCGGGTCCTACTAATAATGTTGTACTATACGTAGTTGTTTGATAAAACGGAACTGATGCTAAAAAGTTAGCTTGCGGATTTTGTACATCCCACAGTTCTTTTAATGTAAACTCGTATTGTACGTTGCTTACATTACTATGACGAGGTGTCCAAGTAAATAATATGTTTTGCGGATTGGTTGCATTTACAATATTATCCTTAAACGGTAAATTTAAGATAGGTGGATCGTTTTGTAATAAATATACTGTGGTACAACTTTTAGCCGATAATTTTCTATTAGTAAAATAATCGTATACTTCAAAACAAAAATCATATCCCCCATTTGGTAACGGTGCATTGTACTGCCCTGGCGTGATTCCTACTAAATTATTTAATTGAAAATAAGCCTGTAAATCTAAGTTAGAGAGTCTTAAATTTATTCCTCCATCAACATATATAGGTGTTTCTCCTGCAATTACATCTTGTGTAGTTATAGAAAGTCCTTGTCCTTCTATATACATTTTTAATCGTATTCTACGTCCTACTTCATTTACATCGGTTAATAAGATGTTTGTATATAATTTTTCACTCGTTGTTGTAGCATAGTCTGACATTTTTAAACTATACGGAGGTATTAACTGTGGAGTAACTTGTACGGGATAGGTTTGCGAATATAGTACCGTACTTATAAATACAGTAAAAAGTACCACTATTTTCTTAAATATATTGCTATCGTTTGGCTTGATTTTCATCTGCTTTTTCTTATTTAGCTTCTTTTTGAACTTTTATATCAACTACTATGCGTGAGTTTGTACCATCTTTTACAAACTGTTTTATCTTTACTGCTCCTTTTCGGTTATCTGAAGTTTTAAAAGGTATAATTCTTGGTGTTATGGTCTCGTCAAACTCTTTTAATCCTTCGTTGGTTTCATCCATTGTTAATCCTGCTAGTAACTCATCATTTGTCATACTATTAAAATCTGCTACCGACAATGAAGTACTACAACTACACGATTCCTGATTATTAATCAATTGGATTGTTTGTGCATTAGGAATAGAAGAAAAAGCTACGGTTGAAGCCTGATCCGGACTTACAAACTTATTGTATGAAAAGGATTCATTTAATCCGAAAAAAACAAGATCTATATCCTTTCCTGTTTCATTAGTAACTTCACTCTTTGTATATACTTTTCTTGTTTTGGTTGAAAAGAAAGCTCCAATAACATTCTCTTTATGAGCTGTATTAATTCCTAATTTTACGTTTTCAAAACTTCTTAAGTTGGTATTTTCATAAACCACTATTGTTTTTGAAAACACTTTCTCTTCTTTTCCATTACTTGCTCTTAACTGTAATGTATGAGTTCCTGGTGTTTGAATTTCTATTTCTGGGTTTTCTTCTGAACTACTTGTTATATTGGCTCCTTCAAAAGTCCAATTATAACTAGTTGCACTTACACTTTTATTTGTCAGCGTAACTTTTACAGGAACTTGATAATCATCGTCTTCAAAAGCTACCGCATAGTCAAAATTGGCTGCTAAATAAGGTGCAACTTCTATCTTTTTCTCTTGGGTATAAGTTTCTTCACCATTACTTACTTTTAATCTTATTGTATGCTCTCCTGAAGTAGTAAAAACTACATTTTGTGGATGTTCTTCTGTTGATGCTTCTGGGTTTCCGCCTTCAAAAAACCACTCAAAAGTTGTTGCACCAGTTGTTTTGTTGGTGATTTTTACTTCAACTGGTGAGTAATTATTTTCTAATACTTCAACATCAAAATTTGTTAGAACAGTTGGTTTAACTGTTACTTTTTGAGTTTTCACATCTACACTTCCATCTCTATTAGAAGCTTCTAAAGTGATAAGATATTCTCCTTCTTTATTGTATGTTATAATACCTGGATTTCTACTTGACGAGCTATTGGGTTCTCCTCCTTCAAAAGTCCAGTTATAGGTATCTGCTCCTTCTGTATCGTTAGTGATTTTCACCTTTACAGGAACTGTATAATCTTGGTTCACAATTTCGGTACTAAAATCAACAGTAACTGGTAATGCCACTTCATTAACACAAGCATATAAACCTAATAGCATTATTATAAAAAATAAAACCTTTCTCATTACTCAACAATTACTTTTTGTATTCTTTTTGCTTTTGGAGTTTCTAATAGTAATACATATACCCCTGCTGATACATTCATATCATACAATACTTCATATTCTTTTTGCCCTTTTAGTAGTTTATCTGCTACAACTGAATTTGCTCCTAAACTAAAAAGACGTAAAGAAATTTCTGATTCCTTTTCTAGCTCTACGTCAACAGTAAACTTTCCTTTATTAGGGTTTGAATACACAGCAAACTCTTTTACAAATGGATTCTTAGCTTCCCCTACATCTGTTAAATCTCTTGCTTTTAAAACATTTACTGTTTTAGTTGCTACTTTTTTACAACTTCCTTCATTTGAAATTAAAGAGATATCATAATTTCCAGGTGCTGGAAAACGTAAAACTAGGCCTTCATCAGTTTTTTGAACTATGGTTACATTTGAAGGAATTTCCCACTCAACTGTTTCACTAATAGGGTTAGACACATTAATTAATATAATGTCTTCGCCTACAAAAGCTTGTGACGTTAATATCAATTGAGCATCTATAACAGTGTTTGACTTATGTATGATTATTTCTTTAGATACTTTACATCCATCAACAGTTGTTACTGTTAATGTATAAACTCCTTCTTCAGATAATAACACAACACTCTCATTGCTTGTAAAACCATTTGTTGAAGTCCATGCATATTCTGATATTCCATCCATGGTTACATCATACTCTATAGTTTCTCCATAACAAAGGGTCACTTCACTTGGAACAACATCAAATATTAACTCTTCTGCATTTTTAACTAAAATTTCTTTTGTTGTCTGACAACCTTTTTGGTCAGTAACCATAACAGTATACATTCCTGCACATAGTCCTGTTACATTACTTCCTGTTTGTCCAGTATTCCATGTTACATTATATGGAGCAATACCTCCTTCAATATTTAAGTCTATTTCTCCTGTACAACTATTATAACATACAATATCTTTTACAGTTTCTGTAATTGTTAATGAGCTTGCTTTTTCTACTGTAAAACTGCCTGTAGTTTGACAACCATTTGCATCAGTAACTAAAACGAAATAACTTCCTGCTGCTACAGTAATTTCTGCTGTTGTTTCACCTGAACTCCATGAATAAGAATATGGTGGTGTTCCTCCTTCAACATTTAAACTTATTACTCCGTCATTATTACCAGAACAAGTTACGTTTGACACATCACCTGTTACTCCTAATACTTCAGGCTGTACTACTGTGAAAATTTCACTAGTATCCTCTATCCCTTTTAAATCAATCACCTTTACAAAGTATCTTCCTATTGGTAAATTATAAATAACTTGAGAGTTTGCTATACTATTTCCTGTAGTTGCATCATACCATACATAATTATTACCTCCAACACCACCTGTTGCTACCGCATTTAGTACCGCCGATATGTCTCCATTACATTTAATCGTTTCTACTTGTTCGATTACAACTACTAATGGGTCTGGTTCATCTAAGTTATAAACTTCATTTAACTCACACCCTTTAGCATCTACCACTTTTAAATAATACTTTCCGGTAGGTACATTATTTATTGAAGCAGTATTGCTTATACTATTAGTTGCTTCATCTTTCCACTCGTATGTATACGGTGCTACCCCACCTTCAATATCTACTGATATACTTCCATCTGACAAACCTGCTCCGCTAGGTTCTTCAAAAGTTGTTACTAATACTCTGTATATACTCGGTTGCGTTATGGTAATTGCTTCTTGTAATTCACATCCATTTTCATCTTTTACAGTTACAGTATAAAGTCCTTCTGGTAAAGCAGTAATATCTTCTGTTTTATCACCATTACTCCATTCGTAAGTATACACTCCTGTACCTCCTGTAACAGAAATATCAATGCTTCCATCATTACCATTGTAACAGGTTACTTCTGTTTTTGCGAAAGTGATTGCAAGAGGAGGATTTTCTCTTAGCTCTTGTTCTTTGTAAATTGTATTTCCGTTAGAGTCGGTAACTACCAATCTATACGTTCCTACTAAAGCTGTTAAAGTAGCTTCTGTTCCTATAACTTTTGTTAAATCACTACTACTATACCATTGATAGTTATAGTCTTCACCTGATAATACATATCCTCCAATTACTGTTGAACCAATCGTTCCTGTTTCTCCGTTACAAGCTATTGGTTTTGTAACTGCTAAATTTAGTTCTAATTTGGCAGGTTGAATAAGTGTAAATTCTTTTTCTACTGAACAGTTATTAGCGTCAAGAATAGTCATGACATAAGTAGCTGCATCCAATCCTGTTGGATTGCTTAGATTACTGATAACTGTTGTATTTCCTTTTACTCTTAATTCATAGGTATAAGGAGCAGTTCCTCCCGATACTTCTTCAATATTAATTTCACCGTTTGTCGTTTCAAAACCAGTTAAGTTTTTTTGAGAATCTGTAACTATTGTTAAAGGTGCAGCTGGTTGGTTTACTGTTATTATTTTTTCTATAGGCGGATTTGGACAATTATTGGTATCTGTAATTACCACTTTATAATCTCCAACACTAAGGTTTAATATGTTTTTTTCTGTTCCTATTACAGTACTATTTCCAACTTTATACCATTTATAAATGTAAGTATCTGTACCTCCAATTACATCTACATCTATACTTCCTGTTGAATCTCCATAACAAGCAATATGACTTACAGTAACATTACTAATTTCAACTTTAGTTGGATTTACTACAATACCTTCACTATACGATTTTATATTATTACTATCTGTTATTTCTACACCATAATCTCCTGCTGATAAACCTCCTACTGTTGTATTAGTTGCTCCTGAAATAAATACTTTTCCTCCACTACTATCTATTTCGTACCAATGATATGTATATGGAGCAACTCCCCCTTTTACAGCTACCTCCAATTTACCATCGGTATCTCCATTACAATACAACTCTCCATCACTTGGGATAGTTATAGTTCCTATAAGTTTATCAGGTTGTGTAAGTATTTGATATAATTCATCTGTACATCCGTTTGCATCCGTTACCAATACTCTGTATGTACCATCTCCTAAATTTGAAATATTTTGTAAAGTTCCTACTTCATTATCTGCTTCGTTCAACCATTTGTAGGAATATGGCTGAGTTCCTCCTGATACAGAAATATTGATACTCCCGTCTTTACTTCCAAAAGCTAATGGCTCTTGGTGACTTACATAAGAAACACTCAAACTTTCCGAAGGTTCAGTTACATTATATGTTTTTTCTAAAGTACAGTCATTTGCATCCGTTATAGTTACCGTATATGAACCTATTGACAATCCTGATAAATCTTTTGTAGTAGCTCCGTTTGACCATGCATAGGTGTATGGTGAAGTTCCTCCATCAACAGTTAAAGTTATCGCTCCGTCATTACCTCCTTTACAAGCAACATTTTTTATAGTTTCTCCTATTGACAATGGAGCTGCTGGTTGTGAAATGATCTTACTTTCTGAATACCCATCTTCTACAACACTACCATTATAAATTACTGATACATATACTCTGTATTCTCCTGCTGGTAAACTATCTATTACAGGAGCTGTTCCTGATATAGAAACCCATGAAGCTCCCTCTTTTTTTTCCCATGCATACGTATAAGTTGAACTAGCTCCTCCTGAAACATTAGCATCAATGCTTCCTGTTGCTTCCCCAAAACATTTTACATGTGTTATTATAGGATCAATTTTTAATTCTGCAGGTTCAGTTAATGTCACTGAAAAAGGTGTTTTTTGATTATTACAACCGTTTGCATCGGTTACAATTACGCTATAAGTTCCAGCACCTAAATTAGACACATCTTTTTTATCAGAGAAACTAGTTTTGCTTCCATCTTTAAACCATTGATACTTATACGGTGCTGTACCTCCTGTTACAGAAATATTAATAAAACCATTAGTTCCGTTTTTCTTAGTTGGATTCCCATCACTTGCTTTATCTACAGTAAGAGTTTCTGAAGGTTCTGTAATAATTTTTGTTATCTCACTAGATTTACATCCATTTGCATCAACTACTTTTATAAAATAGCTGTTTGCTGTTAATCCCGTAACTGTTTTGGTGTTGCTAAAAGTTCCTGATTGAGTAATATTATCCACAGAAAGTGTGTAAGGAGGAGTTCCTCCACTCATTGACACAGTGAAACTTCCGTTATTTTCACCTCTACAAGATACATTAGTGAAAGATGTCACCATAGGGGTAGCCAATGCTTTGGGTTCTGATAATGTTACGGTTGTTGTTTTGGTGACATTATACTTATCTTTAACCTCTATCTTATAGTTTCCTGCTGAATAACCTTCAAAACTAATAGGCTCACCTTCAAGCTTAGAATATGTAACTTCTTTAGAACTAAGCACAGTACTGCTTCCTTCTTTATATAAATTAACTTCATAAGTACCATTGCTTCTGGGTAGTCCTCCTTTAACACTTGCGGTTATAGTACCTTTTTCTCCATAACATTTTATGTACTGTATATCTGATGCATCAATAACTAAAAGTTCGGGGTTTGATAATGTAATTGTTTTGATAACCCTATTACATTCATTGAAGGTATCTTTATATTTACTATCTCTTAATTCAACTTTATAAATACCAGAACCTAATTTTTGTATAAGTTCAGAACCTTCAGATATTGGTATTACACCATCTGCAGAATTTGAACTCAAATCAGCTATTAAAACATCATTCTTATATACGAGATAAGTGTAAGCTTCATTTGTCCAACCTTCAGAAGCTTGTATTTGAATCGCCCCAGTTTCGGTTCCATACTCTGTTATTTCTTGATTTTCAATTAAATCCATTTTCAAATAGTCACTAGGTCCTTCAATTGTTACCGTCTCCACCTTATCGTCTGGTTCCTGTTGTGCCCAAGAATTTATTCCTAACAATAAAAACACAGATAGTACTAATAGCTTTTTTACCTCCATAATGTTTAATAAACTATTTTTTTTCATACAACTTTATTTTGCTAAACAACCTTGGCTGTCTTTTACTTTTATTCTATATTTTCCTTTACTTAATCCATTTATAGTAGTACTAGTTCCAGAAAAACTTGTCCAATCTCTTTCTAAAATCTCTGTAGTTCCTTCTATTTTATATACTATGTAGAGGTACGATCTTCCTGCTTCTCCACTAGTAACCTCTAGTTGAATTTCACCATCACCTATCTCAAAACAACTTTCATCATTTAAGGGTGCAGCTGTAAAATCAACATTTGTTGCTTTCTCGATAGTAAAACTAGGAGTCTTGACAAGCTTATCCCAAGAAGAACCATCATCTATTTCTGGAGCGGTTGGTATATCTAAATTTATATTTTGGGTTTGATATAGAAAATAATAGGTTCCTGCATCAATATTATTGGGCCACATATATCCATAGTTAGTGGAATTTAGTGGAATTAATGAATTAGTTGTATGTTCTTGCCCTATTAAAACTCTATCTGATTTATAGAGTGTAACAACTAACCTTTCTTTACTTGAGTCTATGTTTCTACCTAACTTTATCCCTATATTTCCATCCGTTTTATAGAAACAAGAAGTTTTGGTTTTATCATAATACTCAACAAATACTGGAGAACATCCAGTGATTGTATAAGTCCGCCTTGCTACAAATTTATTACTTGCCTTATGTCCCGTTTGAAAATGAATACTTCTCTCTGCTGAACCAGTGGGTAATTCATTTATATCAATACCATTATCTGCATATATATCACCTATATTAATATTAACAGACTGTGTAGCGCTAGCAAGTGTTTTCCAACCTCCATTTCCTATTTGATACTCCCAATCATACCCTCCTTTTAAATTTATTGTAGTAAGTGAACATACAGGATCTGTATTATCGGTTCCTACTATATGAAGAGGATAAACTCTTTGCTGAAAACTACATCCACCATAATTTAAATAACTCCTGTTATTAAAATCTTCTTTTAATATTGTTTCTTCTCTTGTATAATCACAGTCTGGGTAATTTGCTATTCGTATTGCATAATTATATATACTAATAGTCGATTGAGTAAAACCATCTTGTAATTGCATAAAATCAAAATATACATTCCCTACATTACTTGCTGTTGCAAAATAATTACCACTACCAATACCTCCAAGGTTAGTTTTTATGGAAAGACTTCCATTATTAGCATGTAAATAACCTGTTATTTCTGTTTTAACTAAATAAGCATATTCTGGATTTTGCCCGAAAACATTAATAGATAAAACAAAAACTATAAATTGTACTATTATTTTTATTTTGCCATACATTTTTTACTATCTCTTACTTTTACTTTATAAGTTCCTTTCCCTCGACCTCCTATTATTACTTCATTTGCTTTTATATTAGAAGGATCAAAAGAAGTCCAATCAGTGCTTTCATTCAATTCATATTCATACCCTTCTCCTGTTCCTCCACTAACATTGAAAACTCTTATCTTTCCATCTTTTGATTTTACACAGTTTTCATCACTAAACCTTTCAGCTTCAAATATGATATTTAGGGGTGCTTTTATTTCAAATATTTCTGAAAATCTTAAATCGTCCCAACTTGAATCATCTGGTGAAATTCCTCCTGTACCATTGTAAGTTTGATACTTTAACTTGTAATTTCCAGGAGGTAAACCACCTTTCCAAGTATAACTATAAGTACCATTTTTATTATCTATTAAACTTGTAATTTCTTCTTGACCATTTTCTGCTACATCATAATTATTAGAAGTAAATTCATAATATAGTGTTGCTATCATTTTTTCATTTTCACTCTCAATCAAATTTCGTCCTACAGTAAATGTGAAACTACCATCTTCTGTGTAATTACATTTAGTTTCATGAGGTGTTAATAATCGAAGTTGAGGGGAACTATCAATAAAAACAAATGAAAAAATTTCATCAGAAATCCAACCATTAGACATTCTTATTCTAAACTTTATACTTCTTCCTACAAATAAATTTGCGTATTTACCAAACAAGTCTTTTGCTGTAAATGTTACTTTTTCTTTTCCTAAAAGTTGATTAGGAAAATTTCTCCAATTTGAAGAGGTACTAAAATCACCTTTATCATAAGGGTTGAATGTACCATTAATTTTATTTTTTGTTGCTATTGTAGCATTCCCTGGAAATAACTTCTTTTCCTCTGGAGTAAAATCTACATAATATTGCCAAGTATACACTAAGGGGTGATAACCAGGAGTAGCTGATAGTGTAACTTCACTTCCTGTTGAATTATCTCCATTATTTTCTGTTGTTGCTGTTGTTAACTCTGTCTTAAAATAACTAGGCGAAATTGTAAGAAAATGTATAAAGTCATAATAACATATATTTGATATATCTAATAAAACAGGTTCTGGGAAACCTAATGCGTTATCTGTTCCTACTATTCCTAATAACATGTCTTCTAAGTTATAATGATATTCATCGGGCATTCTTATACCATTTGAATCATCTACATATAATGTTGAACCATCTCCTTTTAAACCGTAATTGACACTTATAGTATTTAATGTCGTATACTGAGTACCTGTAGGTGGGTTCTTCTCACAAAAATTCTTTGACCAAAAATTTCTACTTGTATTAAACAGTTTATAACTCTGCCCAAAAGCACTAACAGCAGAAAAAACCATGATTATAAACTGTAATATTATTCTTTTGCTAAGCATTTATTACTATCTCTTACTTTTATTTTATAGGTTCCTTTGCCTCGACCTCCTATTATTACTTCATTTGCCTTTATATTAGAAGGATCAAAAGAAATCCAATCAGTACTTTCATTCAATTCATATTTATACCCTTCCCCTGTTCCTCCACTAACATTGAAAACTCTTATCTTTCCATCTTCTGATTTTACACAGTTTTCGTCACTAAACCTTTCAGCTTCAAATGTGACATTTGTTGCTCTTTCAATAATAAAATTTGATGTTTTGACTAACGTATACCAAAATGGGTCTGTTGCTTTTGGCTTAGATGGTGTAGTTACTTTATTCAATACTTGGTACCTAAAATAATAACTCCCTGCATCAATATCTTTTGGCCAGTTAAAACCAAAAAAACCTCCTCCTAAATCTTTTAATACCAAAACTGTTGGATCTGTAGTATCTAATTGCTTGGTACTGTATTGATTTATTAATATATCTCCGTTGCTATCTTCTTTAAATAAAGTTGCAGCTAATTGTTCTGAAGTATTGATATTATTACTTAATTTCACGCTTATTTTACCATCAGATTTATAAGAACATGATGTATTGCTTAAGTTATAATACGATTCAAAATCTGGAGAGCATTCTGTTAATGTTATTGTATATTTTTGAATAGAATAAACAACTTCATTGGTAAAAGGTGCTGTAAATTTAAATTGCAACTGTAAATTCCCTGTGAATTCATTTCTCCAATTAGTTCCAAAAATATCTAATAAGCTTACATTTAACGGGTATCTACTTTTATAGTTTGGTAACTCTTTCCAACTACCATTTTGATCTACATATTCCCATACTAAACCTGTTACATTATGATTTTGCCCGTCAGAATATTGCTTAAATAAGTCATCTCGTTCACATCTTCTATCTGCTGGTACAATTATTTTCGGTAATAAAACAGCGTGATAACTTATAGGTAAACAATCAATTGAGTTTGATTCTATTTCTATTTTATCAAATATTATTTTTTCTTCTGAAAACTCAGCCCCTTTACATTGATCTGCATATTGTCCACAAGGTCCACCGCAATCATTACTAGGATCATCATTAAAAAAATCGAAATAGTTTAATTTAATTTTCACTATACTGGATAGAACTTCATGTGACCCTTTATAATGGGATAAAACATACCATGAATCTCTATATGAATCAGAATATTTCTCAGTTGAAGAATGCAACACATATAATTCCGATTGAGAAAAACCAAAACAAGAAGCTAATAAAAAAATAAGTATTAGTAATTTTCTTTTCATAAGCAACTTTAATACTTCACTTCAATTTTTCTTATTTGTCCTAAGCTACCATCAACAAAAACAGGGCGTAATATATAAGTGTATATATTATTTGGTTTTACATTTTCATCTACTATTCTATTTGTGCTCGGTAAAACATTTTTTAACAAGGAAACTTTTTCATCTTTTTTCCCTTTATAAATCATTATTTCAACAATAGCTTCTTTATTTACTGTTTTCCAAAACAATTCTATAAAAGCATTCGTTCTGTCAACATAAGTATTCAGTCCCTTAATCCCTTTAAGCAAAGTAAATCTTGGTACTTCTATGGTTGTATGCTTTGTATTGATAGATTGTAAATTACTATCATCTACCGCTTTTATTAAATATTGGTAAGCTGTAGCTCCTTCTACATTGGTATCTTTCCAGTCTGTATATTCAATATGTAAGGTGTCTTTTGGTAACGTTGCTATTAAATTCCATTGAATACTATCCCTAACTCGTCTATATACCTCATGTTTTGCAATATCGTTACTCTGACTGTTAGCCCAAGTTAAATTCACAGTCTCTTTTTTAACATTATAAGATGTTATTACAGGCGGTGCTGGCGGAATAAAGTCTGGTTTTTTCAATACTAAAACATCTGAATATTCAGACATATTATACCTTCTATCTACCGCTACTATTTTATAATATACTTTATCATTTAAACTTTTTACTGAAACACTATCATAAAAAGTTATTGCAAGATGCGGACTAACTGTAATTTGAGAAAACTCTTCTTTCGCATTGTTCCCTTTAAAAACTCGATATCCTAACATATCTGGCTCAATATTCTTTTTCCATTGTAAAGTAACTACACCTAAACTATCTACCTTACCTTCTAAACCTATTGGTTTTACTGGAGGAATAGAGTCTACTGGTTGCACCAACACTGGGTATGATGTTCTGCTATTTCCTTGCTTACCTATAGCGGTAATTGTAAAATAGTTCGTAGGATCTAATTCATCGTATTGAATTTTTCTTGTTCCTTTAGATATACCTTTAATAACAGTTTTATACGTACCATTCGCTTTATTGCTTTTATTAAGTTCAAAACCTTTGATAAATTCAACCCCCTCTTCTAAAAACTCCCATTTTAGAACTACACTTTTATTATTATTTACTACTTTTTTACTTGAAATTTTGGGCACATAAGGCAAAACTTTCACCCCTTTTCCTGAAATAATATCAGAAGGTGGACTTAACTCTCCAAAAGGAGTTCTTCCTTTTACCCTATAGTAATAGGTTTTGTTATTTTGAATGGAATCTGTGTAGTAAATTCTCTTAGTATCTATCCTACCACCGCTATTTAATGTAGTGTACGGCAGCTTATTGAGTTGATTAAAATTTACTCCATCTTCTGAACGTTCTATAAAATAACTATTAAATTCATTTTTATGGATTGCATAGTTCCAGTTTAACATTACCTTTTGATCATCAAAAATAGCAGCTAAGTCTAACGGTTTAGGTAAATCCTGATAGTCTTGAAGCCCTACAAAAACTCCTCCGTCTTTGATTTTCATTTCTTCTTTTGGTACTAAAGGAAAAACTTTATAAACATATTTTTCTGTAGATTTCACCTTTAAATCTTCAAAACCTAACCCTGCTAATTTTGCTACTTCAAAGTCCTGATCTGCTACATATAATGCCCAAGTAAATCGCTGTTCTTGCTCTTGAGACATATTTATAATTCCTTGTAAAGAACCAACTCCTTCAACATCAAAACTTTCTCCAAATAACGATTGAGCCATAATAGCTGCATTGTTATTTTTCTCTATTATACTAATCCATTTTTTTGGTTCTGCAGGTTTAAAAATTCCTAAATCTTTCTCAATAGGCTTTGACAATGTTTGCCCACTAATACTAATGGTGTATCGCTTTAAGCTATAACCATACTTTGCCAATTTTCTAAACGACATTGGAGTTGTTGCTCCCCATCTCAACATAATTTTATGACTACTATGGGGTCTTGCTAATACTTTAATGACATTCTTGTTTACTTCTTTAACTTGTGAAAAAGCTACTAAAGTTGAGAACACAAAAATTAATAGTACTATTATATTTCTTTTCTTAATAAATAGCATTAAAAAGGATTTTTATATTTAAATACTGTACTTGTTCCTAATACTCCTCCTGGCATTACATATTGCATTTTAACCTTATATTTACCAGACCATATCGCTGGGAATACCCCATTGATGATGTAATTATACTTCTGAATTTTCGATGCATATTCAGTAGGATCATTTAAATATTTATTTACCACTTTATATTGTATATCCATAAAGTCTCTCTTATAATGATAAGGCAAATTATATCTATAAGGAATTCGTTTACTTAACAATGAGAATGTAGGGTTATTTCTTAAATACGGTACATACCAAGTTAAGATATCAATTCCCTTTTTAGGTGGAATCCCTAAATCTTTTACATCTCTGTCTACTATAAATTCAGGTTCTAAAGGATACTTTTCATAAATTAACTGATAAATTCTATCTTCATAATAATTATCATCAAGAACTGCTTCAGTTTCAATTAAAGGTTGCTTTCCTGAATACTTACCTCCTTCTAATTCAATTCTATCAAATCTTTCAGATTCTCTAACATCTGTTTGAATAGCATGTACATCTGAATAAATAGGTTCTAGATAATGTTTTACTACTCTTTTATCATCTACTTTCTTAGCAAATGTATTGTATTCACTTGTAGTAAACTCATAGGTCAATAACTCAGTTACTGCTTCGTTATTAACAACACTTTGTACCTCTTTATTTTTAACCTCTACCGTATTACCTTCATAACCGGTATCTTGTTTAGTATAAGAAGTTTCATTTACAGAACCTTCTCCTGCATCTGGTGAACTAATCAATTTCAATGTATATTTCTTTTGATTATTGAATTCGCCTAATTTAAAATTAACTTGTCTTTCACCTTTATTGTAAGATACAGTATTTACAAAACTATGCCCTTCTTCGTTACTATAAACTACATTTTGTTTCCAATTTGTTTCAGGCGCAAACAAGTATGGTTGACCTCTTTTTAATTTCACATAACCAGTTGTACTTTCATCTTGATAAAAATATTTCTGATCTATTACAGGGTATGTATATTCTATATTTTCAACCGGAATATAATCTGGTGCTATACCTGTAGTAAAAGTTCTTTCTTCTATTTCTTGAGCTTTTTTACCGTTGTGCATTAATGTAATCCAACTTCCTGATTTTAATTCTTGAAAACTAACCGCCACTTTTACCTGAATAGCTTTTTGCGGGGGTAAAACATCAAAAGAAACAAAATTCACTACATCTTGTGACTCATTCCACTCTAACTCTCCTTCTATTACTTTTCCATCACTTTTTACGGTAAACTCATCTAGTAAAATTCTATAAGTCTTTACTCCTTTATCGTCTTCTAGTTCAAAAGATTTATTTATTTTCATATTAAATGCTGATTGTGGTGCCGTGAAAACATCGACCTCTGTAGCATCATTATCAGGTGTGACTCCCGAAATTATCTTTATTCCTCCTAATGGAGCTCCACCTATTATTTCACATTCCTCACCGAGCTCAATTTTAAACCTAAAACGTCCTTTTATCATTCCTCCTAGCACACTAAAATGACCGCCAACATAGCCTCTAAACCAACTAGGATTTGGTAATTTTGCCTGTAATAACACAGCTGCTCCGGCTTTTACTATAGGGATTTTTGCTTTATAAAACCATAAATTAACCCTTATTCCTAGCTCTCCTTCTAAATATGCATAGGCTTGTCCGTTTGCGTACCAACCATCAACACCTATTTGTCCACTTCCTTTACAAGCGGTTTCCCCATAATCTTTAATCATGATATCAAACCCTAATCCAGCTCTAAATCGGGCATAAAACATTAAGAAATTCATGTTTCCTGTATCTAGACTAAAGTCCATACCTATAGCAAAACCTCTTCCATCTCCTAATGCATTTAAATCTCTCATATAGTCTAGACTATTTAGGTTTACTCCTAAAATATCAGCTACTGCTTGTGGTGGTGGTGGGCTACCCGGTATATTATCTCCAATCATTAAATAGGTTGTTGCTGATACACTAAAACCACCTATTCCTACTCGAAGTCCTATACGATCTTTCGGAGTTCCCATATGTAAATACCATCCATCTGGTCCAGTATGGAAAACCGCCCATCCTGCTCTACCTCTTGGACCAACACCACTAAAAAAGTTTCCTGGTGTGTTTACATATACTTCCATTTCACTATGAAAAGAATTATTCACAAAATCCATTTCCATAGAGAAATGAGCATCAATCCCCACATCAAAAGTTAATCCATCTTGTGGAAAAGATACTTTACTGTACTCTACTAAATTTGTTTCTTTTAAGTCTTTAACCAACTGATTATTGGCTAAATCATTAATTTTATTTTCAAGTTTATTGAGCTTTTCTTTAAACTTATCCGCAAACTCTAACTTATAACCTTGCATTATATGAGCTTCCCCGAAGAAAAATATCCTATTCAAACCTCCATGGGTATTGAAAGCCATTTCAAAACCAACCTTACCATTAAAAGCACCTTCGTTCGCTAATGCAAACCCTAACATTGCTCTGAACCCTAGGCCTGAGTTAGCGTCTGGAGTATAATCCATTCCTGAAGGAGGTTTTGGAGTCTTAACTGGCACAGGGTTTCCATTTTCATCTAACTCTCCTTGGTATACTAATTTAGGCGGATTAGATGTCTTTTTCATGTGGTAATAAGCACCACCTCCAAAACCGTTAATTTCAACAGGTCCAATCGTAGGTTTTGCTCTCATAGAAGATAAATCAGCATAAGCATCAACATACCAGTACCTTACATCTGTTT
The DNA here is from genome assembly GCF_028829235.1 of Tenacibaculum larymnensis. Lineage (GTDB taxonomy): Bacteria > Bacteroidota > Bacteroidia > Flavobacteriales > Flavobacteriaceae > Polaribacter > Polaribacter larymnensis. The sequence goes on along the minus strand of NZ_JAIWJY010000008.1, from coordinate 133,611 downwards.
TACCAAACCAAGCTGTAGCTTTTACATTAATACTATTAAAATCTGCCTCTAACTCACCGTAAAATCCATTACCATATACAGGATCATTGTCTTTGATATCAACAAGTCCTTTAAACTTAACACTTCCTAAATCTGCTTCAACATTTATTCTTTGAATATCTATTCCATCGTACTTCCATCTATGCGTATTATCCTTATCTTCAAATTTTCCTTTAATTTTTAGTTTTGTACCTCCAGCAAACCCTTTATTCATTAAGTTTACATCCAACGCAAAACTTAACCCTATTCTATTATCATTGGCTGTTAGTCCTATTTCTGATATTGTTACTGGAAAGTTTCCAAATTTCACATCATCTTTATACCCCATGTAATCAACAGAAAAATATGGAGATTCCGTTTGCAACTGAAGATTTTCAAATGTGATGCCTTTAAAATCAACCAGCTTACTTCCATTACTGTTTTTCCTTCCAATAGTTAAACTACCATGCAAATTAGCTTTCGGTCTAAACTTACCCTCCTTAACTTTAAGAGTTACACTTGAATTTGATTTTAAGTGTGCCTCTGCCATAAAAACAGGAAAGTGTAATCCTTTTTTTGCTATGGGTTCCAGAGCTAAACTATAATCATCATTCCCTACATCAATTATAGCTGTATATTTAATTGCTTTCCTAACTCCTTTAACAAGCTCTGTTTGATTAATAATATCTTCCTTTGTAACTTTTCCTGAAGTAGGCAAAGCTATATGCCCACCAAAGCCAGCTCCTGTTATTTTGTTTGCTATAAAAGAAGCATGCAGATCAGTTACAGAAATAGGCCAACCTGAAGCTATTCCTTCTTCGATAGAAAAAAGATTTTCTACTGAGAATTGCCCCGTTATTCCTTCGCCATCAATTAAAAATTCTTTTGCTGAAAAGCTAAGCCTATTTTGTTCATTTCTTTTCATAAACTCCTTAGGCGCAATAATTTTTATTTCTTCTATAGATACTCCTCTCCACAATTCTTCATTCCCAGGAACTAGGTACTTTTCTTTATACGAGTTAGGAAAACTCATATTTGTAGAGTTTCTTAAATCACTAAAATCAAAAACAGCATTTTTAACTTCAAAGACTAACCCTCCTTTACCCCTACCTGTTGTAGATTTTTTATCTTTTAATTGAAATGGATGACTTAAATTTATCTCTGCAATAATATCGTTCCAATCTGACACTACTGTTTTAAAAGAGCCTTTAACCCTTGTTTTTGTATCTTGAATAACTTTGTAGTTGGCGTCCAATGGCTCTAATAGTTCTCTTGAGAACAATACATCGGCCGCTACCCCTATTTCTTTAATTCCAGAACAATCAATGGTTATATAGGTTTTGTTTTCTACAATACCTGTTTTCATATTAAAACCTCCCTTCAATTCCAGTAAACCTTTGTTACCTTGTATTGGTATTGCTACATCACCAAACAAGGATATATTGGTATCACCATAAATTCCCCCATTATGAGATATTTTTATGTTATCTGCTCCAAAAAAAAGCTCTTGTTGCTTTCCGTTCGCTCCTAATTGACCAACTGTCAGTTTAGCAAAAAGTGTAACCTCAGTATAATCTGGATAAAACTTAGCTTTACTTACACCTAATAAAGCTGTGTATTTACCGAATCTCTTTTTAACACCAACCGGTAAAGTAATCATATCATCAGAGCCTAAAACATCTACATAGCTACCTGTTTTTTCTATCGCCTCAAAAACAGAGGTTGCTCTACTTATAAGTGTATCTATCTTAGGATCAGAGTAATTTTCCTTTACATAATCAAAATCAAACTCTCCTTTTGCTTTAGAAGAAAACTCTATTAATTTAGGAAGTGCTTTTTCCGACCTAGAAATACTATCTAAAGGATTATCTGTTGAAGAAAAAACTAATTGAGAGAATACAATAAAAAAGAAAAAAGTAATTTTTTTCATAAGCAATAAGGGGTTAACAATTTCATTTTTAGCCGTGCAAACATATGCAGTAATTTGCTGTTTTCCAAAGTTGAAGAATAAAAAAATTCACATTTTTTTAACAAAAATATTCACACCCTAATTGTTCTCTTTTTTTCTTAATTTTATATCTCATAAAGATTCTAGAAAAACAATGGATAACAAAGCTAATAAACAAGCCGATAAACAACCTTCTGCTGAACCTCCGTACAAATTATTAAGCTTAAGAACTGGTAAACCAAAAGATTGGGCTGCAGGAATTCCTGGAGTTACAAACGCTATAAAGAGTTTAATAAACGATAAGGCTTTAGTTAGAGGAGGAAAAGCTTTGTTTAAAATGAATCAGTTTGATGGTTTTGACTGTCCTAGTTGTGGTTGGCCTGATCCTGATGATGAGCGATCACCTATTGCTGAATATTGTGAAAATGGTGCAAAAGCTATAGCTGAAGAAGCTACTAGTAAAAAAATTACTGCAGATTTTTTTAAACAAAATTCTATTTATGAGCTTTCTCAATTAACTGATTATGAAATTGGACATCTAGGTAGACTTTCTGAGCCTATGTACCTGCCTAAAAATGGTACACATTATGAACCTATTAGCTGGGACAATGCTTTTGCAAAAATTTCCGAACACTTAAATAGGTTAGAGTCTCCAGATAATGCTGCTTTTTACACTTCTGGAAGAACAAGTAACGAAGCTTCTTTTGCATATCAACTTTTTGTGCGTGAATTTGGAACTAACAACTTCCCTGATTGTTCTAATATGTGTCACGAAACATCTGGTTTTACCTTAGCCTCAGTTACGGGTATAGGAAAAGGAACTGCTACTTTAAAAGACTTCTACGATACCGATGTCATCATGATTATTGGTCAAAATCCAGGAACGAACTCTCCACGAATGTTAAGTGCTTTAGAAAAAGGGAAAAAGAACGGAGCTAAAATTATTGCTGTTAACCCTCTTCCCGAAGCTGGTTTAATGGGATTCCGAGATCCTCAAAAAATAAGCGGTATTTTAGGAAAAGGTATCCAACTTGCCGATTTACATCTTCCTGTTAAAATTAATGGAGATTTAGCATTGCTAAAAGCTATCGAACTCTTACTATTACATTTTGAGAAAGAAACTCCTGGTAAAGTTTTTGACCAAGAATTCATCAATAATAAAACAGTTGGTTATGAAGATTTAATTAAGCAAATTGAAAACTATGATTTAGATGAATTAGCAAATGCATCTGGTGTTTTAAAAGAAGATATTCAAAAAGCTGCAGAAATGCTAGCTCATAAAAACCGAATTATTATTTGCTGGGGAATGGGACTTACGCAACAACCTAACGGTGTTGATATTTTAAAAGAAGTTCTAAACCTGTTATTCTTAAAAGGAAGTATTGGTAAGTCCGGAGCAGGTTCTTGTCCTGTAAGAGGTCATAGTAATGTTCAAGGAAATAGAACGATGCTTATTAACCACAGTCCTTCTGTAGAGCAACTTGATAAATTACAAGAGGTTTTCGACTTTAATCCACCAAGAAATAATGGTTATGATGTTGTGAATACCATAAAGGCTATGAATGAAGGAAAAATTAAAGTCCATTTTAGCATGGGGGGAAATTTCTTATCAGCAACTCCTGACACCACTTATACTGCAAATGGAATGAGACAACTTGATTTGTCTGTTTCTGTTTCAACTAAGTTAAACCGAACCCATTTGATTCATGGAAAAGAGGCTTTAATTTTACCTACTATTTCTAAAAGTGAAATTGATATTGTTAATGGTGAGCATCAGTATACAAGTGCTGAAAATGCTATGGGAATTGTTGAATGGTCTAAAGGAGTATTAAAACCTATTTCTGACAAGCTTATCAACGAAACTCACATTGTGAGTCGTATGGCAAAAGCTACTTTAGGAGATAAAAGTGTGGTTGATTGGGATCGATATATGAATAGTTATGATGCTGTAAGAGATGATATAGAAAAATGTATTCCTGGTTTTGACAACTACAATGTTCGTGTAAAACAAAAAGGCGGATTTTACTTACCTAATGCAGCTCGTGAAGGGAACTTTAAAACAAAAGAGTTTGGAGATCGTGCCCCATTTTCTATAACCACATTACCACAAAACACATTAGCTGATGATGAGTATTTAATGGCCACAGTAAGAACTCATGATCAATTTAATACTACTATTTATGGATTAAATGATCGCTACCGTGGAATTCATAATGAACGTCGTGTAATTTTCATGAATAAAAAAGATATTGAAAAAGCAGGTTTTACATCTGGTGATAAGGTAGATTTATATAATTATGATAATAACACAGAGCGTATCGCTCCGCTATTTATTATTGTTGAATATCCTATTCCTGAAAAAAACACTGTCACTTATTTTCCTGAAACTAACGTACTTGTTTCAATCCATAATACCGTAAAAGGAAGTAATATGCCTGCTTCAAAACATATTAAAATTAAAATTAAAAAGCACAATCCTGACATCTATGATAAAATAGAGGGAGTTCTTCATAAGAAGTCCAATTCATAAAAAATTTACTCGTATAGTTTTAATTTATTTTCTAGTTGCTTAATTGTTTTATGCATAGAATCCATTCTATCAAGCATATTATTAATTACATCTATACCTTGCATGTTTACCTCTAAATCGTAGTGTAATCTGATTATTTTCTCTAAAATAGGTAACTGTTCTGTATATAAGTATTTATTGGAATCTTTTACTACAAACTCTATGAGTTGAAAAGATTCAATACTTTCTATAAATTGTTCATCTAAATTGTGATGAACAATAACTTTTTGTACACTTATTAGTTCTGTATTGCCCATATTTATTTCAATTTAGAAAGTTTTGTAAATAACTCTCGTTGTTCATCTGTTAAATTGGTTGGAATATCTATTTTGTAAGTAACATATAAATCTCCAAACTGACCTTCATTTTTATACTTCGGAAAACCTTTTCCTTTCAATCGAACCTTAGTTCCATTTTGGGTACCTGCTTTTACTTTTAATTTAGCTTTATCAACAAAAGTATTAATCACTACCTCTCCACCCAATACTGCGGTATATAAATCAATAGTTTGTTCTGCATATAAATTAGCGCCATCACGTTTAAAATTAATATCAGGTTTAATATCAAAAGTGATGTATAAATCTCCTTTAGGGCCTCCGTTTATACCTTCTCCTCCATATCCTTTTATTTTAATTGTTTGCCCATTTTCTACTCCAGCAGGAATTGTTATTCGTATCTTTTTATCATTTACCGTCAGTACTTGTTTTTGCGAAGTATAAACATCTCTTAAGTTTAATTGTAATGAAGCGTTAAAATCTTGTCCTCTAAATTGTGCTGTACGTCTACCTGAGCTTCTTCCACCACCAAAGGCAGCATTAAAAAAATCAGAAAAATCAGTTCCATCAAAATCTGAGGATGAATATTGCTGATAAGCCCCTCCTCTTCCAAATCCACTTTGACTAGCGCGTTGTTTTCTAGCCTCCTCATATGCTTCTGCATGTTGCCAGTTTTCTCCGTACTCATCGTACTTTTTACGATTTTCAGGGTTACTTAATACTTCATTAGCTTCATTTATTTGCTGAAACTTCTTTTTAGCTTCTTCATCATTCGGGTTTGTATCTGGATGATATTTTCTTGCTAACTTCCGATAGGCTTTTTTTATATCGGCAGCAGTTGCTTTTTTATTTATTCCTAAAACTTTGTAATAATCTATAAATTCCATATCATTTCGATTGACCTAACACACTAAAATTACGAAATTTAATAACATAAAAACAATGCTTTACCCCTACTTCTTTTTAATGTATTTTTGCACTTTTATTTGAAGATTGAATGACAGTAGAAGATTTAGTAGGAACATACAATATTATTGGTAGTAACCAAGATGAAAGTGAGAACACTTATAAAGGCACTCTTTCTTTAACTCTTGATGAAAATAGTAGAATTATTGCAAAATGGATAATTAACAACGAACAAGAACAATTTGGAACTGGCTTTTTTAAGAATAACATTCTTGTTATCAACTTTAATTATAATGGTGATGACAACACTATTTATAAAGGTGTTGCTGTATACTCTTGTCTTTCTAAAAATATTTTAGACGGGTTTTGGTCTGAAAAGCACGGAAATCCTTTATTTCTTGGGGAAGAACGTTGTTTTAGAGTTCAAGAACAAAATGAGTTAGTTAATTAACTTAAATAAGATAATTATAGTAAGTTTAGTCTTCTTTTAAGCTCATTTCTATTAGATCTACTTACAGGAATAACATCTTGTTTTATAAGCACACTATTATCCTCTATATCAATAATTTCATTTGTATTTATAATATAAGACCTGTGTACTTTTAAAAATGATTCTGAAGGTAATTTTTCTTCAATCTTTTTTAAAGGACTGTGAACAATGTAGTTTTTCTCTTCTGTTTTAACTTTAATATAATCGCCTTTAGCTTCTACAACATAAATACTCGGAATATCAATTTTTACTAATCGTCTATCAATATTTACATATAGTGTATTTACATCTGTGGGTTGATCTTTCTTTCCTGGTTTTACATTATTATCTTTTTCTATGGCTGCAATAATTTTCTCTACCGATTTTTTAAAGCGCTCTAACTCTATTGGTTTTACTATGTAGTCTACAACAAAATCATACTCAAAAGCTTCAACAGCAAAATTTCTATCAGAGGTAGTCAATACAATTTTAGGTGGATCTTTTAGCGTTTGAATAAGATCAAACCCCGTAAAATCTGGCATATGAATATCTAAAAAGATAGCATCTACTTTATTATTGTTTAAAAATTTTATTGCTTGTATTGCATTAGAAAATTCTCCTACAAGTTTTAATCCTTCTACTTGTTCACTCACTTTTTTGAGAATCATTCTTGACATTAGTTCATCATCAATAACAATACAGTTCATAGTTAATCTTTTAAAGTTCCTTTAAAAAAGCAAGCATTACAGGCAATACACTTTCAAAATGTTCTTTGTTTTCTATGCTATTGTCTGCAAGGTTGTTTTCAAACTCGTTGGTTATTTTATAGCTTTTTTCTAAGCCTAAAATACTCATTTTATGCTTAATTCTATGAACAATTTCTTTAGTTTTCTTAAAGTCGTTATTTTTAATGTATAAAAAATAGCTTTCTATTTCACCTGAAAGTTCCTCTTTTAAAACTGCTGTAACTTGTTTTTTAAACTCCTCATCTCCTTTAGAAAGTGCATTTATATAAGATAAGTTTGGTTGCTCCATAATTACTTTTTTATTGTAAAAAAGAAGGTTGTTCCTTTATTTATTTCAGACTCTAACCATATTTCTCCTTTATAAAAATCTACAATTTTTTTTACGATTGACAAACCAATCCCTGAAGAGTCTTTAGACTTTTTTAAAGATTGGAAAATTTTAAAAATTTTATCAAAGTGTTCTTTTTCAATACCAATTCCATTATCCTTTATTGAAAACTTATAAAAAGAGTTTTGGTCTTTTACATCAATTTCAATAATCCCTTTTTCTTTATCGTTAAACTTAATTGCATTATTTATCAGGTTTTGAAATAATTGTAGAAACTTTGTTTTGTCTCCTTTTATAATGGGTAATTTCTGTAAAACTTTTATTGAAATGTTTTTTGGCACATATATTACTTTCTTAACTTCTTCAATTAGCAAATTTAAATCTACATCATCGTCTTCTTTAACTCCATTAACTACACTAGAGTATTCTAGCACATCAGTAATGAGTTGTTCCATTTTTTCAAGAGTATTTTCAATATGTTCAAAATTTTGGAGACTAGCTTCATCAAAAACTCCTTCATTATCAGTTTTAATCCAACTGGTCAAAGCATGAATACTTCTGATAGGAGATTTTAAATCGTGGGATACTATGTGTGCATATTCTTCTAGTTCTTGATTACTTTTTGCTACCTTTTTTAATAAGTCAGTATTTTTCTTTTCTACTTTTTTACGTTTTTTAATGTTTATTGCACTTTTTAACTGAAGCGATACTAAACCTGCAATACCTTCTATCGTTTTTAAGTGCTCTTCTGTAAAATAGTTTTTCTCTTGATGCTCTGCATTTATAACTCCTATTACCTTATCTTCATTCTTTATAGGTACTGTTAATTCTGACAGTTTTGGGGTAATATAAACCACGTATCTATCATCTAAACTTGTATTATCTATAATTTCTGAAACACCTGATTTTGCTACGCTTCCAACCACACCTTTTTCAAAAGGTAATCGCATTTTTTCGTAAATTTCTTTGCTCTCTCTTTCTCTTTTATCAAATGATGCTATTAATTCTAATTGTTTTCTCTTCTCATTTACTAAGTAAACAACACAATCGTCAGTATTTAAATAATTAGCAACGCTGTTTGATACTTCCCATGCTATTTCATAGATATCTTCTTTACCTAAAATTGATTTGGCTGTGTTATTTATAACTTCAATTACTTGTCGTTCTTTTCTTTGGTTAGTTATATCTCTAATAATTCCTTGTGCAGCTATTGGAGTATTATTTTTATCAAAAACTACGCTTGAGTTAATATTTACCCATTTTACTTCTTCTTTTTTAGTAATAACTCTAGCTACATAATTGGTGAAGTATCCTTTTTTTAATAATTGTGCGTAAGAATTCATCGCATAATCATAATCTTCTTGTTCAGGATAAATAAGGCTTACAACATTTACATCTTCTTCATTTACATCAAAACCAAATAACTCTACGGCAACATCGTTCATTTTTAACACATTACCATTAATATCCATTACTAGATAAGCATCATTAATATTTTCAAAAATTCCTTTTAATTGCGAATCTTTCTCATCTAAAAGGTCTTCTAATTGTTCATTAACTACCTTTAGCTCTTGAGAAATATTAAATAATTCTAACGATTTTTCTTCTAGTATTTTCTCCGCTTGTTTTCTAGCTTTTTTTTGTCTTTCTAGCGCTCTTTGTAGTATTTCTATTTCTTTTATACTCACTAATTTTTATTGATAATAAACCTTACTTCAGTTCCGTCATTTTTAATTTTTTCTAAAATAATTTCTGCTGAACTATTAAAATGTTCAAACGTTTTATTCATTAAACCTAATCCAAAATGATGCATTGCTCTACTTGATTTATATAGCATTACAAGTGAATTTTCGCTTTTCTCTTCAACAAGAAATGTTGGTAATTCTGCATCTGGATAAATCTTTTTTACTTCTACATGAATATGGTCTTCAATAGATGACAGCATCTCTATAGGATCATTATATGTAGCTAAAAGTCCGGGATAACTGTCTTCTATCACTGAAAAGAAATGTTCTGCGTATACTAACAACAAATCATCTATTGAAACTCCTGTATTATTACTCAAATTCTCTAATAATTGTAGCATTTCAGAAAATTTGTATGTACCAATAGCAGTGTATACTCCACCAGAATCTAACTCAGATTGTTCTATAATTTTATCTACCATTTCGATACCAAATTTATCTTCAACTAAATCCAAGAACTCTGTAAAAACAATCCCTTTCATATTTTATTTTTTAAATTCATTAAGGCTCCAATACCCTATTATTGTTCCTATTTTTTTTTCATAATCTTGATACTTTAAAGGCTTTAAAACATATCCTGCTATTCCCAATCTATAACATTCTGTAATGTCTTTATCATTATCTGATGTTGTTAGTACTATGGTAGGAATATGTTTTAACTTTTCATCATTTTTTAGAATAGATAAAAACTCAATCCCGTTAGTATCAGGCATATTCAAATCTAATAAAATTATATTTGGTAAATCTTTTTCCAATAAAGATAAGGCTTCTTTTCCATTATTAGCTTGTGTAATTATATGATTTTCTAAAACAGGAGTAATAGCTCTATTAAACTTAAGCACCTCTATCTTATCATCTTCTATTAAAAGTATTTTTATTTTTTTATTCAAAATCTTAGATTAAAAACTAACTTGATAAAAATAAATCAAATCTAAAGTTATGGTTTTTTTCTTTGATAAAGAACTATTTATCTATAGATGAAATGCGTTTTACTATAGACGAATTGATTTTTTACTTTTTTCACCTACTTTTGAAACAAATCTTTTAAGCTATGCAATGCCCTTGTAATCCAAATAAAAAATACAGTGATTGCTGTCAAAAAGCACATCAAAACATTCATTCAGTTACCTCAGCTGAAGCTTTAATGCGTTCAAGATACAGCGCTTTTGCACTAGCTAATATCGATTATCTACAAAAAAGTCACCATAGTAATACCAGACCTTCCAAAAGAGAAAAGAAAGAAATTTTAGCTTGGACAAAATCTGTTAACTGGATAAAACTAGAGGTGTTGCACACAACAGAAACTACTGTTGAGTTTAAGGCTTTTTTTATGGAAAATGGCAATATCGATGTTATCCATGAAAACTCTCTTTTTTGTAAAGAGAATGACCATTGGGTGTATCTTGGTCAAAAATAAGACTGTCGAAAACGTCATTTCGACCCAAGGGAGAAATCTTTTGTTTGTTACTCGTTTTTAAGAGATTCCTCCTCGTCCCTCGTTCGGAATGACATTTTATCTTAGACAATCTCATTAATACTACACTAAGAATTCAAATAAATTAGGTTTATCATTTAAATATTCACCATAAAAACTACGCTCTTTCATTCTACGAATTAAAGGTTGTAAATCTTCTTTCTTTTCTAATTCTATACCTACTACAGCTGGTCCGTTTTCTCTATTGGTTTTTTTAGAATATTCAAAAAAAGTGATGTCATCATTCTCTCCCAATACCTCAGCTACAAACTCTCTTAAAGCTCCAGCACGTTGTGGAAAACGAACAATGAAATAATGCTTCAATTTGCCATATAACAATGCACGTTCTTTTATTTCGGCAGTACGAGTAATATCGTTGTTACTTCCGCTAATAACACAAACTACATTTTTACCTTTTAATTCTTCTTGATAAAAATCAAGTGCACTTATAGTCAAAGCTCCTGCAGGCTCTACTACAATGGCTTCTTTATTATACATTTCTAATATCGTTTGACACACTTTTCCTTCAGGAACAGTTATCATATCCGATAAATTTTCTTGACAAATTCTGTAGGTTAACTCTCCTACTTGCTGAACTGCTGCACCATCTACAAACTTATCAATACTATCAAGCTTAATATTGTTATTTTCCTCTAACGATTTTTTCATAGAAGGTGCTCCTGCTGGCTCTACTCCTATAATCTTTGTTTTTGGGGACAGTAACTTAAAAACACTTGATAAACCAGAGGCCAATCCACCACCACCAACAGGTACAAAAACATAGTCAATAGGTTGTTGTGATTGCTCTAAAATTTCTAAACCAACGGTTGCTTGTCCTTCTATAATTTTTTCATCATCAAACGGATGTACAAATGTTTTTTGCAAACTATCGCATAAAAGTTTTGCTGCCTTGTAAGCATCATCAAATGTATCTCCTATTAATTGAATATCTACAAAATCGCCCCCAAACATTTTTACTTGTTCTACCTTTTGTTTTGGTGTAGGTGCTGGCATGTAGATAGTACCATAAATTTCTTTTTTTCTACACGCCAAAGCAACACCTTGTGCATGATTTCCTGCACTAGCACATACAATTCCGTTTACTAATTCATCTTCCGTTAAGGAACTAATTTTATTATAAGCCCCTCTAATTTTATATGAACGGACTTGCTGCAAATCTTCTCTCTTTAAAAAGATATTAGCATTGAATTGTTGTGACAAGTTAAAATTTTCTTGCAACGGAGTAACTGCTACGACTTCTTGTAAAGTCGCAGCAGCTTGTTGTATTGCTTCTAATTTTGGAAAATAAGTTTCTTTTTGAACTTCCATAGTGTTATGCTAAAACAGGTTCTTCTTGATTGACGCTTGTTTTGATTACTTTCATTGCAGTCATAGCCTCTCGCAACTCTGCACCTACTTCTTCAATAGGATGATTACGAATTGCTTTATTCACTTTAATTAACTCTAGATTATCTACTTCATTGGAAGTGCTGTACTCTTTTCCAATAACATCAGTACTTACTTGTTTCATAAAATCAGTCAACAACGGTTTCGCTGCATGGTCAAATAAATAACATCCGTATTCAGCAGTATCAGAAATAATTCTGTTCATTTCAAATAATTTCTTACGAGCAACAGTGTTTGCTATTAGTGGTAACTCATGTAGTGATTCGTAATAAGCCGATGCAGAAATGATTCCTGATTTCACCATGGTTTCAAAGGCTAATTCTACTCCTGCTTTTACAAAAGCTACTAACAAAGTTCCTTTATCAAAATACTCTTGATCTAAAATTTCTTCGGAAGTTGCCGCTGTTTTTTCAAACTGAGTTTCTCCTGTCGCTGCTCGCCATGTTAGTAAATTTACATCGTCATTCGCCCAATCTTCCATCATCGTTTTTGAAAAATGACCAGACATAATATCATCCATGTGTTTATTAAACAAAGGCTCTAGTACCTCTTTTAATTCTTCGGAAAGTTGGTAGGCTTTAATTTTTGCAGGATTCGATAAACGATCCATCATATTGGTAATTCCTCCATGTTTTAATGCTTCTGTAATGGTTTCCCATCCGTATTGAATTAATTTAGAGGCGTACGTTGGTTCTACTCCTTCTTCAACCATTTTATTGAATGATAAGATAGATCCTGTTTGTAACACCCCACATAAAATGGTTTGCTCTCCCATTAAGTCTGATTTTACCTCAGCAACAAATGATGATTCTAACACACCTGCTTTATGACCTCCTGTAGCAAATGCATAGGCTTTTGCTTGTGCTAACCCTTTATTTTCTGGGTTATTTTCAGGATGTACTGCAATTAAAGTAGGAACTCCGAATCCGCGTTTGTATTCTTCTCTTACCTCTGTTCCAGGACACTTAGGGGCTACCATAATTACTGTTAAATCCTTACGTACTTGCATACCTTCTTCGACAATATTAAATCCGTGAGAGTATGATAAAGTTGCTCCTGATTTCATTAATGGCATTACAGCATTTACTACCTGCGTATGTTGTTTGTCTGGTGTTAAATTACATACCAAATCGGCAGTTGGAATTAGCTCTTCATACGTTCCTACTGTAAAACCGTGTTCAGTTGCATTTTTATACGATTGACGTTGTTCTTTAATTGCTGCTTCACGTAATGCGTATGAAATATCTAAACCAGAATCGCGCATATTTAATCCTTGATTCAATCCTTGTGCTCCACATCCTACAATTACCACTTTTTTACCTTCTAATGCTGCTGTTCCGTCTGAAAACTCATCAGCATTCATAAATCTACATTTTCCTAATTGTTCTAATTGCTCTCTTAATGATAATTGGTTGAAATAATTTTTCATTTTTATTTGTGTTGTTTATTTATGCTGTTATTAATTGTAATAGTTTTGATACTGGCATTTCTTCTTTCGTAATGGCAATTCTTCCTGAACGAACAAATTGCTTAATACCATGTTTGTCTAAAATATGATAGAGTTCTTCTACCTCTTCTTTACTTCCTGATTTCTCAAGAACAAAAAAGTTTTTGTTCACATTAATGACTCTTGATTTACTTTGATTGATAATTGTTTGGATATCATCGTTATCGGTCAATAAGTCTGTACTCAGTTTAAACAAACACGATTCTTGATACACAGTTTCTTCATCTGTATGGTAAAAAGCTTTAATTACTTCCACTTGTTTTTCTATCTGCCCGATAATTTTTTTCATTTGCTCTTCAGTAATCTTTACTAAAAGTGTAATTCTAGAAACACTTTTTATTTCTGAGGAAGAGCTATTAATACTTTCTATGTTAATGTGTCTTCGTTGAAATATTGCTGATATTCTATTCAATAATCCAATATTATTTTCTGTATAAATAGAAACCGTATAGGTGTTTTTTGTACTCATATTTTATTATTTTAATCGAACATCAGATACTGATGCTCCAGTTGGAATCATTGGAAATACATTATCTTCTTTCTCTACGCAAACCTCTAAGAAATAAGCTTCTTTAGATTGTATCATTTCTTGAACAGCTGTTGCTAAATCTTCTCTTTTAGTTACTTTATTCGCTGCCATATGATACCCTTTAGCAATTGATACAAAGTCAGGGTTTGTCATTACTGTTGAAGCATATCGTTTGTCAAAAAACAACTGTTGCCACTGACGTACCATACCCAAGAATTCATTATTCAGTACTACAATTTTAACAGCTGCTTTCGTTTGTAAAATTGTTCCAAGCTCTTGAATCGTCATTTGATAACCACCATCACCAATCACAGCTACAACTTCACGTTCTGAAGCTCCCATTTTTGCACCAATTGCTGCAGGCAGGGCAAATCCCATGGTTCCCAATCCGCCAGAAGTAATGCTACTTTTAGTTTGGTTGAATTCAGCATAACGACTTGCTATCATTTGATGCTGTCCTACATCAGTTACTACAATAGCTTTACCTTCAGAAGCTTCATTGATTTGTTTGATAACCTCTCCCATTGTTAAACCATCTTTGGTTGGAAACAGGTCGTTTTTTATGACATTATCAAATTCTACCGCATCTAAATTTCTAAACTCTTGTAACCATTCTTTGTGTGAATTTTCTTCCAAAAGAGGAAGTGCTGATGCTAAAGTTTCTTTTACATTTCCTAAAACAGCTACATCTGTTTTTACATTTTTATCAACTTCTGCAGGGTCTATTTCAAAATGTATCACTTTTGCTTGCTTCGCATAACTGTTTAAATTTCCTGTTACACGATCGTCAAAACGCATTCCTATGGCAATTAACACATCACATTCATTGGTGAGTTTATTTGAACTATAATTACCATGCATTCCTACCATACCAACATGTAGCGGGTGTTTTGTTGGTAAAGCAGATAAACCTAACAAAGTACTTGCTGATGGAATTCCTGCTTTTTCTATAAACGCTTTAAATTCTTCTTCTGCTTCTCCAAGTATTACTCCTTGCCCCCAAACTACAAATGGTCTTTCTGCATTGTTAATTAACTCAACTGCTGCTTCAACACTTTGCATATCCATATTTGGAACAGGTTGATAACTACGAACCGAAGTACATTTTTTGTATTCAAAATCAAATTCTTCAAATTGAGCATTTTTAGTAATGTCTACCAATACAGGTCCTGGTCTTCCTGAGCGAGCAATGTAAAATGCTTTCGCCATCACTTCTGGTATCTCGCTTGCTTTCGTTATCTGATAATTCCACTTTGTAACAGGAGTTGAAATTCCTACGATATCCGTTTCTTGAAAAGCATCAGAACCTAATAAATGCGCTCCTACCTGTCCTGTTATGCATACCATTGGTGTAGAATCTATCTGTGCATCAGCAATACCTGTAATTAAATTCGTAGCTCCCGGACCCGAAGTTGCCATGGCAACGCCAACTTTACCTGTAGCTCTTGCATATCCTTGTGCTGCATGTGTGGCTCCTTGCTCGTGACGTGTTAATACGTGATGTAGTTTATCTTGATATTTATACAGTTCATCATAAACTGGCATGATTGCACCACCAGGGTATCCGTATAACAAATCGACTCCTTCAGCTAGTAAACATTTGATTACAGCTTCTGCACCTGTAATAGTTACTTTTTGTGTTGTTTCTTGTTCTGTTTGTTGTTTCGTTTTTGTTTCCATAAACTCAGCTTTATGCTTTAGCTTTTAGCTATATGCTTAGTTATTTTATTTAATTTTTAAGACTACTAGATGTAGTATTGAATCTTAATTCTCATGTCTTTTTCTAAAAATCAAACACTTTTAGGCAAGCCTCAGGAGGTCAACCCTCTGGCTATCGCCCTGCGATTAAAATTCATCGGTTACACATCCGTTAGATGCTGATGCTACTGTTCTTGCATATTTATATAGTACTCCTCTTTTTACCTTTAAAGGAGGAGCAATCCATTCTTGTTTTCTCTTTGCTAATTCTTCTTCAGAAACAACTAGGTTTATTGTATTGGTTTCTGCATTGATGGTTATGGTATCGCCATCTTTTACCAAAGCAATTACACCTCCTTCTTGTGCTTCTGGTGTAATATGCCCTACTACAAATCCGTGAGTTCCTCCTGAGAAACGACCATCGGTAATTAGAGCAACCTCTTTACCTAACCCTACTCCCATAATAGCTGCTGTTGGTTTCAGCATTTCTGGCATTCCAGGACCTCCTTTAGGACCTTCATAACGAATTACAACCACATCTCCTTTTTTTACTTTTCCATCTCGTATGCCGTCATTCGCTTCATATTCTCCTTCAAATACTTTTGCCTTTCCAGAAAAATACAATCCTTCTTTTCCTGTTATTTTTGCTACTGAACCTTCTTTAGCTAAGTTCCCATAAAGCATTCGTAGATGACCTGTAGCTTTAATAGGTTGCTCAGTAGGTTTAATTACATCTTGCCCTTCTGTTAAACTCGGAACCGTAGCTAAATTTTCAGCTAATGTTTTACCTGTTACAGTTAAACAATCACCATGTAACAATCCTTTTTCTAGTAGATATTTTAAAACTGCAGGTGTTCCTCCTACTTTATGTACATCTTCCATTAAATATTTTCCACTAGGTTTTAAATCGGCTAAGAATGGCGTTTCATCAGAAATACGTTGAAAATCTTCTAAGGTAAACTTCACTCCTGCTGCTCTTGCTATCGCTAAAAAGTGTAGTACTGCATTAGTTGAACCTCCCATTACTGTTACCAATCGTACCGCATTTTCTAAAGATTTTTTAGTAACGATATCTGATGGTTTGATATCTTTTTCTAGTAATACACGTAATGCTTCTCCTGCCTTAACACATTCTTGTTCTTTGTTATCACTAATTGCTGGATTGGAAGAATTGTAAGGTAAACTCATACCTAGCGCTTCAATAGCTGATGCCATAGTATTTGCGGTATACATTCCTCCACAAGCACCTGCTCCTGGACATGCTTTTTCAATCACACTTTGATATTCTTTTTTAGTAATTGTTCCTGCAACTTTCTCTCCCCATGCCTCAAAGGCAGATACCACATCTAATTTTTTTCCTTCATGACACCCTGAAGCAATGGTTCCTCCGTACACTAAAACAGAAGGGCGATTTAAACGCAACATTGCCATTAATGCTCCTGGCATGTTTTTATCACATCCTACTACGGTTACCAGTCCGTCATACGACATTGCTTGCACTACGGTTTCCATAGAATCGGCAATTACATCACGTGATGGTAGTGAATAACGCATCCCTGGAGTTCCCATAGAAATTCCATCAGAAACTCCAATGGTATTAAATATCAATCCAACTAAATCAGCGTTTTCGGTTCCTTCTTTTACCAATTTCGCTAAATCGTTTAGGTGCATGTTACAAGGATTTCCTTCGTATCCTGTACTTGCTATTCCTACCAACGGTTTTTCTAAATCTGCTTTTGATAACCCTATGGCATGCAACATTGCTTGTGCAGCAGGCTGTGTATCATCTTGTGTTACTTGTTTACTAAATTTGTTTAGTTCCATGTTAACTTGCTTTTCTTTTTTGACGTAAGCCTAACACTTCGTCTTTATATAATTTCATTAGTTTGTGTCCGTGAGATTTTTCCCACGCTAGTGGAAATTGATAATCGTCTAACGATTGTAATCCAACTACTTCAGCTGCTGTTCCTGTAAAAAAGCAAGCATCTGCCTGTTTTAATTCTTCTAGCGTAAAATGTTTTTCTTCAACAGGTATTCCTTCTTCCTTACACAAATCGATAACCGTAGCGCGTGTAATTCCTGCCATGATATGGCCTCTTGGTGGAGTGTATAATTTTCCATCTTTTTGCATAAAAACATTTGCTCCTGAACATTCTGCTACATTACCGTTCATGTCTAATAATAGTGCTTCATCATATCCGTTATTTTTTGCTTCATTAGTTGATAATATTGAATTTGTGTAGTGTCCTGTTACTTTAGCTTCTACAAAACATGATTTCGGATTCGGGCGTTGAAATGAAGACGTTTTTACACGTAGTAATTTATCTCCCATATATTTCCCCCATTCCCAGCATTGAATAACTAGGTTTGTTTCTTTAGAAGTCAACAAACTCATATCGGCTCCAGTAGTGACTAACGGACGGATGTATGCATCTTTCAAACCATTACGTTCTAATAATTCATACGTAATTTGTGTTAGTTCTTCTTCTGAATAATCTAATTGAATATTCATTACTTCTGCGCCAAACTTTAGCCTTTTGTAATGCTCATACGACTTAAAGACTTTAGTTCCTTCCGTTGTATTATAAGCTCTAATTCCCTCGAAAACTCCGTTCCCGTAGTGTAAACTTTGGCTATACAAATTAGCGCTAGCATCTTTAGCTTTGATAAACTGTCCGTTGAAAAAAATTACTGTTTCCTCGTTATAGTACATTTTTAGTTGTTTTTACTGTTCAAAATTATTTTTCGCTTTTTACTTTACTTTCTTGTTTTTTAAGGTTTTGATGATTTTCACTGACTCTCAAAAACATACAAAAACCTTAAAACCAAACACTTAAAACCAAATCATTATGATATTCACGGTATAAAAAAAGCCTGTATCTTGAGTTAGATACAGGCTTCCTTATAGGCAATAACTATCTGCATCAACTCGGTGGAGAGCTAATAATGACAATAATAATTACCACGATGTTGAAAAATTGATTCATGATTTTTGCAACTAAAAAAGGCTTCCTAAATTTAGGAAGCCTTCTTAATTAATTTATATGTTAAATATTAAATACCGCTTCCCTACCCTTGTGAAATAATCACAATGACAATAATAATAGAAATGATATTTAAAACTTGTTTTTTCATCTGTTGCCACAAATATTTGAAATTATTTTTTAGTTATCCTAATATTTTTTTGACTTTTTTATTTTACTCCTAGAAAAAATACTCACTAACCCTCTGTATTACTTACACTTATAAAACTTTTTATTTTTTATATAGCATTAATCAAAATTTATTTTATAGATTTGCGCCATTATGCAAACAAATAAAATATACAACAATATACCCAGTTTTTTAGTGCGGTCTTATAACCGACGCTAGTCTTTCCTTGCACAAAACTGAGTATTGTATAATTTTATTTTCATCCTTTTGATTTCTATAATCTACATTTTTATATCGTTACTAACTCTTGTTATTGTTTTCAATAACGCAGTTGTTGTACGACCTATTTTTACCCGACGTCGCCCGTAAGGGTGCTACTTCTTTTGGGAACCTAGGTGCGTCCGGTTCTTCTTTTCAAACCACCGATTTATAACAAAATGTTTATCTAAAATCAATTTCAATGAGAGTTGTTATTGCTGATCAATCGCATAGTAAGTATGCCGAAATTATTTGTCAAACTATTGACGAAGCTGCTCTGGTTAGAGGTACAGGAATTGCCAAAAGAAAACCAGAATATATTATTACAAAACTAGAAAATGGTAACGCAGTTATTGCTTTAGATGGCGATAAGTTTGCTGGATTTTGCTATATCGAAGCTTGGAGTCATGGCAAATTTGTAGCTAATTCAGGATTAATAGTTCATCCAGATTACAGAGGTATTGGTTTAGCCAAGCAAATAAAAAAAGTTGTTTTTGAACATTCCAGAGCAAAATTTCCTAATGCTAAAGTATTTAGTATTACTACAGGCTTAGCAGTTATGAAGCTCAATAGCGAGCTTGGTTATAAGCCTGTAACCTTTTCTGAACTTACCGAAGATCAATCTTTTTGGAATGGTTGTCAAACCTGCAAAAACTACGATGTGTTACAACGTACACAGCAAAAAATGTGCTTGTGTACTGGTATGTTATACGATCCTAACAAAAAATCTCAAAACATAAAAATAAAAGGAAAAGTCTTTCAAAGACTTAAAAGAATTAAGGAGAGCATCTTCCTAAAAAAAGACAAAAAATGAAAAAATTAGTAATTGCATACAGTGGAGGTTTAGATACTTCATACTGTGCGGTAAGTTTATCAAAACAAGGATATGAAGTTCATGCTGTTAGTGTGAATACTGGTGGGTTTTCTTCCGAAGAAATTAAGAAAATTGAAGAAAATGCCTATACAATGGGAGTAGCTACCTATAAAAACATTAATGCTGTTGATGATTTTTACAACAAGGTAGTCAAGTATTTAATTTTTGGAAATGTATTAAAAAACAATACCTATCCGCTTTCGGTAAGTGCTGAAAGAATAGTACAAGCCATCGAAATTGTAAATTATGCTAAAAGCATAGGTGCAGAATATATAGCACACGGTAGTACAGGTGCAGGAAACGATCAAGTAAGATTTGATATGATTTTTCAAACCATTGCTCCTGAAATTGAAATCATCACTCCTATTAGAGATTTACAACTTTCAAGACAGGAAGAAATCGAATATTTAAAGAATAATGGTATCGATTTGTCTTGGGAAAAGGCTAAATACTCTGTAAATAAAGGTTTATGGGGAACTAGTGTTGGTGGTGAGGAAACTTTAACTTCTGAGCAACCATTACCTGAACATGCCTATCCTTCACAAGTGACCAAAACAACACCAGAACAGGTAAAACTTTCTTTTGTAAAAGGAGAATTAATCGCTATTAATGACGATGAAAATACTCCTGCACAAAATATAGAAAAGTTAAATGCAATAGCTTCAAAGTTTGGAATTGGTAGAGATGTTCATGTGGGTGATACTATTGTTGGAATTAAAGGAAGAGTTGGTTTTGAAGCCGCTGCTGCCTTAATTGCCATTAAAGCACATCACTTACTTGAGAAACACACCTTAACCAAATGGCAATTACAACACAAAGAGTATTTAGCTAGTTTTTATGGGATGCATTTACATGAAGGTCAATATTTAGATCCAGTGATGAGAGATATAGAGGCTTTCTTTACTAATAGCCAAGCAAAAGTAACCGGAGATGTGTTTGTAAACCTTAAACCTTATCACTTTACACTAGACGGAATTGATTCTCCTCATGATTTAATGAATACCAAATTTGGTAGCTATGGTGAAATGAATAAAGGTTGGACCGCCGAAGATGCTAAAGGCTTCATCAAACTCTTAGGAAATCAGAATAAGATATATCAACAAGTGAATCAATAGACAGTAAACAATGAACAGATCGCCACGCTTGAGCCTGTCTTGAGCGACAGTCGAAAGGCTCGCAATGACAAAACCGTCATCATGAGGAGTGATAAAAACGTGATGATCTTATAAATGAAAACTGATTCTACTATTTAAAACAACAAACAATATGATACAAGTAGGAATTATAGGCGGTGCAGGATATACAGCTGGTGAGTTAGTAAGACTATTACTACAACACCCTGAAACTGCTATCAATTTTGTGTATAGTACCTCTAATGCTGGAAATAAAATAGCGAACATACATCAGGATTTAGTGGGTAGCACTGAACTAACATTCACCAATAAAATTAATAAGAACATAGATGTACTATTCTTATGCTTAGGACATGGAAACTCTAAAAAGTTTTTAGAAGCTCATACCTTTTCAGACCACACAAAGATTATTGATTTAGGGAATGATTTCAGATTAAAAGCTGATAACACTTTTCAAAGAAAAGAGTTTGTATACGGTTTACCTGAACTTCAAAAAACAGCGATACAAGGTGCTTCTTACATAGCAAATCCAGGGTGTTTTGCTACGGCTATTCAATTAGGATTGCTTCCATTAGCTAACACTGGTTTATTACAGAATGATGTACATATCAATGCGGTTACTGGCGCTACTGGTGCGGGAACTTCACTATCAGCAACTACTCATTTTACATGGAGAGATAACAATTTTTCTTACTACAAGCCTTTTACACATCAGCATTTAGGAGAAGTCAATCAAACTATACATACACTTCAATCAAGTTTTGATTCAGAAGTATTGTTTTTACCAAACAGAGGAAATTTTTCCAGAGGTATTTACGCTACGCAGTACACTTATTTTGAAGGAAGTTTAGAAGAAGCACAACAACTGTATTCAGGCTACTATAAGGAGGCTCTTTTTACACACGTAGCTGATAATGAATTACACTTAAAACAGGTAGTAAACACCAATAAGTGTTTAATTCATTTGCATAAACACGGAGATAAGCTCCTCATAACAAGCATTATTGATAATTTATTAAAAGGAGCTTCCGGACAAGCAGTCCAAAATATGAACTTAATGTTTGGTTTTAAAGAAGATACGGGGTTACAGTTAAAAGCAACTTATTTCTAACCCTCATAGAGGGATTAAACAAACCAAGATGAATGTCTTAATACAAAATATATAATCAAAGCTTTACAGATGAAAATAGCAATTATAGGAACAGGTAACTTAGGAAAATCAATCACTAAAGGATTGATACAAAACAAATCATTTTCTCAACTTTTCTTAACTAAAAGAAATATTGAAGAACTCAATGAATTTAAAGAAGTTCCCAACGTTTTCATTAGTTCTAATAACAAGGAAGCAATCACAGCGTCTGATGTATTAATTTTTGCTGTACAACCAACACATTTAGAAGCTCTTTTAAAAGAAACTGCTCCTCTATTATCAAGCAATCATAAGTTAATTTCTACAGTTGCTGGTTTCTCTATTCAAAAAATGGAAGCTCTTATTGGTTCAGATACTACTATTATCAGAGCCATGCCTAATACTGCTATTGCCGTTGGAAAATCGATGACTTGTCTTAGTGGTAATACTCAAAAGAAGGAAGATTTAAAAATAGCTACAACTATTTTTAATCAACTAGGAACTTCTATGATTATTCCTGAAGATCAAATGCAAGCAGCCACTGTAATATGTGCTAGTGGAATTGCTTTTTGGATGCGCTTAATACGGGCAACTACACAAGCCGCTATTCAGTTAGGTTTCGATGCAAAAGAAGCACAAGAACTCGCTATGCATACTAGTGAAGGTGCTGCCAACTTACTCATAGCTACAGGAAATCATCCTGAAGAAGAAATCGATAAAGTTACCACTCCAAAAGGCTGTACCATCGAAGGTTTGAATGAAATGGAACACAAAGGTTTAAGTGCTGCTTTAATACAGGGAATGGTTGCTTCATTCAACAAAATTAACACCATAAAAAAAGAAAACTAATGAGTTTATTTAACGTATATCCTCTATTTGATATAACCCCAGTAACCGCCAACAATGTATATGTATACAACGATAAAGGCACAGAATATTTAGATTTATATGGCGGACATGCCGTAATTTCTATCGGGCACTCACACCCTGCCTATGTTAAAAACATTAGTGAACAAGTGAGCAAACTAGGCTTTTATAGCAACGCGATTCAGAATCCGTTACAGGTTGAATTGGCTGACCAACTAGAAAACATATCGGGTTGTAAAGACTATCAGTTATTCTTATGTAACTCAGGATCCGAAGCCAATGAAAATGCCTTAAAACTAGCTTCTTTTCATACAGATAAGCAAAAGGTAATTGCCTTTAAGAATTCGTTTCACGGACGAACTTCTGCGGCGGTAGCCGCTACAGATAATCCAAAAATTGTGGCTCCTATCAATGCACAGCAAGAAGTAATTTTCTTAGAATTTGAAGACTTGGAAGGTGTTGAAAAGGCTTTAAAGAACAATGATGTTTGTGCCATTATTATTGAAACCATTCAAGGTATTGGTGGATTAGACGAAGCATCAACTACTTTTTACCAAGGGTTAGAAAAACTATGCAAGCAATACAACACGCTATTAATTGCTGATGAAATTCAGTGTGGTTTTGGTAGAACGGGTGATTTCTTTGCTTTTCAAAAACACGGCATTACTCCGCATATTATTTCCATGGCTAAAGGAATGGGAAACGGATTCCCTGTTGGGGGAATCTTAATTCATCCAAGCATCAAAGCTTCTTACGGTTTGTTGGGGACTACCTTTGGCGGTAATCACTTAGCCTGTGCTGCTTCCTTAGCTGTTCTTGAAACCATCCAAAAAGAACAATTGATGGAAAATGTACAGCAGATTTCAGATTACTTTATTGAAAAAGCTACATCAATTCCACAAATAACAACTGTAAAAGGAAGAGGCTTGATGTTAGGTTTGGAATTCGATTTTCCTATTGCTGAGCTAAGAAAGAACCTAATATTCAAACATCACATTTTCACAGGGAGCGCTAAGAACCCTAACTTATTAAGAATCCTTCCACCATTAACCATTCAAAAACAACATATCGATATGTTTTTTGAGTCTTTAAAAAAGGAACTGTCATGAAGAAATACACCAGCCTAAAAGACATTGAAAACCTTTCAGAAACTATTCAAAAGGCAATTCAATTAAAAGAAAGTCCCTATCAGTTTGCTGATTTGGGAAAACACAAAACCTTAGTCATGCTGTTCTTTAATGCTAGTTTACGTACAAGATTAAGTACCGAAAAAGCGGCTAAAAACTTAGGTATGGAAGTAAGTGTGTTAAACATTACCAATGCTTGGAATATGGAGTTTGAAGACGGTACTGTAATGAATTTAAGTACTTCAGAACATATTAAAGAGGCTGCCATGGTAATTTCTCAGTATGCTGATATCATTGCGGTAAGAGCTTTTCCTACGTTGAAAGACAAAGAAAAAGATACCTCTGAAATTGTACTAAACAGTTTTGTAAAATATGCTACGGTTCCTGTTATCAATATGGAAAGCGCTACTGACCATCCGTTACAAGCTTTGGCAGATGCAATTACGATTACGGAAACTAAAAAAACTGATAATCCTAAAGTTGTGTTGTCTTGGGCTCCACACCCCAAAGCATTACCACACTCAGTTGCCAATGCTTTTGTACACCTCATGCACAACATGGAGGTAGAATTTGTTATAACGCATCCCGAAGGTTATGAGCTAGATCCAGAAATTACTCAAGAGTTTCCTATCGAATACGATCAAGAGAAAGCTTTTGAAAATGCCGACTTTATCTATGCTAAAAACTGGAGTTCTTCTAATGAATATGGTAAAATACTAAATGAAGACCCCAACTGGATGATTACTCAGGAAAAAATAGGCGCTGCTAAATTTATGCACTGCTTACCTATCAGAAGAAATGTGGTAGCGGAAGATGCTGTTTTAGATGGTGAAAATTCTCTTGTGATTGAACAAGCCAACAACAGAACCTTTGCAGCACAGATAGTATTAAAAGAGATTTTAAATCATTTAAGTTGAATTTAAATTTTGACTTGTCAGTTCGAGTGTCGACCGCAGGGAGATGTATCGAGAACTACTTGAAAACGTCTCGATACAATTTTTCTCCCTTTCAGTACTAAAAATCACTCGACGTGACATTTAATGAAAAGAGAATTAAAATATGAAAACTGTCTGTAAAAAAAATAATGAATGAAAAAGCGGAAGTGCTAAGCGTAGCTTTAAGCATGAAGCTTTGAAAATGAGTGGTGCGTAGCAATTTTCTCTTTACTGACTTGATTTTTTGGTTCGTTTTTTATCAAGAAAAAATGAACAATAAATTAAACTTAAAACTAAAAATGAAAACTATAAAGATTGTAAAAATAGGTGGAAACATCATTAATGATGAGAAAGCCTTACATAGTTTCTTAGCTGATTTCGCTCAACTAAAAGGTCCGAAAGTATTAGTTCATGGTGGAGGTAAACTAGCTTCTGAATTGGCTAAACAGTTGAATATTCCTGTGACGATGATTGATGGCAGACGTGTAACCGATACGCAAACTTTAGATTTGATTACTATGGTATATGCAGGTAAAATCAACAAGCAAATTGTTGCGCAGTTACAAGCAAACAATGCAAATGCTGTGGGATTTACAGGGGCTGACGGAAACACCATTATATCAACCAAACGTCCTGCTGAACCTATAGATTACGGATTTGCAGGCGACGTTGTTACCGTAAATCCGCAAGTACTAACCGTATTAATTAATAATGAAGTAACTCCAGTATTTTGTGCAATTACGCACGATGCTAACGGACAATTACTCAATACCAATGCCGATACTATTGCTGCTGAATTGGCTATAGGATTATCCACTGATTTTAATACAGAATTGTACTACTGTTTTGAAAAACCAGGAGTGCTAAGTGATGTAACCGATGACAACTCTATTATCGAACAAATCACTTCAGAATCCTACGCGCAATTAAAAGCTGACGGAGTCATATTTGAAGGAATGCTTCCTAAGTTAGACAATTGCTTTCATGCCCTAAAAAACAATGTTCAAAAAGTACACATAGGCAATACAACTATGCTATTTAACTCAAAAAACAAACACACCTCATTACAACTATCATGATACAAAGACTTACCACAAAAGCCATCAACCTATTAAAAAACCTGATAGAAACACCTTCTTTTTCTTCGGAAGAAGATGCTACAGCCCTACTGCTAGAAAACTGGTTTAAAGAGTTTGATATTCCATACACTAGAACTCAGAACAACGTGTGGTCGGTAAACAAACATTTTGATGCTAACAAACCTACGTTATTACTCAACTCGCATCACGATACCGTAAAACCTAATAACGGCTATACCAAAGATCCTTTTAAAGCTATTGTAGAAGATGGCAAACTCTACGGGTTAGGAAGTAATGATGCTGGTGGATGTTTAGTTTCGTTGTTGGCGACCTACACCCATTTCTACCAGAAAGAAAACTTGACTTATAACCTTGTCTTTGCAGGAACTGCCGAGGAAGAAAGCAGTGGTCCTAACGGTTTAAACGGATTACTAAAAACCTTACCAAAGATTGATGTAGCCATCGTAGGAGAGCCTACTTTAATGAATTTAGCTATTGCTGAAAAAGGCTTGGTCGTTTTTGATGCTGAGGTAAAAGGAACCCCAAGTCATGCCGCACACCCAAACCACGATAATGCTATTTATAACGCTATTGAAATATTACAGTGGTTTAAAGATGTTGAATTTGAAAAAACCTCGGAAACCTTGGGAGACGTAAAACTCACGGTAACACAAATCAATGCAGGGAAACAACACAATGCTGTCCCTTCCGAAGTAAAATTGGTAGTAGATGTTCGTGTAAACAATCAATATACCAATCAGGAAATCAGTGATTTTTTACAAGAACATGCACCTTGTAACATACAACCACGTAGCTTGAATTTGAATTCATCTTCTATTCCAAAAGAACATCCTTTGGTACAAGCAGGGTTGGCTTTAGGAAGAACAACCTATGGTTCTCCTACCCTATCTGACCAAGCTGTATTGAGTTGTCCGTCATTAAAATTAGGACCTGGAGACAGCACACGTTCACACACCGCTGATGAGTTTATTTATCTTCAAGAAATTGAGGAAGGAATTGAGTTGTATATAGAATTATTGAATAAAGTATTGTAGAAGAAAATAGAATAATGAGGCAAGAAACTAGATGCCTTTTTATATGTCAGTTCGAGTGATTTTTATTGAGTGATAACGAAGTAAGAATTGTATCGAGAACCATTCGAGTACTTCTCGATACAAAATTATTTTTATTTCATTTCAATAACTTTACTCGAAGTGACATTATAAATAACAAATAAAAAACTAGAAAAGAGATACAAGACATCTTTTTCTAAAGCAAATCGTCATTCCGACCAGAGGGAGGAATCTCATTAAAAAGAGTAACTCATAACCTTGAGACCTCTCACATACGTTCGAGGTGACAAACAAACAATGAGAATTTTGTTAGTTATAGTGTTTAACACTCAATACTAACCTCTCAATACTCAGTACTAATTAAAAAACATAAAAACATGAAACTTTGGGACAAAGGATTATCCATAGATAAAAAAATAGAACATTTCACGGTTGGAAATGACAGAGAAATAGACATACACATTGCTCCGTATGATTTGCACGCATCGTTAGCACATGCAAAAATGCTGGCTTCCATCTATATTATTACTTCGGAAGAATTAGCGCAAGTAACTGCTGGAATTACTGCGCTACAACAACAAGTGACAGACGGTACTTTTGTTATTGATGCTCAATTTGAAGATGTACATTCTAAAATTGAGTTTGAATTAACCAACATGTGCGGTGAAGTTGGTAAGAAAATTCATACCGCACGTTCAAGAAACGATCAGGTTTTAGTAGCGTTACAATTGTATTATAAAGACAATTTACAGTTGATTTCTGATAAAACGAAAACACTATTTAATACACTATTACAGTTAGCAGAGCAACACAAAATTAAACTATTACCAGGTTATACTCACTTACAAGTGGCAATGCCTTCCTCTTTCGGGTTATGGTTTTCTGCGTATGCTGAATTGCTAATTGACGATTTGTACATGGTAGATGCTGCACTAAAAACGGTAGATCAAAATCCGTTAGGTTCAGCAGCTGGATATGGTAGTTCGTTCCCTATTGATAGAGAATTCACCACTAAAGAACTTGGGTTTGAAACCTTAAAATACAATGTGGTTGCTGCACAAATGAGTAGAGGAAAAAGTGAGCGTACTCTTACCATGGCATTGGGAAGTGTAAGTAACACCTTAGCTCGTTTTGCGATGGATATCTGCTTATATATGAGTCAGAATTTTGGTTTTATTTCTTTTCCTGATGAATTAACTACAGGTAGTAGCATTATGCCACATAAAAAGAATCCTGATGTATTTGAGTTGATTAGAGGTAAATGCAATAAAATCCAAGCGTTGTATACCGAAACTTTGTTAATCACCAACAATTTACCAAGTGGATATCATAGAGATTATCAGTTATTAAAAGAAAATATCATCAATGCTTTTGAGGAGCTAAAAGATGTGTTAGATATTTTTGACTATGCTATTCAGCAAATTATTGTAAAAGATATTGACTTACAGGATGAGAAATACAAATATCTATTTACAGTAGACAATATGAATACCTTGGTTGAAAACGGTATGAGTTTTAGAGAGGCTTACCAAAAAATTGGTGGTGAAGTTGTCAATGGTACATATACACCCGATACTTCTAAAAAACATACACATGTGGGTAGTATTGATAATTTGTGTTTGGGTAAGATACGAGAGAAGCTTGGTTAGTGGTAAATACTAAAAAAAGTCGTCATTACGAGGAGGATACGACGAAGTAATCTGTAAGTAGTTAACTCAAAACTTAGAGATTGCTTCGTTTTAGCCTGTCTTGAGCAACAGTCGAAAGGCTCGCAATGACGATACTTAATTATAACAATTACATCTCTAATCAGTCTATACTCTAACAGCGAAGCGGTCTTGTTTCTTGATTCTAATAAACAATCGTCATTCCGAACGAGGCACGAGGAGGAATCTTATTAAAAGGTGTAACTCATTGCCTTGAGACCTCTCACATAGGTTCGAGGTGACACCATGAAATTAGAATTTTGTTAGATTTTAATAGAACTCATAAAACTGTTATATAAAAAGAGGTTATTCTTAACAAATAACCTCTTTTTACTTTATTTCTTTACTGTTCTAGAGCCTATGGAGAACTTATATCCAAATTGAAACTGGTAAAAAGCCTCATCGCTTTCGCTTCCTTTGTAATTATAGGTTACTAACCTAGCAAAAATAGCTTGGTTTGGGTTTTTGTTAGGGTGATAAAACACTTCTGCTTGATTTTTTACTACGGGTACTTTAAAGTCTAAATCTATAGCACTAGACCCGTTATAGCTTTTATAATCAAACCAGTGAAGTCCTAATTTATAATTGAATCCGAAGTTGTTAAATCGTTTTGATGATAAGCTTATTCCTCCTCCATAACTCAATGCTTTTAGGTTTTCTACTCCTTGGGTGTCGTTTTGAACTCTTGTTAGATTATAGTCTATCGTACCAAAAAAGTTCATTTTCATAGGATAGTTTTTTTGATACACTTCAAAGAAGTTTACTTCTCCACCTACGGTTAAAAAGCGTTTTTCTACCAAGTCTAACGTATTTCCTATTACACCACCTGTTGCGGTAACTAAACCTTTGTCTTCTTCAAACTTAGCATAGTGTACATAAGGTGTTATTGATTTTAAAAATTCGTATTGCATTGAAGAACTAAAGATTTGCCTTGAAAAAGGAAATACATAAAACTTCGCACTTCCTTCTAACTGCACCAATCCGTTGTCAGACTCTCCAAAGAGTGCTAAAAAGTCGGTATAAGCACGTAGTTCTACTATTTTATCTAAGTAAGTATCTTGTTTTATTTGATAAGTTGCTGGGGCTGTTAAGTTGGTTTTGTTTCCATCAATATCTTCTTTAGGCAGTTCTAACGTTAAGTCGTGTGGTACGTAGTTGTTTCCTATTTTATACTTATACATGAGTACATCACTTAAACGAATACGAAGGTTTTCAAACTCTTTTTCATCAACATTGGTTGTTGGTTGTTTTTGTGAGTAAAAAAGGAAGTTTTCAGATGCCCAATACCCATATCGTAAAAAGCTTACCCCTACATAGTTTTCAAACAATAGTAAACTTCCCTTATATTCTACCAATACCTGAATATCAGCTAAGCTACCATCGCGTATTTCAATATCTATCTTTTTAAACTTGTATTTCTTTAATGGCAATCGTACAGGGTCACTTTTATTTATAGTGTCATTACTACTTTTCTTTTTATAAAAACAAAACTCCTGTCCTTCTTTAGGTATGGTAATATCTCCAAAATAGGCTTCTTGGTTTACTTGTTTTAATACCTGATTGAACACCTTTTTCTCTCTAGATGTCTTCTCAGCTCCGTTAATATCTTCACTAATAATTATATTTTCATTAAAATAACTATAGGTTACAGGTTCTTCTACCGTTTCTTCTTGTTCAGCTTCTTTGGCTATGGTTTCTCGTGTAGGTGGTTCTTTATAAGGAAACCAACTAGCTATTGAATCTGCAGGAATGTTGGTACACACGTTTTTATAGCTAGTAAACTTAGCATAGGTAAGGTTTAGTGAATCTATATACGCTTTTCTATCCTTAATTAAAGTACTAAGCTTGTCTAAGCTTTCTTGGGTAATCGACTTTTTGGTTTCTGCTATTTCTTGCTTCTTTTCTTCTAGTGTTTTGTTGTAGTTTTCGTAGGTACTACGCAACTTTTTTATTTCAAGTTCACAGTTAATAGTTTGTGTTTGTCCGTTAATGCATAGCACATAAAAAAAGAGTGCTAAGCAGGTGCTTAGAGTTTTCATAATGTTTAGTTAGTTTGGTTTGTTAGTTGTTGTTATACGCAGCTATACTCATTTTATGTTGATAGTACAACACGTTTTAAAATTCTGTATAACTGCATGTTAACAGTTTAAAAGTAGTAAAATATCGTTAGTAATAACAACTGTTATATTATTAAATGGTAATTATATGTGTAATAGCAGGTGTTTTGCGGAAATCCGCAATTTGAGTTGCGGAAAACCGTAAGAATGAATGAAATATACATTATAGTTTTATAAATTTAGGTGCATATATAAATGTACCTCAATTGCATAAGGTGTCTTACTTTAAATTACCCAAAAAAAGTTATATGATTAAAACAAGTATTGATAGTGATTTTTTGAATTTATTTCATCATATCATTGAAGATTATCAACTGGAAAACTCTAATAATCTTAACGTATTTACTCTCAAAATACAGAATAACAAGTTTGCATACAATGATCTAGTGAATTTACTTGGTGACAACCTATACTTTTTCGCTTTATCAAGGACTGAAATACAAAAACTTATAGATAATAATCAGTTCAATACTCTAATTAAAAGAACAAAAAATAAATTTAGAAATTACACTTCAAACGAGGGCGAACTTGGGGAAGTGATGTTATATTGCCTTCTCGAAGCACATCTTAAAGCTCCTAAAATACTGACAAAATTAGAGTTAAAAACAGCAAATAATGATTATGTAAAAGGAGCAGATGGTGTTCATTTATTAAAACTCAGTGATGAAGATTATCAACTCATATTTGGAGAATCTAAGTTAGATGCTGATCTAAAACAAGGCATATATGACGCCTTCGGCTCTATATCAAAACTATTAAAAGAAGATAGCAAAAAGTTAGAATTTGAGTTTGATTTGGTTAATAGTCAATTAGTAAAAGAGGTTTATGACAAACAACAATATGAAAAAATAAAGAATATTCTATTACCAAACTCAAAAAATGAAGAAACATACCTTGATTATTCATTTGGTATTTTCCTAGGTTTTGAAGCAAAAATAACAGACGAAGAAATGAAGCTTTCTAATTCTGAATTTAGAAAACAAATCAAAGAAAGAATAAAAAAGGAGGTTTTAAATGTTATTAGTTCTTTTAATTTTCAAATAAAAAAGGAAGAGTTTACAGGATATCAGTTTTACATTTATATAATTCCTTTTTCTGATTTAGCTGAAAAACGAAAAGAAATTATAAAAGACTTAACTGTATGACAATTATAGAAAAACTTACAGAAGACATTTTAAATAATGAATACTTTAATTCGCTTTTTAGAAAAAGTTCTTTACTATCTGCATACAGGCAGTTTAATATAATAAGTGATGTTATTTTTTCAGACAAAGAACTAAAAGATACATTAAGGTTTGCTGATATACTTTCAAACTCAAACAATTCAGTAGCTAGAAATAAAGCCTATCAAATTATTACATTTTTAAATACTAATTACTCTAACAACCCTATTTACAAAACTATTTCTAAAGCAGTATATTCTAAACTCGGAAATTTCCCTGCTATTAAATACCTTGAAGAGTATAATGAAAATAACTCTGAACTTCCTTTAAACAGGTTAATAGAAGTTGAGGCTAAATCACTCATACAACAAGTTCCTGGTAATAGTGACTTTACATTTACAGATGCTCAATTTGAATTATTTTCAAGTATGAGTAACTCTACTGAGTATAGTTTTTCAGCCCCAACATCAATGGGAAAATCATTTATTATAAAAGCCTTTATTAAAAAAATCATTAAAAATGTTCCTCCTGAAAACTTAGTTATAATTGTCCCTACTCGTGCATTAATAAACCAGTTTGCAATTGATTTGAAAGATGAATTGACTGAAGTATTGGAAGCTTATAAATACCGAATTGTTACAAACTCAAGTGTAAATGACTTAATAACTGAAGAACAACATAATTATATTTTTATACTTACTCCTGAGCGACTGATAAGTTATTTATCGCAAGAGAATAATCCTACAATAGGTTTTCTTTTTGTAGATGAAGCACACAAAATTGCAAGTAATAAGGATAGTCGAAGCGTTACCTCTTATACTGCAATTGAAAAGGCATTAAAAAAATATGGTAATATTAAATTATATTTTGCTTCACCTAATGTATCTAACCCTGAAATATTTTTGGATTTATTTAATAGAAATAGTAAAGGAAATTCTTACAAAACAAATGAATCTCCTGTTTCTCAGAATCTTTTTTTTATAGATTTATTAAACAATAAAATTGACTACATTACAGAAAATAACAATGTGGAAATGGAATCTAAAGATTTCTTTTCTACGACTAATTCCATTGATGATTTAATAAAGAATCTTGGCCGAGAAAAAAACAATCTGATTTACTGTAATAGTAAGAATCGAACAATCAACTATGCTTTTAACTTTTCAAAATCATTAACCAAGACACCCGTTATTGAACAAAGCGATGACATAAAAAATACAATTAGGCAAATTAAGGAGTATATACATCCTGACTACTATTTAGCAAACCTGTTAGAGTATAAAATAGCTTATCATTATGGAAAATTGCCACAGTTGATTAGAAATTCAGTCGAGGAACTTTATCAAAATGGTGATGTTACAAATGTTTTTTGCACTTCTACTCTTCTTGAAGGTGTAAATATGCCAACACAAAATATTTTTATTCTCGATAATAAAAATGGTCGCCCAGAGTTAGAACCAATTGATTTTTGGAATTTGTCAGGAAGAGCAGGAAGATTGTCAAAAGAACTTTATGGAAATATTTATTGTATTCAGCATTCAGATTGTGAGTGGGGTAATAAAGAGATTTTGCATAAAAATGATATTGAGTTAAAACCTACTGTTTTGAATAAAATTGATAGAAATATCAAAAAGATAGAGAAGGTTCTTAATGAACAGGATATTTCAGGCACAAAAACAGAAAAGGAAATTTTGCAATATATCGCAAATATTATTAGTGTTGACACAATGGAGCTCGAAGGTAGTAGAGAACCAAGCCCATTACTTAAAAGACTAATTGAAAAGAACAAAGAAGCTATAATAGAATTGGCAAAATCAAATGTCAAGGATTTTACAATTCCAGTTTCAATTCTCAATTCAAATCAGTCAATCAATCTGTCAGTACAGAATAAAGTTTATAATGAATTATTGAAGCAACATAAACTTGGGAAAAACATAAAACTTCCTGCAATTAATCAGAAACCTTATCAGATTTGCAAAGATGTTTTAAACTATATGTTTGATTTATACGAATGGCAAAATGCTGAAAAAAAATTAAATAATGCTAATAGTTTATCTTACTATGCTACAATAATGACACAGTGGGTAAAAGGATTTAGTTTAAGTCAAATAATTCAACAATCGATTGACTACCATACTAATAAAAACAAGAAAATCATTCTAGACTATAATTTTGACAATAAAATTATATTTAATCCAAAAGACAAAAAACATGTTAACCATGTGATTGAAAATGTTATCGAGGATATAGAATATGTTTTACGTTTTTTGTTAGAAAAGTATTTTAACCACTACCACAATATTGTCGCAAAATTGATTGGAGAAGAAAATGCAGGAGAAAACTGGGCTACTCTACTTGAATATGGAACCCAAAACAGAATCGTAATAGCGCTACAAAATATTGGGATTTCAAGACATACAGCAATTAAAGTTTATAAGAAATGTAGAAATTCTGGTTTAATTATTAGAGACAATAAACTTGAAAGAATTGACAAACAACTTGTATTATCAAAATTTGGAAAAAATACTATGGAATATGATGAGTTGACAAAAATAATATAATTCTATAAGGCTTTGAGTAGCTCTACAAGTTATATAAAACCAAGAAAACTTACTTTATAAAATAAAAAACGCGGATTCCATATCCGCATTTTCTTTTCCCGTACCTCCCCTATACTTCCTAAAACGTTAAAAAACTCATAAAGTCAGAGAGTTAAAACGAAAAACAACTACTTTAGTATCAGCTATAAAAATTGTTTGTAAAAAGTAAATTGCTATCCCTTATTACTATTATATCACATTCAATTTTACAACATCTTTACGAAGTTAATGCTATAAAAGTACGCTTGTACCTGACTGTTTGGTGATGAATAACACCAAGGTTAGTAAATGGTTTTGCATGTATTGGTTATTGCTCCAGTATGCTAGCTGTTACTACCCAAAAAAGGATTCAAAAGGAAAAGTAAATAATTTAAAAATCAATATGATGAAGTACTATTTAAATGAAAACAAGTTAACCGATGAAACCAACTACTCAGCACGCATATTAACAGAGCGTACTATTAATCAAGACGAGTTGATTGATAAAATGTTGAGCAAACGTAACCTAGTAAGTAAAACCGATATTGTGGCGGTGCTTAATTCTTACTATGAAGAAATTATCGAGTCGATAGAAGAAGGCGATAACATTAATCTACCTTTACTAAATATTGGCTACTCTATTTCTGGGGTTTTTGATACCGAGGAAGATGGTTTTAATCCTGATACCCATAAACTACATGTAAACCTTAATAGTGGAAAGTTAATCAACGAAATTAAAGACGATATTCCGCTACAAAAAGTAACTGCACCTATTACCAACACAGTTATTACTAATTTAAAAGATATTACCACGGCAACTACGAATACCACCTTATCTGCTAACGGATTGTTTGAGCTAAATGGTTTGCGTTTAAAAGTTGCGGGTGATTTACCCGAGGTTGGTTTGTATTTTGTTGCCGAAGACGGTACCGAAACCAAAGTGTCTTATTTGGCACAAAACAGCTATAAGAAAATTATTGGTCAAGTTCCAGCCCTTACTGCGGGTAATTACCGTGTTAGAATTAAAACGCAAGCTACTTCTAAATTAGATCGCTTCTTAAAGGAGCTTAAGGTATCTGAATCTACATTTAGCCTTACTGTATCGTAACACACGATACTACTGTCCGTTGACATCAGACAGTACTATCCTGTGACTTCAGACACTACTGTCTGAAGGTTAAGACAAAAACTATATTTTATAATCTGTACGAGCTATATGCTCGTACTTTTTTATGTTATATACTCTTTTTGCTATGGTTTTTAATGGGTATGAGGTGTTTACTAGTATAACTAACAAAATTCTCAATGTTTTATATGGTGTTTTATCGCTCTTCGTTATGATGGTTCTTTTAGAGCCAGGAGAATAGACCGCTTTGCTGTTAGAGTAAAGACTTATTTATAGGTCTTTGTTCGATATTCTTTTTATCATCTAGTGTCACTTCGAGTAAAATTATTGAAATGAAATAAAAATAATTTTGTATCGAGAAGTTTTCTAATAGTTCTCGATACTATTTTTACTTCGTTATCACTCAATAAAAATCACTCGAACTGACAGTGATTACAATAAAAGAATAAGGGTAACTCTTTTGAGTGAGATTTAGCTACGCTGAACCTTACGGTTTCTCACTACCGTTCGGAATGACGGTTTGCTGTTTGTTAACGTCATTGCGAGCCTTTCGATTTAAGTTTATCTTTAGCGAAGTCGAAAGGCTCAAGACAGGCTAAAGCGAAGTAATCTCTATGTTTTGAGTTCTAAATAAACAGATTACTTCGTCGTATCCTCCTCGTAATGAGGATAAAAAGGAGTTTTATATTCTTTTTCTTGATAAAAAGAAACAAAAATCAAGACGTACAATAAAATCGTAAGAAAATACTACAACACCTACCCCTGATAAAAAGAACTCGCTACCGCTCAAACAGCTTTTTATCTTACATCCATCGCTGCTGTCTTGATTTTCAAAGATTTTCTTGAAGGTCATAAAACATATAGTCATTATGAATTAAGCGAGGTAATCTTTTTGTTTGGGTTTCTAAATAAACAGACTCCTCATACCGCGTTCGTAGTAACAATAAAAAGGTACGGTATAGTATCAATCACCTTATTATTTTCTGTATATACAACTAAATTACCTCCGAAACTATTTAACTCTGGTATGTTAAAGTATCCCTTTTCATCTGTTAAACTAAAAGTTTTAAGGGTGTCGTCTTCTACTACTTTTAAGTTTCTTAAAGGCTTTTTCTCTTTACTATAAATATAACCGTGGTAATAGTCTATCTTTTTCTTACAAGAAAGTAAAAACAACAAGAGAGTAAATAAAAATAACTTTTTCATTATAATTTTAGTCTTCTAAAGGAAGTATTGCTTTCTTCTTTAAAGTTATAGTATCTACTTTTTTATTTAGAAATGTGTACCCTACTACTTCACCACTATGAGTCCAAACCGTTCTTACTATCTTAGTTTTATAGCCTTTTTGGGAAAAGGATAATTTAGAGATAAAGTTGATGTCTTTTTTTAATTTGAAACATCCTTTTGAATCAGATAATGTTGAATTATTAAAGTCTAACTCTTTTACTTCTACATTTGGTAAAGGTCTATTGTTTTCATCTAAAATAACCCCGTGATAAAAAAGTCTTTTCTCTTTACAGGATAATAATAAAGCCATGAAAAATATGAATAGAAGTTTTCTCATTTTATTCTTTCCTCTTCATAAATAAAGTGTCTTTTCTATGAACGAATAACGATTTATCTCCTCTTCTGTTCGCTGTATAAGGAGAAATAGTATCTGAGATATAACCTTCTTTAACAAAAATTAATTCACTAATAAAATCTGCTTTTCTGTTTAGATAAAAATAGCCATCACTTTTAGAATAGGTATACTGTGAATAAGATGAGCTTTCTATTATTTTTACTTTATTTATTGGCTCTTTGTTTTCATCTAATACATAGCCGTGATAACAATCACATAGCTCTTGTTTGCAAGAAACTGTTAAAAGTAATAATGTTAGTAATAATACGTTTTTCATTTTAGCTACATAACATGTCTAGAATACGTTTACTTTTCTAGTGGTTTTAGGAAGATTGAGTCGAATCTTATAGTGTCTTTTGTAAAACCATACCTACCTCTTTTCTCAATACTTCTTTTTTCATATCCTTTTTTTATTAAACTAAACTTAAAAAAGCCCATAGGAGCTTCACCTCCTATAGCCATTTTATCGTAGTAAGTTTTCATTGTTAAAAAGAAACTCCCGTTTACATCACTACTGGTTTCAGTAGAATAATCTTTTTTTTTACTGAATTCCAAGTTATTACATCAACACTATCTATTTTTTGTAGTGTTTCAGAGTTATATATATAACCCATGATAGGAGGTCTACTAACTCTTTTAACAAAACAGCTTGTTAATGTTACTATTATAAATATGAATACTACTTTTTTCATTTTATTCTTTCCTCTTCATAAATAAAGTGTCTGATTGTTCACGTAAAAACAAACGATAAAATGGAGGTGAATGTCTACCTCTTGATAAGAAAACGGTATCTGTTTTAAATCCTTTTTTACTAAATATTAGTTTATCTGCATAAGTTTGTGAAAATCGCTTTAATTTAAAATACCCTAAACTATCTGTTGTTGAAAACACGTTGTTAGGTTCAGAGTGTCCCTCAGTTATTACTACACCTTTGAGGGGTTTCTCTTTATAATAAACATACCCCTCAAAATACTCTTTTGTCCCTTCTGTACAAGAAGTAAACAATGTAATTAATACAACTAATAATACTTGCTTTCTCATTTTATTCTTTCTTCTTCATAAATAAAGTGTCTGATTGTTCACGTAAAAATAGTGTATATAGAGGTGGAGAGTTTCTACCTCTTAGTAGGTAAATGGTATCTGTTTTAAATCCTTTTTTACTAAATATTAGTTTATCTGCAAAAGTTTGTGAAAATCGCTTTAATTTAAAATACCCTAAACTATCTGTTGTTGAAAACACGTTATTAGGTTCAGAGTATCCTTCAGTTATCACTACACCTTTGAGAGGGATTTCTTTATAATAAACATACCCCTCAAAATACTCTTTTGTCCCTTCTGTACAAGAAGTAAACAATGTAATTAATACAACTAATAATATTTGCTTTCTCATTTTATTTTTAATTTAGTTAACCAAAGTAAACCCAAAACATCTTCTTTACTAGCTGTAATTCTATCAAAATCGTAATAATTGGGACCTCTATTGTAGTACTTCATTAAGTCTATTTCTCCTCTAAAAGGATAATTTTCTCCTCCTTCACTCACTGGTTTTGTGTTTGAATAGCCTGAACTTCCTTTATGTTTGTATGAATAATCTGTACTTCCTCCTCCTTTTTCTGCAAAAGCTTTTAATATAGTATGCCCCAATTCATGTGCCGCTGTGTATGAAAAATCTCTATCTATTTTTGATTTTTTCTTATAAAAATCCAATGGATTAAGATACCTCCATTCACTTTTTTTAAAAAATAACTTAGACTCATATTTATATATACTATTTACATAACCTACGTTATAATATATTGTTTCATTAAGAGGTACATAAGGAATGTATTCTGCCAAATTAGCAAAAAAAGAGGTTATAGTACTCACATTACCAGGATTGTTTGATCTTCCCCAAAATGAATTAGTATTGTATACTATATCTAAATCATCCATTGACTTGTCTGTAGTATTTACAGCATTTACATAAACTTCATAATTTTCTCCATTTACTTCTATATTTTTTCCCACAGTGTGGTTTTTATTTCTACTCCAATGATAATTTACCCCCTCTAAGGCTAACTCCTCTAAACTTTTAAAATCTCTCGTCTTTTTTCTTATTGGAAGCTTCCCTGAAATTAAATCTTTTTCTGGTATTTTGTCCCAAGGACATACTTTTTTTGAAGTTCTCAGACCTGGGTTAAGATGATCTACCTTTATTAATTCCTTACAGTCTTCTTCAGTGCCAATCGTTCCTCCATCTTTTAGGTTAACACGTAATGTAACATCTACTCTTTTTGAATTTTTATCAATCTTTACATCAACCCATTTTACCTCATCGTAACGCATACTAAAATCTAACTTTTTTCTACTGTAGTTATTTGAGCTATCTACGCCAATAGTATACAGATTTAAATTTTCGTATTGTGTTAGTTTAGCAGTGTCTAAAATTCCTCCGCTATCAAACCCATCCCATTTCCAAATGTGTTCTCCTTGTTTTAGTTTGTTAGCATCAGTTATTTTTTCTTCAAAAATCACCGAGCTTCCATCTCTAATTTGTAGCGTTAGTTCCTTGGCATTATTATCGGCTATTTGGTAAGTAAATTGTACAAAGCCTCTTTCACTATTTCCGCTGTAATCAGCAATTCCTAGGGGGACAAAACTTGGCATATTACGATAATTTTGGGGTTACACTAAAGTTTGTACCGTTACTAGAAACGGCACTACCATTATTGGTTACTTCTTTTTGTGCTCCAGAAAGTGTTTTCCTCCAATACGTAGAATATTCTAGCGAAGCGTTAGGCATTTTCACTCCTGCACATATAATAATTAATCGGTCTTTTATCGGTTGATCGTTTGTATTAGAAAATACTGTTTCGTATTTCTTTAGGTAACAATCAAAAAAAGTCATTGTTTTAGAGCCTCCTTTTAAATATGGGTAGTATATTTTTAACTCTAGTTGGTCTATAGCATTTTCTTTACAAGCCCATTCTTCAAAATCAGTATTACTACCAGATTCTATTTCTAATTCTAAACCTGCAAAGTTAGCGGAGCTTGTAGGTTGGTCAGAAGCATTAATGTTTCTATTAAAACCAAAGTTATAGGTTAGTACTTCTATCTCTCTGTTGTTAAACAACAGCATAGTTCTATATTTCATAGCTTTATTTTTAGTTATTTTTTTCTTGTTGAAGTAATCCTTAGCAATTTCAACGTATCAAACCTACAATTTTTCCATTTAAAAAGCTAGTATATTTTTCATTAAATCTCTTTGTACTAAGTAAATACGGAGCGTGTACTTTGTTTGTACTTATAAGGTACTTTTGTTAACACTGTTTTAGTATTCGATCTTTAACAAAAGACTACTTCGCTGTTAGACTATAGACTTTGGAGTAATGAGATAACCACGTCGCTATCGCTCCTCGTTATGACGGTTATTTTAGGGCAAAGAGAATAGACCGCTTCGCTGTTAGAGTTAAGACTTGTTTATAGGTCTTTGTTTTAGGCTCTTTGTTCTATATTCTTTTTATCATCTAGTGTCACTTTGAGTAAAATTATTGAAATGAAATAAAAATAATTTTGTATCGAGAAGTATTCTAATAGTTCTCGATACAATTTTTACTTTGCTATCACTCAATAAAAATCACTCGAACTGACAGTGATTACAAAAAAAGAATAAGGCTAACACTTTTTAGTGAGATTCCTCACTACCGTTCGGAATGACGGTATACTGTTCTATAGGGTTACGTCATTGCGAGTGATAACGAAGTAATCTCTAAGTTTAGAGTTACCTACAGATTCCTCATACCGCGTTCGTAATGACAGTATGTAAAAACATTTTCTAAATACTACTTACTTTACAAGTATATTTGCATACAATAAAAAGAAAATAGCATACTCTTTATTAAATGACACATCCTTTACGACAACATATTGAAGAAATTATTCCTCTTACCGATGAGGAATTTGCTTATATCCTAAGTTTTTTTCAGCCTGTTACTAAGCGTAAACATCAATACTTATTGCAAGAAGGTGAAACTGCCAATAAAGAGTATTGGGTGATAAAAGGTTGTGTAAAAAGTTATTTTATTGAAGATAGCGGTAAAGAACATATTTTACAGTTTGCTATGGAAAATTGGTGGATTACCGATTACGAGTCATTTGTAAAGCAACTACCGTCTAAAACAGCTATTGATTGCATTGAGGATTCTCAGCTACTATATATCACTTACGAAAACCGTGATAAACTTACTGCTACCATGCACAAAATGGAACGCTTTTGGGCTAAAAAGAGTAAAATGGGCAGAATAGCTCTTCAAAAAAGAATTGTATCGCTCTTACAAAATTCTGCAAAAGAACGATACGACCAACTTTTAGAACAATACCCTACCCTTTTTCAACGTGTTCCTAAAAAAATGATTGCTGCTTATTTAGGGGTTTCTAGAGAAACTCTTAGCAGACTTAACTCTTAATTTTAGTACTTCTTATTGTTTGTATGTGACATACATCACTTTAAAGGTGTGACATAGCTCCTGTGTAGAGTTGTGCATCCACCGCAACTTTGTAGCATAATTTTAAAACATATTATTATGCCTTTTGTAAACATTAAAGTTACCGACGAACAGGTAACTCAAGAACAAAAACGTCAACTTATTGAAGGAACTACACAGCTTTTAGTTGATGTGCTTCAGAAAAACCCTGCAACTACCCATATTGTTATTGAAGAAGTTCCTATGGGTAATTGGGGACATGATGGTAAACAATATTTAGGAACTAAAAAATAAGACTTATGAAAAATAAAACTGCAATTATTACAGGAGCTTCAACTGGTATTGGTAAAGAAATTGCTAAACTTTTTATAGAAAAAGGATGCAATGTGGTAATGAATGCTTCTACCAAAGAAAACTTACAAAATGCTTATAAAGAGCTAGGAAGTCCTTCAAACGCTGCATTTCTTGTTGGAGACATTAGTAAACAGAAAACAAGTAAGCAATTAGTAGCCTTAGCTTTAGAAAAGTTTAACAGTATAGATGTATTAATTAACAACGCTGGAATCTTTGCTCCTAAACCTTTTTTAGAGGTTGAAGAAAGCGATTTAGAGTTGTATTGGAACGTAAATTTAAAAGGAACTTACTTTGCTTCTCAAGCTGTTATTCCTCATATGATATCCCAACAAAATGGAGCCATTATCAATATAGGAACTGTTTTAGTAGATCATGCTATTGCTGGTTTCCCAGCTACAGCTCCTTTAATGAGTAAAGGTGCCATTCATACCTTGACTAAGCAATTAGCTGCTGAATTTGGTAAAGACAATATTAAAGTTAATACTATAGCTCCAGGAATTATCAGAAGTCCGTTACAAGGAAAAATAGGTATTGAAGATGCTGATAGTTTGGCAGGGTTACACTTACTAAACCGTATTGGTGAGGTAACTGATATTGCTGAAGCTGCTTATTATTTAGCTTTTTCAAATTTTGTTACAGGTGAAACTATGAATGTGGCTGGTGGACATACTGTTGGACATGCTATTTAAAAACTAAAAAAGATGTATAAAGAGAATATAACAGCAATAGAACATTTAGTAACTAACTACTTTGAGGGTATTTTTTATGGAGATACTGAAAAACTTCGAGCATGCTTTCATAACAATACTCCTATTTATGGAGATATTAAAGGGACTGACTATTTTAAAAGTGCTGAAGCCTATATTGAAGGTGTTGCCAACAGACAAAGTCCAAATGATTTGAAGGAATCTTTTAACATGAAAATTATTGGAGTTGATATTATGAGGAAAATTGCCATGGCAAAGTTACATGTACCTATGTTGGGTTATAATTATTACGACTATCTATCTCTAACTAAAATAGGAAATGATTGGAAAATTGTAGCTAAGATTTTTACGCATGTAGAATAATGCTATAAACAAAAGCAGTTTGGGTGTTTATCTAAGCTGCTTTGTTTTTATTACGAACAACAAGCCAAATAATTTTTTTCGTTTGAGAGAGATTCCTCATTATCTTTCGGAATGACGGTAATCGCCTATTTTATAATCCTAACCACTTCGTAAACTCTGCTGTTTTATTTTGACTGGTTTTTAAAACTGTTTTGCTGTTTTTTAGATTGATGGCTACTACATTTTTATTATATCTACTTATCTTTTCTATATAGTTTCTATTGAGTAGTTCGCCTCTATTAATTTTAAAAAACACGCTAGGGTTTATTATTTCTCCTAATGCTTTTAAAGAAGATTGATTTAATACATGTTTTTTATTATTTATATCGTATGCTGTTACAATTCCATAATCTGCTTGAAAATACATTACCTCTTCCATCTTTAAGAAGTAGGTATACTGAGAAGATTTAACAGCAATAAAATCTTGATAGTTTTTAGGTGTTTGAGCTGTTTGATTTGCTAGATAAGCATCTAATTTTTGCAAAACATTATGGTTACTTTCATCCTTCATTGAACTTTTTAAGCTTGAATATTTATTTACTGCTTTTTCAAAACGTTCAAATGAATAAGGTTTTAATAAATACTCTATACCACTGGTTTCAAAAGCATGCATCCAAAACTGATTGTATGCTGTTATAAAAATAATTGGTACTTGAATTTGTAGCTTATTATAAGCATCAAAAACATTACCGTCTCGTAATTCTATATCAGAAAAAATTAAGTCAATATCAGAAGTTGATTCAAAAAACTGAAGCACCTCCTCTACTGTTTCAAACTCATCTACCACAGTGATAGGTTCATGATAACTTTCTATATATTTTTTTAGCTTTTTTCTGGCTGGTAATT
Organism: Tenacibaculum larymnensis; assembly: GCF_028829235.1. Taxonomy (GTDB): domain Bacteria; phylum Bacteroidota; class Bacteroidia; order Flavobacteriales; family Flavobacteriaceae; genus Polaribacter; species Polaribacter larymnensis. The sequence continues at coordinate 89,280 of NZ_JAIWJY010000008.1, read as the reverse complement.
CGTCTTCAACAATAAGGGCTTTTATCATTTTTATACAGATTTATGGGATGGTATTAATGGTAAAACGACTTCAAACTCCTTTTCAGTTTCACGTATTTTAATAGTATTTTCAGCAAGTAACTCAAATTGTTTTGATAAGTTAATCAACGCCATTCCATTACCTTTTCTTCTTGTAGCATACAGTACTTTATTATTTGTAACCTTAATTCCTTCATCCTCTGTTATAGTAATATCTACAGGTGATTCGGAGGTTCCTTTATTGTGAGTGATTGCATTTTCTATAAGAACTTGTAAACAAAATGGAGGTACTACAATGTTTTTTGTGTATAAAGTTGGTGCTATATTTAGTTTATAATAACCTTCATACTTTTCTTCCATTAGCTTAAAATATCCTTCTGTAAAAAACAACTCTTCTTTTAATGTAACCAGTTGTTTATCTGAACTATGTAAGCTATATCTATATAATTCTGCAAAACGATTTAAAAATAAAGAAGCTCTTTGAGTATCTTCTTCAATAAGTTGATCTAAAATATTTAGATTATTAAACAAAAAGTGAGGGTTTAATTGTGTTTTTAATTGTGTTATTTCATTTTTAGCTTTACTTATTTCATAGGCAGCTACCTGCTTTTGATAAGCAACATTTTCTTTATAATACAAGTAGGCTAATGAAAATCCTCCAAAAATAATAAAGTCAATTACAGAATTTATATTAACATATATTACATGATAAACAGAACCAAAGTTTCTGGAATAGGTATCAAAAATGAACGCAACAATTAATCCGAAACTATTTCCTATCACTAAATATGTTAACAAGCCTATTCCAAAAAAATGCACATATCTTCTACTTAATGAAGTTTGTTTTTTTGAGTTTTTATTAATACTCTTTTTAATAAAACTAACCCACCAAAAAATAAAAACTGCTTTAAAGAAATACCAAAAGGGAGCATCAGGATAAAAGATAAAATCTTTCCAAGAATCTGAATTCCCAAATTGATTTTTTAAAATAAATATTAAGCAAAAGGTAAAGAGAAAGATTAAAAATGTAGCATTTTCTCTAAAAAAGGATGTGTTTGTTTTCATATCAGTACTCACAAATATATCAAATTTGCGATGAAACTTTTGATTGAATCTCACCGCAAACTCTAGTATTTCTATTTATCTTCTGGCCAAGTACTTACTGTATTTCCTTTTTCATCATAGGCTTCTAATTTTATTTTATTATCCTCATCTATAATAAACTTAGCTCTTGTTTTTCCGTTAGAATCGTATAAAAATAATCCGTTTTGTTTTCCTGGTGTTTGCCCTAAAGCTACTCTTGGTACCCCACCTATCATTCCTTTTTGTTGATACTCTTTAAACTTAGCTCTTCTTTCAGCAGGATCTTTAATAGCTCTTAATTCTTCACTTATTTTTTGAGTCTTTTCTTGGGTTTCGTTATCTCCTCTATCATTAAATACTAACCTACCTGCTTTGTACCTTTTTCCATCTCTCTTTGCATCAGTAGTTATGAGCTGCATTACTTGGTCTCCATCATACTGATCAAATGTTAATGATAATCCCGAACTATGTCCTTTTTCAGTTTTTTTACCATCATAAATAAATCCCCCACACTCTATACCTTCTTCATTATAAAAAAGCATTCCTGCTCTCTTTTTTCTTTCGTGATATACTCTTCCATTAATCTTATCACCTTTACTAGGAAAGTTTGCTACATTTGTAATTAGCATTTTTACTGTTCCATCATTTTCTATAATATTAATTCTTTTCACATCAATAGTATCAAATTGTGTATTCCCTTTATTTTTAAAGGCTACAGTAGTTAAAACTCCTATTAAAGCTGTTATACTTACTGCAAATGTTCTTAAAAAAATAAGTTCTCTTTTTGTGTTCATCATGGTATGTTTTTATTATTAGATACCTCAAATGTATTTTGGACTCATGTTTTTAAAAACATTTTTTTTATAAGCTCAGAAAATAAATGATAAACTAAGGAATATAAGCAATAAAAAAACCACCGACTTTTAATCGGTGGTTTACACTATGTATTAAGGTTAGTTATTTCTTAGTACATGTTTTGTAATGCTGTAATGTCGTTACCATTAAACTCTCCGTCTTCGTTAGAGCTAAAGCACGCTAACATAACTGAAGTTGAATCGTATCCTGTTGGTGTACCAGATACATGGTTAGCTCCAACACCTGCAGTACCTTCATTGGTATTTTGTCCACAACTTTGACGGCTAAACCAATCTGTATGTCTAAATCCAACTGAGTGTCCAATTTCATGTGTAATTACATGCTCAACAACATTCGTATCGTAGTTGTTCAAACCATATATTTGTACAAACTTGTAAGGTAAACCATTGCTTGGGAAACCTGCACTACCACCTGCTCCAGATTGAGTTGGGTTATGGTATACTACCATATCTTTGTTGCTGTAGTTGGTTCCAAAACTTAATGTAAAGCTAATAGATACACCACTTAAACGGTTGTAATTATCTACCGCCCATTGTAATGCTGTTTGCTCTTTACTAGAAAGACCATATCCACCACCACCTGTGTATCCTACGATAGAAATATTTCTACCCTGAGATACCAAATTATTGGTAGAGTATTGACGAGCAGATTGATCTTTAGCTTTAGCCATAGTAAACAACTGATCTTCTGTTATTACTACATCTTCCTCTAAAAATAAACGTACTTCTGAAGTTCCATCAGGAAAGTAAAAATTGTCATAACGAATATGATCTACATTTAGCTCTAATTTGGCTACAGCATCAACTACCTCTTGAGGTATTGGTTTAAGTCCTGGGTTATCGCTAGATTGCTCTATAACTTCAGGGTTTTTAACTTGTTCGTTTTCACTTGAACATGAGGTGAAGAATACACCTGCAGACAAGCCCATAATTAGGGCTAACTTTGTTTTTTTCATAATATGAAGGGTTTTTTAATTCGCTGTAAATCTACACTTTAGATTCATATATTTTAAATAAAACCGAAAAAAACGTTAAAAAAAAGAATATTTAAACAGAAAAATCATAAAATATTAAATATTAAACAACACACGATAATTTCAAACAACTAACAATCAGACTACCAATTATTTATAAACAAAACTTCCTTTAACCATGATAGTTAAAGGAAGTTTACATAATTATTTATAGTTTTTACTACTTATATAATGGTGCTTTGCCCCATGTGTATATTTTGGAAATTCATATCACTATCTTCTTGGTTATAGATATAGTCTGCTATAAAATCTCCTACTTTACTAGTAGAAAATGGATTTTCTGAATTGATGTCTTCTGTAGTAATTCCTAATTCTAATGATTTTTGAACAGCACTCTCTACTGTATCTGCCTCTGCGTGCAATTCTAAATGTCTTAACAATAACGCAGATGATAGTATGGATGCTAATGGATTGGCGATGTCTTTTCCTTTTGCTTGTGGAAAAGATCCATGGATTGGTTCAAATAACGCATTTTCTTTTCCTACTGAAGCGGAAGCTAACAAACCTATAGAACCTCCTATAACACTTGCTTCATCAGAAAGAATGTCTCCAAAAAGGTTTTCGGTTAAAATAACATCAAAATCTTTTGGGTTTAAAATTAACTTCATCGCTGCATTATCAACAAATAAATAGTCTACTTCAACATCAGGGTATTGAGTTGCTAAATCTCCAACAGTTTTACGCCACAGCCTTGAGGTTTCTAATACATTGGCTTTATCTACCAACGTTAATTTTTTACGTCTTTTTTGAGCTGCTTGAAAAGCTAAATGTGCCATTCGTTCTATTTCTTCTACAGTATAAGAACAACCATCAAAAGCATGCTTCCCATCATCACTTAGCTCTTTAATACCAAAATAGATTCCTCCTGTTAGCTCTCTATAAATAGTAATATCTGTTCCTTCAATTCTATCTTTCTTTAAAGGTGATTTATGAATTAATGTGTCATATGCTTTTACAGGACGAATATTACAAAATAACCCTAACTCTTTCCTTAAACGTAGTAATCCTTGCTCTGGACGTACTTTTGCAGTAGGATCATTATCATATTTTGGATCTCCTATGGCTCCAAATAAAATAGCATCACTCTTTTTACACAGTTCAATGGTTTCATCTGGCAACGGGTTTCCTGTTTTATCAATAGCACAAGCTCCCATTAATGTTTCTTTAAATAAGAATGTGTGATCAAACACATTACCAACAGCTCTAAGCACTTTTTTTGCTTGCTCTGTTACTTCTGGTCCTATTCCATCTCCTGGTATTACCGCTATATTGTACTTCATCTTTTTACTTTTTATATCATTGTTGCTTCAAAAGCTGTTATTGTATCTTTTTTACTGATTAAAAAATCTATATCGTCATAACCATTTATCATACATAGTTTTTTGTACGGGTTTATTTCAAAATCTACATTACCTATGGGGGTTTTAAGTTTTTGATTTTCTAAATCAACTATAATAGTTGTGTCTGGTAATTCCGTTACTTTTTTTAACAGTTTTGCTAAATATTCTTTGGGTACTTGTACTGGTAATATTCCGTTATTAAGTGCATTTCCTTTAAATATATCAGCGAAAAAACTACTAATAACTACTTTAAACCCGTAGCCTGCTAATGCCCATGCGGCATGTTCTCTACTTGAACCACAACCAAAGTTATCTCCTGCAATTAAGATGCTTCCTGTATAATTTGGGTTGTTTAAAACAAAGTCTTCATTTAAACTGCCATTTTTTTTGTAGCGCCAATCTCTAAACACATTATCTCCAAACCCTTCTTTATTGGTTGATTTTAAAAATCGTGCGGGTATAATTTGATCGGTATCTATATTCTCTGTTGGTAACGGTATGGCTGTATCTATTAGTTTAACAAATTTCTCCATTAGTTTAATTGTTTTGTAAAGTCAGTAATTTTTCCTTCTACTGCTGTTGCTGCAGCCATTAACGGACTTGCTAAAATGGTTCTTGCTCCTTGTCCTTGACGTCCTTCAAAGTTTCTATTTGAAGTTGATACACAGTATTCTCCTTCTGGTATTTTATCATCATTCATTGCTAAACATGCTGAGCAACCTGGTTGTCGTAACTGAAAGCCTGCTGCTTCAAAAACTTCTTGTAAGCCTTCTCGTTTTATTTGTTTTGCTACTTGTTGTGATCCTGGTACTAACCACGCATTTACATTCGCCGCTTTTTGCTTTCCTTTTATATAGTTTGCTGCTACTCTAAAATCTTCTATTCTTGAGTTAGTACAACTTCCTATAAATACATAATTAACAGGTGTATTAATTAATGATGTTCCCTTTTTAAAGTTCATATACTGTAACGACTTTTCAAAGGAAGCATCATTAAATTGGGGAATGTTTTCTGAAATTTTTATACCCATTCCTGGGTTAGTTCCGTAAGTAAGCATTGGTTCTATGTCTTCTGCCTTAAAAGTGTATTCTTTATCAAATTTTGCACTTTTATCAGTCTTTAATGTTTTCCAATAAGCTACTTTGTTATCAAACTCGTCTCCTTTTGGTGCAAACTCACGTTCTTTAATATATTCAAAAGTGGTTTTATCAGGAGCAATCATACCTCCTCTTGCTCCCATTTCTATACTCATATTACACACGGTCATACGACCTTCCATAGACATTTCTTCAAATACATTTCCTGCATATTCACAAAAATACCCTGTACCTGAATTTGTTCCTAATTGTGCTATGATATATAAGATTACATCTTTTGGTAATACTCCTTTTTTAAGCTTACCGTTTACAGTTACACGCAAGCTTTTAGGTTTTTCTAGTAATAAACATTGACTTGCAAATACTTGTGCTACTTGGCTTGTTCCAATACCAAAGGCAATGGTACCAAAAGCGCCGTGTGTTGATGTATGACTATCTCCACAAACCATGGTCATTCCTGGTTGAGTAATTCCTAATTCGGGAGCCATTACGTGTACGATTCCATTATATCGATGTCCTAAACCGTATAGAGTAATGTTATTTTCTTTACAGTTTTGTGTTAACTGCTCTAGTTGCTGCCTTGATAATTCATCTTTTATTGGTAAATGTTGATTTACAGTTGGTGTATTATGATCGGCTGTTGCTACTGTTTTGTCTGGTCGTGCAATTGGAATATTACGTTCTTTTAACTCGTTAAATGCTTGCGGACTGGTTACTTCATGAATTAAGTGTTTGTCTATATATAAAATTTGTGGCCCGTCTTTAACAGTATCTACCACATGTGCATCCCATACTTTATCAAATAATGTCTTTCCCATTAAGCTATGGCTATTTTTGAAATTTTATTAACTTGTTTCATAATCTGATGAATGTCTTCATCAATTACTTCTTTTTGTCTGTCGGCAAACTGTAAAAACGTTTTATAAGCTGTATCTAACTGAATTTTGGTTAGCTCATATCCTATCTTTTTTGCGCGATATGCTAAGGCTGCTCTTCCGCTTCTTGCGGTTAATACAATAGCACTTTCTGTGACTCCTACATCTGCTGGATTGATAATTTCATACGTTTCACGATTCTTGATAACTCCATCTTGATGAATTCCTGAGCTATGTGCAAAAGCATTTGCTCCTACAATGGCTTTGTTAGGTTGTACAGGCATTCCCATGCGTTCACGAACCATCATACTTGTATCGTATAGTAATTTGGTATTAATATCTGTTTGAAGATTTAAATATGGATGCTGTTTTAAAATCATTACTACTTCTTCTAAAGCCGTATTTCCTGCCCGCTCTCCTATTCCGTTGACCGTACATTCTATTTGACGCGCACCATTAATAGCTCCTGCAATAGAATTTGCTGTGGCTAAGCCTAAATCGTTATGGCAATGGCATGAAATAATTACATTTTCAATACCTTTTACATTGTCTTTTAAATACTTGATTTTCGCTCCATATTCTTCAGGTAAACAATACCCTGTAGTATCAGGAATATTCAACACTGTTGCTCCTGATTCTATAACTTCTTCACAAACTTTGGCCAAAAAAGCGTTATCGGTTCTACCTGCATCTTCTGCATAAAACTCTACATCGTCTACAAAGTTTTTTGCGTACGAAACAGCTTCTTTTGCTCGCCTAATTACTTCTTCTTTCGAAGCATTGAATTTATACTGAATATGTGAATCACTAGTACCAATACCTGTATGAATTCTAGGTTTATTAGCTAATCTTAAAGCATCTGCTGCTACTTCAATATCTTTTTTAACGGCTCTTGTTAATCCGCAAACAGTAGCATTTTTAACTAATTTAGCTATTTCTTGTACCGAAGTAAAGTCTCCTGGGCTTGATACTGGGAAGCCTGCTTCAATTACATCAACTCCTAAAAAATCGAGTCTTTCGGCAATAACTAGTTTTTGTTGGGTATCTAATTTACATCCTGGGACTTGCTCTCCGTCTCGTAATGTGGTATCGAAAATTTGAATTTTATCGCTTTGCATAAATCTAACTATGATTATCAAAATAAAAACCAAATGTATATATTGGCTTTTCTAGCAAGCTCTTTTTTAATGAGTTAGTTACGATATTAAAACAACAAAAAACAAAAACAAAACACTGAAAAACAAAAAGTTATGCGTAAACCAATTACATTCTCCAACCAACAAAATGATGCTTTGTTTGTTTTGATTAAGTCTTTATCGAAGTCAGAAAAACGTCAGTTTAATTTATATGTTGGTCGTTTAGGAGGTAATGTAGATGCTAAATTTTTTGCGCTTTTTAAATTGCTTGAAAAACAAAAGAGTTATAACGAAAAGGCTATTATTGATAGCGGTGTGGTGAGTAAGCAGCAGTTATCTAACCTAAAAGCTCATTTATACAAGCAAATACTAACTAGTCTTCGTATGAATCCTGCTCATAAAAACATTAGAATTCAAATACGTGAGCAGTTAGATTTTGCTACAGTTTTATATCAAAAAGGGTTGTACAAGCAAAGTTTAAAATTGCTTGACAAAGCAAAAAATATGGCGGTTGAAAATGAAGAAAAGAATGTTGCTTATGAAATTGTTGAGCTTGAAAAAGTTATTGAAAGTCAGTATATAACCCGAAGTATTGATACGCGTTCTGACGAATTAACTATTCAGGCAAAAGAGCTTAGCATGCAAAATGTTATCGCCAGTAAATTGTCAAACTTATCGCTACAATTGTATGGAACGTTGCTTAAAAATGGCTACGTAAAAAACGATGAAGAGCTGCAGCGAGTAAATACTTACTTTTATTCTAAACTTCCTGAATATACATATGAAGAATTGGGGTTTAGAGAAAAGTTATGGTTATACAAAGCACATTTGTGGCATAGCTTTTTAACGCAGGATTTTTTACAGAGTTATAAGTATGCTAATAAATGGGTAGATTTATTTAAGCATGATACTAAGAATATTTCTTTACATCCTGTTTTTTATTTAAAAGGAAAGAACTACTTATTAGAGAGCTTATTTTTTATAAAGCATTATGATAAGTTTAAAGAAGAACTTTCTGCTTTTGAAGAGGAAATTGAAGAGAAAAGTATTCCGCAAAATAGCAATACTGAAATCTTAACTTTTCTATACTATTATGCTAACAAATTACACTTACACTTCTTAGAGGGTAGTTTTGCTGAGGGCGAATATTTAGTGGCTATTATTAATGATAAGATTAATAGTTATAAGGATCGTCTTGATAATCATCATATAGTGGTATTTTACTATAAAATTGCTTGTTTGTACTTTGGTATGGGTAAAAACAAAGAGTGTATTTTGTATTTAAATAAAATAATTAAACCTAAAAATATTCAAGTAGCTAACGACTTACAGTGTTTTGCCAGAGTACTTTCTTTAATTGCTCATTACGAGTGTGGCTTAGATTATGATTTGGAGCGACAGTTTAAAGATACCTATCGTTTTTTACTTAAAATGGAAAATTTACAAGAGGTTCAAAAAGAGTTTATTTCTTCTATAAAAGCGTTGGGAGATGTGTTTCCGCATCAAATAAAAAAGGAGTTAAAAAAAGTACACAGTCGCCTTAAGGTTTATGAGAATCATCCTTATGAAAAAAGAGCTTTTTTATATTTAGACATCCTTTCGTGGCTTGAAAGTAAGATTGAAAATAAACCTGTTGCTCAAATTATTAAAGAGAAATTTGTTAGTTCTCAAAAGTGTTGAAAATAGTATTAGATTTATCCTTGTAAAGTACTGATTAAAAAAATCTAATTACTAATTCACGTCTCCTTTAGGAAAGCTAAACAAGTTGACTAAATATAAACATGCTAATTTAAAAAAGTAAAAAGTACCTAAAAAAATAACCTGAAGAACATCTCTGAACCTTTTGGATACGATAACTTATTTTTACTATAACCTATAAATATATTAAAAGACTCCTTATTGCTTTCAATTAAGTTAACTAATTTAAATAGCTGGTAAATACCTAAAATCAAAAACGGAACGCTAATTAATAGTTTAGCATTACTATTTTGTTTTACCTAAATTTTTACTCGTTAGTACGATAAAAGCATGTTTTTAACTCATCTTTATAAGATTCCTCCTCCTACCTCATCGGAATGACGTTTCTATTTTTTTTTGGCAATCGTTCTGCGATTAAAACAACTGTTCTTTTTTCACTTGCTGATATTCTTCTACAATTGTTTCTAACACTTCTTTTGCTGGTTTAATTTCATGGATAAGCCCTGCTACTTGACCTATTTCTAGTTCTCCATCGTCTAAGTTTCCTTCAAACATACCTCTCTTAGCACGCGCACGTCCTAACAATTCTTTTAATTCTTCTATCGTTGGGTTCTGTTGATATAACTCTTGAACTTCTTGAAAAAACTTGTTTTTTACCAAACGTACAGGAGCTAGTTCTTTTAACGTTAGTTGTGTACCTCCATCTTTTACTTCAACAATTGTTTTTTTGAAGTTATCATGTGCTGAAGATTCTACAGTAGCTGCAAAACGGCTCCCCACTTGTACTCCATCTGCTCCCAACACCATTGCTGCTAACATCCCTCTACCTGACCCGATACCTCCTGCAGCAATTACAGGAATTTCAACTTGTTCTTTTACCATAGGAATTAACGTAAACGTAGTAGTTTCTTCACGTCCGTTATGACCTCCAGCTTCAAAACCTTCACATACCACAGCATCTACTCCAGCTGCTTCTGCTTTTAAGGCAAATTTTACTGAACTTACTACATGCACCACTTTAATTCCTTTTTCCTTTAAAAAAGAGGTCCATGTTTTTGGATTACCTGCGGAAGTAAACACAATTTTTACTCCTTCTTCAACGATAATATCCATGATTTTTTCAATATCAGGATATAACATTGGTACATTTACACCAAAAGGTTTATCTGTTGCTTTTTTACATTTTTGAATGTGTTCACGAAGTACTTCTGGATACATAGATCCTGCACCAATTAATCCTAATCCGCCTGCATTAGACACTGCAGAAGCTAACTTCCAGCCACTTACCCAAATCATTCCACCTTGAACGATTGGATATTGTATATTAAATAGTTTGGTAATTCTGTTTTGCATAGCGTAAATGTACAATCATTAGCTAGGAAGCACAAAAAAACCTCGAAAAAATCGAGGTTCTATATTTATGTTTTTATGTGTGAAAAAGTTACGAAATTACACCAGAACCTAATAGCTCTTCATTTTTATACCAAGCAACAAACTGCCCTTCTTGAATAGCTGATTGTGGATTTTCAAACTCTACATAAATTCCGTTGTCTACTTTATACAACGTAGCTTTTTCTAATGGTTGTCGGTAACGAATACGTGCTTCTACTTCCATAGATTCACCTATTTGTAAAGCTAAATCTTCACGTACCCAGTGTAATTCTTCATTTGATACAAATAATACACTTCTATACAATCCTTGGTGATTTTTTCCTTCTCCAGTATAAATAATGTTAGTATCTACATCGGTTTCAATTACAAACAATGGTTCTTTGGTTCCTCCAACTGCTAACCCTTTACGTTGTCCTTTAGTGAAATAATGTGCCCCTTGATGTTTTCCTACTACTTTTCCATCCTCTTTATTATAAGAGAACTTCGTTGAAAAATATTCCAATTCTGCCTCTTTATTCTCAAATTCTGGAACTGAACGATTGTACTGCTCAAATTCATCTGGAATTCGGACAATATCTCCTTCTTTCGGTTGTAGTTTTTGTTGTAAAAAGTCTGGAAGTCTTACTTTTCCTATAAAACACAATCCTTGACTATCTTTTTTATCGGCTGTAATTAAATCTGCTTCTTTTGCTATTTCACGAACTTCTGGTTTTGTCAATTCCCCAATAGGGAACAATGCTTTCGATAATTGTTCTTGTGATAATTGACATAAAAAGTATGATTGATCTTTATTAGTGTCTTTTCCTGCTAATAACTTGTATACAGGTTTTCCATCAATAATTTCTTCTGATTTTCTACAGTAATGTCCTGTAGCTACATAATCAGCTCCTAAACTTAATGCGATGTCCATAAACACATCGAACTTAATTTCACGATTACATAATACATCAGGATTAGGTGTACGTCCTTTTTCATATTCGTTAAACATATAGTCAACGATACGTTCTTTGTATTGTTCGCTTAAATCAACTGTTTGAAAAGGAATTCCTAACTTTTCTGCAACAATCATAGCATCGTTGCTATCTTCTAACCACGGACATTCATTAGAAATGGTTACTGAATCGTCGTGCCAGTTCTTCATAAACAACCCAATAACTTCGTATCCCTGTTCTTTTAGTAAATAAGCAGTTACACTACTATCTACACCTCCTGAAAGTCCTACTACTACTCTTTTCATTTTTTACTTTTGAAGCTGCAAATTTACGAAATAATAAACGTTTTCTATTATGGAAATAATTGATGACTTCATTGTAAAAATTGATGGACAGTGATATGTCTTGGTTTCTTGCCTTCTCTTAGAATATTTTTAAATTAACCAGTCAGAAAGTAAAACTCTTATTCTCCACTGCGTTACTTTATAAAAGAAATAAATTTATCTTTATACTTTCTATATCTATAGATTAGTTTTTAGGTATTGAATGTACAGCTCTTTTTCTCTTATCGGTAACAACTTCTCCATCCATATAAAATTGCCATTTACCGTCTCTTTTACCGTTTTTATACATTCCTTTTTCTTTTAAATCACCTTTTAAGTCGTAATACCTTCCTTCTCCTTCTAGTTTTCCGTCAACATAATATACTTCTTCAATCATTACTCCCGTTTCAGTAAAAATCTTAGAAAGTCCATTTTTCTTACCATTTTTATAGACGCTTTCCTCCGTTAATTTACCATTTCTATAGTAGTTTTTTAAAACTCCATCTAGTTTACCATCAGTATATTCTTCTTCTGAAAAAAGCTTTCCATCTGAAAAATAATACGTCCACTTACCTACTCTCTTTCTTCCTTTCATCCATCCTTTTGTTTTTACTTTTCCTTTTGGTGTAAAAAACTGTACAAAAGCACTATCTGATTTTGCTGAAAAGTCTTTAGACATAGAAGGTACCCCATAAGAATTAGGCTCATAAAAATTAAATGTTCCAACTTCTTTCCCATTTTTAAATTCGCCTGAGTATCTTATTCTATTTTTATTGTTGTCGTAATACTTTTTCCACACCCCATGTCTCTTACCATTTGCATCAAACTGATTAATTTTTTGTGCTTGTGCAGCCGTTGTAAAAAAGACTGCTAATAAAAGTGCCGTTGAAAATATCCTTTTTATATTTATCATGCTATAATTTCTTTTACATTTCAAATTTACATAAACCATACCAATATGAGTGTTGATTTTTTAATTTCTGTGTTAGAAAATGTTGATAATGCTGCTAAAGTAAACAGAGATAATGCTTCAAATATTGTGTTAGCACAACCTGAATTGATAAAATATTTGATTGATATCACTTTTGATGTTGATAATAAACTATCTATTAAAGCTGCTTGGGTACTGGAATGGATTTGTACACATAGTGGAATTGAACATATTATTCCTTATTTAAATGTTTTTACAAAAAATATATCTAGCGTACATTTTGACAGTGCTGTAAGATCATGTGCTAAAATTTGTGAGCATTTAGCAACTGCTTTTTCCTCAAAAACAACCAATGGTATAAAAGAACAGTTAACAGAAACTGATATTGATTTAATTATAGAAACTGGGTTTGATTGGTTAATTACCGACAAAAAAATAGCAGTGAAAGCCTACACCATGAGTACTTTGTTTTTATTTGGTTTACAAAAAGATTGGGTTCATCCTGAGTTAGAACATCTAATTCGGACTAAAGTAATTCATGAGAGTAAAGGCTGTAAAGCTAGAGGCAAGAAAATATTAGAATTGATAGAGAAGCATAAAAACCAAAAACAATTATAAAACCTCAGAAGAAAAATCTTCTGAGGTTCATTTATTATTTTACAAACAACTAAATAGTTGTAGCTTATTTTATTACCAAGCCCATCCTTTAGTAGATGAAACTTTATCGTTCCAAGATTTTCTCCAGAACCACCAGCCCGACATAGTATACCATTTAAGGTTAGCTATTCCAAAACCTGTGTATCCTGTTCCTTGATAGAATCCTATTACTTTTCCTCCATAACAAGAATGTTGGTATAAGTATACTACGGCTTTTCTATATGAAGGTTTTGTTACGATTAAAGAAGATAACTGATCGTTATAACCACTTCCTACCCAATGATCTCTATAGTAATAGCGGTTCATTCTACTCATTCCGCTCATATAAGTGTTATAATAAGCGTGTTTATAGAAGTAAAATCTTCCTGACCCATACACGTCATAGCTATCACATTTAGCAGCTCTACCTTCAGTACCTACTTGATCGCCAGGAAAATTTCCAGCTACTTTCGCTCCATATTCTTGTAAGTCTTCTCCATTATCAAAAACCTTAACTTGAATATCAGTACTTCCTTCTTTTGGGTTATCAAAGAATAATGATTTTGGTGCTCTTTCTTCATCTCCAAAGATTTCTTGAGCAAGCTCAACATCTCCATCAGCTTTCAGTACTTCTCCACTTTCTTCATCATATACATAAGCTACTTTAAACTGCTTACCATAATAATCGTATGTATGACTTATAGTTACTGTACTTTCTTTTGCTAATTGTACTTCTTCTTTGTTCGATTCATTTTCAATTACATCTTCACTTTGACAGCTGAAAAGTAATGTAAAGCACATCACAGCCATCCATAAAAAATTTTGTTTTTTCATTTTTTCTTATTTTTTGAAACTCCCAGCATTTACTAAGAGTTTATTAGTTTGATTAGTTAGTTATTTAATTTTTTACAGGTATTAAAACCTCTCCGTTTTTAAAACGTGAATAATCTACAACGTATTTACCTGCTTGCAAAGTAATATTAGTTTTACCCAATTCTGCTACTATATCTTCTCTAAGAGAAACGTTTTCTGAAATGATAAAATCTTCTTCTTCTAAACTTCTTGAAAACACCAATCGTAATGATTCACCTTCATTTCTGAACGCTATCACACCATTATCTTCATCATTGTTTCCTTCCATAAGTTTTGAGAAAGTTTCTTTTACTTCATCTGATGAGCCTGAACTTGCATTTCCATATACAAGTATGTCTCCATAGTCGTTTTTAAAACACACTCCTGGTCCTGTAGTACAAGTTCCTCTACTAAAACGCCAATCCATAACATATACCCATGGTGCATAATAGGCTCGAGCTTGTTTTACCTCTAAATTTGTGTTGTTTAACAATTCGTTTGCAGTGTCTTCTTTTTGACATGCTTGTAGCATCATAAGGACGATGCCTACAATTACAAAGTTTTGTAGTCGTTTCATAAAATAATAGTTTTCGGGGTTAATTATGAACTCAAATATACACGAACACCACAGCTTAACTATCAGGGGAATTGTTGTTTATACCACAGGAAAAACACCCTTAAAATAAATCTTATGTACTGAACATTTGCTAAAGTTTGTGGGTATTTCAATTTATACCCTCTATAAATCAAGTGTTTATTCCTTTTAAAAATACAGTCGTTAACCTAAAGACCTTCTTCTCTTTCGGTTATAGTTTTGCCAACATTATAAATCAAAATAAAAAATTATGTTGAAAAAAATTTTAAAGTTAAGTGGTGTTCAAAAACTAAACAGTTTAACTCAAAAAGAAATTTCAGGAGGAGGTTCTTTTGGTGGTTATTTAGATGGAGTAGACACAACAACAGATCCTGACAGATTTCCTTCTGATCCAGTAACACCAAGTTGGAAGTGGAGGTGTCATAACCAAACTAGTAATGGTAATACACCTACCTTTTTTTATTCTTACACAGATTTAAGCTATCGTGGTTACATTTGTTATCCTTTATAACTAGATAAGAATTATAAAAGCAAGCCTAACTGCTTGCTTTTATTTATTTAATACCCTTTAAGTTCGTAGGTTTTCTATATCCTTGAAAAGGTTGCTTGAGTAACTCTTTTAGGCTTGAATTTTTTACCTCATCAGGAAATGTATCTACTCCGTAGACTATTTTTTCTCTATCTAATTCCATATAAGTCCCTAATAATCGATCCCAAATAGAAAAGATGTTTCCGTAGTTGGAATCAGTATAAGGTAATAAATTATGATGATGTACTTTATGCATATCAGGTGAAACAATAACATAACTTAATACTTTATCCAATTTTTTAGGCATTTTTATATTGGCATGAGTTAGTTGTGTAAACACTAACGACATAGACTGATATAACATTATTATACCTATAGGTGTTCCTACTAAAAAAACACCTAGTAATGTAAATGTAAAACGAATAACGCTTTCTATTGGATGATGTCTGTTTGCTGTTGTGGTATCTACTTTATGATCAGAATGGTGTACTAAATGTACCATCCATAAAGGTTTCACTTTATGCTCTACTAAATGTGCTAAATAAGCTCCGAAAAAGTCTAAAAACAACACTCCTAACAATACATACAACCATAATGGCATTTCAGGAAGCCAGTTAATCAATCCAAAATCATTTGCTTGTACCCAGTCCGCTGTTTTAAGTAATACAAAAGCCAGAGTAAAGTTGATAATTACCGTGGTAGCAGTAAAAAACAAGTTAGGCCATGCGTGTTTCCACTTATTGTATTTAAAACTAAATAAAGGCACAGCGCCTTCTAACAACCAGAAAAAAGTTATTCCTCCAACTAAAATAATACTTCTATGACTAGAAGGAATATTTTCAAAATAATGTATAAGGGTTTCCAATGTGTAATATTTTTTCTAAAAATAGAAAAAATATCTATAACAACTTATTTTTTAGAACTTCCCGATTGTGGTAGACGTTTTTTCAATTCCTCAACTATCCTATAAGTAGCAGGACAAACCTCTGTATTTTTAATAGTTAAATCTGCTATTTGGATAAACTTTTTTCGATTCGTATGTGGATATTCTGAACAAGCTTTTGGACGAACATCATAAATAAAACAAGTATTATCAGATTCGTCTAAAAAAGTACATGGAGCTGATTGTAAGACCATAAAATTATCTTCATCTCGCTGTAAATACTGATTTGTAAAATCAACCACCTTCATTTTTAAGTGTTTTGCTATACGCTCTATATCTTTTTCGGTAAAGATTGGTGAAGTTGTTTTACAACAGTTTGCACATTCTAAACAATCCGTACGTTCAAATTCTTCCTCATGCAACTCTTGCATTAGTAAATCTAAGCGTTTAGGTGTTCTTTTCTTTAATCGTTGAAAATACTTCTTATTTTCTTGTAAAGCGTCTTTGGCTAATTTTGGTAAGTTTTCAAGGTCTTTATCCATGGTGCAAAGGTACAAAAGCATCAACTAAGTATGCTATAATCATGAATCAAAAAATCATCCTTAAAATTGATGGGAAGAAAAAATTAAAAACACTAATTTTGTGCGATAATCAAAAAGAACCAATGAATATTCAATCGTTAATAGAAACGAAAGTAAAAGAAGGATTTTTAGCCTTGTATGATGTAGAAATTCCTAGTGTAGAATTTCAAGCAACCCGTAAAGATTTTGAAGGAGACATAACTGTTGTTGTCTTCCCTTTACTACGGTACAAAAAAGGAAATCCGGTTCAAATTGGTGAAGATTTAGGTAAATATATAGTTGAAAACATCAACGAAGTTACCAGTTACAATGTTGTAAAAGGTTTTTTAAACTTAGTCGTTGACGATTCTTTTTATGTAAACTTTTTTAATGAAATTGCAGCAGATGCAAGGTATGGTTTTGTAAAAGAAGACGAAACAGATGCTCGAATGGTAGAGTATTCTTCTCCAAACACCAACAAACCTTTGCACTTAGGACATGTTCGTAATGTATTATTAGGATATTCTGTTGCTGAAATTTTAAAAGCTGCAGGGCATAAAGTTTACAAAACACAAATTATCAACGATCGTGGTATCCACATTTGTAAGTCGATGTTAGCTTGGAAAAAATTTGGAGAAGGCGAAACTCCTGAATCAACTGGATTGAAAGGAGATAAACTGGTTGGTAATTACTACGTAAAGTTTGATCAAGAGTATAAAAAAGAAATTGGCGAATTAGTCGCTTCTGGCACTTCTGAAGAAGATGCTAAAAAACAAGCCCCATTATTTTTAGAAGCACAAGAAATGCTTCGTAAATGGGAAGCTGGTGATAAGGAAGTTGTAGCCCTTTGGGAAATGATGAACGGATGGGTATATAAAGGGTTCGATGTTACTTATGAAAACATCGGAGTTAACTTTGACAAATTATACTACGAAAGCAACACTTATTTATTAGGAAAAGATGTTATTGAAGAAGGACTTAAAAATGGTGTTTTCTTCAAAAAAGAAGATGGTTCTGTTTGGTGTGATTTAACTGACGAAGGACTAGACGAAAAACTAGTATTACGTTCGGATGGAACTGCGGTGTACATGACGCAAGATATTGGTACTGCTATCCAACGTTCTAAAGATTTTCCTGATGTAAATGGAATGGTATATACCGTAGGTAACGAACAAGACTACCACTTTAAGGTTTTATTCTTAATCTTACAAAAACTGGGGTACTCTTGGGCTAAGCAATTATTCCACTTAAGTTACGGAATGGTTGATTTACCTTCTGGAAAAATGAAATCTCGTGAAGGGACTGTAGTAGATGCCGATGATTTAATGGATGAAATGACCAATACAGCTCGTGAAATTTCACAAGAGTTAGGTAAGTTAGAAGGGTATTCTACTGAGGAAAAAGAGGAGTTATATAAAATTATCGGATTAGGAGCTTTAAAATACTTCATTTTAAAGGTAGATCCTAAAAAGAGAATTTTGTTTGACCCACAAGCATCCGTAGACTTCCAAGGAAATACAGGTCCGTTTGTACAATACACCTATGCGAGAATTCAATCAATCTTACGTAAAGCTAACTTTGATTATTCTTCTTCGGTATCAGTAGAATTACACGAGAAAGAGAAAGAATTAATTAAGCAATTAGAATTGTACCCTGAAGTAATTCAGCAAGCAGCAAATAATTATTCACCTGCTGTTATTGCTAATTACACATACGATTTGGTAAAAGAGTTTAACTCATTCTATCAAAACGTATCTATTTTAGGAGAAGAAAATCAAGATAAAAAAGTGTTTAGAGTTCAATTATCTAAAAAAGTAGCTGACACCATAAAATCTGCATTCAAATTATTAGGAATTCAAGTTCCTGAAAGAATGTAATTAATTAAGCTATTTATGAAGAAAGTCATTTTATTATTTTTACTATTTTTATTTTCATTAAACACTTCCGCTCAATCTATTTTTAACACATATGAGAAAGGTACCATTTATTTAAGAAATGGAAATAAAATAGAAGGTCTTGTGAAAATAACCAACTATGGAGGAAAAATAAAATTTAAAAAAACATCTGATTGTGAGAAAATAGTTTATGATGAAAAAGATGTTAAGAGTCTGAAATTTAGGTTTGGGGATGAATATATTTATAAAATAACAATAAAAAACAGATATATTTATCTATTAAAAAGGGAAATTAAAGGTGAAAAATTAGATTTATACTCTTTAGAATCTCAATCTCCTACACTTCATAATGGGTTTGGAGGTGGAACCTATACAACTTACTTTATAGGTAAAAGTAATACAGACTTTGCTGAAAAATTACCGAATAATGAAAAAGGAAATAAATACAGAAGAGTCATTTCGAAATATGTTTCTCATTGTAATAATTTTTCTGAGCTTATAAAAGATAAAAAAAGTTTAAAAAAGAATTTTGAAGACAAAATAAATTCAATTACAGGAAATATTATTGAACATTACAATGAAAATTGTAAATAAATATTTAACAAACAACAAGTAAAAATAAACGACATGAAATACGACGTATTAATAATCGGAAGTGGTCCTGGAGGTTATGTAACTGCCATTAGAGCATCTCAATTGGGATTTAAAACCGCTGTAGTTGAAAAGGAAAACTTAGGTGGAATTTGCTTAAACTGGGGATGTATTCCTACCAAAGCATTATTAAAATCTGCTCAAGTATATGATTATTTAAAACATGTTGATGAGTACGGTTTAAAAGCAGAAGCAATCGATAAAGATTTTGAAGCGGTTATTAAACGTAGTCGTGGTGTTGCTGAAGGAATGAGCAAAGGTGTTCAGTTCTTAATGAAGAAAAATAAAATAGACATCATCGATGGTTTTGGAAAGGTAAAAGCTGGTAAAAAAGTTGATGTTACTGATAAAGATGGTAAAGTAACTGAGTATTCAGCTGACCATATCATTATTGCAACTGGAGCTCGTTCACGTGAGTTACCAAGTTTACCTCAAGACGGTAAAAAAGTTATCGGATATCGTGAGGCTATGAGCTTACCTAAACAACCAAAATCAATGATTGTTGTAGGTTCTGGTGCTATTGGAGTTGAGTTTGCTCACTTCTATAACTCAATGGGAACTGACGTTACTGTTGTTGAGTTTATGCCAACAATTGTTCCTGTAGAAGATAAAGATGTTTCTAAACAAATGGAGCGTTCTTTCAAAAAAGCTGGAATTAAAGTAATGACTAGTTCTTCTGTAGAAGCTGTTGATACTTCTGGGGATGGAGTAAAAGCTACCGTTAAAACTAAAAAAGGAGAAGAAATTTTAGAAGCAGACATCGTATTATCAGCTGTTGGTATTAAAACCAATATTGAAAACATCGGTTTAGAAGATGTGGGTATTATTACTGATAGAGATAAAATCTTAGTAAACGATTGGTATCAAACTAACATTCCTGGTTATTATGCTATTGGTGATGTAACTCCTGGTCCTGCTCTTGCTCACGTTGCTTCTGCAGAAGGAATTACCTGTGTTGAAAAAATTGCTGGTCTGCATACTGAAACTATCGACTATAGAAACATTCCTGGTTGTACCTATGCTACTCCTGAGATTGCTTCTGTTGGTTTAACTGAAGAGCAAGCAAAGGAAAAAGGTTACGAATTAAAAGTTGGAAAATTCCCATTCTCTGCTTCAGGTAAAGCTAAAGCTGCTGGAACTCCTGACGGATTTGTAAAAGTTATTTTTGATGCTAAATATGGTGAATGGTTAGGATGCCATATGATTGGTGCTGGTGTAACTGACATGATTGCTGAAGCTGTTTTAGGTCGTAAATTAGAAACTACTGGTCATGAAGTATTAAAAGCAATTCACCCTCACCCAACCATGAGTGAAGCGGTTATGGAAGCTGTTGCAGATGCTTATGATGAAGTAATTCATTTATAAAATTTACAAACTTTATATAAATTATAACCTCGTCTTTTTTGACGAGGTTTTTTTATATTTGAATATGAAAAAAATACTCTCAATATTCGTTTTATTATGCTGTTTTTATTCTTGTAAAACAGAAGAAAAGAAAACACCCGTAAATCCATTAACGGTTCCTTTTAGTGAACGTCCAACTCCACAACTTCCAAATAACAACAATAATTCTGTTAATATTATTGGAGGAGCGCATTATATATGCCCTAAAAAGTGTGAAGGAGGTACTTCAAGTGTTCAAGGTACTTCTTGCCCTGTTTGTAAAACTCCTCTTGCTCATAACCAAGGATTTCACAATACACAAAATAAAACTTCCAACTCTCCAATATCAACTCCTGTAACACAGACTACTTCTGGACCTAATGCTGCTGGACAATATCACTATACCTGTACCAACGGTTGTGCTGGAGGGGCAGATACTACTGGAAAGTGTAACAGTTGTAACGGAGATTTAGCGCATAATGCTGCTTTTCATAATTAAAAAAGTACGTAATTCCCTTATTCTTATTACGGTTTTTAATCAAGTTTCTTGACTTCTATAATATAAATTTGTTTCACAATAAAAATTTACACTTATGTTAAGAAATATTTTAAAAGTAGGAACTATTTTAAAGAAAGAAGAGCAAAAATCAGTAAAAGGAGGAAATGACATGAAAGAATGTTCTTTAGGAGATCGTTGTCCTAATGGATCTCAATTTCCTTCTGAATGCCTTCCAGCTGCTGACTTTTGTTGCGTTAATGGTTTTTATGAAATATGTAGTTAATAGTAAACCTTATAACACAAAGAGCTATTAATTTAGTTAAAGTTTCGAAAAAGGATTATTAGAGAACATATAAAAGTTCGTAAACCTCACCTAATTGGTGAGGTTTGTTTTTAAAATACATAATTACCTTACATTTATTACGGTTTTTCTAAAGTTTACTTTTGACTTAATACATAAATTTATAACAACTTTAAAATTTATGATTATGTTAAAAAATATTTCAAACATTGGGCTTGTCTTAAAAGTATCTGAGCAAAAATCTATTACTGGTGGAATTACTAGCATATGCCCTAGAGAAGGTTTGGCCTGTAACAGCCAATACCCTTCTCCTGTACACTGTATTACTGATGTTCCATATTGCTGTGTTGATGGCTACTTTGAAAAGTGCTACTAAACTCATGAAATATAAATACTTATAAACCTCATCAATAAATGGTGAGGTTTTTTACACAGTACTAAAAACAGATAATTTACCGTAAAACGGTAAAAAATAACATAAATTCAATAAAAATGTTATTTTATTGAGTTTACGGCATAATAATTGTTGTTAAGAAAACTTTAACACAATTCGCTATACTATGAAAAACTATCTACAAAACAGTTTTACATTGAGGGGACAATTGTTATAGAAAAAGAAAAAACTCGAAGCTGCTAACTTCGAGTTTTATTTTATAAAATATTAGACAATAATTTTATCTAATTAACTTCTTGTATTTAATTCGCTTAGGCATTAAATCACCTCCTAAACGTTTCTTCTTATTCTCTTCATAATCAGAGAAAGAACCTTCAAAGAAATACACTTGACTATCTCCTTCAAAGGCTAAGATGTGTGTACAAATACGGTCTAAGAACCATCTATCGTGCGAAATTACTACAGCACAACCTGCAAAATTCTCCAAACCTTCTTCTAAAGCTCGTAGCGTATTTACATCTAAATCGTTAGTAGGCTCATCTAATAACAATACGTTACCTTCTTCTTTTAGAGTCATTGCTAAATGTAAACGGTTACGTTCTCCTCCTGATAAAGTAGCTACTTTTTTGTTTTGCTCACTTCCTGAAAAGTTAAAGCGACTTAGATAAGCTCTCGAATTTACTTGCTTACCTCCCATCATCACTAAATCCTGACCTTCTGAAAAGTTCTCCCAAATAGATTTTTCAGGGTCTATGTTTGAATGTGATTGGTCTACGTAAGCAATTTTGGCTGTCTCTCCTACTTTAAAACTTCCAGCATCAGGAGTTTCTTCTCCCATAATCATTCTAAAAATAGTAGTCTTACCTGCTCCGTTTGGACCAATAATTCCTACAATTCCTGCTTGTGGTAAATTAAATTCTAAGTTTTCATATAATAACTTATCTCCGTAAGCTTTAGAAACACCAGTAGCTTCAATTACATTCGTTCCTAAACGTGGACCATTTGGAATATAGATTTCTAATTTTTCTTCCGTTTGCTTTTGGTCTTGGCTCATTAACTTCTCATAGTTCTTCAAACGTGCTTTTTGCTTTGTTTGACGACCTTTTGCTCCTTGACGTACCCATTCTAACTCTCGTTCTAATGTTTTTTGACGTTTAGATGCTGTCTTGCTTTCTTGAGCCAAACGTTTTGACTTCTGATCTAACCAAGATGAATAATTTCCTTTCCAAGGGATACCTTCTCCTCTATCTAACTCTAAAATCCATCCTGCTACATTATCTAAGAAATAACGGTCGTGCGTTACTGCAATTACGGTTCCTTTATATTGTGCTAAATGGTGCTCTAACCAATGTACAGATTCTGCATCTAAGTGGTTGGTAGGCTCATCTAATAATAAAATTTCTGGTTCTTGTAATAATAAACGACATAAGGCTACACGACGACGCTCTCCTCCTGATAATACTCCTATTTTTTTATCACCTTCAGGCGTACGTAACGCATCCATGGCAATTTCTAACTTAGTATCTAACTCCCAAGCATTAGATGCATCAATTTTATCTTGTAGTTCAGCTTGACGATCCATTAATTTTTGCATCTTATCTGCATCAGAATACACTTCCTCTAAACCAAACATGTCGTTTATCTTGTTGTATTCATCTAAAATAGCAACAGTTTCTGCTGCTCCTTCTTTAACAACTTCTAAAACAGTTTTGTTTTCATCTAATTGTGGCTCTTGTTCTAAATATCCAACCTTATAACCTGGTGAAAATGTAACATCTCCTTGGTAATTTTTTTCTACTCCTGCTATAATTTTTAATAAAGTAGATTTACCCGAACCGTTTAAACCTAAAATACCAATTTTAGCTCCATAAAAGAAACTTAAATAAATATCTTTTAAAACTTGTTTTCCTGTACTTTGGTAGGTCTTAGAGACCTTATTCATTGAAAAAATGACTTTTTTATCGTCGCTCATTTCTTTATTTTTTTCTTTAATTAAACTCTTCCTTTTAAGGCATTAAATACCCATGCATTTGCAAAAAAACCTAAACCAACAGCTCCAAAGCCATATCCAGCTATTTCATCATACTTAAATACTGCTAAACATATAAGTAAAATCCCCATTAATACCATTATAAGCGTTGCCCAACCTAGGACAGTGTTTTTGTTCATTGCCATAATTTACTTTTTTCAAAAAAATGTGAGCTACAAATATCGGTAATTATTTAGACTTATTCACTGTAGTTGTGTGCATAAAAAAAGTCTTGCATTGGCAAGACTTTTTTAGTGATTTTAAATTTATGTATAAACTAAAGTTCAGCAGCTAACCTACTTCCTTGATTTATGGCTCTCTTTGCGTCTAATTCTGCTGCAACATCTGCTCCTCCAATTACATGTACTTTCATTCCTTTAGCTTCTAATGGTTCTAATAATTCTTTAAACGGAATTTGACCTGCACAAATAATTACATTATCTACTGGTAATACTTTTTGTTCTTCATTTTGAACATAATGCAAACCTTCGTCATCTATTTTTGTGTACTGTACCTCATTAATAAACTGTACTTTTTTCCTTTTTAATACTGAACGATGAATCCATCCTGTAGTTTTTCCTAAATTTCCTCCAAACTTCCCTGAACTACGCTTGAACATAAATATTTCTCTAGGTGAAGGATGAATTTTTGGAGCAATTCCTTCAATTCCTGCACGTGCTTCTAATGTTTTATCTATTCCCCATTCTTCTAACCAAGCATCTACATTTAAAGAAGTACTCTCTCCCTCGTGAGCTAAGTATTCTGAAACATCAAAACCAATTCCTCCTGCTCCAATAACCGCAACACGTTTACCAACGGGTTTCTTTAATTTTACAACATCTATATAACTCAATACTTTTTCGTGCTCTACACCTTCTATTCTTGGAGTTCTTGGCGTAATTCCTGTTGCTAAAACAACCTCATCAAAATTACCATTGTATAAATCTTCTGCAGAAACTCTTGTGTTTAACTTTACATTTACGTTGTGTAATTCTAGCTGCTTATTAAAGTAACGGATGGTTTCATAAAACTCTTCTTTTCCTGGAATCTGTTTTGCAATATTGAATTGCCCTCCTGTTTCTTTATCTGCATCAAATAAGGTTACATCATGTCCTCTTTGTGCTGCTACTGTTGAAGCTGCTAATCCTGCTGGTCCTGCACCTACAACTGCTATTTTTTTCTTTTTTGATGTTGGATTATAGTTTAGCTCTGTTTCATGGCATGCTCTTGGGTTTACTAAACAGCTTGCCACTTTTTTCTGAAAAGCATGGTCTAAACAAGCTTGATTACAAGCTATACAAGTGTTTATTTCGTCTACTCTTTCTTCTTTCGCTTTATTTACCCATTCTGGATCTGCTAAAAACGGACGTGCCATTGAAATCATATCTGCATGTCCTTCTGCTAGTACTTTCTCAGCAGTATCAGGCATATTAATTCTGTTAGAAGTAACTAACGGAATAGATAATTCTTCTTTCATTTTTTTAGTTACCCAAGTAAACGCAGCCCTAGGTACTGAGGTTGCAATAGTAGGTATTCGTGCTTCATGCCAACCAATACCTGTGTTGATAATGGTAGCTCCTGCTTTTTCTATTTCTTTTCCTAGTTGTACCACTTCTTCCCAAGAACTTCCTTGTTCTACCAAATCTAGCATTGATAAACGATAGATAATGATAAAATGCTCACCAACTGTTTCTCTAATTTTTCGAACTAACTCTACTGCTAAACGAATTCTGTTTTCATATTTCCCTCCATAATCATCGGTTCGTTTATTTGTTCTTGTTACTATAAACTGATTGATTAAATAACCTTCAGACCCCATGATTTCTACTCCATCATATCCTGCTTCTTGTGATAACTTAGCACAGTTTACAAAGTCTTTTACTGTCCTTCTTATTCCTGATTGCTTTAAGGCAAATGGTTTGAAAGGTGTTATTGGTGATTTGATTTTTGAAGGAGCTACGTTAAATGGATGATATCCATAACGACCTGAATGTAAAATTTGCATACATATTTTACCTCCTTCTTTATGAACTGCTTCTGTAATTACTTTGTGTTCACGGGCATGTTTTTTTGTGCTCATACGAGCAGAAAAAGGCGCTGTCCACCCTTGAATATTAGGAGCAATCCCTCCTGTAACAATCAAACCTACTCCTCCACGCGCACGTTCTGCATAATAAGCAGCAATACGTTCAATTCCATTTTTTTCTTC
Organism: Tenacibaculum larymnensis; assembly: GCF_028829235.1. Classification (GTDB taxonomy): domain Bacteria; phylum Bacteroidota; class Bacteroidia; order Flavobacteriales; family Flavobacteriaceae; genus Polaribacter; species Polaribacter larymnensis. The sequence goes on along the minus strand of NZ_JAIWJY010000008.1, from coordinate 63,130 downwards.
TTCTAAACCAGTATGCATAGAGCCCATTAATACTCGATTTTTTAAAGTAGTAAAACCTAAGTCTAATGGCTCGAAAATATGTTTGTATTTCATTGTTTTATTTTTATAAAATATTATGCACGCATAACAAATTGCAAGATACATATTTTTATAATATGTTTTTCATATAAAAAAGACCTCATACTTGTGTATAAGGTCTTTTAGAAATACTTACTTATTTTATTACCACCAAATGATTATAATTAAACCATTTGAACATATTATAATTATAATAATTCTAACTTTAGTTCCATCATTTAGTTCAGCTTCAAACCTATAAACTGGTTGCCTTTCATACTCGTGCGGTACTTGTATTACATTACCATCCTCCATTCTATGCTCTGCTAAACCTATACCTGAAAATTCATCTTTTACAATACGGTAACTTTTTAAATCTTCTTTTTTAAGGTTTCCTTTTTCTAAAAATAAATCTAAGGTTGGTTTTGCAACACCTTCTGGATTCATTGGGTATTCATCCGCTCTAACTACTCCGTAGTCTTCATGGTAATCTAATCTTAAATCATCTGTGGATTTTGCAGCTTTTGCATCGGCTGCTTCTGTCTGAGTTTCGTTTGGTAGTACTGTTTCTTCGTTTTGACATGATGCAAATACCATGAAAAAGATACTTACCAGCATTAGGGTTTTTAAAGTCTTCATAAAATATTAGTTTGGGTTAATTAATTAGCCCAAATATATCTTACCTCTATTTAGAAACTTATAGGCAAAAGGTTATTTATTACATAAGGAAAACATCTTAATTTTTTAAGGGAAATAACTCTTTTTTATCTACGATATCCTCTGGTTTTTAAATTATCGTACTATTTTTAATTTTTGAATCATTTCTGGAGAAAGAGAGTTAGCATACACTCCATAAGCATCAACTAAAACTCCTTTAACACCTGTTTTCGTCTGAATTGCATATACAACAGAATTGTCTCCTGCGCTACTCATGCCTTCAAATCGATATACCTCTACAACTTCAAAGGTATCTGGAGAGAAAATTTCTTTAGTATTTTTACTCTCTATTTCTTTTTCCTTCAAGTTAAAATCAAGAGTAAAACCTCTTTTCTGTAAATCTTTTAATGCTTCTGAAAGTGTATCATATGTATACATAACTTCTATTGTTTCACTTTCCTAAAAGATACAATATTTAAACTAGATTTCCTATTTATTTAATGAATAAGCACAAAATTTACTGTCTTATTTTATCCAGTAAACCACTAAGTTGTGTGGCTTCTTCTTCTGTTAAATTATCAATAAAATCTAAATGCAATTTATCATCTATTGTTTTTAAAAGCTTTTTTCCTTGTTGGGTAATACTTATATAAACCACTCTTCTATCATCTTCACATCTTTCACGGTCAATTAAGTTTTTCTCACATAATTTATCCATTAATCTTGTGGCGTTCGGAGCTCGTTCAATCATTCTATCTTTAATTGTTTGAACTTTTATTGCTTTTTTTGCTCCTCTTAAAATACGAAGAATATTAAATTGTTGTGGAGAAATACTGTACTGCTTAAAAAACTCATTTTCTTTACTGTTTATCCAGTTAGCAGTATATTTAATATTTATAAAAGCTTTGATTTTATTATTTGGAAATTTTGAATTGATGTCTTTTGAAATATCTCCCATTGTTTTGGTTATCGACTATTAGCCATTAGCCGGTTTATATTATTTAATAAAAAAGATTACCCTTTTAACTTTAAGTCTTGCATTAATTTGTTAAAAGTGTCCGATGATGGTGTTAAGTACACTTCTTCATCAACAAATAGTGTTGGATATTTTACTTGACCTTCATACAATTCTTTAGTATGCTCCTTTGCTTCGTTATCAACAGAAACATCTTTGTATTCAAATGATACTTCTGCAGATTTTAGAAAGTTTTTATATGCAACTGTATGTGCATGTCCTTTTCTACCGTATAAAACTATCTTCATTTTAACCTCCTTATTTTGAGTACAAAAATACAAAACACACATTTATATACCAAGGAATATAAACTCTTTACAAATACTGAAAAGGAATTTTGTTTATGCTAAAACGTTTGAATATTCTGGCTTTTTATCAAAAACTGATTTAGCAAACGGACATAAAGGAAGGATTTTAATATTTTTACTCCTCGCAAACTCAACTGAAGCTGCTACTAACTTGTATCCGGCTCCTTTTCCTCTTAAACTATCTCCAACCTTGGTATGATCTATAATTAATTTATCTTTCCCTGCCCAAGTGTAAGTCATTAATGCATCCCTACTTCCATTAACTTCAATATAAAACTCTCCCTTACCTCCTTTGTCTTCTTGCTGTACCTTCATGATTATCCTTTAAACTCTACCTTTACATGCGTACCGTCACAATATGGCTTATTATGAGAAGCTCCACACCTACAAAAAGCAGTTGTTTTACTTTTCTTTTCTGTACTACCATCTGTATTGGTTACATGCAAGGTTCCGTAGATTAATAAAGGGCCATTTTCTAGAGCTTCTACTTTAGTTTCTGTATGAGCTGCTGCTTGATTATCTTCTCTTTTTGAAATGTATGATAAAGCTCCTGATGGACACTCTTCTACTTGTTTTTTAATTCTTTCTGTAGTTGCTCCATCCATATTAATCCAAGGTCTATTTTGTGGATTAAAAACCTGTATCAATCCTTTCCAACATTTTTTTGAGTGGATACATGTATTTGGTTTCCAAACTACAGTAATATCATCATTACTATATTTTTTTACAATTTCCTTTGCTTCTGACATAATATTAAATTTTATGTTTATACTGCTTTTTGGAAAGTTGCAACGGCCTCTTTTATTTTTTCATTAAACTCCTCATTTACAACCCTTCCGTCTTTAAAGTTATCATAAAATTTTGGTAAAGAAAAATCCGCTATGACATTTGCCCCCATGTGTGGAAAACCATTTCTTGCTATGGACATAGATGATGCTCCACCTCTACCTCCTGGGGAAGTTGATAATAGTAACATAGGTTTATTATGCCATACTTTCTGCTCAATACGCGACATCCAATCTATTATATTTTTAAAAGCTACCGTAAAATTTCCGTTATGTTCAGCTAACGATACCGCAATCCCATCAGCTTTTTTAATTTTATCCAGAAATTTTACTGCATTTTCTGGAATACCGCTTTCCGCTTCCTTATCAACTCCATAAATAGGTAATGGATAATCATTTAAGTCTAATACAGAAACCTCAACTTCCTTTAAAAAACCTGAAGCGTATATTACTAATTGTTTGTTTATTGATTTTTTACTATTACTCCCCGCAAAAGCGATTATACTCTTCATTTATGTTGTTATTTTTGAATCGATTTCAGTTTCTCCCTTCACCATTTTAGCTACTGGGCACTTACCTGCTATTTCTAATAATTTGACACGTTGCTCATCCGTAACTTCCTTTTCAAAAGAAATTTCTTCTACTAATGATTTTTTAATTCCTTCTGGAGTTAATTGTTCTTTTTGACTGACATTTACTGTAACTCTTCCTAAATCCCACCCTTTTCTTTCTGCGTACATTCGCAGTGTTATTGATACACAACCGCCAATTGCAGTTAATAAATATTCTACTGGGGTTGGTCCGTTATCGTCTCCTCCTTTATCTAAAGGTTCATCAATAACGGCAAAATGATTTCTCATTTTACCTTCTGCTAAGTAATTTCGTTCAGTTAAAGTAACTGTTGATGTTGGATTATTGCTCATTATATTTTTTTACTATAAATATACGAAACTATTACTAGTACCATTGCAATTGCAGCACCTGTTTGCTCTCCATCTCCAATCATAAAATGAGCAAAAAATGCAAGAATGAACGCAAAGAAAAAGCCTGCATATGCCCATTCATTTATAAACTTCCCTCTAAAAAACCACAATGCTACTAAACCTAATATTTTTGCTATTGCATAGGGATAAATAATGTATGTTGGATACCCAAATGTTGTAAACATTTTAGCTACTTCTCCATGGTTAAAAAAATACATTCCTGCTGAAAAAAACATCAATAGTGTTAACAAGCCTGTAGCTACATAAAAAATAATTTTATCTCTTTTCATTTTTAATTGTTGTTAAAATTCTTTTACAAATATATAAAATATTTCAATTATTTTCCATGGTATATATTTTCTAGGTGTTTATTAAAATTAATAAGCAACTGTTTGAAATCAAAAAAACATTTATATTTGCAATTATATAAGTACTTATATTTCATAAATGGATGCATTAAAAGGATTAGGAGAAATAGGTTTAGGTTCTAGATTAAAGAGAACTAGTGAATATATGATGCGTGAAACACAATTGGTATATGATGAGTTTAATATTGACTTTGACCCTTACCTATTCCCTACTTTTAAAATTATAAAAAACAAAGATGGTGTAACAAATACTGAGATTACCAACAGTTTAAAAACATCACAACCTGCTACAACGCAAGCAATTAATAAACTTCAAAAAAAAGAACTTATCATTCTAAAAGAAGATAAGTTAGATAAGCGAAAAAAAGTTGTTTTTGTATCCGATAAAGGAAAAAGACTTATCAAAAGTGTTACCCCAATTTGGAACAGTATTGAGTACATTATTAAAGAGTATACAAATATAAAATCTGAGTCTCTAACTGAACTTATAAATGAGTTAGAAGCTAAATTTAACGAAAAACCCTTCAGTAAAGCTATTATTGAACATATAAAAATGAATACAACAAAAAACACTGTAGCAATTACCACATTTAAAGAAGAATACAGCTCCTCTTTTTATGATTTGAATATTGAATGGTTAGAAACATTTTTCTACGTAGAACCTTATGATAAGAAAGTTTTAAGCAACCCTCATACATATATTATTAACAAAGGAGGACATATTTTCTTTGCTACATTAAATAATGAAATTGTAGGTACTGTTGCTTTGATGCCAATGAACGAACCCAACGTTTATGAACTAACTAAAATGGCTGTTTCACCAAAACACAGAGGTTACAAAATAGGACAACAGCTTATGCAGCATTGTATTGATTTTGCTAAAGAAAATAATTTTGACAAACTCGTTCTTTACTCTAACACAAAGCTAGAAAATGCTATTTACATTTATAGAAAATTTGGCTTTTTAGAAATCCCCGTGGAAGAAGGTTGCCCATACGAACGTTGTAACATTAAAATGGAACTGAAAACAAAGTCTTGATAATTTACGATATGGATACAACTCTAACAATTAACATCCTACAAGAAGCTGAAAAGTTAAAAGAATATTTTTCTCCTAAAATAATTTCTGAGGTTAATAATGAATACGTTAAAATAGCTAAAATTAAAGGAGAAGATATTCCGTGGCATAATCATGAAGATGAGGATGAGCTTTTTTATATTATTGATGGAAATCTTCTAATGGAAATTGAAAACCAACCTAGTTTTACAATGAAAACAGGAGATCTATACGTAGTTCCTAAAGGTATCAATCATAGAGTTAGCTCTTTGGAAGAGTGTTTAATTATGCTTATTGAAACAAAATCTACTAAACACACTGGTGATGTAATAACTCCTATTACAAAATCTATTGATACTCAAAAATATTAAAGCTTTTATTGAAAAATATTATTATCAAAATGAAAAAGCTCTCTTTTAAAAAGAGAGCTACTACTTCAAAATAAAATTTACAACTGCTAATTATAAATTTATACCGTTAAATTAATAAGTAAAATTCCCGCTATGTAAACAAACAATTGAAACAAACCAAACATAACGGGAAGTTTACAAACAACTAAGTTTTTTTATATAACCACTGCACTTTCTTCTTCTTCTAATCTTTTATCTTTTGCTCCTGCTTCAAATTGATTAGACGTATTTTTTTCTCCACCCGCTTTTAATGCCTTGTCTCCTGCGAAAAACGTTTTGTGATCATCTCCTAAATCTGAACCAGCCATACGCTGATGTTTTACACACGACACTCCTTTTCTAATTTCTTGTCGTTGTACACCTTTTACATACGCTAACATTCCATCTTCACCAAAATAACCTTCTGTTAAATCGTTCATATGTAGTGCTGTTGTATGATACGTTGGTAAGGTAATTAAATGATGAAAGATTCCTGCTTCTCTTGCCCCATCTATTTGGAAAGTGCGAATTTTCTCATCAGCTAATTGACAAAGTTGTGATCCGTCATAAGCTGCATCCATTAAATTATTTCTGTCATAGATTGAAACATCAGATCCTTGTATTACCATTTCATCATATGCTTGATTACGGAAATTTAAGGTCCAGTTAAATGATGGAGAATTGTTATATACTAATTTTGCGTTTGGCACTACAGCTCTTACTCTATTTACCATATTTGCTATTTGACCTACATGAGGTGTAGGTGTTTCAATCCAAAGTAAATCTGCACCATTTTGTAAGCTTGTAATACAATCCAACACTACCCTATCGATATTAGTTCCTTCTCTAAACTTATACAAACCATTTGCCAAACGTACGGGACGCACTAACTTTCCTTCACGTTTTAACAGCACATCATCTTCCCTTGCTTCATCAATTGTAATTTCTTCAGCTTCTACAAATGCTAAATATTGAGATGCTAAATCTCCTGGTTCTTGACTTACTGGTAATTTTTGAGTTAATCCTGCTCCTTCCGAATCGGTTCTAGCAACAATAACTCCATCCTCTACACCTAATTCTAAAAAGGCATATCTAATTGCATTAAGCTTTGCTATAAAATCTTCATGTGGTACAGTTACTTTTCCATCTTGATGTCCGCATTGTTTAGCGTCTGAGACTTGATTTTCTATTTGAATAGCACAAGCGCCAGCTTGAATCATTTTTTTTGCTAATAAATACGTTGCTTCTTCATTACCAAAACCAGCATCAATATCTGCTATAATTGGTACAATGTGCGTTTCGAAATTATCGATTTCATTTTGCACATCTTCTCCGTTTTCTAATCTTCTAAATAAATCGTTTAATTCAATAGCGTCTGCTTGACGTAGAAAATCATAAATTTCTTCAATTAACGCAGGAACTGCTGTTTTTTCATGCATTGACTGATCTGGTAACGGTCCGAATTCTGAGCGTAACGCAGCTACCATCCATCCAGAAAGATATAAATAACGTTTACTAGTAGTTTTATGATGCTTTTTAACCGCAATCATTTTTTGTTGTGCAACAAATCCATGCCAGCATCCTAGAGATTGTGTATAGTTAGATGGATCTGCATCGTAAGCAACCATATCATTTCGCATAATAGCAGCGGTATATCTTGCAATATCTAAACCAGTTTTAAAACGGTTTTGTGCTACCATTCTAGCTGCATTTTCTGGTGATATTGAATACCAAGTTGATCCGAACTTTTTCTTTAATTCTTTTACAGTTTGTAAAGCAGAACTATAATTAGCGTGTGCTAAATTTTTCATAATTTTGTGATTGATAAGGTTATTAATTTTTATTGATAGCTTGCCCTCTTAAATGTTGCCGCATTTTTGAGGGCTTTTTTTACTCGATAATCGAGATTAAATATTCCTAGTTTAGTCTGTATATTAAAATATTTGTTTACACAAGAACTTATTCTATAAATAGTTTATACTACAAGTATTTATATGCTGGTAAGGTTAAGAATTCAACAAATTCTTTGTTTAAAATTAACTCGTCAAATAATTGAATAGCTAATTCAAATTTTCCGTTGTTGTACCTGTCTTCACCTACATAACTTTTTATTTTTTTTAATTCTTCTTTTTTAAATTGCTCATACATTCCTTCTGTAAATGTTCTACCATCTTCAAGCATTACGCTTTTATGCAACCATTGCCATACTTGTGTTCGAGATATTTCAGCTGTTGCTGCATCTTCCATTAAGTTATACAAAGCAGCTGCTCCTTGCCCCATTAACCAAGATTCCATATACAGAATTCCAACGTTAATGTTTTCTCGTATACCATTTTCAGTAATTGTACCTTCTGGTAATGCCACTAAATCTTCTTCAGTAATAGTTAAATCTTCTAGCTTTTTATCTATTTGATTAGCATTAGGCATTGTTGTATTAAAAACATCCATTGCAATTGCTACTAAACCAGGATGAGCAACCCAAGTTCCATCATGACCATTCTTAACTTCTTGTTCCTTATCATTCTTCACCTTTGCAAAAGCTTCTTTATTTAACTCATCGTTATTCTTAACTGGAATTTGTGCAGCCATTCCCCCCATTGCATGTACACCTCGTTTATGACATGATTGAATAACTCGTAACGAATATGCTTTCATAAATGGACTACTCATGGTTACTTGTGATCGATTTGGCACTATAAAACCAGTGTGATTTCTAAACTTTTTAATGTATGAGAAAATATAATCCCAACGACCACAGTTTAATCCAGCCATATGATCTTTTAACTCATAAATAATTTCATCTAACTGAAAACTTGCTGTAATTGTTTCAATTAACACTGTTGCTTTAATTGTTTTTTGTTGCACTCCCATATACTCTTGCGCAAATACAAAAACATCATTCCACCAACGTGCTTCTTTGTAATGTTCTAGTTTAGGTAAATAAAAATAAGTTGCACTCCCCTTCTCTTGCAAGGTTTTGATATTATGGAAAAAGTACAAACCAAAATCAACCAAAGAACCTGACATTTCTACTCCATCAATCAACAAATGTTTTTCGTTTAAGTGCAATCCTCTTGGTCTTACTAATAAAGTAGCTACTTTGTCTTTCAACTCATAGCTTTTATCTTTTGCAGCGTTATAAAATGAAATTGTTTTATTTACTGCATCTCGTAAGTTCACCTGACCATCTAAAATATTTTGAATTGTAGGTGAATTACTATCTTCAAAATCTGCCATAAATGTTTTTGCTCCAGAATTTAAAGCATTGATAATCATCTTACGCTCTACTGGTCCTGTAATTTCTACTCTCCTATCTAACAAATCTTCAGGTAATGGAGCACATACCCAATCGTTTTCTCTAATTTCTTTCGTTTCTAAAGGAAATGTTGGGTTATTTCCTGCATCAAAATAAGCTTGTTCTATTTCTCTTTCAGCTAATAATTGAAGTCTTTGAGAATTAAACTTTTCTTGAAGTTGAATTAAAAACGCTTTGGCTTCGTCAGTTAGAACACTTTTATACTCGGCTTGATCAAAACCTACACATTGAATTTCTTTTGCTAAAACATCTTGATTCATATCTATTTATTTTTCTTATTGATTGACAGTTCAATATTAAAAAAAAGAACCCAAACAAAAAAGCGAACGTTCGCTAAAAACAAATAATTTACTAATTTTTATTAATTCGCTAATTTTTATACCTTTGAATTACGAATCTTTTAATAAAAACACCTTGGAAGAAGAATATATCAGATTAGTTTTCGGATTAAAGCTTAAACAAATACGCACAGATAAAAACCTATCACTCTTTGGATTAGCCAAATTAACAGGATTATCAAAATCGTATTTAAACGAAATTGAGAAAGGAAAAAAGTACCCCAAAACTGATAAAATTGTTATTCTTTCCGAGAAGCTAGAAGTACCTTATGACCATTTAGTTTCCCTAAAGTTAGATAAAAACTTAGCACCTATTGGTGAAATTTTACAATCGAAAATTTTAAAAGAAATTCCCTTAGACCTATTTGGTATTAAAGAAAATAACCTAATTGACATCATTGCCAATGCTCCTGCCAAGGTTAATGCATTTATAAGTACAATTATTAAGATTTCTCAAAACTACAATTTAACAAGAGAGAGCTTTTTTCTTGCTGCATTACGTTCGTACCAAGAGGCACATAATAACTATTTTGAGAATATTGAAACGAAGGTTACTGACTTTATTAAAGCATATCAAATAAATCCTAATAAACCTATTACTTCAAAAGACTTAGAAGAAATTTTAATTGAAGAATATAGTTATACTATTGATAGTGAAGAACTATCTAAGCATCAAAAACTATCTGAACTCAGAAACATCTATATTCCAAAGAATAAAACACTCCTTATATATAACGACATAAACGAAGCACAAAAAACGTTTATTTTTGCTAAAGAAATAGCCTACAATTATTTACAGATAGAAAATAGACTATATACCTTTCCTTGGATTAAATTTGAGAGTTTTGATGAAGTATTAAATAATTTTATTGCTTCTTACTTTGCGGGTGCTTTAATTATTCCAAAAGACAATTTAATTCAAAAACTAACACAACTTTTTTCTTTAGAAACCTGGCAACCTATACAATTACACAAAATTATTAGAAGCTATAACTGTTCTGATGAGACATTCTATCAACGTTTAACTAACATCCTACCAAGACATTTTAACATTAAAAATTTATTCTTCTTACGTTTTACACATAAAGAAGGTTCTCCAGTGCATAGACTTTCAAAAGAATTACATATTACTCAACAACAATCTCCCCATGCCAATCGTAATAACGAACATTATTGTAGAAGGTGGATTGCTATTAAAACAATTCAGGATTTAGAAGTGTCTGAAGAAAAAAAATCTGCTTACGGAATTCAGATATCATCGTACGAAAATTCTCAAAAAGAATACTTAGTACTTTCTGCAGCTACCGCAGATCCATTTAAAGAAAAAATTAATCGTAGTGTGAGTATAGGTATGTTACTTTCTCCACACTTAAAAAGAAAACTTCATTTTTTTGATGAAGATACTTTTACTAAAAAAACAGTAGGAGTAACATGCGAAACTTGTGCTGTAAAAAATTGTAACGAACGTGTAGCTGAACCATATATTTTAATGAAACAATCTAGAAATAAAGAAATAGAAAACACTGTTGAAAACATCATTCAATCATATACTTAAACACCTTGTTTTATACATTGATTTTCTTATTTTAGCACACGCAAACAAATAACTTACCATGGATCTTAACTTCAATAAAAACGAAGACCACAATAAACTTTTAGTATCAGATTTACGCAGACGCTTTGCCAAAGTAAAATTAGGTGGCGGACAAAAACGTATTGATAAACATCATGAGAAAGGAAAATTAACAGCTCGTGAACGTATTGATTACTTATTAGACGATAAATCTAAGTCTATTGAAATTGCTGCATTTGCAGGTGAAGACATGTATCAAGAACACGGTGGATGTCCTTCTGGAGGTGTAGTAGTTAAAATGGGATATGTTAGCGGTAAGCAATGTATTGTTGTTGCTAATGATGCTACAGTAAAAGCAGGTGCTTGGTTCCCTATTACAGGAAAAAAGAATTTAAGAGCACAAGAAATAGCAATTGAAAATAAACTACCTATTATCTATTTGGTAGATTCTGCTGGGGTTTATTTACCAATGCAGGATGAGATTTTTCCTGATAAAGAACACTTTGGAAGAATTTTTAGAAATAATGCAGTAATGAGTAGCATGGGAATTACCCAAATTGCTGCCGTTATGGGAAGCTGTGTTGCTGGTGGTGCTTACTTACCTATTATGAGTGATGAAGCACTAATCGTAGATAAAACTGGAAGTATTTTCTTAGCAGGTAGTTATTTAGTAAAAGCTGCTATTGGTGAAACTATTGATAATGAAACATTGGGTGGAGCAACTACACACTGTGAAGTATCTGGGGTTACCGATTACAAAGCAAAAGACGATAAAGATGCTTTAGACACCATTAAAAACTTAATGGATAAAATTGGAGATTATGACAAAGCTGGTTTTAACCGTAAAGAAGCTTTTCCTCCAAAAGAAAACGAAGATGATATTTTCGGAATTTTACCAAAAGCTCGCAATGAGCAATACGATATGATGGAAATCATTAAACGTTTGGTAGATAATTCTGAATTTGAAGAATACAAGGCAGGTTACGGTCAAACAATTATTACAGGATACGCTCGTATTGATGGGTGGGCTGTTGGTATTGTTGCCAACCAACGTAAAATTGTTAAATCAAAAGGTGCTAAAACGAAACCTAGCGAAATGCAATTTGGTGGTGTAATTTATAACGATTCAGCCGATAAAGCTACTCGATTTATTGCTAACTGTAACCAAAAGAAAATTCCGTTAGTTTTCTTACAAGATGTTACTGGGTTTATGGTAGGAAGTAAATCTGAACATAGTGGAATCATTAAAGACGGAGCCAAAATGGTGAATGCTGTAAGTAACTCTGTAGTTCCTAAGTTTACGGTAGTTATTGGTAACTCTTACGGAGCAGGAAATTATGCCATGTGTGGTAAAGCCTATGATCCACGCCTTATTTTTGCATGGCCTAGTGCTGAATTAGCTGTAATGAGTGGAGCCTCTGCTGCTAAAGTATTATTACAAATTGAAACAGCTGCTTTAAAGAAAAAAGGAGAGGAAATTACTCCTGAAAAAGAAGCTGAATTATTTGACAAAATAAAATCGAGATATGATAATCAAATATCTCCTTATTATGCTGCAGCAAGAATTTGGACCGATGCTGTGATTAACCCTCTAGATACTAGAACTTGGATTTCTATGGGAATAGAAGCAGCTGACCACGCTCCTATTGAAAAGCCTTTTAACTTGGGAGTGTTACAAGTTTAAAACATAGAAAGCAGCATGAAGAGGAAGGTATTTTGGGCTATTATTGCCCTTGTAATTGGTTTTGTAATCTATCAGGTTTATATTTTCACCTTATCTGAAAATGATAATATAAAATCTATTTACTTAGTTCCTGATGATGCTGTTTTCATAGTTGATACAGAAAGACCTATTGATACTTGGGATGAAATAAGCTCAAGTCAAATTTGGACACATCTTCAAAAAAATCAACAAATCAATAAACTATCTGAAGGTCTCAATAGTTTAGATGAAACTTTTAAAGCAAAAAAGGAAATTTTTGACTTTATTGGAGAACGTAACCTAGTTATTTCTGTACATGTATATAGCCCAAAAAAATACGGGTTATTATATATTGCTGATTTACAAAAGTTCTCTAAACTCATCTTTTTAAAAAGAGCTATTAGTAATTTAGCTGGTGAGGACTATAAGGTAACCAAACGTGTATACAAAGAGCATGAAATTATAGAACTCTATAATAAGAAGACAAGAGAAACCTTACATCTTTCCTTTATTAAAAATCAAGTCGTAGCTTCCTACACTCACCTTTTGGTTGAACAATCAATTGACCAATACTTAAATCCTATTATTGGTCGTGATCTCAACTTTTTAGAAATAAAAAGAAAAACAGATACTGATGGCTTTTTTAATATGTACCTACAACATAAATACCTAAAAGACTATCTCAACTGTTTTACCAGTTCAAGTAATTTAGATTTCTTAAACAAAGAAGCATTCTTCTACTCTGGTTTAGATATATCAATTATAGAAGGAGTTATAGTTCAAGCTACAGGTTTTACAAATGTTGATAGCAACTCGCAAACCTACCTAAAAGTATTACAAAAATCTGGAGTTGGTAAGCGTAGTGTTGCTAAAATAGCTCCCAAAAACACTTCTTTATATCTTAGTTTCGCTTTTGATGATTTTAAAACATTTAATAGCAATTTAGAAAAGCTTCAACAAGAAAATCCAGCTGAATTTAAAATGTATACTGATCAGCTCGCTATGATTGAGGATAAATTAAATATAAATGTGTCTGAAAATATTTATAGTTGGATTGGTAGTGAAATAGCTTTAATTCATTTTAACACTGAGCTTTCAAAAAACAAAAAAGATATCGCTGCTATTATTAAAGCCGATGATATTGATGACGCTAAAGAAAACCTTCAGCTTATTCTTTCTAAAATTAAAGAAAATACCCCTTTAAAATACAAACAAATTAATTATAGAGGCTATCCAATTAACTTTTTTGACCTAAAAGGGTTCTTTAAAATGTTAGCTGGAAACATGTTTTCTAAAATGGAAAAACCTTATTTTACAATTATTGATGATTTTATTGTTTTTAGTACTAGCCCAAATACTATTAAAGAAATCATTAATAATCACTTAATAGGATACACACTTGAAAGTTCTGAAAAGTTTGACGATTTTAATTATCACTTTGAAAAGAAATCTAGTGTATTTGCTTATGTAAACACACCTAACTCATACAAAGATCTTTTAAGTTTAGTTGACAGCAAAACTCGACGTGAACTCCAAAAGAATAAACCATACATAACTTGTTTTTCTCAAATTGGAATGCAACTAATTGCTTCTGATGAACTCTTTGAAACTAATATTTCTTTCGTTTTTGAAGATCCAAAAAACATTGAAACAAGTATTAAAAAAGATAAAGAGTTAAGAGAAAAGTTACTGCTAGAGTTAGCTCCTTATAAAGACTCAACAGATACTCAAAATTCTACATCATTTTTCAAACTACCTCCAATACATCCTTCAGATTTAAGCGCTAAATCGTACAAGGAGTATTATAAAAACGGAAAACTAAAGTTTGAGGTGGACTTAGATGATGGTTTAAAAGATGGCTCTTATAAATCTTACTATGAAAACGGAAATATAAAAGTCAAAGGACATTATAAAAATGATAAGCAAAGTGGAACTTGGAAAGCTTATGATAAACAAACAGGTGATGTAATTTTCAAAAAACATTTTTAATTGCAATATTTTATAGCATTAGTTACATTTGCCAAGCAAAATTAAAACAGAATACACATGGGAAGAGCATTCGAATTTAGGAAAGCAAGAAAGATGAAACGTTGGTCAGCTATGGCTAAAACCTTTACTCGTATTGGTAAAGATATCGTTATGGCAGTTAAAGAAGGTGGTCCAAACCCCGAAACAAACTCTCGTTTACGTGTTGTAATTCAAAATGCGAAGGCTGCCAACATGCCTAAAGACAATGTTGAGCGCGCTATTAAAAAAGCTTCTGATAAAAGTACTGAAAACTATAAAGAAGTATTATTTGAAGGATATGCTCCTCACGGTATTGCTGTTTTGGTAGAAACTGCTACTGATAATAATAACCGTACAGTAGCTAATGTACGTGCTGCTTTTAACAAGTGTAACGGAAATTTAGGAACTTCTGGATCAGTTGCTTTTATGTTTGACCATGTGGTTAACTTTAAAGTAAAAGAAGATTCATTAGGTATGGATTTAGAAGAGTTTGAAATGGAAATGATTGACTTTGAAGTGGAAGAAGTTTTTGCTGACGAAGAAGATAGTTCAGTAATGCTGTATGCTCCGTTTGAACAATTTGGTGCTATTCAAAAATATTTAGAAGAAAATAATATTGAAATTCTTTCTTCTGAATTTGAACGTATACCTACAACTACTACTGCCATTTCTGACGAACAAAAAGAAGAAGTAAACAAACTTTTAGAAAGATTGGAAGAGGATGATGATGTGAATAATGTCTATCACTCTATGGAAGAATAATTTTCTATTTCTTTATAAAACTTCAAAATCCAACGAAAATAATCGTTGGATTTTTTTTATATATTTATCCAAACCAAACTTCTCACTATTATGATTTTCTACGGAACAAAAGGAGCGCATTTACACAGCGAAAAAGTTAGTGGTGTAAAATGTAATCACTGTGAACAACAAAACACTCACACTATTAGTATTTTTGGTAAATACTTTTACATTTATTGGATACCTATTTTTCCTATAGGTAAAAAAGGAGTGTCTGAATGTAACCATTGCAAAGCTACTTACGAACGTAAAAACATGAGCGAACAATTAAAACTAGCTCATGACAATGTAAAACGAAATGCAAAAACTCCATTCACACATTGGATAGGTTCTTTATTAATGGGAGCTATAATTCTCTTCGGAATTTACTCTGCACAACAACACGATAAGGATGTTGTTACCTATATTAATTCTCCCGAAGTTAATGATATTATTGAGTACAAGTCATCCGACAAAGCCTACTCTACCGTAAAAGTAACAAACGTTACCGCCGATTCTATTTTCTTTGTAGCCAACTCTATGGAAATAAGCAGAAAAAGTAAACTTTATAAGATAGATAAAGAGAAAAACTATAACGCCGAACGATTCGGAATGAGTTTAACTGATTATAAAAAAGCTTTTGATGACAAAAAGTTTTTAGATGTTGATAGGTAAAAAACTATAATTCCACTAAATCCAACGTCTTTTTACGTTGGATTTTTTTTGTTTCAGTTTCTATGAATTTATCCACAAAATAAATTTCTTTCGGAATTTCATACTTGGTAAGCCCCAATAGATTTCTCACTTCGTTCGAAATGACATTATTTATTTCTCCTTCTACTAGCAAAATTAACTTTTCTCCTAGTTTTTGATCAGGAATACCAGTAACAAAAAAACGATTCGGAATAACTTTGGATAGCTTCTCTTCTATTTTCTCTGGATGTAGCTTAACTCCTCCAGAATTAATTACGTTGTCATAGCGTCCTAACCATTCAAATTCTGTTTTTGAAATCAAGCGAACTACATCATTTGTTACAACTTTTTCTTCAGAAACCTTAGACGCATCAATAATTAAACAATTTCGATTGTCTTGAGATAATTGTACATTAGGAAGTGCCTTGTAGTGGGATTTCTCGCTATCGTTCGAAATGACATTGTTTAGCTTTTTAACAGCAATATGCGTAATTGTTTCTGTCATTCCATATGTAGCAAAAATTTCAGTCGATTTATCTTCGATAATTTTAATTAAATCATTTGCTACGACTCCTCCACCAACAATAAGTTTCTTTATTTTATGAATGCTCTCCAAAGAACTTCTTAACTGTAAAGGTACCATCGCGGAAAAATCATAATTTTTTACAATTTCAACTTTAGAAGTTGGAGCGACCACATCAATACTCCACCCTAAGGTCAGTGCACGCACTAGCATCATTTTTCCTGCTATATAATCAGTTGACAAACACAGTAAAGCTGTAGTATTTTTTTCTAAGTTAAAAAAAGCTCCTGTAGCTTTTGCTGAGTTTATCATAAACTCTTTTTTTAACGAAATTGGTTTAGGTTTTCCTGTGGAGCCTGAAGTTTGCACAATTACAAAATCATTAGTATTAAACCAATCTGATAAAAATTGATATATAGAATCGTTTATAGTCTTCGAAAAAGTTAATAATTCATCTTCCGATGAAAAAGATATTCCATTTAACTGAAAACTTTTATGAAAATTTAGATCCTTCACTACGTTCAGAACACTGTTTTTATAGTTATTGATTAATTATTTCTGGCTTTTCTATATTTCCAAACAGTTTTTCTTTCCAGTTTTTCCAACCATATTTTTTTGAAAATAAAAGTAGCATTAAAGGGTACAAAACAAATACAGGTAAAAACATTTCTATACCAACTGAAGGGTCTGAAGTATCTACAAATAAAGCATCTGTTTGAAAAACAGTCCAATCAGTTGTTACTAAGAATGCTGCTACAATATTGTTAATAGCATGTAAACCTAATGCTAACTCTGTACCTTCATCCATTAAGGTTGTAATTCCGAAGAAGAAGCCTGTTCCTATATAAAATACCATTGAAATATATCCTAGCTTCTCTACTTCTGGATTTGCTCCATGTAGTAATCCAAAAGCTACTGAGGTTACTATTAATGGAACCCATCTGTTTTTAAACCAAGTTCCTAATCCTTGCATAAAATATCCTCTAAAAAGTAATTCTTCAAAACTTGTTTGGATAGGTAAAAACAAAAAAGATATTGCTACTAAAGTAAAAAAAGGAAGAGGTTTAAAGTTCCAAATATAATTTTCTGGGGACAAAAGAATATCAGAAGACACTACTATTACAGATAATATTCCCCATACAAAAAAACCGAACCAAAAACGACTCCAGTCTATTTTTTCTCTACTTGTTATAACTGTTTTAATTGCCCTTTTATGAATGTATTTTACTCCTAAAAACAATGAAACTAATCCAAAAGCAAACATGGCAACCATCATAAATAAAAACAAGTTCTTATTTATTCCTAAACTCATAAAGCTATCATCCGCAGCTCTTAAAAATTCATTAGTATTTTCAGAATGTAAAACCGCTGTAACAGCTAAAGGAATTACACCTATAAATTGCCATCCAAATAAAACTATAAAAATAACTAGTAGGTATAAGTGCCACTGATTTTGCCCTTTATATGCTTGTTGTATAAAATTCATTGTTAAATATTAAAGTTCCAATTTCTATCAACATTATATCCTAAACTGCCGTTTGAAACTTCTAACGGACTTTCAAAATTATTGGTAAACAAACTTCCTGTTCCTAACCCTTGTGGTAATGGATTGTTTAACGTGTACGTCCATTGTGCGATTGCATTTAACCCTATATTACTTTCTAAAGCACTAGTTATCCAATTACCTGCGTTATGGTTAGATGCTATTTGAATCCATTCGCTACTTCCTTTAAATCCTCCTACCAAACTAGGTTTTAAAATAATGTATTGTGGTTGAATTGTAGCAATACATTTTTCTTTTTCTTCGAAAGAAAATACTCCTATCAACTCTTCATCTAAGGCTATTGGTAATGGAGTTTTTTCACATAAACTTGCCATTTCCTGCCATTGTCCTTGCTTTATAGGTTGTTCAATAGAATGTAATTCCAATTCAGATAGCTTTTGCAATTTCTCTAAAGCGTTTTTAGGTAAAAATGCTCCATTGGCATCTACTCGTAACTCTATTTCTTTTACTGAAAATTCTTTTCGGATAGATTGTAATAATTCAATTTCTGTATTAAAATCTATCGCTCCAATTTTCATCTTTATAGTAGTAAAACCTTGTTGCAACTTATCTTTTATTTGCTGCTGCATAAAAGCTTTATCTCCCATCCAGATTAATCCGTTTATGGAAATTTGCTGTTTTCCTTTGGTGAAATCTGATGGAAATAATTCAAATGGTGTTTTACTTTCTAACGATAAAAAGGCCTGCTCTAATCCGAATTGTATCGACGGGAACTCAATAAGTTCGGGTAACAATTTCTCTAAACCTAAATTAATATTGTTACTTACCCATTGTAATTTTTCTTCATAATCAGGTTTATCATCAGCACTTAAGCCTCTGAACAATCCACATTCTCCAAAACCTTTCTTTTCTTCATTTTCTAAAATTAAAAACCAGGTTTCTTTGGTTCTTAAAACTCCACGAGAAGTTCCGCTAGCTTGCTTAAAATTCAGCAAATATTTATGGTAGGAAGCTTTTATCAATTGTAAGTTTTTTAATTATGAGCTTCAGAAGCTTTTTTAAAATTATCTAAATATTGTTGACTCATTCTTTTTAAAGATCCTTTAAAGTATGGAAATAAGCAACTCATTACATAAGAATCACTAGTACAAGTAGTAGTTTGTAGTATCTTGGTTTTATTTCCTTCTGAAGTAAATGTATAATCATCTGTTTTTAGCATGTTTTCTGCATCAAAATAAAGAGTTAATTTTTCATTTTGCTTATATGCTAATACTTCTTCAGTCGTCGTTACTAATTTCCCTTGGTTTTCAACAACTACTTTATACTTACTTCCTACTTTATCTGGTTTTTCTTCTAAGGTTTCAATTGATTTTACCTCTGGCATCCATTCTTTCATTAATTCTTCATCTTGAAAATCTGAAAAAACTTTATCCGTTGGTTTATTTACTATTACTTCATTAGTATAAACAACTTCTTGTACTACTAACCCTGTTAAAAAAAATGCAAGAATTAAAACTGTTATAACTCCTAAAATTATTTTGATTGTTTTCATATATAATACCTAAATAAAAGGTTTACTTAAATAGTTATTGTTTGTCCAATTTCTAAAATCACCAATTCTTTTTTTGCTTGAGCAAACTTTTCTTTAGCTTCTTCTACATCTATTTCTATTGGAGGGAAGGTATTAAAGTGACATCCTATCACCTTATTACAGATAACTAAATCACTTGCTATAATAGCATCATCAACTCCCATTGTAAAATTATCTCCTAAAGGAAAAATAGAAGCTGTTAAATTGGTTGACATCGGTATTAGTTGCATATCCATTGTTACCGCTGTATCACCAGAAACATATAATGATTTTTCTCCTGCGGAAATTACGAATCCTCCGGGTTGACCTCCATAGCTTCCATCAGCAAACGAAGAGGTGTGAATTGCATTTACGTATTTAGCTGAAAAGGTATCGTTAGTATAAGTACCTCCATGATTTACTGGATGTCCTTTAAGTTTTTTTGCTTCATAATAAGTTACAATCTCATAATTTGAAACAATTATAGCTCCAGTTCTTTCTGCAATACGTTCTACATCTAACACATGATCTTGATGTGCGTGTGTAAGTAATATATAATCTGCTTTTACTTGATCTACGTTTATATTAGTAGCTAATGGGTTTCCTGTAATAAAAGGGTCAACTAATACGTGTGTTCCGTTAATTTCAATACCAAAACATGCGTGACCGTAAAAAGTGATTTTCATCTATTTATTCTTTTCGTTTAATTCGTTTTTTAATGAATATAATTAGTAAAACTATTAAAAGTATAAATGGCCAAATGTTTACCAAACCGATAAAAAACCACTTTATATTATCTACTCCATTACCAAAAGCATCAGCTATACGTCTTCCAAAACTTTTGGAATAAGTTTTACTTACTTCTTTTTTATAAAATCTAATTGTTAAGGTTGAAAACGACACTTGATTTTGTAAGTATTTTAAACGTCCTTCCATCGATTCAATATCAGACCTTACATTTGTTAGTTCTCGCTCAACTTCTAAAATTTCTTTTACTGAACTAGCCTTTTTAAGTATTTCGCTATATCGTTGTTCTAATTCTTTTTTTACTTTCAAACGTGCTTGTATATCAAGAAATTGTTCTGTTACATCGTTGACAGAAATATTCTTATTATCAAACCTCTCAACTTTTGATGAAATCTCATTTAAAAAGTCATCAAAACTTTCTGAAGGAATTCGAACCGTTAAATTTGAAGTAATATTTTGAGAAGACTTGTATTCGTTATCAGCAGAAATGTATCCGTTATATTTTTTTACTGCTTGCTCTATGTGATTTCTTGTCTCTAATAAATCATCTGTTTCAAATGAAATGTCACCTGTTTTAATAAGTTTTCTTTCAATTGCTACTTCTTTATTCTCTTGTGCAACTTCTGATGCTTCTACAATCTCTTCAGTAATATCAAAATTTCCTGAAGTTTTAAGTTCTCCATAAGAGTTTGGGTTCTCTCCTTTGCTATTGCAGCTTACAAATAATAAAAATGCTCCGAAAAAGACTAAAATAGTTCTCATAGTATTAAATTTTCTCGGGAAGTTACAAAATTTGACCTAATCCGAATAAAATTGAAAATAAAAAGGTACTAAGAGCTACTTTTTTTAACTCTCCATCTAATAGAGCTTCTTCTTTATTTTTATAGACAAAAAATAGGTGTTTTAGTAGGGGAATATAAGCTATAACAAATAAAAATTGATATGGTGATTTAAACTTGATTACCGTATATAATAAAGCAACTATAAAAGACACTATAATTAGAAAGTAATGATACATTTTTGCAGATTCTGCTCCCATTTTTACCACAAGCGTATTTTTTCCTGACATTGCATCATTCTCTCTATCTCGCATATTGTTTAAGTTCAATACCGCTGTACTTAACAGTCCAACTGTAATTGCTGGTAAAAAAATCGTAAAATTTAACTGTTTGGTGTATAAGAAGTAAGTTCCAACTACTGCTAACAATCCGAAAAAGATAAAAACGAAAACATCTCCGAATCCGCTATAACCATAAGCCGATTTTCCTACAGTATATTTTATAGCAGCAACAATTGAAGCGATTCCTAATCCGAAAAAAATTACTGAATACAAAAAGTTATCTTTTCCAAAGGAAACATAAATTAGTAGTAGTGCAATAATAGTCGTAACTACTCCTATAACAATCATTGCATTTTTCATTTGTTTTGGAGTAATCGCTCCTGAGGCTACCATTCGTGCCTCTCCTTCCCTTTTGTTATCCGTACCTTTTACTCCATCTCCATAATCATTGGCAAAATTAGATAACACTTGAAAACCAATTGTGGTTAGAATTGCCAACCAGAAAATAGAAGACTCCAATATATTTTTTCTTCCAACATAAATAGTTGTATCAAGAAGAGTTGAAGACACTTTCAAAAAAGATTCATTTAATCCTAAAAATGCTCCAACAATAATTCCTGAAACTGATAGTGGTAGGGTACGTAAACGTGCTGCTTTTATGTAGTTTTTCATTGAGATAGTATGATTTTCAAAGATAAGTTTTTTAGACATAAAAAAAGGAAAGCTTAGCTTTCCTTTTATCTTAAAGTATATGAGCCGTTTATTTATTCACCACCGCATCAAAACCTACTTTTGTTCCTGGTTTATCTATAAAATATTCTCTTTTGTCAACTAAAATATTATCTCTAAATATTTCCATTGTTATTGTATAAACACTAAAATTATCTGTGGCTTTATCTTCATATTCAAAGGCTAAATTAGCTGCAAAATTAATTTCATCTGTGTACGATTTCTTATAAGGAAAAACATTAGTTGTTGTAGTGTTATCATACTTAAAAAAACCTGATTCTAGAAAAACAGTTTTAATTCTTCCATTATTGTCATTACTTGTACTTGTAATGTTAAACGTTATTGTTGCCAAGGCTCCATTTCCATCAATAGATAAATCCGTATTATCACATGATGTTAATAAAACTAAGCACAGGAAAGTAAAAAGGTATCTCATTCTTTTTTATTTTTTATAATTATTTTCCAACAAACTTACTATAAAGAAAAAAGTGTGCTACTCTCGTAACACACTTTTAAGAAAACTTTATATTTCTTTACTAAAGGTTATTTGCTTCAGCAATTAACTCTGCAATATCTTTTACTTGTATTTGCGATTCTTTTTCTTTGAATTTTACACCGTCTGTCATCATAGTATTACAGTAAGGACATCCTGTAGCAATAATTTGTGGGTTTGTTTCTAACGCATCTTCTGTTCGTAAGACATTAATGTCTTTATCACCTTTTTCTGGTTCTTTAAACATTTGTGCTCCTCCAGCACCACAACATAATGCTGTTGACTTATGACGCTTCATTTCTGTCATTTTTACTCCTAAACGACGAATTAATTCACGTGGGCTTTCATATACATCATTTGCACGTCCTAAATAGCATGGATCGTGATATGTTAAACGTTTTCCATTTAAGTTTTCATCTTCTATGGTTAAACGTCCTTCTTTAATTAACTTGCTAATATATTGAGTGTGATGATATACTTTATACTTTCCTCCTAATCCAGGATATTCATTTTTTAATGTATTAAATGAATGTGGATCGCAAGTAACAATTGTTTTTACTTCGTAAGCATTTAATACTTCAATGTTAGTAACTGCTTGCATTTGAAATAAGAACTCGTTTCCGGCACGCTTTGCTGCATCTCCTGTTGAACTTTCTTCGGTACCTAATACTGCAAAATCAACTCCTGCTTGTTGTAATATTTTTACGAAAGCTCTTGTTATTTTTTTTGCTCTATCATCATAACTTCCTGCAGCTCCTACCCAAAACAACACTTCTGGTTGTTTTCCTTGAGCCATCATATCTGCCATTGTTGGTACGTTCATAATTCTTTATCGTTTAATTGTTGAACTGTTTTTTTGTTTACAACCTCAAACAGAGGTTACTTTTTAATTTTTACGGAATAGAATAGTAAAAAACTACTCTTCGTCTTTCCAGTTTAATCTATCCATTTGACTATACTGCCAAGGCGCTCCATTATTTTCAATATTGGTCATCATCATATTTAACTCCTGTGGAGCTGCTGATTCTTCCATTACTAAATAACGACGCATATCCATAATAATAGATAATGGATCAATACCAATAGGACATTCTTGTACACAAGCATTACAACTTGTACAAGCCCATAATTCTTCTGGAGTGATATAGTCGTTTAATAACTGTTTTCCGTCATCTTTAAACTCACCTCCATTTTCATCAATATTCTTTCCTACTTCTTCTAAACGGTCACGTGTTTTCATCATAATAGCACGTGGTGATAATTCTTTTCCTGTTAAGTTTGCAGGACAAGATGATGTACAACGTCCACACTCGGTACAAGTATATGCGTTCATTAACTGTACCCAGTTTAAATCAGTTACATCAGAAGCTCCAAACTTTTCTGGTTCTCCTTCATCCTCTCCTTCTTCAGGCATAGCGTACGGGTCAGCATCTGGATCCATCATCATTTTTACTTCCTTCGTTACTGCTTCTAAGTTATTAAACTGCCCTTTAGGGTTTAAGTTTGCAAAAAACGTGTTAGGGAAAGCTAATAAAATATGTAAGTGCTTAGAGTAGTATAAATAGTTTAAGAAAATTAAAATTCCTACGATATGTAACCACCAAGCTGTTTTTTCAATAGTATGCAACGATTCATTAGAAAAACCATCAAACCAAGGTGCTATAAACTGAGAAACTACATTTCCTACTCCTGCTTCTTGAAAATGTACATCTGTTGCATTCATTACCAAGAACAAAGTCATTAATACCATTTCAAAATATAGAATAATATTACCATCATTCTTTGGCCAACCTTCCATTTCTTTGTTCCAAAAACGTTTTACTTTCTCTATATTTCTACGGAACCAAAAAATTGTTACAGCTACAAAAACTAGTAATGCTAACACTTCAAAGTTCCCTATCAAGAACCCGTATAGAGTATCTCCAATAATTGGTTGAAAAACACGGTGTGTACCAAATAATCCATCAATAACGATTTCTAACATTTCGATATTAATTAAAATGAACCCAACATATACAACTATATGTAAGATACCTGAAACTGGACGTCGTACCATTTTATATTGCCCTAAAGCTATTTTTGCCATGTTTTTCCATCGCTCAGGTTTTCTATCCGTTCTATCAATGTCTTTTCCTAATTTGATGTTTCGTATTAACTTACGAACATTCATTACAAAATACCCGATACCTGCAATTAAGATAAGTGCAAAAAAAATGTTTGGTACGTATTTCTCCATCGTTCTTTAATTATTAAGTTTGTTAGGTTTATAAAAACGTAAGCTTATTTATTACTTACATTTTTGGTATTATTCTCTTCGTTATACGGCTTTGCTTTTTTCCCAAATAATGAGAAGTGTACAAAACGTTTTGGGTTTAGCTTCATTTCTCTTAGAAGCTCTTCTAACTCTTTTGAAGCATTAGTAAGATTTGTATACATTTTCTCATCAGTCATTAACTTCCCTAGAGTTCCTTTTCCTGACTTCATTTTAGCTAATAAACCATTAACATTTGCTAAAGTAGCTTCTAGTTTTTTTACTGATTCTCCTAAATTAGCTTTTGCTAAATCATCAGATACTTTAGAAAAATTGTCGGTTATCTTTTTGGTATTTGCTAAGGTAGCATTTAAGTTTCCTTTATTATCTGCTAATAATGAATTTACAGAAGATAATGTTTTACGAACATCAGAAATAGTTCCTTCTAAACCTAAAATACTTCTGTTTAAACTTTGACGAGATTTTTCGTCTAATACTTGATTAAATCCTATTAACAAAGAATCTGCTCCTACTAAAACATTTTCTAGTTTTGCTTGAATAGGGTTTAACTTTTCACCTACTGATGAAAATATATCTGACTCGACCTCTCCTTTTAAATAATCTCCTGACTTGGCTATTTCTCCATCATATTTAGGTACGATTGCTAAATTTTGACCTCCCATTAAGCTTGCTGAGTAAATCTTAGCAATACTATTTTTTGAGAAATTAAAGTCGGTATCTAATGAAATTTTAACAATTAAGTTTCCTTTTTTATCTGGATTATCATTGAATCTAATTTCATCTACTTTTCCTACTTTCAAGCCATTAATGGTAACAGAGCTAGCTTCGTTAAGACCATTAATATTATTGTACTCTACAAAAAAGTGCCTTGCATTAGCACTGAACAAATCTTGTCCTTTTAGGAAGTTATAACCCCAAATAAATAGCGCAATAACAACGACAGCAACAATTCCTGTTTTTAGTTCTTTAGACATAGAATATATTTATACGAGCGAAAATAATAATAATTTTGGGAGTATAAATATAGAACACCTCTAAATTAACGGTTTTTCAGTGCTTCTTTTATTGAAATTCGCTTTCCATTTTTAAAAGCTACTACCCAAGCGTCTTTATACCCTTTACTTCTTACCTTAGGCAAAACCTTCTTTATTCCAGATAAACTAGGTGAATTTCCGTAGTAATATTTGTAGTAATCATCTATGAATAAAGACTCAACGTTTTCTAACCCTTTAAAACTACTTGTAGAAAGTTTTTTTCTAGACGCTGCTATTTGTATTCTAAATACAACATCTGTTGATACTGATTTTGGTTCGGTAGTTTTTTTCTTTGGTGAAGTTTCTTTTTTAACTACTTTTTTAGGTTCCTCTTTCTTTATTACAGGTTTTGAAACTTCTTTTTCAACCAACGGTGCATTAACTGTTAGTGTTTCGCTAATCGTATTTAGCTTTAATCGCTCAAAATACTTTTTTATTGCTTGAGCTATTGACTTGGCCATTCTTATTTGCCCCTTTCTAGAATTTAGATACTTACCTTCATTTTTATTAGTTAAAAAACCTAACTCTATTAAAACACTTGGCATAACAGTTTCTCTTAACACTAAAAAGTTTGCTTGCTTTACCTTTCTATTATTTCTTTTTATTGCTACAAAGTTATTTTGAACCAACCCCGCGATTCCTAAACTATTTTCAAGGTTTTCTTCTTGTAGTACTGACAATCCAATAACTGACTCTGGTGAATTAGGATCATAATCATAATTCTGCTTATAATTATCCTCTAATAAAATTACCGAGTTCTCTTTCTTAGCAATCTCTAAGTTCTCTTTATTTCCACTCAATCCTAACACAAAAGTACTTGCTCCGTGCGGATCAGGTCTTCTAAAAGCATCACAGTGAATAGACACAAATAAATCTGCTTTCTTATCATTTGCTATTTTAGCGCGATTATGTAGCTCTATAAAAACATCTTTTTTACGAGTATAAAATACTTCTATATCTTTTGAAGTTAACAACTCTTTACCTACATCTAGTGCTACTCTTAATGCTATGTTTTTTTCTCTAAAACCATTTCCTAGGTTTCCAGGATCTTTCCCCCCATGCCCTGCATCTAAGACAACAGTATATTTTTTTTGTGCTGAAACCGATAATATTCCTCCACATAAAATAGTTAAAGAGGTTAGAATGATTAAGCTTAATTTGGAGATATTATATTTACGGAAATTTAAGAATTGCATCAATAAAATTTAACTATTTTTGGTTTTTAAAATATAGGCATTCAAATAGCACGCCAAAGTTTTTAAATATAACACAAAAATAGTATTAATAATATTGCGAGCAAATCCAACTTACATACTTTTAGCTTTCTATCTTTTTTGTTTTCAATTAAGTAATGCGCAAGAATTTGGCAAGAAAGGCATTACTCCTCAAAAACCTAATAAAGACTCTATTTTTTCTAGTCCTAAAGACACCTTAATAGGTTTAAAAAATAATGCTCTTATTAACAAAAAAAGAGACACTATTGCTAACGATTCTATTAAACCGAAAGAAGTAATTGATGGTATAATTACTCACGATGCTGAAGATTATACTATACAAAACGCCAAAGACAAAACTATTACCTTATACAATAAAGCCCAAGTAACCTATACTGATATTGAATTAAAAGCTGGAATTATTATTCTAGATTACAAAAACAATATGGTATATGCTAAAGGTATAAAAGATAGTACAGGATATCATCAGAGACCTCAGTTTAAACAAGGTGGACAAGAATCTGAACAAGATTCTATCCTTTTTAACTTTAAAACTAAAAAGGCTTTAGTTTATGGTGTTAAAACTGATCAAGCAGGGATTATTACTTACGGAGAGAAAACAAAAAGGGTAAACGATTCTACCATATATATGCGAAGGTTACGTTTTACTACTTCAAAAAAGAAAATTCCAGATTATTATATTCAAACAAATAAAGCAAAACTAGTTCCTGGTAAAAAAATTATTGTTGGTGGTAGTAATTTAGTACTGGCAGATGTACCAACTCCTGTTTATTTACCTTTTGCTTATTTTCCTTTAACAGATAAAAGAACCTCTGGTTTTATTATTCCTTCTTGGGGAGAGAGTAATAATCAAGGTTTTTTTATGCAAAATGGAGGATACTACTTTGCTTTAAGCGACTATTTTGATTTAACGGTGTTAGGAGATTTATATACCAATGGTAGTTGGGGATTAAATGCTTCCTCCAACTATTATGTTCGTTATAAGTTTAGTGGAAATTTTAGCGTTCGTTTTGAAAATATTATTCAAGGTATACGTGGTTTAAGCAACTATCAAAAATCTACAAATTTTAATCTTAGGTGGAGTCATAGTCAGGATGCTAAATCGAGTCCAAATTCACGTTTTTCAGCCTCTGTTAATTTAGGAAGTAGTAAATATTATCGTCAGTCTTTAAACGAATTTAATAGTTCTCAATTTTTAAATAATACGTTGAGTTCATCTATATCATATTATAAAAATTTTGTAGGTACTCCTTTTAACCTTAGCGTAACTGCTACTCATTCACAAAATACCAATACAGAGTCCATTACCATGACACTTCCATCTTTACAACTTAACATGGATCGTATTTATCCGTTTGCAGGTAAAAATGGGGTTAAAAAGAATGCTATTCAGCGAATGGGGCTTAACTATAGTATGCAAGGTCAATATCAAATTAACACTACTGATGACGAGTTTTTCACTTCTAAAATGTTTAAAACAGCAAAAAAAGGGATTCAACATAACTTAAGTACAAATACAAGTTTAAAAGCTTTTAGATACTTTACATTATCACCTAGCGTAAACTATAAAGATGTTTGGTACTTTGATCAAATTAAAAAACGATACGATCCAACTGCGGTAAACAAAGATGGTAATTTTGGTACTGCTGTTAATGACACTATCAGTGGTTTTACTCGTTATAATGAGTATAACTTTGGAGTTTCATTATCTACAAATATCTATGGTGTATTCCCCATTAATAAAGGGCGTTTAAAAGGCATTCGTCATACGATTAGACCATCTATTTCATATGGATATCGTCCAAATTTTGCTGATGATTACGATTTAACAGTTCGTCAAAGCTCTGATCCTAATGACTTATTAACCTATTCTCCTTTTGAAGGTGGTATTTATGGAACACCAGGAAGTGGAGTTTCAAACTCTATTGGTATTTCGGTAAATAATGTTTTAGAAGCCAAAGTAGCCCCTAAAGACCCTGACAGTGATGAAGAGGATAAAAAAATCACGATTCTTAACAACTTAAATTTTAGCACAAGCTACAACATAGCTGCCGATAGTTTACGTTGGTCTCCAGTAAGAGCAAATGCTGGTACACGTCTTTTTAAAGACAAGCTTGCTTTAAACATGAATGCTACTTTTGATCCATACCAAGTAAACAGCAAAGGACAAAGAATAAATAAATTTAACGGTAGTCTTCTTAGAATGACTAATTTGGGTGTAACAGCAAACTACTCTATTTCTAGTAAAGATTTTGAAAAGAATAAAGATGATAAAGATGACTCAGATAATAAAAGTGGTAATGGTGCACAAGACACTCCTGATGTTTTTGGAGAAGGTATAGGCTCCACCAATGGCTTTCCTAACAATAGAGGTAATAAAAAAGGTGAAAGCGAAACCAAAGAAACCGAGCTATACAGAGCTAAAATACCTTGGACTCTTAATTTAGCTTATAGTATGAGCTATACAGATAACGGCTTAGAAAGTAAAATTGGTAATAACACATTAATGTTTAGTGGTGATGTTGAACTTTCGCCAAAATGGAAAGTTGGTTTTTCTTCTGGTTACGATATCAAAGACAACGCTTTTACATACACAAGATTGAACTTTTCTAGAGATTTAGATAGTTGGCGATTCAACTTTAACTGGACTCCTTTTGGTGTTAACTCATCTTATAATTTCTTTATTGGAGTAAAATCTTCAGTATTAAGCGACTTAAAATGGGATAAAAACAAACCACCAGATAGAGTTTTATTCTAGGAGTTAGAAAAATCTAACTTTTCCTTTTTAACAAAACAAACAACTTTATAAACTCAAGCAAGAATGAAAAAAATAATCACAACTGATAAAGCTCCAGCTCCAATTGGGCCATATAACCAAGCTGTACTTAGCGGAAATACTTTATACACTTCAGGTCAAATAGCAATTAATCCTGAAACTGGTAAATTAGTTTTAGATTCTATTGAAGCAGAAACAAAACAGGTAATGCTAAACATGAAAGAAGTATTAGCTGCTGCTGAAATGACTTTTGAAAACGTTATTAAGACTTCAATTTTCATTTCTGATATGCATAACTTTTCAAAAATTAATGCTGTTTATGGTGAATATTTTGATGATGCTACTGCTCCTGCTCGCGAAACTGTTGAAGTAGCTAACTTACCTAAGTTTGTAAATGTAGAAATTAGTATGATTGCTGTTAAGTAAGACAATTTCAAAACATGAATAAATAAAAAATCCACTTTCAAAAAGTGGATTTTTTATTATATCGCTTTTATTAATAATTCCGCTGTCGATGGATTTGTAGCTAACGGTACATCATGTACATCACACAAACGCATTAACATTGAAATATCTGGTTCGTGTGGATGTTTTGCTAATGGATCTCTAAAAAACAACACCATTTGACATTTCCCTTCTGCTACTCTACCTGCAATTTGTGCATCACCCCCAATAGGTCCTGATAAATATTTGGTTACTTCAAAACCTGCTTTTTCTGCTTTCTCCCCTGTTGTTCCCGTTGAAATTAACTGAACACTTTTTTGGCGTAAAACTTCTTTGTGTTCATTTAAAAACTGAACCATTTCAGCTTTCATTCCATCATGTGCTATAATTGCTATTTCCATAAATAGTGTTTAAAAAAGTATTCCCGCAAAAAGCGGGAATACAATATTACAAAATATTTTATGCTTTTATAAAGAAGCTGAATACTCTAGTAAATCTACAATTTTTGTAGCATATCCAAACTCATTATCGTACCAAGAAATTACCTTGAAAAAGTTTTCGTTTAACTCTAAACAAGCGTCAGCATCAATTACTGATGTTCTTGTTTCTGAAACAAAATCTTGTGACACTACCTCATCTTCAGTATACCCTATAATTCCTTTAAATTCACCTTCTGAAGCCTCTTTTAATGTTTCTAAAATTTCTTTTAACGAAGTTGCCTTATCTGTTCTAAATGTTAAATCAACCAAAGAAACATCCGCTACAGGAACTCTAACAGCCATCCCTGTTAATTTACCTTCTAGTTCTGGAATAACCTTTGTTACAGCTTTTGCTGCTCCTGTTGATGTAGGTATAATATTGTTAACTACTGAACGTCCTCTTCTCCATTTTTTGTTAGGTCCGTCAACCGTGTTTTGTGTTGATGTTGCTGCATGAACCGTGGTCATCAAACCTTCTTTTAACCCAAAGTTATCGTGAATTACTTTTGTTAATGGCCCTAAACAATTTGTTGTACACGAAGCATTTGAAAAGATATTTTCACCAGCTGTTAATTCTTTATGGTTTACCCCCATAACATACATATTAGCATCTTTAGAAGGCGCTGAAATAATTACTTTCTTTGCTCCTCCTGTAATATGCATTGCTGCCTTATCTTTATCTGTAAAGAAACCTGTAGATTCAATTACATATTCTGCTCCGGCTTCATTCCATTTTAAATTTTCAGGATTTCTTTCCGCAGTTATTCTTATTGTTTGTCCATTTACAACTAAGTTTCCATCTTTTACTTCAACATCTCCTTCAAAACGTCCATGAACAGAATCATACTTCAATAAATAGGCTAAATAATCTACATCTAACAAATCGTTAATAGCCACAACTTGAATGTTGTCTCTTTTCATTGCAGAACGGAATGCTAATCGACCAATTCTTCCAAATCCGTTAATTCCTATTTTTATCATTATTTTAAATTTTATATTCGTGTTTAAGTGGTCATAATATCAGATACGCGTAATAATTCGGTATCAATATTATGTTGACCTTTGATTGCTTTTTCTAAATCGGTAGAAATTACTTTATTATCTTTCAAACCTACCATCAAATTTGTTTTTCCATCAAGTAATAATTCAACAGCACTTACACCTAGCCTACTTGCTAAAACTCTATCAAAACAAGATGGAGAACCTCCTCTTTGCATATGTCCTAGCACAGAAACCCTTACCTCATATTCAGGTAAATTTTCCTCTACATAATCAGCCAGTTCAAATACATTTTTTCCAGTTTTATCTCCTTCTGAAACTACTACTATACTTGATGATTTTCCTGATCTTCTACTTTTCTTTAATGATTCTAACATTCTTTCTAACCCTAAATCTTCTTCAGGAATTAAAATCTCTTCAGCTCCTGCACCAACACCTGCATTTAATGCTATAAATCCAGCATCACGTCCCATAACCTCAACAAAGAAAAGTCTGTTATGAGAAGAAGCTGTATCTCTAATCTTATCAATAGCCTCTACAGCTGTATTCAAGGCTGTATCATAACCAAGGGTATGACTTGTTCCTGAAATGTCATTATCTATTGTTCCTGGAATTCCTATAATGGGGAAATTGAACTCTTTGTTAAAAATAACTCCTCCTGTAAAAGAACCATCACCTCCAATTACTACTAAAGCATCTACATTATTCTTTTTTAAGCTTTCATAAGCTTTTTGTCTTCCTTCTTTAGTTCTAAAATCTTTTGACCGAGCCGATTTTAATATCGTTCCTCCTTTATGAATAATATTATTTACACTCCTAGCGGTCAAAGGAATTAAATCTCCTTCTATCAATCCTTGATACCCCCTATAAATCCCCATACAATCCGTACGATAATAGGCGCAAGTCCTTACAACAGATCGTATCGCGGCATTCATTCCTGGAGCATCCCCTCCAGAAGTCATCACTGCTATTTTTTTAATTTTTCTCATAAAACGAATATCAAATTTACTCAATTTTAGTCATTTTTAAGTAAAAAACAACAAATTCATTTTTGCTTTTTAATTGAAATTTAACGTTTCATTTTATTTGGTTACTTTTAGCCAACAAATAAAACAAACTATGCTATTAACCTCTCTTGATTACATTATCATTTTCGGATTTTTTATTCTTTCATTACTTATTGGGCTTTGGGCTTCAAAATCAGCAGGTAAGAATAGTTCTGAATTCTTTTTATCAGGAAGAAACATGCCATGGTGGTTATTAGGAGTTTCTATGGTCGCAACTACATTTGCTGCAGATACTCCTGGATTGGTTACCGAATTGGTTAGAAAAAATGGTGTTTCAGGTAACTGGGTTTGGTGGGCAATGCTTCTTACAGGAATGCTTACCGTATTTTTTTATGCTAAACTATGGAGAAAATCAGGTATAACTACCGATTTAGAGTTTTATGAGTTACGCTACTCTGGTAAAATGGCTAGCTTTTTAAGAGGTTTTAGAGCCATTTATTTAGGTGTAATTTTTAACGTAATTACAATGGCTGGGGTTTGTTTGGCTGGAGCTAAAATTGCTAATATTTTATTAGGAATATCACAAGAAGAGACACTTTTGTATTCTTCAATAATTGTTGTTATTTATTCTTCTTTAGGTGGATTAAAAGGTGTGTTACTTACTGATTTTGTTCAGTTTTTAATTGCTATGATTGGTTCTGTTTGGGCCACTATATATATTGTTAGTTTACCAGAAATTGACGGGCTTTCAAATTTATTAACGCACCCAAACGTAAGTGATAAACTAGCAATGTTTCCTGATTTTTCAAACAAAGAAGCTTTAATTACTTTATTTATTATTCCTTTCGCTGTACAATGGTGGAGTACTTGGTACCCTGGAGCTGAGCCTGGTGGAGGTGGCTATATTGCACAACGCATGTTAGCCGCTAAAGATGAAAAAAATGCTACATGGGCTACTTTATTTTTCAATTTTGCGCATTATGCATTACGTCCTTGGCCATGGATTATTGTAGGCTTGGCTTCATTAATTATTTTTCCAAGTTTAGAAAGTATGAATCAAGCGTTTCCTGGTTTAACTACTGAAATGCAAGGACACGATGTGGCTTATGCTGCAATGATGACCTATTTACCAGCAGGTTTATTAGGAATTGTATTAACTTCATTAATCGCTGCTTTTATGAGTACAATTTCTACTCAATTAAACTGGGGTAGCTCATATGTTGTAAATGATTTTTATAGCAGATTTATTAATAAAGATGCTTCTGAAAAGCAAAAGGTAGTAGTTGGTAGAATATCAACTGTAGTTTTAATGTTATGTGCCGCTCTTTTTTCCTTCTACTTACAATCTGCCAAAGGAGTTTTTGATTTACTACTACAAATAGGTGCAGGAACTGGACTGTTATTTATTTTACGTTGGTTTTGGAGTAGAATTAACCCGTATAGTGAAATCGCTGCAATGGCTATATCTTTTATAATTGCTGTTTTCTTTTTTATCAATGGAAAAATGGAATCTCCATTTATTCAAATTGCGGGGTATTGGCAATTAATTATTGGTGTTTTGGTTACTACAGTAGGCTGGATTATTGTAACCCTTTTAACACAACCTACCGATGCTAAAACTTTAGAAAAATTTGATAATCTTATTTTTGAGGATAATTATAAGTTTAAAAATGTTGGATATAAAATTGTAGGATTTATAACTGGAACTATAGGTGTCTACAGCTTCTTATTCGCCACTGGAAATTGGATTTATGGTGAAATAGTTCTTGCTACAATACTTTCAATAATCACCTTAATTTGTATTTTAATTTTAAGGAAAATATGGAAGTTTGTTTCTTAACACAATTAATCCTTACAAATGTTAGACACAAAAACCTTTATTGAACAGCTTTATCGTAATTAGATATAATTTTTTTTATTCTTTTGTTCTCAAAAACAGAAGGATACAACTCTTTTACAATTGTATGATACTCAAAATCGATAGTTAAAGCGTTATTTAAATGTGTTACACTATACTCCTCTTTACCAAGAATCATAAATAACCCACAAAGTCTATACTCTATTTCTGCAAATTCTTTATACGTTTTCTTTGCTTGAATTAATATTTTAAGAGCTTCATTAAATTCTCCTAAAAACAATAGAAGGTCTGCCAACGCAACATATATTTCAATTTCTCTGTCTCCTAATGATAAGCAAGTTCTAAAAGCTTTAACAGACTCTTCGTAAAAATTGAGTTTTAAATTGATATCGCCATAGCGTCTCCAATACAAAACGTTTGCCTCATCTATATTAATAGCTTTATTAATATAATACAGTGCTTTTTGATAGTTTTCTTGATTATAACAAGCATTCGTTAACAAAATCCACCCTCTATCTAAAAGAGGATCTTCATGTACAGCTTTTTTATAAAAGTGTATTGCTGTTTGTATGTTCTCAAGTTTTTCGTAACATTCTCCTATTCTTATGTAGGCGTAAGCTGTTGGGTCATCTAGTTCTAGTGTTACTAAATAATTCTCTATAGCTTCCTCATATCTCTTTAACTCTTCTAAAGATTTAGCTTTCTCTAAATACCCTCCTATAAAACTATCATCAATCAATACTGCATAATCAAAAGCTGTTAATGCTTCTTTAAACAAACCTAACTCAAAATATTGCCTTCCTAATTGATGCCACGCAACTTCGCAGTAAGGATTTTTATCTAAGTATGAGTTCAAAAATTTTATCGCATCCTCATGACTATCTTGCATATCAAAACAATACACAATGTTATATAACGATGAATAATCTTCGTAATCTACTTCAATACATTTAGCAAAGTTTAAACGTGCATTTTCAAAATCATCTAGATATAGGTATTCCATACCTATCATAGACCAAACATCAGATGGATCTTCTATGTATTGTAAAGACTCTTTTAAAATGGCAATTGCTTCTGTGTGTTGTTTCTTTTTAGATAAGATAATTGCTTTTTGAATAAATACCTCATCGTTGTGTGGTTCAACAGCTTCAATATTAGATAGCATTTTAATTGCTTCATGCAATTCATCTTCAAAAATTAAAATTTCTACTTTCATTAATTTTAATTGAATTGAAGATGGATGCTGCTCCAAACCTAGCTGTACAGCTTTTTTTGCCAACGACTGTTTACCTATATTTAAATAATGCTCTATAATTGTTTCAAATTCTACAGCATCAAAAAAATATACCTCATTGGTTTTCAACATGGATTCAAATTTTGATAATGACATAGGCTACAGATTTGAATTTATATAAAGTTACTACAAGAACAGTACCTATTTACCCATATGTTTATTTCTTTTCAACAATTTAATTAACAATACTAAGCTC
Source organism: Tenacibaculum larymnensis (assembly GCF_028829235.1). Taxonomy (GTDB): domain Bacteria; phylum Bacteroidota; class Bacteroidia; order Flavobacteriales; family Flavobacteriaceae; genus Polaribacter; species Polaribacter larymnensis. The sequence goes on along the minus strand of NZ_JAIWJY010000008.1, from coordinate 26,882 downwards.
TCTTTCTTATTAACACTAAGTTATTTGAAAGAGTTAATTATTTTTCTATATTTGAAAGAACAAAAAATTAACATCTAATTTTAAACAAAAAATCATGAGTAAATTTGACGAAAAAGTAGCGCTTTATAAAAAATTTATGGACGATAGAGATATTCGTTCTAATACTGATTTATTAACTGCTGTTACAAAAGGATTGGGACCTTCTATTTATAAAAATGATGCTGAAACAGTATCAGGTAGTGATCCTAAAGAACTAGAAACAGTTAAGAAAAACTTTTTAATGAAAAAATTAGGTTTAACTGATGGACCAGAATTAGATAAGGCTATTGGAGAAGTGATGGAGAGAATTGGAAAGTCTGAAAGAAATAAGTATCGTGCAGTTGTATACTACATGCTAGTTAAGAAATTTGATAAAGAGTCTGTTTACGGAATGTAATAATATTCTTTTAAGAAATATAAGTCCTGTATTTAAGTTTTAAGTACAGGACTTTTTTTATTTTAGCCACCAACAAACAACTTATATTTATGTCGCAATTTATTAGCGTTTTTGATATGCTTAAAATTGGGGTGGGACCTTCTAGCTCCCATACCTTAGGCCCTTGGAGAGCTGCCCAACAGTGGATACAAAAATTAAAAGAAACAAATGAATTTCTTTTAATTGAAGAAATAAAAGTAGACTTGTATGGTTCTCTTTCTTTAACTGGTAAAGGACACGCGACAGATTTAGCTGTTTTATTAGGTTTAAGTGGTGCTGATCCGGAATACATTCCTATTGAAACTATCGATGTTATTATTAGCGATATTCAAACCAAAGAGCTTTTATTTTTTAATAATGAAAGAAATATTGCTTTTGCTAATGGCTCAGTAACATTCAACAAAGAGTTTTTACCGTTTCATGCCAATGGAATGACTTTTAGAGGATTTGCTAACGGTGTAGAGATTTCTACGGAAACATACTATTCTATTGGTGGAGGTTTTATTGTACAAGAAGATGATAATCTTGCTGAAGATATTGAAATTAATAAACAAAATTTTCCATTTCCAATCAACAGAGCTACTGAACTTGAAGCCTATTGTGAAAAGGAAGGGTTAAACATTTCTGATATAGTTTACCAAAATGAGCTTGTAATTAATTCTGCTGAAGAAATAGATAAAGAGTTACATCGTATATGGAGTACAATGTTAGAGTGTATGTATATAGGTTGTCATACTCAAGGGATTTTACCTGGAGGATTAAATGTAAAGCGACGTGCATTTGAAACACACCAAAAACTTATTAAAGATGCTCAATACACTAATCAACAAGAATGGATTACTGCTATTAGAGGTACCGAAGTTAAGTTTCGTGAAATTTTAAAATGGGTAAGCTGTTTAGCCTTATCTGTTAACGAGGTAAATGCTGCTTTAGGTAGAGTTGTTACCGCTCCTACTAATGGAAGTGCTGGAGTTATTCCTGCTGTAATAATGTATTACTTAGTAATAGAAAACCACAATGCTACTTTTGAACATGTTAAAAAGTTCTTACTTGTTGCTGGAGAAATAGGAAGTATCTTTAAGAAGAATGCTACAATTTCTGCAGCTATGGGTGGTTGTCAAGCTGAAATTGGTGTATCTTCTGCCATGGCCGCTGCTGCATTAACAGAATTGTTAGGCGGAACCCCGTCACAATGCCTAGTTGCTGCTGAAATTGCCATGGAACATCATTTAGGACTTACATGCGATCCTATTGGTGGATTAGTACAAGTGCCTTGTATTGAGCGTAACGCTATGGGAGCCATTAAAGCTATTAACGCTGCTGAATTAGCTTTAGAAACAAACCCAAAAGAATCTAAAGTGCCTTTAGACAAAGTAGTTGATACCATGTGGGAAACAGCTAAAGATATGAATAGGAATTATAAAGAAACTTCAGAAGGAGGTTTAGCCGTAACTGTACGATTAGCTGATTGTTAATTTCTACTATTTTATCTCTATTGGTTCTCCTAAAAATTTAGGTTTTATATTAAAAAGGATATCAATAAAAACTTTTACTCTAGCTAAGTATTCTCTTAGCTGGACTTTTATTGCTTTTTTTCCTGAAACTCCTTTAGCATTAAAACCTATTGCATCAATCTCAAAATGATTTGCTAAATATAAAGCTCTTTCATTATGGAATTGTTGAGAGATAATAGTTACAGAAGTCTGCCCGAAAATTTCTTTAATCCTTACTACCGAATCTAAAGTTCTAAAACCTGCATAATCTAAATAGATTTTATCCTCAGGAATCCCTTCTTTAATCAAATCATTTTTAAAATCGGTTGGTTCATCATATCCTTCAGAACCGTTATCACCACTTACTAAAATAAAATCAATCTTCTTTGCTTTGTATAACTCCACAGCAGCATTCAATCGAAATTGATAGTACAAATTCACTCTACCATCAGATAGATACTTTACCGTACCTAATAACAATCCTACTTTGTTTTTAGGAATTGTTTCTGTAGTATTAAATAGTTTTTCTTCCACATTTTTAATTATTACTTTATTTGATATATAAATAGCAATAACAATTAATAAACAACTTAAAAGAAAAAGGATAGCAACTTTTTTTCGTTTCATTTATCTTGTGAAAACTAGTTCTGTTTCAGTAGACATTTCTTCAGAAAAGCCATATCCTTCTACATCAAAACCTTTCAACTCTTCTAAAGTTTCTACATTATTGTCTATAATGTAACGCACCATTAATCCCCTTGCTTTTTTAGCAAAAGTCATAATCGTTTTATACTGTCCATTTTTAAAATCTTTAAAAACTGGGGTTATCATAGGTACTTTTAATGCTTTTTTAGGAAGAGCTTTAAAATACTCTGTGCTTGCTAAGTTGATTAACAACTCACCGTCTTGTAACTCTTCATTTAGTGATTCAGCTAATGTAGTATCCCAGAACTTATATAAGTTTTCTCTTCTTCCTACTTTTAACTTAGTTCCCATTTCTAAACGATACGGTTGAATTAAATCTAAAGGTTTTAGTAAACCATACAACCCTGATAAAATCCTCAACTTGTCTTGTAAAACAGGAATCTTATCTTCTGAAATTGAATTAGCATCAATCCCTCTATACACTTCACCTGTAAATGCAAACACTGCTTGTTTTGCATTATCTAAAGAAAAAGGAGGTTGCCAATCTTGATTTCTGTCATAATTTAAACTTGCTAAATCATCAGAAATCTTCATTAACTCACTCAATTTTTTTCTTGATAGTGTTTTTAACTTCTTATTTAATTTTTCAGATTGTTCTAAAAATCTAGGTTGTGTATATACATCGGTAGTAGCTTTGTTTTCAAAGTCTAACGATTTTGCTGGTGATATAATAATTTTCATGCTGTAAAATTTAAAGTAAAAATAAGAAGCTATTTTAAAATCATCAATTACTTCAGGTAATTTATATTGATTGTAGTATTGATATTTTTAATACTAAACTTGTAATCCATCATAAGCTAAAAACACATTCTCAGGTAACTCTATTTCAACCTCATCATGTAACCCTAAAAGCTCACTAATATGGGTTAGATATGCTTTCTTAGGTTTAACTTCCTTTATAAACCTTAATGATTCTTCTAAATTAAAGTGTGTTTTATGAGGCTCTCTTCTCAAACCTGTAATAACTAAAACTTCTAAATCATTTAGTTTTTCTTTCTCCTCTTCAGAAATAGTTTTAATATCAGTTATATAAGCTACATTATTAAAACGATATCCGAGAATTGGTAAATTACCATGCATTACTTCAATTGGAATTACCTCTACCCCATCTAACTCAAAACTTTTTTTATGTGATATAATGGTTGGAGCTACACTTGGTGCACTTGGATATCGGTTTTCGGTTGCAAATATATAATCGTATCGCTTTTGTAAAACCCCCAATACTCTTTCTGTTAAATAAATGGGTACTGGACCTATTTGAAAACAATACGGACGAATTTCATCTAAACCAGCTATATGATCAGCATGTTCATGTGTAAATAAAATTCCGTTTATTGAAGCCACTTCTTCGCGCATCATTTGCTGACGAAAATCAGGTCCGCAATCAATCACATAATTAATATCATTCCATGAAACCAACACCGAAGATCGTAATCTTTTGTCTTTGGGGTTTTTAGATAAAGCTACAGGATGTTTACTTGTAATCATTGGAACTCCAGTAGAAGTTCCTGTTCCTAAAAAAGTTATTTTTACTTGATTTTTTTTCTTCATTTTCACCACAAAAATACAACAAAAATTGTCTGTTAGTTTGTAATTTCAGTACATTTGTACTACGTAACTAAAAATAACAAAATGGCAATTACGTTAAAAGGAGATCAAAAGATAAGTACTGTACCAACTACCAAAATGAAATCGTTAAAGATTAACTTAAACGCTCATATATATGGGACTTTTGCAGAGATTGGAGCTGGTCAAGAAACTGTTCGTAATTTTTTTAGAGCCGGTGGAGCTTCTGGTACAATAGCAAAAGCTATGAGTGCTTACGACAAAGACTTTTCTGATGCCATTTATGGAGTTGAAAAAGACAATCGTTATGTTACTGAACCTCGATTAAAAAAGATGCTAAAGCATGAAATGGATTTAATTGAGGAGCGTCTTGATCGTCAAAAGCACCCAGATAAATTATTTTTTAGTTATGCTAACACGGTAGCAACCATTAACTTTACTAAAAAATTTAAAGGTCATGGTTGGGTTGGTATTCGTTTTCAGTTAGATCCATTAGAAGATTACAACGAAATTGTTTTACACCTCCGTTTTAAAGAAACTGATGCTCGTCAGCAACAAGAAACGTTAGGTGTTTTAGGTGTAAACTTAATTTATGGAGCTTACTACTTAAATGACAATCCAAAAGACTTATTAAAATCTTTTTACGACAACATTGATAAAGACCGTTTAGAGATTGATATGATTAATTTCTCTGGTCCTCGATTTATGTATGTTGATAATCGTTTAATGAGTTTACAACTTGTTAAAAATGGGATGACTAATGCTGTAATGTTTGGTCCTGATGGAAACAACTTATTACCAGCACAAGTACTTTATAAAAAGAATATCTTAGCACTTCGTGGTAGCTACAGACCTGTTACCAAGGTAAATATGGATATGTTTGAACGTGCTAAACAATTATTCTTTGACGAGAATAAAGTAGACCCAAAAAAGACAAAAATTATTTTTGAGATTACCTTGAGTAACCTTCGTGCCGAAGGAGAAATTAATGAACGTGACTTTTTAGATAGAGCTGAACTTTTATGTTCTCTTGGTCAAAATGTTATGATTACCAACTATCAAGAGTACTTCAAGCTAGTAGAATACTTTAGTGAATACACTAAAGAGCGTATGGGACTTGCCATGGGGGTTTACAACCTGATTCAAATTTTTGATGAAAAATACTACCGTGATTTAAGTGGTGGTATTTTAGAAGCTTTTGGTAAACTTTTCTATAGAGATTTAAAGGTATATATGTATCCTTATAAAAATGAAGAAACAGGAGAGTATATAACCAGCGAAAACCTTAAAGTACATCCAAGAATGAAAGAACTTTATAAGTTCTTTAAAAATAATGGTCGTTTAATTGATATTAAAGATTTCAATCCTAACATCTTACATATTTTTTCTAGAAAAGTTTTAAAGAAAATAAAAAATGGAGAAGAAGGATGGGAAGAAATGCTTCCTAAAGGAGTTTCTGAAACTATCAAGGAAAAACGTTTATTTGGATGCACAAAAAGAATTAAGTAATCTTTTTACACCTCTTTTTAAACCTTTTATTATCTTTAAAGTCTAACAGCTAAACAGTTTTAGTTGATTGACGAAATTACACTTATAGATCAATTACAGCAATCTACTACTAAAGAGATTGCTTTTAAAAGCCTTGTATCTCAATATAAAGAGCGATTGTATTGGCATATACGAAAAATTGTAATTTCTCATGAAGACGCTGATGATGTTTTACAAAACACATTTATTAAAGTCTTTAAAAATATTGATAACTTTAAAAGAGATAGTAAATTATTTTCTTGGATGTATAGAATAGCTACTAATGAAGCTATAACTTTCATAAATAAAAAAGCTAAAGAAAAAAACATACATATTTCTGATTATCAACTACAAATAACCTCTACTCTAGATAGCGATTATTGGTTTTCTGGTGATGAAATTCAGCTTATTTTGCAAAAAGCAATTGCTACGTTACCTCAAAAACAGCAATTAGTATTTAACATGAAGTACTTTGACTCTATGAAATATGAAGAAATTTCTGAGATTCTTGACACCTCAGTTGGGGCTTTAAAAGCCTCGTATCATATAGCCGCAAAAAAAATAGAACATTTTATAAAGAACTATAATTAAACCTTTTACAAAAACAATAGTCTTACTAGGGTAATGAATGAAAAATTAAAACATACTATAGATTTTATAAACCAGCAGGTTGGTAAAGATTGTGGTTTTTCGACTCCTAAAAACTATTTTGAAGAAGTTGAAGAAACTATTAACACATCTATATTTATAGATAATTTACCAAAAAATAAAGCATTTAATACCCCTGACAGTTATTTTGACGAGATTGAAGCTCAAATTCAATCAAAATTAACTACAGAACAAATTACAGAAACGAAAGTAATTTCTTTACGTAAAAGAGTTCTACAATATATTCCTGTAGCAGCTGCGGCTTCAGTTTTGCTTTTTATTGGCATTAATTATTTTAACACTCAAAAAATTACTTTTGAAGACATTACTATTACTGATATAGAATCTTGGTATGAAAATGGATATGGTGATATTGACAACAGCGAACTTGCAGTAACATTAAACACTTCTGAACTAGACGAAGATATACTGGCCTCTATTAGTGATGAAACACTTGAAGATTACTTAGATTCTGTTGACACACCAACACTTATAAACGAAATAGAACAATGATGAAGAAACACTTACTTATATTATTAGTAGCTTTTACTTCTTTTTTCTCTGTTCAATCACAGACAAAAAAAGGTAACTATGAAAAAATTAAAGCTTTTAAAGTGGCTTTTCTCTCTGAAAAGTTAAACCTTACAGAAAAAGAGGCTGATAAATTTTGGCCATTATACAATGTGTACGATAAAAAAATGATTGAGCTTCATAAAGCAGAACGTTACAGTATAAAAAAGAAAATACTTAGTTGTGGAGGAATTGATAGCTTAACCGATAAAGAATCAAAAGAAATTGTCAATAAAATTAAGTCTGTTTCAAAAGAACAATATGAAACTAAAACTAATTTTTATGATAACCTTTCTACCTTTTTATCAGATAAAAAAATCCTCACTTTAGAGGTGGCTGAACACGAATTTCACCGAAAGCTTATAAAAAAGCTAAAAGGTGAAAAAAGGAAACATCGAAAATAAAAAAAGGAAGCTTAAAAGCTTCCTTTTTTTTACTTATCGACTAAGGCTAAACAAACATATAAATCTGGTTTATTAGCCGTAAATTGTTTTAGCCAAATAGTTAGTTCATCTATTTCATAAGGTAGTAATCTACCTAAAGCTTTTTCAAGCTCTTTACAAAATAAATCAGCGTTAAAACTAACCTTTTGAAGTACAGTTTTCGTGTACTCGTACATAGCTCTTGCCATATTTATTGGGGTTATCTGTTATTAAATACTGAACGTAATTTACGAAATTTTATTCCAATGTTAGTGTTAAAATTTATCAAAAAAAAAGCGAGACTTGTTTAAGTCTCGCTTTTTAAACATATAATTTATAGTATTATAAACTATTTACTTTTTCTATTAAAGCGTTTGCTCTTGACTCTAAATCAGCACTTACTGATTTATAGTGAGCTTTTTTATCTTCAACATTTTTTGCATTTACCTTTGCAATTAAATCATCAAAAGTTACAATAACTTCATCTACAATAGCGTCTGCTTTCGCTTTATCAGCTTCAGGGTTTAACTCTGTAGTTATTTGACAAATACTAATAATGTCTCCTAATGTATAGTTAATATCTTTCTTTAAATTTTTTATGCTTGCCATAATTATAAATTTTGATGCAAAATTAATCGATTTTATCTAATTCTTGTTGAAATTTTTCAAAAAACTGCCCCACATGATATCCATCTACCAAAGCATGATTTACATTTATTGCTACCGGCATTAATATTTTATCATTTTCATACTTTAATTTACCAAAAGCTAATTGAGGAACACTATCATTTTTGTTTCCTGAAAAAGGTTCTTTATGTCCTGTAAAACTTACCCAAGGAATCGCTGAAGAGTGTATACAGCCTAACGAATATCTGGGAGGCAATAAATTAGTTGAATTTTGTATTCGCTCTTTTTCTTCTAGATAACTTTTGTTAAACATTTCAAAATCTTCTGAATAATCAAAATAAGAAAAGCCAAATGTTGTATCTGTTCTTGCTACAGTTGTTGATGCATTAATAACATCATAAACTGTAACTTTATCTCCTTCTATTCTATACTTAAAGTTTTCAACTGCATTTATAGCTTTCATACAAGCGTGTAAATACCGAACAAAAAAGGATTGATTTTTCTCCTTTGCCGATTGATAAGTCCTAGACACATCTACATCTGCAACTAAACCGAAAGTTGGGTCTGCTAAAGCTCTAAAGTGTTTAAAAAGTTCTTTTCTGTTCCAATTTTCAATATCTAGATACTTCATTTATAAAAACTTTAATACATCTGTAATACTAGATACTGTTTTATAAGCATCTGACTTTTGTTCTTCGTTTACTTCTTCATGCGCCCATGTTGTATGAAATGGAACATGAATTGCAGTTGCTCCTATTTCTATTAAAGGTAATACATCTGATTTTAATGAGTTTCCTATCATTAAAAACTCAGAAGGGTTAATATCTAACCTTTTTACAAGTTTTTTATAGTCAGTTTTTTTCTTTTCACTCATTACTTCAGTATGATGAAAATATTTTAAAATTCCTGATTTAGCTAACTTACGTTCTTGATCTAACAAATCACCTTTTGTTGCTACAATTAACTTGTATTTTCCGTGTAACTCTTGTAGAACCTCTTCTACCCCATCTAACAACTCTATTGGCTTTTCTAACATCTCTTTTCCTATCTCTAAAATTGCTTCCATTTTTTTTGGACTGATTTTATAGTTAGAAATTTCTAGAGCGCATTCTACCATTGACAACATAAAGCCTTTTACTCCATATCCATATATTTTAAGGTTCTCTATTTCCTTTTTAAATAACTCTTGATGGATTTTATTTTCCGTTTCGTAATCAGACAATAATCGAGCAAAGTCATCTTCAGCATCACGAAAGTAAGTTTCGTTTACCCAAAGTGTATCGTCAGCATCAAAGGATATAATTTTAATATTATTCATTTTCTAATAATTTTATAGCTTTTTCTAAGTCTTCAGGAGTATCAATACCAATGCTTTCTACTGAAGTTTCAATCATTTTAATTTTTTTTCCTACTTCTAAATAGCGAATACATTCAATTTTTTCAGCAGCCTCAATTGGAGTCATAGGTGTGTGGTAAAAATCAATTAATGCTTCTTTTCTGAATGCATAAACTCCCTTATGTTTGTAGTAATTAACAGCTACTTCTTTATCTCTATGATATGGAATTACACTTCTTGAAAAGTAAATAGCAAAATCATTCATATCAGTAATTACCTTTACGTTATTAGAGTTTTGAATATCTTCCTCATCCGTCATTTTTACTTTTAGCGATGCTAAATCAATTTCCTTTTGAATATCAGATTTAAAAACACTAATTAATTTTGATAACGAAACTGTATCGATAAAGGGCTCATCTCCTTGTACGTTTACCACGATATCTACGTCTAAGTTTTCAACCGCTTCAGCAATTCTATCAGAACCACATTCGTGTTCCTTTTTACTCATTAACACCTTACCTCCTACCTTTTCTATAGAGTTATAAATTACTTCAGAGTCTGTTACTACATACACTTCATCAAACAAATCAGCTTTTACCGCAGCCTCATAAGTTCTTACAATTACAGGTTTTCCGCCTAAATCTTTCATTAATTTCCCAGGAAAACGTGATGCACTATAACGTGCAGGAATCATTGCTATTATCTTCATAAATAATCATAAGTGTTTACGTATCAAAGATACATATTTAAACTACTAACATAAAAACTGATAAAGCTCACATTGATAAAACTTTAACATTAAATACTTTTTGATTTTATTCAATTATTAAAAACTTTTACTATTTTTGGATCATTATGAAGGCGCTTTTAGGCACATACACATTTATTTTTAACGCGATCAATTCGATTATGTGTAATGCCCGCATGCATAAACAATATGTATATGTAACTAAAAGCACCCAAAGAAACAGATTCAAACATCGATTTTAAATAATCAATTTTTATAAAACTTAACCAAGGTGCTTTTTAAAAAAAGCACCTTTTTTTATTTACTAATATTTTAAATTTTAAACATTATGAACACTTTTAAGTATCGAAATTCAATTAGAAAACACGTAGCCTCAACAGTAATGTACTCAGTACAAAATCCATTTTACAGAGATCCGGAATTACTAATACTTAATCCTTAAAATTATCATGAAAACATTAAATATCACATCAAACAATAAGTCTAACCAATTTATAGTTAACAAAAAACAAGTTAGCAAAAACAAAGTGCTAAAAGCTTCAGTTTTATATGATAAAATTGAATCTAGCGCGAACACTTCTTTAGACTTTTATCCAGATTCTTCTAATTTTAGTTTTAACAGCGTCGAATTTGATCTGTTAGGCAATGCCTACCTTAATGATAAGCTTGTTATCAAAAACAATATTAAAAAATTGAGTGATACTGAAATTATTTTCAATATAACAGTATCTAAAAAAGAAGAAAAGAAACAAAATATTATTTGTACAGCTACTTTTGGCTATACTATTAAAAAAGCATCTTAATTATTCCTAAAAATTGATTTTACAATCAATTGAGCAATCGTTAAGTTAGTTTGGTTTGTTTATAAGCTTAGGAGATTTTTTCTCTTAAGCTTATTTTATATACGTTTCTAATAACTCTGAAGAACCTTCTGATAAAATTTCTACTTTATCAATACACGCTGGTACCAAGATTGTTTCTCCTTTTCTTATGATTTCTTGTTGGCTATCATAAAAAAATGTTACTTCTCCTTCCACACACATATATATTATAAAACTATCTTTTCTTGATAAATCAACTTCTTTCTCTCCTTTTACAGGAAGGATATTCGTTGTAAAATAAGGGCATGTAACTACCTGGCTTGCTACATTTTCTTGTTTTGAGTAAGTTGTTTTATATGTATTCTTAGCTGAAAAATCTATTGTTTTTAATGCTTTTTCTGTATGTAATTCTCGGTAATTACCATCAATATCTTTTCTATCCCAATCATAAATACGATAAGTAATATCAGAAGTCTGCTGTATTTCCGCAATCAATAAACCTGCACCAATAGCATGCACTCTACCTGGAGGCACAAAATATACATCTCCTTTAGTTACCTTATCAACATTTAATATGCTTAAAAGTGTTTTATTGTCTAGGTGCTGTATGTATTCTTCTTTACTTGAATTTTCTTTGAATCCTATTATAATGTTAGCTTCTTCATCAGCTTGCATTACATACCACATTTCGGTCTTTCCATAAGACTCTTGAAGTCCTGCTAAATCATCATCAGGATGTACCTGAATACTTAATACTTCTTTAGCATCTATAAACTTTATTAACAGCGGAAACTGTTTTCCAAAAGTTTTATAAACATAATTACCTACTAAATCGTACTTATATTCTTTTAAAAGACTTCTTAATGTTCTCCCTTTTAAGTTACCGTTACTAACGATTGATTCATCTCCATCTACATCAGAAATTTCCCAGCTTTCTCCAATATTGGAACCATCTGATTTTTTATGAAGTAGTTGGTTTAGTTTTTTTCCTCCCCAAATTTTTTGTTTTAAAATTGGAGTAAATCGTAGTAATTGGTTTATCATAGATTAAGCACCTCTATAAGTTACGTAGTTTCTCGGAGTTTCGTATAATGTAACTTCTAAGTCTAATTTTTCAGGAATACTTACACGTAACTTATTATAAATTACCACAGATATATTTTCTACTGTAGGATTGACATTTTTAAACTCTTCAACTTCAATATTTAAGTTTTTATGATCTAAAACATCTTCAACCTTTAACTTAACTAAATCTTTCAGTTTACCTAAATCATATACATAACCTGTTTCTTGATCTATCTCACCAGTTAATGAAACAATTAACTCATAATTATGACCATGGTAATTAGGATTGCTACATTTACCAAAAACCTCATAATTTTTCTCGTCAGACCATTTAGGGTTAAACAACCTGTGTGCAGCATTAAAATGTGCTTTTCTATGAACTGTTACTTTAGGCATATTAAATATACTTAGATATTTTATCGTAAGATTCTTTAAAAATTATTTTAAACCAAGCTGTATATTCTTCTGGATGATTTTCTATATCATTTTTCACCTCTTCTAAAGGCATCCATTTATATGAAGCTACTTCTTCAGGGTTTACAATAGGTTCGTCGTTAAATCTACCAATCATTACATGATCATATTCATGTTCTGTCAAACCATTATCAAATGGTGCTTTATAGATAAAAGAAAACACCTCTTCTAACTCACATGAAAAACCCATTTCCTCTTGTAATCTACGTTTTCCAGCCTCTATATTCGACTCTCCATCTCTTTGGTGTGAACAACAAGTATTTGTCCATAATAAAGGTGAATGGTATTTTTCAGCAGCACGTTGTTGCAACATCAATTCACTTTTATCATTGAAAACAAATACCGAAAAAGCCCTGTGTAGTAAAGCTTTTTCATGTGCCTCAATCTTTTCCATTAACCCTATCGGATTGTCTTGCTGGTCAACTAAAATTACTTGCTCTTTCATGTAAAAAATTTACGAAAAGCAAACTTACGAAATTGAGACCAGTTCAACAATTAAAACCTTTTGAACAGTTCGCTTTAAAATGTATCTTTGCAACCTTAAAATTTATAGATGAGTTTTTTAGAAGAAATACAGAAGAGACGTACATTCGGAATTATATCACACCCCGATGCTGGTAAAACTACCCTAACTGAAAAGTTATTACTTTTTGGTGGAGCAATTCAAGAAGCTGGTGCGGTTAAAAATAACAAAATTAAAAAAGGAGCTACTTCCGATTTTATGGAAATTGAGCGCCAACGTGGTATCTCGGTAGCCACTTCTGTATTAGCTTTCATTTATAAAGACAAAAAAATCAATATTCTTGATACACCAGGTCACAAAGATTTTGCTGAAGACACCTTTAGAACGTTAACTGCTGTTGATAGTGTTATTGTTGTTATTGATGTTGCAAAAGGGGTTGAGGAGCAAACCGAAAAGTTAGTAGAGGTTTGTCGTATGCGTAAAATCCCGATGATTGTTTTTATCAATAAATTAGACCGTGAAGGTAAAGATGCTTTTGATTTATTAGATGAAGTTGAGCAAAAGTTAGGCTTAAAAGTAACTCCTTTAAGTTTCCCTATCGGAATGGGATACGATTTTAAAGGAATCTATAATATTTGGGAAAAGAAATTAAATATCTTTTCTGGAGATAATAAACAAACAATTTCTGAAGGTGTTGAATTTGATGATATAGATAACCCTGAGCTAGATAAAATTGTTGGAGAAAATTCTGCAAATACACTTCGTGAAGAATTAGAATTAGTAAATGAAGTATACCCAGATTTCGACCAAGAAGCTTACGTTAATGGAGATTTACAGCCTGTTTTCTTTGGTTCTGCTTTAAACAACTTTGGAGTGAAGGAATTATTAGATTGCTTTATTGATATTGCTCCAAACCCACAACCAAAACAGGCAGAAGAACGCTTAGTTGACTCTAAAGAAAATAAATTAACTGGTTTCGTATTTAAGATTCATGCAAACATGGATCCTAAACACCGTGATCGTTTAGCTTTCGTGAAGATTGTTTCTGGAACTTTTAAAAGAAACACCCCTTACTTACACGTTCGTAACGGTAAAAAAGTAAAATTCTCTAGTCCGAATGCCTTTTTTGCTGAAAAGAAAGAAATTGTAGATGAATCTTTCCCTGGTGATATTGTGGGATTACATGACACTGGTAACTTTAAAATTGGTGATACTTTAACTGAAGGTGAACAATTAAATTTCAAAGGAATTCCAAGTTTCTCTCCAGAGCATTTCCGTTATGTAAACAACGCGGATCCTATGAAAGCGAAACAACTATACAAAGGTTTAGATCAATTAATGGACGAAGGGGTTGCACAGTTATTTACAATGGAAATGAACGGACGTAGAATTGTAGGAACTGTAGGAGCGCTTCAATACGAAGTAATTCAATACCGTTTAGAGCATGAATATGGAGCTAAATGCTCGTATGAAAACATTGGAGTACATAAAGCTTGTTGGGTTGAACCAGAAGACCCTAAAAATGAAGAGTTCAAAGAGTTTAAGCGTGTAAAACAACGCTATTTAGCGAAAGACAAACAAGGTCAACTAGTATTTTTAGCTGACTCACCTTTTACAATTCAAATGACACAAAGTAAATACCCAACGGTAAAATTACATTTCACTAGTGAGTTCTAAAAAACACTACATAGCATTTTTTCTTTTCTCTTTTTTCTCTTTTTCCTCAATACACAGTCAAGGGAGTTTATCGAGTTTACAGGGAAAAGAATTACATAATAAAGTTCGGTTGAATTTTATTCCTGTTGAAATGCCTACGGATGAATTTCCTAACTTAAAATCAACGATGGGACTAACTGGTTTACATTACCAAATTCCAATTAACGATTGGCTGTATGGTGGTGCCGGATTCCATTTTGCAGTAACAGGAGATCAGGGAGGATTGTTTACGTTAGGCGCTGAATTAGGAGTTAATAAACAACTATACAAAAACTTTTATGTTGATGCTAATTTCCATATTGGCGGTGGTGGTGGATATCGCTATCTGGTAAATGATGGTGGCTTTATCAATCCTAATATTGGATTACAATACAAAAAGAATGATTATTCCTTCGGAATACAATATAGTCACGTTAACTTTTTATCAGGAGAAATAAAAAGTAATTCAGTTTCTTTCTTTGTAGAAATACCAAGTATTTTACGTTTTACTGATTATGATAAAGCGCATCAAAAATTTGTAGCGGACAATCTTTCTCCAGATAGTTTTTGGAACAAACCAGTTGTTAAAAATGCACAACAAATTCGTTTTGATTTCTTTAAGCCTATTGGGAATTCAAAAAAAGATAATGGAGACGACCTAAATGAGGTACTATATGTGCTAGGTTTTGAATATCAGAAGTATTTGAACGAAAACACTTTTTTATTTGCGCATACTGATGCTATTTATAGAGGCTTACGTGCTGGTTTTATGGATCTATTTGTAGGTGCAGGATATCATCCATATCAATCGAAGTACATTAATATATTCGGAAAATTAGGTGTTGGTGCTGCTGGTGGTCGTGTGGCTCCTGAAGGTGGATTGATGGTCTACCCTTCCGCAGGAATTGATTTAAAGATATTTAAAAATATTGCTATTAGTGGTCATGGAGGTTACTATCGTGCTATAGCTGGAGATTTAGAAGCGTATACCTTCGGGTTTGGATTAAAATACTTCGGATTAAACGGTGGAGTATCTTCTGAAGAAAATAGCACTTACAATACAAAAGGATTACGTTTTGAAGTACAAAATCAAAGTTATTTTGATGTTGCTAAAACAGATGACCTTTTAGACGCTACTGAAATTGACTTGCAATTAATTGGTTTTAAAGTTAATTATGACTTGAATCATTCATTGTATGTTGCAGGAGAAGCTGGTTTTGCTTACGATGGTCGTTCTGGTGGTTATGCTCACGGATTAGTTGGTGGTGGTGTATATAGCCCTAGATTTTTCAATGATAAAGTACGTGGTTTTATTGAAGTTATGGCTGGTGCTGGTGGAGGTGCTGGTGTAGATACTGACGAAGGAATTATAATTCGTCCTACACTTGGATTAAGTTATGATATCGTAAATCAAATTTCTATAATTGCTTCTGGGGGTAGATATTATTCTCCTTTCGGTAATGTAAACTCAAATAATATTAACATAGGTTTAAGCTTTAACCTTTCAACTTTATCAGTAAAAAACTAACTTTGTCATTGCTAAGAAAAACAATGATTTAGCTATTTTAATAATTTAAGATTCTTTTTTCCTAAATTTTGGATATAGGGAATCGTACATATATAAATAAACAAGAGAAAAATGGATAACGGAATTTATGCAAAGTTCACCACTCCAAAAGGTGATATTTTAGTAAACTTAGAATATGAAAAAACTCCTGGAACTGTAGGTAACTTTGTTGCTTTAGCAGAAGGTAACTTAGAAAACTCAGCAAAACCACAAGGAACTCCTTATTACAACGGTTTAAAGTTTCACCGTGTAATTGCTGACTTTATGATTCAAGGTGGTTGCCCTCAAGGAACTGGAACAGGAAACCCTGGTTATAAATTTGATGATGAAATTCACCCTGAATTAAAGCATGATGCTCCAGGAAAATTATCAATGGCAAATGCTGGACCTGGAACAAATGGTTCTCAATTTTTCATTACACATGTTGCTACTCCTTGGTTAGATGGTAAGCACACTGTTTTTGGTAGTGTTGTAGAAGGACAAGATGTTGTTGATGCGATTGCTCAAGACGATACTATGGATGTAGAGATTATACGTGTTGGTGATGCTGCTGAAGCTTTCAATGCAGTGGAAGCTTTTAGAACTTTTGAAGGAGCTCGTGAAAAACGTGAAGCTGAAGCAAAAGCTAAACAAAAAGAATTATTAGATCAAGTAGCTGCTGGATACGATGAAACTCCAAGCGGATTACGTTATAAAATCTTACAAAACGGAGACGGAAAACAAGCTACTAAAGGAGCTATGGTTTCTGTACACTACAAAGGTCAGTTATTAGACGGAACTGTATTTGATTCATCATACAAACGTAAACAACCTATTGATTTTGCTATCGGTGTTGGTCAAGTAATTCCTGGTTGGGATGAAGGTATTCAATTATTAAAAGTGGGTGATAAAGCTCGTTTAGTAATTCCATCTGACTTAGCATACGGTGCACAGGGAGCTGGTGGAGTAATTCCTCCAAATGCAACCTTAATTTTTGATGTAGAGTTAATGAATGTAAAGTAGTAACATACAATATATTATATAATTAGTAAAGCCTTCATAATTTATGGAGGCTTTTTTATACTCTAATTTCACTTAATATTTATTTAATATTCATAACATTAAAGAACATATTACTTAATAGATTTATCATAATTACTTAAGAGCAAAAAAGTAAAAAAGGGTGATTTTTACATCACAAAACAAGCTCTTAAAACCTATGAAAACAACTTTACTTTATTTTACACTCATTCTTCTGTCTTCTATCGAACTAAAAGCTCAAGAAGTATGTACTACACCAGAAGATAACGCTATTGATTTAAATATTATAAGCGCAAAAAAATGTGATATTGTTAACGAAAAACAAAACCCAAGAGAAAGAACTACAAAAACATTAATTGCTAGAAATAGAATAAAAAAGATAAGAAAATCACCACAAAAAAGTCAATCAAGCTTAAGTGCTTCTTCTAAAGTTTCTATTGTCACTACAAGTAATGATTTATCTATAAAAAACTCTTTAAAATCTCAAACTAAAGAAGTTTTATTCTCGGTTGTTGAAGAAGTTCCTTTATTTCCTAAATGTAAAAATAGCTCTAACGAAAAAGCTAAAAAGTGTTTTAAAGACAATATGCAAAAACATTTTTCAAAGAATTATTTTCCTGAAGTCTTTTCAGAAGAAGGTATACGTGGTAGAATTTTAATTCAATTTACTATAGATATTTATGGTAATCCAAAAAACATCCAAGTAGTTAGTTCTAAGCCTAGTAAAGTTATTACTAATGAAATCAACCGAATTATCAACAAACTACCTCAGTTAGAGTCTGGTAAAGAAAAAGGAATCCCTGTAGATGTTACTTACTCTTTCCCTATAAATTTAATCTTAAATTAATATAAGATATTTATCTGAGTTTTCAGATAATTTTATTTTCGTGCTCCTTAAAATTCCTCTTTAACACACACAAATGAAACATATCTTTACCATTTTTTTATTTTCAATATCATTTTCTTATTCTCAAGAAAAATGTGAAACTCCTAATGAAAACATCCAAGATTTAAATACTATTAGTATTACTAAATGTTCTATAGAAGATGTAAAAGAAGCTCTAGAAACTGAAAAAGTTAAAGAAATTTCAACAAGAAAAAGACATCGTAAACTTAGAAAAGCAAATGCTATTTCAACTAAATCAAATAAAGTTGAAGAAATTAAAAGTAAAAACACTCTTGTTCAAAAGTTAAATATAAAAGAAGATATCCTAAGTTCTCTAGATAAAGTTCCTTTTCACTTAGTAGAACAAATTCCTTTGTTTGATGAGTGTAAAAGCACTCCTATTTTACAACAATCAAAGTGTTTTGAAAAAGAAATGATAAAACATATCGTTAGAAATTTTGATTATCCAAAAGAAGCTTTACGAAAAAAAATTGAAGGCAAAATTTTAGTGCAATTTACAATTGATAAAGAAGGTAATGTTGTTGATATAAAGAAAAAAGGCCCTGAAAATAGTGACCTTTTAAAAAAGGAAGCACATAGGCTAATTAATACACTTCCTAAATTTATTCCTGGTAGCCATAAAGATAGTTTTGTTAATGTAAAATACGCTTTACCAATAATTTTTAGAGTACCTTAAAACTAATTTTTACTCGTTCTTTTTTTGGTTATTAACACTCTAGTCAACTGAATAACAGAATAAATTTGTTATATTCTATTTTTTATTTATATTTACAGCGTTAGTTAACGTTTAATTAACTTCACCAAACACTTAAAATTAGAGCACAATGATTAAAAAATTCCCCTCAGTAGTAGCTGCCATGCTACTTTCTTTAGCGGCTGTAGGACAGGAAGTATGTACTACTCCAGATGAACAAATCGCAGATCCGAACAGTATCACAAAATGTGCAATCGAAGACACCGATAATGGTGCAAAAAAACAACTATCTATTGAAGTCTCTACTAGACGACGTGTTGTTCGTAAGAACAAAGAAGCTGTCTCTGCTATTGGAGGTATTAATTCTTCACAAAAGGTAGCTGATATTAAAAAGAAATCTTTATTAATTGGTAAACTTGAGTTAGAAGACAACTCTTCAACTATTGAGAAAGTACCATTTAATTTAGTAGAAGAAATTCCTTTGTTTAGTAAATGTAACAACGTTCCTTTAATTAAACAAGCAAAGTGTTTTGAAACTAATATGACTAAACACATTATTAAGAATTTTAACTATCCTCAAGAAGCAATTGATGCAGGAATACAAGGTAGAGTTTTAGTTCAGTTTACTATAAACGAGCAAGGAAATGTTGAAGATATTTTAATGCGTGGACCTAAAGGTGGTGAATCTTTAGAGAAAGAAGCTGAAAGAATTATTAATGATCTTCCTAAGTTTATTCCTGGAAAACATAATGGTAGAACTGTAAAAGTAAAATATGGAGTTCCTATTACTTTTAAAGCTCCAGGAGCAACAAATAACAGTTCTTCATCTAGAAGAAGTACTAACAAGGTTGTTGCTAAGAAAAGTTCTAACGTTGTTAAAAAGGAAAAGGTTATTACTGATTTTGTGAAGTTTGTTGAAGTACAGAGTATTCCTCAATTCAAAGCTTGTACAAAAGTTCCAGATATGCAAAAATTAACATGTTTCAACGAAAGAATGGTTAGCCATATTCAAAGAAACTTTAACTATCCTGCTGCTGCTGCTGAACAAAACATTGAAGGTAGAGTTTGGGTACGCTTTATAATTGACAAAAAAGGAGAAGTAACTAATATTAAGATGAAAGGTCCTGAGAATGGTCAATTATTAGAACAAGAAGCTAAAAGGATGGTTTCTAAGTTACCTAAATTTGTTCCAGCAGAGCATAATGGTAAGACAGCTAATGTTGAATATTACATTCCTGTTAACTTCAAATTACATGAATAACAACTCTTAAAAGTGTTTATATAAAAAAAGAGCTTCTAATTAAATTAGAAGCTCTTTTCTTTTTGTCCAAATAGTTTTTACAATACTATTTAACCTTACTTAACTTATATGTAACTAAGCTTTAACACAAATAAATTATACAGTACAGTATACTTTTAAATAACGACACAATACAATACAATACAATACTTAGTAATCGATTCACTTAAAACAAAAAAAGAGGTGGTTAATAATTAACTACCTCTTTTTATTACTATACTATTTTATTACTATTTCTTATCTTCTGGAAATAATATTTTCTTTAGAGCTTCTTTCTCTTTTTTAACTTTTTCTTTTTGCTCTTGAATCTTTTTATCTAACTCACTAAGTCTTTCATTAGCTTTGCGAACTACTTTTTCTTTTTCTTTAGCTTCTTCATCCGAGATTTCTTTATTCTCTTTAGCTTCTTTTATTCTTTCTTGAGCTTTTTTAACCTTTTCTCTTCCTCTATTTAAAACACCTTCGCTATCACGAATGTTTTTTTCTTGCTCTTCAATTCTTTGCTTAGCTTCATTTGATCTCATTTTTCCAAATTCTCTTCCGCTCATTCCATCCTTATCTCGACCATAGGCATTAACTTTTCCTTTTTTCTCTTTATCTGCCTTTAGTTCTTTTTTCTGCTTTTTACCTTTTTTCTCTTTTAGCTCTTTTTCCTTCTTCATTTCTTGAGCTTTGTCTTTCCCTTTTTCTTTTACATCTTCTACTTCTTGCTCAAGTTCTTCTTTTATCTCTTCGGATTTATCCTTTCCTTTTTGCTTTACCTCTACACTTTTTTCTTTTCCTTTACCCTTTCCTTGGGCAAATGTTTGTTGAGTTCCTATAAATGCAAAAAGCATTACGATTGATGCTATCAGTTTTATGTTTTTCATAATGATTGAGTTTTTAGTTTATATACTATCTATTTCTTGCAACTGCTCTTCAAGTTTCTTTGTTGCTTCATTTAATTTATCGATGCCAGCTTTTACCTCATTTTCAATAGAGTCTATTTTTTTTATAGCTGCTTCAATTTTCTGTTTTTCTTCTTGTTCTTTCTTTTTATCTGTACAAGAAATCATAAAAAGAATTCCGAATGTTAAAATCAATAGTTTTTTCATAATTTAATTAAATAGGTTAATATATACTAAGACACTTAAACAACTACAAAGTCACTATGGACTATAGCTATTTAAGCAAAAAGCCAGCATAATGCTGGCTTTTTGTTGTTTTTAAATGATTAAGGTTTGATATTTTCTTCCTTAGCTAATAAACCAAAAAACTTATCTAAGTTTGGTAAGATTACAATTCTAGTTCTTCTGTTTTTTGCTCTATTAGAAGCAGTATTATTATCTACTAACGGCATTGCACTACCTCTACCCGATGCAATTAATCTGCTTGGATCGACTCCATATTTTTTCTCTAAAAGTCGAACGATAGATGTTGCTCTTTTAACACTTAAATCCCAGTTATCTTGTAAAACTCCAGAGTTAAATGACCTAGCATCAGTGTGTCCTTCGATCATAACATCCATACTTGGTTCAGAGTTAATAATATCAGCTAACTTTTTTATTAATTTGTTAGCATTTCTTTTTACTCTGTAACTTGCTGTATTAAATAACATCTTGTCAGAAACAGAAATCATCACAACCGTTTGATCGATATCAATGTTTACATCTTCATCATTTTCCAATTCTGATGTATTAATTGATTTCTTAAGATTGTAAGATACTGCAACATTCATCGAGTCTTTCAATGTTTTAGCATTTGCTAACTCAGCTGGATCAACATTTTTAAGTGTTTCTCTCATTTTTTCTTTCATAGAGTTAGAAATAACAGCTGTATTACCAACCATATCTAACTTTACGCTATTTTCTTCATGGAGTGATTCATTTACATTTCTTAATGAATTAATCTTGTCATTGTAGTCATCAACTCTCTTTTCTATTTTAGCAAACTTTGCTTCAAGTTGCTCCTTTTCTAGAGTTGTTTTTTGTAAATTTCCTCTTGTATCATTGTACTTCTGTTCTAACTCAACATACTTCTTTTTTGACACACAAGACGTCATTGTTAAAGCCAATAACGCCATAGGAATAAATAGTTTCTTCATAATTAATAATAATGATAATAAGTTAATGTAACCTTATAACTTAATTTTTTCCATAATATTATACTTGTATGAATAAAAAAACTCCTTTTTAAAAAGGAGTTTTTAACTTGATAATATTACTATTATTTATGTAAGATTCTTAATTCTTATAATTCACTTTTATTTCTTTATTCATTCTATCGCAATCCTCTTCTTTTTCTTTAAAACACTTATTGTTTTCAGGCCTTGTACCTCTTCCTGATCTCTTCAAATTCTTACTTAAAAACTCTAAAAAGTTGCTTTTTTTAGTAGCCATTCTTTTTCTCACTCTTTTCTTCTCTTGTTCTTGCCTTATTTCTATAGATTCACTTCCTTTTACTATATAGAAATATGAACGTCTGTTTAATTGATACTCTTCTTCAGAACATCTTATTCCGTCTACACAGTCATTTAATGGTTTATCTTCTCCATACCCTATAGCGCTTTCAATTCTGTTACTAGCAATACCTCTTGACAAAATATAATCTCTAGTAGATTTTGCTCTTTTATCTGATAACATTCTATTATAATCTCTATGACCACGACTATCCGTATGTGATTCTATTTTTATCACTAATTCAGGGTGGTTTGTCATTACTGTTACAATATTTTCTAACTCATATTCTGCATCTTCTCTTATAACAGACTTGTCATAGTCAAAGTAAATAGGTTTTATTACTATTTGGTTTCCTATAATTAATGGTGTTAACTTAAGATTTGCTGTAACTTCATCACTTCTTTTACTAGTAGTTGAAACAACACTTCTACCTGATCTATGATCTAATTTAGTTGCCGTAATTGTATAAGTATTATTACACGGTACATCTTTAAAAGTATAATTACCTGAACCATCAGAAATTGTTTCTGCTATAATTTCTTTTTCTTTATTAATTAACTTTATTACTGCTGCATCTACTGGAGTATTTGTTTTATTGTTCTTTATTACTCCTCTAACAATTTGTGTACAAACAGGTGGATCTGTGTAGATAAAGAAACTATAAATATCATCATCTCCTTTTCCTTTTTCTCTGTTTGACGAAAAGAAACCTCTTTTACCATTATTACTTATAAAAAAAGAAAAGTCATCTTTTTTACTATTGAATGGATACCCTAAATTTTCTGGTGAGGATAATGTACCATCTTCTTTAATTTTTGCTTGAAAAATATCAAGAAGTCCTAAACCTAAATGCCCATTGGAAGAAAAATACAATACATTATCATTTCCTACATAAGGAAAGACTTCTTTTTCTGGTGTATTTACAGAGCTTCCTAAATTTTCTGGTTCTCCGTACTCATCTTTACCTTTGATAGCTACTTTATAAATATCAGATTGTCCATAACCTCCAGGCATATTAGAAACAAAATATAATGTTTTTTCATCTGGACTTAAGGCTGGATGCCCTGTTGAATACTCATCATTATTAAATGGCAATTCTTTAACATTAACCCAATAACCATTTACATAACTAGCTTTATAAATTTTTAAGTTAGAAGTGTTTTTCTTACTTTTTCTTGCTCTTTTTCCTTCTGAATTATTTCTTGTAAAGTAAATAGTCTTTCCATCTTTTGTAAAAACAGGTGTTGATTCATGTAATTCAGAAGCTATTGGTTCTCCAAGCTTTTGAACGTTACCTAAAACTAAAATAGTATCTTGTTTACTACCTTCTAATGTTTGTATATCCTCTTCTGCCTTGTAAATATTTAAAAATGGTTGGTTGTTCCATTTATATATTTTTTGTCTTTTTGAATCATTAGGTACAGCGGATGTAAAATATGATTTTCCATTCAATAAGAACCCTCCAAAATCTGAGTATGGTGTATTTATTGCCAGATTTCTTACTCCTATCCTTTTTTCTTGACTATTGTAATCTAATAAGTAACTATCCTTTTTAAGTTCTTCATTTAGACTACTTTTTTGAGATTGTGCTAATTTTAAAAATATAGAATCTGATTTTTTATACTTTCCATTACTCCTCAAAGCTTGAGCGTACTTAAATAAGTGTTTTTCTTCAACCTTCTCATCAAAATTAGAAATAAGTTTTTGATACCAAACTTCTGCTTTTTCAGTATCTGAATTGTTATAGTAAGATTCTGCCAATCTACTTAATACATGTTGAGAACTATCTCCTTTAATTAATACTAAATCTTTATACAATTTAGCTGATTGAACATAAGAAAACTCTTCAAAATAACGATCTGCTACTTTTCTACTTTGACCAAAAACATTTACTGCCAATACTAACAGCATTGTTAGCACTAGTAATTTTTTAAAACTCATTTTTCTCTTTTTTAGAAGAATCTTGGGGACCTATATCTAATATCTTTAAATATTTCATATTGTAACATGATTTCGTGTGTTCCCGAATTTGTTACATTATAGTTTGATGTTGTTAAATCATATGAGTATCCTATAAGCAAAGAATCTGTTGCTTGAAAACCTAAAAGTGCACTTACAGAATCATCCCATCTCCATGAAGCTCCAACTCTAAATTTCTCATTAAACAATAAATTTGCTGAGATATCTAATGATAGTGGAGCTCCAGAAACTCCTTTTAGTAAAGCAGCTGGTTTAAACTTTAAGTCTTCATTTATATCAAAAACATATCCTGCTATTAAGAAAAAGTGCATTCTTTCTACAGCTACTTCACCTGGAGTATCGGCATCGTAATGCTCCATTCTTAAAATATTTGGTACCGATAATCCGACATACCACTGTGGTTGGTGATAATAAATACCTGCTCCAACTGTTGGTAAGAACTTATTGATATTATCTTGAAAAACTACTTCATCATCTTTATAGGTTCCTTTTGACCAATCTATATTTAATAACCTACCTCCTAAACGTAAACCAAAAGCTAAATTTCCTTCTTGTCCAGTTTGAATATTATAAGAAACATTAGCATCTAAATATATTTCACTAGAAGGACCTACTTGATCATTCATTAAATTAACTCCTAATCCTAACCCTGAATACCCTAAAGGAGTATCATAAGATAAATTTTGGGTATTAGGTGCTCCCTCAAAACCTACCCATTGCATTCTACCTAAGGCAGTGATTACTGTATGCCCTCTTGATCCTGCATAAGCAGGGTTCACATTCATAGTATTATACATATACTGTGTATACTGAGGGTCTTGTTGTGCATGAATATCTGTAGTTATACAGATACTCATTACACATATTAAGATTAAACTTAAATATAATTTCATTTGATTAAAACTTTTATTCATCAGTCTTTTTATAAATCCAGATTATCTATTAATGTAAATCCAGCCTTTTTTAACTTTGCTTCCGTTTCCAAGGTCTAAAATATAGAAGTATGTTCCAACTGGCAATTTATCACCTACATTTATATTTGCTCTTCCTTCAGAAATCCCTCTGAACACAATACTACTATTATTATACCCTTTTGCTCTATATACTGTATTACCCCATCTATTAAAAATTTCAATAGCATTACTAGGGAAATTTTCTATACAGTCGATATGCAAATAACTGTTAGCTGAATCTCCATTTGGACTCATCAGATTATTAACTTTTACACAAGTGTCTTCATTAATAGCATCACCAAAGCCTTCTAATCCATCTACACTATCAGCTATACCATCTCCATCTGAATCTATTCCACTATCATCAACTACACCGTTTCCTCCACTATTAGGATCTATTGGATCTGTATTATTATCTGGAGAATTGGCATCTCCATGACCGTCAAATCCATCTACACTATCAGCTATACCGTCTCCATCCGTATCTTCATAAGGATTGTCTACTTGACCATCTCCATCTTCATCAGAATTTCCTCCTTCTACAACGTCATTAATACCATCATCATCACTATCTAAATCTTGGTAATCAGGAATACCATCTCCATCTGTATCTGGTTCTTCATTATTATCTACTGAATCGTCAGCCTGTCCATCTCCATTAGCATCTGTATACCCTGAATCATTAGAATCGATAACACCATCTCCGTTAGTGTCTAAATCTCCATCTCCACCTTCTATTACGTCATTAATACCATCGTTATCTGAATCTAAATCTAATGAATCTGGAACCCCATCATTATCTGTATCTACCAAACCATCACCTTCTTCTACATCTGGTATACCATCATTATCATCATCCACATCCATAGCATCTGGTATACCATCGTTATCTGTATCAATACAATCTTCTCCTGATAATCTACCATTTACTACAAAATCTTCAGAAGATCCTCTACCGCAACTACTACTCACACTTACTGTATAAGTAACTCCAAAATTATAACCGTTAATTATACCGTTTTCATCAACCGCTAATGTTGAATCATTGAAAACATAAGTTAAACTTGAATCGTAATTAGTAATTATAGCCCTACCTGGTGTTGAACATGTAGCTCTTTCAACTGATATAGAAGGTATAGAAGGAACAGCCTCTTCTGTTACCACTACTTCAGATGTAGCTTCACTTGTACATGAACTCGTTGCTGATACTGTATAGGTATAGGTTCCTGCTCCCGCTAAGGCTGGTGACCAAGTACCACCTGTATCTGGCGTCCCCCCTAACTCTGCAAATAACTGCGTTTCTGTTACTGTTGTTCCTTCACAGATTGTTAATGTTCCGTTGGTTCCTGCATCTGGAGCTGTTGTACCATTTACTGTTACCGTTACCG
>NZ_JAIWJY010000007.1 GCF_028829235.1 Tenacibaculum larymnensis | reverse complement strand
ATGCAGTTATTTTTTATCGTTTATTTCTATAATCAGTTTATTAAATTTAGAATTGTTATTCTGTTGAAACTGAAGTATTTCTTTTAAAGAACTTTCTTTTAGAGGAAAACATTTATTTTCTTTAAAATTTTCATTGAATTCCTCTTGTTCTGTAACGATATTCCTTAATTCAATTTGATAGTTTCTCAAAACATCTTTATCAAGACCATATTTTTGGTTAACTATTTCCATAACATCTTGAGTTTTAATATTCATTAATTTAAACCAAGGAAGAATTTGTTTTGGTCTTAATTTACCTTGATAAAGTTCATTCAAAAACTTTTTATATTCACTACGTAAGTCTTTGACTTCTTGAATTAAATGGTCTTTTAAGTATCTTTTGTTAGCAAGATTGTTTTGTAAAGTTTTCACAATCCAAATAGCAAGAAATGAATTTATTATGACCCCAATTATAGCAATTACATCACTTGTTTCTAGAGAAATAGAACTAGGACAACACATAATTAATTGTTTTTAATTGATAACTTACCATTAACTAATCTAAACCATTCTTTATGTTTTTTAGTTTTTTTCGGTTCGTCATTATTATTTCTTCTTTCTTCCCATTGTGGAAATGTTTCAGATATTATCATCTCTTTTAAGTCAGGTTCTTGCTCAGAGATTATCTCTAAAAGATTATTGACTATATCAATTCCAAAATCGTAGATTAAATTTCCAAAAGCTTCATCCAAAAAAGAAGGTGCGTATCCAGCTGTAAAATCAAGATTTAAAACTAATTTTTCTTTTTTTTCATAAGAGTTTTTAAATGCGTGATTTAGTATTGAATGATAGTATTCTTCTCCTGAATCGTCACTTATAGAACAATGACGTAAACCTGGATATTCAGTAAAATCTTTTATGTATATTGTATTTTCCATTAGCTAGCTTTTAATATTGTATTTGCTGTGACCTCCCATCTATATAAAGTTCCGCGAAATTCGTGCTTATTTAAAAGTTCCGATTTAAATTCATTGTCATAATGTAAGATTACGTTATTAGTAACTACTTTAAGATTTTGTATTATTCCTATATCACTTCCATTTTTAATTGAAGGTAGTCCTTTATTTCTATTTACTTTTCTTGAACTAGAGCCATATTTTTTTATAAACGCACCTTGCAAAATTTCATCATCTTGTTTCATTAAAAATGTATCTCGTAGCTTGTGTTTAAATTTTTTATTTAAGGTTTTTAAAATCCCTTTGCCAACATCTGTAATTGTAAAAATAGCTTTATCATCATCATATTTTACGCCAAATAGCCATTGTTTATTATATGTCTCTGCCCATTCAATTGAATTACCGCATATTTCTAAAAGTATAGTTCTTAATTTTGGTAAATGACTTTCATTACCAGTTAAATGTTTTACAACTTTTGTTACAGTTTTACTGATACGAATATTGTCTTCTCTAGTCAACATTTTTGAACCTTTTTCAATAAATAGTAAATCTGATTTTTCAGATTTTTTAAATGGTTTACCATTATTGTCATACATAAAAGTTAATATTCCTGATTCAATAATCTTATTTTTACATTCAAGATTATTTGGATAATTACCTCTTAATGATATTCCTTTTGACTTTAAATCTCTAATTATTGCAATTAAAACACAAATAGAACTATAGTCAAATTCTTCAACTTTAGAAATATCCATTTGTACAAAGCAATTTCTACCCATTTTAGAAATATTTCTCTCCCTTCTTAGTTCTCTGTAAAATTCCAATGATTTATGTGTTTCTGAAAGTAAGCAGATATTTTTTGGTGCAATTACTGGTTCTGCTTTTATAAATTCAATTCTAGAATTTTTATAAATCGGTAATTTGTTTGGGTCATAAGGTTTATTCCTTTTTGGTTTTTTCCCAATTTTTTGACATCTTTTATCGTGCCACTTTTTATATTTAATTTTCTTGTAATTCTTTTTCATTTAGTTTGGTTAGTAATTGCATACAACTTGTTTATATAGATGTATAATACATCGTTATACAACCATTTTGGTAGGTTTATGATTGTATTTATGTTTGTTTATGCTTTTACGAACTTAACAATAATAATTTAAATTTCTTACGGAATCCCATAAGCTTAATTATTTAGGTAATAAAAGTTGTTTTAGCGATCATAAAAGCTTGAATGGGTCGCTGATATCACGGCGTGCTCCGAAGACACCGCAGCATGGGTCGCTGATATCACGGCATGCTCCGAAGACACTACGGCACGGGTCGCTGATATCACGGCACGGGTCGCTGATATCACGGCACGGGTCGCTAATATCACGGCATGCTCCATTAACACCGCGGCACGGGTCGCTAATATCACGGCATGCTCCGTTGACACCACGGCATGGGTCGCTAATACCACGGCATGCTCCGAAGACACCACGGCACGGGTCGCTGATATTACGGCGTGCTCCGTTAACACCACGGCACGGGTCGCTAATATCACGGCATGCTCCGCAGACACCGCGGCACGGGTCGCTGATATCACGGCATGCTCCGTTAACACCACGGCATGGGTCGCTAATACTACGGCAATAGATAAATTAATAGCACACGTAAAAAAGCTGACAACGTTGCAAGCCGTAGCCTCAAATCCCAACAGATTTTACAAAACGCTCTCGGTGTAAGCATTAAAAAAGGTCAAGAAAAAGCTATCAACCAATACTTAAAAGTAGAATTTTGTTAGTTGTAGTATGAGTAAGCAGCCGTATATGGTGTTGGTTTTTACCATTAAAGATCGCTAGAAAGCGTCATCCCGATTGAAAAGAGGGATCTCATTAAAGTGAGTAACATCTATTGTTGAGATGTCTCATCACTCATACTTTATGCTATCGACATAACACCCTA
This sequence comes from Tenacibaculum larymnensis, assembly GCF_028829235.1. GTDB lineage: Bacteria > Bacteroidota > Bacteroidia > Flavobacteriales > Flavobacteriaceae > Polaribacter > Polaribacter larymnensis. The sequence goes on along the minus strand of NZ_JAIWJY010000007.1, from coordinate 189,431 downwards.
TTGATTTTAGTTAATTTATAAAACTCAGGTTACACTAAATTTTTATCAAAGGTATACACCATTTTTGCTAATTTCGCCGCTTAAAATATTTTGTATGATTACGGTAGATCAATTAACGGTTGAGTTTAGTGGTAACACCCTGTTTAGCGACGTTTCGTTTGTAATAAACGAAAACGATAAAATTGCCTTAATGGGTAAAAATGGGGCAGGAAAATCCACCATGATGAAAATTATAGCAGGAGTTTCTAAACCAACTAAAGGAGGTGTTCGTAGTCCGAAAGATACCGTAATCGCTTACTTACCTCAGCACTTGTTAATGGAAGACAATTGCACGGTAAAAGAAGAAGCATCTAAAGCATTTGCATCTATTTTTGCTATGAAAGCCGAAATGGACGACCTCAACAAACAGTTAGAAACCCGTACCGATTATGAATCGGATGATTATATGAAAATCATCGAGCGTGTATCGGATTTAGGAGAGAAATACTACGCGTTAGAAGAAATAAACTACGAAGCAGAAGTAGAGAAAGCTTTAAAAGGGTTAGGATTTAAACAAGAAGATTTTGAAAGAGCTACTTCAGAGTTTAGTGGAGGTTGGCGTATGCGTATAGAGTTGGCGAAAATCTTACTACAAAAACCCGATTTAATTTTGTTAGATGAGCCTACCAATCACGTAGATATCGAATCGGTAATTTGGTTAGAAAATTTCTTATTAAACAAAGCTAAAGCAGTAGTGGTAATTTCGCACGATAAAGCGTTTATTGATAACATTACCAACCGTACCATTGAGGTAACGATGGGAACTATTCACGATTACAAAGCGAACTATTCACACTATTTAGAGTTGCGTAAAGAACGTCGTGCACATCAGTTAAAAGCCTACCAAGAACAACAAAAGTTTATTGCCGATACCAAAGCATTTATCGAGCGTTTTAAAGGAACCTATTCAAAAACGAATCAAGTAGCTTCACGTGAACGAATGTTAGAAAAATTAGTTCCTGTAGAAATAGATGAGGTAGATACTTCAGCCTTAAAATTACGTTTTCCACCATCACCACGTTCGGGAGATTATCCTGTAAAAGTGGAAGGATTGACGAAGCAATACGGAGACTTAACCGTATTTAAAGATGCAAGTTTCTCTATAGCTCGTGGAGAAAAGGTGTCGTTTGTAGGAAGAAACGGAGAAGGAAAATCAACCATGATTAAAGCGATTATGGGAGAAATTGATTTTGAGGGTGAATGTGGTTTAGGACACAACGCCAAAGTAGGATATTTTGCTCAAAATCAAGCATCATTGTTAGACCCTGAATTAACAATTTTCCAAACCGTAGATGAGGTTGCCGAGGGAGATGTTCGAACGCAAATCAAAAATATATTAGGACGTTTTATGTTCTCGGGAGATGATTTAGAAAAGAAAGTAAAAGTACTTTCTGGAGGAGAGAAAACCCGTTTGGCAATGGTAAAGTTGTTGTTAGAGCCAGTAAACGTGTTGATATTAGATGAGCCTACGAACCACTTAGATTTAAAATCAAAAGAGGTAATTAAAGAAGCTTTATTACATTTCGACGGAACGTTGATTTTAGTATCACACGATCGTGATTTCTTACAAGGATTGTCTCAAAAAGTATTTGAGTTTAAAGACCAACGTGTCATAGAACACTTTGAAACGATTGATGCATTCTTAGAGCGTAATAATATCAAAGCGTTAAAGGAAATTGATTTGTAGTCATTCCGACTGAAAGGAGGGGTCTCATTCATGTGAGTAACTCCCATTGTTGAGATTTCTCGTCGCTCATAAAATAGCTCTGTCGAAATGACGTCTAGCTTAATCATCATTGCGAGCCTTTCGGCTGTCGCTCAAGACAGGCTAAAGTGAAGCAATCTGTTAGCTGATGGAGAGATTACTTCAGTCGTACCTCCTTCGTAATGACGTCTCGATTACCGTCATTCCGAACGGATGTGAGGAATCTCATGAAGTCAGTAATTTCCATTGTTAAGACCTCTCACGTTCCGCGTTACTCCAGTTCGAGATGACAGTATGTTTTGTCATTGCGAGTGGAACGAAGTAATCTGTTAGTTGATGGAGAGGTTACTTCAGTCGTACCCTCCTTTGTAATGACGATTGTTCTTATTTTATCATGTGTTGATAAGCGTCACGATTTTCATAAATTACCCAAAGATTAATAGCAAATAATGCTAAAGCAATAGGAAGTCCAGATGGAGCTTGAAAAATGTTAGTTAGCATAATTCCTATCATTACAGGAAAAATAGCTACAGCTCCTAAGGCTCTAGTTTTTGGAATAATGAAAAGAATACCTCCTAAAATTTCAGCAATAGCTACTAGGGGCATTAGCCAACCAATTTCCATCATAGCGGTCATAGCACTCATCATTTTTTCGGGTAAATCCTCTGGCATTGGCATGTAGTTTAAGAATTTGTTTAATCCTGAATTGATAAACATTAATCCGAAAAGTAGACTTAATACAAATAGAATTTTTTGTTTCATAGTAGTTAGTTTGGGGTTAGTAATTTGTTTTTTAGTTTTTTAAATATATGAAAATATAAAATTGATAACAAAATGAAAGTGAGTATCTTACATTGTTGAGATTTCTCGTCGCTCATAAAATCGCTCTGTCGAAAAGACGTCTAGCCTAATCATCATTGCGAGTAAAACGAAGTAATCTGTATATCGTGTACCGAGAAAAAGATAGCCACGTCGTTACCACTCCTCGCTATGACGTCTTGTTTATTGTCATTGCGAACGAAGTGAAGCAATCTGTCAGTTGAAGAAAAGATAGCCGCGTCGTTATAACTCCTCACTATGATGTTCAGTAAGTGTCATTCTGATTAATTTTATGTCATTCCGAACGGATGTGAGGAATCTCAAGAGGTGAATAACTCTTATGACTGATATTTAGGTTTCTTCAGCTAATATTTTAATTGAAATAAAGATGGAATTGAAGCTATGATTTTTTTAGTATTTCTGTTCTGTGGTAATCTTCTATAATATTATCCATTTTAGACCACCATCGTCGAGTCTTATAGTCTTCACCGGCTTCAGTTAGTAAATCTTGAAGGACATAACTGGTATGTCCCTTTACTTTTTTGTTTTTAGCGTTGTCATGATATTGAAATAATAAATTAATCATTTTTTCAAAAAAACTAAAATCATTATCATAGATGTTATCTACTTCAAAGGAATCAATAACCTCTAAGATTCGATATTTTTTTGGTTCTTTTTCAACAATGTTTAAAATTCTTTTTAGTTCATCAAAAAGAAAATCATTCCAGTCTGTAGAATAAGTTGAAAGGGCTTCATATATTATATTGTGTGATGATATAAGTGAAGGTTCAGAGCTAAGAGTATAATTGATAACCTTGCTCTTGTGGTTATTAGCATACATAACAAATTCTTTCATGAAGTTATCGGAGAATTCCACAGAAGTATTATACCAATTATCAAGTTCGTCTTTTTCGTATTCAATCAACTTTTCTATCATAACAAAAAATGTAAGTTACTTTTTTAAGTAAATGTAAGAATTAGTTGTGTATCGAACAAAAAGATAGCCGCGTCGTTATCACTCCTCACTATGACGTTCAGTAAGTGTCATTCTGATTAATTTTATGTCATTCCGAACGGATGTGAGGAATCTCAAGAGGTGAGTAGTTCTTATGCTTAAGATTTCTCAGTCGTACCTCCTTCGAAATGACGAGTAGAGGAGAAGGTCTAGTTTACCCCGCAACACTTCTTGTATTTCACACCGCTATCACAAGGACAAGGATCGTTTCTGGAAATATCCAAACGTTTTAAATGCAGGTTCATGTCGTCCATATCTTGTTTAAAGATTTGCTCCAGTAACGCATAAAGCTCAGGATGTTTTCTGGCTAATAACTTCGGACGTTCAAAAAAGTATTCGCTTGCAACCGAGAAAAACTCCGCTTTGTTAGTCCCACCATAGGGATTGATATCAGAAGCGTCGTTGTATATTTCTTCAATTTTTTTGTTGATTAAGTCTACCCACGGAATACTGTATTGCTTTTCTAATAATACATGTGGTACTCCGTCAATATTACCATCTAGTTTATCAATTAAATGTACAAACTCATGGATGGCAGTATTCTTTTTATCAGTTTCATTTTCAAAACCTAAATGTAAAGCAGGTTTAGATAAAATCATTTTTCCTTCTAAATACCCGTTACCTACCATTCCTAAAATTCTTCGGTTGTTTCCTTCGGTTTCAAAATGCTCGTTAAACATAGCAGGATATAAAATAATTTCTTTGATGTTAGGATAGCGCCATTCAGGAAAATTAAAAATAGGAATTACAGCACTAGAAGCTATCAGTAATTTGTCGGTAATTGTAACTGTAACATCAACACCAATAACCTCATGATTTAATAGGAATTCAAAAACTTTAAACTCGAACAATTCTTTTTCATCAGGAGTGAGTGCGTTGTAAAAAGCAACTTTTTTAGTTAAAATAACTTTCCACTTGTTTGGAAAAGGAGTTGTAGGTTGTTTCCACTTAGTGGTTGAGGTGTTTTTTTTGAATACAAGAAAAATACCTACGAGTATAATTATAGATAGATAAGTCATTTAAAATAGCGTTGTGACTAGTAGTAATTTTTTTCAAATATATAAAAATAGGGTAGAGTGGGGACACTTTATTGTGATGTCATTTCGACCAGAGGGAGAAATCTCATGAGGTGAGTAACTCCTATTGTTGAGATTTCTCGTCGCTCATAAAATCGCTCTGTCGAAATGACGTCTAGATTATCGTCATTGCGAGTGAAACGAAGCAATCTGTTTATTGTGTGTCGATAAAAAGATAGCCACGTTGTTCATTTCGAGCTTCCTAGCTATGGCGTTCGGTTTTATTATTACAATTAACTTTACGTCATTCCGACGATAGGAGGAATCTCATGAGGTGAGTAACTAACTCCTATTCTTAAGATCTCTCACATTCCGCGTTGCTTTAGTTTGAGATGACAGCATGTTTCGTCATTGCGATTAATTTTATGTCATTCCGAACGGATGAGAGGAATCTCATGAAGTCAGTAACTTCCATTATTGAGATCTCTCACATTCCGCGTTGCTCCAGTTCGAGATGACGGGATGGTTTCATTATTGTGAGGGAAACGAAGTAATCTTCTTTAGTAATGATATTTAAGTTTTTAATGTTGAGTGTTTTGCAATTGTTTATTTATTTTATTGAGTGTTTATTGAAAAATAGCTACTTGTTTTTCGTAAGTGTTAAAATTTATATTGTTTTATTAGATTATTTGTAAATAAGATTTGGAATGTATACATTGGCAACAGGATTAATGTATTGTATTTATACATACCACTTAATTAGTAACCATAAATTCCCCAATATATATGACTACAAACTTAAATTTTCAGACTGTAGCAAAAGAACAAATTAAGTTCTTGAAATTTCCAAAAGAAGAGGTGTTAAACAAAAAGAAAGCAATGGTAAATCGTATTTTAGATTTACAACGAGCACTATCTTTAGGAAACTTAGAAAGAGAAAAGGTAAAAATATTTTTTATGGATATGGATGGCTTAAAAAAAGTAGAAACTACTGTTTGGGGTATTACTGATACTTCAGTAATTCTAAAACAGGCAACCATTATTCCGTTAGAAAGAATTGTAAGAGTAGCATAAATAAAAAAGACCTCGAAATTTCGAGGTCTTTTTTTATAGGTGTTATACTTATTAAGCTTCCGCTTCCATATAGTCTTCAATAGGATTACAAGAACAAATTAAGTTACGGTCACCAAAAGCATCGTCTACACGACGTACTGAAGGCCAAAACTTATTGTCTGCAATATAATCTAAAGGAAATGCTGCTTGTTTACGAGAGTATGGTAAATCCCATTCATCAGCAGTTAACATTTCTTGCGTATGTGGTGCATTTTTAAGCGGGTTGTTAGGATTTTCCTTACTCGCTTCAGCAATCTCTTTTCTAATAGAGATTAACGCATCACAAAAACGGTCTAATTCAGCGACACCTTCCGATTCGGTTGGCTCTACCATAATTGTACCTGCTACAGGGAAAGATACAGTAGGCGCGTGGAATCCGTAGTCCATTAAACGCTTCGCGATATCGGTAACTTCAATTCCGTTTTGTTTAAACTCACGGCAATCTAAAATCATTTCGTGAGCAGCACGGTTCATTTCTCCTGTATATAAAGTGCTAAAGTGTCCTTTTAAACGCTCTTTAATGTAGTTTGCGTTTAAAATTGCGTTCTTAGTAGAGTTTGTTAACCCGTCGGCACCTAACATAGTAATGTATCCGTAAGAAATTAAACATACCAATGCAGAACCCCAAGGAGCTGCTGAAATAGCAGTAATGGCATTGTCACCACCAGTTGCTATTACAGGGTTGGTAGGTAAATACGGAACTAATTGAGGAGCTACACAAATTGGTCCAACACCTGGTCCACCACCACCGTGAGGAATCGCAAATGTTTTGTGTAAGTTTAAGTGACAAACATCGGCACCAATAGTTGCAGGATTTGTTAATCCTACCTGTGCGTTCATGTTTGCACCATCCATATATACTTGTCCGCCATTATCGTGAATAATCTGCGTAATTTCTTTAATAGCCTTTTCAAATACTCCGTGAGTAGATGGGTAAGTTACCATTAAAGCAGCTAAATTATCAGCGTGTTTTTCAGCTTTTGCACGTAAATCTTCTACATCGATGTTTCCTCTTTCATCAGTTTTGGTAACTACCACTTTCATACCCGCCATAACAGCAGATGCAGGGTTAGTTCCGTGAGCAGATGCAGGAATTAAACAGATGTTTCTGTTGGTGTCTCCATTTGCTTCGTGATATGCTCTAATAGTCATTAATCCAGCAAATTCACCTTGTGCACCAGAGTTAGGTTGTAAAGAAGTACCAGCAAAACCAGTAATAACGTTTAATTGGTTTTCAAGGTTATCTAACATTATTTGGTATCCTTCCGCTTGGTTTAAAGGTACAAATGGGTGGATATTTCCCCATTGAGGATTACTCAACGGTAACATTTCAGAAGCAGCATTTAATTTCATGGTACAAGAACCTAAAGAAATCATTGAGTGATTTAATGCTAAATCTTTACGTTCTAATTTTTTGATATAACGCATCATATCAGTTTCTGATTGATACGTATTGAATATGTCGTTATCTAAGAAAGAAGTTGCTCTTTTTACATCTGCAGGAATTACGTCAGCTGAAGTAAATTCAGTAACTAAAATATCTTTGATATTGAAAGCTTGTTCGAAACAGTCAACAATTTCGTTGATTTCTTTTAAACCAACAGTTTCGTTTACAGAGATTGAAACATGCTCTGCATCGATGTAGTTAAAGTTGATTCCGTTAGCTTCTGCTACTGGACGTAACTTGTCTGCTTCAACTTCAACTAAAATAGTATCGAAATAAGCGCTGTTTTTTTGTTTGAAACCTAAATCTGTTAAAGCTTTTGCTAAGGTTACAGTGCTTGTGTGTACACGATCTGCAATGTATTGTAAACCATCTTTACCGTGGTATACAGCATACATACCCGCCATAACAGCTAATAATACCTGTGCAGTACAAATGTTTGAAGTTGCTTTTTCACGTTTAATGTGTTGTTCACGTGTTTGTAATGCCATACGTAAAGCACGACCACCGTCAACATCTTTTGTAACTCCAATAATACGACCAGGAATACTACGCTTGTAAGCTTCTTTAGTAGCAAAATATCCAGCGTGAGGTCCTCCGTATCCTAAAGGAATACCAAAACGTTGCGTAGTACCTACAACAACATCAGCACCAAATTCAGCAGGAGCTTTTAATTTTACTAACGATAAAATATCAGCAGCTACAGCTACTTTAATGTTATTGGCATTACAGCTAGCAACGAAATCGGTATAATCATATACTTGTCCGTGCTTACCAGGATATTGTACAATAGCTCCAAAGAATTCTTCAGAGAAGTTAAACTCTTGGTGGTTACCAACAACTAATTCAATTCCAATAGGAATAGCACGTGTTTGTAATACCGATAAGGTTTGTGGTAAAATTTCTTCTGAAACAAAGAACTTGTTTACGTTAGCTTTCTTTTGTGTTCTTTCACGAACATCAAATAATAAAGCCATAGCTTCAGCAGCAGCAGTACTTTCGTCTAATAACGAAGCATTCGCTAACTCCATTCCTGTTAAATCACAAATCATAGTTTGATAATTTAACAAGGCTTCTAAACGTCCTTGTGCTATTTCAGCTTGGTAAGGAGTATAAGCAGTATACCATCCTGGGTTTTCTAAAATATTACGTTGGATAACACTAGGTAAAATAGCTTCGTGGTATCCTAAACCTATATAACTTTTAAAAACTTTGTTTTTAGCACCTAATTCATTGATGTGATTTAGGTATTCATATTCGCTCATGGCAGGAGCTAAATCAAGCTCTTTTTGTAAACGAATATCGTCGGGAATAGTTTCATAAATCAATTGGTCTAAACTCTCAATGCCAATTGTTTGAAGCATTTGATCCTGATCTTTAACACGAGGACCTATATGCCTAAGTTGAAATGAATTTGTGTTCATTATTGTGTTGTTGTTTTTCGTGCCTCAAAAATAGTGAAATTGGTTGATTTGATACTACATATTTTTTTGTTAAAAACAATATTTTATTAACCAAAACAGCTGGTTATAAACATAAAAGTTATTTTTGTTAGATGAACCTTTTTAAAAAAGCACTCGATTTTTATATAAATTCTAGTATCCATGTAGCCTTAGCGGTGTTTTCTTTGTTTAGAATTACAGAATTATATTTTGGTTTTTTATACGATGAGTCACTGAGTTTTTTTGTGTTTTTTGCCACAATTACTGGGTATAATTTTGTTAAATATGCAGGAGTTGCGAAACTCCATCACCGAAGTTTGACTAAAAACCTGCAAATCATTCAAATATTTTCATTGATTTGCTTCTTGTTAATGTGCTACTATGCATGGTTATTACCTCTAAGAACATTATTGTTTTTTGTGCCTCTAGGAGTTTTAACTTTTTTATATGCAGTGCCTTTTTTAAGTGGATTCCAAAAAAACTTACGAAGTATTGGTTATTTAAAAATAATAGTAGTGGCTTTGGTATGGGCTGCAACTACGGTATTGTTACCTACATATGCCAGTGAAACTTCTTTTACAACTGAGGTGTACCTATCTGCAATACAACGTTTTTTATTGGTGGTAGTATTAATCCTTCCATTTGATATAAGAGATGTGCAATATGATGCTATTTCTTTGCAAACAATCCCTAAAAAGATAGGTATAGAGTACACTAAGAAGTTTGGAGTTGTTCTGCTTGGATTATGTTTGGTGTTGGAATTTATGATTAGCCCGAATACTCATTTTCGAACTGTTTTTTTAGTGTTGTTTACTGTACTACTATTTCTGTTGATGAGAGCAAAAACAAATCAGTCTAAATACTATAGCTCTTTTTGGGTTGAAGCCATACCAATTTTTTGGTGGTTATTTTTGTTAGTTTAAAACTGAAGTTTTTTAGAAGTATTAGAACTTAAAAAGTAATAGCTTGTAAGTAGCGTATTTTTTATAGTTAAAAACTGAAACTTAAGGGTTTTGTAATATGTGTTTTTAAGAAAACCTTTGTACATTCGTTGGCTTAACAACACAATAACAAAAACACAAATTAAGTAACATGAATTTAGTAAAACGAAATTTCGTTTTCGATTTCGATAGCACACTTACCAGTGTGGAAGCATTAGATGTTTTGGCCGAAATCACCTTAAATGGGAGTCCGAAAAAAGAAGAGGTTATTCAAGAAGTAACCCGCATTACCAATCAAGGAATTGATGGAGAAATGTCCTTTACGGAATCCTTAGAAAAACGTATTCGGTTATTAAGTGCTAAAAAATCTGATTTACCATTATTAATTGAAGAATTAAAACAAAAAGTATCTCCTTCTATAGAAAGAAATAAAGAGTTTTTTGAAAGCTTTTCTGATGATATTTACGTGATTTCAGCAGGGTTTAAAGAATTTATAGACCCTATCGTAGCTGAATATAACATTCCGTCTGAAAGAGTATTTGCAAATACTTTTGAATTTGATACAGATGGAGTTATTGTAGGGTTTGATACTCAAAACCCATTATCTAAGCATAATGGAAAGATAGATTGTTTAAAATCCTTAAATTTAGAAGGTGAAGTACAAGTAATTGGAGATGGCTATAGTGATGCTGTTACCAAAGAAGCAGGTGTTGCTGATACTTTTTTTGCTTATACAGAAAATGTGTCGAGAGATAAAACTATCGCAAATGCCGACCATATTACACCAAATTTAGATGAATTTTTATACGTTAACAAGTTGCCTAGAAACCTATCATACCCAAAGAACAGAATTAAAATATTATTACTAGAAAATGTACACCCTGATGCTTTTACAAAGTTAACAGGTGATGGTTTTTCTGTAGAAACTGTTTCAAGAAGTTTATCGGAAGATGAATTGATTGAAAAATTAAAAGATGTTCATGTGTTAGGAATTCGTTCTAAAACACAAGTAACTCGTAAAGTTATTGAAGCTGCCGAAAAGCTAATGGTGGTTTCTGCTTTTTGTATTGGAACAAAGCAAATTGATTTAGATGCATGTAAAGAGAATGGAGTAGTAGTTTTTAATGCTCCTTATAGTAATACACGTTCGGTAGTTGAATTAGCTATTGGTGAAATTATTATGTTAATGCGTAGTGTATTTCAAAGAAGTACAGAAATTCATAACGGTCAGTGGAATAAAACAGCACAAGGTTCAAGAGAGGTTCGTGGTAAAAAACTAGGGATTGTTGGTTACGGAAACATTGGTAAGCAACTATCTGTTTTAGCTGAGGCTCTAGGAATGGATGTGTATTATTATGATGTAGAAGATAAGTTGTCTTTAGGAAATGCAACTAAAATAGATACATTAAAAGAGTTGTTGAACATTTCAGATGTAGTTACATTACATGTTGATGATAATTCAGCAAATAAAAACTATATAGGTAAGGAGGAGTTAGCTGAAATGAAAGATGGTGCTCATTTGGTAAATCTTTCTCGTGGATTTGTAGTGGATATTGAAGCATTGGTGGATGCGTTAAAATCAGGTAAATTAGCTGGAGCAGCGGTAGATGTGTATCCAGAAGAGCCAAGAAAAAATGGTGAGTTTTACACTGAATTAAAAGGGTTGGATAATGTGATTTTAACTCCGCATGTAGGTGGTAGTACAGAAGAAGCTCAGAGAGATATCGCTGATTTTGTTCCGAATAAAATTATGGCGTACATCAATTCAGGAAATACGGTGGATGCGGTTAATTTCCCAAATATTCGTTTACCAAAACATAAAAACGCACACCGTTTTTTACATATTCATAAAAACGTACCTGGAGTAATGGCAAAGATTAATAAGGTATTAGCAAAATATGAATTGAATATTACTGGGCAATACTTGTCTACAGATGAGAAAGTTGGATATGTAATTACCGATGTTGATAAAGAGTATAATCAAGAGGTAATAACGAAACTTAAAAAAGTTGAAGGAACAATTAAATTTAGAGTACTGTATTAAAAACGTATTCTAAGTAATTTATACTATTCAAGGTCTACAGTAAAATGTAGACCTTGTTTTTGTTTGTGATTACTTTTTTAAGGAGGAAAAGTAAACCCAAGCAATAAAAAAGAGTTGTAATGGAATTCTAAACCATAAATAAGATAGTCCTTTTCCGTCATAAGTTCCAGTTTGGTAATTCAAGTTTTCTAAACTAGCCTTTATGTTGGCAGGAAGCATAAGTAATAGGAAAACAATAAGAATCCAACCTGTAGTTTTTTGGTAGTTAGGAAATAATAAACCTATAGCTAGTAAAATTTCAAATACACCTGTTACAAGTACTACAGTTGGTTTTAAAGGAATGAAATCTGGAATCATTTTGCTCATACCTTCAGTAAATAATAAATGTCCTAAAGCTGTAAATAAGAGCATTGCACACATGGCAATTCTACCAGAAAGGGAGTAGTTTATATTTTTCAATAGTAATTTTTGGATTCCTATTGAAATTAAGAATACAAATAGTAAAACAAATAAAGGTTTCATTGATTATAAAATTTATTCAAAATTGAAGAAACTTTTAAGAGTAATCAATGAACTTGGGTTAATAAATTCGTTTTCTAATTCTGCTCAGTGCTTGTGGAGTTACGCCAATATAAGAAGCTATGTATTTTAGTGGAATTTGTTTGATTAGTTCAGGTCTTTCATGAAAAAGGTTGAGGTACCTTTCTTCTGGAGTGTTGTTTAATAGAGAAAGCTCTCTTTTTGATTTTAGTAAGAATAAACTTTCAGCATTTTTTCTCCCTATTTCATTGCCTATCATAGTGTTTTGATAAATGTCTTCTAAATCGTCAAAGGATAATCTCCATAAAATAGTAGGAGTTAAAGTTTCAATACTGTATTCAGAAGGGGTTTGAGTTAAAAAAGAATCATAAGCACTAACAAAGCTGTTTTTAAATACAAAACCAAACGTTACATCATTTTCAATTTTAGGAATAAACAATCTCAAAGTACCTTCTTCAACAAATGATAGATAATCTTCTGTTTTTCCTTTGGTTAAGAGTACTTCCTTTTTTCGAAGCTCAACTTTTTTTAGTTTTGAAATAAAATAGGCTGAATCTCTGTCAGAAATGTTCGCGAAAGATTGTAAGAGTGTTGTTATTTGTTTCATGATTCAATTTTATAAACTATCAAAATCACTTAAATGCTGTTCTATGGTATTAGCTCCTTTTTGTAAAATTTGAATATAACTAGAAACATTTTCCATTTTAAACCTGCTAGAAGGTCCAGAGGCACTAATACCTGCAATTACTTTTCCTTTATTGTTGTAAATGGGAATGGCAATGCATACCAAACCTAATTCTGATTCTTCTACGTCTAATGCAAATTTTTGTTGTTGAATTAGTAGTAATTCTTCTTTAAATTTTGAAGTAGAGGTAATGGTGTTTTTAGTAAAAGATTTTAGTGTAACCGAATTTAGAAAGTCTTCTTGTGTTTCTGGTGAAGCAAAAGCTAGCAATAACTTTCCAATAGCACTTCCATTAATGGGAGCATAAGAGCCTATTGAGGTACTTATTTTGAGTCCTTGTAAACTATCTGCTTTGTTAATGTGGAATACTTGCTGTTCTTTTAAAATACCTAACAAAACCGTTTCTTGAATTTCTAAGGCAACTTTTTGTATTGGTGTGTTGGTTAAATTTCTAAGTGATTTATAAATAGAAACACGATTTCCTAATTCAAACAACTTACTACCCAATTGATATTTTTCGTTGTCATTTTGTTGTACAACGTTTAGTGAAACTAAAGTACTAAGTAACCGGTATACAGTACTTTTGTTATAGCCAGTTTTAGTAGCTAGTTCTCTAACACCCCATTCTTTTTTGTCATCAGTAAAAGCATCTAAAACAGAAAAAGCTTTTATGATAGATTGATTTAAGTTTTTAGAATCAGCATTCATTTAGTGAAAATATTTTGACTAATATAATAAAAATGTGTAGATTTATAAAACACCGTTTTATTATGTGAAACGCTTTTGGTTTTATTTTGAGATTAAAATAAAGTATCTTTAGTGTTTTTGAAATGGTTTTTAGAAATATAAATAAGTATGTATAAACCAACACTTGATTACGCACAGCAGTTAGATAAAGAAGATAAATTAGCTCATTTAAGAGCGCAATTTCATATTCCAAAAGACAAAGATGGAAATGACTGGTTGTATTTTACAGGAAATTCCCTTGGATTACAACCTAAACAAACGCAACAATACATTCAACAAGAATTAGACGATTGGGCAAAATATGGAGTAGAAGGACATTTTGAAGCACGAAACCCATGGATGCCATATCACGAATTTTTAACGAATTCTATGGCAAAAATAGTAGGAGCAAAACCACTAGAGGTTGTTGTGATGAATACCTTAACAACCAATTTGCATTTGCTAATGGTATCGTTTTATCAACCAACTAAAACAAAATATAAAATTGTTATAGAAAGTGATGCTTTTCCTTCGGATAGATATGCAGTACAATCGCAATTAAAATTCCATGGATTTGATACTGAAGATGGTTTGATAGAATGGAAGCCTCGTGAAGGAGAAGAGTTATTACGTATTGAGGATTTAGAAAAAATAGTTGATGAACAAGGAGATGAAATCGCTTTGTTATTGATTGGTGGAGTGAATTACTACACAGGCCAATATTTAGATATCAAGCGAATTGCTGAAATAGGACATGCGAAAAATTGTATGGTTGGAATTGATTTGGCACATGGAGCAGGAAATATATCTCCAGAATTGCACGATAGCGGGGTAGATTTTGCAGCTTGGTGTACCTATAAATATTTGAATTCAGGACCTGGAAGTTTAGCTGGATTGTTCGTACATGAAAAACATACACACAACAAAGATTTACCACGTTTTGCCGGATGGTGGAATCATAACAAGGAAACTCGTTTTAATATGCGTCAGCCATTTGATGTAATGCCAGGAGCAGAAGGATGGCAGTTGTCAAATCCGCCAATTTTATCCATGGCAGCAATTAGAGCTTCATTAGACATGTTTGAAGAAGTAGGGATGGAAGCGCTGAGAGCCAAATCGGAAAAACTAACTGGGTATTTCGAGTATTTAATCAATCAAATTGATACGGCCAGCATTAAAATTATCACGCCTTCAAATCCAAAAGAAAGAGGTTGTCAATTATCTATTCAAGTAAAGAATGCTGATAAAAGTTTACATAAAAAACTAACCGAGAATAATATTATTACCGATTGGAGAGAACCGGATGTAATTCGTTGTGCACCGGTGCCTATGTATAATAGTTTTGAAGATGTGTTTAGAATGGTTGAGAAATTAAAAGAATTATTGTAAATGAAAAATCTACTTATAGCTTTTTTAGTAGTATTTAGCTTTAACAGTGTAGCTCAAACTAAATATCAAAAAGATTTTGATTATTTATGGGATATGTTTGATAGTTACTATGCTTACTTTGATCAAAAACAAACAAATTGGGCAGAGGTAAAAGAGATTTATCAAAAAGAAGTAGAAAAGGTTTCTGATGATTCACAGTTTATAAGACTTGTAGAAAACATAACGTATGAACTATACGACCCTCATACAGGCATTAATCGAAATTTAAAATCATCTTTTAAGTTGATACCTACATCTACTGATGCTTGGATAAAAATAAAAGATGGTAAATATTATATAGTAGACATCAGACCTGGTTTCGAAATTGAAGAAACAGGATTAAAAGTTGGAGCTGAACTACTTCGTGTTAACAATCATAAAATTGAAGATTTAGTAGAGAAAGTATTGCCAAAATCGTTTAAAAATCCAAAGGATGATGTAAAAGAGTTTTTTGCAAACCTGTGGTTTGCAGGAAAACATAATGAAGAAAGAGTGATTCTGGTACTTGAAAATGGAGAAAAAAAGGAATATAGCTTTAATAAACCTACTGCTTCAGAAAAGGGAGTAGGGATTTTAAGTTCAAAAATTATAGAAGGAAATATTGGTTATATTAAGCTTAATAATTCTTTAGGAAATAATGATGTAATTAAAGCTTTTCCCAAAAAAGTAGATGAGTTTAAAGATACAAAAGCAATTATTGTTGATTTAAGAAGTACGCCAAGTGGAGGTAATACAGAGGTAGCTAAAAGTATTATGGGAAAGTTTATCACCAAAACAATTCCATACCAAATGCATGAAAGAGTTGGTTTAGAAAGAGAGTTTGGGATAAAAAGAAGCTGGATAGAATTGTTAACTCCTTTAGAAAATCCATATGAAAAACCAGTTTTTGTGTTAGTAGGAAGATGGACAGGAAGCGTAGGTGAAGCGATTGCTCAAGGTTTTGATAACATAAAGTCAGCAAAAGTAGTAGGAACAGAGATGGCAAAATTATTAGGAGCTATTCAATGTGAAACATTACCTAATACCAAGATTAATTTATGTTTTTCTGTAGAAAAACTGTATCATGTAAACGGTACACCAAGAGAACAATTTATTCCTGAAATTCACACTAAAACAAGTGAAGAAACATATAAAAAAGCGATTCAAATAATAAATGAGTAAAAAAGACAACATAGTAATTATAGGTGCTGGTTTATGCGGAAGTTTATTGGCACTTCGTTTAGCCCAAAGAGGATATAAAGTAGCAATGTATGAAAGTCGTCCAGATTTACGAGTTACTGATATTTCAGCAGGACGTTCCATTAACTTAGCATTATCTGATCGCGGTTTTAAAGCTTTGCGTTTATGTGGTGTGGAAGAAAAAGCACGTGAAATTTGTATTCCAATGTATGGGCGCTTAATGCACGATAGAGAAGAAAATACTTTTGCGTCTAATTATTCAGGAAGAGAAGGAGAGTATATCAACTCTATTTCAAGAGGTGATTTAAACGGGATTCTATTAACGGAAGCAGAGAAGCACGAAAATGTAAATATTTATTTTAATACAGAGTGTACTTCGGTAGATATTGAAAATACAGTAGCGCACTTTAAGGATTATAATACCAAAGAAGAGTTTTCGGTAGATGGAGATGTGATTTTTGGAACTGATGGAGCGGGATCTGCATTGAGAAAAAGCTACTATTTAGAAAGAAAATTCTTGTTTAGCTATTCACAAAACTTCCTTACGCACGGATATAAAGAATTAGAAATTCCTGCGGATAAATTAGGAAACCATCAAATAAGTAAAGATCATTTACATATTTGGCCTCGAGGAGAGTATATGTTAATCGCTTTACCTAACTTGGATGGAAGTTTTACCGTAACCTTGTTTTTAAGTTATGATGAAGGAGAATACAATTTCAATAACTTAACTACTGAAGAAAATATAACCGAATTCTTTGAAAAAGAATTTTCAGATGCGTTGGCGTTAATACCGAGTATTAAAGACGAGTTTTTAAACAATCCAACAGGAGCTTTAGGAACTGTAAAATGTTCACCATGGCATTATCAAAATAAAACCTTGTTAATGGGTGATGCAGCACATGCAATTGTTCCGTTTTATGGACAAGGAATGAATGCTTCTTTTGAAGATGTAACTGTATTTGATACAATTTTAGATACACACGAAGGAGATTGGGAAGCTACTTTTAAAGCATACGAAAAAGCACGTAAAGAAGATACTGATGCCATCGCCGATTTGGCGATTGATAATTTTTACGAAATGCGCGATCATGTAGCAAATCCGTTATTTAAGCAAAAAAGAAAGTTAGAAATGGATTTAGAAAAGACGTTCCCAACAGAATATTTTTCAAAATACTCTATGGTAACTTTTAATGAAGAGATTCCTTATGCAGAAGCGATGAAAAAAGGACGTGCGCAAGATAAAGCCTTGTTAAATATGGTTGCACATCATGATTTAGATACCATCACTGATTTAAATGAGGTGTTAAGAAAGGTGCAAGAAGAAACCAACGAAATTTTAGAAGAAGATAAAATCGCAGGGTTGTAAGTGAAAAGGTATATAGTCATATTAAGAGGAATCAATGTCTCGGGAAAAAATAAACTACCGATGGCGGAGTTACGCGATATTTTGAATGAGTTAGGATTTCAAAATGTACAAACCTATATTCAAAGTGGTAATGTTATTTTAGATTCAGAAGAGACAAAAGAAACCGTTTGTCATAAAATTAAAGAAGCGATAGCGACAGAGTTTGGATATGATGTACCTGTGTTAGTTAGAACTCCAGAAGAATGGAGAAAAGCATTAGATAATTATCCGTTTTCACAAGAAAATGAAAAGATAGTGGCTTTTGCTTTCTTAGACAGAATACCTAACGAAACTGTGATTGAAGTTAGTGGAATTAATGAAGATGAGTATTTGGTGGCCGATGATGTAGTGTATTTGTATTGTCCGTCTAGTTTTGGAAGAACTAAACTGACAAACAATGTTATTGAGAAGAAATTGAAAGTAACCGCTACGACTCGAAATTTAAAGACAACGATAAAACTATTAGAATTAGCAACGAAATCATAAATCGTCATTACGAGGAGAGAAACGACGAAGTAATCTTATGATAAGGATTGCTTCTACTTTTAAAAGTTTCGCAATGACGTTTAAAAACAATATTATGGATAGTAAAGTAATCAAAGGAAAAGCAATACCAAGAGGGAAGTTTCCGCATGTAAAACAAGTAGGAGATTTTATTTATGTGTCGGGAACAAGTTCTCGAAGACCTGATAATTCTTTTGAAGGTGTTGAGGTAGATGAATTTGGAACCACCAACTTAGATATTAAGAAACAAACCCGAGCGGTAATTGAAAACATCCGAGATATTTTAAACGAAGTAGGAGCAGACTTATCTGATATTGTAGATGTAACCTCGTTTTTGGTAAATATGAATGATTTCGGAGGCTATAATCAGGTATATGCTGAATACTTTGACTATAACGGACCAACCAGAACAACAGTTGCTGTACATCAATTACCACATCCTCATTTATTGATTGAGATTAAAGTGGTGGCGTATAAGAAACAAGGATAAAGAACCGAGAATCAAGACGAAAGAAGTCTTTTTTCTTTAATCTGTGAATGAAATGAACATTAAAAACTACATAAACGGAGAATTGGTAGCGCCAGTAGCAAATAATTATATAGATAATTACAATCCGTCTATTGGAGAAGTGTATGGACAAATTCCTAATTCTACTAAAGAAGATGTAGCATTAGCGTATAAAGCAGCGAAGGCAGCATTTCCAGCTTGGTCGAATACTACGTTAAATGAACGTAGAGACATTCTTTCCAGAATAGCACAGTTAATTCAGCAAAGATTGCCTGAATTGGCAGAAGCTGAGGCAAAAGATAATGGAAAACCATTAAGTTTGGCTACCGCGATAGATATTCCAAGAGCATCGTCAAATTTTCAATACTTTGCAGATGCAATTACACAGTTTTCCTCAGAAGCTCACGAGAGTGTTGGTTTAGGAGCAATGAACTTTACTCTGCGTCAACCTATTGGTGTAGTAGCGTGTATTTCTCCATGGAATTTACCATTGTATTTGTTTACTTGGAAAATTGCTCCGGCAATAGCAGCAGGGAATTGTGTGGTAGCAAAACCTAGTGAAGTTACCCCAATGACAGCGTATTTATTAGGAGAAATTTGTAATGAAGCAGGTTTGCCTAAAGGTGTATTGAATATTGTTCACGGATTAGGAACTACCACAGGTCAAGTGATTATTGAGCATCCGGATATCAAAGCAATTTCATTTACAGGAGGTACCGCTACAGGAGCACACATTGCACGTACAGCTGCACCGATGTTTAAGAAACTATCGTTGGAGTTAGGAGGTAAAAATCCGAATATCATTTTCGCTGATTGTGATTATGATAAAATGCTAGAAACTACTGTACGTTCATCGTTTGCTAATCAAGGTCAGATTTGTTTGTGTGGAAGTAGAATTCTTGTTGAGGAAAGTATTTATGAACAATTCAAAAAAGACTTTGTTCAAAAAGTATCACAGCTAAAAATAGGAAATCCATTTGATGCAGATACGAACATAGGAGCTTTAGTATCAAAACCACATTTAGAAAAGGTAAAATCGTATATAGATATTGCAGAGGAAGAAGGAGGAGAAATTTTATATGGAGGAAACACGGTAACGGTAGAAGATAGTGAGAATGGATACTATTTAGAGCCTACTGTTATAGAGGTTTCTAGTAACCAATGTAGATTAAATCAAGAAGAGATTTTTGGTCCTGTAGTTACTATTATGTCTTTTAAAACAGAAGATGAAGCCTTGCAGTTAGCAAATGATGTGGTATATGGATTGTCATCAACATTATGGACCAATAATTTAACCAGAACTATGCGAATATCTAAAGAGTTGCATACAGGAATTGTTTGGGTAAATACATGGTTATTGCGTGACTTAAGAACTCCTTTTGGAGGTCAAAAAGCGAGTGGAGTAGGACGTGAAGGAGGTTTTGAAGCTTTACGCTTTTTTACAGAACCGAAGAATGTATGTATAAAATATGAATAAGGAAATAAAGGAAAAAATAATTGCTGTTTGTGAAGAGAAGATTGCTAAGAAAGGAGAGAGTGTAGGGCTTTCGTTTTATGCATTTTTCAAAAATAAAAATGACAATCCGAAAGTACTAATGGAAGTGGCTACTTGGTGGATTCAAACACATCAGTTAGACCATTTTGAGAAAGCAGTTAAGATTAAACAAATGATTCAGAATAACGAATAAAATGAATTTAGAGATACAACATAAAAACGCCTTGGTATGTGGTAGTACACAAGGAATAGGAAAAGCAGCAGCAATACAATTAGCTCAAGAAGGAGTAAATGTTACTTTGGTAGCTCGTAGTGAAGAAAAGCTAAAAGCTGTATTGGCAGAATTACCAAACAATAACCAAAATCATGGATACTTGGTAGTAGATTTTACCAATCCAACAGACTTAAAAGAAAAGTTAGAAACAACAGATTTACAGTTCCATATTTTAGTAAATAATACAGGAGGTCCAGCAGGAGGTCCTGCATTAAATGCCAAGTTAGAAGAATTTGAACGAGCTTTTACGATGCATTTAAAATGTAACCATGTGTTGGTGCAAGCGGTAGTTCCTTTTATGAAAGAACAAAATTATGGTAGAATTATCAATGTAATTTCTACATCGGTAAAACAACCATTAGATGGGTTAGGAGTTTCAAATACTATTCGTGGAGCTGTGGCTAATTGGAGTAAAACATTGGCGAATGAGTTAGGACAATTCGGAATTACGGTGAATAATGTATTACCAGGAGCTACAGCTACAGAGCGTTTGACAGAAATTATCAATAATAAAGCTGCTAAAACTGGTAAATCGATAGAAGAGGTTGCAGAAATGATGAAAAATGCATCACCAGCAAAACGTTTTGCTAAACCTGAAGAGGTAGCCAATGCGATTGTGTTTTTAGCAAGTGAAAGAGCAAGTTTTATCAACGGAATTAACGTTCCTGTTGACGGAGGTAGAACAAAATCTTTGTAAATTTATAGAGCTTTTGTCATTATGAAGAAGTATGACAAAATAATTTCAAGAATAAAATAACGTATTGCCACAGCAAATTTGAAATTTGTTTGGCAATGACAAAATCTAAATAAAATGAGCAAGTTAGTACAACCTTTGAATTTCAAAAAGTGGATTGATGAAAACCGTCATTTACTAAAACCACCAGTAGGAAATAAACAAGTATGGGATAACGGAGAGTATATCGTAATGGTTGTTGGAGGTCCTAACAATCGTAAAGATTATCATTACAATGAAACACCAGAGTTTTTCTATCAATTAGAAGGAGATATGGTGCTAAAAATTATTGATGATAAAGGTGAAATGATTGATGTTGAAATTAACGAAGGCGATATTTATTTATTACCAGGAAAAGTACCACACTCGCCACAACGTAAAGCAAATACGGTAGGTTTGGTTATTGAATATCCACGTGATGAAGGTATGATGGATGCTTTAGAGTGGTATTGCGAAAATTGCGGACATCAATTATATCGAGAAGAATTTGCTTTAGATAATATTGAGACAGATATGCCAATAATTTTCGATAAGTATTATTCTGATAAAGAAAAATGTACCTGTGATAAATGTGGTACTGTGATGGAAGCACCAAACAAAGCATAAATTTTGCAATAGAAACCAAAATGAAAAAACGCAAATTAAGAATAAACGGACATTCGCATTTATTGCCTTATCCAGAACAAATTCCGCAGTTTATGAAAGACAAAGGGATTTTTTGGGTAGATAAGGATAGGAAATTCATGCTACAAAAAGATTGGAGTCGACCAGTAACAGATTCAAGTTTCTTTTTAGATGAAAAGTTAGCATGGATGGAGCATTTTAAAATCGATCATGCGGTGGTGTTGAACTTGTCTCAATTATATGGGAATGGTTTACGCTTGGAAGAAATGAAGCAAGCGTTACGTTTTCAAAACGATTTTAATGCACGTGTGCAGCATGAAAATCCGTCGAAATTCACAACAGGTTTTGTAGTACATCCTGGGTTTGTTCGAGGTGCTTTATGGGAAATAGAGCGTTGTGTTGAGGTATTAGGAATGCGCTTGCTATGTTTGCCTACACATTACATGGATACCATAGGTACTTGGCGTTGTATTTTTGATGAGGAAAATGAGCCTATTTTTGAATTAGCTGATAAATACAATTTAGCGGTTGAAATTCATCCGTATGATGGAGAAAAATTCATAAAACTACAAAATACAAGTTGGCGTTTTCACTTAATATGGATGTTGGCGCAATGTGCAGATGCCTATCACTTTTTAACGTTAAACGGATATTACGAGAAATACCCTAATATGCGTGTGTGTTTTGCTCACGGAGGTCAATTAGCTCAAATGAATTTAGGGCGTCGTATTCAAGGATTTGACGGAAGACCTGATTTATTTGAAGGAAAACAACATCCTCGTAAAGCTGTGGGGCATAAAAATATATTCTTTGATACATTGGTTCATGATACTGGTTCGTTAGATTTATTGATTAAAAATCAAGGAGCAAAGCAAGTATTAATAGGATTGGACGATCCGTATCCATTGGGTGAAATGGAGAGTGAAATTCAATCATCATATCCGGGAAAAATTTTAGATTTAGCTATTGATAGAAACATTATTAACGAGCAAGAAAAAGATGAAATGTGGGAAGATAATGTATTACAATGGTTGTTTGGAGATGATAAAAAAGCAAAAAAGGATTTAGTTTCTAAAATCTTACAATAAATGGCTGAAGTAACACAGTTTCATAACTTACTACATACGTGTATTTCATTTATCGGAGCTGTGTTATTACTAGCAATTTACTATAATATAAGAAAGCGGTTTAAAGAAGTTCTAGAAGAAGGTAATTCAATAAAAAGAGTTGATAAAGGTTTGTTGTATTTCAGCTTTGGAATGCTAGTTTGGGTAATTTCAGGTATTTGGGCACTACTAGCGAATTATTTCACTTTTGAAAAAACAACAACTCATCAAGTAGGGGTGAATATTCTATCAACTGTAAATAACTTATTCTGGTTGATGGCATTGTATTATGTACACGATGCTCCTAAGTTTATCTATAGGAATGAAAAGAATGTAAAAGTTATAGCATTAATAATTGTTGTTGTAGCTTCTATAACGTTATTATTCTCTTCTTTATTTGGAAATGAATTTTATTATGGAGTAAAAATAGCGGCGCTTCCAGATGTTTTACTAACGACTTTTTTGTGTTTTTTAATGGGAGTTTCTTTTTATAGAACTTTTATGTATAGAGACTTAAAGTTGGTCGCTTTTATATCGGTTATAGCAATTGTATTGTTATTTATTTCTCAGTTATCTGATGTTTTAATTGGCTTTGATAATGAGTTTACAAACCAATTAATTAGGGTTATAGCCAAAACATCATTAGTATCAGTGTTTTTAGTATTAGCGACAAGTTGGGTAATACAATTAGCGCATACGCCAAAACCTAATGAAATGAAAATTCAGTTTTTAGATTGGTCGCTGATAAAATTAACCATTCCATCTAAAGGAATTGTAAATGCTAAAATAGATTTTGGATCTAAAACAACACAATACAAGAACCTGTTAACATTTGCTTTCAGGAGAAAATATTTAGAAGCAGACAAACAAGCAATTATAGTAAATTCAGGAGGTGACATTAAAAGTCAAACATACGTTACTAGAATTATAGATAATATAAATTCAATTTTGAACCTTGAAGAAGAAAAATTAGAGCGCAAAGATTTAATCACATTTATAGGTGAGAGTAAGTATCGTTTGCGAATCCTTCCTGAGCATATAGTTATTGATAAAGCTTTGTTAGAGGAATATAAACAACAATTATAAGCTATTTAATTTACCTAATAGCTTTATAAGTTTTCCTTTGGTTTTAGCAAACTCGTATTGATTTTTAATTTCTTTCAATTTACTTTCAATTAATTTCACTTCTCTGTAATTAATTAAGAAAATAGAACTTTCTCCCAAAGAAAACTTACGCTCTTCACTTTTTACAATTGTATTGTAGTCGCTTACAAGGTTTTTTAAAATATTATTTTGTTTTTTATATGATGTAATTTCTTGCTCGGTAGCAGTTATTTTGTTTTGTAAAGAAACTTTAGTTGATGCAATTTCAAAGTCAATATCTTGTAGCTTTAGCTTAGCAAGCTTTAAGTCTCCTCTAGATTTACGTAAGAATAGAGGTATGCTAACTTGAAGAGAATTCTTGTAGTTCGCAGTACTAAAAGCATCAAAATTATTCACTTTTGAAGAGAGTAAATTATACTGAAAATCTACCTTAGGTAATAAGTTGTTTACTTTTAGTTGTTTATTTATTTCTAGATTTCTTTTCTTTAACTCGAGTAACTTTAACTTAGGATGATTTTCAAATTCATTATCAAATAATGTAGTTATAGAAGTGTTTAGAATAGCATCAATATTAGAAAAAGTAGTAACGTCAGGAATTATTTCTTCTTTTATTTCCATAGGAATGTTGTTACCAATCCATAAATAATTAGAAAGTTCTAACTTAGATTTAATGTATTTAATATTCGCTTTTTCTAGATCTAACTTTCTGTTTTTTAAATTAATATTAGCCTCTAAAGTATCTATAGCTGGTTTATCACCAGCTTTGAAACTTTTCTTTACGTTTTTTAATCTAATATCTGCGTTAGCGTAATAGTCTCTGTATACGTTATAACTCTGATAATACTGCAACCAGTTTAAGTATGTGTTAATAGCTTCAAATAAAATATCATTAATCAATAGCTGTTGTTCTAATTCACCTTGTTGATTATAGAGTTTAGCTTGTTTTAAAGTAGCCATCCTTTTGTTAATAAATAAGTTTTTAGCTAAAGAAACAGATATTCCAACGTTATACAAACCATTTTCAGGAGTGTTATGTTCCGGGTTTAAATACTGGCCAGAATTATTTTCATAACTACCTTTTAACTCTATTCCATACCAAGTTGGAATTTTAAAGGTTGAATTTAATTTTTTGTAATAATCCTTGCCTTTAAACTCTTTTCTGTCGTAGTCTACTTCTATTTTAGGATCAAAAGTACCTCTAGCTTTTAATAATTTAGCCTCATTGGTACTTGTAATAAGCTCAGCTTGTTTTATAATTGGATGATATTTTTTTACATAGCCTAAATATTCCTCTAAACTAAGTTGAGTGCTTAAATTATTTTGTGCTGTAGCTATAAAGCTTAGTAACAAAAAAAGGATAGTTAACCTTTTCATCTATTTGTCTTTTTATTGTTTTATTGGGTGATTCTTAGGCTTCTTTTTTTGAGCCTTTACCACTCTCTTTATTTTTTGGTTGGTAAAAGTTAGGAGGGAAGCTGTTAATCTGTCTCCATAACTCAAACCATATAGGTACATTTTCCAATAAGGCAATAGTTTTTGCGCCAGAACCTACTCTAATAGCTTTTGGCCAAGGCTCTTGCTCGTTATTTGGAACAATTAAAACACGGTACTTCCCATTGCTACTAATAAAATTTTCGATAGCTACAATTTTGGCACCGTAAGTTCCATACGATACATTAGGCCAACCGCTAAATACCATAGCAGGCCAACCATCAAACTGAACGCGAACTTCTTCACCAATGTGTATCAGCGGTAAATCTATGGGTTGTATATACATTTCAACAGCCAAATCGTAGTCAGCAGGCATAATATTTACTAATTGTTCACCTTCTTTAAAAGTTTCACCAATACCAGATTTTATAGCTTTGTTAATGTACCCGTCTTGTGGAGCTGTAATGAATAATAATGAACTTCGTTTGCTGTAATTAGCTAAGCTAGTTTCTAGTTTTGAAACTTGAACTTCTGCTTCATAAGCACCAGATTGCGCGCTATACAAGCTACTTTCTGTTTTAGACAATTTATCAGCATAAGAAGCTTGTGTACTACTAATAGCTAATTGTGCATTGATAATATTATTTTTAGAAGTAAAGAATTTATTTTCTTGAGAAATTAATTTAGCTGATAACTCTTGAAGTTTCGCTCTTTTTTCTTCAACATCTTTTACAGCTTTTAAGCCTTCTTTTTCTAAGGTAACAGTTCTATCAAACTGAGTTTGAGCTATTTTTTGTTTTATTTTAATAGCTTCAAAATCAATACTATCACTTTTAGTCTTTAAATAAGCTTGCTTTAATTTGTTTTTTGCTTGCTCTAATTTAAGTTTTCGCTCTTTTTTAATAGCAATAATCTGATTTTGTAGAGCGCTAATTTTATTGTTATATGCTTTGGCAGATAGTGTTTTAGAGTTTAACTGTTTACCAGTTCTTTCAGTAAGTTTAGTATCAAAATAGCCACTTTTTATTTCTGAAATTCTTAAAATAGTATCTCCTTTCTTTACAAAATCTCCCTCTTGTACAAACCATTCTTCTATACGTCCAGGTATTTGAGATTGTAGTGTTTGTGGACGTTGATTAGGTTTTAACGTAGTAACATGTCCTTCACTGGATACATTTTGAGTCCAAGGTAAAAATAAGATAACAACCAAGATAACAGAAAAGACTAGTAAAAATCTTTTAAATAATTTGTGGTACTCTTTTGTAAAAATGTCTTTTCCAGATTTGAATTTTGTGATATCTATTTGATCTGAAACGGTGTTTTTTGATATATTTAACATGATTACCTAGGATTTAAAGTTAGTTATACTACCTTTTTCAAGGGTAATTTGTTTGTTGCACTTCTTTTTCCAGTGTTCATTACGGCTTACAATAATTAAACTCCATGGTTGAGAAACATCAGTAATGAAATCAATTATCTTTTCAGCTTCATCTTTTTCAAACAAATCAAGCGGATCTTCCAAAATGAGAAGTTTTGGTTTTTTAATGATTGCTCTAGAAAGAATAATTTTTTTAGCTACTGTATAAGCAATGAGTTTCCCTTCAGGTTTTAAATAAGTGTCTAAACCTTTAGGTTGTTGCTTTAGAAACTCTGTTAGTCCTGTAATTTTAAAAATACTGTATATTTCCTCGTCAGTGATAGATGAATCTCCAAAGGTTATATTTTCTCTAATAGTCCCTTCAAAAGGAGTTTCTTCAGAAAGAGACAACCCCAAGTTAGCTCTATAATTATTGGTAAAAATACCTTTTAATGATAAATCATTTACAAAAATATCTCCATATGTTGGTTCAATTAAACCAGAAATTAATTGTATTAAACTAGATTTTCCAGAGTTACTACTTCCTTGGATTAAAACCCTATCGTTAGGGTTTATTTCAAATGAAACATTGTTAATTACTGGTTTTGGTCGGTTGTTAACAACATAGGAAACGTCTTGAAGTTCAATTTTAAAAGGTTTGTCTCTGTTAACACTACTACCTTCTTGCGGTTCTATTGGTTTATCAATAACTTCTCCTAATTTTTCTATAGATGTAAGTACATCGTAAAAAGATTCAAGTCCTAAAATTAATTTTTCCACAGAATTCATAATTAGGATGATAATGATTTCAGCAGCTACAAATTGACCAATATTCATTTGTTGTGTCAGTACTAAAAAACCACCTATAAGTAATAAGCCAGCGGTAATAATTACTTTAAAACTAATCATTTGAATATACTGCATAACGAGTACTTTAAAGTGACTCTCTCTTGATTTTAAGTAATCATCTACAAGAATATCACTTTTTTCTAGAGCTAATTTTGTTTTCCCTGATAGTTTAAAACTTATAATAGTTCTTGCTATTTCTTGTAGCCAATGTGCTACTTTATATTTGTTTTTTGATTCTTTTAAGCTCGTTTCTAATCCTTTTTCTGCTGTATACTTAAAAACAACATAGATTAATAGTAAAACTAACAATCCGAAAATGATAAAAAACGGATGATAAAACGAAAGAAGTAATAAGGCAAAAACAATTTGCAATAGGGCAGAAGGTGCATCAATTAATATTTTTGAAATACCTTTTTGAATGGTTAGTGTATCAAAAAAACGATTGGCAAGTTCAGGAGGATAATAGTTTCTTAGTTCAATCATCTTAATTTTAGGAAAACGATAACTAAGCTCTATTGATGCTCTGGTAAAAATTCTCTGCTGAATAGTTTCAATAATCCTAAACTGCATTAGTTTTAAAATTCCACTAAAGGCAACACCAGCAGTTACCAGTATAACTAAAACAATCCAAGAAGCAGAAACCTGTGCTGCTTGTAATAAGTTTATAATGGCTTGTACACCTAAGGGTAATGATAAAGCAACAATACCTTCAAAAATGGCATAATATGCTATTTGTAGCGTGTCTTTTTTCTCTAGGTTTATTAATCCTAGAAATCGTTGCCATGGAGTTAGTTTATTTTTCTCTTTCATTAGAAAGTACGTTTAAAGTTAGTTCAATAAAAAAGGAGGTAGTAGTTGTGCTTTCATCACAATTGGTTAGTGACTTAAAATGTGATTTTACAAATTGCTGATGTAAAATTCCTTCAATTATAGTGCTTGCAAGTGTTAATGGATGTTTGTAAGAATTGTTATAATTACTAATTATTTCAGCAAAACGTTTTACTACTTCTTTGTACAATTTAAAAAATCCTTCTTTATTTTCAGTATCTACTTCTTTAGTAGAGTACGATTTTGAGTTTTCGTTAATTACTATTAAGTTAAGTAAGGCCTCATTAATATGTGAAAAGTTATTGTCTTTCTCAGCTTTTCTAGCCAGAACCTCAATCGCTTTAATTAATTTATCTTTTGGGTTACTAATACTGTAAGTTTCTATTACTAATAAATATTGAATCCACCCCCAATACCAAGAAGTTAAGTAAACTAAGAGTTTATGTTTACTTTCAAAGTAACGATATATAGAGCTTTCGTTTGAGCCTATTACTTTACCAAGTTTCTTGAAGTTGAAACTTTCAAAACCAATTTCTTCAATGAGTATAATGCTATTCTCTATTATTCTTTTACCCAAATCAGAGGTCTCAGGGTCTTTTATATATATTCCTGAAGGGATTTCTATTTTTAAATTTGATAGTAAATTTTTCATAAATAAAAATTAATAGTGCAAATATAATAGTAAAACTATCACAAAAGCGTTTAAAGATATTAATAAGATGTTAATTTTTAGCCTTTAAATCGGTTACAAAAACTCACAAAAGCTTATTTTTTACTACAATTAACTACATGTCTTCTGTTTTTTTAAGTTGAAAAATATATTCGTAAAAACTTAAAAATTATTAAACATATGAATTCAAGAACAGATGTTTTAGGACATCCAAGAGGGTTGCTGTATTTATTTTTTGCTGAATTATGGGAGCGTTTTTCTTTTTATGGAATGCGGGCATTGTTGGTATTATACATGACCAAACATTTATTATTTTCTGATGAAATGTCATTCGGAGTGTACGCTGCATATATGTCGTTAGTATATGTAACTCCAATGATTGGAGGAATGCTAGCTGACAAAATTTTAGGATTTAGAAAAGCAATTGTTTTAGGAGGGGTGTTAATGGCACTAGGACATTTCTTTTTAACTTTTGAACACCCAGTATTTTTTTATGGATCATTATCCTTAATTATTGTTGGAAACGGTTTTTTCAAACCAAATATATCTTCATTTGTGGGTAAGTTATATACTGAAGGAGATAGTAGGAGAGATGCTGGATTTACTATTTTTTATATGGGGATAAATATAGGAGGAGCAGTTGCTCCACTATTATGTGCGTGGTTGGCAGAATTATATGGTTGGCACTACGGATTTATTTTGGCAGGAATTGGTATGTTGTTAGGATTGGTTGTTTTTAAAGGAGGTCTTAAAAGAAATGTTTTTGAAAATAAAGGTTTAGTTCCAAATCAAGAATTATTTGAAGAAAAACAATTTGGAATAAAAAAAGGAAATTTAGTAACAATTGGAGCAATTTTGTCCGTACCAGTATTTGCATTAATAGTTTATTACCATGAGTTTGAGCATTATTTGGTTTGGATTGTTTCGTTATTTCTGATATTGTTTTTAATCAAGATTTTACGAAATGTGACTTCGAAAGAGCGTAAAAAACTTTCTGTAGCCATTTTTTTTACTGTTTTATATACTTTGTTTGCAGCAATTTTTGAACAGGCAGGTAGTTCATTGACTTTGTTTGCTGATAGAAATGTAAACCTAATAGGATTAAATGCAGCTCAAACCAATAGCATCAATTCAACTTTTATAATTCTAATGGCAATCCCTTTTTCTATACTTTGGGGTTATTTACATAGAATACATAGAAATCCAAATTCTGTTGTAAAATTTGGATTAGGCTTGTTGTTTTTGGGGGTAGGTTTTATAACTTTTGGATTGTCAGGTTATCAAGTTGACGATTTAGCTAAAACCCCAATGGTATATTTAATTTTAGGATATTTTATACTAACTACTGGAGAGTTGTTTTTGTCTCCCATAGGTTTGTCTAAAATGACAGAGTTATCACCTGTAAAATATATTGCTTTTATTATGGGAGTATG
The DNA here is from genome assembly GCF_028829235.1 of Tenacibaculum larymnensis. Classification (GTDB taxonomy): domain Bacteria; phylum Bacteroidota; class Bacteroidia; order Flavobacteriales; family Flavobacteriaceae; genus Polaribacter; species Polaribacter larymnensis. Next base: position 158,971 of record NZ_JAIWJY010000007.1, on the reverse strand, counting down.
GTTTTCAGCAAACTTTTATGGTCATTTTTTTGCAGGAAAAATAGCTAAATTGACTACAGTTGTCAATGGTAGTTTAGGAGTGTTTTCTAAAGGCTTTTTTGGAAAGGTAACAGAATTGTTTACTGGTTTATCATCGAAAACAGTTATGGAGCAGTCTGAGATTTTTCATCAATTATATTCGTATGTTTCTGTATATGCTAATCTAGGAGTTATTTCAGCAATCATAGGTTTGTTAGTAATTGCTTTTTACAAACCAGTAAGAAAATGGATGTTTGAAGTACATTAAAAATAAAAAAGCCTCAGAAATTATTCTGAGGCTTTAAAATATATTTTAATCTGTTTTTATTTAAAGACAGATGTAATGTTTAAAGCTACTTCATCCCAAGTTTTTGAAACTCCATCAGCTCCTTTGTGTAAATCTTTACAAGCAGTATTTAAAGAATCTAAAGCGTTTTCAGCTTGCCAATCGGTAATTTTCATAGTTGCATTTAAGCTAAACTCTTTTCCGTTTAAAGTGTATTTAAAAGGAAGTTTTTTAGTAACACCATTCATAGTTAAATTAGCGTGACCAATAGAATCATTTTCTAAAACTAATTTACCAGAAAGTAATTCAGTGTTGTTCATAACTCCGAAGAAAAACTTTTTAATTTTAAAGTCTCTACTAGTATCTTTTGTAAAAATACTACTTACAGGAATAGAAAATTCGGCATTGTTGATAGCTTCTTTAGCTGTCTCAGCTTCACCACCAGCAGTAATATTTACTTTTTGGAACTGTCCACTTACAGGTACCTTTTCGGTAGTTTTATAAGCTGTCCAGTTTATTAAGTTGTCAGCGTCTTGTAAAACAAATGCAGCTTTCTTTTCTACTTTAACTTCTTCCTTTGTAGTTTCTGTTTCTTTTTTTGCCTCTGATTTACAAGATGTCATTTGAAAAACTGTAAAACAGATAACTAAAGAATAAACGATTTTTTTCATGAGATTTATTTTATGATTGAATTTACTAATTTAATATATTCTTTTTTAGCTTCTCGTTCACTCATACCTCTAAGTTGCATCCAAGCATTAAATTTAAAGGCATTTCGTAAATCACTATTGTCATTAAATGTAAATCTATCTCCCTTTACCGCTTGTTTATAGTAAGCATATAAGCGTAGCATAACATCAGGAGGTAGTTTTTCCTCTAGATCAGATGCTATTTTATAAGCTTCTTTAAACTTTAAATCTAAATCATTTTCCATGGGGTGGATAGTTATTTATGTAGATAGTTTACATTATGTAATGTATATACAAATATACGAAGGGTGCAAGGAAAAACAAGCTATCTAGCCTATCTAATAAGCCTCCATGACCTGGCATAATTGTACCACTATCTTTTACTTTAGCTTGTCTTTTAAGTTTAGACTCTACTAAATCTCCTAAAGAACCAAAAATAGCAACTATAATAGCAATGATTATCCAATCTAAAATAGAAAAGATTCCAGAGTATTGACCAATAGTAAAACCTGCAATTATTGAAAATAATAAACCGCCTACAAAACCTTCAATCGTTTTTTTAGGAGATACCTTCTCAAATAATTTACGTTTTCCAAAGTTTTTACCTACTAAAAAAGCAAAGCTATCGTTAGTCCAAATAATAAAAATTATATAGATGACTATGTTGGGGTGATAAGAACCATTTAAGAAAGGAAGGTTCATTAAGAAGTAAAATGGTAATACTAAATATATAACTTGTAAAAATAGTTTTTTAGCTAAAGTATTTGTTTTAATAGATTTAGAACTTAAAAGTAAATAAAGTAAAATGACAGATCCAATTATAGTAGTACCAAATAAATAATCAGTATACTTAAATACTGTATTTTGAAAAGTTAAATAAACAACACTTGCTAAAAGTATATATGGAACAATGTTTTTTGTTTGTATAATTTTAGAAAGTTCCCAAATACAAACAGTAGCAAACAGAGCAAGTAATCCTATATATGTTTCTGCTGAAAAAAGAATAGCAGAAATAAATAGAATAGCATAAACAAGTGCAGAAAGACTTCTTACAAAAAGGTTAGACATATTTTAAAGGTCTTCAAAGAGCAGCAAATATAAATCTTTTGTGTTATTATTACCATAACTCAAAAAATTATCATCTTCAATTTCAAACGTATAATTCTTAATAGAACTAATATTGGTTGGTATGTTGCCGCTAAAATGTGTTTTAATACCTGTTAATCCTTCTCCTGTGTTTTTTACTAACTGACTAGTAGTAGCATAAACAATAAAATGTTTTGAGAGAGATGCTAGTTTGTGACTGCCTAATTGATTAGAAGAAAATAAAATTTCTCCTTTATCGGCAATTAAATGTTCACAAGAGGTAAAAAAAGGTACAGATTCTGAGGAGTGGTTTTGTACTGAAATATCAATTTTCTCGGTAATCTTTAATAAATCAAAATCGGTGCAAGTAATTTTACGCCAATTGTTTTCTTGTAAGATGTTTTTTAAATTTTTACTTACCTCGTTTATTGATGTACAGTATAAAAACTTTCCTCCTTTATTAATAAAATGATGAACAAAAGAATCATCTAAAGACAAATGAACTTCTTGTTCGTTGACTTTTTTTTCTTTAGATGATTCTTGATATGTTTTAAATAATTTTTTGAAAAAATTCATTAAAATAAAACTATTCTTCTGTTGTAATTTGAGGTTTCTCTTCCTTTCCAAAAGGTCTGTCTCCAAAGATTTTTATTAAATCATCTTTAAAGATAACTTCTTTTTCCAGTAATAAGTCAGCAAGTTCTGTTAACTTATCTCTGTTTTGGTCAAGTATTTCAATAGCTCTTTTGTATTGAGTTTCTATTATTTCAGAAATTTCTTCATCAATCTTTTTAGCAGTGGCATCACTATAAGGTTTCACAAAGGCATCATTACCTGATGAATCGTAATACGTAACATTACCTACTTTGTCATTTAAACCATAAACAGTAACCATAGCTCGAGCCTGTTTAGTAACCTTTTCTAAATCACTTAACGCTCCAGTTGAAATTTTATTGAAAATTAATTTCTCAGCAGCTCTACCTCCCATAGTAGCACACATTTCATCAAGCATTTGTTCTGTTTGAACAATTTTTCTTTCCTCAGGAAGATACCAAGCGGCTCCTAAGGATTGACCACGAGGAACAATAGTTACTTTAACTAAAGGAGCAGCATGCTCTAACATCCAACTAACAGTTGCGTGACCTGCTTCATGAAAAGCAATTACTTTCTTTTCTTTAGGAGTAATCACTTTATTTTTCTTTTCTAATCCACCTACAATTCTATCAACAGCATCTAAGAAATCTTGATGTTCTATAGCATCTTTACCTTTTCTGGCAGCGATTAAGGCAGCTTCGTTACATAAGTTAGCAATATCTGCACCAGAAAAACCTGGTGTTTGTTGTGCTAAGAATTCTAAATCGGCATTAGCAGCTAATTTTAAAGGCTTAATATGAACTTCAAAAATTTCTCTACGTTCATGCAAATCCGGTAAGTCAACATAGATTTGACGATCAAAACGACCAGCACGCATTAAAGCTTTATCTAATACATCAGCACGGTTGGTTGCAGCTAATACAATAACATTAGTATCAGTACCAAAACCATCCATTTCTGTTAATAATTGGTTTAATGTGTTCTCACGTTCATCATTACCACCAGTCATACTATTTTTACCTCTAGCACGTCCAATAGCGTCAATTTCATCAATAAAAATGATAGAAGGAGATTTTTGTTGCGCTTGTTTAAACAAGTCACGTACACGAGAAGCACCAACTCCAACAAACATTTCAACAAAATCTGAACCAGATAAAGAGAAGAAAGGCACACCAGCTTCACCAGCAACAGCTTTTGCTAATAAAGTTTTACCTGTACCAGGAGGCCCTACTAATAAAGCTCCTTTAGGAATTTTACCACCTAATTTGGTATATTTTTCTGGACTTTTTAAGAAGTCAACAATTTCTTGAACTTCTTCTTTAGCACCTTCTAAACCAGCTACATTTTTAAAGGTAGTTTTAACCTTAGTATTTTCGTCAAAAAGTTTAGCTTTGGATTTACCAATGTTAAAAATTTGACCTCCAGCACCACCACCTCCAGCAGCTCCAGACATTCTTCTCATGAAGAAAAGCCAAATAACAATTAATAAAATAAAAGGAAGGAAGCTAATAATAGTATCCATCATACTAGTTCTTTCTACATTTACTTTGTCAAAATCTAGGTTCTTTTCTTCTTTTTCCTTGTTGATTTCGTTTTCAAAGTTTTGTAAATCACCAAAGTTATATGTGTAAAGAGGCGACCCTTTTCTATAAAAAGGAGAATCTGCTAATTTTTTATGTTCTTCTTTTTTTAAAGCTTCAGGCTTTAAGAAAATTTGTGCAACATTATTGTTTTCTACAACGATTTCATTAATATCGTTTGCTTGAAGAATTTTAGTAAACTCGTTTTTTGTAATATTACGAGAACCTAAGTTTCCAGAGTTAAAAAAGCTTAACCCTAGTAAGATAACTATTATTGGTATGTATAGCCAAAATGAGCTGAAACTAAATTTTGGCGCGTTTTTTTTATTATCACTCATAAAAAGGTGTATAAAATGTTAGCAATTATGCTGGGTTGATTTCTGTAATTTTAGCATCACCCCAAAGACTTTCAATGTCGTAAAATTCACGAACTTGTTTTTGAAAGATGTGTACAACAACGTTTACGTAATCCATAAGAACCCATTCTGAGTTTCCTTGTCCTTCAATATGCCAAGGTTTATCTTTTAGTTCTTTACTTACTATTTTTTGTACAGAGCCCGAAATGGCATTAACTTGTGTGTTCGAGTTAGCAGAACAAACTACAAAATAATCACAAACAGTGTTTTCTATCTCCCTTAAATCTAGTAATTGGATATCCTCTCCTTTTACATCATCAATCCCTTTAATAATCACAGCTAAAAGATCGTCTGTGTTTGTTTGTTTTATTGTCATTAAAAAAAATTAAGTTTTAGCAAAGTTATTATTTTTTTGCGAGTAATTTATGTAATATTGATACTTGTTTTACACGCTAAATCTACATGAAAATAATCAAACTTAATGCCATCGACTCTACCAACACCTTTTTGAAGAATATGGTGTCAAAAGTGGTAGCTGATGATTTTACAGTTGTAGTTGCTAAAACCCAAACTAAGGGTAGAGGACAAATGAATTCTGAATGGGTTGTTGAAGAGGGGAAAAACCTTACGTTTAGTGTGTTTTCTAGGTTTACAGACTTAGATGTTGAAAAACATAAGTATTTAAACTTTAGTGTTTCATTAAGTGTTTTTGAAGTTTTAAAAGAGTTAGATTTACCCAGTTTGGCTATAAAATGGCCTAACGACATTCTGTCAGGAAATAAAAAACTTGGAGGCATATTAATTGAAAATACCTTAAAAGGTAGTAAAATAGTGTCGTCTGTAATAGGAATTGGAATAAATGTAAATCAAGATTCATTTTCTAAAAACTTACCGAATGCTTCTTCAGTAAAAAATATCTTAGGTAAAGAATTTGACTTGGATATATTGTTAAAAAGTTTTTTAAAGAAGCTAGAAGGTTACTTTAGGCTTTTAGAAAAAAATGAATATGAATTATTAGAAGAAGCTTACTTAAAGTTTTTATACAAAAAAAATGTTCCAACAATGTTTAAAAACAGTCAGAACATTTTATTTATGGGTAAAATTATTGGAGTTTCAAAAAGTGGAAGCCTCCAAATAGAATTAGAAAACGAAACAATTCAAGAGTTTGGCTTGAAAGAGGTTTCGTTTGCTACTTTATAACTTTTCTAAATTTTCAGTTAGAGTTCCAATAAACTTCGTTAATGGAGCTTTTACCATCATTGCCATCATAGCATTAAACTCACCATTAAACTTTAAAGTAACTTGGCTTTCATTATCACTAATATCAGCAATGTCAGCAGCTAATGTAAAAGGTAATTTGCTACTTGCGGCACCTAAAGTAACATTAGAATACTCAGTTTTTTCTTTCATTATTAAACGAATTTCTGGCATACCTTTTAAACCAAAAATAAAACTATCACCATCAACTTCAAATTTTTGAGTGTTTTCAGGCATTAGTTGTTCAAAATTTTCTAATTTGGTTAGAAATTCAAATAAATCTTTAGATGATTTTTTTACAGTAACTGTATTTCCTTCTATATTCATTATTGTGCTGTTATTTATCGTTTTTATTCCATTCACTAGGAGCAATTCTCCAATCTTCTAAAGTTCGAAGTTCTTCACTAGTAATATACTTACTATCTAAAGCTTGCTCTAATAAATGTTCATAATTACTTAAAGTAGTAAGTTCTACTTTATCATTTTTAAAATTCTCTGTAGCTATATTAAAACCGTAAGAAAAAATAGCAATCATTCCTTTTACATTGGCATGTGCTTCTTTCAATGCTTTCACGGCATTTAAACTACTTTTACCAGTACTAATTAAATCCTCAATTACTACAACATTTTGTCCACTTTCTATGTGGCCTTCAATTTGGTTTTGTCTACCATGTTTTTTAGGTTCAGGTCTAACATAAACAAAAGGCACACCTAGCTCTTGCGCAACTAATATACCAATTGCTATAGCACCAGTAGCAACTCCTGCAATTACATCAGGTTTACCATGTTTTTCTTCTACTAGTTTAGCAATTTCTTGTTTTAAAAAATTTCTAACAGGAGGGTACGATAATGTAATTCTGTTATCACAATAAATAGGTGATTTCCAGCCAGAAGCCCATGTGAAAGGTTCTTTGGGACTTAATTTTATAGCCTTAATTTGCAAAAGAAGCTCGGCAGTTTTTTTTGCTGTATCTTTGTTAAAATCCATAGCGCAAATGTATAAAGTTTTTGTTAATGATAAACCAATAATCTTTACAACTTCACTTAAAAATGAAGAAGGTTTTCCAGTTTATATCTACAAAAATACAATTATTGAAGAACTTATTTACAAGTTAAAAGTGGGTAAGTTAAAAGGTGTTTATATCTATTCTAATAACTTATCAGAAGATTGGTTAGATTTTAAAGTTAAGTTTAAAGTAATTACAGCAGCTGGAGGATTAGTTCTAAATAAAAGCAAAAAAATACTATTTATTTACAGAGGAAATAAATGGGATTTACCTAAAGGACGTGTTGAAGAAGGAGAAAATTTAGAGGAAGCAGCCATAAGAGAAGTTGAAGAAGAATGTGGTATAGAAAAACTAATAATTAACCAAAAGCTACTTATTACCTATCATTTATTCATGCAACAAAATGAATATCGATTAAAACAAACACATTGGTATTTAATGTTTTCTAGTTATGAAGGAGATTTAACACCTCAATTAGAAGAAGGTATAACTAAAGTTGAGTTTAAAGGTGAAAAAGAAAGAGAAAAAGCGTTTCAGAATACATTTGCTAATATAATAATGGTGTACGAATCTTATTTAAACAATGTCGATTAATGACACTCTGTCATAAAAAAAGACTTGTTTCATACTTTTTCCTGTCAAAATACAAGCAAAAAATCAATGGCATACACTTTGACTAATACTACTCGTAAAATTGAATTTAAAACTTTAAAAAAGATAAATAAAGATTATGAGTAAAATTATAGGTATAGATTTAGGTACTACGAACTCATGTGTGTCTGTGATGGAAGGAAATGAGCCGGTAGTAATTCCAAATGCTGAAGGAAAAAGAACAACTCCTTCTATTGTAGCGTTTGTTGAAGGAGGTGAGCGTAAAGTAGGTGATCCTGCAAAACGTCAAGCAGTAACTAACCCAACTAAAACAGTTTATTCTATTAAACGTTTTATGGGAAATAAATATTCTGAGTCTCAAAAAGAAGCAGATAGAGTTCCTTACGATGTTGTAAAAGGAGACAACGATACACCAAGAGTAAAGATTGATGATCGTATGTATACGCCTCAAGAAATTTCTGCAATGATATTACAGAAAATGAAAAAAACTGCTGAAGACTATTTAGGTCAGGGAGTTTCTGAAGCTGTAATTACAGTGCCTGCATACTTTAACGATGCACAGCGTCAGGCTACAAAAGAAGCAGGTGAGATTGCTGGATTAAAAGTTCGTCGTATCATCAACGAACCTACTGCAGCAGCATTAGCTTATGGATTAGATAAAGCAAGTGAAGATAAGAAGATAGTAGTATTTGACTTTGGTGGAGGTACACATGATGTTTCTATCCTAGAATTAGGAGACGGAGTATTTGAAGTATTAGCTACTGATGGAGATACGCACTTAGGAGGTGATGATGTAGATGAAAAGATCATTAACTGGTTAGCAGATGAGTTTAATGCTGAAGAAAACATGGATTTACGTAAAGATCCTATGGCATTACAACGTTTAAAAGAAGCTGCTGAAAAAGCTAAGATTGAATTATCTAGTACAACTTCTACAGAAATAAACTTACCATATATTACAGCTACAGCTAGTGGACCAAAACACTTGGTAAGAACGTTAAGTAGAGCTAAGTTTGAGCAATTAATTGATGATTTAGTAAAAAGAACTATAAATCCATGTCAAACAGCATTAAAAAATGCTGACTTATCAACATCTGATATTGATGAAGTAATTTTAGTAGGTGGTTCAACTCGTATTCCTGCAATTCAAGAAGCGGTTGAAAAGTTCTTTGGAAAAGCGCCAAGTAAAGGTGTAAACCCAGACGAGGTTGTATCTTTAGGAGCAGCAATTCAAGGAGGAGTGTTAACAGGTGATGTAAAAGACGTATTATTATTAGACGTAACACCTTTATCATTAGGAATTGAAACTATGGGTAATGTATTTACAAAGTTAATCGAAGCAAATACAACCATTCCAACTAAAAAGTCACAAGTGTTCTCTACAGCAGTAGATAATCAACCATCGGTAGATATTCACGTATTACAAGGTGAAAGAGCAATGGCGGCAGATAACAAAACAATTGGTCGTTTCCAATTAACTGATATCCCACCAGCACAAAGAGGAGTTCCTCAAATTGAAGTAACTTTTGATATTGATGCAAACGGAATCATCAAAGTGTCTGCAGTAGATAAAGCAACTGGTAAATCACAAGATATCCGTATTGAAGCTTCTTCAGGGTTATCTGATGAAGAAATTCAAAAGATGAAGCAAGAAGCAGAAGCAAATGCTGATGCTGATAAGAAAGCAAAAGAAACTGCTGAAAAAGTAAATGGAGCAGACTCTATGATCTTCCAAACAGAAAAGCAATTAAAAGAATTTGGAGATAAATTATCAGCTGATAAAAAAGAACCAATCGAAGCTGCTTTAGAAGAGTTAAAGAAAGCACACGAATCTAAAGATCTTGATGCAATTGATGCAGCAATGGAAAAGATTAATGAAGCTTGGAAAGTAGCTTCTGAAGAAATGTATAAAGCACAACAAGATGCACAAGCTAACGGAGCTGGTGCACAAGGTGGCGCAGATGCAGGAACTTCAGCTGAAGGAGGAGATAATGTAGAAGATGTAGACTTCGAAGAAGTAAAATAAATTTGATTGTATTATCCTAAAAAGCATTACAAGTTTTATTAGGACTATAGATGTAAAAAAGCTCGTCATTTGACGGGCTTTTTTGCTTTTAAATAGATATTAGGTGTTTTAGAAAAAAAAAAAAGTGTTTTAGAAAAAGATAAAATCACTTCAGCAGTTTTTTCACTGTAAGAGGTATCCTGTGTGTAATTTTACTTCCAATATAAGGGAGAAGTGCTTTATAACTATAAGGAAGCACAAAAAATAAATCAGAAAAATAAACACACATGAGAAAAAAAATTAACATGTATGCAAGTGCTATTCTTTTTGTACTTGTAAGTATCACAAGTTGTGATAAGGATGAAGAAATTATTCCAGCAGAGTTTTCTATTACTGATATAGAAAAGGATTTTGGAGCAGTAGAAGTAGAACAAACTATTAACTATTCGTTTAAAGTAACAAATGAGGGAGGTTCAGATTTAGAAATAGATGAATTTGTATTAAAAGGAACAAATGCTGCTGATTTTTCAACTAGTGCAGTACCAAAAGTAATTAAAAAGGAAGAATCGTATACTTTTGAAATTACCTTTGCTCCTTTAACAGAAGGAGAAAAAAAGGCTATCTTAGAAATTACGACTAATATTGGGAAAAAAGAAGTAAAAGTAACAGGAATTGCAAAACCAAAACCATTACCAGGTGTTGATTTAAGTGAAACGGCTTTGGTTTTTGGAAACGTAGAGATTAATCAAACAAAAGACGCTACGTTTACTATAACTAATAGTGGAGATGCAGACTTAGAAATTACAGGCTTTGAAATAAAAGGGACCAATGCTGCTAACTTTTCAACTTCAGCAACAACAGAAACTTTAGCTGCAGGAGAAACTAAAACCATTACGGTAGTATTTGAGCCAACCAATGTAGGAGAAAAAACAGCAAGTTTAGAGGTGACAACTAATGCAGGAGTTAAAGCCATTGCCTTAAGCGGTAAAGCTACAGCAACACCTATGTCAGTTATAGAGTTTAGTGAATCACCTATAAGTTTTGGGAATGTTGAAGTAGGTGAAGACTTATCTAAAAATATTACAGTTTCTAATACAGGAAATACAGATTTAGAGATTACTAATGTGAATATTATAGGAGGTAGTTCATCATCATCTTTTACAGTAATAGGAGGAACAAGTTCATTAATAAGAACTATTGCTCCAGGTGATACATATACTTTTGAAGTTAAGTTCACGCCAAGTTCACAAGGATTTGCTTCAGCATCTATTAGATTTTTTAATAACTCTAGTGAAAATGAAGTGTTTTTACCAATGAATGGAACAGGAACAGCGCCAGCACAACCTGCAATTGCTTTTAGTGAAACAGGATTGAACTTTGGTGATGTTACTGTAGGGAACTCTGGAAATGATTTAACTTTTGCTATTCAGAATAATGGTCAAGGAAATTTAGAGGTAAGTAATATTAGAATGAGCGGAGCCAATGCTAATAACTTTACTTTGGTAAATGTATCTGCACCACAAACGATTGCTCCTAATAGCTTTTATGAGGTAACAGCACGTTTTACACCACAATCTGAAGGACAAAAGCAGGCAATGATAGTTGTAGAAAGTAATGATCCTACAAAACCGAGTTATGCTATTATTATTAATGGGAAGGGGTTGCAAGCCGCAACAGGTACTATTGTAAATATACCAGATGCTAATTTTAAAACGGCTTTAGTTGCTAATAACGCTATTAATACTAATGGAGATAGTGAAATTCAAGTGTCAGAAGCTCAGACATACTCAGGTTTAATTCGTGTTGATGGGTTAAGTATTTCAGATGTTACAGGTGTAGAGGCTTTTGTGAATATTACAGAGTTTCATGCTATGAATAATTCGTTAACAAGTATAGATTTAAGTCAGAATACAGCAATAACAAGATTAACCTTGAGAGGAAATAGTTTAACAGCTTTAGATCTTTCAGCTAATACAGCTTTACAAACTGTATTAATTCAGCAGAACAATATAAGTTCAATCGATTTAACAAACCACTCAAGTTTAGGGAACTTTCAGTGTGGAGATAATAATATCTCAACACTAGTATTACCAACAACTGCAAATAGTTTAAAAACTTTATACTTAGAGCATAATCAAATTAGTTCGTTAGATGTATCTATGTATCCAGATTTAAGAACTTTGGTTGTTTACAACAACAATTTAACAAGTATAGATATTTCTAGCAATCCAAAAGTTAATAGTTTACATGCTAGATATAACAACTTATCAAGCTTAAATGTTGCAAATGGTAATAATGTAAATTTTCTTTACATGGTTGCAGATTGGAACTCTAACTTAACTTGTATTCAACATGATGCTGGGTTTGACCCTTTAAATCCACCGAATACCACAGCAAATCAATGGGCTAAGCCATCTGGAGCTTCTTGGAGTACAGTTGCATGTCAATAAAAAACATTTTCTTTTAAATAGTAATTCAAGAAAGTTACCTGTGTAAAAAGCAGGTAGCTTCTAGCAGTATAAAAACAATAATAGAAATGAAAAAATATACAATATTAGTTTGTTTATTCTTCGCTAGTTTTTTGTTTCATCAAACAGCTAATGCTCAGTTTGGTAACATGTTAAAAAAAGCTAAGCAAAAAGTAACAAAAAAAATAGAAGAGAAAGCTTCTTCATCAATAGAAAAATCAACTACAAGTTCAGATACTAATTCAACATCTAATACAAATGAGTATTCAGACGAAGAGTTTAAAAAAGAACTAGCTAAAAAATATCCTAACGATAAACAAAAGCAAGATTTTTATTTTAAAAAGTATAAAGAATATCAACAAAAACAAGCAGCGGAAAAAAAAGCTTTGTTAGCTAAAGAAAATAGTAAAGGAACGGTTGTGAGTGAAATTCCTTCACCTATAGAAAGTAGTGAAAATGATAAATTTAAAGACAATCAAATTTATGTATTAAACAGAACAAAGTTTAAAAAGTTACCTGCTTATGATGGTGGTTTTTCTGATAAGATGGAACTGTCTGGTTACTACCATTTATCACAATACTTTGTTAGAAATCCATCAAGTCATTTTGATAGTAACCCAGGAGATATTTATGAAGGTTTTTCTATAGAATATGATCCAACAACATATCAGTTAAGCGCGTTTTTTACTCCAGATCAAAAAAGATACGGAGTAGTACTAGAAAATTATAGAAAATCTGCCGATAAAGGAAATATTCAGTTTCAATTTGGAATGGGAGGCGGACCTGAATGGACCAATGCAAATGTACTTTTATTAGAGCCAGGTGTATTGTTAATTGGAGCTGAAGTATATCACAAAAACGACAATGAAGGTCACAAGTGGATGAATAATGCACAACCAAAACAGTTTGTGATTGCTGCTAAAGACCCAGAAAAAATTAAGAAATATTATAAAAATGTTGAGTTAACTGAAAAAACAACCTTTGGTCTTTTTGAAGAATTACGTAAAGATTCGGAAAGAGATGCATTAACTAAAGTAAAAATGCCAACTAAAGGTAACTTAAACAGTAGCTTGATAGGAATTGCTACCAAAGGTTTAAATGCTTATTACAGCAAAACAAGTATGAAGAACTTAAGACAATATGTTACTTCGAATAGATGGTCAACAGTAAAGCATAAAGTAACAGGAGTTCCTTTGTACCAATGGGTAGTAGGTGTTGTAGTTCAGGAAAATTCTGATGGAAAGTGTATGTTACAACAGTTTATTTTACGAAGAGATTATACAGGAGGCGGAAAATACGGAGAAGTTTATTTTAATGGAATTAGCCGAACTGGAGGAGCACCTTATGGAGGTTATTGTAAATGTGATATAAAATAAAATTAACAACTTACTTGTGTCATAAAACTCACACCAATTGACAGAGTTTTCTCAAAAAATACAACAAGTTTAACTAAATAAACAAAATGAAAAAAAGAAACAAATTATTAATGGTAGTATTCTTATTTCTAATAGGATTAACCTCTTGTTCTGAAGAAGAACAAGCCCAAGTACAAGAAATTTATAATAATACTATGAGTTTTGGGCAGGATGAATATGGAATTCAACTAGTAAATGTAAGCTATGATTTTCAGGGAGATATTGCATTACTATTACATTCATTAACAAAAAATCAATTAACCCAACTACCATTAGGTTCTGGTGCCAAAATGGAGTTTGAAGGAATTAAACAAACTGATATTTCAATGGATGTAGACTACTTTGTAGAAATACCTGAGTCTCATTATTATTTAGGAGTAGTAAATAGTTCTCAACTCTTAAGGTCAAATAATGTTGACAGTAAAAAAGCTACAGAAGGATATGTTAAAGTTGTTGAACTAACTGAGGACAATATCAAATTAAGATATTTATATAAAAGACTTGATGGTGTTGTATTTAAAGGAGAATATAGTGGGGCATACACAGAAGATTAAAGAAATAATAATTACTATGAGAATTTAAAAGTATAATAAATATAGTTCTATTATTAATTTTATTACTGAAGTCGACTGTAAACTCAGCTAAAAAAAGGAAATTAAAAATAAATGAATTTACTGAATCAACAATTGATTTATTTTCAGATATATAATCAGGTGATGATGAAGTTGTAGAAGGAAGTTATTCTAGAGTTTCTTATACTTAATTATGTTGTTTAGAACAATGAAACTTTATTTTAAAAAAAGGATAATAAAAAAAGACACACTCATACGGTTCATAAATTTCTATTTATACCATTAATTTTTAGAGGTAAATTTTATTGGTTAAAAAAAGTTAGTATTGAAAAGTCATTCAATGGTTATAAATTGATTATAATAGGAGTTAATTAATGAATTTTAAACTAAGAACAGTTGTCAATAAAGGTGGCGTTTTGCGTATTATTGCATAGCCGCCTTTTTAAAGTAATATTAAATTTGTGAAAAAAACTTTTTGCATACTTGTTTTCGTATTTCTTTTCTTTGAAAATGTTTTTTCACAAGAGCCTTTTTATACGCAATTTACTTCGGATGATGGTCTAGCTTCTCTGGCTAATTTTAATATTATTCAAGATAAAGATAACCTTGTTTGGGTTGGTGCAGAACAAGGCTTGTTTTACTATAACGGTAAAAGGTTTATTAAGGTAAAAAATCCGATAGCAACTACTAAAAGTATATTCAATTTACAAATTGATGAAGAGGGACAAATATGGTGTTCTACAATTTCAGGACATATTTATAAAGTTGTAAATAAAGAGTTACAGCTTTTTAAAGACTTTTCTGATGAGTTAAAAGGAACTTTTGCTCATTTAATGGTTTTGAATAACGATATCTTTTTTATATCTCAGAGGAAGAGTTTTCAGATAGACAAAAAAACAGGGGCGGTAAAAAAAGATTTAAATGCTGAAGTTTCTAAAATAGCAAAATCTGAAAACGGTTTTTTTTACTATAACTTAAAAGAAACAAATACCATTACTCATGTTTATGAAGAAGATGGGGGATCAGTTTTTAAAAAAGTAAAATTTAATAAAAAAAAGTTTTCTTTAAATAAAGGAAATTTTCAGATGTTTCAGTGGTTTGATGAGATTGTTGTTAAATTAGAAAGTAATGTCTCAAAAGCATTTTCAATCAATATTCATACGAGAGAAATTAGTTCTATAAAACTTCCAAATAGTTTTCAGAAAGCTCAAGTATACAATACAAAGAAATTTCAAGAAAACTGGTTGTTAACATCAAATGGAATTTATAGAACCTCTGAAAAAGCAAAAGTTAATGATACTGAACAGATTTTTGAAGATTATCATATAACCGATGTTTTACAAGACAATGAAAATAATTATTGGTTAACAACACTTCAAAACGGTGTTTTTGTAGTACCAAGTTTAGGAATAACAAAAAAGAGTTTTTTAGAGATAAAAGAAGACATTATTTCAATAGAAGTTGTAGCGAAAAATCGGTTGTTATTAGGTACTCAAAATGGTAATTTGATTGATTATAATACACAAAATAACGATTATATAATTACGAATTTATCAAATCAACGACCGGTAAATAGAATAAAATATGATGAAATACTCAATAGAGCTTATTTAAGTACCAACGGTACGAGTAGTTATATTTATGATCTAAAGAATAAAG
Organism: Tenacibaculum larymnensis; assembly: GCF_028829235.1. Taxonomy (GTDB): domain Bacteria; phylum Bacteroidota; class Bacteroidia; order Flavobacteriales; family Flavobacteriaceae; genus Polaribacter; species Polaribacter larymnensis. The sequence goes on along the minus strand of NZ_JAIWJY010000007.1, from coordinate 143,367 downwards.
GAGTAACGAATGTAGGAAGTCAGTTTACTACTGCTAAAGGTTTTGCTCAAATCAGCAAAGATTCGTTGGTGTGCTTATCGTATCGACATGCTATTATTTATACGCATCTGTCAAAAAATAAAGAACACATAGTTTTAGAGAGTAAAAGACCTATTAGCACTCATTACGATTCTAAAAACAAACTTATTTACCTAACTTATATTGACGGAACGGTAGTTTATAATAAGAAACTACAAACTATTCCTATAGGTTACCAAGGCAAACCTATTATTTTTTCTGAATACACTCAAACTAGTAATAGTAAAATATGGGCAACTACAAGAGATAAAATCTTAGGGTTAGAAGCAGGAAAAGTAACCGACAGTATTACGTATTCAACAGGATTGTTGCAATCTCAAATAAAAGGAATTTTAGGAAAGGATAATTTCCTATGGATTGTTACTGAAAAAGGGGTACAGCGATATGATACAGATAAAAAATTGATAAAAACAATCAATTTAACTGATAAAAGTGCTATTAAGTTTAAACATCCAGTTGTTCAAAATAATCATTTATGGATACCTGGAAACAATTTTTTATGTAGAATAGATGTGTCTATTCCAGATTTAATGGACGACTCTAAAACGGTTCCATTGGCTTATATAAGTAATGTTAAAATTGGAGGTAACGAACAAGAAATAAAAACAAAGTATGAACTACCTTATAAAACCAATGATATAACATTTAATTTTAATGCAAACGGATTTAAAGCTAGTAGCAAAAATGTTTTTCAATATAAGCTTTTAGGCTTCAACACCGAATGGCAAACATCTGAATTGAATGATGATGTTGTTAGGTATATTGGAATTCCATCTGGAAAATATGAGTTTTTACTTAGAACCAAAAGTTTAGATGGAAGTATAGGGAAAGAAAGTGAAGGTGTCAAAATTATTGTTCAAAAGCCTTTTTGGGAGAATTGGTGGTTCATTGCAGCTGTGTTTTTCGTATCAGTTTTAGCGGTAGTAATATATTACCGAATTAAATTGCAATGGAAAGAAAAAGAAGGAGAGCGAGAATTAGAAAAAGTGATCTTAGATAGTAGAATAAGTAAGTTACGATTAGAGAACTTACGCTCACAAATGAATCCTCATTTCATATTTAATTCTTTAGGAGCAATTCAAGACTATGTAATGAAGAACGAGAAATATTTAGCAAGCGATTACTTGGTTAAATTTTCTCGCTTGATTAGAATGTATTTAAATCATAGTAGGGTTAATGTAATATCGCTTAAAGAAGAACTCAATTCACTTGAAATTTATATAGCGTTAGAGCAATTACGATTTGAGAATAAATTTAAAGTTCATTTCTTCGTAGATAAGAACATCAATAAAGATCAATTTGAAGTACCACCGTTATTTTTACAACCGTTTGTAGAAAATGCCATAAAACACGGACTTGTTCATAAAAAAGAACAAGGAAATTTATGGATAACAGTTAAAAAAAATAGAAGTAATGTGTTAATTGTAACTATAGAAGATGACGGTATAGGAAGAGAAAAATCATCTGAAATCAATAAGAAAAGACAAGGACATAAATCTTTTGCAGTGAACGCCACTCATGAGAGAGTTTCATTATACAAGAAAGAAAAGTTGTTTGATATTTCAGTTGAGTTTACTGATAAAGTTGAAGAAAATAATAAGGCTATAGGAACGGTAGTAACACTAAAAATTAAAAGAATTTAAAATGAAAGCGTTAATAATTGATGACGAAGCAAAAGCACGTAGTGTGATGGAAATGATGCTTATAGAGTTTTTTCCTGAAATAAAAAGTGTTATTACAGCTGATAATCTATTAAATGGAGTAAAAGAAATAAATCAGCATACTCCTGATATTGTTTTTCTAGATATTGAAATGCCTGAATACTCTGGATTGGAGATATTAGACTTTATTTCTGAACCTATTGAGTTTCAATTAATTTTTACAACAGCATATCAACAATATGCGTTAGATGCGTTAAAGTTATCGGCAATAGATTATTTGGTGAAACCTATTGATAGAGAAGAGTTAAGAGTAGCTATGAATAAAGCAAAGGTTAATATCAATCAAAAAAAGGTAACAGTACAATTTTCAGAGTTAAAAAATGCCATTCAATCGTTATCATCACATAAAATAGCTTTAGAAGTACCAGGAGAAATTATTTTTGTGTCTCATGAAGATATTTTATATTTAGAAGCAGACGGAATGTATACAAAAGTACATTTAGCAAATAGAGAAAGAGAATTAATTTGTAAACCACTAGCGTACTTTGAAAATCAACTTCAGGGAAATAATTTATTTTTTAGATGTCATAGATCTTACCTAATAAACCTTCATTATTTAGAAAAATTTGTAAAAAAAGACGGAGATTTTTTACTAATGCAAAACCAAACAACAATTCCTATTTCTAAAACAAAAAAGCAAGAATTCTTAAAAATTATAAAAGAAGTGTTTTAGATTTGCGGTATGCAGTTTTACCAAAAAGAAATTCAATTACCAGTATTTGATAGAGGCTATCATTTAATTACAGATATTCTATTAGAAGCTCTTCCAGAACTTAATAAAATTAAAATAGGGCAGTTTCAGGTATTTATTAAGCACACATCTGCAAGTTTAACCATTAATGAAAATGCTGATCCAACTGTACGAATGGATTTTGAGTCGCATATAAATAAGATGATTCCTGAAAATATGCCGTACTATAAACATGACTACGAAGGAGCAGATGATATGCCTGCGCACATTAAAAGTTCTATGTTAGGATGTCAGGTACAAATTCCAATAACCAATGGCAAGCTCAATTTGGGAACTTGGCAAGGAGTGTACTTAGGAGAGCATAGAAATTATGGGGGAAGAAGAAAAGTAGTATTAACGGCTTTTGGAAATTAAATGAAGTACCATAAATTCAATTTTTACAGAAGTACTTATTGTGAGTTTGAAATGCAAAGAATCAATTTTTTTGATGATATTAAAGCACACTTTCAAAGCAAATCAGGGAGTTATTACTATTATACAGAAGATGGAGTTTTTCGTTATTCTAACCATTGGGGTAGAGTTGCCAATTGCAGATGGAAAATTCAAGGAATAGATAATTATAAAAATCAGCAATATTATGTAGGGTATGCAAATTGGTCAAGCTTTTATCCATTAAACAGTATCGATAAAGTATTCTATTTAGAAGTAGATTATACAAAAGCTAAAGCAAGCATAAAAAGAGTTGAAGAAGGTTTAGAGAATAATTACTTTTTAATGAATTCAGAATTAGTACATCAACGTCTAAAGCAAGTTCAAACCTTATTTAAAGAGTACAAATGGGCGCGTTATTATGAAGAAGATATTGATGTTTTGAGAAAAAAAATAATCAATAAACTGGTAACAACAAACAAAACTCTACAGCAAATAAAGTTAGAATTATGAGTCTTTATAATCTCTATTAACGCCAAGACTAAATCCAAAACGAGTGTCGCTTTCCCTACCTAGTCTGTGAATTGCAACTTTTCCTAATGGAATTTTACCAAACTCATTATTAGTAATTTCTTCATTATTTAAAAAAAGCCTTCCTTTAAACTGTTTTTTGGTGTTGTACTCACTTCTATCTTCTTTATTCTGATAAATATTTATAGATAAAATATTATCTCTTTCAGTATAACCACAAAAAATACCATGTGTATCCCAAATAATATAATCATTACTTTTCTTTAATTCTCTACTTGGTTTGCCTAAAACTTCAACTAAAGCATCGTAATTAGTGGGGAATGTAAGAGGTTTACTATTAATGTGTATAACGTCTGTATCGCACACTATAGTTAAGTTTTTTACTTTTTTTTTCTTAAAAAAATTAAACATGACAGTTCTTGATTTGATTAACGGGGGTTGAACGTAAAACTAAAAAATAAATTTTAACTAACTCCTTTCTCTTTTAGTTAAATTTGCTTTTTAGATATAAAACCCTAATAAATAATGAACATACCTCAAACGAGTTTTCCTCGAATAATAATTATAGGAGGAGGGTTTGCAGGATTGGCAGCCGCAAGAGCTTTAGAAAACCAAGAATTACAGGTAGTTTTAATAGATAAACATAATTACCATACTTTTCAGCCTTTATTATATCAAGTAGCAACAGGTGGGTTAGAACCTGATAGTATAGCATTTCCTTTAAGAAAAAGATTTAACGATGTAGAAAACTTTTTCTTCAGGCTGGCAAAAGTTACTCAAATAAATGCAGAGAAAAACTATATAGAAACTACAATAGGAGATTTAGAGTATGATGAGTTGATTATAGCTACAGGATCAACAACTAATTTCTTTGGTAATACTAACATTCAACGGTATGCAATGGAAATGAAATCGGTTCCACAAGCATTAAATATTCGTAGTTTGGTGTTAGAAAACTTTGAAGAAGCACTATTGGTTACCGATTTAGAGAAACGAAGAGCGTTAATGAATTTTGTTATTGTTGGTGGTGGACCAACAGGAGTAGAGTTAGCTGGAGCTTTGGCTGAAATGAAAAAGGGTATTTTACCTAAAGATTATCCTGATTTGGATATCAGACAGATGAAAATTAACCTTATTCAAAGTTCAGGAGAGTTATTAAAAGGAATGAGTAATAAAGCTTCAGAAAAAGCAGAAGACTTTTTAATAAAACTTGGGGTAGATGTATGGAAAGATCTTCGTGTATTGGATTACGATGGAGAGACTGTAACTACTAATGGTGACGATCATTTTAAAGCACAAACAGTTATTTGGGCTGCGGGAGTAAAAGGAGCTGCTGTAAATGGTTTAAATAAAGAGTGTATAGTTGAAAGAGCCAATCGATTTAAGGTAGATGAATATAATAAAGTAATTGGATATGATAATATACATGCTATTGGAGATGTAGCATGTATGAAAACTAAGGATTATGAAAAAGGGCATCCAATGATGGCACAACCAGCTATTCAACAAGGTAGGTTGCTAGGAAAAAATATTTTAGCAAAACTAAAAAGTAAAAAGCAAAAACCATTTGTGTACAATAACAAGGGATCAATGGCAACTATTGGAAGAAATAAAGCAGTAGTAGATTTATCTAGTTGGAAATTTCAAGGAGTTTTTGCTTGGTTTATCTGGATGTTTGTGCATTTGTTTTCACTTATCGGATTTAGAAATAAAGCAGTGGTATTTATGAATTGGGTATATAACTATGTACGTTTTGATAGAGAAACAAGGCTTATCATCCGTCCTTACAAAAAGAAAAACAAGTATAGTTTTAAAGAACAAGAAAATGGCAATCACTAGAAATGTTAAGTGTCCAAACTGTGGAGTTTTTAATAAGAATAGGGATTACTGTAAAAACTGTAACACATTAATTTCTTTTGAAAAAAAACAAGAACAAAAAGTTACAGCATATAAAGAAGAAGAGCTTAAGAAGGCAAAACATGAAATAGAAAATCCCAATTTAGCAGAACGATTAAAAAGGAATCCATTTTGGTTGTATCGAGTTGCTGGATGGATTTTGTATTCAGCATATTTATTAGTAAGTGCTATTGGCGCTTTAATAGCATGGTTTGTAGCTATGGTAGCAGCAGGGTAGGTAACGTGCAAAAAAAAATACTTACATATTACTTTATAGTTTCAATAGTTATAGGAAGCATTATCTATGTTGCGCAAAAGTTAAGTGTAAAACTTCCCTCTACCATTAATAATTATGTAAACGACTTTTTAATAATACCTATTGTATTAACAGTATGTCTCTTTATTTTACAATGGAGCAGAAATGATAAGAGCTTTCAAATTTCTTTAGGAGTAGTACTTTATATATGTGTAATATATTCAGTGCTATTTGAGTTTGTTTTACCTAAATATTATACAAGGTATACAGCCGATGTATTAGATGTTGTTTTATATTTTGCTGGAGGCTTTGTATTTTTCGTTTTGCAAAAAAAGGATAGTAGTAGCACATGAAACATCAATTAATAATTTTATCAGACCTTTGGGGAGTTACAGATGCTAGTTGGGTTGCTATGTATGTGGATAAATTGTCAGAAGACTTTCAAGTTACCTTTTATAGTAGTTGTGAACTAGCAGAGATACCTGAGAAAAGCTTATCAGAAAAAGAACGACATAACTTTTTTGTAAATGGAGGACTTGAGAGAGCAGTTAAAAACTTAGTAGAGGTAGAACAAGAACGATTCACTGTGTTAGCTTTCAGTATAGGAGGAACTATAGCTTGGAAAGCCTGTTTAAAAGGTTTAGATATTGAAAAACTTTATGCTATTTCATCCACAAGATTACGTTATGAAACAGAAAAACCGAAAGCCGAAGCAATACTTTATTTTGGAGAAGAAGATAACTACAAGCCAAATAATAATTGGTTTGAAAAAATGAAGGTAGATTATAGTATAATTCCGGAGAAAGTACATGAAATGTATAAGGAAGAAGAGTTTGCTAAATGGTTATGTTTACTAATAAAAAGTAGTTATGAACCCACATCAAAAAATACCCAATAAAACAGCTGTACGCATAAGTAATGCTATTGATTTTATTGAAGAAAATTTAGAAAAAAAACTTATTTTAGAAGAAATAGCAGAAAAAGCATATTTCTCTCCATATCATTTTCATAGACTTTTTAAAGCCGTAACTAAAGAAACGGTTAATGATTTTATTACTAGAAAGAGAGTAGAAAAGGCAGCTTCTTTTTTACTAAATAAAAAGAATAAAACGGTTACAGAAGTATCCGAAATAGTAGGTTTTGCAACTTTGTCATCATTTTCAAGGGCTTTTAAAAAGTTTTACGGAATAAGTCCTGCCGATTTTAAAAAAGAAAGTTCACTAAAATATAGCAAGATTTGTAAAACTGAAAGCAAGAATGGAGAAATAGAAACACAGTTTGAACAATACATTTGTAACATAGATAAAAACTTAACATGGATGCAAATGAAAGCTAAAACCGAAGTAAAAAAAATGCCAACTTTAAAAGTTGCCTATCTGACACATCTAGGAAAAATGGAAGCGGTTGGTAATACCTACAATAAATTGATGCAATGGGCTTATCCTAAAGGGTTAATGCAGCAGGAAAATTTAAGAATGTTAACGGTATATCACGACAGTCCAAAAATTACTGATGAAGACAAAATAAGAATGAGTGTTTGTTTAACTTTAAATTCAGAGGTAAAAACTGAAGGAGAAGTGAGTGTAAAAGAAATCCCCGAAGCAAAATGTATAGTATCTCGTTTAGAAATTACTCCGTCAGAATTTCAACAAGCATGGGAAAGTAGTTTTGTGTGGATGAGTGAACATGGTTTCAAAAAAGCAGATCAAGATCCGTATGAGATTTTTTACAATAACCCTAATGAACATCCAGAAGGGAAATGTATTGTAGATTTCTGTATTCCTGTGGAGTAGAAAGTTATCGTAATACTATAGGTGTATATTACATAGAACCCCTTAGGATACTATGCAATATTTAAATTTTATAAGATAATACTATCTAGTGAGCTAACGATTAAGGTTATATGCAGAGTAAGTTATTACAGCTGTTCCTTATGATAATTCTTTTAGAGAAGTGTTTGGCTTTGAAGATAGCATGCTTCTAACAATAAAATAGCTAGCTAACCCACAAGCTAGACCTGTAATTGCAGCAGGAAAAATAGTGTCATCACTTATTCCTACTGTAGAGGCAAATATTACAATTCCCAAAATTTCTGTCCCAAACCAAGAGCCAATCATTATACCTCTCCACTTTTTAGGATTTTCTCCTTTTTCTTCTGCCAATTCAGCTATTTTTTTACCTAAAAAAACTATTGCTAATATTTCTAACATATTTTTGTTTTGATCAAATTTTCTTTTCACTTTTAATTCTCAATGTATACAACTAACATATGAGCATAATAAAAAATTACTATTATATTCTTTAATAAATAGGAAGGAATTTATAGCAACTTTTATAGCGTCAAATATAAAAAAAAATAAACATAAAAGATATTTAATTATTATTGGAGTTATACCCCAAGGATAATGGAAATGATACACCAAGCCTAATTGGGGTGTCTTTTCCTGCATAAGGGGAGTGACACTTCCATAGTAAGGAGAGTAATATTCACTGCCTAAAAGATGTGTTTTCAAACAAACTATTTGTTGTAGAAAAATGTTAGTTAATTAGTAAGATTGAAAAAGAAGACTGTAATTACCGATAGTTATATAAAACAAAAATCCCGAGTTTATTAACTCGGGATTTTTGTTTTATATTATTTTTTGATTAGTAATTTACGTAATCAACAATTTCTAGTCCGTAACCAATCATACCTACACGTTTGGTTTGTTTGGTGTTAGAAACTAAACGTAGTTTGTGAATGTGTAAATCGTGCAAAATTTGTGCACCAATACCAAAATCTTTGTTGTCCATAACTACATTAGGAGCTTTCATTTCTCCTTTAGCTTGATTTTCTTTTAAAATACGAAGTCTATTTAATAAGTTCAATGCTTGCATTTGTTGATTAATAAACAAAATAGCACCTCTACCTTCATCATTAATAACCTTAAACATTTGGTCAAGCTTTTTATCAGCGTTGTTAGTTAAGGTTCCTAATATATCATTGTTTACCAAAGTAGAGTTTACACGAGTTAAAATAGGTTCGTTTTTACTCCATGTACCTTTAGTCAAAGCAATATGCACTTGGTTATTGGTAGTTTGTTGGTAAGCTCGTAAACGGAAATCACCAAAACGAGTTTGAATATTAAAGTCTTCTTTCTTTTCAATTAAAGAATCGTGTTCCATTCTATAAGCTACTAAATCTTCAATAGAAACAATTTTTAAGTCAAACTTTTTAGCAACTTTCATTAGTTGAGGTAAACGTGCCATAGTACCGTCTTCATTCATAATCTCAACGATAACGCCAGCAGGTTCTAAACCAGCTAGACGAGCAAAATCAATGGCAGCTTCAGTATGTCCAGTTCTACGTAATACACCTCCATTTTTAGCTTTTAGAGGGAAAATATGTCCTGGTCTAGCTAAATCAAAAGGTTTAGTGTCTGGGTTTATTAATGCTTGCACAGTTTTAGCTCTATCCGAAGCAGAAATACCAGTAGTAACACCATTTCCACGTAAGTCTACCGATACGGTAAAAGCAGTTTCCATTGGGTCGGTATTGTTACTAACCATCATTCCTAGCTCTAATTCTTTACAGCGAGTTTCAGTAAGAGGGGTACAAATTAATCCACGACCATGTGTTGCCATAAAGTTGATCATTTCAGGAGTAATTTTTTCAGCAGCAGCTAAAAAATCACCTTCATTTTCACGATCTTCATCATCAACTACGATAATAACTTTACCGTTTTTAATGTCTTCTATAGCTTCTTCAATTGTATTTAATTGAATATTAGTTGGAGTTTGTGTTGTCATTATGTTGTGATTTTCCCTTTTTAGAGAATAAGTTTTTTACAGAGTTTCGTATTGGAGCAAAAAAACCATTAATGTCAAATAGTCCTTTGTCTTTAGTAGCTCTAACAGTTAAAGTTATAGCCAAAGGTAGCATTAAAAATACACTTAGCCAAGAGCCGGTAATAGCTGTAAGTGAGCTTTCTTCTGCTAAGTTTCTTCCAAAAGTATTAGAGAAAAAGTATAAAACGTAAACTGCGATTGCTAAAATCATAGGTAATCCCATCCCACCTTTTCTAATAATAGAACCCAAAGGAGCGCCAATAAAGAAGAGTAATAAGCAAGAAAGTGAAAAGGCTACACGATTGTAAAACTCAATATCGTATAGGTTTAAATACTTTCGCTTGTTTTTTAAGGTGTCTTTGTTAGACTTATTGTTGTTTATAGTACGTTCTAATTTAGAAGTGGCTACAGAGAGAATACTTCGTTTCTCTTTTAACTCAAAGTTTTCAAGAATATCTAACGAAAGGTCTTTGTTTATTAGTGAATCAGGATACTGATGTAAATCCTCCACATCAATACTCAAAAATAGATTTTTGGCTCTACTTTTAACAAAAGCATCGTAATTTTGTTTCAACGTTGGCAAAGTATCTTTTAGCTGAGCCAAACTTAACATATTGTAGTTTGTTTTATATTTTTCTTCTTCTAAATCATCATTACTAAAAGAAGAAATATCAATATTAATGGTGTACTTTTCAAAATCGGCGTAAGAAGCAGGCATTTTTTCTCGCTCCTTAAACGAAGCTCCATTTTTTAAGTGATGCTCAAAGTAATAACCGTCTTTCAAGACTAAAGTCATATAACGACTACCTTCTTCTGAAAGTATTTCACCACTTTTTGCAGTAATAATTTTGTTATTTCCTTTTTTAGAAGACAAATCATAAATCATTACCTCTTTTAAAAGGTTATCTTCTTCTCCGTATTTTTCTTTAAACTTTATTTGGAAGTTAGGTAACTCTGTATTAAAACTTCCAGCAACTAAAGCAATGGCAGGTTGTTTTTTCTTAATGTTAACCTTCATATTTAATTGCTTAAGCATTGCATATGGGTAAACATAATTTAGAAATAGAAAATTAATACCACTTAAAAATATAGCTAAGAAAACAATTGGGCGAACCATTCGTTGTAAAGAAACTCCAGCAGATTTTGCTGCAGCGAATTCGTAATTTTCAGATAAACTACCAAGTGTCATAATAGAAGACAGTAAGACACCAATAGGTAAGGCTTGAGGAGCTACAAGAAGTGTTGTATACCACAAGAATTTTAAAATAATACCAATACCAATACCTTTACCAGCAAAATTATCAAAAGCCAACCATAGCGCTTGCATTACCAGTACAAATAGAATGATAAAGAAGGTTGCTAAAAAGGGAACTATAAAGCTTTTTAATATATATCTGTCTAATGTTTTCACAGATGCAAAGGTAGTAGGTTAGTGGAATATAAACACAAAAGTTTTGTTAATGATTTTTAAAGTAAATCAGTAACAAAACTTTTATATAATTTTTTAGTCAATATAGTATCCTTGCTTAGCGTATTTATTTCTGTCGAAAGAAAAAAGTTGAGCAGATATAGGCTGGTTACTTTTAAACTTAGTAATAGTAAAGGTAGTTTCAGCACCGTTAGATCCTATTTGTGTTAATTTGTAAATGTGTTTTGTTTTAGCATCAATACCTAATTGAACTTTAACAATATCAGAGTTACTGTCAATAGGAGTAAGGTCTATATACTGAACTTTACGTCCATTACTGTTTTTTAAAGTTCCCATTTGATAATTATACCCCTCTTTATAAAAAGTTAGTAATTTAGAAGGATAAATAAAACCATCTTCTTCATCTAAGTTACCGTTATTAATGCTAACTTCTTTTTCATCTTGGTTGATAACAACTAACTTCTTTCCATCAAAAATAAAGGTATTTCCAAGATAGTCCAAGTTGTATTTTTCACCAGATAAAGTAATTTCTCCTCTAATAGGAGGGTCATTGGTAATACCGGCTTCTTTATTTATTAAGGAAGAGTTAAAACCGATAACCATATTTCTGTAGGTACCCATTTTATTTGAAACCTCGTCTAGCAATTTTTTTGCTTCAGAAGAATTTGTTTGTCCCATAGCACTAATGCTAATACATAATCCAATAAATAATAATCCTATTTTTTTCATCGTCTTTCTTATTTCCAGTTTCGGAATAGTTTATAATTATTAATTCTTTTCACTCTCTAATAATTGCTCTAAGGCAATTAAATCAGGTACAAGTACTTGTCGTGCTTTACTACCTTCAAAAGGACCTACAATACCTGCGGCTTCTAATTGATCTATCAATCTACCAGCACGGTTGTAGCCTAACTTTAATTTACGTTGCAATAACGATGCCGAACCTTGTTGTGCAGTAACAATAACTTCAGCTGCTTCTTTAAACAGTTTATCTCTGTCTGCGATATCAACATCAAGATTTGTGCCACCTTCTTCTCCAACATACTCTGGAAGTAAATAAGCCTCAGGGTATGCACGTTGAGAGCCAATAAAATCAGTAATTTTTTCTACTTCAGGTGTGTCTACAAAAGCACACTGAATTCGGGTAATATCATTTCCTCCAGAGTATAATAAATCACCTCGACCAATTAACTGGTCTGCTCCCGGAGCATCTAAAATAGTTCTAGAGTCAATTTTTGAAGTTACTCTAAAAGCAATTCTAGAAGGGAAGTTTGCTTTAATAATACCTGTAATTACATTTACAGATGGACGCTGCGTTGCTACAATTAAATGAATACCAATAGCACGAGCTAATTGTGCTAAACGTGCAATAGGAGTTTCTACTTCTTTACCAGCAGTCATAATTAAATCAGCAAACTCATCAATTACTAATACAATGTACGGTAAAAAGCGGTGTCCGTTTTCAGGGTTTAGTTTACGAGCTTTAAACTTAGCGTTATATTCTTTAATGTTACGAACCATAGCATTTTTAAGCAAGTCGTAACGGTTGTCCATTTCAATACATAAAGAGTTCAATGTATTAACTACTTTAGTAGTATCAGTGATAATAGCATCAGAATCATCTGGTAATTTTGCTAAGTAATGTCGTTCTATTTTGTTGAATAATGTTAATTCTACTTTTTTAGGGTCAACCAATACAAATTTTACTTCAGCAGGGTGTTTTTTGTATAGAAGTGATGTTAAAATAGCATTCAACCCTACCGATTTACCTTGTCCAGTAGCACCAGCCATTAATAAGTGAGGCATTTTGGCTAAATCGATAACAAAGGTTTCATTTGAAATAGTTTTACCTAAAGCAATAGGAAGTTGCATTGGTGATTCTTGGAATTTCTTTGAAGAAATTACCGAATGCATAGATACGATAGTTGCTTTTTTATTAGGTACTTCAATACCAATGGTTCCTTTTCCGGGAATAGGAGCGATAATACGGATTCCTAAAGCTGATAGCGATAGAGCAATATCGTCTTCTAAGTTTTTAATTTTAGAAATACGTACTCCTGCTTCAGGAACAATTTCATATAAGGTAATGGTTGGTCCTACAGTAGCTTTTATTTGGGCAATACCAATTTTGTAGTTTTTTAAAGTTTCTACAATTTGGTTTTTCTTAGCTTCAAGCTCAGTAGGGTCAACAGAAATACTTTCATTGTATTCTTTTAGTAAGTTAAAAGAAGGAAATTTAAAGTTACCTAGTTCTAAGGTAGGATCAAATTCACCAAAATCTTTGAGTAATTGATCAGATAAGTTTTCGGTAACACTTTTTTCTTCTGCTATTTTTTCAATAGCAACCTCTACTTCTTTTTTGCTGTCCTCTGATATATTTGTTGTAGGGTCATTATTTTGGGTGATGTCTAAAGAAATCTCTTTGTTTTTTTCATTATCAGTAGTTTCTTCAACACCAGAATAGTTAGAAATAGTTGGTTGTAAATTTTCTAGCGATAATTCAAAGTCTGATTTATCTTTTTTAGCTTCTTCAGTTTTAGAAACTTCAGAATTGGTGTTAACATCAATATCGTTTACAATAGTAGAATCGTCTCTGTTAACTTTTGGATTGTTTTTTACAGCATTAGCTTTTTTCTCTTTATTAACTTTTACTTTTTCGCTAATTGCTTCAGGAGTAATACTAAATCGGATGATTAAATAAGCAACTAAAAAGAAAATGAGTAAAATAGCCAGACCTGTTTTACCTAAGAAAGTTTGAAGATATTCATTTAATTCAAAACCAATTACTCCTGATAAAAGGGCATGCTTTTTTTCAACAAAACCAAGAGCTGTAGCAAGCCAAAGCATGATTAAAATAGCCCAATTCCATGAGGTGATAATTCTTTTTAAATTGGTTTGTAGTAAAATTCTAGCACCAGTTAAAAACAATGTTAAAGGGATAATAAAAGCTCCTAAACCAAAACCTTTGTATACGAGGAAATTACTTAGTTTAGCACCTATTTTTCCTAGTAAGTTTTTAGTAGGGATAGTTTTATCTGCAAATTGACTTAGTGTGCTTTGGTCTTCTTGCCAAGAGAAGAAAAAAGAAATAAAAGCAACAGTTAAAAATATAGAAAACAATAACAGAAAAAAACCTAAAATAGTTTGGTTTTGTCTGTTTGAAAAAAAGGTCTTAATCTTTTTTATGATAGATGTTTTTGGCTGTTTTTTTTGAACAGTTGTCTTCTTTTTTGCCATGTATTTTTGTTAGAAATAAATTGAACGCTACAATATAGCTATTATTTTAGGAAGGTAAATTATCCCAGCAATAATTAGTGATATAAAGGCAGCAAATGCAGGAGCACCAGCAGCAATATCTTTAATAAAGCCTATTTTTTTATGATAATCAGGATGTATAAAATCAGCTACTTTTTCAATAGCTGTGTTTAAAGCTTCTGCTACTAAAACAATACCAATAGCCAAAGTTTGAATCATCCATTCTGTTGCAGATATATTAAAGTAAAATCCGAAGATAGTAGCAATTAAAGCAAATGTAAGTTGAGCTTTTATACTATCTTCTGTAGTTATTAATAACCACATTCCTTTTACTGCAAATTTAATACTACGTATGCGTCCTTTTAAAAAGCCGTCATTCGGGTTCTTCATATATTTTTAAAGAGCTTTTAATGCAGCTTCATAGTTAGGTTCATCTACAGTTTCATTTACTTGTTCTGTATAGGTTACATTACCATTTTCATCAATGATAACAATAGAACGAGAGTGTAAGCCAGCTAAAGGCCCTGTAACAATTTCTAATCCATAGTCTTTACCAAATCTACCAGCAGCAAAATCAGATAGCATTACTACATTTTCAATGCCTTCAGCACCACAAAAACGACCTTGAGCAAAAGGTAAGTCTCTAGAAATACATAAAACTTTAGTGTTTTCTAAGTTGGCGGCCTTTTTATTGAATTCTCTAACAGATGTAGCACAAGTACCTGTATCGACACTTGGAAAAATATTTAAAATTAATTTAGAACCACTAAAGTCACTTAAATTCTTGACAGATAAATCAGTAGCAACTAACGAAAAATCAATTGCTTTAGTTCCATTTTTAGGTAAGTTACCTATTGTTTCTATTGTGTTACCTTTTAGAGTTATTGAAGCCATTTTATATGTGTTTTAGGAAAATCAAAAATAAGAATTATTAAATAACTTATAAGAATATTCTAAGTTTTCCTGAGGAATTTAATTTTTTGCAAAACCAAGAGACAATCTTTTTCGTAGGTATGGTTAAATAGAAATATTAATTTAAAAATCATTATTTATGAAAACCTTAAACTTTTTAAAAGTAACCGTTTTAGCAGTCGCTTTATTTACCAGCTATAGTATTACGGCACAAGAAGACACAAAAATGGTTGGAGGTGCAGAAATGTATCCATCAAAAAACATTGTGCAAAATGCTGTAAATTCTAAAGATCATACAACATTAGTAGCTGCTGTAAAAGCAGCAGATTTGGTAGATGTTTTATCTAGTAAAGGACCTTTTACAGTTTTTGCTCCTGTAAATAAGGCTTTTGATAAGCTTCCTGAAGGAGTAGTTGAATCGTTATTAAAACCAGAAAACAAAATGAAGTTACAGACCATTTTGAAGTACCATGTTGTTGCTGGTAAATGGAGTGCAAACGAATTAGTGAAGTTAATAAAAGATAAAAAAGGTAAGGTTTCTATAGAAACTGTTAGCGGAGGTAAAATCACCGCATGGATGAAAGGAAAAAATGTTTATATATCTGATGCAAGTGGAGGTAAGGCAAAGGTTACTATTACAGATGTAAATCAATCTAATGGAGTAATTCATGTAATTAATAGCGTTTTATTACCAAAATCATAAAAACTAGAGTAAATTGTAATTATTTGATGTTATAAAAACCGCTTTTTTAAGCGGTTTTTATTTTGTCATATCCCTGTATTATTTTAGATAACAGTTGTATTTTTGCAAGCTGAAAAGAGTACTAAATTGAACATTAAGCAATATACATCAGAATTTAAATACAATTTAAAACTTGCAGCTCCTGTAATGTTAGGTATGTTGGGGCATACTTTTGTGAGTTTTATAGATAATATAATGGTAGGGCAATTGGGAACTGCAGAGTTAGCAGCGGTTTCATTGGGTAATAGCTTTATGTTTATAGCTATGTCGTTAGGTATTGGTTTTTCTACCGCAATAACTCCCTTAATTGCCGAAGCAGATTCTTCTAATAATTTTACACAAGCAAAATCAACTTTTAAGCACGGACTTTTCTTGTGTATTATGATGGGGATTATGCTATTTTTAGTAGTTTTCTTTTCTAAACCATTAATGTATTTAATGAAGCAACCTATAGAAGTGGTTGAGTTGGCGATTCCATACTTAGACTTGGTAGCTTTTTCATTAATTCCGATGATTATTTTTCAGGCATTTAAACAGTTTAGTGATGGAATGTCAATGACACGCTATCCTATGTATGCAACATTGATAGCTAATGTGTTGAATGTATTACTGAATTACTTACTTATTTATGGTAAGTTTGGTTTTCCTCAATTAGGTATTGTGGGAGCTGCATACGGAACGTTGCTATCAAGGTTTGTAATGGTAGTATATTTATGGTGGTTGTTAAGTAAAAAGGAACGTTCAAAACGTTTGGTTACTAATATCAAGTTTTTTGTGCTAGATACTTTAATGATTAGAAAAATCATAAATTTAGGTACACCAAGTGCTATGCAAATGTTTTTTGAAGTAGCCATTTTTACGGCAGCAATTTGGTTAAGTGGATTGTTGGGAAAAAATCCGCAGGCAGCGAACCAAATAGCGTTGAATTTATCTTCTATGACATTTATGGTAGCAACAGGATTAAGTGTTGCCTCTATGATTAGGGTAGGAAACCAAAAAGGATTAAAAAATTATAAAGAATTACGAAGAATAGCATTTTCAATATTTTTCTTAGGAACTATACTGGCAGTTATATTTGCTACTTTTTTCTTTGTTTTTCACAAATCATTACCAAATTTATATGTTGATTTAAGCGATGCTGAAAATTATGCAGATAACATGGAGGTAATGGCTATAGCAGCAAATTTGTTAATTGCGGCTGCAATTTTTCAAATTAGTGATAGTATACAAGTTGTAATGTTAGGAGCTTTACGCGGTTTACAAGATGTAAAAGTACCTACATTAATTACTTTTATATCGTATTGGGTAGTAGGTTTTCCTATTAGTTTTTTCTTCGGTTCAGAAGAAATGTATGGAAGCTTTGGTATTTGGTTAGGTTTACTAGCAGGATTAACTACAGCATCAATTTTACTGTTTATACGATTTAACAAATTAACTATTGAACTTATTAAAACAAAACACCATGAACTTACCTAAATTTTTATTAGCAGATAATAGCGAACATCCAGAAGATATTTTTGTTTTACATACTGAGTATCCTCGTTTTTTAATCAATTTAAAAGACGATGAAATTGAGTGGTTTGAAGACTTGTCTAACGAAAACGAACAAGATTTAGCGAATGAGTTAGAAGGTTTAATTGAGGCTGCAGGGTTATTTTATGATGCTGAAATGGAAGGATTAGAATAAGAGTTATTCTTCTAAGTAATCAATAGGATTTAGATAAAACATTTTTTTCCATCCTTGTCTGTCTGAATCAACTTTCCAAACATACGGAATTAGAGATAAAATGGAATAGTGTAGGTGGGGAGCTTTCCCCACAGCATTTCCACTAGTACCAACTGTTCCAATTTCCGAATTATTATTTACAAAACTTAAAGAAGTTGTTTTTACCTCTTCTAAATGAGCATAGTAGTGTAATCTCCATTTAGGACCTAGTATAACTACAATATTTCCGCCTATACTTATTTTTCCAGAAAATAAAACTAATCCATAGGTTGATGAGGTTATTTTAGTATTTTTTTTAGCAAAAATATCAACTCCTTTATGGGTAACTGATTTTCCCCAAGGATAATACCAAAATGATTTTGGATTATAATCAGATTTGGTAGCTCCATTAACAGGAATTTTTAAGTTTTGAGGAATTAAAAAGCCTGTTAATAGAATTATTAAAAGAATAAGTAGTTTCTTTTTTATTTTAAACACGTTGTTTTATAGTTTTACCACCAAAGTTCTGTTTCTTCTTTCCATAGAATTAATCTGAAATCTTCGTAATGATCTCCATTGCCTATTGCGTGTGTATCTCTATGTCCTTTACCTAGTCTTAATTTGTGAACAAACCCAGTGTAAGAACCTACCCATAAAGTTTGTTCATCGTCAGAAATTGCAATACCACTTATGGTAGATCCTAAAAAATGCCTCCAAATACAGTTCCCGTTTTTGTCAAACGCTTTAATATACCCATATGCATCTCCTAAGATATAGTAATCTTTAGTAGTTGTACCAACATAAACTCTCATTTCATCATCAATAACTTTAAAGTTATCAGCTTCATCTACATAAGATTCAACTTCTATTCCATTTAAGTTGTCAGTATCTACTCCAATAGTAATTCCATTATAAAAATGGCAAGAATTTGTAATAAGTTGTTTGTCGTCTTTAGAAAAAAGACAAAAATGAGGGTATGAAGATTGTGGACCTATTTCTCCGATTTGATTTCCTTCGCTGTCCATTACTCGATGGTCAAAAGATTGATCGCCGACTACAATATATTTATTGTTATTTGATAAAGTAGCGTTTTCCATAGCTATATATGAGTCCCATTCTTCATCTTCTAAATCAGGTTCAGGATGTATCATGTTTATTGAGTTTTTAGAAACAAGATATATCCCTTCAGAAGTTGTGACAAGTACTTTTTTACCATCATTAAAAGGCGTCATATTTGAAATACCTAACTTATTTATGTCTCCTAATTCAAATGTTTCGATAATATCTCCATCCCATTCTTTACGAGTAATTAATATACCAGGTGTTTTAACAGCAAAAATGTTATTTTGATGAGACCTTCCAATGGCTTCAATAGTATCGTCTAATTTGATTAGTGTTTTGTTGTCTAGAATATATGCTTGTCTCTTCTGATAGGAAGTACCAACAATGAAAACAATTTTTTCATCCTCAATAAAACATAGTTGTTCAATGCTTTGTCCTTTCTCTTTAAAATATTTTATTAACGGAGTATGAGCGGGCGGATATTGCTTTCTGAACTCTTCAATACGTCCAGTTTTATTGGCTTCTTTTAATTTTTGTACTACAGTATCAGCTAAATGGTCGCGATTGTCTTCTGGCTCTTTACCTTTCCAGTTCTCCCAACCATGTTCTTCACCAAAAGCAACCATTTTGTTAACCTCAGTAGCGTATGTTTCGCCAATGTTATACCACTCTTGTTGTATTTTTTTGTCGTTTGTTTTAATGTTTTCTATCATATTCTCTATATGTAATAATTTCGGATTACTTTGTTTGTTAACTTTGAATGTTGATGTTCAAAAACTCTTCATAAGATTCTAAGGCGTTATTATCAAGCATGTTTGGTTCTGGGTAATTATCAAAAAGATTAAAAAGACAATTAGCTATATGAAAGGGAGTGGTTTGCCAGCTTTTCTTAGAAGAGGCAATAGCACAAGATTTTGCTAAAAGTTTAACAAGTGTATTATGTACTGTTTTATCATTATCTTTTGAGTTTTTGACTATCTTGAGTAAATGAAACCTAAAGGTATCAAAAGGTGTTTCTTCTTTTTCTAAAACTGTATCTATATAGTTTAGAATAGGAAGAGTTGCATTTTTACCAAAACTTGTAAGAAAATCTAATAGTAAATATTCATCGAATCCTTTATCAGTAATTACTGATTTTTTAGAATTAGCTATCTTATCATATTCATTTAACCAATAAAGTATTTGGTTTGTGATAGAAAGGTTAGCTATACTGTTTTTTATTACTTCTTTTATTACCTCTTTGTTTTCCTCTTCATAAATTGAAATTTCATACCTGTTTAAGAATTGATTATGGACTTTTTTAGGGTTCAGATATTTAGAAGATCTTTCTTCAACACTTTCTGTTTTTTTAGAATCAATAATAGTGATAAATAGCGTAATGTTGTCTCTTTCATCACCTTTTCCAAAGAAGAATTTTTCGTCTAATATTTTTAGGGCATTTTGCATGGCTTGTATCACAGTATCACAATATCGGTAAAAACCTAGTTGCTCTTCCATAGCATTCATTATAGGATATACTTCTTTTAGGTGACTGCTATCTATGTGTGCCCATTCAGAAGGAGTCCAACGTAAATATTCGTCACGAGAGGTGTTGGAACTCGAATTGTAATGGTCTAGTCGTTTTTGGTGGCTTTGTATAGAGTTAGCACAAGCACATATCATTGTAGGGTGGTCGGTTGTGTATAAAGCAAAAGAAAAAAAAGTTTCGTCAGGAAATTGACTTTTAAAATCGAGGTAAGTTTTCTCTGTGGCTTTAGCAAGCGCAATAGATAATTCTTTTTCAGTAATCAGCATGTCGATAAATATTTAATTTGTTTTTTGGTGCAGAGTTGTATGTTAAAGCCAATCAGCTTCAATTCCTTTTTCTTGAAAATCTTCTAAAAGTGATTCATTCTCGCTATAAAGAAGAGAGACACTTTTTAAGTTAGGAAGTAGTTTAGCATCAACAGCAGAGTTTACACTAAATACATCATCTTCACCATCCCAAAAAGGAATGATTTGACCGTAAATTTCATCACCTCCATCCATGTGTAACTCTTCAATGTTTTCAACCATTTCAGAAGTAATTTCTAAGTTTTTAAAGTATTGTAATACCTCTGGAATTATTTCGTAGCCTTCTTCTTCAATAACATTATAAGCTTCTGAAGAAGTTAAGTTCCGGTGTTTTTCAATAAAATCATATACCTCTAATTTAGGTTGTAATACTTCTTGAATGTACATTAACTCGTTAATTACAGTTAATTTAAAGTTTAACTCTTTGAAATTTAATTGATTACTCATAGTTTGTTTTTTTTATTTAAAGGGAAGTTAAGCGTAGAAAACACTCAATAGCTTTTTTTTGTGAAATTATTTATAAAAACAAACGCAATCGATACAAAATTTGTTAAAAAAAGTATAAGGTTGGTTGGAGAGAAGTTGGAGTTGTAAAAGAAACGCAATAGTGATTGTTTTCACTATTGCGTTTTAGGTTTATTTAGTTATTTGATGTGTCCAAAACGCACCACTAATATCTGTTATTTTTACGGTATATGTTCCGTTAGAAAGGTTTGAGAAGTTAGGGGTTTTAAAAGTCATTTTTGCTTTAGCTCCCAAAGGAACAATTAAACTATGTTTACCAGGTTTTATTTTAGCAACGTAATAATTTAATATATTTTGATTAGCTAAAGAAGCTAATTCTTTTTGCGAATACTGAACAATACTATTGTTATTCTGATCTAATAACTCTATTGCAATAACCCATGAACCATATACATCAACACCTTCTGTTCTAAAAACATCAAAAGAAAGTGTATCGTTATTAATTTTTCCTTCTGTTATTTCTAATTTAGGTTTAACCGATTTATTATGAAGCGTTCCCCAAACTCCACCATGAAATACTTGATTGGTAAATAAAGTTATTCCTAAAATTGCTAAGGAACCTATTAAAACAAATCTTGGAAAAAAATGGTTTTTAATCGGCAAAATACCTGATCCTAACCATGCAAACCATTTCTTTTTAGTGAAGTATAAGTTGTTTTTTATAAAGTAGTTATCTAGTGAGTATTTACCGCTTCCTGTTAAAAAGAGTACATATCCTGTAGCTATTCCAAGCACACCAATTTGCCATTCGTCAAGGCATGTTGTTCCTATCCAACCAGAACCCAAAAGAATTCCCATAGCAAGACCGAATACACCAATACTCATTATTCTGGTAAATAAACCAAAAATGATGAATAATCCTACAATTCCTTCAATAATGGTAAATATTACCATATTTAACCATAGGATGTCTGGGTTTTCTACTAAATATTGAATTAGAGGTTTAATACCTAATGCATTAGGGAGGAAATGGTTAAACTTCTCTCCAATGTATCCTGCTACTTCAGGGTCGAGTTTATCGGCTAAAACTGTTCTTCTCCAAAAAGCAGAGAAGTAGGTCCAACCAATAACTAACCGTATTGCCAGAGCCAAAAGCCCTGAATCGTTTTTTATATTGTTGTTAATCATTATATTTTTGTATTAAGACTTATACTATTTGTAGTTTTATAGTACAAGCGATAGCTACATAAGTAAGTGTTATGTAGATTATTATTTTTTATCTGTAACTATTAAGAAGAGAGAGCTAAAGGTGGACTTTAAAATTTTTAAATAAAATATAAAGAGGAATTAAAGATGTTACATGTCCTTTTTTTTGATAATTGCTTATTGTTTTTCTAGGGAGGCTCTCAATAAGGCGAAGAGAGAAGTTAAAAGCTTTATTCAGAAAAGCTGGTGAAATTTTACTATAAGATACTATTTGTATTAATGAAGCATCAGTAATTTCACTATCATAGCAGTTTATTTGATTGTGTGTTGTTTGACTTTTGTTAGATACCTCTGTTTGAGGAATATTAAGTCCTGCTTGTATAAAGTTTCTAACTTTACAAGGAGAAAACAGTAATAAAATAACTAACCCTATTGCAGAGAATAAGGTAGATATATTAAAAGCTTTGTAAAGTTTTCTCATACTGTAAACTTATAAAATAAACCGAGTGTAGTTTGTTATAGTTTTCTTAATAAAGTTATTGTATTTGCAAATGTTCCATTTCTTTACCTGCTAATACTTTTTCACCAACAACTTTAAAACCAAGTTTTAAATATAATTTTCTAGCATTAGGGTTTTCTTTATCTACTAAAAGGCCTAATGTTCCGTTCTTTTTATGGACATATTCATTGATTAAGAATTGCAATACTTTAGAGCCAATGCCTTTGCCTTGGTAGTTAGGGTTTACACCAATACAATCAATATAATATTCTCCAGACTGGGTTTCGTCTTCATATGTTAGTTCTTGGTTAAACATCTTTTTTAGCAATGAAGCTACTGGTTTTCTAAGTTCTTTTAAATCTGCGCCATTATAGATGTTAGTTGCGGCAATAGTTTTATTGTTACTATCTATAACCCAACAGTTTTCGTAAGAGTACTGATTGTTTTTTTGAATAATTAACGATTCTAAAAAATGAAGTGCTTTCTCTGTAGAACTTTCTCCTATAAATTTATAAACAATGTCTTCCATTGCTAATAACATATAAGAAGCAATTTCTTTGGTGTCTTTGGTAGTAGCTTTTCTAACAATCATTGTAAATATTTAATTGATTTTATTTCTAACTAATCTAACACTCATACCAAACGATTTTCCTTTATGTTCTTTAGTGTAAGTTATAATTTTTTCTCTGTTTCCAGATACAGCAAACCCTTCTTTAAAACTTATGTAGCTGGCAGTGTTTTTATTAGGTGTTGTTGAGCTCCAGAAAGCATAAGCTCCTTTTCCCCAAAAAAAAGTAGAGTCAATCTCTGTAAATAATTGTTTATAATTAACTCTATCCTTTTTGTTCTTATTAATAGATCGATATTCTTTTATAGTTGGAACTCTCCAATCGTTAAACCCTGCATAGTTATGAGAATTCATTTTTTCTTGCCATTCAAATACTTCGTTCCATTTATTTAAAAACCTTTTTTCAATGGCACTAAAATCTTTCTTCATCCAAATTAAGTTTGTGGTAGAGTCTAACACAATTAAAGTAGCGTTAATAGTTTTTTGGTTGTTGTTAGGTATAACTATTTCTATTTTTACTTCAGGCTTCTTTTTAGGGGTGTTATTTTCTTTCTGAGTCTTTTTACACGATGAAAAGCTAAGTAGTAAAACAACTATGGTAAGTATTCTCATTTTCTTAAAACTTCAATTTTATGCAAATTTATGCTCTCTAGAATTAATTTTTTACTTTTTATTTGAAATAATGTTTTATGTAATTTTCCATATTGACTTTTTTTAAAAAAATACAGCCCCAAGAAAAGTTTGACGCGCTTGTTTAAAGTATCTATATTTGAGCTCTTAATGAAAATGATTTTAGATGTTAGATTTTGTGATTATAGGTGGTGCACAAGCAGGCTTATCCATGGCTTACCACTTAAAAAAGATGGAAAAAAGTTTTATAGTAGTAGATGGAGAAGAAGAAATAGGAGCCTCTTGGCTAAATAGATGGGACTCTTTAAAACTATTTACACCAACAGAATATAATCACTTACCTGGTTTAAAATTTAACGCTCCTAAAGGGCATTATCCATCTAAATATGAGGTTAGCGATTACTTTAAATCGTATGTGAAGAAGTTTGACATTCCTGTACAACTAAACACATTAGTTACTTCTGTAAAAAAATCGACTAAAGGATTTCATGTAATCTATAATGAAGGAGAAATTCTAGCTAAGAATATAATTGTAGCAACCGGACCGTTTCATATACCGTACACACCACCTTGTCATACTAAACTATCTGATGAAGTATTGCAAATGCACAGTAATTACTATAAAAATAGTAAACAGTTACAAGAAGGAGATGTTTTAGTTGTTGGAGGAGGGGATTCTGGATACCAAATTCTGGATGAAATATCTAAGGATAAAAAATCAAAAACGGTTTATTTTTCGGGAGATACGAAGGTGAAAACCTTACCTCAGCAATTTTTAGGTAAAACTCTATGGTGGTGGTTTACGCTTATAGGCTTTTTAAAGTTTAACAAGTACAGTTGGATAGGGAAAAAAATAAGCACATCGTTGCAACCTGTAATTGGTACTGATGTAAAAGAAATTTTATCCCGTGAAAATGTAGTTACTGTAGGAAGAACCAAAGATGCGTTAGATAATGAAGTTGTTTTTGAAAATAAAAAAGTAACATCAATAAAAAATATTATTTGGGCAACAGGATATCGTCCTAACTTTAAATGGATAGAAGGTTTGGAGTTAGACTCAGATAATTATCCAAAAAATTATAGAGGAGTAAGTAATATAGAAGGTCTGTATTTTATAGGTTTACCTTGGATGTATACACGTGGTTCTGCTACTCTAGGAGGTGTATCAAAAGATGCAAGCTATTTGGCAGATATAATTAGTGAAAAATAAATTTTAAGCATAATAACAAAACTACCAATAGCAGCAGTTATTAGTAGTTTTGTTAGATAGGTTTATAAAATTAAGGATACTTCTCTTAAAAATAAGTCTAATTACTTAATTAGAATATTTAAAATCTTTGCACTTAAAAATAATCCAAAACCAAATACGGTATGTGTAATTAAGCTCATTACTCTAGCTTTGATTGGATCAGGAACATTAGAAGCGGCAACACCTAGTCCGAAAGCAGGCTGCATAAAAAAGAAAGGAGCTATAACAGTTACTATCCCTATGATTAAAGCTGGTAAAAGAGTAGGGTTTTCAAGCCATTTTTTATCAAAAATAAGTACTAAAAGTAAAGCGAACATAATTCCAATCGTATAGTGTGCAATCCAGCCAATTATATGTTCGTGTTTTATAGAGGGAGCGGTAAATATTGTATGGTGAGAAAACTTACCATCAAAAAAATATCCAATCCAGCGGCCTAGAAACTTGTAGTTAAGAGTTTTTATACCAAAGTAATTCAAGATTATGGAGTAACTATCCATAGTTGCTGTTGCTCCAATACCTATTAAAATTGTTTGAAATAAATTATTCATGTTGTTTTTTCAGACAAAAGTAAAATGGGTGAAGTATGTGGTGATAGGACAAAACGGAGAAATAATAGGATAAATTAATACAACTTAACTAAATTTAGTAGCTTCTCTTTACTGTTTTGGTTGTTAAAACAAACCAAAATCTTATTACATTCGCAGTATGCAACAAACAACAAATACAATAGTAATGGTTCGTCCTGCAAGTTTTAGGATGAATGAACAAACAGCAGTAAATAATTATTACCAACAAGAATTGTCAGGAATGTTACCTGCATCAATTAATGCTAAGGCACAAGAAGAATTTGATTCTTTTGTAGAAAAGTTGGAAGCTATTGGTGTTACTGTAGTAGTTGTTGAAGATACTAAAGAACCAAATACACCCGATGCATTGTTTCCAAATAATTGGATTTCTTTTCATGAAAATGGAGATGTTGCTATCTATCCAATGTTTGCAGATAATAGACGTTTAGAGCGTAGAGAAGATGTACTAGAGATTATGGAAGAAAAAGGGTTTGTAATAGAAAATGTTGTAGACTACTCTGAAGCAGAAGAGGAGGAGGTTTTCTTAGAAGGAACTGGAAGTATGATCTTAGATAGGCACAACAGAAAAGCGTATTGTGCTTTATCTCCTCGTGCAGATGAAGAGCTGTTTATTGAATTTTGCGAAGATTTTGAATATACTCCTGTAATTTTTACAGCAAACCAAACAGTTGGGGGAAAGAGAGAAGCTATTTATCATACAAACGTAATGATGTGTGTTGCGGAAAGTTTTGCGGTGGTATGTTTAGATTCGATAGATGATAAAAAAGAAAAGAAAAACTTATTAAAGCACTTAAAGTCGGATGGAAAAGAAGTTATTGCCATCTCAGAACAACAAGTAACACAATTTGCAGGAAATATGTTACAAGTTAAAGGAATAAACGATGAACGTTACTTAGTAATGAGTTCTTCTGCTTTTAATTCGTTGAATTCTAATCAAGTTAAAGCTATAGAAAAGCACAGCAAAATACTACAGAGCTCTCTAGAAACTATAGAAATCTGTGGTGGTGGAAGTGCTCGTTGCATGATGGCTGAGGTTTTTTTACCAAGAGCCTAAGCAACCATTGTATTTGAAACTTTATAGTTTTTATAGTACTGCATTAAGATAAAAGAACAGATTACTGAAGAAGCAATCCCTTCAATAGCTAATGCAAATACAACAAGTGGTAAACTTAAGTTCTGACCCCAGAAAGAAGACTGTTCAAGTATTGTCATAAAACCAGCATCTATAAAATCTACATATATAATAAGGCCTAAAATGGTTAAGGCTACAGCAATTATAGAGGTTCCAATTCCTAATAAAAAATTGCTAAAATATAACGATTCGTGGTTTTTAACGATATTGGTTTTTATAGCTCTGTTAATACCATATAGAACGAAAGCAAAGTTTAAAAAACGCAGTTCGGAAACATCTTCCAATCCAAAAATTTTCATAATTAGAAAGAAGCCAACAATGCCCGCAAAAATTAGCAGCGCATTGCTAAATATGATTTTATTGCTCGCCATAATAGTACATTTTAAGAGTTAATCGTCTTAAAAGTACAAAATAATGATATGAAAATCAATTATTTATAGTAAAGCTTCTCTTAAAACTGTTACTGGGTGTTTTGCTACACGCTTTGTTCCGTCATAAATTTGATGACGGCAACTCGTACCAGCGGCTACTATTTCAGTATCAACCGAACAATTTCTAACTTTAGGAAACAACGTATCTTCCCCCACTTGCATACTTACTTTATAATGCTCTTTTTCATATCCAAAAGATCCAGCCATACCGCAACAACCGGTATTCATAATTGTTACTTTATAGTTCTTAGGAATATTTAATATAGAAAAAGAAGCATGTGTACTAGACAATGCTTTTTGATGACAATGCCCATGTATTTTAAGTTCCTTTGTTTCGTTACTAAACTTAGTTGTATCTATAAAACTATTAGCATGTTCGTTCGCTAAAAACTCTTCAATAGTAAAACAATTTTCAGAAAGCTTTTTGGCAGATACTTTATCATCTGCTAAACGTAAGTATTCATCTCTAAACGTTAAAATAGCAGAAGGTTCAATTCCAACGAGTGGTGTTTCTTCAGAAATTAATTCTTTAAAAATCGTAACATTCTTATTAGCAATTTCTTTAGCTTCCTTTAAAAAACCTTTAGATATATAACTACGTCCGCTTTCTTCATGATCTACAGTTTTTACTTCGTATCCTAGCTTTTCTAACACAATTACAGTGTCTTTACCAATTTCAGTATCGTAGAAGTTGGTAAATTCATCATTAAAGAGATACACGGTTTTTTTTGAGTTTGTAGGTTGGTATTTTTTCAACCAAGTACTTAATGGTTGTTTAGCTAATTTAGGAACAGAACGTTCTGTAGCAACTCCCATAACTTTTTTAGCTAGGTTAGTATTGGTAAAGAAATTTGTTAGCACAGGGAACTTACTTCCTAGTTTATTGTATTTGGCATTATTTGCAAACAATTTACTACGGAAAGAATACCCGTTTGTTTCTTGATATTGGTACAAGAATTCTGCTTTCATAGAGGCAATATCTACGTTACTAGGGCATTCGCTAGCACAAGCTTTACAGCTTAAACATAGGTCGAGAATACTTTTTAATTCTTTAGAATCGAACTTGTTTTTAGCAGCATTATTGGTTAACACTTCACGTAATGTATTGGCTCTTGCTCGTGTAGTTTCCTTTTCATTACGAGTAGCTCGGTAACTTGGGCAGAGTGTTCCCCCAGCTTCAGGAGATTTACGACAATCACCAGAGCCGTTACATTTTTCAGCTAGCTTTAAAATACCTTCACTATCTGAAAAATCTTGAATGGTTTCTATCTCAGGTTCATTTCTGTCAATTTCATAACGTAAACTTTGATCCATTGGAAAAGCATCCGTAATTTTTCCTTTGTTGAATACGTTATTTGGATCGAATGCCTTTTTTATTCTTCGTAATAGTTGATAGTTTTTATCACCTATCATCAATGGAATAAACTCTGCACGCACAATACCATCACCATGTTCACCACTAAAGGATCCTTGATATTTCTTAACTAACTCAGCAGTTTCAGTAGTTATTTTCCTAAAAAGTACTACATCTTCCTTTTTCTTTAAATTCAAAATAGGACGTAAATGTAACTCACCAGCTCCTGCATGTGCATAATACACAGCTCTTTGCTGGTACTTATCCATAATTTTAGTGAATTCCTCAATATAGGTAGGTAAATCTTCTAAAGCTACGGCAGTATCTTCAATACAAGCTACTGCTTTATCGTCTCCAACAATGTTTCCTAATAATCCTAAACCAGCTTTTCGTAGTTGATGCACTTTAGCAATGTCTTCACCATACACTTTAGGGTAGTGGTATCCAAAGTTGTTTGCTTTTAAATCTTCAATAAGTTTATCGGCTAGTATTTCTGCTTCTTCAATGGTATCGGCAGAAACTTCTAACATTAATACAGCTTCAGGATCACCTTGTAAAAAGAAACGATTCTTTGCTTGTTCGCGATTGTTTTTAGTACAGTCTAAAATTACTTTATCCATTAATTCACAAGCATAGAGTTTGTGTTTCATGGTAGTAACGGTAGCTTTTAAACTTTCATTTACACTAGTAAAATGTGGACACACCATAATACTTTGGGTAGGAGGTAAGTCGTCTAGTTGAATGGTGATAGCGGTTGAAAATACCAAAGTACCTTCACTTCCTGATAAAAATTTAGCAGGGTTAATAGTTGGTTCAGTTCCGCCAAATAAATCGGAAGTTAAAAACTCATCAACAGCATACCCTGTATTTCTTCGGTGAATGCTTTCTTTTGGGAATTCTTTTTTTATTTCTTGCTGAATGGCTTCTTGAGAAAGTTCAGTATAAATAGCACGATAGATGTTTCCTTCTAATGAATTCTCTATTTTCTTTTGGTTGAATTCAGCTGAGGTAATTTCAGAAAAAGTAACTTCACTACCATCACTTAACAAACCTTGAATAGCAATGACTTTATCACGGGTAACTCCGTAACGAATAGAAGTACTTCCTGAAGAGTTGTTGCCTACCATACCGCCAATCATACAACGGTTAGAGGTTGAGGTATTCGGCCCAAAAAACAATCCGAATGGTTTTAGGAAGCGGTTTAAATCATCACGAATAATTCCTGGCTCTACCGTAATGGTTTTGTTAATTTCATCAAAAGCCAATATGTTGGTAAAGTGTTTAGAAACGTCTACAACAATTCCATCTCCTACACACTGTCCTGCTAACGAAGTTCCTGCAGTACGAGGGATTAAGGTGATATTATTTTTTGTAGCAAAATCAATTAACAGTTGAATATCCTGTATATTCTTAGGGTAGGCAACTGCTAATGGAATTTTACGATATACCGAAGCGTCTGTTGCGTAAATG
Organism: Tenacibaculum larymnensis; assembly: GCF_028829235.1. Taxonomy (GTDB): domain Bacteria; phylum Bacteroidota; class Bacteroidia; order Flavobacteriales; family Flavobacteriaceae; genus Polaribacter; species Polaribacter larymnensis. Next base: position 113,408 of record NZ_JAIWJY010000007.1, on the reverse strand, counting down.
TTCTTATGTAGGTCGTCAAAAAATAATTCACCAGTTAATGATTTTTTGAACGTTTCTAGTTGTGTTGTTTGTGTCATTATCTTAAAAACCTAAAAAGGTGGATAGTGTTGTTAATTATTCTATTGGAATGTGACGCTTAAAACAGGTATCGAAACATATAAAAGTATCGGTTCCAGCCACTCCTTTGATTAAATGTACGTTATCGTATAGTATTTTTTGTAAATGTTCATTGTCTCTAGCAAAGATTAAAATAAAAATAGCGTAGTAACCAGAAACAAAGTTACATTCGGTTATTTCAGGTATTTTTTCTAACTCGTGCATTACTTCTTTAGCAAAGCGAGCTTCACGTAATCTGATACCTGTGTATGATTTGGTTTTATAACCTAAGTTCTTTTCTTCTAAAACAAACTCAGCATTTTTAATAACACCCTCTGCGGTTAGCTTTTTAATGCGTTGATGAATTAAGGAGTTGGAAACTTTTAATTCTTCCGCAATTTGTGAATAGGCTTTACGAGCGTCTAAACGTAATTTTGAAAGTATTTGTTTGTCTATATAATCAAATTGATTTTCCAAAAGAATAATTTTGTTAGAATAAACTTAATATAAGCTACAAGATAAACAATCGTTTTTAACGAAAAAAAGTGTAGCCGATAATGCAAATATACGGCTACACTTTTTCAATATTCTATTTTATGATTAAGCATTTATTACAGCTAAGCAGTTTTGTATGCTTTCATCTTGCATGTCTTCATACCATTTTGTTAACTTATAAACAGGTTCACCTAAATCTTTTTCAAATAATGATTGATTAGAAGTGCCTTCATATTCACGCTTAGCATCATCTGTACCTAAGTTTGAAGCAAAAATTCCTGCTGCACTTACAGGTAAGAAGTCTTCGTAAACCATAGGTTCTATGCTTAAATAACCATCCTCTAATAATTGGTTTACATCTTCTTTTGTATACACTTTATCTTTAGGTAAGGTTTTTACTTTATCGGTGGTAAAATAATGGAAGTAAGCCAATTTTTTTGATTGTAACTCTTCGTAGTTATCAGGGAAAACTTTAAAATTTTTTGCTAATAATTTATTGTATTCTGAGGCATTTTCGGCAGTTGGTGATCCACCAATGGCTTTACGTGTTTTACCTAACAGTTCATGATACAAATCAAGTCCTTTTTGAGTTAACGCTACACCACGTTGTTCAATCTCACCAAAACGAGCTTTGTGTTCACCTATTTCTTCTTTTTCAACATTGTTTTTAAAAGTTACTTTTTCGGTCAATGCCTTAAAACTTGTTTGACGTAGTAAAATAGGGCATTTTCTTGCAGGAGGTCCTTCTATATTGTCTTTTGGTGGAATATTACGATCCTCCATACTTACTTGTACCTTGTCTATATCTAAAGTTCTAGGGGTTAGATGGTTGATGTGAGGTCCTTTGAAAGCAACAACATCAGCAATTAATCTGTGTTGATTTAGTAAAGCTTCGTACATTTCATAATCTACAGTAGCAGTATCGTGCCAACGAAAAGTTTCTAATGCTTCTTGAACAAAGGTTTCGGCATCTTCTTTATTTAGACCTCCTTCTTTTTCGGATTTATCAATGAGTTGTAAAACTTTTTCTGTAAAAATTTGACGTTTTTCTAAAATAGTTTCAACATTGTTACGAAGCTGAGCATCATCAATTAAATCTAAACGTAATAAAGAGGTGAAAACTCTGAATGGAGCTTGGTTAAGAGCTGTGCTTTCAATAGCTCTAAACGCCGTAGAGTGAACAGGAACACCAGCTGGGGCTAAATCATAGTAACCAACAGAATACATTCCCATAACCTTAAACAGACGTCTCATTGTAAATAGCTCATAGGGTTTACCTAAACGAATTGCTCCGTGGCGTTCCATATTTAGTCGAGTTAATTCTCCGGTATGTGCTAATTGTTCTTCAATTTCTTTAGACTCTGAAAGAACGTTTTCATTTATGTCATGAACCAAATCAAGTAGATCACCATAAAGCGGTACCTCTTTCTTGTACATGTCAGACATAATTTTAGAGAAGCGGTTACGAATGTACTCTGGAGAGACAAATTCTTCAGTCGTATTAGTAAAACTTTCTAGTTTATTTTTTGATGACATAGTTTATTGAGATTTGCTACAAATTAAATGAATTTAATTTTTTTTAGTGTCAATAAAAATGAATTTTGTTTTATTGGTGTTTATTTTGAGTTGATTTGCTTTTGTTAATACTTTTTTTTTAACCAAAAAGACAACTTTTTACTAAAAAGTGTTTTTTAAAAGTCAATTTGACTTTATTCCAGTTGTATAAGTCTTAGTGAAATATTCTTGAGTTTTTAATTCTATTAGAGAATAAGCATTGAGTGTATGTTGTTAAACAGTAAATTAAATGTTTCTTACCATTGTTAACTTTCAATGATATACGATGTTATTAATTTTATTTTAGCACCTTTTGCCCCTTTGAAAAAATAAAAGTTAGAAAAAGCATACTCTTTTTTGTTTTCTGTTTTAGTGATTCCATTTACAGCCCCTTCTTTTCCGTGAGATAAGATTTGTTTAAGTGTTAATTCAGTTACATTTTTCTCTTTTATTTTTTTTAATTTTTCAATAAACTCTTTCTTTCCTTCAATTTTTCTATCGCCAACTATATTCCAAACTATTTCATCGGTAACACTTTCGGTAAGAAAATCCAGATCTCCTTTTGCTAGGGCGATATTGAATTCTTTTAAGAATGTCATTTTAGGTGAATTTCCGCAGTTAGGGCTTGAAATAATTTTAAGCATAATGTTATTTTTCATGAGTAGTCTATGTTATTTCTCTACTTTAAATATTTTTTCAAAAGCATTGTAAACGGCTTCATGTAAGGCATCACCATGAGTTTTATCTTCTAAAAAATCGAAATAAAGCTTCGTGTTTTTAGTTTTTTTACTCAGTAGTTTACCATGTAGTTCTTTGGCAGTTCTTTCCATAATTGGTCCTTCTTTACCAACTGCAATGTAAATGTTCTTCTTAGTGTTGTACTTTAGCGGTGTAAAGGTTAAAAGTTTTTCAGCATCCCACCAAAGACTGGGGCTTACAATTATATAGTTATTAAAAAGGTTAGGGGTTTTAAATAAAACTTCTGTAGCTAAAAGTCCTCCAAGTGATTGTCCAATTAGTGTTTTATTATTTGTAGTTCTGTAGTTAGTATCTATAAAAGGAAGGAGTTCTTTTTTAAGAAATTGAATAAACTTTTCAGATTTCCCTGAAGTAGGAAATTCTTTTTGGTCAATTTCTATAGAAGAAGGATATGTAAAGTCTCTTTTTCTATCTACATTTCCAATACCAACTACTATAGCTTCAGGAAGCATATTTATCCATGGAAAAGAACCAAATTGTACAATTCCAGCAATGTGAATAAAGTCTTCATCTTTAGAACCATCTAATAAATAAATCACTGGATACTTTTTTGATTTATCAATATCGTAGCTTGTAGGAAAATAAATATTTAGTGTTCTATCTTCTTTTAAAATAGTCGATTTTATTTGAACAGTTTTTCCGATGGAAAAGTCACTCTCATTAATCTTTTTAGGAATATTTTGAGCAAAGGTTGAAAAAGCGATTAATAGAGCAACAAGTAATAAAGTTTTCTGTTTCATATTGCTAATAATAATGGTTATTGTACAATTATGTAAATATAACAGACTTTTACTCAATAGATACTATATCACCATCTTCAGGTAGGTAAACGTTATGATATAAGTTATTTTGCTTCAATATAGTTTTGAGTTTTTCTCTAGTTAATGGGCAATGATTAATAGCTTCCATATGATTAGCAACTACTAAACCCGATGAATTTCTTATAAATTTTAGAATATCGTCTACGCTCATAATAAGTTGCTTGAAAAGGTCAAATTGAGCAGCTCCACAGGCTAATACATTAATATCTGGTTTATAATTAGTCAATACTTTATGCACAGCGTCAGTATAAATAGTATCGGAGCTGAGGTAAATAGTTTTTTGACCAGGAAGTTTTATATAGAAACCTAATACATTTCCCATTAGTTTAGCTACAAAGCCATAACCGTGTTTGGCAGGTATTCCTTCTATTTCTCCTCCTAAAAAGGGTTGTTTTTCCCAGTATTTTAAACTTTGAACAACATTTAGCCCTCTCTTTTTAAAAGCCTTCTCATCCTTTACACTACAGGTAACAGGAATGTTATTTTTGATTAAAAATTCTACACCAGCATTATCTATATGATCTGGGTGTTGATGAGTTATTAAGCAATGAGTTACTTTTTTTAGTAGTGCGTGTGTTTTTTGGGGAAGTGGAACAGTTGGGTTTTTTCTAGCTTTATGTCTAAAGAGAGTAAATGGAGGCATAATTCCTTGGTTACCGAGCATTGGATCAACAAGAATAACCTCTTTTTCAGTTTCAATAATTATAGTAGCATTTCTTATTTGGTGTATATGTAACATGGTATAACTTTTTAGTTATACAAATGTCTTTTTTACACTATTTATTTTCATTGATTCAAATCAAGAAATACGTTTTTTAATTCTGCTTAACGTTTCTGGTGTTACGTTTAAATAAGAAGCTAAATGATATTGAGGTATGTTTTGTATCCATTCAGGTTTGTAAGTAAATAGTTCATTATACAATTCTTCAGGTGATTTTGTAATACGATTAAACTCTAGTCTTTCTTTTTGTTTTAAAAGTTTTTGAAAAGAGGCATCAACAAAGGTTTTACCACATTGATATTTTTCTAGTAAATCAAAAAAAGGTTGTCTTTCAATATTTAAAACTTCTACGGAAGTTAGACATTCTTGATTTTTCTTTGTTTTAGTATTATGACTAAAAGTTAGTAAATCGGAAATAAACTGAGGTTTTACATAAAAGTTGATATTAACTTCTTTGTCTTCATTTGCGTAATATTCTCTTACAATTCCATTATTTAAAAAACGCAACTTTTTTTCTTTAGAGTTTTCTTGAAGTAAAATAGTTCCTTTAGTGTGTTTTTCAATTTTAAATAAAGTAAACAGTTCATCAAGTCCATGTTGATTTAAAGGAAATTCTGTTTCAAAGAATTTAGAGATCTCAGAGAATGGTTTCATTAATCGTGTTTTTCGGTTCCAAATGCCAATGGTTTAGAATCTTTATCTAACAAAAATAAAGAAAGGTTTACAAATGAAAATATTATACTAATAACTGAGAAAAAAGTTAATGACATGTTTATATAGTTTAAGTTGTCAACTTTAAAAGCTATTGTGATTATAGAAGAAAGTCCAATAACATAAGCTATTAAACAAAGAAGGTAATTGAGAAAAGAGAAAGTAGTGTTTTTTAATCTCATATAAACTAATTTTAAATACCATATAAAAAGTATACATATTACAATTAAGGGAGGTAAAAAACTACCATAACTTAAAGTAGCTATACTTTTGTTAATGTTGAGTAATAGAGTAATTATGATAAGACCCAAAAATGTTGCTACGCACCATATACCTAGCTGTTTAATAAATTGATTAATAGTTAAACTTCCTTTCTTATAAACATCTTTTATACAAGGTTTAGTTCCATTAAGAACTGAAAGGAAGAGTATTGAACCTACTCCCAAAACAACATAAAAAAGCATACTTGATATATGAAAAATCTTTATTTGATTATCAATTTCGAAACCTAATAAATTAGAAAATACTCCTGTACTTGTAGTTACTTTTAGAAAGATAACATCAAAAAAAAGAAATATGAATACTCCTACCATAACACCTATCCATAATTTAGATTGTAAATCTTTTATTCTTTTAATAGCTAAAGTTACAGCGCTGTAAAATAAAATAAAACCTACAGGCAAATTAGGTATAGTAAATGGTTTTATAAGTTGATGTGTAGCTAGTAAGTGTGCACTTTTTGAGCTTAAAATTGACATGATACTAGCATTTATAGTAAAATCACTAATGAAACTAAAAGCAAAAAAGAATAAAACTATTATCCCAAATAAAAATTCTTCCTTATTAATAGTTTCTCTAGGGTCAAATAGTAATTTTATTATTTTGTAATTCATAACTGTTTTATTGGGGTTTGACTAAACAGGCTGTGGTTTGTTAAAGTAAAAACTAAATGTTGTTTGTGTTGGCTAGATTATTTTCATTCTTCTCATTTAATTCTAAATAATTATCTTTTCCGAATGATATATAATACAAAGGGTATAGAATGATAATTCCTGCAAGGATTAGAAAAATAAGACTTTTAGAAAACATAAATAAAGCAACAAATACCATCATAACAGCTCTTATAATTCCTTCATATTTAAAACTATTAAGAGTTAAAGTTACGGTTTGATCATCAGTAACATTTATGTTGATTTTTTGACTACTACACCAAGAGGCTTTGGCGTAAACTTCATATTCACCATTTTCTAACTCATATTCTCTATCTTCCCTTTTTATTAAACCTAGTTCTTTTTCGTTAGCATAGATTTTAGCACCAACTGTGCTCTCAATTTTAATTTTTCCCATTTTAATTTTTAAGTTGTTTAATGTATTGTGTGTTTCTTTTTATAGAATAATTATTTAACTAATTCTTTTGTTTTGTTCCAGAGGCTCTTTCCTTTATTCTTTAGGTCTTCAGTACTGGCATACTCTTTTAGGTTGTCAATAAAGCTTTTTAGATTATCAATAGTTTTAAATATTTCATTTGTATGTGGTACATTTTGTTCTTTCATTACTTTTTCCCAATCCACTTTTGATAAAATTGAGTACATGTATTTTGTAGCGATTTTACTCAAAAAGAATTTATCATAAAAACCATTTAAGACCTTACCTGACTCTCTGTTCTTAACATATTCAATAGATTCATCTATTCTTTTTTTATCTTCTGAAGAGAGCAGGGTACTTGTTTTAAGTTTGGATAAAGAAGCAATTGCTTTTTCGTTTTCTTCGTTTTTTAAATATAAATAGGTTTCTATTGACCAAGTAATTTCATTATTTAATCCAATTTTATTGGCATCTTTTAAAAATGCTTCAAAATCTTCAAGAGCACGTTTTTCATCAATTTCTCTTTCCATCATTAATCGATCAAAACCTCTGAATAAATGATTTAAAGAGTGAAGCCCTAAATGAGTACTTTTATTATCAAGGTTTCCCCATTGAAAGAAAGCTCTAGTGTAGGGTAAATCCACCTCTTTATTGTTGTTTAACCAGTTAATATTTCTTGAAATTTCATCTTCAGATAAATAATAAAGACCTTTTTCGAAAAACAAAAATCCTCTAAAGTATTGTAGCAATGTTTTAATTTCAGAATCTGGAAGTAATTCAGGATTTGTTTTTGTGCATTCGTAAAGTGATACTTCCTTACCCAAGTCTTTACTTAATATTACAACTGCACTTAAAATAGCATGCTCTATATTTTGAACATATTCTTTTTCCTCTCCTTTATAGTACTCTCTTTTTTTACTGATAGAATCTCCGTAAATTAGATTAAAAGAGTCTACTAATGTTGGAAAAATATCTTCATCAGTTTTCATAATAAAGTCTTCCATTCTTTTATAGTCACGGTATATTAGAATGTAATCTATGAGTGATAAACTTTCTGGGTTTTCAACATCATATTTTACAACTTTATTAAAAATCCTATCAAGATCTTTTTTAAAAGACTGAAATTCTGTAGAAATAGTATCTTTTTCAGCTGAAGAACGAATTAAAATTTTACCAAATTTATACGTTGCTATTTTATAAGAGTCTAAATTTTCTTTTAATTCAATTTTGTCTTTTTCAAGTAGTTCTTCGTCTGTTTTATTTTTAGTTGAGCAACTAATAGTCAGTAAAAATAGTACAGGAAGTAGGTGTTTAAAGTTTATTATGTAAACTGTTTTCATAGTAGTTTTGGATAATAGAAGGAACGAATAAACTTTAGGGAGATTGTTCTATTCCTTTTTTGTATTTGTATAGCAGTTAATTTATAACTATAAAATTTGTCGAAAATATTCATAAAAAAGATATATGACAAGTATAAAAAGAGTTTAATTAAAACCTAAGCCTTAAAGAACTTAAGGCTTAGATAGTTTGTTAGTAATTTACTATTCTTTTAAATTACTGTTAATTAAGAGAGACCATTTATTAGCAACTAATAGTTCATTGCTAATTAGAAGATCTGTTTCTTCATTATAAATAGTAATAAAAATGTTTTCATTTTTACTAATAAACTTAAGCTCTATTAATACAATTGTTTTATCATTTATACTTCGTGTTTTTTTTATAACCTTACATTCTTCAATAGTTTGTAAATCAATAACTTTACTGTATGTGTTTTCTTGCGCTTGTTTATAAAAGAAAAGAAACTTTTTAGATTTATCTATTCCTAAAATAAAATCATTACAAAATTCATACTCTTGTATAAAGCAATTGTATTCTTGAGAAAGATTATTTAGTATTTGAAGTTTTTCATTTTTCTTTGTTAATTGTCTTTTACGTACTAATATAAAAGCAGCCATACATATAACTAATAGTACAGCACCAACGATTGTGGTTCCTAAATCCATTTATTTTTAAATTAATTACATTAAATTTTACTCTTTAATTTATAAAGAGTATGTTTTCTTAGTAAGATTGATTAGTTTGTAGTTAAAACTTAATGAAGTTCTCACCAATGATAATGGAAAGGAAATATCAAATCAGACTTTCTATAATTTGATAATATATTTCTTGATAATGAAATATATTGAAGATATTTTCTATTGAAAAATAACTCAATAGACTTAAAGTTAAGACCAACTTCATAAAATGTATTTTTTACATTAGTTGAAGGAGGGTTGTTAAAATAGTTAGTGAAATTTTCTGACTCTGAGGTATGTTCTACGCCCTTAGAAGAAAGTTTTTGTTTGTATTCTTTATGCGAAGGGGTTGGGTCGTTAAACTTACTAGAAAAAGATTGCTCTTTTTGCGTATAACCAATGGTAGAAAAATATACCACTGTAATAAAAAGGACGCTCAAAAATCGCAACATTTTTTTCATATTACAAAATTACTTTAATAATTAAAATTAAAACTAATTATTAGTTAATTTTTAAGGCTTTCGTTAATTTCTTTAAAAACAGCAGGGTTATCGGCAAGAACAATTAAAGTGTCCGCAGTATTTATTATGGTTGAACCGTTTGGGGTAATGTAGTTACCATTTCTTTTTATCATGGCTATGATGGCGTTTTTAGGAAAGTTTAAATCCACAATTTTTTTATCTACCGCCTTACACGATTGTGTAATTGTGATTTCTTTCATTAAAGCTTTCGGATTTTCTTCTAACAGCATATCGGTAGCACTCAATTTTTTTGTTTCTTCAGGTAAAGCAACATTTAACCATTTTGCAACAAGACTTAGGGTTGTGCCTTGTATTAAAATAGAAGTAACCGATATAAAAAATACAATGTTAAAAATAATATTAGCTTTATTTATACCAGCTAAAAGAGGGTAGGTGGCAAAAACTATAGGTACGGCGCCACGTAAACCAACCCATGAAATATAAAAACGCCTTCTTAATTTCATTTTAAAAAAAAGTAAGCTAATAAAAACTCCTACTGGGCGAGCAATAAAAATTAAGAAAAGTGAAATAACAAGCCCAATACCTATGTAAGGAACAATTTGAGAAGGAAAAACAAGTAGTCCTAAAGTTAAAAACAGTACAATTTCCATTAACCAAGCTAATCCATCAAACATTTTTAAGATCGTTTTTTTATGAATTAAGTTTTGATTTCCTAGGTAAACAGCACAAATATATATAGCTAAAAAACCATTACCACCTATAAAATCTGTAAAAGAAAAAGTAATAAACATGAGTGCAATAACCAAAACTGGGTACAAACCTTCAAAGTCAAGTTTAATAGAGTTTATTATCTTTTTACTAAGCATTCCAAATAAAAAACCAGCAATAGCACCAAACACCATTTGTTGTAAAAATAAGGGTATTATAGATGTTACACTTTGATCTTGATGAGTAACCAATGTTAAAAAAGCAATAGTTAGTACATACGCCATAGGGTCGTTACTACCACTTTCTAACTCTAAAGTAGGACGTAAGTTTTCTCTTAAAGCTAAGTTTTTAGAGCGTAAAATAGAAAATACCGCAGCAGCATCAGTAGAAGAAACAATAGCTCCTAATAATAAACTTTCGTAAATTGTAAAATTGGTAATATTCCAAACAAATAACCCCAAGGAAACAGCGGTAAGCAATACTCCTAAGGTAGAGAGCACTAATCCTTCTTTGAGTATAGGTTTAACAGCTTTCCAGTTTGTGTCTAATCCCCCTGAAAATAGAATAAAATTTAAAGAAACAATTCCTATAAATTGTGCGGCTTTCGGATCGTCAAAAATAATACCACCAATACCATCAGATCCTGCAAGCATTCCAATACTTAAAAAAAGGAGTAAAGTAGGAACGCCAAATTTATACGATGTTTTTCCAACTATAATACTTATTAAAAGTAAAAGAGATCCTATTAATAAAATATTTTCAATGGTTAAATTCATGCAAGAAAATTTTAAACAAAGATATGGGTTTTAGCATTTTAATTATTGACTTTTTCATACAAAGAAAAAGCCAAAGCTGTACAGCTTTGGCTTAACTAATAAAACCAAGTATTAGTGTCATCGGAGTTAGCTAAACCAATGAACTAATGTTTTTAATATTTTACGGAGTTGTTTTTTTTACTAATATATCTTTGTAATCCCCTTGCTTAAAAGTTAACTGTTTGCCATCTGGAGAAAAAGTAAATGATATTGATTCAGCATAAACTTGATTCATAATAAATCGGTTATTTCCTTTATAAACTAAAGGCTCTTTAAACTCGTCTTTTATTAAGTGGATTAAAGTTTTTTTGTCTTTTATAAAGGTAGATTCATGTGTTTTATCTTTTAATGAAATATACTTACCTACAAATTTTTCAATTTCAGTTTCTGATATATCAACAATTACATCATTAAAATATAGATTGAGAATTTCTGAATATATATTATTTACATCAACTTTAGAAGCATTTGAAAGCAAGGTGAATGAAAGTTTTTCTTCAGGGAAGTAAATTGAAGTAGACCTAAAACCATCAACATGCCCTCGATGTCCATATCCTTGTCTATCATGAATTTTGTATCGGAAGAGTCCCATTCCGTAATGATCTTTTATAGTTTTCATTAATGATAAGCTTTTTGTTGAAATTAACTTACCTGTAAATAAAGCTTCTATAAAATTATTAATATCTTTTGAAGTTGAAACTATTGAACCACTACCTTTGAGAATAGACATATTAGTTTCAGGAAACTTACTCCATTCTTTATCGTAGATATACGAGTAAGCTTCATTATTATTAATATTTATTTTAGTACCTACATAAGTATCATAAAGATTAAGGGGTTTGCAGATTTTATTATGAATAAGGTCTTTGTATGTGGATTTATATGTTTTTTCTAGAATTAGTGATAGTAAAAAATAATTAGAATTGCTATAGTCACCTTTATCATTTGGTTCGAAATCACTTTTGTAATTCGAAATCATAGATAACATTTCAGAAATAGATTTATATTGAGTATGGTACTCCAAAAAATTATCTTTTGTAAAGTTATGAATACCACTTCTATGTTGAAGTAAATGAGCAATAGTAATTTTGTTTGCGTTTTTAAGCTTCGGAAAAAATATTTCTATAGTTTTATCAAGCGTTAGCTTGTTTTCTTCAAGGGCTTTAAAAATTAAGGTTGCTGTAAATATCTTAGAAGCTGATCCTATACGGTACTTTGTTACTGAATCTACTTTTTTAGAGGTTTTAATATCACTAAAACCTACAGTATTTTTATATACAGTCTTTCCCTTGTGAGATAATTCTATACTCCCCATAAAATTATTAGCTTCTAAATGAGTATTCAAAAGACTATCAATTTTGACTTGATATTTTTCTGAATTTTCTTTGACAGGCAGAGTAGATTTCTTGGTCTTTGTACAAGAAAAGAGTAGTATGATAAATGCTGTTATTAATATCAGTTTGTTCATTTTCTTCTTAGCTTTAACTAAAGGTTTATAATGATAAAAATTTAAAAGTATATTTTGTCCCTGTTGTTTAGTCTCGAGAAATTAATGTAGGCTAATTACTTTTGTCATTAACCATTTTGTATTTTCTTTTTTCGCAAATTGCGATAAACTTACTAGGGGTAGATTTAGCATTAGGTTCTCTATTATTAAAAAATTTATGATAACCTATTTCTACAGCTCCATAATTATTTATAGGATAAACTTCGATGCTTCCTTTTATTAAAGTGCGAGTAACCTTACCACAAATATTTCTTTCAGTAGCCGCTATAATTTCACTTTTTGAAGTAGATAAACCTCCCTTGTCATGAAAGAACTCAATATCATCACTTAAAATATCTGCTTGTGTTTTCATGTCACAAGTATTGTAAGCGTTAAAGAATATACTATCCATTTTTACAATTTGATTGTGTAGATTAATATCAACAGGTTTGTAGTTAGGAATTTCTTGTACTTGTCCATTCATTACCCATGATAGTAAGAGTGTGTATAGCAGGGTAACTATTTTCATAAAAAAGTTACCCTTAAAGAAGAAGTCAAATAAATCGTTCATAGTTTTTCAGTTTATGCGTTTACCAAGTTTTAAAGCTTAAAGCTCCTTCTTCATTATACAATCTACGGAAACCTTTAGATATATCATCTAATGTACCGTTTGAAATTCTAATGTTACCTACATAACCATCATTACAATCAATTTCTAAAACTAGATTATCAATTGTTTTATCATTATTAAATTTAGAGCTAACAATATCAATATCTATGTTTTTACGATCTTTAAACCAGTCAATTAATTTGTTAAGTTCATCTTCAGTAGTGTTTTTTGAAATGATAAATTCAGCTTTTACATTATTGATTGTACTATCAAATAAGAAACTTACTTCATCATCATTATCAGAATCCCAATCATCAGAATCTTCATTATTAATGTCTTCTTCATCACAATCTAAACAATCAAAACCTTTAGATGTCATTTTGAAATGATGATTGGCCATATCACGATCGTATACGTTTTGAACATTTTTTACATCATCTAAAAAGTTACGAGACGAACCTTCAAAATATATAGTTGTTCCTTCTGGGATGTATAAAACAGCGTCAATTTCTTCATCTTTCCACATGTTTTTGTATTCACTAATAAAAAAGGCGTCAAAAACAATTGTGTTGTTTGCTGTTTTAAAGTTATACAGAATAGCTTCTGCATTACTATTGGCATTATGACGTTTTCTTCCTTCCGAAGTTTTCTTGATTTCTATATAAGCATTACCAGTTTCACTCTTACGAACATCAATATTTATATCATTAGAGTACTTCATTTCTTTATCATTTACATGAACAGATATTGAATTATCTCTATTGCGTAAATTGTGTTGATAGTAAATATTATCATCGTTTACTACTCGTATTTTTAAAGGTTCTTCTTGGTTGTATGTAATACTATGTTTTGAAACATGTGCACCATCGTAAGCATGTGTAGTAAAATATTCAATACCAGAGAAACCGATTGCTAATAAAGAGATTAACCAAAGTCCAAACAATGTTAAAACTGTAGCAATACCAAGTCTTTTAACATTAGGAGATAAAATTCGTAATCCTAAAATAAATAGGACAACAAAAGGAATTCCTATCAAGAAAAATACAAATGTCATTAACAACCATTTAGGCATAGCTGAATCGTAAAAGAAAGGAGGATAATGAATCATGTCTCCATCAAAATTTAGGATTTCTAAGCTACCTACTGAAAATAAAGTTAGTAGTAATGAAATGATTGTAATACCAGCGATAAATATTAATAAAACGCCCATGAACTTACCAAACACTTTGAATATTGCTAGTAAAATTTTACCCATAGTGTCTATGAAATCCTGAAAACCAGATTTAGTTTGGTTGCGTAGTTTTTGATAATCAGCATTTGAGATTTTATCCGATAAATCATGGGCGCCTTCCTTTACCTTTGATGAAAGGTTTTCAAACTCATTACGAATTTTTTTTTCAATGTTATCAATATTTACAGCTTCACCCTCCATTTGCAACTTTTCAGAAGTGGTTTTAGCTTCTGGTAGAATAACCCATAAAATGATGTATCCTATAATTCCAAAACCAAATCCAGCTAGTGTTAAAATTAGAAAGGCTAAACGAATCCAAACAACATCTATATTAAAATAATGCCCAAGCCCAGAACAAACTCCTCCTAAAAACTTATCGTCACCATCTCTAAACATTTTTTTGTTAGAGGTGTTTCTTTTATAGTTGTAAGAAGTATTTTCGTTATAAGCTTCTTCAGCTTCTGCATAATCTTCTGGTTGCCCCATGATAGCAATAATTTCTTCAATATCACTTTCATTTACTACTTGGCGAGCATCGGTAATTCTTTCAGATAACAATTCGCTAATACGAGCTTCAATATCTGCTATGATTTCATTTTTACCTTGCGGGTCATCACTTAACGAACGAGCGATGGCGTCTAAGTATCGTTTTAATTTCTGATAGGCAGTTTCATCTATATGGAAGAAAAATCCGCCCAGGTTTATATTTATTGTCTTATTCATCTTTAGTTGATTTTGTACTTGTTACTTGGTTTACTGCGTTTACTAAATTATGCCATGTTTTGTCTAATTCTTTTAAAAACATTCCGCCATTTTCTGTGAGTACGTAATATTTTCTTGGAGGTCCAGAGGTTGATTCTTCCCATCTGTAACTTAATAATCCTGCATTTTTTAAGCGGGTAAGTAACGGATAAATGGTTCCTTCAACCACAATCATTTCTGCACTTTTTAGGTTAGAGAGTATTTCAGAAGTATAGGCATCTCCTTTTTGTAAAATTGATAAGATGCAATATTCTAAAACTCCCTTACGCATTTGTGCTTTAGTGTTTTCTATCTTCATGTAATGCGGTTTATGGGTTATTTTATAAATTTTATTGTAAGTGGATAATGATACATTTCACCTTTGTTTGCTTTCATAGCAGCTATAATTATCAGCGCTATTTTAATAAGAGCAACAATGCTTACTATTGAAGCAAATCCAAAAAAACCAAACAATCCTCCATGTCCATGGTACCCACCAAAGTCAATATCTATACCATCAAATCCGTTAAAAATTCTTCCGAAGAAAAAAGGAATAAAAGAAAGACCTAGTATAAAAATATATAGACTATAGCTTATGTTAAAATTAACAGCTTCTTTACCATGCTCATCTAAAAAAGTACTTCTCTCTTTTAAGGTTTGCCATAATATAAGAGGAGTAATAATACTGCCTAAAGGAAATAAATACCCTGCAAAAGCAGAAATATGTATTAAAAAAGCATTGGTGTTTTGATTGTTATGTTGCATAGTGAAATGATTTATATAATACTTTACATTGCAAATATATATCTTTTAAAAGGTATTATGCAATACATAGTACTAAAAATTAACAAAATTTAACATTTGAATCTAATGATATAATTAAAGAAAAAGCTGTACATTGCCTGTAAATACTGAAAAAAATGAAGTTTACACCTCGAAAAGTTAATATCTTTTTATTATTTAAATTACCATCAGCTTTTTTTACAGGAGTGCGATTAAAGTCTCTTACTAATAATACAGCAGTGGTAAAAGTAACCCATAGATGGGTAAATCAGAATCCATTTAAGTCTATGTTTTGGGCAGTACAAGGAATGGCATCAGAGTTATCGACTGGTATTTTGGTGATGAAAGAAATTGATGCCTCTAACAAAAAAATTTCGATGTTGGTAACTAACATGAATGGAACTTTTACAAAAAAAGCAGTAGGGAAAGTTCGTTTTGAATGTAATGATGGAGAGTTGATAAGAGAAACAATACAAAAAGCAATTGATACAAAAGAGGGGCAAACGGTAATTGTTAGGTCGGAAGGTTTTAATGAAGAAGGTATTTCTGTTTCGAAGTTTGAATATGAATGGAGTTTAAAGGTAAAATCGTAACAAAAAGAAAGTTTTGATGTCTAATAAATAGAAAAACAAAAAATTATGAATGCACACGAAATAGATTATCGCATTTTTGGAGAAGAAATGCAGTATGTAGAAATAGAATTAGATCCGCAAGAAGGAGTAGTTGCCGAAAGTGGTAGCTTTATGATGATGGATGCTGATGTAAGGATGAATACAATATTTGGAGATGGATCTAATCAAGAAAAAGGCTTATTGGGAAAGATTTTTTCTGCAGGAAAACGAATTTTAACAGGGGAAAGTTTGTTTATGACGGTATTTACAAATGATGGTCAAGGAAAAAAGCAAGTTTCTTTTGCTTCACCATATCCAGGAAAAATAATTCCGATTGACTTAACTGAGTTTGGAGGTAAGTTTATTTGTCAGAAAGATGCTTTTTTATGTGCAGCTAAAGGTGTGTCTATTGGTATAGAGTTTTCAAAACGTTTAGGAAGAGGTTTGTTTGGAGGAGAGGGATTCATTATGCAAAAAATGGAAGGTGATGGTATTGGTTTTGTTCATGCAGGAGGTACTATGGCGAAAAAGGTTTTACAGCCTGGTGAAGTTTTAAAAGTTGATACAGGTTGTATTGTAGGTTTTACCCAAGATGTTGATTATGATATTGAGTTTGTAGGTGGTATAAAAAATACCATTTTTGGAGGTGAAGGATTGTTCTTTGCAAAATTAAGAGGTCCTGGTACTGTATATATTCAATCATTACCATTTAGTCGATTAGCAGGTAGAGTGTTAGCAATGGCTCCACAAACAGGAAAAGGCGATAGAGGAGAAGGAAGTGTTTTAGGAGGTTTAGGAGATATCTTAGATGGAGATAATAGATTTTAAAATTATTGATTTAATTATATAAACAAAAAAAAGCCGCTAAATTTAGCGGCTTTTTTTTGTTTATGATAATAAGGTTTAGATACCTAACTCTTCAAACATATTAATTAAACGTTCTCCTTGTGATGGTGCAGGAGCATTTGGACTTACAATATTACCATCAGGATCAATGATGATAAATCTTGGTAAACCTTTAATTAAGAAATTTTGAGCCCAGTCTAAATTTAAGTGACTATCTCCAGCCATTAACTGTATACCTGTCATTTCTCTATCTTGAATGGTTTCTTTCCATTTTTCGTCATTCCCTTTAGCGTCAACATTAATACTTACAAACTCAATGTTTTTACCATGGTATTCTTGCTCTAATCTCTTTAATAAAGGGATTTCTCTTTTACAATAAGCACACCAAGTAGCCCAAACATCAATATATAAGTATTTTCCTTGTCCTAATAAGTCATCTAAAGAAGTAGTACCACCATCGTAGTTTACATAGTCTTTAAATTTAGGAGCAGGTTGTCCTTTAGCTGTGGTTTTTAATAACTCGTAATCTTTAGTAATTTCTTCTTTATGTGCTTTATTCGTAGAATACGCCATAAATTTTCTATAAAACTCTTTTAAGTCACTAGCATATGTTATAGTACTTTCTGCACTGTTGTATAATAAATCGTTTTTAGCGATTGTATCAGTTACCTCAGTTTGTATAGTTTCTAAATAAGTTAAATAATAATCTTCTCCTTCTTTATTATTTTTCTTAGCTAGATTTTTTAACTCAGTTTCTAACATTGCTCTATAGAAGTAACAGTTAACATAATCTGAACCACTACTGTAGTTAAAGTTTTCTAGCGGATCAGGGAAGTCTTTTGAAACTTTAAAGTCTTTGTCGCCAGTTAAAGTAGCATGAAAGTCTTGATAGTTGTACAAGTTTCTCAAACATTCGTAGTCAATATTTTTAACTTCTTGTTTTAAGAAGTCAGCAGGTAATTGCTTAGAAATTGAAAGCTCTGTTACAGCATCTTTGTACTCATTAGTTTTATTCAAGAATTCTTCTTCTTCTAAAGCAAAATATTTATTAGCGCTAACAAGTATTTCAGGCCAAGTTTTTTGTTTTTCATAAAGGTAACTATTGATATTCTTATTAGTACCTTCAAAATTGATGAAGTCAGCATTCTTGTAATCAAATACAATACCTGCATCATCAGTTTTTGTTAAATACAAATTAATAGGTTTTTTATCACATACTAGAGTGTAGTAACCATCTCTATTAATTCTAAGGGTATCAACAAAAGAACCAGTTTTTCTGTCAAATTTAATTTTCTTTTCAAAACGAAAGCCATTTAAAGTAATGTTGCTTTTTTTGAAGTTTTCAATTTTACCAGTTAAAACTAAGTAGTCTTTAACAGGTTTTTCTTCTTTTTTACATGAAATTATCGTAACTCCTAAGAGGGCTAAAAGTACTAGTTTTTTCATTGTTTAATGTTTAGTGAGAATATGGTGTTTAAGGCGCCGAAGTTACTTTTTTTAACTTTTTAATCAAAAAAATTAACATTTTATTTAAACGATACTCTATTTTTTACAATAAATCACCTTGAAGTTTTATCTTTTTTTTGGTTCTTTGTACACCTTAAAAATATTAAAATGGATACTACACATATAATAAATTCACAACCAGTTGGTTTAGAAGATATTCATAGTATTGTATTACTAGATAAAAAGCTTTCTTTATCAGAAGAGTCAAAAGAGAAGATCTTAAAATGTCGTGCATATCTTGATGAGAAAATGAAAACTCATAGCGACCCTATTTATGGAATTAATACTGGATTTGGTTCGTTATGTAATGTTAAGATTAGTGGAGATAATTTACAACAGCTTCAAGAAAACTTGGTAATGAGTCATGCTTGTGGAACAGGAGACGAAGTACCTCAAGAAGTTGTAAAATTAATGTTGTTATTAAAAATACAATCATTAAGCTATGGTCATTCAGGAGTTCAATTGGCAACTGTAGAGCGTTTGATAGAGTTTTATAACAACGATATTTTACCAGTTGTATATACGCAAGGTTCATTGGGAGCTTCTGGAGATTTAGCACCATTAGCTCACCTTTCATTACCGTTAATTGGCCTAGGAGAGGTAAACGTTGCTGGAGAACGAATTTCAGGAGAAAACTTATTGGAAAAATTTGGTTGGGAGAAAATAAACTTACAATCAAAAGAAGGTTTAGCGCTGTTAAATGGAACTCAATTTATGAGTGCGTATGGTGTGCATAACTTATTAAAGGCTTATAAACTTTCTTACTTAGCAGATGTTATTGGATCTGTTTCTTTGGAAGCTTTTGATGGAAGAATAGAACCATTTAATGAGTTGATACATTTGGTACGTCCACATAACGGTCAATTAGCTACCGCTAAACGTATTAAGGAAGTATTAGAAGGAAGTGAGTTAATTGAACAACCAAAAGAACATGTGCAAGATCCTTACTCATTCAGATGTATGCCTCAGGTTCATGGAGCAACAAAAGATACATTAGAGTTTGTGAAGAAAACATTTATTACAGAAATAAACTCGGTAACAGATAATCCGAATATTTTTGTAGATGAAGATATTATTGTTTCTGGAGGAAATTTCCACGGGCAACCGCTAGCTTTAGCATTAGATTATTTAGCTATTGCAATTGCTGAATTGGGAAATATTTCAGAAAGAAGAACTTATCAGTTAGTATCTGGTTTAAGAGGGTTACCAGACTTTTTAGTGTCTAACCCAGGATTAAATAGTGGATTTATGATTCCACAATATACTGCGGCTAGTATTGTAAGTGCAAATAAACAATTCTGTACACCATCTAGTGTAGATTCTATTGTATCGAGTAATGGACAAGAGGACCATGTAAGTATGGGGGCTAATGCTGCTGTTAAAGCTAAAAAAGTAATAGATAATGTATGTTCAGTATTAGCTATTGAGTTAATGAATGCTTCTCAGGGACTTTCTTTTAGAGAGTATAGTACTTCTGAGTTTTTAGCTTCTTTTGTAAGTATGTTTAGACAAGATGTGCCTGTAGTGAATGACGACAGGGTGTTGCATAATGATATAAAGAATGCAGAAAACTTTATCAATAACTTAACTATTGAGGTTGATGAACTATTTTAAGTAATCATCACATAAATTAATATAAAAAGCTCAAATTGTAAATTTACGATTTGAGCTTTTTATTTGTACTGCTTACACCATAGATTTATTACAATAAGTAGCTTTTTCAAAATCTCTAATATTAATAGAAATAATTGGAACTTCAGGAAACATTAATTTTAATTCAGTAACAATCTTTTCTGAAAGATTCTTTTTTTGAGCAGTGTTTCTTCCTTCCATAATATTAGCAAAAATATGGATAAAATCATCATTGGTATTTCCCACAGTATAATACTCAAAAGGGTTAATTCTTACCTTAATATCTCTTTTATCAAAAAGATTTGTTGATTCTGCTGTATCATAAACTTTTTGAATAATCTCTTTTGGTGATTTTAATTTGATAATGTTTTCAGAGCAATCAATTACAAAATGTGGCATAATTATTTTTGTTTAGTTGTATTGTATAAGGTTATGACGAATCAAATAACTTTTAGCTACATACTATGTGGCAATTAATAGTAAATTCAAAAGAAGTTGAATCTGTTATAATTTAGGTTGTAAGTGGCTAGATAATTTTTTTATGCTAATGGTTTATTTTTTAGCACGTTCTACCAATTCTAACTGTTCTATTTTAGCTTCCGTAGTAAACAAACCGTAATTAATAAACGCTTTCTTCTTTTCTATTTTATCAATGGTTCCTACTGCGTTTCCGTCAATTAAACGAACCCTGTCGTTTACTTTAAAAACATAGGCGGCTCTTTCTTTTGCAATTTTTTCCGCTTCTTTTTTCTTTTCTTCTCTAACCTTTACAACTTTTTGAAGTACTTCCTTTTCTACTTTTTTAATTGCCTCCTGTTGTTTTTGTGTAGCAACTTTGTCTTCTTTCTTTTCTGTTTTGGTTTTCTTTTTAGGTGGATTTTTCTTTATATACTTGGTCTTTTCTGCCATTGCCCATTTAAAAAAACTAGCAGAAAGCTCTTTTTTATTATTTGTTTGGAAGTATTTATTAAGCATTTCATTAATATTTCTTCCTAATGATAACATACGTTGGTTGTTATCGTATAATTCTTGAAAACCTTCTAGCTTTTCACGTATCTTAAGCTCTTTTTCTTGTAAGTTTTCAATATGCTCTTGTCCTTTAGATTTTTGTTTATTTAAACTTTCAGAAGTTTTTTGCAAACGATTTCGTTCCTTTTGAAGTTTAGAAATTGTTTTATCTAAACGAACTTTTTCAGTTTCTACACGCTTTTTAGCACGGTTAATTAAACTATATGGAATTCCGTTTTTCTGTGCTACCTCAAACGTAAAAGAACTACCAGCTTGTCCTATGTACAATTTGTATAAAGGTTCTAAAGTACGTTCGTCAAACTGCATATTAGCATTGGTAACATTATCTAACTCATCAGCTAATACTTTTAAGTTGGCATAGTGCGTGGTTATAATTCCAAAGGCTTTCTTCTCATAAAACTCTTCTAAGAAAATCTCAGCTAAAGCACCTCCTAATTCAGGATCGGAACCCGTACCAAATTCATCAATTAAAAACAAGGTGTTATCATTACACTTTCTTAAAAAGTAACGCATGTTTTTTAATCGATAGCTATAGGTACTCAATTGATTTTCGATAGATTGGTTATCACCAATATCAGTTAAGATAGTATTGAAAAGTGTGGTTTCACTACGTTCATGAACAGGAATCAATAATCCACTTTGTAACATGACTTGTAACAAGCCAATTGTTTTAAGTGTAATACTTTTACCACCAGCATTTGGTCCTGAAATAACAATAATTTGTTGTTGTTCACTTAATTGAATGGTCTGCGGGATAGTTTCAATATCCTTAACCTTATTTTTTTGCCATAAAATAGGATGAAAAGCATTTTTTAGAAAAACCTTTTTTTCCTTCGTAATTTTAGGAAGTAGTCCGTTGATGCTCTTAGCATATTTTGCTTTAGCACCCACCACATCTAAATGTGTTAAAAATGAAACATACTCATTTAAGAGCGGAGTATAAGGGCGTATTTCAGTAGCTAGACTCCTTAGTATGCGTACAACTTCTTGCTTTTCTTCATACAAAAGGTTTTGTAACTCTCTACTGTAAGCCAACGTGGCTTGTGGAGCAATGTATACAATGTTTCCTGACTTAGAAGAACCTAATAAACTTCCTTTAACTTTACGTCTGTGCATAGCTAAAACAGCTAGCACACGTTGATTGTCAATAACGGTTTCTTTAATATCATCTAAATATCCACTCGACATGTTTTTACTCAAAGCCCGAGAAAAGCTTTCAGAAATTTTACTTCTTACAGAACCAATTTCTTTTCGTATTTGTTTTAAAGCTGTAGAAGCATTATCCGCAACCTCACCATAGGGGGTAATAACTTTTTTAATATTATCTACAATAACCGTTGTGAACTCAACTTCATCACTTAGAGAAAATAGCGTAGGATAGTAGGTTTGAAACTTTTTTAAAAACTTCTTTTGTTCATTTACTGTTTCTGAAACTGATGAAACTTTTAAGAAACCATCTGTTTCTAAAAAACTATTTTCAATAGCAAGTCGTTTAATTTCCTCAGAAATATCTTCAAAATAATGATTTGGAATTCTGTTTTCGTTTTCAAAAGAAGACAGATATTCATTCACCATATTCAACTCAAAAAATAACTTTTTTTTGTTTGAAATAGGCTGAATTAGCATTGTTTTTTCTTTTCCTAAATTTGAAATACAATGCGTTGCAACTTGTTCTAAAACTGTTGTAAACTCTAAATCTTGAAGTGTTTTTTCTGTAATGTTTTTAGTCAAAATAGTATATTTGAAACCACGACAAAAATAACAAACAATGCAAGTAAAAATTAATGATAGCTGGAAAAATATTTTACAACCTGAATTTGAGAAACCATATTTTGAAAATCTTACTGAATTTGTTAAAAATGAATATTCAAACCATATGTGTTACCCAAAAGGATCAGATATTTTCGCAGCGTTTGATTTTTGTTCGTTAGATGATTTAAAAGTGGTGATTTTAGGGCAAGATCCATACCATGGAGTAGGGCAGGCAAATGGATTGTGTTTTTCGGTACATGATGGTATTACACATCCACCATCATTAATTAATATTTTTAAAGAAATTGAAAAGGATGTAAATATTCCATACCCAAAAAGTGGCGATTTATCCCGTTGGGCAAAACAAGGAGTGTTGTTATTAAACGCAACTTTAACCGTAAGAGCAGGGGAGGCAGGAAGCCACCAAAAGCAAGGTTGGGAACAGTTTACTGATGCTGTAATTCAGAAAATTTCTGAAGAAAAAAAGGATGTTGTGTTTTTACTTTGGGGAGGTTTTGCTAAGAAAAAAACAAAGCTTATTGATAAAAATAAACATCATATTTTAACCTCGGGTCATCCATCACCATTAAGCGCTAATAGAGGATATTGGTTTGAGAACAAACATTTTTCTAAAACCAACGATTTTTTACAAAGTAAAGGTACATCAACTATTCAATGGTAATTTCTGGTAAAATAGTTTTGTTGTAGTAGGGTAAAATAATAGCATCCAACATATCTTCAGTAACATCAGGATAATGAACTTCAACAACTTTGTTAGTGTTAATCCATTTTTCAATTTTAGGAAGCTGTTTTTTACTCAATTTTTTTACAACGGTAACTCCCATTTCTTTTAAAGTAAGAGCATTGCATTGTTGTTCGTATTGATTTTTCATAGGAATAACCAATAGTTTTTTACGTAAATACAACGCTTCAGTAGGTGTTGCAAAGCCTGCTCCGCAAATTATTCCTTTTGAAGAAGCCATACTTCGGATAAATGCATCGTCGTTAATTGGTAGGATTGTAATATTATGAAAAAATTGATGTTCTTTTGTTTTCTTAGAAAAGACTTGCCACTTTATGTCTTTTATTTTTGAAAGTATTTTGACTATTTTTTCATCACTATAAGAAGGTAAATAGACGGTATAATGTCCTTTGTTAGTAATATTTCTATAGCGTATTTCTTTACGAATTATAGGTAAGAAAGTAGAAGACGAGTGTGTTTTAAAATGAAACCCAAATTTATTTTTTGCAGGTGCGTAATACTTAATGATTAAACGTTCTAATCTAAATTTTTTAAAAGCTGAGTTTTTCTCGTTCAATAAAGCGTTTTGGTTGCTTAAAGAAATGATAGGTACATTTCTGAATAAACATGCCCAAGCAGATATTGGTTCGAAATCGTTAATGACCAAATCGTATTCTTTTACAGGTAACGTTTTAATTTCTTTGTAAACTTTCTTTAGGTTTAAGTCTTTTAAGGTGCTAATTAGGTCGATTCCACCCTTTTTACCAAAAACGAAGCCTAACCCATGTAATTTATATTTTATATCGAAAGGAAGCCCTATTTCGTATTGTGATCCACTAACCAATACATCTACATCCCCACGTCTCTGTAAATGTGGAATAATTTCTAAGGCTCTACTTGCATGTCCATTTCCTGTTCCTTGGAAGGCGTATAATATTTTCATCTTTTTTAATTTTTTATTACTGGTTGTTTTCAGAAAATTACCTATTAAGTAGGTACTGACTATTTCCTAACATAATGCCCATTATTGGCTTCATAGTTATTGGGTTTTAATATTAAACTCTTTGAGGAGCTCTGTAAAAAGTTCGCTATTATTGTGTTCAGAACTAATTAGCTCTAAGTCTTTTACAGGGTAGTCTAAATGAATATTTTTAGCTATCTCATCTTTTTCGTATTCATATAAAGACCATGTTTTGTTTTTGTATTCTAAAGCTGTTAAATTTTCAATCCAATCGCCAGAGTTTAAGTAAGTAGTGCTTCCTTTTTCAGTTTCGATAGTTCTTATTTCTGGTTGATGAATATGTCCGCAGACTACATAATTATACCCTTCATTAATAGCAATATCAGCAGCAGTAGTTTCAAAATTATTAATAAATTTAATGGCACTTTTTACGCTGTTTTTAATTTTTTTGGAGAAGGAGAGCCTGCCGTATCCTAGTTTATGACTTACCCAGTTTACAACCGTATTAATAAGGATTAAAAAATCATAACCCATTCCGCCTAATTTCGCAAGCCATTTAGAATGTTGCATAGTCACATCAAAAACATCTCCGTGAAAGAACCATCCCTTTTTACCATCGATATCAAGTACTACCTTATTCACAATTTCAAAGCTTCCTAAGCGAAAACCTTTAAACCTTCGTAGCATTTCATCGTGATTTCCTGTGATGTAATACACTTTTGTTCCAGAGGTAATAAAATTCATCAGTTGCTTGATGACTTTCATGTGAGGTTTAGGAAAGTAACGTTTGTTAAACTGCCAAATATCAATAATATCACCGTTTAAAATCAATATTTTCGGATTGATGGTTTTTAGGTAATTATGAAGTTCTGTAGCTCTGCAACCAAAAGTTCCTAAGTGAACATCTGATATTACAGCAATATCTAATTTACGTTTTTTGTGTTTTTTCATTCTAAGTATACTTCGATATGTATCAAAGTTACTTTTCGAATGTTTTTAAAAAGTGAGGTAATTATAAATTATTGGTAATGAAATCTTTACTAAAAAGTGTAGTAAAGGTTATGTAAAAGTAAAAAGCTCGGTTTTACCGAGCTTTTTATATATAGTTTTTTAAAAAAGATTATTTGTTGTACAATACCCATTCTCCTTTTTCTAATAAAGGAATAGCTTGCTTGTACTTAACCTCTTTTTCTTCACCTGACATTACATTTTTGATAGTAACTTTTTCGTTACGACCAATTTTTGGTTGTTCACGAACAATAGTTTCTACAGCTTGCTGTTCTTGTGTTTGTTGATTACGAGCATTGCTAATAGCTTGCTGTGTTGAGTTTTGAACCTCGTCTTTACGTAAATCTAATTGCTCACGTTGTTGTTCACGAGCTTCTGATACTTGTGAAGCTTCTTGACTTGGTAATTTTCCTTTGAACAAGAATGATAACACTTCTTTGTTAACTTTATCAATTGTTTCTTGGAATAATTCGAAAGCCTCAAATTTATAAACTAATAAAGGGTCTTTTTGCTCGTACGTAGCATTTTGAACAGTTTGTTTCAACTCATCCATTTTACGTAAGTGATCCTTCCAGTTTTCATCAATAATCGCTAAAGTGATGTTTTTTTCAAAATCATTAACTAATGATTTACCTTCACTTTCGTAAGCTTCTTTTAAGTTGGTAACTACTTGTAGTGTTTTAGAACCATCTGTAAAAGGAACAACAATACGCTCATAACGATCACCTTCGTTTTCAAAAACATTTTTAATTACTGGGAATGCATTTTCAGCATTTCTTTCCGCATCGTTTTTGTAGTGTTCCGTTACTATTTTGTATAGCTTGTCAATTAAATCTTGCTCTGATGTTTTATTGAATTCTTCTTCAGAAAAAGGAGAAGTCATTGCAGAGAAACGTATTAATTCGAATTCAAAGTTTTGGAAGTCTTTAGTATCCTTGTTTTGTTTTACAATTGAATCACAAGTATCGTAAATCATGTTAGCAATATCAATCTGTAAACGTTTTCCATCTAAAGCATGACGACGACGCTTGTATACAAACTCACGTTGTGCGTTCATAATATCATCATACTCTAATAAACGTTTACGAATACCAAAGTTATTTTCTTCTACTTTTTTCTGAGCTCTTTCAATAGATTTAGAAATCATAGAGTGCTGAATAACTTCGCCCTCTTTTAATCCCATTCTATCCATCATCTTCGCAATTCTTTCTGAACCAAATAAACGCATTAAGTTGTCGTCTAAAGCTACATAGAATTGAGAAGAACCTACATCTCCTTGACGTCCTGCACGACCACGTAACTGACGGTCTACACGACGAGAATCATGACGCTCTGTACCAATAATAGCTAAACCACCTGCGGCTTTAACTTCATCAGATAATTTAATATCGGTACCACGACCTGCCATGTTTGTTGCAATGGTTACCACTCCTGGTTTACCAGCTTCAGCAACTACATCAGCTTCTTTCTTGTGTAATTTTGCATTTAAGATATTGTGAGGAATCTTACGGATTTGTAACATTCTTCCTAATAATTCAGAGATCTCAACAGAAGTAGTACCTACTAGTACTGGCCTTCCTTCTCCAACTAATTTTACGATATCTTCAATTACAGCGTTATACTTTTCACGCGTAGTTTTATAAACTAAATCTTGTTTATCGTCTCGTTGAATTGGTTTGTTTGTTGGAATTTCAACAACATCTAATTTGTAGATTTCCCAGAATTCACCTGCTTCCGTAATCGCTGTACCTGTCATACCAGATAACTTACGGTACATTCTAAAGTAGTTCTGTAAAGTAACGGTAGCAAACGTTTGCGTAGCGTCTTCAATTTTTACATTCTCTTTAGCTTCAATTGCTTGGTGTAATCCGTCAGAGTAACGACGACCGTCCATAATACGACCTGTTTGCTCATCTACAATCATTACTTTGTTATCCATTACCACATATTCTACATCTTTTTCAAAAACAGTGTATGCTTTTAAAAGTTGGTTCATGGTATGAATTCGCTCACTCTTTACACTAAACTCACGGTATAATTCCTCTTTTTGATCAGCTTTCTCTTCAGGAGTAACGTCGCTATTATCTATTTGACCAACTTTTACACTAATATCTGGTAAAACGAAGAATGTTTCATTTTTTGTGATATCAGAAAGGTGTGCAATACCTTTATCTGTTAAGTCAATTTGGTTGTTCTTTTCTTCAATAGTAAACCATAACTCTGCATCAACTTCAGGCATTAGCTTGTTGTTGTCTTGCATGTAGAAGTTTTCAGTTTTTTGTAGGATTTGTTTAACTCCCTCTTGAGATAAAAACTTAATTAAGGCTTTATTTTTAGGAAGACCTCTGTAAACTCTTAGTAATAAGAAACCACCTTCTTTAGTGTCGCCTTCTTTAATTAAACGTTTTGCTTCTGCTAAAACACCTACTAAATATTTATTTTGAAGTGAAACTAAATCGGCAACTAGAGGTTTTAATTCATTAAATTCGTGACTGTCTCCTTGTGGTACTGGTCCAGAAATAATTAACGGCGTACGAGCATCATCAATTAAAACAGAATCCACCTCATCAATAATAGCATAGTTTGGTGCACGCTGTACTAAATCTTTTTTAGAGTTAGCCATGTTATCACGTAAGTAGTCGAATCCAAATTCGTTATTGGTTCCGTAGGTGATATCTGCATTATAAGCTTCTCTACGTGCTTCTGAGTTTGGTTGATGGAAATCAATACAGTCAGTAGATAATCCGTGGAACTCAAAAATAGGAGCCATCCACGCGCGGTCACGTTTTGCTAAGTAGTCGTTTACTGTAACAACGTGAACTCCGTTACCTGTTAAAGCGTTTAAGTATACAGGTAGAGTAGAAACTAACGTTTTACCTTCCCCTGTCATCATTTCAGCAATTTTACCTTGGTGTAAAACTGACCCACCAATTAACTGAACATCATAATGAATCATGTCCCAAATAACCTCTTTACCTGCAGCATCCCATGAATTAGCCCAAAAAGCTTTGTCGTCTTCTAGTGTAATATGTTCTCTAGTAGCAGATAACTCTCTATCGAAAGGAGTAGCAGTTACTTCTAATTCTGTGTTTTTAGTAAAACGCTTTGCAGTTTCTTTTACAACTGCAAAAGCCTCAGGCATAATGTTTAATAAAACAGCTTCTGAAGCTTCGTAAGCTTCGTCTTTTAATTTATCAATTTCTGTATAAATGTCTTCTTGACGATCAATATCTGCACTTTTAGCTTCTTCCTCAAGTTCAGTTATCTTATCGTTAAAAGATTTGGTAGCGTCTTTAATTTTCGATTTAAATTCGATTGTTTTTGCCCGTAATTCATCATTTGATAAACTGTTTAATGAATTTTCAAAAGATCGTACCTTTTCGACGATCGGTTGTAGTGATTTTAGGTCCTTTTGTTGTTTGTCTCCAACAAATAGTTTTATAATCGAATTTAAAACGCTCATTTGTAAAATATTGTTTTATAGCTAATTAAGTTGTTTTTAATTAGCGTTTTTTGTGTTTTTTATTGAGTGCTTAAAAGTAAGCAAAAAAAAAGCCTCTGTAAAAGAGACTTTTTATTATTTATTTTTTCTAGTATTCATCTTCATTCCAAAGATAATCTTCTTCAGTAGGGTAATCTGGCCAGATTTCAATAATAGAATCGTATGCCTCACCTTCATCTTCGATATCTTGTAAGTTTTCTACCACTTCTAACGGTGCTCCAGTACGAATAGCGTAATCAATTAATTCGTCTTTAGTTGCAGGCCAGGGTGCATCTGCTAAATAAGATGCTAATTCAAGTGTCCAATACATTTCTTTATCTGTTTAATAAGATTTTCCGCAAAAATAATTTTTTTTTGTAAAAAGTCAAGTTTTTTTTAAAAAATGTGAAATCAATAATTAAAGAACTTAGTTAAAGCTTTTCAGGAATCCATTTAATTTCCTCAGCTTGTAAGTCTTGAGTCAACTTCCGTGCCAACACAAAAAGGTAGTCAGAAAGTCGGTTTAAATACTTTAAAACAGTATCGCTAATTGTTTCTTCTTCGTTTAAAGCCACGGCTAATCGTTCCGATCTACGGCATACGCAGCGTGCTATGTGACAAAATGACACGGTTTGGTGACCGCCTGGTAATACAAAGTGTGTCATTTGAGGTAGGTCCTTATTCATAAGGTCAATTTCGTCTTCTAAAAACTGAATTGAGTCTTCATTAATTTTAGGAATGTTTAAGCGTTCTTTACCACTTTTTAAAGTTTCCTTTTCTGGTGGTGTAGCTAACATTGCTCCTAATGTGAATAAATTGCTTTGAATTTTTGTTAATTTCTTTTTTAGAGCGTCATCAATGTTTTGATCTCTAATTAAGCCAATATATGAGTTAAGTTCATCAACAGTTCCATAGCTTTCTATTCTTAAATGGTGTTTTGGTACTCGAGTGCCACCAAATAGGGCGGTGGTACCTTTATCACCTGTTTTTGTGTATATTTTCATATGTTTTTTACTAGTTTGATTATTTTTTTAAGACAGCTAATTTATCTAAAATATAATCAGGACAACGCATAGGTTTTTTTGTTTTATTGTTAATAAATGCTAACACAGTATTTCCAGTTGAAATTAGTTCGTTATTTTGATTGGTAATTTCATAGTCGAATTCAATTTTTACTGAAGGTGTTTTTTTTAAAATGGTTGTAATGGTTAACTCATCGTCATATAATGCCGACTTTTTAAAGTTACAAGATAAAGAAATAACAGGCAACATGATTCCTGTTTTTTCCATATATTTGTATGTAACGCCCAGAGAACGTAGCCATTCGGTACGACCAATCTCAAAAAATTGTGCGTAGTTTCCATGATAAACTACTCCCATTTGATCAGTTTCAGCATACCGAACACGTATAGATGTGTGATGTTTTTGCAAAAGATTTTTTTATTTTAATTGCATTAACGATACGCAAAAAAAAAATAAAAGTCAATAGTGATTTGATTTTTTTATACTAAAATTTATTCACACTTTTGTTCGCCCAGACTTTCATGTTTGGTGTCCCCTAAACCTGAATAAAAATTAACAACTAAAATTGTTTTTTACCAATATGACTAAAACAGCCGATTCAGTTTGGATGGAATGCTTGTCTTTTATCAAGGATAACATTAAGCCACAGGCATATAAGACTTGGTTCGAGCCGATAAAGCCTATTAAATTGGCAGGGGAAGCTTTGACAGTTCAAGTACCAAGTAAGTTTTTTTACGAGTGGTTAGAAGAGCATTACATAAAACTGTTAAGAGTAGCTTTGGTTCGTCAGTTAGGAAATGATGCTAAATTAATTTACGATGTACGTATGGAGAATACGTATAGTAGCAATAGCCCTCAGACTGTAAAAATACCTAGCTCAAACCGTAACCCTTTAAAACCGCAAAAGGTAACAGTTCCGTTAGAGTCAAAACGAGAACTTAAAAACCCATTTGTTATTCCGGGGTTACAAAAGGTGAAAATAGAATCTCAACTAAATCCAAATTATAATTTTGTGAATTTTGTTGAAGGAGATTCTAACAGATTGGCACGTTCTGCTGGTATGGCTGTAGCAAATAAACCAGGTGGAACTTCATTTAATCCATTATTAATATATGGAGGGGTTGGATTAGGAAAAACACACCTAGCACATGCTATAGGTGTTGAAATAAAAGATAAATACCCTGATAAAACTGTATTGTATATTTCTTCTGAAAAATTTACACAACAGTTTATTGATTCTGTAAAATCAAATACTAGAAATGATTTTATTCATTTCTACCAAATGATTGATGTCTTGATTATTGATGATGTGCAGTTTTTATCAGGAAAAGCAGGTACACAAGATGTGTTCTTCCATATTTTTAATCACCTACATCAAAATGGAAAACAGGTTATTTTAACTTCGGATAAAGCACCTGTTGATATGCAAGATATTGAACAACGTTTACTTTCTCGTTTTAAATGGGGATTGTCAGCTGAACTACAAGCACCAGATTACGAAACAAGAGTTTCTATTTTACAAAACAAATTGTACAGAGATGGTGTTGAAATGCCAGAAGAAATTGTTGAGTATATAGCAAAGAATATCAAGTCTAATGTTCGTGAGTTAGAAGGAGTGATAATTTCAATGATAGCTCAAGCTTCTTTTAATAGAAAAGAGTTTACAATTGAATTAGCAAAACAGATTGTAGATAAATTTGTTAAGAATACGAAAAAAGAATTGTCTATTGATTACATTCAAAAAGTAGTATCAAAATACTTTGATATGGATGTGGCAACTTTACAATCTAAAACACGTAAACGCCATATTGTACAAGCGCGTCAGTTAGCTATGTATTTTGCAAAACGTATGACAAAGTCATCATTAGCAAGTATTGGAAGTCAAATAGGAAAAAGAGATCATGCTACTGTGTTACATGCGTGTAAAACTGTTGATAATTTGACTGAAACTGATAAGCAGTTTAAAAAGTACGTAGAAGACTTAACAAAAAAGTTAACTTTATAAACAACGAACCTCACCTAGTGAGGTTTTTTTATGAGTATGAAAAAAATATTAATGGTTTGTTTAGGGAATATTTGTCGATCTCCTCTTGCTGAAGGAATTTTACAATCTAAATTATCCTCAGAAAATTTTATAGTAGATTCGGCTGGTACTTCGGGGTATCATGTAGGTGAATTACCTGATAGTCGCTCTATTGAAGTAGCTAGAAAATACGGAATTGATATTATTAATCAACGTTCAAGAAAGTTTGTAAAAGCTGATTTTGATAATTTTGACATGATTTTTGCTATGGATCAAAGTAATTATGGTGATATTGTAGCCATGTCTGAAAATGAAGAGCAGCATGAAAAAGTAAAAATGATTTTGAACGAATTACATCCTAATGAAAATAGGAGTGTTCCAGATCCGTACTATGGAGGAGATCAAGGTTTTGAAAATGTATACAAAATGTTAGATGAAGCGTGTGAAATTATAGCTTCAAAATTAGAACAGAAAAAATGAAAGGTAAATTATACTTGATTCCTACAACGTTAGGGGATACTGAACCATTAGAGGTAATGCCGTTATCAGTAAAAAAGGTGGTAGAACAATTAGATTACTTTATTGTTGAAAACGAAAAATCAGCTAGAAGGTTTATTAAAAGAATTACACCAACAAAATCGCAACCTTCATTAGAGTTGATGTTATTAGATAAGTATTCAGATGATTTAGAAACCAAGAATTACTTAGATGCCTGTGAAAAAGGGATATCTGTTGGTTTACTTTCTGAGGCAGGAGTGCCAGCTGTGGCAGATCCAGGTGCAAGTATTGTGAAGTTAGCACATCAAAAAGGAATTCAGGTAGTTCCATTGGTAGGACCTTCTTCTATTTTGTTGGCAATTATGGCTTCTGGTATGAATGGGCAGAGTTTTGCGTTTAATGGATATTTACCTATTGATAAGTCAGACAGAAAAAAAGCAATTAAAGATTTAGAGAAGCTTTCAAAAGAAAAAAATCAGTCACAGCTTTTTATTGAAACTCCTTACAGGAATGAAAAAATGTTAGATGATTTACGCGCTACTTTGTCTCCTGATACAAGAGTTTGCGTGGCGTGTGATATAACACTTCCAACAGAGTATATTAAAACACTAACGGTAAAAGAATGGAAACATGTAAAAACTGATTTACATAAACGACCAGCAATCTTTATCATCCATAAATAAAAAAAAGCATCGATTTAATCGATGCTTTTTTTTATTTGTTTTCTTATTAATTAAACCGTTGGTTTTTTATTGGCTTTGATGTTGGAGACATCATAACCAGCAAACTTTTTAAGGTATGATTGTATAGAGGTTCCATAGGCATCATTAAAACGGATAGACCCGTTTGAACGTAAGAACTTTTTTACATTACCTGCACCGCTTAAATGTGCTGCTGCTAAAATACCAGATTCGGTTATTTTAACTCCATTAATGGTTTTGCCAACACTTCTCTTAATGTCTTTTCTTAAAATCCATTTGTTTAATTTACAATATGCAACAAATGTACGTTCTTGTAATTCAGGGTTTTTAAGAAAATGAGTGGTGTTGTAAATTCTAAATCTCTTTAGGGTTTCTTTACCAAATTGGTATTTCCCTAAATATCCAAGTGTGTTAACTACTCTATACTTACCTTGTGATTCTTTAAAAGCTAAAGCTTCTTTAAATCCTACAAAATCATTTAATAAAAAAGGAATGTTAACCTTTTTTACCTTATGAATTGGTATTGGCGTTGTTGTAGTAGTTTTTTCTTTTTTAGCTGTAGTCTCTGTAAAACTGGTTAATAATACAAATCCTAAAAATACTAATACTAAATGTCTGATAATTAAATACTTTCTGTTTAGCGCTGCAAAGATACGGCATTTTTTCACAACAGACTATAAATCAATAATTTACAGTTTTTTAACTATTGATGATAAAGTTATTTTCCTGTGTTTTTTTTAGGTAAAAAACAAAAATAAACATCTTTTATTAATCTTTTGGTAATGTTTTGTTGAAATTGATAAGAATAAAATTTTGTTAAAAGAATTCTTTTGGAGATATATTTAAAACTTTACATATAGTTAGAAATCGATACATGTCAAGTCTAGTTTTTCCTGTTTCTAATTTAAAATAAGCATTTTGACTCAATCCTATTTTTTTGCCAAACTCATATTGAGATAAGCCATCTTTTTCTCTTTCTTTCTTAATTTTCTCTAAAATAATACTTACTCTTTCCATAGTTTACTTTTTCTAATTTTCAGTGCTAATATAAAAAATAAGTTATAACTTTTAGGGTTAAGGGAAAACCCTTAGTTGCAAAAGGGGTTATGTTTTTTTGTGTAAGTGTTTGGGAATTATATTTTTGGGAGAACATTGCAATGTGGTCGGTAGTGCTATGGCTGACTATAACAAACCATAGTTTTTTTATTAAATAATTTTAAAAACAATTTTTATTATGAAAAAAGTAATTTTATCAGCACTTTTTTTAGGTGCTTTTACAACTGCTAATGCTGTGAGTGTAGATTATCAGTATTTTAGTGACAAGTGTCATGAACAAGCTTGTGAAGCAGTAGGAGATGCAGAGGCAGTTTTTGGAGATGAATTATCAGCTGCAGAGTATGAAGTACTTTATGATATAGAGTTTCAAAACTGTAAAGGATAATTGGTAAATATTAAATGATTAATGGAGCTTGTTTTGAGTTCCGTTAGTCATTTTAAAAAAAAAATAGAATGAAAAATAAAATATTTCTTATATTCTTATGGTTTTTATTTTTAATAAAAGCTTATTCTCAAACTGGAGAGGTGGCGTATCGTGTAGAGTCAATAAAGCAAAATAATTTAGATAACCCTCTAGTAATGGGAGTAAATAATGAATTGCAACAAAAAACATTTACACTAAAGTATAATAAGTATGAATCTATTTTCAAAAAAAATAAAAACATACCAATTAATAAAAGGTATAGTGGTTTAGCAGACGTTTTAATAGGAGCTTTTAGTGACTGGTATCAAAAATCTTTTACTAAAGAAGCTCTAATAAATAAAGAAATTGGAGGTGAAATATATATAGTAAGTTATCCATCAATGACAGGTTGGGAGTTAACTGAGGACACTAAAGTAATAGAAGGTTATACTTGTTACAAGGCAATAAGAAAACAACTAAATAAAAGAACCAGTGTAGGAAAAGATAAAAGATATATAGTTTATACAGCATGGTATACACCAGAAATTCCAATACCTTATGGACCCGCTGGAAACGGAGGATTACCAGGGCTGATACTTCAACTAGATAAGAATAATGTTGCTACATATACTGCAAAAAAAATTAAACTCAACCACAAAAAGAACATTAAAATACCTAAGCTGAAAGAAGCAACAAAAATAACACCAGAAAGAATGGTCGTATTAATGAGGAAAGCAAGGAAGGTAACTGTTGATTAAATTTATATGAGATGTAGTTTGTTATTAGTACTGGCTTGTTTGTTTACAAAAAATATATTCGCACAAGTTATAGTTTCTGGGGTTGTAAAAGGAGAAAATGAAATATTGGAGAATACTAACATTATAGCAAAACCTTTAACAGAGGGGGCTCGCTTTACCTATACAATAACAGATGATAAAGGAAACTATAAGTTAAGTTTAACGAAAAATGCAACGTATAAAATAACGGTAAGTTTTATTGGCTATATCACTTTAAAAGAAGATGTTTTGGTTGCAAACATGCCTATAACTAAAGATTTTATTTTAAAAGAGGATCCAAACGAGCTACAAGAAGTTATTATTAATTACAGAGAACCGATAAAAATTAGAAAAGATACTACTACCTATAGAGCAGATGCATTTGTTAATGGTAAAGAACGTAAGCTACGTCAAGTGCTTAAAAAATTACCTGGAGTAGAGGTGGATAGAAAAGGAAATGTAACTGTTAAAGGTAAAAAGGTAACCACGGTATTGGTTGAAAATAAAAAGTTTTTTACAGGTGATAGTAAACTAGCTGTTAATAATATACCTGCTGATGTAATTGATGAGATTCAGGTTATAGAAGATTATCATGAAAGTGATTTATTAAAAGGTTTAGAAACGTCAGAAGATGTCGCCTTAAATATTAATTTAAAAGAAGATAAAAAGAAGTTTGCCTTTGGAGATATCGAAGTAGGCGGAGGAGTAAAAGAGAGATATGTAGTACACCCAACCTTGTTTAGGTATTCAGAAAAAATAAATTATAGTTTTATTGGAGATTTTAATAATGTAGGAGATAAGTCTTTTACTGTAAAAGATTATATCACTTATGAAGGAGGTTTTGATATAAACTCCTTTTCATCTTTGTACAATTCACCTATTGTTAGATTGTTAAAGGAAAAAAAGTATAATGAAAATAAACATTTATTTGGAGGGCTGAATTTACAGTTCAGTACAAGTGAAAAGAATGATTGGAGTGCATTCGTAATAGCTCTTAAAGATAATACGAATTCGTTTGAGGGTTCATACCAAAATTATTTAGTCGATACTATTGAGGAAACGAGACGTGTTTCTGATGATAAAAAACAGAATATGTTGTTAGGTAAAATAGAATTAAAATCAAAACCAAATGAAGATGTTCGTATTAAGTTTGAAAATAAAGTAGAAATATCTTCAGCTAATAATAAGTCAGAAACTGAAAGTAATTTTAATTCTGAAGATTTACTATATAACTTGAGTGATAAGGTAGATAATGTATCATTAAAATCTAATTTAAAGATAGAAAAGAAGTTTTCAAGAGACCATACTTCTCAAGCTAAGATAAATCTTGTTTTTTCAAAAAATAATGAAAGTCAAAATTGGTTCAGTACTCAAAATATTTTTTCAAACAGTTTACCTATAGATCAGGCTGAAGAACATATTTTTGTCAGACAAAAAATAAATTCAGAGAATTATCAAGCTAAAACTTTATTAAAACATTTTTGGATAGTGAATCCAAGAAACCATTTGTATTTTGGAGTTAAAAATGAGTTATACTTCAATACCTATAATTCAAACCTTGGTCAATTGATAGGAAACGAAGAGTTAGATAAGTTTGATAATTTTGATAGCGAAAACTCTAATAAAGAAGTATTTTCTTCTTTTTTTGCAGAGTACAAAAAATTAATCGGAGATGCTTTTCTAACATTTAAACTAGAGTATTTAAACTACAATAGGTTTAATAAGCAATTCGAATTAGAAAAAAATAGAACATTTCAAAAGCTTTTACCCAGTGTTAATTTGGAATGGGATTTTGATGCAAATAAAAAGCTTGTTTTTTATTATAGGAAAACAAATGATGTTCCTAGTTATAATCAACTAAATAGAAATAAAAAATTAATAAGTTTTAATAGTATTTATCAAGGAAATATTAACTTAACAGAAAGCAGTTATCACTATTTTCGTTTATCTTATAGAAGGTTCAAAACTTATGGATGGAGTTTTTACCCAACAGTAAGTTACAGGTTAAGAACCAATAAAATTCAGAATACTTTTATTTCAGATAATATATATTTTTATAACAGTTTTATAAATATTGCAACTCCTGAAAAAGGTCTTTCTCTTGATTTTAAAACTACTTATAATTATAAATATTGGAGAGCTTCTTTAGGGGTTAACTATGGAAATAGAAGTTATATAACGTTATTTAATCAGCAAGAGGAAAAAGCAAATGACGACAGTTATTCGGCAAGATTAAAGTTTAAGTCAGTGTATATTAATGGACCTAATTTTGATGTTTCTTTGAGTCAAAACTATAATGTAAATAAGAATAGCTTTATTAGCAATAATACTTCCTATAGAACTAAGTTTGACTTTCAGGTGGATTATGAGATAGGAGACTGGATTTTTATAGGAGAAAACATGTACTCTTATTATCAAAATGAAACTTCAAAAACAAAAAACTCTTTTAATCAAATGAATGCCTCTGTTTTTTATCAAAAAGAAGATAGTCCTTGGGGTTTTGAAATAAAAGCGAATAACTTGTTAGATAATAAAGAACGTGTAACCTCGAGTCTTTCAGATATATTATTCAGTGAGCGTACAGAGTTGGTTTTTCCACGAACCATAGTGTTTAAAATTGTTTACAAAATTTAGTGTAAAATGAGAAGAAAAATATATATAATATTATTCTCCCTGTTTTTCTCTTGCTCTTCCAATAAAAGAGCTGTGAAAATACAAGAAGTTGGGAGGGAATTCACAGGAGTAATTACTCAAGATAATTTGTTGGAAACAAACAATAGTACCTGGTTTAAATCTCGTTATGAAGCATATGAAATAGAAGATACTTTAATTTCTACATTTCAAAAAAATCTCAAGAATGTAAAAATAAAAGCATTTATTGGGTTATGGTGTGGAGATAGTAAACGTGAAATTCCTTTACTTTTGAAAATGTTAAAACAAGCGAGTTTTTCAGAGGAAAATATAGAAATAATAGCAGTAGATCACAAGAAAAAAGCAAAAGGTATAGAAAAAGGTTATGGTGTTTTCAGGGTACCTACTTTTATTTTCTATAAAAGAAATAAAGAGTTAGGTAGATTTGTAGAGTTTCCTGTTGAATCTTTAGAAAAAGATGTTCTAAAAATAATATCGGGTAAACCTTACAAACACTTTTATGAAGAATAAAGAGTTTATCTCTTTATTCCTTGTTGATTTATCCATTGTTGATATTTCACTGCATTTCTATTATGTTGTGCTAAAGAATTCGCAAATTCATGAAAACCAATCTTATCAACACTTGCGCACATATAGTAATAATTGTGTTTTTGATGGTTTAAAACAGCATCAATAGATGAAATATCTGGCATTGCAATCAGAGTAGGAGGAAGTCCTGTGTTTTTATAAGTATTGTAAGGGGAGTCCATTACTAAATCTTTGTTTAAAACCCTTTTTACAACAAAATCTTGCCCTTTAACTTCTTTAATTGCATATATAACTGTTGGGTCGGCTTGTAAAGGCCAATTATCTTTTAATCTATTTAAATATAAACCAGCAACAATAGGACGCTCTACTTTTTTAGCTGTTTCTTTCTGAACGATAGAAGCTAGAGTAATTACTTCTTCTTTTGAAAGGTTTAGTTTTTTAGCTTTATCTAATCTAGCAGAAGTCCAAAAACGATTGTATTCGCGTAACATTTTATCACGGAAGTTTTCAGCAGAAGTATTCCAATAAAACTCGTAGCTATTAGGGATGTACATTCCTAATGCAGATTTTTTAGAAAACTTATTGGTAGCTAAAAAAGAAGGATCTTGCATAGCTTGTAATAAAGCAATAGAGTCTGCTTCAATTTGTTCAGCAATTCTTCCTGCTAATTTTTCTAAAGTATCTTGATTATTGAATGATAAGGTAATTGGAGTTTGATTTCCGCTGCGTAAAAGGTTTACAACATCATTCATGTTCATCCCTTTTTTTAATAGATATTTTCCACCTTTAGGTTTGGTGAATTTTTTCTTTTCTGCAACCCAAACAAAATTTTCAGGATGTTTAACAAAATCAGAAAGTTGTTTTTTTACATCTACAAAAGAAGCATTAGAACCTATATATATAGCCCCATCTTTAGTAACTGCTTTACCAAATATTTTTTGATAGTAGTTAAATCCAATAATTCCACCAATTAAAAAAATGGTGGCAATACCTCCTAAAATAATTTTCTTATTCATTTATTAATTGAAATAATAGTTCGTCTTTGTATGTTCCGTTGTAAAAAATCCAATCTTTCTTTACTCCAATTAGCTTAAAATTTTGCTTTTCAAAAAGGTGTAAGCTATTGGTATTATCATTTGTAATGTTTGCATATAATTGGTGTAAATGCAAATGTGTAAAGCAATAGTTAATTAGCAATTGTAAAGCTTCAGAAGCAAATCCTTTCTGTTGAAAGTCAGGATGAATTAAAATTCCGATACCAGCTCTTTTATGTTGCGGGTTAAAATCGAACAAATCTATCATCCCAATAGATTTACCAGTAGCTTTTTCATCAATAACTAATCGTAACTGTTTAGCTTCAAAAATATCTAAGTGAGCGTTTTCTAAATATTGTTTTAATAAAAACTTAGAAAATGGAGTTTGTGTATGACTTACTTCCCAAAAAGACTCATTGTTTTCTATTTGAAATAAAAACCCTAAATCTTCAGGTTCTAAAGCTCTTAACTTGATATGTGTTCCAGTTAACGTATGCACTAAATATTTATTTTGCCTTTAAATACAAAAGTAGCTGGTCCTTTTAAAAAGACCTCAGAATAGATTCCGTTTTGTTCTTTAAAAGAAACTTCTAATTCTCCACCCTCAACAGGTAAAATAATAGAAGAGCTATTTGTTTTTTTGGTTGCATGCATGGCTATGGCAACGGCAGTAACACCAGTACCACAAGCTAAAGTTTCATCTTCAACTCCTCGTTCGTAGGTACGTACTTTAAAAGTGTTGTTAGCTATTTGTTCTACAAAGTTAACATTACTTCCTTCAGAGCCATAAATATCATTTCTAATTTCTTTTCCGTTTGAAAAGACATCATAATTTGCAAGATCGTTTACCAACTGAACATGGTGTGGAGACCCTGTATTGGTAAAAACGTATTTGTCAAAAATATTCACCTTGTCAACATCAATCATTTGTAAAGAAACAAGGTCGTTAGAAATAGAGGCATGATGCAATCCATCAATAGCAATAAAAGTAGTTTCAGTTTCGAAAAGTCCAAGTTTATGAGCAAAAGCTACAATACAACGACCTCCGTTACCACACATAGTACTTTCATTACCATCAGAGTTATAATATACCATCTTAAAATCGGTAGTATTATCTTCTTCAAGTAGGATAAGACCGTCAGCTCCGATACCGAAATGTCTATCACATAATTTTGCAATTATGTCAGTTTTATTTTTTGGAAAGGTTTTTGAACGATTATCAATCATGATAAAATCATTACCAGTTCCTTGGTATTTGTAAAATTCTAAATCCATAATAATGGACAAAGATACATATTTTATGAAGTAAAGGGGATTGTTAAATAGCGGTTAAAATCAGTTAAATAGAAGTTAAACACATTTACTTGAAATGTTAAAATTGTATATTTGGAGTATAAAATTTTGTAAGCATATGAAGAAAATTATTGGAACTTTAGGAATTGCGATTTTAGGAGGCGCAATAGCACTTGCAGGATATAAAACATTGATAGAAGAACCGCAGGTGATTGTAGAAAAAGCGGTAGAACCAACAATGCAAACCGTAAAGGCAAGCTATACACCAACAGTAATAAACTCAACATCAACACCAACCGACTTTACAGAAGCAGCAGATAAAACAGTACATGCGGTGGTGCATGTTAAAAACACCTCAATAAGAACACAACAAAACCCGTTAGCAGAATTATTTTATGGTAGAGGAAGTGGAACGAGAAAGTACCAACAAGTGGGTACAGGAAGCGGCGTAATTATTTCTCCTGACGGGTATATTGTAACCAATAATCATGTAATTGAAGGAGCAAGCGATATTGAAATTACGTTAAATAATCAGAAAAAGTTAAAAGCAACTTTAATAGGAGCAGATAAAAGTAACGATATAGCTTTATTGAAAGTAGAAGCTGATTTTGAATTGCCTAATTTACCTTTTGGAAACTCTGATAATATTAAGGTAGGAGAATGGGTCTTAGCAGTAGGAAATCCTTATAATTTAACATCTACTGTTACTGCAGGTATTGTAAGTGCAAAAGGACGTGATTTGGATGGAAACACCAATATAGACTCGTTTATTCAGACAGATGCTGCTGTAAATCCTGGTAATAGTGGAGGAGCATTGGTAAACACACGAGGTGAGTTAATAGGAATTAACACAGCTATTTCATCAAGAACTGGTTCTTTTATAGGGTATTCGTTTGCTGTGCCGTCAAACATAGCTAAAAAAGTAGTAGATGATTTGTTAGAGTTTGGAGCGGTACAACAAGCTGTTTTAGGAATTAGTATAGATCCAGAAACAAAAGATATTGAAGGAGTAAGAATAGGGGAAGTTTTAGAAGAAGGAGGTGCTAAAAAAGCAGGATTAAAAGAAGGAGATGTTATTACGAAAGTAAACAATGTGAAGATTTCTAAGTTCTCAGACTTAAAAGGACAGTTAACAGCAAAAAGACCTGGAGAATACGTGAATGTAATAATTGACAGGGATGGAGAAGAGCTTACCAAAGTAGTTAAACTAACTAAACTTATAAAGCTGCCTGTAAGTAGAGTTTTAAAAACTGAGTTTGAAGATCTTACAAAAGAAGATAGAAAAAAATTTAATTTGGACGGAGGAGCAAAGATAAAGAGTACTCAAAATATGGCGTTCAAACAGTTTGAAGTTGGAAAAGGGTATATTTTAACTAAAATTAACGGAAAGAAAGTTATGTCAGCAAAAGAAGCCGTTAATATGTTAGATAGTGTGTACGGAAGTGGAAATAGACTTTTGTTAGAAATGATTAGCCCTTCTGGTCAAATAGAAAGATTTAGATACTAGTTACAGGTTAAAAAACTCTAGAATATATATACTTAAAGAAAAAGCCTTGTTAAAATCGTTTTAACAAGGCTTTTTCTTTTATAAAACCAACAAAAAATAAAGAAGAAATACCTATTTTTGCACAAATTTTTTAATTTTAGTTAACACACAACTATGTCAACAATAACAAATTACGAAAAAGAAGTAGTAAATCAAGCGCAAGTTCGAAGAGCTACGGTTGAGTTTATTAATATCGTTAACGATTTATGGTACGATAAATCTATCGAGTTAGTATTATTTAGAAATCCATTAGTAGATAAAAGAGCTAGTGAGGTTTTAAACTTAATCGATTACGCTAAAGAGTTTGTAGCGAAGCCAATAACAATAGAAGATGCTTTAGAAATAGCTAAAGCAATTCAATCGATTGATTTACCACCATCAAAATTAGATATTGGTAAATTAGCTTACGAATTTCACTTACAAGACGATGCATCAGCAGATAAGGTAGCTTTTGTAAAAGAGCAACTAAAAGATGCAACTGAAGCAGAAAACATTCAACCAAAAGATGTAGTATTATACGGTTTTGGACGTATTGGTCGTTTACTAGCTCGTGAGTTGAGTAGTAAGATGGGGAAAGGTTCTCAATTAAGATTAAGAGCAGTAGTTACTCGTGGTAAAATAGATCAAACAGTATTAGAAAAAAGAGCTTCTTTATTAAGTGTAGACTCTGTTCATGGAGATTTCTTAGGAACAGTTCAAGTAGATGCTGATAATAATGCATTAATCATTAATGGTACAACTGTTTACATGATTTCTGCAGCGCAACCTGAAGATATTGACTATACGAAATATGGAATTAACGATGCGTTAATTATTGATAACACAGGAGCTTTTAGAGATGAAGAAGCATTAAGTCGTCACTTAAAAGCAAAAGGAGCAAGTAAAGTATTATTAACAGCTCCAGGAGCAGGTGTGCCAAACATTGTGCACGGAGTAAATCATGAAGAAAATAATCCTGATAATATAGATATTTTCTCAGCAGCTTCATGTACAACTAATGCTATTACACCAGTATTAAGTGTGTTAGAAGATAACTTCGGAATTAAAAAAGGACACTTAGAAACAATTCATGCATATACAAATGATCAAAACTTGGTTGATAATATGCATAAGAAATACCGTAGAGGTAGAGCAGCAGCTTTAAATATGGTAATTACTGAAACAGGGGCAGGTAAAGCAGTAGCAAAGGCATTACCAGCATTAGCAGGTAAGTTAACTTCAAGTGCCATTCGTGTACCAGTACCTAACGGATCATTAGCTATCTTAAACTTACAATTAAAAACTCCGGCAACAGTTGAATCTGTTAACGCTATTATGAAGC
The DNA here is from genome assembly GCF_028829235.1 of Tenacibaculum larymnensis. Taxonomy (GTDB): domain Bacteria; phylum Bacteroidota; class Bacteroidia; order Flavobacteriales; family Flavobacteriaceae; genus Polaribacter; species Polaribacter larymnensis. The sequence continues at coordinate 69,593 of NZ_JAIWJY010000007.1, read as the reverse complement.
AATATGCGTTAGAAGGTGATTTAGTAGAGCAAATTCAATACTCATTAAGTAATGAATTAGTATCTTCTGATATTGTAGGAACAACAGCTCCTTCTATTTTTGATAGTAAAGCAACGATAGCTGATGGAGATACTATTGTAATTTACGTATGGTATGATAACGAGTATGGTTATTCACATCAAGTAATGCGTTTAGCAAAGCATATTGCTAAAGTACGTCGTTATACTTATTATTAAAATAAAGTTAAAAACAGATAAAAAAAGCCGAAGCATTGATTTGCTTCGGCTTTTTTGCTATATTTGACTAAGAGTAACCCCTTAAACATGTCCCCTCAATGAAAAAAGTAATAATATTACTGTTCCTACTACTTGGCACTACTTCGCTAAGTTATTCTCAAGAATTAAAAACACTAGTTTCTGGAAAATGGTTTGTAGATTCAATGAAAATTGGAAATGAAAAATTTGAGTTTTCAGAAGGGAAAAATTGGTTAGAACTAAGTCCTGATGGAAGATATCAAGTTATGATGAGTAATAAAGAAGAAAGTGGAACTTGGAAGTTAATTACAGGGGCTAAGGAGTTAGAATTTGATAATGAAAGTTTTGAAGAAAATTTAAAAATTGAAAAAATTAGCGAAACAATGTTATTAGTTTCAGCAAGAAATAAAGAAACCATCTATACTATGTGGTTAAAAAAATAAACTATCATACATAGTTTGTTTTTTAACGACCGAGGTAAGGGATTGCCTCGGTTTTTTTATTTAAGTAGATCCTATTTTACTTATACTACTCATAAATCTTTTCCTTAAATTAGCATCAAAAAATAAGGTTATATGAGGGCAGTACTTACACCAATACTATTGTTGTTTGCGGTAATTACAACAAGCGCACAATCCAAATTACCATACTACGAAATACCAAAAGAAGCTAATAAGTTTACTTCAGGAACTGTAATTAGTAGGATGATAGATGGATTAGGGTTTCGTTATTATTGGGCAACAGAAGGTTTAACAGAAAAAGACTTAGAGTATAAACCAAGCGCAGAGGCAAAAACAACTAAAGAAACAATAGATCATGTATTAAGCTTATCGCAAGTAATTAAAAATGCAGCATTAAAAGTTTCTCATAAAGAGGCAAAATCAGGAATGACATTTGTTGAAAAAAGAAAAGCAACTTTAGAAAACTTAAAACAAGCTAGTGATATTTTAAGAAGTAGTGATGATGTGTCACAATTCAAAATAATCTTTGGAGAAAAAGAATTTCCTTTATGGAACGCTATTAATGGACCTATTGCTGATGCTATTTGGCATGCAGGTCAGTTAGCTTCATTTAGAAGAGCCTCAGGAAACCCAATCAATTCAAAAATCAATCATTTTACAGGTACCGTTAGAAAATAATTTAATGACAGTTAAGGAGAAGATACAACAGTTAAGAGAAGAGTTACATACACATAATCACAGTTACTATGTGTTGGATGCGCCAACTATATCAGATTATGAGTTTGATATTAAATTAAAAGAACTTCAGCAATTAGAAGACGAAAATCCAGAATATTTCGATCCGAATTCACCAACGCAAAGAGTAGGAGGAGAAGTTACTAAAAACTTTGAAACGGTTACTCATAAGCATAGGATGTATTCATTAGATAATTCATACTCTAAAGAAGATTTGTTAGATTGGGAAAAACGCGTTCAGAAAATTTTAGGAACCGATCAAGTCGAATATACATGTGAGTTAAAATATGATGGAGCTTCTATAAATCTTACTTATGAGAATGGTGAGTTTGTACAAGCAGTTACACGTGGAGATGGATTTCAAGGAGATAATGTAACAACTAATATACGTACCATAAAATCTATTCCATTGTTACCAAATAACGACTTTGTTTCTGATTTTGAAATGCGAGGAGAAATCATTTTACCGTTAGAAGGATTTCACAAAATGAACGAAGAGCGTGTTGCAAATGATGAAGAACCTTATAGAAATCCGCGTAATACAGCTAGTGGAAGCTTGAAGTTACAAGATAGTGCAGAAGTAGCAAAACGCCCGTTAGATTGTTTGTTGTATCAGTTAGTAACCAGAGAGCGAAAGTATGCTTCACATTTTGAAAGTTTAGAAGCTGCAAGAAAAGTTGGGTTTAAAATTCCAGACACAATTGTTTTAGCCAAATCGATAGAGGATGTATTAAACTTTGTAAATGAATGGGATGTTAAGCGTCACACATTACCTTATGAAACAGATGGAGTAGTGGTAAAAGTAAACTCATTTCAGCAACAAGATGAGTTAGGGTATACTTCAAAAGCACCTCGTTGGGCAATTGCTTATAAATTTAAGGCAGAGCAAGTTTCAACTGTGTTAAATGAAATTACTTACCAAGTAGGTCGTACAGGAGCCATTACTCCTGTAGCAAACTTAGAACCTGTGCAATTGGCAGGAACAATTGTAAAAAGAGCTTCACTACACAATGCTGATCAAATAGCAAAATTAGATGTACGAATAGGGGATACGGTTTTTGTAGAAAAAGGCGGAGAAATTATTCCGAAAATTATTGCTGTTGATTTAACAAAACGACCAGTAGATTCTGTTCCTACAGAGTATGCTACACATTGTCCTGAATGTAATACTGAACTAGTCAGAACGGAAGGCGATGCAAAGCATTATTGTCCGAATGAATTTGGATGTGCACCACAAATTACTGGAAGAATCAAGCATTTTATCAGTAGAAAAGCGATGGATATTGATGGCCTAGGAGGAGAAACTGTAGATTTATTGCGCAAAGAAGGACTGATAAAGAACTATGCAGACTTGTATGATTTAACGGTAGAACAAGTAATTCCGTTGGAACGAATGGCAGAAAAGTCAGCGCAAAATATGATTGAAGGAATTAAAAAATCAAAAGAAATTCCGTTTGAAAAAGTATTATTTGCGTTAGGAATTCGATTTGTAGGAGAAACTGTAGCTAAAAAACTAGCGAAACACTTTAAGTCAATCGATAATTTAATGAATGCCGATTTTGAAACATTGGTTGCTGTGGATGAGATTGGCGATAGAATTGCACAAAGCATTATTGATTTTTCGAATGATTTAGGAAATATAGAATTGATTAACCGATTAAAATCCTACGGAGTTCAGTTAGAAGTTTCTGCAGAGAGCTTAGAAGGACAGACAGATAAGCTAGCAGGAAAGGTTTTTGTGGTTTCAGGAGTGTTTCATCAAATGACTAGAAGTGAACTTAAAAAAGCGATTGAAGATAACGGAGGGAAAGTATCGAGTTCTATTTCTAAAAAGACAACATACATCATTGCTGGTGATAATATGGGACCAAGTAAACTTACAAAAGCTGAAAGTTTAGGAATTCCAATTATTTCAGAACAAGATTTTATTGATATAATTTTATGATTTTTTTTGTTGAATTTATTGTATTTGTGTAGTTTTGTTTTAAAATTGCTATAGAACAATTGTTATTCTTTATATTTTGTGAAATTATATATTAATAAGTTTATTTCATATGTCGTAGTCGTATGAAATTTAAGAATCAAGAGCGGATACTCTGACTGCTTGTTGAGAATATTTTTTGTTCAGAGTTAATAAAAATAATTATGTTAAAAGAAGTTTTAAAATTAGAAGGTGTTCAAGAACTGACTAAAAAACAGCAAAAATCCTTAAACGGAGGGCAAAAATGTGAGCAAAAATATGAGCCTATGAGTGTTTTTGAGCAGGAGTCTGGTCAACAGTTATGTATGAGAAGATGTAGACCTTCTTTTCTTGGAATTGGATTAGGTGAATGGTCTGAGTGGGAACATAACGTTCTTTGCTAGTAATTAGAAAATCCAAAAAACAAGACTGCTTTAATTTTAAAATTAAAGCAGTTTTTAGTTATGTTTGTAAAAACATGTTTAATGACGGCCAAACAAACTAAAATAACCATAGCATCCATCGTTTTTTTATTGGTTGCTATTGCTGACGTATATGCAGTAATTACACAAAATAAAACAATAGAGATGATTTTTAAACCTTTACTAATGACATCACTAGCAGTAGTGTATTTGGTATCGGTTAAAAAGCCAAATTTTTGGCTGCTGTCAGCTTTGTTTTTCTCGTTTTGGGGCGATGTTTTCCTATTAGATAAAGCAAACTTTTTTGTGTTTGGTTTAGCATCGTTCTTAGTGGCACATGTGGTATATATTAAAATAACGACAAGCTTTTTGTATAAAGATTCAGTAGTTAAAATACTAACATCAGCAATTCCTTTTGTATTGTTATTTGTGGGGCTCTTAGGTTTAATTTATCCTAACTTAGGAGATATGTTGCTGCCTGTATTGGTGTATGGAATAGCTATTTCAACATTTGGAACAACGGCATTACTAAATTATCGTCAGCAAAAAACAACAGCAAATACTTGGTTGTTATTAGGGACTATTTTGTTTATAGCTTCTGATAGCCTTATAGCATTGAATAATTTTTATACACCTAAAAGGTTGTTTGATATTGCTATAATCATCCTATATATCGTTTCTCAATACTTAATTGTTAAAGCAATCATAGCTAAAGAAAATTAAAAGCTCCTGACATAGCGTTGACACAACGGGCTTTATTTTTGTGTAAAACTTAAAAATAAAAGATGAATACAGAACAAAAAGAGCCGTTTTACGTTGTTGGTATCTCGGTAAGAACTACCAACGAGAATCAACAAGCAGCAAAAGATATTCCCGCTTTATGGCAACGATTCATGTCTGAAAATATAGCCGAGAAAATCCCGAATAAATCTTCAAATGAAGTATATGCTGTGTATACCGATTATGAGTCAGACCATACGAAACCATATACAACAATCATTGGCTGCAAAGTAAACGAGGTAGATAATGTCCCTGAAGGGTTTGTGAGTAAAAAAATAGAAGCACCAAACTATAAAGCATATGTAGCAAAAGGAAGTTTAACTGATAATATTGTTTACAACAAATGGTTAGAGATTTGGAATGAAGATATAAATAGAGCATATACTTCCGATTATGAGGTGTATGGAACAAAAACATTAGATCCAACAAATGCAGAAGTAGAAATATTTATAGGATTAAATTAATAATAAAAAGGGCAGTTTTATAACTGTCCTTTTTTGATTTATAAAGTTATAATTTGTCCCCAACTACAGGAATGTTTTGTCTGTTGAAAATTAATAAAATCACTCCAGAGGTAAAAGTTACGATAGCACTTATAAACAAAGTACCGCCGTCTTTGTTATGTTCAATGCCTAAAATAGTTAAATGGCTCATAATTGCTCCACTCATTAAACCAATAGTTAACAAGGCTCCCAACCAAGTTTTTTTGGGAGTAAATAAAAGTATAGAAGCAATTAATTCAAAAACACCAGTTCCTATTCGCATATAAGCTTCATTATTTCCGGCTATTTTAGTAAATAGATCAATACTTTCTTGTGCTCCAGTAAATTTAAAAAACAATGTCTGAAGCATTATAATAGCCGCTATCAGTTTTAAAATTAAAAGAATATATTTTTTCATGATTAATTGAATCTATTAAGTTAGACGTTGCAAATTCTGATGCTTACATAAACTAAAAACAATACTTTTGTAAGTATGAAAAAAATAATACTTACTCTATCGGTTTTTGGTTTATTAGCTTGTAAACAACAAAAAACAGCGCTTAAGTTTTTAGACGAACATGTGGTAAAGGATTCTTTAGTAATTGATAATACTGTTGTTGGTGGAATCTCTGGAATCGATTTTTACAATAACAATTACTACATGGTAGTGGATGATGCTACAAATCCAAGAATACTAATAGGTGATATTATTGTTAAAAGTGACTCAATTCAATCAGTAAACTTTGAAAAAGTTATTACAGTAGATACCACAAGTCAGTTTACTAAAAACCATGTACTAGATTTAGAGTCTATTTTTGTAGATAAGGGAACTATAAATTTAGTAAGTGAAGGATCTATTCAGTATAAAAAAGACCCAAGTATATTTGAAATTAATGTAGATGGAAGTTTTAAAAGTCAGGTAGAAATACCGAGTTACTTCAAAGCAACATCAAAAGCAAAACCAAAACATAATGGTGTTTTTGAAAGTTCTTCAAAAAGTTTTGACGGAAAAGGCTTTTGGGTAGCAATGGAAGCTCCTTTGGAAGCAGATGGAGAAGAACCAACATTTCATGAAACACAATCTCCTATCAGAATTACCTATTTTGATAACGAATCAAAAAAGGCGACGAAGCAATTTGCTTATCAGTTAGAAAAAATTGATAAACCAGCTAAAGGAAATGTAAACCTAAACGGAACAACAGCTATTTTAGAATATCAAAAAAATCACTTTTTCATAATCGAAAGAGCCTATCAAAGTGGTTATGGAAGCCATGGAAATGTAGTTAGAATTTTTAAAGCATCCATTAACAACAATTCAACAAATACCTTGGAAATACAATCTTTAAAAAACGAACAATATACGCCGTTAAAAAAAGAACTGTTATTAGACTTTAGTTCTGTTGAAAATCAATTAACAGATGGAATTATAGACAATATTGAAGCAATTACTTTTGGTCCAATATTGCAAAACGGAAACAAATCGTTAATCTTAGCAGCTGATGATAACTTTCAGTTGTATGGAAAGCAGTTAAATCAGTTTTTATTATTAGAAATTGAAGAGAAATAATATAAATTAGCTATTCGTAATTTTTACAGATGATAAGTACCCTAAAGAAAAAATCTATTCAGAAAGTATACGACAAACTTGTTGTAAAAAAAGAGAATACCCCACATAAAGAAACCAAAGTTAAAAGTGTAGCAATTTTGCTAGATAATGAAGCTTTAGTAAATGTAGTAATAGCCAATTTAACAAACATTTTTCCTTTTCAAAAAACAGATATAAAAGTACTAGTTTACAAAGAGTACTCAAAGAAAGAAGAACCATCTCCTGAGTTTTTTACCGAAAAAGATTTTGGTTTCAAAGCGAGTTTAAAATCCGACAATTTAAAAGATTTCGTTAAAAACAAATATGACCTACTCATAAACTATACAAAAACGTCAAACTTATTAACGAATATGGTAACTTTGTTCTCACAAGCAGATTTTAAAGCTGGTTTTGCAGAAATTGATGACAGATTGTACGATATAGTAGTGTCTGATACTAGTTTTAACGAAGCAGTTTTAAATCAAGAATTAAAAAAATACCTAACGATTTTAAATAAAATATAATGCAAAAGTTTGTAGGAACTGGAGTAGCTTTGGTAACTCCTTTCAATGAAGATTTAAGTGTAGATTTCGAAGCACTTAAAAAGTTAGTAAATTACAATATTGAAAACGGTACAAACTATTTAGTAATAAATGGAACTACTGGAGAAAGTGCAACAATTACTAAAGAAGAAAAAATAGAAATAATAAAAGTAATTGCTGAAGAAAATAAAGGACGTTTACCTTTAGTTTTAGGAGTTGGAGGAAACAACACACAAACTGTTGTAGAAGAATTACAATCTTTAGACTTATCGGAAATAGACGGAATTTTATCAGTAGCCCCGTATTATAGTAAACCAACACAAGAAGGATTCTATCAACACTACAAAGCAATTTCTTTAGCAAGCCCCAAGCCAATTATTATGTATAATGTTCCTGGCAGAACAGCAAAAAATATGGAGCCAGCAACAACTTTACGATTAGCAAGAAATTTTGAAAACATTGTTGCAGTTAAAGAAGCAGGAAACAATCAACAACAATACTATGAGTTGTTAAAAGACAGGCCAGAAGATTTTTTAGTGATTTCTGGTGATGATGATTTGGCTGTTGGAGTAGCTTTAGCAGGTGGAGCAGGAGTTATTTCTGTAATTGGGCAAGCATTACCTAAAGAGTTTTCAAAAATGATTCAGTTAGGGTTAGAAGGGAAAGCAAAAGAGGCTTACGATATACACTATAAACTAATGGATATAGTAAATCTAATTTTTGAAGAAAATAATCCAGCGGGAATAAAAGCGGTATTACAAAAGTTAGGAATCTGTTTAGATGAAGTACGTTTACCATTAGTAACAGCTTCGGAAGAATTACAAACAAAAATATCAGACTTTATAGATAATCTATAAGCTGTCTAAACAAAAATAGAGAATGCAAAAGGCTACAATTTCGTTATTGTAGTCTTTTTTTAGCATCTTTGTAAAAAAATAAACTATGAAATATTTTAAACTATATGTTATATTATTTATGACAGTAAGTGTTTTGTTAATATCATGTAGTCAAGATTTAGATAATATAGAAAAAGAGGAATCTTTTGTGATAGTAAACAATGAAAAAGCACTTATAAAGAACGCTTACTGGTATAAAAATGATCAAGGTGAAGTAACAATGTTGTTTTTAAATGGCTTGGCAAGATTAAAAGAAAATAATCTATATATAGATAATAAAGTGGTAGAAGATAGGGTAGTTTTTCTAGAGTTTAGTGTTTCGATAACGCATATTTCTGAGGGAAATTATAATTTTCCTGAAAAATTAAAACATTTGTATAGTGATATTTGTATTTCTAATGGTAGTGAAACAACTTATGAGTGCAATGATTATATAAATTTAAGAGGAGTTGATGTGGATGAAGATAGAGCTCAAGGAGAAGTTCAAATAACGAAAAAATCAGAAAATAATTTTATTATTAATATTAATGCAGATGATGGAAATGGAAGGAAAATGATAGGATTATATAGTGGTGAAATAAATGAATTAGTTTTTTAATAAGAAAAGTAAAAAGATTATGTTATCAAAAGTAATAGAGCAGGCATTAAACGACCAAATAAGAGTAGAAGCTGAGTCATCACAAGTATATTTAGCTATGGCATGTTGGGCAGAAATTCAAGGTTTTGAAGGTGTTGCACAATTTATGTATGCACATTCAGATGAAGAGCGCATGCACATGTTAAAATTAATAAAGTTTGTAAATGAACGTGGCGGACACGCACATATTTCTGATTTGAAAGAACCACCAGCAAAGTTTGGGTCTTTTAAAGATATGTTCCAAACATTGTTTGATCATGAGGTAATGGTATCTAAGTCAATAAACGATTTAGTACATATTACATTACAAGAAAAAGACTATGCAACGCATAACTTTTTACAATGGTATGTATCTGAACAGATAGAAGAAGAAGCATTGGCACGCAATATTTTAGATAAAATTAACCTAATTGGAGATGATAAAGGAGGATTATATCTATTTGATAATGATGTTAAGCAAATAGTAGCTCAATCTGCCGCTGGGGCTCAGCAATAAGATTAACAAATATTTAGGAGTTCTTTGGAAAAATTATAACAGATTTTGTAGTTTCTTGTTAATCTCATTTATGAGATAAAAAATCGTTTTAATAATCCATAATTAATCACTAATTTTGCCAGATGCAAAAAATGAAAAATTTAGCGTATATTGCTGTAATGCTTTTAGTACTTTCTTCATGTGGAGAATATCAAAAAGTATTGAATAAAGGAACTGTAGAAGAACAGTACAAAATGGCTGTAAAAATGTACGAAGCTCAAAAGTACAGTAAAGCTTTACGTTTGTTTGAAAAGGTAGTACCTTCTTATAGAGGTAAACCTCAAATGGAGCGAATTAAGTATATGGTAGCTCAGTCTAGTTTTAATGAGAAAAATTATATATCGGCAGGTTATTATTTTAATAGCTTTATTACGTCTTTTCCAAAAAGTTCAAAAAGAGAAGAAGCAGCTTTTTTATCAGCTTTAAGCTATTACAAAGCAGCACCTAGTTATAGTTTAGATCCAACGGATACAAACAAAGCGTTAGAGGCTTTTCAAAAATTTATAGATAATTACCCAGATTCAGATAAGATAGAAGAGGCTAACAAGTATCATGCAGAATTAAGAGCTAAGCTTGAAAAGAAATCTTTTGAAATAGCAAAAACATATTATAGAACTGCTGATTATGACTCTAGAAATTATAAAGCGGCCATTGTAGCTTTTGATAATTTATTAGAAGATTATTTAGGAACGAAGTATAAAGAAGAAGCTTTATACTACCGTTTAAAAGCAGCGCATGATTTTGCAATGAAAAGTACGCAACGTAGAAAAGCAGAAAGAATTAAAGAAGCAGTCAAAGCGTACGATAAATTAAAAAGAAACTTTCCTGAATCAAAATTCATGGAAGAATCAAACGAAATGCTAGCAGCATTAAACAAAGAACAAGAACAATTAGCTAAAAGTTAAAAAATGGATTATAAAGAAACGAAAGCGCCGTTAAGTACTATAACTTATAATAAAGAAGCTATCGAGGCTCCAACGCATAATATTTATGAAGCTATTTCTATTATAGCAAAGAGAGCTACACAAATTAATTCTGATTTAAAAAAGGAATTAGTTGATAAGTTAGATGAGTTTGCTACTTATAACGATAGTTTAGAAGAAGTTTTTGAAAACAAAGAGCAAATCGAAGTTTCTAAATTTTATGAGCGTTTACCTAAACCACATGCTATTGCAGTAGAAGAGTGGTTAAACGACAAGGTGTATTATAGAACTCCAGAGACAAAATAATATGTCTGTACTAAGCGGTAAAAAAGTTTTACTTGGTGTTACCGCCGGTATAGCGGCATACAAAACAGCGAACTTAGTTCGCTTATTTATAAAATCAGGCGCAGAAGTCAAAGTAATTATGACTCCTGCGTCTAAAGATTTTATAACACCTCTTACACTTTCCACCTTATCAAAAAATCCAGTTCATTCTACTTTTTATGATAAAGAAGATGAAAATGAATTGTGGAATAACCATGTAGATTTAGGTTTATGGGCAGATTTAATGTTAATTGCCCCAGCTACAGCAAATACCTTGTCTAAAATGACAAATGGGACATGCGATAATTTATTATTAGCAACCTATTTGTCAGCTAAATGTCCAGTGTATTTTGCACCTGCGATGGACTTAGACATGTATCAACATCCATCAACAAAAACTAGTTTAGAAAGCTTACAAAGTTTTGGTAATATATTAATTCCTGCTACTTCGGGTGAGTTAGCAAGCGGATTGGTTGGGGAAGGTCGTATGGCTGAACCAGAAGATATTGTTGACTTTATAGAAAAAGATATAGTATCTAAATTACCACTCCGTGGGAAAAAGATGTTAATAACAGCAGGGCCAACCTATGAAGCTATAGATCCTGTACGTTTTATTGGAAATCACTCTTCAGGTAAAATGGGATTTGAAATTGCTAAAACAGCGGCTAATTTAGGAGCTGAGGTGTTTTTAGTAGCTGGTCCATCAAATCAGGAAGTAAACCATTCTTTTATTCATAGAATAGATGTGAAGTCTGCACAAGATATGTATGAAGCATGTCATAAGTATTTTGCCGAAGTTGATATAGCTGTGTTATCGGCGGCAGTTTCAGACTATCGACCAAAAAATGTAGCTACTCAAAAAATAAAAAAGAAAGAAGCAGCGTTAAGTATTGAGTTAGAACCAACTAAAGATATCTTAAAATCTCTAGGAGAAATTAAGAAGAATCAGTTGTTAGTTGGGTTTGCATTAGAAACGAACGATGAGGTACAAAACGCAAAAAGTAAGCTTACACGCAAAAAATTAGATTTTATTGTATTAAATTCGTTACGTGATAAAGGTGCTGGTTTTGCAACCGACACCAATAAAATTACAATTATTGATGCTGATTTTAACGAAAAATCGTTCGATTTAAAATCGAAAAAAGCAGTGTCAAAAGATATCGTTAACGAAATAATACAAAAATTAGATGCGTAAGTTTTTCTTTATAGTTTTTCTTTTTTCAGTTACTTTTTCTTCTTATTCACAAGAGTTGAATGCTACTGTAATAATCAATTCAGATAAAGTACAGAGTAGTAATAAACAAGTTTATCAAACTTTACAAAAAGCATTAACTGAGTTTATTAATGATAAACAATGGACGAATAGAAACTTTAAGCAACAAGAACGTATTAATTGTGCATTTAATATCATTATAAATGAGCAAAACGGGAGTAATTTTTCAGGGACTTTGCAAGTACAGTCAACCAGACCTGTATATAATTCAACCTATGCTACACCTGTTTTAAACATTAATGATACAAACTTTAACTTTCGTTATAATGAGTTTGATCCGTTAATTTACAACCCAACTATTTACGAATCTAATTTAATCTCAACAATTGCTTTTTATGTATATACAATATTAGGAGTTGATGCAGATACTTTTGCTTTAAAAGGAGGAGAGAATTACTTGAAACAAGCAGAAAATATTATGTTGTTAGCACAGTCTAACGGAGAGTCTGGTTGGCAAAATCAAGTAGGGAAACAAAATCGCTTTGCTTTAATAGATAATTTACTGTCTTCTAAATTTAGTGTTTTACGAAGTATCTACTACAATTACCACCGTAACGGTTTCGATAATTTTGCAGACAATAAAAATTCAGCTAAAGAAGCAATTGAAAAAAGTGTTTTAGATTTAGATAAACTACATAATATTACTATTGGTAATTATATGATTCGCGTTTTCTTAGATGCCAAAGGAGATGAAATAGTAAATGTTTTTTCTGATGGAGTTACTTCAAGAAATCAATCACAAATGATTACAGTTTTAAATAAAATTGCTCCAACTTATAAAGATAAGTGGAAAAATCTTCAGTAAAAGTGCTTCGTTATTAAATCGTTAAATACAACGTTTATAAGCTGTTGAAAAATCAATAGACTTCCTTTGTTTTAGCTTGATTTAATTCATTCAAAATCCTTACTTTTATTTTTTACAAAAGAATAGAATTTGCTTACACATTTATCTATACATAATTATGCATTAATCAATCAGTTAACGATTGATTTTACAAAAGGTTTATCTATCATTACTGGTGAAACTGGAGCAGGAAAATCCATTTTATTAGGAGCTTTAGGTTTGGTAATGGGTAATCGTGCCGATTTATCTTCTTTAAAGGATACTGAGAAAAAGTGCATTATTGAAGCACAATTTTCGGTAGAAGGATATACTTTGCAAGAGTTATTTGAAGAGTTAGACCTCGATTATGAAAAAGAATCCATAATTCGAAGAGAAATTTTACCATCTGGTAAATCAAGAGCTTTTGTTAACGATACGCCGGTTACATTATCGGTGTTAAATGCTTTGAAAACAAAGCTTATTGATATTCATTCGCAACATCAAACTATGCAGTTGTCAGATGTATCTTTTCAATTCTCTGTTATTGATGCCTTGGCAAAAAATCAAGCTAAAATAGCATCTTATAAGAGAGGTTTGCGTACGTATAACAAATTACGAAAAGAGCTGAAAGCACTTCAGGAGGAAACTGAAAAATCAAAAGAACAATACGAGTACAACTTACACTTGTTTAATGAGCTTGAAGAAGCGAACTTAAAAGAAGGAGAGCAAGAAGTTTTAGAAGAAAAGTTAGATAAATTAAATAATATTGAAGAAATAAAGTTGAATTTATCAGAAGCTTTAGGTGTTTCTATTAATGAAGAAATAGGTATTCAAACGTTACTAAATTCTTTAGAAGGGAAACTACAAAAAATCAGTTCTTTTTCTAAACAATATGAAGAGTTAGCGAATCGCGTAACGAGTGTGAAAATTGAATTAGATGATGTAGTTACCGAGTTAGAAAGCGCAAATGAAGAGGTAGAGTTTAATCCTAACGAAATTGAAGAGCTCAATGATAGGTTACAATTAATTTATAACCTTCAAAAGAAACATTCAGTATCAACAATAATAGAATTGCAAGAAATTCATGCATCATTATCAGAAAAGGTTGCACAAGTTGAAGATGCTGGAGGAATAGTGGCTCAAAAAGAAGGAGAAATTAAAGATGTAGCTAAAAAGTTAGATGAAGTAGCGAAGATGATTACTACTTCGAGAAATAAAGTAATTCCAAAGTTGAAAAAAGAATTAGAATATCTTTTATCAGAATTAGGAATGCCAAATGCTCGTTTTGCTATAGAATTACTATCTTCAGAAGAATACTTATCAAACGGAAAAGACAACTTACAATTTTTATTCTCAGCAAATAAAGGAGGTAACTTTGGAGAGTTAAAGAAGGTAGCATCAGGAGGGGAATTGTCTCGAATTATGTTATCTATCAAAAAAATACTATCAGAAAACATACAATTGCCTACGATTATTTTTGATGAGATTGATACTGGAGTTTCAGGAGAGGTATCTAATAAAATTGCAAAAATAATGCAAGATATGAGTGCTCATATGCAGGTAATAACCATTACACATTTACCTCAAATAGCTTCAAAAGGAGTGCAGCACTATAAAGTATTTAAAGGAGAAGAGAAAGGAGTAACCACCTCTAATTTAAAGTTATTGTCAGAAGACGAACGTATTAGAGAAATAGCTGAGATGTTAAGTGGAAAAGACGTTTCTGAAAGTGCATTGACCCATGCAAAGGAATTATTAAATTAAGAGTATATTTGCTTTCAGAACAAACAACGATAGACTAAAATATTTTAAATATGTATAATTTATTAAAAGGAAAAAAGGGAATTATTTTTGGAGCATTAGATGAAAATTCTATTGCATGGAAAGTAGCTGAACGTGCTCACGAAGAAGGAGCAGAGTTTGTATTAACCAACGCACCTATTGCAATGCGTATGGGAGGTATTAAAGATTTAGCAGCGAAGACAGGATCTGAAATTATTCCAGCTGACGCAACTTCTATGGATGATTTAAACAACTTGGTTGAAAAGTCTATGGAAATTTTAGGAGGTAAAATAGATTTCGTTTTACACTCAATCGGTATGTCAGTTAATGTACGTAAAGGACGTCATTATACAGATTCTAAATACGATTTTACAACTAAAGGATGGGACGTTTCAGCGGTATCTTTTCATAAAGTAATGAACGTTTTATATAACAAACAAGCCATGAATGAGTGGGGAAGTATTGTTGCATTAACTTATATGGCAGCACAACGTGTATTCCCAGATTACAATGATATGGCTGATAACAAAGCGTATTTAGAAAGTATCGCACGTAGTTTTGGATATTTCTTCGGAAGAGATCATAAAGTACGTGTAAACACAATATCTCAATCACCTACGCCTACAACTGCAGGACAAGGAGTAAAAGGATTTGACGGATTTATTTCATATGCTGAAAAAATGTCTCCATTAGGAAATGCAACAGCATTAGAATGTGCGGATTATACAATCTCATTATTCTCAGATTTAACTAAGAAAGTAACATTACAAAACTTATTCCACGATGGAGGTTTCTCTAACATGGGAGTGAGTGATGCGGTAATGGAAAGGTTTACTGAAGAATAAGATCTTTATATAAATAGAATCAAAGATAAAAAGCAAATCGTTAGATTTGCTTTTTTTATTGATAGTTATCATATGAGCAATATTTTACACATAGAAAAAGAGTTAGCACCGTTAAGGAAGCAACTAAAGGAACATGAACTATATAACTCGTTAGAGCATATTGACGATGTAAAATTATTTATGGAATCGCATGTATTTGCTGTGTGGGATTTCATGTCACTATTAAAAGCGTTACAACGAGAACTTACTTGTGTGAATTTACCTTGGTTACCTGCTGTAAATACCAAAACGGCACGTTTTATCAATGAAATTGTTTTAGGTGAAGAAACTGATATTAATGAATTAGGAGAACCAAAGAGTCATTTTGAAATGTATATTGATGCGATGCGTCAAGCAGGGGCTAGTATCGATGAAATTTCGAGCTTTATTTCAGGTGTTATTGACGGAAAACCAGTTGAGGAAGTAATGCAGAATAGTTCTATTATTGAAGAAGTAAAAGACTTTGTAAACTTTTCTTTTGAAGTAATTAAAACAGGTGAGCCACATATTATAGCATCTAGTTTTACTTTTGGTAGAGAAGATGTAATACCAGATATGTTTTTAGAAATTGTAAAAAACACTGAAGAAAAAGAAGGAAGTTCTTACAGTAAACTTACATATTACTTAAATAGACATATTGAATTAGATGGAGATGAACACGGACCGTTATCGTTACAAATGATAGAGGAGTTGTGTGGTCAAGATCAACAAAAGTGGGATGATGTGTTGTTTTATGCCAAGGAATCTTTACAGAAAAGAATACAGCTTTGGAATGGAATAGCTCAACAAATTAAACAAAGAGCTTAGGTTATAATGGACTTAAAGTTTTCAGTAATAGTACCTGTTTATAATCGACCACAAGAGGTTGATGAGTTGTTAGAAAGCTTAACCAGACAAGGTTTTCAAGATGATTTTGAGGTATTAATTGTTGAAGATGGTTCTGAAAATTCATCTGAAGAAATTGTAAAAAAGTATACTTCACAACTCAATCTAAACTATTTTTATAAAGAGAATAGTGGGGCAGGAGCAAGTCGTAATTATGGAATGCAAAGAGCATCAGGAAACTACTTTATTATTTTAGACTCCGATGTTATTGTTCCCCCTCAATACCTTTCTGAAGTAAAAAAAGCATTAGAAGAGAATTATACAGATGCTTTTGGAGGTCCAGACGCAGCACATCCTAATTTCACTGCTTTACAAAAAGCTATTAATTATTCGATGACTTCGGTGTTAACAACTGGAGGAATTAGAGGAAAGAAAAAATCCGTAGGAAAATTTCAACCCAGAAGCTTTAATTTAGGTTTATCAAGAACTGCTTTTGAAAAAACAAATGGTTTTTCAAAGATGAAAGCTGGTGAAGACATAGATTTAACCTTCCGCCTTTGGGAGAATGGTTTTGAAACACAATTAATAGAAAAGGCTTTTGTGTACCATAAACGTAGAAGTACCGTTAAACAGTTTTTTAAACAAACATTTGCTTTTGGTACTGCAAGACCTGTATTGAATAAAAAGTATCCAGAAACGGCAAAATTAACGTATTGGTTTCCGAGTTTATTTATTATTGGAATTGATATTGCGATTATAGCAGTATTTTTTGGATATTGGCAGTTGTTAGCTTTTTACGGAGTTTACTTTACTTGTGTCTTTTTAGATTCCTTATTTCAAAATAAAAATTTACAGGTAGCATTGTTGAGTATTGTTACAACCATCACTCAGTTTTATGGTTACGGGCTTGGTTTTTTTGAATCTAAGTTTCTAAAAAAATAAAAAGCTCCCAATTTCTTGAGAGCTTTTAAGTAGTTATAATTTATTTAAAATTATTTTTCAGGGTTTAAAACACCTAAAATATATCCGTTAGTTAAATATTTCTTAGCAACCTTTTGAATATCTTTTATAGTTAAAGAATTTACTCTGTCTTCAAAAGAAGCTATGTCTGAGACATCGTTATTTTGATAGTCTACATTTTTAATAGTGTTTAACCAAAAATGATTCTTTTTAAGGTCTTCTTTGTAGTCAGCAATCATTCCCTTTTGAGCTTTCATTAAGTCTTCTTTAGTAGGTCCATTTTTAACAACAGAAGCAACTTCAGCTACAGAAATGTTTTTTAGTTTTTCAACATTTTCAGGAGCGCAAGGGTATGAAATGGTAAAGTTATACCATCCGTAAGGCATTTTAGATATATTACCACGAGTTCTTGAAGAATATACACCACCTTCTTGCTCACGTAACTTTTCAGTTAATTTAATTCCAACAACTTCACCTAATATTTTAAAAGCTAAAGCATCTTTTTTGTTGTATTTAGCTTTTCCTTGATAGGTAATACGAACATTACTTTTAGGGTCTTTACCTTTAGTAACTGTTTTAGAATGAGAACCAGATAAAGGTCTAAAGTCTGACACTTTGTATGTCTCATTAGAATTTTTTCCTGGTAAACCTGCAATATATTTAGTTGCGTACTCAGCAAGTTTCTTTTCGTCAACATTACCAACAAAATAGAAGTTGAAATCACCAGCATCAGCAAAACGCTCTTGATACTTTTTATATGCTAAGTTGTAATCAGCTTTTTCATATTTTTCTGGAGAAGGGAAGCCTGTATAGCGAGGGTCTTTTCCGTAAACAAACTCACTCATTTCTTTTTGGAAGAAGAAATTAGGACTAGCTAATAGATTTCCTAAGAAGCTTTTTTGCTTATTTACATAAGAGTTAAATGCTTTTTCATCTTTATTTAAAGAAGTAAAGTATAAATGTACCATTTGGAATAGCTCTTCTAGATCTTTAGGAGTTGCAGAACCTCTAAAACCTTCACTTAATCCAGAAATATAAGGAGAAACACGAACAATTTTACCTGACATCATTTTAGATAAATCTGTTTTAGAAAAACCATTAATTCCAGCTTCAGAAAGTCCTCTGTTAGCGAAAGAAGTAGCTTTTAATTCTTCATCAGAGTATAAAGAAGTTCCTCCAAAGCTAAAAGCTTCAAATAATACTTCATCATTTTTAAAATCGGTTTTTTTGTAGGTAACTTTTGCTCCGTTACTTAAGGTCATGGTTTTTGTACCTAAATCTTTATTTTCAGTAACGTTTACTATAGATCCAGGTGTTGGTTGTTTTGTGATTAATGAAGCCGCAACAGCTTTGTCTTCATAAGGTTTTAACTCTTTTGTTTTAACATCATTTAAAGCATCAATAACTTGTTGTTCAGTAACAACTTTTTTAGGACCTGTAATAACAACTACACGATTGTCATCATGTAAGTAACTTTCAATAAGTTTATTTACTTCTTCTAATTTTACTGAAGGCAATAGCATTTGATGAGCTTTGTACTCCCATTCAATACTTGGAATAGGTTCTTGCTCTAAGAAGTTGTTTACATATTCACCAACTATTCTTCTAGATTCTCTTTTATCTTTGTCTTTAAATGCTTTTTCCATTCGAGCAGATATGTTCATTTTTGCTCGATCTAATTCACCTTGTTGAAAACCATATCTTTTAACACGCTCACTCTCATCTAATAAAGCTTGTAAACCTTTTAATTGTCCGTCAGCACTTACACCAGCTCTTGATTGGTAAGCTTCTTTACCACGAGCCCAAGTTCCTCCGTGGTAACTAAATCCGTAGACAAAAGGTGGGTTTTCGCTATTACGTAACTCATCTAAACGATTGTTAATCATCTGAGTAAATAAAGATTTTACAATTGAATTTCTGTAATCAGTAATGGTAACATCTGGTGTCGCTTCACCATAATCTTTATACATTAATTGAACACTAGAAAATGGAGCTTCTTTATCAGCTTCAATTGCTATGAAAGTTTCTTTGTGATTTTTTAAAGGAGCAACTTCTCTTTTACGTGGGTTTTTAATAGTAGGTATTTTATTAAAGTGTGACTTGATTTTTTCTTCTAACACATCGACACTAACATCACCTACAGCTACTACAGCCATTAAATCTGGACGATACCAATCTTTGTGAAAACGACGAATACTTTCGTGTTTAAAGTTTTCTAAATTTTCTTTAGTACCAATAGGTAGTCTTTCAGCATATTTAGAACCATGCATTACTTTTGGTAAGTATTTTTCTAACATGCGGCTATCAGCTCCTCTACGAGAACGGTATTCTTCTAGAACAACACCACGCTCTTCATCAATGTCTTTTCCTTCTAACAAAGCACCATGTGCCCAGTCTTCAAGAATTTGAAACCCCTTTTCAAGTTTTTCTTTGTCATCACTAGGAATGGGTAAGATGTATACAGTTTCATCAAAACCAGTATAAGCATTCAAGTGAGCACCAAATTTAACCCCGATAGATTGTAGATAATCTACTAGTTCGTTCTTTTTAAAGTTTTTGGTACCATTAAAGTTCATGTGTTCCATGAAGTGAGCTAATCCTAATTGATCATCATCTTCTAAAATTGAACCTGCATTTACAACTAATCTTAATTCTACTTTGTTAGCTGGTTTTGGGTTTTGTTTGATGTAGTAGGTCATCCCATTAGATAGTTTCCCTATCTTAACCGAAGAATCGGTTGGGATTTTCATAGCACTTACTTTTCCTTTTTTTGGTAGCTTTTGTTGTGTTTCTTTTAAAGCTTGACTATACCCTGTAGATATAAAGAAGGCCAGGGATAGTCCTAATAATGTTTTTTTCATAGTATATGAATTTTAATTTGTAGGCAATTTACGGTGAATTATTAATAAACTAAAAAATTAGTTATTTAAATTGTGTTAAAATAAAAAAGCTCCCAATTTCTTGAGAGCTTCTAAGTAGTTAAATAATTTCTTTGATGTTTTCAGGTGGACGACCAATCACTGCTTTATTACCATTGATAACAATTGGGCGTTCTATTAATTTAGGATTGTCAACCATAGCTTTAATGATTTCAGCATCTGATAGTTCTTTTCCTTTATACTCTTCTTTCCAAATTTTTTCATTTTTACGAACTAAATCAATCGGAGAAATATTTAAAAGATTAATGACTTCTTTTAATTCTTCTTCAGAAGGAATAGTATCTAAATATTTTACGGTTTCAAACTCTTTACCAGAGTTTTCTAAAATTTCTAAACCTTGTCTTGATTTAGAACAACGTGGATTGTGGTATATTTTAATCATTATTAAGAGTTTATAGTGTTAATCTTCTTTTTGTCCCATCATCATTAAATAAGCTTTTAAAAACGGATTGATATTTCCGTCCATTACAGCATCTACATTTCCAGTTTCATGAGCCGTACGAACGTCTTTTACTAACTTATAAGGATGCATTACATAGTTACGAATCTGGCTTCCCCATTCATTTTTCATCTTGTTTGCTTCAATTTCATCACGAGCAGCTAAACGTTTTTGTAATTCAATTTCATACAATTGTGATTTTAACATTTGCATAGCTGTAGCTCTGTTATCGTGTTGTGAACGAGAGTTAGAACACTGAATTTGAATTCCTGTCGGTTTATGTAATAATTGAACTTTAGTTTCAACTTTATTTACATTCTGTCCACCAGCACCACTAGAACGAGCTGTGGTAATTTCAATATCAGCTGGATTTACTTCAATTTCGATTGAATCATCAGCAACAGGGTATACATATACAGAAGCAAAGGAAGTATGACGTTTTGCGTTGCTATCAAAAGGAGAGATACGAACCAAACGATGTACGCCGTTTTCGCCTTTTAACCACCCAAAAGCATAATCACCATCAAACTCTAAAGTAACCGTTTTTATACCAGCAACATCACCTTCTTGATAGTTGAGTGTTTTTATTTTAAAACCTTGCTTTTCTGCCCACATAGTATACATACGGGTAAGCATTTCTGCCCAATCACAACTTTCAGTTCCTCCTGCACCTGCTGTAATTTGTATTGTAGCACTTAAGCTATCACCTTCTTCAGAAAGCATGTTTTTAAATTCAATATCTTCTAAGAAAGTAGCTGTTTTTTCAAATTGTTCTTCTACTTCGCTATCCTCAACATCACCTTCTTTATAAAAGTCATATAGTACAGTTAAATCATCATTCATAGCTAGAACAGCATTGTAATCTTCTACCCATTTCTTTTTAAAACGAAGTGATTTCATTACAGCTTCAGCCTCTTTCGGGTTGTTCCAGAAATCAGGGTTAGCTGTTTTTTCTTCTTCATTTGAAATTTCAATTAACTTCTTGTCAATTTCTAAATATCCTTTTAACTTGCCAATTCGTTCAGCGATATTTTTAAGCTGTTCGTGTGTAATCATAAATGCAAAAATACATTTTATAAATCGTAGTTAGAAATGGAAATAAACTTAATAAGTGATACTGTAACGAAGCCAACTAAAGGAATGTTGGAAGCAATTATGAGTGCTAAGGTAGGAGATGATGTTTTTAAAGCAGATCCAACAGTAAATTTACTGCAAGAAAAAGTAGCTGATATGTTTGGAATGGAAGATGCTTTATTTTTTCCTTCGGGAACCATGGCAAATCAAACTGCGATAAAAATTCATACACAGCCAGGAGATAGAATGTTTTGTGATAAATGGGCGCATGTATATAATTATGAAGGAGGAGGAGCTGCGTTTAATGCGGGGGTAACTTCTTGTTTGATTAATGGAGATAGAGGAATGTTTACAGCTGAACAGTTAGATAGCTTAGTTGGAGGAAGAAATGATATCCATACTCCATATAGTAGATTAGTTTGTGCTGAAAATACTACAAATAAAGGAGGTGGTGCTTGTTGGAATTTTGAAGAATTGAAAAAGATTCAAAAAGTAGCTAAAGCAAATGATTTGGCATATCATTTAGATGGAGCACGTTTATTTAATGCTTTGGTAGCAAAAAATGAAACTCCTAAGCAGTATGGAAAATTATTTGATACGATTTCAATCTGTTTATCAAAAGGATTAGGAGCTCCTGTAGGATCTGTATTAGTGGGTAGTAAAGCTCATATTGAAAAAGCATTACGGGTACGTAAGTTATTTGGTGGAGGAATGCGTCAAGCAGGTTTTTTAGCAGCGGCGGGAATTTATGCTTTAGATAATCAAGTGGAACGTTTAGCTGAGGATCATAAGAAAGCAAAAGAAATAGGGGCTGTTTTAGAAAAATGTTCTTACGTAGTAAAAGTAGAACCTATTGAAACGAATATTGTTATTTTTTATGTTGAAGATTCAATAAATCCAGATGACTTTATGAAAAAGATGGCAGAAAGAGGTGTATTACTAATTTCAATGGGTGAAGGAAAAATCCGTATTGTAACACATTTAGATTATACGAATGATATGCATGAAAAGCTATTAGAAGAATTGAAAGCGTTTTTTTAAAAGAAAACTCTTACTACGGGAGTAAAACCTGAAGCATAAATACTTTTATCTTCCTCATATAGGACATCGTATTGTATTCCCAAGGATACGCTACCTATTCTATATGAAATTCCTAAGTTCAATGCAGGGTAGCTGTACTTCTCAGAGAATGAATTAGATTTTCTGTGAACATACATTTGTTGTAAATCTGAAGAAAGCTCTATTTCTCTAATAGGCCTGTATAGTATAAATATGTTTGGACTAAAAATATTTGATTTAAAAGAGTCTTTTTTATTATAAGAATACCCAATACCCACACCTAGAGAAAAACTATCGTTAAAATCATATACAGCTGCAGGAGATATGGAAAGCGTTGTATTGTTAGAACCAAACCCAAAACCAACACTACCTCCAAAGCGAACATTATTCCAAAAATTATCTTCTTGAGTAAAAGCAATAGTAGAACAAATTAAAAATCCAAAAAGTATTAATTTTCTCATATATAAAAGGTTAACTCAGCTAATATAGGAAATAGTCATCACAAAATGTTAAGAGAAGTTTATAAAATAGTTAGTAAGTTTTTAGTTTAATTCTTCAAGTTTAGCTAACTCTTTATAGTTTTTGTTAAGTTTTCGTAGTAAAATACCATAGAGTAGTTGGTAAAATAACCAATATAGACCTATAATGATAATTATAAGGAAGATAGAAACAATAGTTATAGTTATATAAAAAGTAGCTGTGTGAGCATGCTCTTCTTTTAAAAGAGTTTGTGTTATGGTAATTAGAGCAACGACAAAAACAAAACTTAAATTGATGAAAACATAAGCTTTAACTGTTTTACGAGTTTTTAAAATTTTAGACATTAAAACTTTAGTATTGTCTGAAGTAGAAATGCTTTTGTAATTTTTATAAAAGCGTATTAAGAAATAAATAATTATTAAATAAGAAAGTATTTCAATTTCGAACATGTAATTTCCAATAAAGTTATCTTTCAATGGTCCGTAATCTTCAGGGTTGATTCTAAAAGAACAATTAATAATCGCCACAAAAACGAACTCTAAAATTCCAATAATAAAAATCCATTTTACTATTGATGATGACTTGGAGTGTGCCATTCTATAGATATCAACCCTAGAAACTTTGTTAGTTTCTTCTGATTGATTACCCCAAGCTTTTTTATATTTATCTAAATCTAAATCCATTTATAACTATGGGTTTAATACTTTTTTCAATTTATCTTTTGCTCTATTCATTTTCACACGAGCATTTACCTCACTAATACCTAAAGTTTCAGAGATTTCTTTGTAAGGTTTATCTTCTAGGTATAAAAAAATTAAAGCCTTATCAATATCATTTAATTTACGGATAGCACCATACAGAGCTTTTAACTGTACCTCCTCAGTATCATCATACTCTTCAGCTTTAATTTTAAAAGAATAATCTGTAAAATCTTGTGTTTTTATACTTCTTGTTGATTTTCTATATAAAGAAATAGCAGTATTTAATGCTACTCGATACATCCAAGTGCTAAACTTTGCATCTCCTCTGAACTTACTATAGTTTTTCCATAACTGAATGGTGATTTCTTGAAACAAATCATTATGAGCTTCTTGGTTTGTAGTATAAATCCTACAGACCTTATGCACAATGTTTTGATTGGCTTCGAAATCAGTTAAAAATTTATTTTCTAGTTCTTTTTTCACTAAGTTTAGTAGAGTTGATATGTTATAAGTAGCTCAAAAATACAAATTGTTACAGCTCATCCTAAAAATAATACAACTCAGTTTGTTTTTATTTCAGAAATAAAGTCTTTGATAAATATTTGTGTCATCATTAACCATAAAAAATAACACGATGAAAATCTTAATACACATTTTTGTTATAGCAATTTTGTTTACTATTGAAACAGTGTCAGCTCAAAACAAAACAGTTACAGCAACAGTTGTAAACGTTACTTCTGACAAAGGAAAAGTAAAGTTCGCTTTATACACTAAAGAGAATTTTAGAAAAGAACCATTAGAAGCTAAAGAATCACTAATAAAAGAAGGAAAAAGCACTGTGGTTTTTGAAAAAGTACCTGTTGGTGAGTATGCGATTATTTGTTTTCATGATGCAAACAATAATAATAAAATGGATTTTGAACCTAATGGAATGCCTTTAGAAGATTATGGTGCATCAAATAATAATTTATCACGTTTTGGACCACCTCAATATGAAGCCGCAAAGTTCTTAGTTAAGGATAAAGATGTATCTTTCGATATTAAATTTTAATGAACTAAAGTAAACTTAAGTTTGTGGTAAGTAAAAGAAAGAAATGAGAACAACATTAAAAAAAACACTTAACAACTTAAAAAATGATATTTGGATTTGTACAAAACTTACAATCATTTTTGGTGTTGTTTTTACTTTAATAAATCAGGCATTTACGTTAAAAGAAGCCGGGTCGGTGTTTTTATTTTCTGCAATGTATTCTTTTGTTTTAGGTTTAGGAAATGGAATTATAAATGACTACTTAAGTGAAAAGTGGGATTGGGTTTTACAAACTAATCAAAGAGTATGGGCTGGTATTGTTGCAACAATAAGTTACACGGTAGTAGCTGTATTATTAATCCATTACGTGCAATACTTTGTTATTTTTAATAATAATATAGATAACTTTTTTAAAGGTCAGTTTTTATGGATGCATTTATTTGCAATTATACTTTCATTAGCTATCGCTGTGTTTTTCCATGCGAAAGATTTCATGGTAAACTGGAAGGCATCAGTAAAACAGGAAACCACACAGCATGAAATAGTAGCAAAAACAGAAACAGCAAAGTTTGAAACCTTAAAAAGTCAAATAGATCCACACTTTTTGTTCAATAGTTTAAATGTACTAACCTCTTTAATAAGTGAAAACCCAAAGCAAGCAGAAAAATTTACCACAAAATTATCTAAAGTATATAGGTATGTATTAGAGCAGCGAAATAAAGAATTAGTACCTATACAAGAAGAATTACAATTTGCTAAGACGTATATGGAATTATTACAGATGCGTTTTGAAGAAGCTGTACAATTTAATATTCCAGAAGAAGTAAGTAATCCCGATTTAAAAATAGTTCCGTTATCTCTTCAATTATTACTAGAGAATGCAGTAAAGCACAATGTAGTTTCTTCAACTAAACCTTTAGAAATAAACATTTTTGAAGAAGAAGGCTTCTTAAAAATTCAAAATAATATTAATCCAAAAGAAGCTATAGGAAAAAGCACAAAAGTTGGATTAAGAAATATAGCAGATCGTTACGGTTTAATAACCGATAGAAACGTTCAAATAATTAATAATAACAAAACATTTACAGTGTGTTTACCGCTGTTAATTAATATAAAAGATAGTATCATGGATACAAAAAGTTTAGAAAATAGTAACTACGTAAAAGCAGTAGAAAAGGTAGAAAAACTAAAAGAATTTTATCAAAATTTAGTTTCGTATTGTATAGTTATCCCTTTTTTAATTTTTATAAACCTTAAAACATATTCAAAATTTCAATGGTTTTGGTTTCCAATGATAGGTTGGGGAATAGGCTTGATTTTTCATTACTTAGAAGTAAATAATTATAATTTATTCTTAGGTAAAAACTGGGAAGAACGTAAGATTAAGGAGTTAATGGATGATGATAAAAACTATAAATAAGATGGAAAAAGATTACACAATAGAGCATAAATACGCAAAAGCAAAAAAGAAAGTAGAAAAAATTAAAGGTTTTTATATTCATCTCATTGTAACAGTATTAATTATACCGGTTCTGATTTTTATTAACTTAAAGTTTGTACCCAGTTACCATTGGTTCTATTATCCAATAATAGGAATGTTAATTGGTGTTTTTTTTCACTGGCTAGGAGTTTTCGGTATTGAAAAAATAGGGTTAGGAAAAGATTGGGAAGAACGAAAAATTAAAGAATTTTTAGAAAACAATAACAATGGAAGATAACTATATAGAAGAAAAAAAGTATTTAGAGGCAAAAAAGAAAGTAAAACAAGTAAAAGGATTTTATGCTCATGCTTTAGTAAATATAATTTCAGTGATTATTATTGTTTTAGTGAATTTAAAATTCTCACCTTATTATCACTGGTTTTGGTTTCCAGTTATAGGAATAGTACTAGTTACTTTTATTCATTGGATGCTAGTTTTTGGAGTTAATGTATTAGGTTTTGGAAAAGATTGGGAGGAGAAAAAGATAAACGAATACCTAAATAAAAAGGGTTAGTATGGAAAATGATTATAAAGAAGAACACAAGTATTTATTAGCCAAAAAAAGAGTAGAAAAAATAAAAGGATTTTACTGGCATTTGGCAGCGTATGTAATTGTGAATATATTTATTTCAATCGTAATTATTATGGGGTTGATGAATGAAGATAAATTAACTTTTACAAAATCAATAACCAATTTTGGGGTGTATGCTACTTGGCTTTTTTGGGGGATTGGAGTCTTTTTTCATTGGTTAGGGGTATTTGGAACTAATATATTTTTTAATAAAGATTGGGAACAACGCAAAATACAAGAGTATCTAGATGAGCTAAAAAAGAAAGAAAATGGAAAGTTTAAATAGAGAACAGCAATATATAAGAGCACAAAGAAGAGTAAACAAAATTAAAAAATTTTACAAACATTTAGTGGTTTACATACTAATAAACCTAGTTTTTATAGGAAGAAGAATATATAAAGATATTGTTTATAGAGACGAATCAGTAATGGAGGCCTTTTTAGATATAAACAACTATAATTCGTTCTTTTGGTGGGGAGTTATAGTATTTTTACACGGATTTAATGTTTTTTCGAAAGGAAAACTTTTTTCTAAAAAATGGGAAGAACGAAAGATTAAAGAATACATGAACAAATAATTGCTAAAAATAAACCAAACTATGAATGTTATAATTATAGAAGATGAAAAGCCAGCTGCAAGAAGGTTAAGTAGAATGTTAGCGGAACTAAACATAGAAGTTCAGCAAATGTTACATTCAGTAGAAGAATCGATTAATTGGTTTCAAAATAACACACATCCAGATTTGATTTTTTTAGATATTCAGCTTTCAGACGGATTATCATTTGAAATTTTTGAAGAAGTAACTGTAAAATCGGCGATCATTTTTACCACTGCTTATGACGAATATGCATTAAAAGCATTCAAGTTAAATTCAATAGACTATCTATTAAAACCAATAGATGAAGATGAATTAAAAATATCTGTAGATAAGTTTAAAGAACATCAACCTTTACAAAGCAACATTCAAGTTAATATAAATGACATTCGTAAGTTATTGATTAATCCTGTAGATAGAAAATACAAAAAGCGATTTACAATAAAAGTCGGACAACACTTAAAAATCATCAATACAGAAGATATTGAATGCTTTTATTCAGAAAATAAAGCCACTTATATCCATACAAACTCTAATAGAAGTTATTTGATAGATAATTCTTTAGAATATTGGCAAGAAGAGTTAGATCCAGAGCAGTTTTTTAGAGTAAATAGAACATTTATAGTACATATAAATGCCATAAAAGATATTGTGTCTTATACAAACTCACGCTTACAACTAAAATTAGAATCTTATGAAGACTCAGAAATAATTGTAAGCAGAGAGCGTGTAAAAGATTTTAAATATTTTATTGAGTAAGCACCTTTCTAAGGGTATCAATTTTTAGTTTGGCTTCAACATGTATATCGTTTCCATCTTCAGTAAACCAGGCATGGGCACTACCAAGATAGTTCATGCCTAAATATTTAGCACTTTCAATAAAAGGCATTTCAAAACCATTTCTACGGTCATTAGCACCTGAGTTACTAATCATAGCCATGTTTTTACCTCGTAACTGTCTTCCTAAATCTTTCTTATATTTTAGTAAGTCAGACAATCTGTCAAAAAAAGTTTTTAAAGTAGCACTCATGGTATACCAATAAACAGGAGTAGCAAATACAAGGGTATCGTAGTTGTTAATAATTTCTTCCATAAGGGGAATAAAGTCATCACCAGCATTAGAGAAGTCGTATTCAAACACACCAATATTTTTGGTTTTTAAGTCAACAAAGTCAAAAGATTCATTACTGTTGAGGTAGTTAATCACTTTATTAGTGTTTCCTGTACTTTTAGAGCTAGCTTGTATAATAATTGTTTTATTCATCTGTTGTTTATTTGGAAGTAAAGCTCAAAAAAATAAATAAAGAAATATTTTAGATTTAATTGTAATAATTGATAATAACCAAGAAAAAATCAATTAAAAAACTCTATATTTTTGTACTTTTATACTATATAAAAAGCGAATGAACACAAATACCTATAAATTTTCTAAAAAAAGAGAGTTAAAAGAATTTACTACTAAAGAAGTTGTCGATAATGCTAAGAAAAAGCTAAAAAAATCAAGAAAAAAGATTAGTGATTTACAAGATACTATGTATGCAGAGGGTAAGTATAGTGTTTTATTATGCTTACAAGGAATGGATACAGCGGGAAAAGACAGTTTAATTCGCGAAGTTTTTAAAGATGTAAATGCGCGTGGAGTAGTGGTACATAGTTTTAAAGTACCAACAGATTTGGAGTTGAAGCACGATTTTTTATGGCGTCATTATATAGCATTACCCGCAAAAGGAAAAATAGGTGTTTTTAATCGTACACATTACGAGAATGTTTTGGTAACAAGAGTGCATCCAGAGTATATATTTGCAGAAAATATTCCGACAGTAAAAAGTTTAGATGATTTAACTGATGCTTTTTATCATAGTAGAATGGAACGTATTAATCAGTTTGAAAAACACATATCAGAAAACGGAACTATTGTTTTAAAATTCTTTTTAAATGTATCTAAAGAAGAACAAAAAAATAGGTTACTACGTAGGTTAAATATTGAAGAAAAAAACTGGAAATTTTCTGCTGGTGATCTTGAGGAAAGAAAGTTATGGGATAAATATCAAGAGTGTTATGAAGATATGTTACAAAGAACATCAACAGGTAATGCACCTTGGTATATAATACCAGCTGATGATAAACCAACAGCACGTTACATTGTAGCAAAAACGTTAGAAAAAGAGTTAGAAAAATATAATTTTAAAGAGCCTACACTTCCGCAGAAAGTGTTAGACCAAATAGATGAATTCAAAAAAGAATTAAATAACGAATAAAGAGTTAGAAAGTACAAAGTTGTAAAGTATAGATTGAGGATATACCAACTTTTAAATATTAAAAACTTTCAAACTAGAGAAACAATATACATGAAATTAAACTTAACAAAACCAATCGTATTTTTTGATTTAGAAACAACAGGAGTAAACATAGCTAAAGATAGAGTAGTTGAAATATCTATTTTAAAAGTATTTCCTAATGGTAATAAAGAAAGTAAAACATGGTTGGTGAATCCAGAAATAGAAATACCAAAAGAAGCATCAGAAATTCATGGAATTACTAATGAAAAAGTAGTAACGGAACCAACTTTTAAAGAATTAGCACCGCAAATAAATGAGTTAATTGGCGATGCAGACTTAGCAGGATTTAATTCAAACCGATTTGATATCCCTTTATTAGCAGAAGAATTATTACGAGCAGGAATTGATT
Source organism: Tenacibaculum larymnensis (assembly GCF_028829235.1). Classification (GTDB taxonomy): domain Bacteria; phylum Bacteroidota; class Bacteroidia; order Flavobacteriales; family Flavobacteriaceae; genus Polaribacter; species Polaribacter larymnensis. The sequence continues at coordinate 39,452 of NZ_JAIWJY010000007.1, read as the reverse complement.
TCGATATGAATAACCGTAAAGCTGTAGATGTACAAACTATTTTTCATAAAAAGGAACAACGAACGTTAGGAGCAGGATATCAGTTTTATTGTGGAAAAGAACTAGTAGGAGCACATGGAGCAGAAGCAGATACCAATGCAACTTATGAAATTTTATTAGCACAAGTTGAAAAGTATGAAGATTTAGAAAATTCAATAGAAGCATTAAGTGAGTTTTCAACACATGGAAAAAGAGCTGATTTTGCTGGATTTATCTTATTTGATGATAAAGATCAAGAAATTTTTTCTTTTGGAAAGTATAAAGGAAGAACTGTAGAAGAAGTACTAAAAGAGAACCCAGGATATAATGCTTGGATACAAAATGCCGATTTCCCATTATATACCAAAAAAGTATTACGAGAAATAAAAGAAAGAATGTCAGCACCAAAAGATACCATGACGGATGAAGAAAAGTTACAAGCTTTACAACAGAAATTTAATTTAAGGTAATCTTTAACATTTATTTTTAGTAATTATCTCAGTTGTTCTTTAATTTAGATATTACGAAAACAAACAATACAACAATGTTTACAGAATATAAAAAACTACCTCAAAACTCAAGAGTTTGGGTGTATCAGTCAGATAGAGAGTTTACACAAGAAGAAATAGAATTTATTAGTGCAAAAGCATTACTTTTTATAGATAATTGGACGCGTCATGGTGATGATTTAAAAGGATCTTTTACTATTAAGTACAATCAATTTTTAATATTGGGAGTAGATGAGAATTTTAATAACGTTTCAGGGTGTTCAATAGATGCTTCTGTGCGTTTTATACAAGAATTAGAAAAAGAGCTAGAATTAGATTTAATGGATAAAATGAATATTTCTTTTAAAGACGGAGATAACATTAACATCGTAAAACTTCCAGAGTTCCAAAATTTTGCCAAAGAACAAAAAGTAACAGCAGAAACAGTTGTGTTTAATAATATGGTAAATACTAAAGAAGATTTTGAGAAAAAATGGGAAGTACCAGCAAATGAGAGTTGGCATGCACGATTTTTGGTATAACTATTGATTTTATTTAAAAGGAATTAAAACTTTACACGAACGAGTAAAGTTTGTATAGAAGTATGATATATATGAAGAGAAAAGTATTTACGGTACTAGCGTTTGTTTTTTTACAAATAACTCAAGCCCAACAACAAGATCCTTTGTTGGCAAAAGATTCTATAGCACAAAAAGTTTGGGTAGATAGTATTATGAAGAGCATGTCTGTTGATGAAAAAATAGGACAGTTATTTATGATACAAGCGTATTCAAATAAAGATAAAAAACACGAGGATTTTATTTCAAGCATGGTTACAAAACACCATGTTGGAAATATTATTTTTATGCAAGGAACACCAGATAAGCAAGTAGTTTTAAACAATAAGTATCAAAAATTAGCAAAAGTACCTCTAATGGTAGGTTTTGATGGTGAATGGGGCTTGGATATGCGTTTAAAGAACACGTATCGTTTTCCTTGGAACATGACTTTAGGAGCAGTTAAAGACACGGTTCTACTTCAAGAAGTCGGTAAAAGAATAGGAGAACACTGTAAGAGAGTAGGAATTCATATGAATTTTGCTCCTGTTGTAGATGTAAATACAAATCCGAATAATCCTATTATAGGAAACCGTTCTTTTGGTGAGAGTAAAGAAAATGTGGCAGAAAAAGCTATAGCTTTTACAAAAGGAATGCAAGGAGTAGGCGTGTTAGCTAATGCGAAGCATTTTCCAGGACATGGAGATACTGAAGCAGATTCTCATCACACATTACCAACAGTTAATTTTAGCGAACAACGTTTAGATTCGATAGAGTTATATCCATTCAAAAAAATATTTGAAGCAGGAGTAGGAAGTGTAATGACAGCACACCTAAGCATCCCAGCATTAGAAAATAATCCAAAACTACCATCATCACTATCAAAAAGTGTAGTGACTAATTTGTTACAAAACAGACTAGGTTTTAAAGGATTAGTTATTACCGATGGATTGAATATGAAAGGAGCTGCAAATTACTCAACACCAGCAGAAATTGATTTAGCAGCAATTTTAGCAGGAAATGATGTGTTGTTGATTCCACAAGATGTTCCTGGTTCAATTAGACTGATTAAAAAAGCTCTTTTAGAAGGGAAATTAACAGAGGCGCGCTTAAACCATTCAGTTAAAAAGATTTTAAAGGCTAAATACCTAGTTGGATTGAATAAGTATAAGCCTATTGTAACAGAAAATGTGCTAAAAGATATAAATAGTCCTTATGATGAGGTTTTACATCGTAAGTTGATAAAAAGCTCTATCACAGTTTTAAAAAATGAAGGAGCTATTTTACCAATTAAAAACCTTAAGGATAAAAAAGTAGCTTATGTTTCTTTAGGAAGTGATAATGGATCAGATTTTTATGAAATGCTTAAAAATTATACTAAGGTAGATAAAGTTTCAGATAAGCATTTAAGTGTCTTAAAGAAGAAGTTAGAAAAGTATAATCTTGTTGTTATTGGTTTTCATAAATCAAATAAAAACCCATGGAAAAGTTATAAGTTTTCTAATAAAGACCTTGTGTGGTTACAAGAAATAGCTAGAAGTAATAAAGTAGTGTTAGATGTTTTTGCTAGTCCTTATAGTTTACTTCAAGTATCTTCTTTTACTAATATAGAAGGAGTTGTTATGTCATACCAAAATAGTAAGCTAGCTCAAGAACTTTCAGCGCAAGCTCTTTTTGGAGCTTTCGATTTAAAAGGAAAATTACCAGTATCTATAAAAAATGAGTTTAAAGTTGGGTATGGATTATTGGTAGACGGATTGGATGTGTTACAGTATACTATTCCTGAAGAGGCTGGAGTTTCATCAGAAAAACTTTCAATTATAGACAAAAGAATTGATACCATTTTACAAGAGAAAATGTCTCCAGGAGGACAAATTTTAGTAGCTAAAGATGGTAAAGTAATTTATAATAAAAGCTTTGGTTATCATACTTTAGATAAAAAACGACTTGTTAAAAACTCTGATATTTATGATTTAGCATCTTTAACCAAAATATTAGCATCATTACCTATGATAATGAAGGCTGAAGAAGAAAGGAAAATTAGCTTATTTTCAAATTTAGGGGATGTCTTACCAAGGTATAGTAAATCAAATAAGGATACTTTATTATTAAAAGAGGTATTGTCTCACTATGGACGTTTACGTTCTTGGATTCCATTTTATTTGCATACAAAAGATAGTGTAACTGGAAAAAATTCTACAAAGTTTTATAGAAAAAAGCGTACGCCAAGGTTTAGTATAAAAGTCGCAAGAAACTTATATCTAGCTAAAGAATATAAAGACTCAATATATAAGCAGATAGTAGATTCTGAACAACGAAAAAGGATAGGGTATAAGTACAGTGATTTAGGATATTATATTTTTAAAGAAATTATAGAAAGAAAATACAAAAGACCGTTAAATAAACTCGTTGATGAGCAGTTTTATCAATCTATTGGAGCAGATAGAATGACTTATTTACCTTTAACTAAGTTCACAAAAGACGAAATTGTTCCTACTGAAAGAGATAATTACTACAGACATCAATTAGTCCATGGCTATGTTCATGATATGGGAGCAGCAATGCTTGGAGGTGTTGGTGGACATGCAGGTTTGTTTGCAAATGCAAATGATGTAGCTAAAATTATGCAAATGTTTTTACAAGATGGTTCTTATGGAGGAAAAAAGTACTTAGAGCCAGAAACAGTACATAAATTTAACAAACGTTACTACGAAAATAAAAAAGTACGTAGAGGTTTAGGTTTTGATAAACCACAATTAAATCCTAAGGTTAAAGCTACTTGCGGCTGTGTGTCAGATGTAAGTTTTGGGCATAGTGGTTTTACAGGAACTTATACTTGGGCAGATCCAGCAACAGGTGTTGTATATGTGTTTTTATCAAACAGAATTTATCCCACAATGAGAAATTACGGCTTAGTAAAAAGTAATATACGTACTAAAATTCAACAAGATATTCAAGATGCTATTTTGATGGCGGAGTAGTAGATAGTTTGGTATATAAAAGAATAAGTAAGAAAGAAGTGAAAAAATAGAGTAAAGCTATTTTCCAGCCAAAAAAGATATTAATTATCCAACTTTGGATACAGTAAAACAAAGGGAACAAAATAGCATTTACGCCAAATCTAAAGGTGTCTATAAACTCTATTTCGTCTACTTTTTTACTTAAAAATTTCCAGATTGAATATGGAATCAAACTATTTAAAACAATTAATAAAAATAAAGGAAGAGCGTAGTTTATACTACGCTTTTTTTGTGGAAGTACTTTTTTGTCTTTTATAAGTGTATTTACATAATTAACTTTAGTAAAATCAACCTGAGCATTGTTTAAGGTAGACAAAGTAGTTTCATAACCTTCATCTTGCTTTATATGAACACTTAAATCTTCTAGTTGATTTGAAACAAGTTCCTTTATGTTTTTTACTGATTGATTTATGTTTTGTTTATCGTAATAATTGTTAGCCAAAATAGGAAAACCAAAATATATAGCAGTTTTTGAAGGGTAACTAGATATATTTTGATATGTAATTCCTACAGGAACGATATTAATTTTAGTGTCAGGGAAATTATCTAAAGTTTTAAAAATAATCCTTGTAAAACCTTTACTTAAAGGTCTAACAGTTCTATCTTTATTATGAGTTCCCTCAGGAAAGATTAGTAAGATTTTGTTATTTTTTAATATTAGTTGACATTTATTAAAAATTTCTTCGTTTTTACTAAGCTGTTGCACACCATCTCTAATACGGTATATAGGCATCATTCCAAGTAAGTTAAAAAACTTAGCAATAATAGGGTTATTAAATACTGCAGCGCGTACTAAAAAGTTTGTTCTCCTTTTTATGTGAGTGGCTATGAGTAAAGGATCAATTAAGCCATTTGGATGATTAGCAGTAAAAATTACAGCTTCATTTTTTGGTATACGTTCACTACCAACTACCGTTATTTTTTTTGAATAAAAGAATAAACCAGTTTTTACAAAGAGTTTAAAAAAGTAGTATAAAAGTGTTTTCATTTATTATTTATTTCTTCCCCAGTAAGTAGCTAAGATCATTCCTGAAAAAATATCCCAAACACCCCAGAACGCAGCAAGAAGAGCCATTCCGCCTAAGCCGTCAAAAAAGCTAAAAATAAGAAGTAACCCTAAGCCTCCATTTTGTATTCCAGTTTCCATAGAAATCGTTTTACAATCCTTTTTATTTAACTTAAAAGATTTAGCAGCAGCATAGCCTATAACAAACGCATAAATGTTATGAAATATTACAAGAAATAATACTAAATGTATGTAGTTTTTAAAAACATCAGCATTATCATACAATGCTATTACAATTAATAAGAGGAAAAAGAAAATAGAAAACGGACGTAAAAGTTTATTTATTTTTTTAGCCATTTCGTGATGATAATGATTAACTAGCATTCCTAAAACTATTGGAATTCCTAAAATAAGAAGTACAAGTTTAAAAAGCTCAAAAGGATTTAATGAAACACTTTTTAAAATTTCATTAGTAGGCTCATATAAGCTACCCCATAACTGTAAGTTTAATGGGGTCATTATTAAACAAATAATTGTAGAAAAAGCCGTTAAGCTAACAGATAGTGCAGCGTTACCTTTTGCCATTTTACTAAAAAAGTTAGAAACATTTCCACCTGGGCAAGCAGCAATCATCATCATACCTAAGGCAAAACTGGGATATGGATTAATGATGTTAACAAGAATAAAAGTTAAAAAAGGAAGCAGGATAAATTGTGATAATAATCCAACAAATAATATTTTAGGGCTGTTAATAAGTCTTTTAAAGTCATCTATTTTTATATCTAAGGCAATACCAAACATAATTATTGCTAGAGCAATATTTAGCATCCATAAAGCCTCTGTGTCAAAATTAATTTTAATGTTATCAATTTGTAAAGTGTTAATGTTTAAAAGCATACTCTATTATGTTGGCTCCCATTTGTAGCGCTTTAGTTCTAATTTCTTTTGGGTCGTTATGTACTGCTGTATCTTCCCAACCATCACTTAAATCACTTTCATAATCATAAAAAACAACAAGTCTTCCTTCGTAGAATAAACCAAAACCTTGTGGTGGTTTTTTATCGTGTTCATGAATTTTTGGCAAGCCTTTAGAAAAAGAGAATGTTTGATGGTAAATAGGATGATTGTTAGGAATTTCTTGAAGTTGCAATTCGGGAAAAACTTTTTTTAATTCTCTTCGTATATATTTATCAAGACCATAGTTGTCAGATATGTGCAAGAACCCTCCAGAAATAAGATAGTTTCTTAGTGTTGATACTTCATTGTCTGTAAATAAAATATTACCATGTCCTGTTATAAAGACTATAGGATAGTTAAGGATGGTTTCATCATCAAGTGTAATGCTTTGTATGTCCTTATCAATTTGTGTTTTTGTATTCAGATTAGTAAACCTTATAAGGTTAGGTAATGCGGTAGGGTTTGCATACCAATCACCACCTCCTTTATATTGTATAATAGCTATTTCTTGTGAAAAAATATTGAGGTTTAATAGGAGGAAAAAAAACAGGATGAAGTTTTTCATTAATTAACTTGAATTTAAAAGCAATATAGTAAAACAACAATAAAAAACACCAACAAATGTGTTGGTGTTTTTTCCCCTTAAAAAATAAAATAAGCTTTCTATTCAGAAAATTCCCCAATTTTAAAGAAAGCCTTTTTTATATGTAATAAAAATATAATAAGCTTATCTATCTGTAGTTCAGTTACATCCAAAAAGGTGTTTTAAAACCAACTTTTTATAAAAAGCATGATTGATGATGATTTGTTAATAAGTTGTATTTGGGTTGTAAAAGGTAAAAAACACCAATAATATTATTGGTGTTTTTAAGCTATAGCTTTTCCTTCTTCGCATTGAGAAATAAGTGTTCTCAATAATTTTATTAGAAATCTTAATTATAAATTGAAAACCCCTTCAACTATTTTCAATTACTAATTTTTTAATTTCACTTAGTAAATATACTTTAGAATAAGGAGATAAAGGTTCGAAAACGTCCATTTTGGATGTTTTCGAACTGTCTTTTTATAAAATGAAAGTTAGTTTTAATTTAAAACAGCTAATGATAAGCTTTTAAACTGGACAGGTGTATGTCCCGTATGTTTTTTAAAAACAGTATAGAATGTAGATTTAGAATTGAACCCAGACTCTAGCCCAATAGAAGTTATTGTATAGCTGGTGTAATCGGGATCTAACAAGAGTGTTTTAGCTAAATCTATCCTCATTTCGTTTAAATAATCGGTAAAAGATTTTTTAGCAATATTATTTATAACAAGAGAAAGAGTGCTAGAACTTAACTCTGTGTCTTTTGATAGGTCTTGTAGTGTGTACTTATTTAGTAAATACTTCTTTTTAGATCTAATAAACTTATCTATTTCTATAAATTGTTCCTTTTGTTTTTCGACATGGTTTTTAGAGAAGTTTTTCTCGGTGTTTAAATTAATTGTATCAACGCTAAAATCACCATTTAAATCAAGTAAAAGAGATTCTCTAATTCTTTCACGCTCTTTTAGTACACGAATTTGTTTCAACCCCTGATATCCTAACCAATAAATTAATACAGTAGTATAAACTCTTAAAGGATAATATGAGAATAAGAAACCAGTAAAGTTCATTTTTACTTTAATAAATAAAGCTAAAATCCAAAGAGCATATCCGATAGAAGTTAATATAAAGAATGTATAAATCCATCTAAGATTGTCAAATGATAGAATTTTAGGAAAAAGTTTTTCCTTTTTGTACAAAATGTAAAATGAATAAATAAAAATACCTAACGATGTAATCAAACTAAATATCTCTTCGATAGAAGTATATCTTTCGTAAATAAAATTTAGATATTCTCTAGAAGCTGAATCACTGTAGTAAAGAACAAAACTAATTTGACTGGCGACAAGAATTAAAAATAACGGAATAATTATCTTTAATATTTTGTATGATTTTTCAGCAAGATTTAGATAGTGAATTAAAAACATGTACAAAAAAGGCATTGCTAAAAAGTGCCAAGGAACTTGTACATAGTCTAAAGCAAACTTATGCTGAAACAATTCTTTTTCTAAGGCCCAAGACTGTATGTTGTTTAATGATATAGCTAATATTAAAAGATTTAAGTATATCATACTTTTTTCTCGTCCATTTTTAGAACAAAAAAGTATAATACTAAAAGCGAAACCGTGAACGGCACTAATTAACAAAAAGAGATTAAAAAAATCTGCTGTAGTCAAAATAAAAAACCTTTAAGAGTAGCTAAATATACAAAAAATGAATTACTGGTGTAAATAGGCTATACTCTGTACTACATTTAAACCAGCTGTTTCTGTTCTAAGTCTATTATCTCCTAAAGAAATAGGAGTGAATTTTTTATTTAAAGACTGTTGGATTTCTTCATGAGAAAAATCTCCTTCTGGACCTATAAGAATTGTGTATTTTGATTTAGGAGAAGCAATGTTTTTTAAAAACTTTTTTTCAATACTTTCTTCACAGTGTGCAATGAAAGTTTCTTCTGAAAAATCATTTTTTATAAAGTCAGAAAAATTTACAGGAGGGTTAAGCTTAGGTAGCGTAAACTGTAATGATTGTTTCATAGCAGATTGTATAATCCTCTCTAAACGATCAATTTTTACAACTTTTCTTTCTGAGTTTTTACAAATAATAGGGGTAATTTCATCAATACCTATTTCTGTAGCCTTTTCTAAAAACCATTCTAAACGATCATTATTTTTTGTAGGAGCTATAACTACATGTAAATAATAATCTCTAGTACAGGGTTTTTCTTCATATTTAATGATTTTAGCAATACACTTTTTATCGCTTCCAATAATTATTTCGGCAAAAAAAAGGATTCCTTTACCGTTAGTAATGTGTAATATATCTCCTTCTTTTTTTCGCAATACACGAATGATATGACGACTTTCATCTTTATTGAAAGTAATTTCTTTTGAAGTAGTTAATAAATCTGAATTATAAAAGAGTTGCATTATAAATCGAGTTTGTATGTTCTTCTTCTTTTATGAATTTTAGGGTTAAAATCTTTCCAGATTTGATGAATTGCTTGGTTTTCTTCAAGTTCTGGTGTTCTAATACAGTTTTGAATCCCTCTAGCTAAAAATATAGGATGAAATTGCTCAAAAACAATAGCAGTAACTCCTTTGTTTTGGTATTCGGGGTCAACACCTATTAGATAAAATGTAACATCTTTTGAGTTTTTCCTGGCATTAAGTAAGTGGAAAATTCCAAAAGGAAAAAGTTTTCCTTTTGCTTTTTGTAAGGCTTCAGAAAAAGAAGGCATTACAATAGCAAAGGCTACTAATTTATGATTTTCATCGACAACAAATTTTATATACTCAGGGTTTATAAAGCTTATGTATTTCTTTTTAAAGTAAGCTATTTGAGCATCTGAAATAGGTACATATGTAGATAGTTTTGAATAGGTTTTACTAAACAAATCAAACATCTCATCTACATAAGGCATTATTTTATCGGTTGAAGTAAAATTCAAAGGAGTTAAGTTATACCTTCTTTGAATTATATTGCTTGCTTTTCTATATTTTTTAATATCAACATTACTGAAAGAGAATATACTTTCAATGTATTCTTTTTCTTTTGTAAAGCCTAATTGCTCTAAATGTTTAGCATAGTATGGATGATTGTACCAAGTAATCATAGTGCCGATATAATCAAAACCTTCAATAAGAACCCCTGTTTTATCCAAATTATTAAAACCAACAGGGCCTTCCATATACTCTAGGTTGTTTTCACGACCTATTTCCGCAACTTTATTTAACAAGGCTTTAGATACTTCTATGTCATCAATAACATCAAACCAACCAAAGCGTATCTTTTTTATGTACTGTTTTTCTATTTCGTAAGAATTGATGATTGCTACAACTCTACCAACTGTTTTATTGTTTTTTAAGGCTAAAAAAAAGTGAGCGTTTGCATATTCAAAAACAGGGTTTTTATTTTTGTCAAAACTTTCAATTTCGTCCTTAATAATAGGAGGAACCCAATACTTATTGTCTTTATAAAGAGAAAAAGGAAATTTAACAAATTGTTTCATTCCCTTTTTGGTAGTTATTTCTTTAATTTGAATCATTTTACAAATTTAAGGCTTTTAATTATCCTCCTTTTCTTTTTCCTTCTCTTTCTCTTCTTGTTCTTCTTTTTTTATTTCTTCTTCTAGCTTTTTAATCTCCTTTTCAAGTTTTAAACGTTCTTTTTCTTTACGTTTCGCTTCTTTTTCCTCTTCTTTTTTAATTTGTTTTTCAAGCTTTAAACGTTCTTTTTCTTTGCGTTTAGCCTCTTTTTCTGCTTTCTTTTTAGCTTTTTTAGCGGCTTTTCTTTCTTCTTTAGCAGTCTTTTTCTTTTGTTTTTTGTCTTCTTTAACAATCACATCAACTAAAGATCCTTGACGTTCTCTCTTAGGTTTTTCATTTAAAAGCTCTCCATTATTAGAGTCGGTATCTAAATCTACTTTTCGTTTGTCTTTTTTAGAAAATAATTTACCTACTTTACTAAACATACGACCAAAGAAGTTTCTATCCTCGTCATATTTAACAGGCTTTTCCTTTTCAATTTTGTTTCCGAATTCATCTATTTCAACAAAATCGTCTTTATGCCTATTAAGCCTGTATGATACTCCTAAAGAACTATAAATTCCAATTTCATCTTGTTGTAAATTAGCTCTTAGTGAAGCATTAAACTGTAAGTTTTCACTAAAAAGATAGGCAGCTCCAGCTCCTATGTTAGTTTTTTTCTCGTATTCTTCAAATATACCTTGTATTTCAGCAAAACCAGACCAATAATCATCAAAGTTATAAGTACCTGTTACTATATAAGAAAATTGAGAAAAATCAGTACCAATATAATCATAATGAAGGTTGGTAATAACATTTAGTTTGTCAGAAAACTCATTTTGTAATAAAATACCAACTTTAGGACTAAACCCACCTCTTTCATGGTAATCGGTTAAAAAGCTTCCAATATTTATTCCTGCAGAAACACCAATATGTGGTATCCACCTTTTCCAGTCGAAAGAATGTCTTTTTTTCCAACTTCTTATTTCTTTGCTTTTATCATCATATTTAGGAGCATAAATCATATATTTTGCACCTAAGCTAAATTGACTCAATCCAGTTTTATTATAAGATGATTCAAAAATATTTTTCAAAGCAATTTTATCTCTTTGTAAAGAAGTATTAAAATTAAGTTCTAACTTTTCAGAAATAAAACTAGTTCTAAAAAATAAATTTAAACCTAGTGCTTCAGGGTTACTAAAGGTAGGTGTAGCATTCATTTTTCTATAAAAAACACTTGTTTCAAACTGATAAACTCCCGAGCCAACACTATAAGGGCTTTCAGAAAAACCTGGCCTATTTGAATTTATAACAGGTGTATATTGCGCGTTAGCAGTTAAAATTGAGCAAAAAACAAAAAGGATAAGAAGTTTCTTAATCATATAATAAATCCAAATTTTCAGGTTGTACAAACATACGTAAAAATACAATTACCTATATAATATAAGTTTTGTAAACTCTTAACGCTTCCTTTTGCTTCAAATTGTTATTTTTGATTGATTTTTTTATTTTAAGAAAAAAGATGACATATTTAAATGAAGCTGGACCTGTGAATTTTTTAAAAACCATATTAATTATTCTGTTAGTTTATTATGCTATTAAGTTTTTAGCAAAACTTTTTGGACCATACTTAATAAAAAAAGCAGTAGACAAAGTACAAAAGAAAGCTGAGCAACAGTATAGAAACCAACAACAAGCATCTGATGTTGAAGTTGGAAAAACTGTTATTGATAAAAAGCCAAATAATTCAAAAGAAAGTAATAATTCTGTTGGCGAGTACGTTGACTATGAAGAAATAGACTAACCATGAACTTAAAGAAATTTTTACCGTTTGCAATAGCAATTATTGTTTTTGCAATAGCATCCGTATTGTATTTTAATCCGGTTTTAAACGGAAAACAAATTAAACAAAGTGACATTACCCAGTTTATAGGAATGTCAAAAGATGTAAAAGAATATAGAGCAGAAAGAGGAGAAGAACCTTATTGGTTAGATAATGCTTTTAGCGGAATGCCTGCGTATCAAGTAAGTGCTTATTATCCTAATGATTTTGTGCGTTATATAGATAAAGCAATTCGTTTTTTACCTAGACCAGCAGATTACCTTTTCTTATATTTTTTAAGTTTTTTCTTGCTGTTAACAGCTTTAAAGGTAGATTGGAAGCTAGCTGTTTTAGGTAGCTTGTCCTTTGGGTTTTCTACCTATCTGATAATTATTTTTGGAGCAGGACACAATGCGAAAGCGCATGCTATAGGCTACATGCCAATGGTGATTGCAGGAGTAATTTATATTTTTAGAAAACGATATTTACTCGGATTTATTCTAACGGCTTTGGCAATGGCTTTAGAAATTTATTCAAATCATCCGCAGATGACTTATTATTTAGGGTTTTGTTTGTTGATTTTAGCTATTGTAGAGTTTGTAGAAGCTTTCAAAGCTAAAACGCTACCTATATTTTTTAAACAAGCAGCTATTTTGGTCGCAGCAATGTTAATCGGTATTGGAGCCAATTCTACTAGGTTGTTAGCTATGAAAGAATATGCTGATTATAGTACACGAGGTAAATCGGAATTAACAATTACTCCTGATGGGATGCCTAAAGAAAAATCTTCTGGATTAGATAAGGAGTACATAACAGAGTATAGTTATGGTATTGCTGAAACATTTAATTTAATGATTCCTCGCTTTATGGGTGGAGGAACAGTTGAAGAGTTAGGTGAGAGCTCTAATTTTTATCAAGTTTTAGAACAAAATGCAGGTAGAAGTGTAGCAAAAGATTATTCCAGTCAAGTTTTAACTTATTGGGGAAAACAGCCTATTGTTGAAGCACCAGCTTATATTGGTGTAATTGTTTTTTTCTTATTCTTTTTAGGAATTTTCTTAGTAAAAGGACGACTAAAATATTGGTTGGTTGCAGCTACTATTTTTTCCATTGTATTAAGTTGGGGTAAAAACTTCTCTATAATAACGAACTTTTTTATCGACTATGTTCCTTTGTATAATAAGTTTAGAGCAGTTTCGTCTATTCAAGTAATTGCAGAATTATGTGTTCCGTTGTTAGGAGTTCTAGCATTGAAAGAATTTTTCTCTTCTGAGAATTCTTCCGAAGAAAAAGGAGATGCAGTAAAGAAAGCTTTTTATATTGTAGGAGGTATTTCTTTACTATTCTTACTGTTTGGGTCTAGTTTGTTTGCTTTTGAAGGATTACGTGATGCACAATATCAACAACTTCCAGAATTAATTGATGCTTTAATAGCAGATAGAAAATCAATGTTATTTAACGATAGTTTACGTTCTCTATTATTAGTTTTAGCTGTTTCAGGAATGTTATGGTTTTATTTAAAAGGAAAACTGAAGCAAGTGTCTGTGTTAATTGTATTGGGAGGACTCATAATTTTTGATTTAGTATCAATAGATGCTAATTATGTTAATAAAGAAGATTTTACATCAGCAAGAAGAGTACAAAAACCATTTACAGCAACAAAAGCTGATACAGAAATTTTAAAAGATAAAGGATATTACAGAGTTGTTAATTTTAGTGTAAGTCCTATGCAAGATGGTAGAACTTCATATTTCCATAATTCGATAGGAGGGTACCATGCTGCAAAAATGAAACGTTATCAAGAGTTGTTTGATTATCAAATAGCTAAAAATAATATGGAAGTACTAAATATGTTAAATACCAAGTACTTTATTATCAGTGATGAACAATTTCAAGAAAACCCTAAAGCGAACGGAAACGCATGGTTTGTAAACTCTTTAAAAGAGGTTAATTCAGCTAATGAAGAAATTATAGCATTAGATAGTTTGAATACTAAATCAGAAGCGGTTATTAACTCAAAGGAGTTTAAAGTAGAAGTTGATACATTTCAAAAAGATTCAACAGCTACTATTTCTTTAGTAAAGAAAGACCTTACTGAATTGGTGTATGAGTCAAATACAAATTCAAATCAATTTGCTGTATTTTCGGAAATTTATTATAAAGATGGATGGAATGCTTTTTTTGATGGAAAAAGTGTACCATACTATAGAATAAACTATGTTTTAAGAGGAATGGAGGTTCCTAAAGGAAAACATACTATAACTTTTAAATATGAGCCTAGAGTAATAAAAACAGGAAGTTTATTGTCTTTATTCTGTTATGCTTTATTACTGATAATACCTATTGGTTGGTTTGTAATAAAAAGAAAGAAGAACTAATTCTCAATATTTTTTAAAAAAGCAGAAGGAGTTATACCAATGTGTTTTTTAAATGCTCTTGTAAAAGCAGATGCATTGGTATAGCCTATTTCTTCAGCTATGGCTTGTATAGAATATTTTCTAAAGTTTTTGTCTGTCTTTAACTTTTCTACCACATAGTTAATTTTAAGCTTAGTACAGTATTGTTTAAAAGATTCATCATGATGTTTATTAAAAACAAATGAAATATATGTAGTGTTAGTGTCTAGTTTTTCAGCAATGTAATTAATTGAAAAATCAGGTTTTAAAAAGTCTAAACTTTCAGTTACGTTTTTAAATTCGTGGAGAATTTTATTTTCTAAAGCTTCGTCTATATTGTACTCTTTTCTTTCAGTTTCTGTAGGCTTATTTTTATTCATTATTAAAATAAGCTCTTTTTTCTTTTCTTTCTCTTTATTTAAAAGATAAAAGGTGATAATAATAAAAGTTAATAGTAATACTATAAAAGAAATGATAAGATTTCGTTGCTTTTTAGCTTCTCTTTTTTCTATAGTTTTGTTGAGTTGTTGAGCTTGTTCAAAGTTATTATTGTAAAATAAATTAAAAGTTTTATCCTTAGTGTTTTTTGCGAGGTTATACTGATCTAAAGTAAGTTTAGAATATTTATAAGCGCTATCTAATTTATTTAAGTTGTTATATTCCTTTGAAAGTATATCGTAAATGGTAATAAGTTTACTTGTTTCACATTTTTTATGATTCTTTAAGAGTTTGTTTGAATAATAAATCGCAGAATCAGGTTTTTTTAAGTTGTGAAAGCAGATAGCTTTTTGAAAATATTCTCTATGAAAATATGGGTATCCGTTACTTATATTTTTATAATTGTTAATTAAATCAATGGCTTTGGAAAATTCTTTTCTAGCCATAAAAACTTCAGTTTTTCTAAAATTATAAATAATCTCGGAATCTTCATGAGGAGGATTAAAAAGTTTCGTTATTTCAAAAGCTTTGTCATAATAATACGAAGCAGAATCAAGGTAAGAGTTATTATGTCTATTGTAATTTCTTTTTAAGGAGTTATTTCTATTGATTGAAATGTATGTGTTTCCTAAAGAGTTTAGGATGTCAGCTTTTTGTTGTAAAAAAAAAGTATTGTCATTAAGTTTTTTTAATAGACCTGAATTACTATCTTTATAAGCACTTAATAAAATTTTTTTCGCCTCAATATCCATTTTTAAAGCTTGTTTTATAATAGCTTTTGAGGCCTTAATGTTTATTTTATATCTTAAATATTTATTATGTTTCTTATTAGGATGTTGTTCATTTGTTTTTTGCATTTGGATTAAATACTCATATGCTTGAGTATAATCTTCTTGATTTTTTTTAATCCAAAAGAGCCTATTTAAACCAGATACTTTGGCTTCAAGAAAAACTTGCTTTTCATTTGTAGAATTGTTTAAGTAATAGTTAGTTTTCTCTATTAGTTTTAATGCAGCTTCTTCTGCCTTTTTGTATTTTTTTTGTCTATGGTATATATAGGCTTCTGCAGAAAGGCCTATTACTTTTGATAGTTTATTATTAGATTGCTGTAGCTTTTTAGAATAATAGAATAAACTATCATTATTTAAGTTTTTAAAGTAATAAACTTTATTTCTATGAATAGAGTCTAAATATTTTGTTTGTGAAACAATTTTATTTGAAAAAAAAAGAGTAATAAATATGGTAAGTAAATATTTGGTCATTGTTATAGTAAAGTCAAAAAAGGAAACATATGCTTTTTACAAAAAGCAATTTTCAGTAGC
Organism: Tenacibaculum larymnensis; assembly: GCF_028829235.1. Classification (GTDB taxonomy): domain Bacteria; phylum Bacteroidota; class Bacteroidia; order Flavobacteriales; family Flavobacteriaceae; genus Polaribacter; species Polaribacter larymnensis. The sequence goes on along the minus strand of NZ_JAIWJY010000007.1, from coordinate 23,318 downwards.
CAAATATAACATTTTTGTTTATGCTTTTTATAAAATACGACATATAATACTTTTTTAATGAGGAGAACAATGGTATGTTTGCTGTAAGTAAAATGTACTAGTAATTAAGTACGGATTGCTATGGAAAATTAGAAAGTTAAAAGCGAGGAAATTATTTCTTCGCTTTTTTGTTTTAATATAGGTTCTATACAAACCTATTTTTATTCTTGTTACTTCAAATGATAAAATAATAATACATTTGTTGGAAGCAACATTTTATTAATTTACTTCTATTGAAGTTATGATTTAACTTAAAATATTTTATACTTTTTAATTTATAACTTAAGGGCGTTTATTATTAATTTGAATATTTGGATTTGGTATTAACCAATAATAAAAATAACAAGTAACAATAATAATATTTTTTAAAATTTAAAGTATATATACTGAAATATTTAAGTTGTTATAAATAGGAACAAACAATAAAATTATTCGCCAGAAGATAATTCTAGAGATGATGATAAATAAAAAAGTAATTAATAATTGGATATATACTAAAAAAACAAAGTATTATATTGATTATACAAATAAGAATAAGAGATGAGGATAGGAATGATTTTAGATAAAACTTTCCCGCCTGATCCTCGTGTAGAGAATGAAGCGATAGAGCTAATAAAATCGGGTCATGAAGTTTTTTTATTCTGTTTAACTTATGATAATGAACTTTTAGAAGAACTTATTAATGGAATAAGTGTAAAGAGATATAAATCAAATAAGTTAGAATATAAATTATCTGCATTAGCTTACACAGTTCCTTTTTATTCTTTAATAATGAAAAAAAAAATAGCAAGTTTTTTGTCTCATAATACTATTGAAGCTGTGCATGTTCATGATATTAGAATTGCTGAAGCTGTTTTTAAAGCAAATAAAAAATATAAATTACCAATTATTTTAGACTTACATGATAACATGCCAGAAGTAATGAAGTTTTATCCTCATATGCAAAAATTTCCTGGTAAATATATTATCTCTCTAAAAAGATGGAAGAAAAAAGAAGAGGAATTTGTAAAACAATCAGATAAAGTGATTACAGTTTCTCAAGAGTTTGTAAATGAGTTAAAAGAAAGAATAAAGTTACCTGAAGATAAAATAGTCCTGGTACCTAATACTATAAGGAGAACATTTTATGAAAAATATACAGCTAATGAAAGAATTAAGAAAAAGTATGAAAATAAGTTTGTGATTTTATATTTAGGAGATACGCATACTAGGAGAGGGTTGCTAACAGCTATAGAAGCTGTTAAAGAAATTAGAAAAGAAATAACAAATCTGAAATTAGTTATAGTAGGAAAAAATACAACAGATACTATTTTAAAAGCAAAAGTAAAAGAATTGAAATTAGAAGAAAATGTTGATTTTGAAGGTTGGAAAGATGTATCACTATTTCCATCATATATTAAGATAAGTGATATATGTATTTCACCCTTACATAGAAATATTCAACATGATGTAGCATATGCTAATAAATTATTTCAATATATGAGCCTAGGAAAACCTTTATTGGTGAGTAATGCAATAGCACAGAAAAATTTAATTAAAAGAGTAGAGGCTGGATTTGTGCACGAAGAAAAAAATGTAGCTGATTTTACAAAGAAAGTTTTAACACTGTACAAAGAAGAACAATTAAGAGAAAGACTAGGGAAGAATGGTGAAACTTTTGTTAGAAATGAATTCACATGGGATAAAACTTCTAAAGAATTAATAAACTTGTACAACAGTTTATAATTTGAAAGTATTAATAATTACATATTATTGGGTGCCTTCTGGAGGTTCTGGTGTACAACGATGGTTGAAGTTTGTAAAATATTTAAGAAATTTTAATATTGAGCCAGTAGTTTTTACTGTTGACGGGGCAACATACCCGATTATAGATGAATCACTAAAAAAAGATGTTCCTAAGAATTTAGAAGTATTTAAAACACCGATATGGGAACCTAATGATTTATTATCTGTTTTTAAGAAAAAAGAAACAAAAACAAGTGCAGGATTTCTAGATCCTAACCCAAGTTTTGTAGGGAAGGTTATGCAGTATATTCGTGCTAACTATTTTATTCCTGATGCACGAAAATTTTGGGTAAAACCTTCAGTAAAAAAGCTAAAAAAATATTTAAAAGAGAATAATATTGATGCTATCATAACTACTGGACCACCTCATAGTTTACATTTAATTGGGTTGCAATTAAAAAAAGAGTTAGGAGTAAAATGGATTGCAGATTTTAGAGACCCCTGGACAGATATTGATTATTTTCATCAATTACCTCTAACTGAAAAATCTAAAATAAAACATTATAAGCTAGAGGAGGAAGTCCTAAAATATGCTGATGCAAGTTTGGTAGTGGGGGAAACAATGAAAATGAATTATCAAAAATTTTCCAAAAACATTCACGTTATAACCAATGGGTTTGATTCTGAATTGAATGATAAAGAAAATGTTGTTCTTGATAAAAAATTTTCAATAACACATATAGGCTTGATGAATGCAGATAGAAACCCTAAGGTTTTGTGGAAAGCTTTATCAGAGTTATGTGTAGAAAATAATGAATTTACAGAAGACTTAGAAATTAAACTTATAGGAAAAGTAGCTAAAGAAGTTGAAAAAACTTTAGAACGATATCAGTTTAAAAATATTACAAAAATTGCTTATGTTCCTCACCAAGAAGTACAGCAACACCAAAGAAAATCACAGGTCTTATTGTTAGCAGTAAATAAAGTGCCAAGTGCTAAAGGGATTATAACAGGTAAAATTTTTGAATATTTGCAAGCAAAACGTCCTATCTTAGCAGTAGGTCCAGAAGATGGTGATTTAGCAAAAATATTGGCTAAAACTAACTCAGGGACTATTGTTGATTTTGATGATGTAGTAAAAATGAAAAAAGAAATTAAACTTTTCTATAATGAATATAAGAAAGGAACTTTAGAAGTTAATTCTGAAAACATAGAGCAATATCATCGAAAAAAGCTAACTGAAAAATTATCTATCATATTAAAACAAGTCGTTAATTCTTGAAAAAAATAGTAACTATATTAGGTGCACGTCCGCAATTTATAAAGGGAGCCGTGTTAAGTAGAGTGGTTCAAAAACACAATGAAGTTGAAGAAGTAATAGTGCATACAGGACAACATTTTGATGCAAACATGAGCGCTGTTTTTTTTGATGAAATGCAAATTCCTACGCCTAAGTATAACTTGAATATTAATGGACTGAATCATGGGGCAATGACGGGGCAAATGCTAGAAAAAATTGAAGAAATTTTACTAACGGAAAAGCCTAATGTAGTTGTTGTATACGGAGATACTAATTCAACTTTAGCTGGAGCTTTAGCAGCAAAAAAACTTCATATCAAAGTAGTGCATATTGAAGCAGGATTACGTTCATTTAATATGCTAATGCCTGAAGAAATTAACCGTATTTTAACTGATAGAATAGGGAATTTACTAAGTTGCCCAACAGATATTGCTGTGTCAAATTTAAGAAATGAAGGCTTTGATAGTTTTGATATTTTGATAGAGAAGCACGGTGATATAATGAAAGATGCTGTAGAGTTTTATAGTCAAGTTTCCGAAGAGAAGTCAACTATTATTAAAGACTTAGGTTTAAAGAAAAAAGAGTTTGTGTTAGCAACAATCCACCGTCAAGAAAATACAGATAGTGAAGGTAAGCTAACTAATATTTTCTCTGCTCTAGAAGAGATTCATAAAACAAAAGAAGTGATATTTCCTTTGCATCCGAGAACAAAAAAGATGTTAGAGAAATACCAATTGCAACCAAACGTTACTTTTATAGAACCTGTAGGTTATTTTTCAATGTTAGAGTTGTTAAAAAACTGTAGCTTGGTTATTACTGATAGTGGAGGATTACAAAAAGAGGCTTTTTTTAATAAGAAGTTTTGTATAATAATAAGGGATGAAACAGAGTGGAAAGAATTAGTAGATAACGGTTATGCAGCTATAACTGGAGCTAGTGCAAAAAAAATAGAAAATTATTTCCAACAGTTTTTAGCGACAACAAAAGATTTTAAAGAGCAGTTGTATGGAGAGAATGTAGGAGAAAAAATATATCAATCAATACTAAAGTTAATAAAAGAATAAATTGGGAATTGTATTTAAACAATCATTCAGAAACACCTTAATAATTTATTTAGGATTTTTAATTGGAGGTATTAATACCCTAGTATTATATACACGATTTTTAGGTGATGAGTATTACGGGTTAGCAACCTATGTGTTTTCTGCTTCAAATTTAATAATGCCTATAACAGCTTTCGGAGTTCATTTTACTATAATAAAGTTTTTTTCAGGGTATACATCGAAGGTAGAAAAAGATAAGTTTTTAAGCACCATAATTTTTTTACCATTATTCATAGCAATTCCAATAGGGTATTTTTGGAATTTCTTTCATGATTGGATTATGAGTTATGTAGTAGAAAGTGGAGCTAATGAGAATTTAATAATTGAAGACTACACAATCTATATTTATATAATAGCTGTTGCATGTGCTTATTTTGAAGTGTTTTACTCTTGGGCAAGGGTACAAATGCAGTCAGTTTTTGGAAATCTTTTAAAAGAATTATACAATAGAGTGGCAGTAATGGTTTTACTTTTAGCTGTGTACTTTAATGTAATAACTAAAGAAGAGTTTTTAATTTATATGTCGGTAGCATATATATTTAGAGTTTTGCTAATGATGACATACGCTTTTCGTTTGTATACACCAAAATTTACATTTAGTTTACCAAGTAACTTTAAAGAAGTATTGAGATATACTTTTTATATTATTTTAGCAGGTAGTGCTGGGGCTATTATTTTAGATATAGATAAAGTAATGATACCAGGCAAAGAAGGTCTTGCTACAGCTGCATATTATACAGTAGCTGTGTTTATAGGATCGTTTATAGAAGCCCCAAGCAGAGCTATGGGACAAATTTTACAGCCATTAACCTCTAAGGCACTTAATGAAAATAATCCTAAAGAAACAGAGAATTTATACAAAAAAAGTTCTATTAACTTATTGTTGATTGGTGGACTGTTTTTTGTCCTAGTGAATTGTAATGTGGAGGAATTATTCAGGCTGATGCCGAATAAAAATTATGGAAAAGAAGGAGTACTAGTAGTATTATTAATCTCGTCTGCAAAGTTATTTTTAATGTCATTAGGTAGTAATGGTGCTATTATAAGCAATTCTAAATTTTATCGTATTACTTTACCTGTAGGTTTAGGAATGGCCTTTTCTGTATATTTTTTAAATATTTACTTTTTTAATGATTTAGAAATGGGAACGAAAGGGTTAGCACTAGCAACGCTTATTACAGTTTTAATATTTAATACATTTAAACTATGGTTTGTAAAAGAAAAGTTTAATATGACGCCTTTTACTAATAAAACATTTTTAATGATTCTTATTGTCTTAATAATATTTTTAGGATTTAATTTTTGGAACTTCTCAGTACCTGAGTTTTACTTTTCAGACTTTCCAATTCACCCCATAATAAACATTATTTTAAAAAGTATACTAATTATTGCAGTTTATGTTTTTGTAGTAGTAAAGTTATCTATTTCAGAACAGATAAATAATTTAGCAAAAAGGTATATAAAATAAAAAGACCTGCACACAAAGGGAACAAGTCTTTTCTTAATAATAAGGGGGAATGAAACATTAAAAAGGGGGAAATGTTTCGCTGACAAATATATATAAAATAAGTAAACAGCCTCTTAATTTATGTTAAAAAATTATTGATTTTTTAGTTTTTTCTTGATTCTACTGAGTTGTACAGGAGAAATGTTTAAATATGAAGCAATGTGTCGTTGTGTAATTAGTTTATCAATATTTGGTATTCTTTTTTTTAAAGCTATATATCTTTCTGTTGAAGTAAGTGTAGAAATATTCAAAAGTAATTCTTCAGCTATTAAATATGCATTTTCTAGTGCTTTTATGTAGAACAAACTAAACTCTTTATGTTTTAATGTTAGCTTTATAAGCTTATTAAAATCTCCCTTATAACCTTTTACGTTTGTTAAGGCTTGATAGTTAACTTCCGAGGGGATTTTTTGCATCATTGCAGAGTTTGCCCCAGAAATATCACCAGAAATAAAAAAAGCCCTAGTGGTTTCTGTTCCTTTTTCATTCAATAAATAAGACCGCATAATTCCTGTTTTGATTATAAAAAAATCATTTGAGTATTCTCCTTCTTTCGTGAGGATTTCTTTGGGTTTTAACTCTGTATACGTAACTATGCCTTGAAAAAGTGAAACTAAATCATCGGGCAAGTCAATGTAGAGATGAATAAAGTTTTTTATATCATCATTCATAATTAACAAGTTATATGATAATAGTGAGGGTAAATTACTAAATTAATAAAAAACTTTTAGTTATTGAAGTAAAAATACAGACCTAACTTTAAGGGGAAATTAGGTCTGAATATGATAAGGAGTATGTAACTTGTTAATTACAAAAACAAATTTAGAACAGTTTTATAGTATAACCATTAACATATGTTAATAAATAAAACTAGATCTAATTCTACTAAGTTGAACTGGTGTAATATTGAGGTAAGAAGCTATATGGTATTGATTAATGAGATTATCAATGTTTGGATAGTTTTCTTGGAGTTTTTTGTACCTCTGAGTAGCATCCAACATCTGTAACTCTAAAATTTTGGATTCTTCCCTAATATATATGTTTTGTAGTATTTTGTAGTGAAAAATAGAAATCTCATGATATTGTAAAGAAAGACTATAAAAATCTTGATAATTACATTCTAAAACTTCACAGTCAGTTAAGCATTCATAAATTAATTCAGAAGGCTCGTTTTTAATTAAAGCACCCAAATTACCTGATGTAATTATGGGAGTGTAAAGAGTTTTTGTGTGTTCTTTTCCTTTGGAGTCTACGTTATATGACCTTATAATTCCTTCTTTTAAGATATATACATTTGTGGGCATCTGACCTAAAGAGACTAGCTCATAATTTTTAGGAAACTTCTTTATAGATAAAATAGCAAATATTTTATTTAAAGCAGCTTCAGATAAAGGATGAAAATTTTGCGAAAACTCTCTAAAAAACTCCATAAGTAAAATAATGAAAGGATGAAATAACTAGAAGGGGTTATTCCAAATCTACATTAATTTTTTCTAAAAAGCTAATAGTATTAGAGCCTTCCATGAAAAGGAGATCTAAAATAGATAAATTAGGTATGAATCCATATTTTTCATCAAACATTTGAACATAGGAATCCATTTCTATTTCAACTCCTTTTTTAGCAATTGCTAAAGACCTGAAATCAGTATTTTCAGGGCTTAATTCGTAACTAGTTGTTTTACTAAATTGTTGATCAATTTGTAGGGCATCTGCAACAAATAAATGAGTATCAATATTTAGGTCTTGTAAAAAGGTGTATTTTTTGCTGAAAATAGTGTGTAAATCATCTTCAAAAAATTCGAAAAAAGGAGAAGAGCGATAGGCAGATTGTAACGACTTAAAATGTTGTTGCTGCCAAGGAAAATCATTTTCCACTAACGTGTCTTTTGTCTTTTTTCTACCGTCTTTTGTTTTGTGTTTAACAGGGATATTTAAGGCAAGTTTACCGTTAGCTCCATAAATATAACAGCGATTACGGTAGGTTTGCTTTTGATAATTGTCTTCTACTTCAAAAGTTATTACGTCTGATTTATAGATTGCAGCATACTGTGAAATAGGAGCAAAGTAAGTAGGGATAAAAAGTGACATTACGCTTTCTTCTTTTTACTTTTTCTAAAACTATATACAGTATAACCTCCAATTAATAATAAAACTAACCAAAGATAAGAAACAGGCTTACCACTACCTCCAACAGTAGTAAACATTCTATCCCAACGAATAGAGTTTAATTTAGCGATAAAATTAGGTGCGTTAGCATCCCAACTTAACCAAATCATTACAGGTTTACCAACTACGTGGTCAAAAGGTACGTATCCCCAATTTCTAGCGTCTAATGAGCGTTGACGATTGTCTCCCATCATCCAGTAGTAATCTTGCTTAAAAGTATATTCTTTTGCCTTCTTACCATTAATGTAAATGTCGTCTCCAAAAATTGTTAAGTTGTTATTCTCATACCTACGAATAATTTGCTCATAAAAAGGTATGGTTTTAGAGTTTAGTTCTACCGTAGCTCCTTTTTTAGGGATATATATAGGCCCAAAATTATCGGTTGACCATGCATATCTTGGATCGTGAGGGAATATAGATTTATCATAAGTTCCTTTTGGAGTTATGTGCTTTTCAATGTTTTTTACAATAGGGTTTTTAGCTATTAAAGCAGCTTCTTCATCAGTTAAATTCAATACATATTTATCTCCTTGCATTCCCCATTCTCTGATGTTGTATCTCTTTACAGAACCTTCACTAAATTTTTCACCGTTAGTGTCCACAATATGTAACCATTGTGGCTTTGCTCTATCAGGTAATACCGTTTTTTCTCCATTAATAAACACATAACCATCACGCACTTCTAAGCTATCACCAGGAGTACCTACAGCACGTTTTACATAGTTAGTACGTTTGTCAATAGGTTTATAAGTGAATTTTCCAGAATTGTCACCCCACATTGTAGCTAAGGAATCTGAAGGCCAGCTAAAAACAACTATATCGTTACGTTTAATTTTTTGAAAACCAGGAATACGCATGTAAGGTAATGACAGTTTATTTAGTAAACCATCTTTATTTTTATCATCAGATAAAAATGATTTTACACCTAATCCAGGAATTGTATCATGTGCCATTGGTGCTGCGATTGTAGTCATAGGAACACGTGCACCATAATGAAATTTACTTACAAACAAGTAATCACCAACCAATAAGGTTTTTTCTAATGATGATGTAGGGATGGTGTAAGGCTGCATAAAATAAGTATGCACTAAAGTAGCAGCAATAATAGCAAAAGCAATAGAACTTACCCATTCACCTAAAGGAGATCTAGGTTTTAAACTTCTGTTTTCTATATGCCCTGCATTTGTAAAGTAGTTGATATAATAGATATATAACCCTAAAGTTAGAATTGCTAAGATGGTGTCAGGTCTTTTATTAAAGCCAAAACTTCTACATGTTTCAATCCAAATAATAGGAAACATTAATAGGTTAACGATAGGAATAAACAATAAAACTACCCACCATTTTGGGCGATTTATTATTTGCATTAGTACTATGGCATTATATACAGGCACAGCTGCTTCCCAAGCTTTTTTACCAGCTCTAGTATATAGTTTCCAAGTACCTAAAAAATGAATAACTTGTATAAGTAAGAAGAATAAAAACCATTCAGTAAATGTCATAATCTATATATTTTGTATTTCCTTACAAGGAATAAATTCAATATTATTTGTGTGCTTTTAGAGTTTTTTGTTACGCTATTAACCTAAGTTTAACACATCTCGCATAGTAAAAATACCTGTTTTACCATTTAACCATTCAGCAGCAATTACTGCACCTAAAGCAAAACCTTGACGATTATGAGCGGTGTGTTTAATATCAATTGTATCTACTTCAGAGTTATAAGTTACAGTATGAGTACCTGGAACATCTGGAGTTCGGATAGCTGTGATAGGAATATTTTCGTCTGATGTTTTTTTATCTAGCTCCCAAGCTTTTTTGTTTGTGTTTTCAATAATACCTTCAGCTAATGTAATTGCGGTACCACTAGGGGCGTCTAGCTTCTTAGTATGATGGATTTCTTCAATAGAAATATTATATTGCTCTAAAGTACTCATCATTTTAGCAAGTTGTTCGTTTAGTTCAAAGAAAACATTAACACCTAAGCTAAAGTTAGAAGCATAAATAAATGCGCCTTTCTTTTCATTACACAAATTAACGATATCTTCGTATTTATCTAACCAACCAGTGGTTCCTGAAATAACAGGAATATTATTGTTAATACAATTACTGATATTGTCGTATGCAGAAGAAGGAATACTAAAGTCTATTGCTACATCAGCTTCTGTAATATCATACACTTCTTTCCCAGAAGCTTTTATAACAATTTCATGACCTCTTTGTAAAGCAATTTTTTCAATTTCTTTACCCATTCTACCATAACCAAGTAAGGCTATTTTCATCTTAAAAAGAATATTTTAGTGTTAAACCAACCTTTGGTGCTTCAATAAATAAAGGATCTGGAGTTATTACTGGTTTTACAGATAAGCTATCATCTGTATCAAATTGTAATAAGTGTGCGTTGACACTAGCTTCAACAATTTGTAAAACGTATAAAAGTACACCAGTTAATAATGATAAATCTCTATTTTTTCGTAAAGTTTTTTGAGCACTTTCTAAACCAGCAGTAGAAATAAGAACAGTTCCATCCTCTCTAGTAAATTCGTCTTTTAACCCTTGTTTACGAAGTTTAAAAGCTGTTCGGTAGCGATCATATTGGTCACTATTATCAATATAAAAATAAGCACTGGCGCCCATTGCTGCCCATACTATTGGAGCTTTCCAGTATTTTCCATTATAAATTTGTCCACCTCCAGGAAAAATAGCCGAATAAAAAGCTGCTTTTGAAGGGGATAAAGGGTTGTATTTGTCGCTAGTTAATTGAAGCTGTTTTGCCCTAACGGCAATAGAATCTTTTTGAGCAAATGTATTTTGAAACAAAAAAAGACTAAAAAAAGCGAATATGATTGTACGTATGTTCAATTACTTTAATAAGTTTTTAATACGATTAAAGTCTTCTTCTGAATGAAAAGGGATAGAAATTTTACCTTTTCCACGATTGTTCACCGTAACGTCAATTTTATGTCCGAAATAGTCGCTAATATCTTTAACACTTTCAGAAATATAATTAGGTAAAGCTTTCTTTTTAGCTGTTTTAGCAACCTTACCAGCTTTTAAGTTTTTTACTAGCTCTTCTGTTTGACGTACCGATAGTTTATCACGAACAATTTTTTCATAAATGTTTAATTGATCAGAATTACTATCAACATTAATTAAAGCACGACCGTGTCCCATTGAAATAAACCCATCACGCATTCCTGTCTGAATAATTGGGTCTAACTTAAGTAAACGCAAATAGTTAGTAACTGTAGAACGTTTTTTACCTACACGAGTACTTAGTTCTTCTTGAGTAAGTTGAATTTCATCAATTAAACGTTGATAAGAAAGAGCAACTTCAATTGGGTCTAAATTTTTACGCTGGATATTTTCAACCAACGCCATTTCTAACATTTCCTGATCGTTAGCTAAACGAATATAAGCAGGAACTGTTTTGTTACCAATAAGTTTAGAAGCTCTAAAACGACGCTCTCCAGAAACTAATTGGAATTTATCACTAGATAGTTTACGTACAGTAATAGGCTGAATAACTCCTAATTCTTTAATAGAACTAGCTAGTTCGCGCAACGCTTCTTCATCAAAATAAGTTCTAGGTTGGTATGGGTTTACGTCTATTGAGTTTATATCAATCTCAATAATATTTCCAACTAACTTATCTGCATTTTTGTCTTCTGCTGAATTTACTTCTGCAGTTTCTTTTAATAATGCTGATAAACCTCTACCTAAAGCTTGTTTTTTTGTTGCTTTTGCCATTTACAGTGATTATACGTTTTTAGTTAAAATTTCGTTCGCCAAATTTAAGTAATTTACGGCACCTTTACTCGTAGCATCGTATGAAATTATACTTTCTCCATAACTTGGTGCCTCACTTAAACGAATGTTTCTATGTACTATTGTTTCAAAAACCATAGAACTGAAGTGTTTACGTACTTCATCTACCACTTGGTTTGACAAGCGTAAACGAGAATCAAACATGGTTAATAATAAACCTTCTATTTCTAGTTCTTGATTATGTATTTTTTGAACACTCTTAATAGTATTTAATAGTTTTCCTAAACCTTCTAAAGCAAAATATTCACATTGAATAGGGATAACAACAGAGTCAGCTGCAACAAGAGAATTTAAGGTAATTAAACCTAAAGATGGAGCGCAATCAATTAAAATAAAATCGTAATCATCTTTAATGTCCTCTAATGCATTTTTTAACATGTACTCGCGTTGTTGCTTGTCTACCAATTCAATTTCAATGGCTACTAAATCAATATGAGCAGGGATTAAGTCAACGTTAGGAGAGTCTGTTTTTAAAACAGTATCCTTAGCAGGAATTGTGTGTTCTAAAACCTGATATGTTCCAATTTCTACACTTTCAACGTCTAAACCTAAACCAGAAGTAGCATTTGCTTGGGGATCAGCATCAATTAATAATACTTTTTTTTCTAAAACACCTAAAGCCGCAGCTAAGTTTACAGATGTAGTAGTTTTACCTACGCCACCTTTTTGATTTGCAATTGCAATAATTCTACCCATTATAATTTATAAAGTTTGAAAGAGGTAAATTTACAATTATTTATCATTTTTGAAAGAGAAAGACGTTAATAAAAATGATTAAGTTCATAATTGCCACTTATCAAAAGAATTAATTCATATTTATTTTTAATAAGCTAAAATTAAAGCCTCTTTTTTTTGGGTTTTTTTCCCTCTTAAAGTATAGTTTTTAACATTCTTTGCATTAAAGGTTCAATCATACTTTTGAAGTGTTCTTTTTTAACTAGTTACAAGAATGGTTATGTAGATTATAGAATCTGCTAAAATTAATCGCGGCAACCGAAAAGCGAACGAGTAGGTAAAACTAAATAAACTTTAATTATTACATGAAAAAAATTATTACAGTAATCATGTTAAGTATCATGATTATATCTTGCAAAGAAGAGGAGGTAAAAGAAAAAACTCAAATAAAAGAAATTGAACTATCTAGAGAAAGTGGTTCTAATATGTTGCGTTTTGCAACTGCTGAAGAATTAAAAGCGTTTATTTCACAGCATCATGAATCTGAAACAGATTTATTAGATGAAGCAAGAAGAATGTCAGAAGAAGGGAAGTATAATCCATTATTATTAGTTTATAACTTAGAGCCAGATGAAGCAGAAAAGTTAGGAATTAATGAAAAAGAGGTTTCCCTAGTAAGTTCTAATGATGACATGTTGTTGCTGTTGCTAAACGAAGACGGTGAAATAGGAATTCAGGATAAAATCTTTAGAATTGATGGAGAATTTGTTTACACATACACTGAAGGAAGTTCAAGTCAAATAAACGAATTTTTAACAGCTTACAAAGAAGGTAAAGTAGAAATAGAAAAAGGAAAAACCATTGAGTATACCAAAGATTTAAGTGTATATATGCACAACAACAAGTTGGAAAGAGATGATGTAAGTGCAAAAGGAGCTACTTCATATGTTTATTTCAATAGTAATTATAGAATGAAAGCTAGACAGTATAATGGTTATTGGGTTTTTTATAGTTCTATAGGAGCTAAGACGAAGGTTCAAAAGCGTAAGAAATTTTTATGGTGGTCAAATTGGAAAACTGTAAAAACAGATAACAGATTAGAGTATGAGTTAAGCTATAAAGTTTATTCAACTTTTGGGTTTCCAACTGTAACGCTTAATGCTTCTGGTCATAAATATTGTTATTGTAATTCAGCTAACAAAGTGTATGACTGGTCGGTAGGTTTTCCTATTGCACCTAATGTTTATGTTCCTCAGGAAGGTCAAACGAAGCACTGGGCACATTGGTATAGTGCAAGTCCAAATACTGTTTCAACTACATTAATTTATTAAAAACAGAAGTTTAAAAATCAAGTTATAAAATAAAAAACCACATTTAATTAATTAAATGTGGTTTTCTTAGTTTATGTATGTGTTTTTACCCGTTTAACATCACAGGCATAACAAGCATAGTTACTAGTTCACCTTCTTCAGTTCCATCAATTGGAGTTAAAATTCCAGCTCTATTTGGTAAACTCATTTCAATTAAAACATCGTTAGAGTTTAAGTTGTTCAACATTTCACTTAAAAAACGAGAGTTGAATCCAATTTGCATGTCATCTCCTTGATAATCACAATTCAATCGTTCGTCAGCTTTATTAGAGTAATCTAAATCTTCCGCAGAAATATTTAACTCGGTACCAGCCATTTTTAAACGAATTTGATGTGTAGTCTTACTAGAGAAAATAGATACACGACGAACAGAGTTTAAGAAAGAAGCTCTATCTACTGTTAATTTATTTGGGTTTTCTTTTGGTATAACTGCTTCGTAATTAGGGTATTTTCCATCAATTAATCGACAGATTAATACTACGTTGTCAAAAGTAAACTTAGCATTGGTATCGTTATACTCAATAGTTACGTTATTTTCTGAACCTCCTAAAATACCCTTTAATAAGTTTAAAGGTTTTTTAGGCATGATAAATTCAGCTGATTTATCAGCAGTAATATCAGTACGGGTATATTTTACTAATTTGTGAGCGTCAGTAGCTACAAAAGTTAATTCTTTTGAATTGAACTGAAAAAATACACCACTCATTACTGGGCGTAAATCATCATTACCAGCAGCGAAAATAGTTTTTGAAATAGCTGTAGCTAAAATGTTTGATGGAATTTCCGTACTACTTGGAGAAGGTAATTCTACAGCTTTAGGGAACTCATCTCCGCTAAAGTAAGCCATGTCATACTTCCCTTGCTCAGAAATAATCTCAATAGTATTATCTCCTTCAACCTTAAATGTAAGAGGTTGTTCAGGAAATGTTTTTAAAGTATCTAATAGCAAACGAGCATTTATAGCAATCGCTCCAGTATCAGTACTTTCAACTTCAATAACTGATGACATGGTTGTCTCAAGGTCGGAAGCTGATATTTTTAATTCGTTTTCAGATAGTTCAAATAAAAAGTTATCTAAAATTGGTAACGTGTTATTGCTATTTATAACCCCACCTAAAACTTGTAGTTGTTTTAATAATTGTGAGCTAGATACGATAAATTTCATTTAGTAATTTTTCTATTTATTAGACTTACAAATATATCTTAATTTGATGATTTTAAAAATTATTTTTTTATGGGTGTGCAATAAGCTTAATTAAACTGATAATTTAACTGTATTGTGCCGTAAAAATTCCCTTTAGGAACACGCAAACTTTTAAGTTTTTTAGTATGATAATTTATAGCATAACCAAAATTAAAACGATTACTTGTAAAACGAATTCCAAACTCTGTTGTAAACTTAAAAGGTTCTACGTCAAATGTAACAGGACTATTGTCATTTAAAAAGCTACCTTCTATAGTGGCGTCATAGGCTACATAATGTATCATTGGTTTTAAGTATAAAAAGACTTCAGCTTTATTCTCGAAGTTCGTGTTTTGATTATTTAGATTTCCGTGAAAAGCAATAGAGTTAATGATACTTTCTAAAGGTATGAAACCAATACGAGTGTATAGACCGGTTGATAAATCAGTATAAACAGTACCTAACCTGGCAGAGTTAGTCCAATTAAGATCAAAAACATTGTCTTTAGTTATTTTTTTTATATAATCAGCCTTTAAGTTAAGAGCAAAAGCATCTTTTATTTGGTACTCCCATCCAGTAGCTTCTCTAAAACCATACATTTTATGAATAACGCCTTGCAGTTCTTTGCTTAAAGAAGATGAACCGATGACACCTATTTGTATGGATGTTTTTAAAATAGATTCATTCTTGAAAAACCTGTTTATACCAAAGCTACCAAATAAATAACCAGCAAAGGGACGATCATGTTCTTCAACGGTTTCTACGATAGCTTTATAAGGGGTGTACATATGATGCCCTAATTGAATTTCATATATTTTTTTATCAAGGTTTTCTACCTGTTGTTTGCTTAGAAAGCGGTATGTTAAAAAAGCTCCATTGGTATAATATCTGTCTTGGTAAGTAGAGGTGTATAAATCATTATCATTTATAAAACTAAACTCTTTAGCGTATTTGCGTTGTGAGAAAGAAGGAAGAGAAAGTAAGATAAATAAAAGTAGTATATTTTTTTTCATAGCTGTAAATATCGTATTATTTTAGCACAACCTTGGTTAAATTATTAAGAAGAATAATTAATAGACTTATGAAAGAAGAACCTGTATTAACAATTGAAGATTTTGAAAATGTTTCAACTAATAAAGAGTTGTTGGCTATAATTAAAGAAAAGGGAATTTCTATAAGTAAGGTTAAGGTTAAGTTAGATTATGAAGAAGAGTTAAGGAAATTACAGATAGAATTGGTAAAACTTCAACGATGGATTGCGAAAAATAAAAAAAGAGTAGCAGTAATTTTTGAAGGAAGAGACGCAGCAGGGAAAGGAGGAAGTATTCGACGTTTTATGGAGCATATGAACCCGCGTTCTACTCGTTTGGTAGCTTTAAATAAACCTACAGAAGTAGAAAAAGGACAATGGTATTTTCAGCGTTATATTAAAGAATTACCAAATCCAGGTGAAATAGTTTTTTTTGATCGTAGCTGGTATAATAGAGCAGTAGTAGAGCCTGTAATGGGGTTTTGTACCGATGATCAGTATCAGAATTTTTTGGTGCAAGTACCAGAGTTTGAACATATGTTATATGAAGATGGGGTGGTGGTTATAAAGTTTTGGCTTTCAATTTCAAAAGATGAGCAATTACGTCGTTTCAATTCTCGAAATAACAACCCATTAAAACGTTGGAAGTTTAGTCCTGTAGATAAAAGAGGGCAAGAATTATGGGATAGATATAGTTACTATAAAAACGAAATGTTTAGTAAAACACATACAGCTTACAGTCCGTGGATAGTAGTAAAAACGAATAATAAAAAAGAAGCAAGAGTTGAGTGTATGCGTCATGTGCTATCTCAATTTGATTACGAAGGAAAAGAAGAAGCTCAAACGATTTTAACACCAGATCCAAATATTGTAATGCGTTATTATCGTTCAGTAAAACATTTAGATTAAGAATGGGAAAGTTAACTCAAAGAGACGTAAATAAACTAAATACAACAAGAGGTTTAAAAGCTTTATTGTCGAAATCTTTTAATTTAGAAAGAGCAATTCGATATGTTGATTATGAAAGAAAACTAAAAAAATTACAAGTTGAAATAATTCGTTTACAGGCTTGGGCAATAAAAGAAAATGAACGAATAATTGTAATTTTTGAAGGAAGAGATGCTGCAGGAAAAGGTGGAGCAATACGTAGAATAACAGAGCGTATTAATCCTCGTCATATGCGAATTGTAGCACTTCCAAAACCAAATGAAGATCAAAAAACTCAGTGGTATTTTCAGCGATATGTAGAGCAGTTTCCTAAAGCAGGAGAAATAGTTTTTTTTGATAGAAGCTGGTATAATCGAGCGGTTGTTGAACCTGTTAATGGTTTTTGTACGCAAGAAGAATATGAGATTTTTATGAATCAGGTAAATGATTTTGAACGTATGATCTTAGAATCAGGTATTCGTTTGGTGAAAATTTACATGTCTATCAACAAAAAGGAACAAGCGAAACGATTTAATGATATAAAGAACAATCCATTAAAACAATGGAAAATGACACCTGTAGATGAAAAAGCTCAAGAGCTTTGGGATGATTATACAGAATACAAAAAGGCCATGTTTTCAAAAACAAACACAGAAATATCTCCTTGGAAAGTTATTCGAGCAAATAGAAAAACAATAGCAAGAATAAATGTGATTAATTACATACTAGAAAGAATACCTTACGATAAAAGTATAGAGGTATAAAAACTAAGATAATTTTTGTTGAATATTTTCAAAAATAAAAAACAACTCACCAGCAATTTGTTTGCTTGTTTCTAGATATGTTTCTTCAGTTAAATCAGTATTGTCTGATGCTTTAGGGTCGTTATAAGGTAAGTGAAAACGCTCAATAGCATCGGGAATATACGGACAGTTTTGGTCAGCATTATCACAAGTAGTTATAGCGACAAAAGGATAACTGTTTTGAGGATGATCATATAGTTTAGAAAAACCTAAGATAGATTTTTTAGTTCCGTTAAAGGAAACCAAATATCTTGGGTTTTGATGAGAAAAATCAACTACACTAAAAGTAAAACCAGTTTTTTGTAAGCATTTCACAGTATTTCTATGGAAAGAAGTAGTTTCTGTTCCGCCAGAATAAGTAAACATATTCTTTAAGTTGAAATATTCAATAGCAAAGAAACTCCATACTTGTGCTAATTGACTTCTACGAGAATTATGAGTACAAATAAAGTTTAAATTTATTTTCTCTCTATCAAGATACTCTTCAAGAATAGTATCAGCTATTTCAAGTAATAAATCTTTTCGCTCTTCAGTAAGGATTAACTCTTTTCTTGCTTCCTCAAAGAAAATTTTTGTATTAATATTCTTAGTGTTTATCATTTATTTGCAGTTCTTTTGCAGAGTGTAATTATTTGCAAAAATACAAGCTAATACCCTTTTAGCTAATTAAATAAAGGTTAAGGATGTGTTTAGAAATCGGTAATAAAGTGGCAGTAATTGATGCTGATATTAGAGGATTTGTAACAAAAATTAAAAATGAAGAGGTTTTTGTTAAAGATGAGGACGGAATGGAGTATTGTTTTCTTAGGAAAGAATTGGTAAAAGTTGAAGTGGATCAAAATGAGTTAAGCAAGTATTCTGACATCAATAATCCAATGCTAAAAGCAAAAATTCAATCCAAAGAAAAGAAGAAAAAAACATCTTTTGTAAAAGATAAAAAAGAAATAGTAATGGAAGTAGATTTACATGCTGAAAAGTTGGTTAAGTCTACAAGAGGAATGGATAATTTTGATATTTTATCAATACAAATCAATACAGCAAAACATAAATTAGAATATTGTATATCTAAAAGAATATCAAAACTAGTTTTAATACATGGAGTAGGAGATGGGGTTTTAAAAACAGAGTTACAATACTTGTTAAATAACTATCCAGTTAAATATTATGATGCTTCTTATCAAAAGTATGGACAAGGAGCTACCGAGGTATATATTTTTCAAAATCAGTAATTTTTTGAAAGCTTAACTATCAGAAAGAAAACCTTATTTTTGCCCTATGAAATCTGTTTACTTAGACAATGCAGCAACAACACCTATGTTGCCTGAAGTTATTGAAGCTGTTCAACAATCAATGTTAACAAATTTTGGTAACCCATCATCTACTCATCAATATGGTAGGAAAGCTAAAGCTGCGGTAGAAACAGCCAGAAAAAATATAGCAAAACATTTTAATGTGTCTTCAAGTGAAATTATTTTTACAGCTGGAGGAACAGAAGCAGACAATCTAATTTTATTTAATGCAGTTTTAAATTTAGGAGTTGAAAGAATTATTACTTCTAAGATAGAGCACCATGCAGTTTTAAATACAGTTAAGTTTTTAGAAAGAGAATACAAAATAACTGTAGATTATGTTAGGGTAAATGAAAACGGAACTGTTTCAATGGAGAGTCTGGGGGACTTACTAAATAAATCAAAGAAAAAAACTTTGGTGAGTTTAATGTATGTAAATAACGAGATAGGTAATTTACTGCCTATAGAAGATGTGGTAGCATTATGTAAAGAACATGAAGCGTATTTTCATTCAGATACAGTACAAGCCATAGGACATTATGATATAGACTTACAAAAAACACCAATAGATTTTATTGCAGCAAGCGCTCATAAATTTCATGGACCTAAAGGAGTAGGATTTGCTTATTTTAAAAAAGGTATAGGAATACTACCAATGTTGCATGGAGGAGAGCAAGAAAAAGGAGCTAGGTCAAGTACAGAAAATGTACACTCCATAGTTGGTATGGAAAAAGCGTTAACTATAGCTTATGAAGATTTAGGAAAAGATAAAGAGTATATTTTAGGGTTAAAAAAGTACTTTGTAGCTAAAGTAAAAGAATTAATACCTGGTATTGAGATTAATGGAGAATCTGTAGAAAAAACAAGTTATACAATATTGAACTTACAATTTCCTATTGAAGATAAAATGTTGTTATTTAATTTAGATTTGTCTGGAGTAGCAGTTTCTGGAGGTAGTGCTTGTCAAAGTGGAAGTAGTAAAGGGTCTCATGTGTTACAGGAGTTTTTAGGTGAAAATGAAGAAAAGAAAACATCTGTACGGTTTTCTTTTAGTAAATTAAACACATTCGATGAAGTTGATTATGTACTTAGTCAGTTAAAAAAAGTACTAAAAAAATAATAAAGTCTTTTTTGTTTGTATTTAAGACGTTTTTTTATTTCTTTGCTAGAGAATATTCTTATTAGAAATTAAGTCTTTATAAAGCGTTTCTAGAGAGTTTTTAAAATAGGTTTTATTTATAGGTTATCACTAGTGTGTTTTTTTTATCTATAATGTGACCTAAATTGTTAATTTTACGTCTAATGTTTTAGTGGAAGTAAAAATAGTTTACTTTTGCACACTGAAAATAATTAGAAGCCCCCCACAAGAAATAAGTTGTAAAAGAGCAACTTAACGTTTTTGTGTGGGGTTTTTTATATCCCACCATATTGTTTATTAAAAAATAAATAGCCTCGAAGAATTTTGGGGTACAACATTGTATATAAAATAAAATGTATTAATATGGGGGAAAGCTACGTTTCTAAAATCAGTACATATAAGAAGGTCTTCTTTTTAGTGTTAACTCTTTTGTTTTCGGTAGAGTTTTATGGACAAGACTGTAGTGTAATTTCAGATTTTACACCAGTTTGTATTGGTACTACTCAGACTTATACAGCAGAAACTTCAGGAGGTTCTGCTAGAGATATTACTCCAGGAAACAATTATGGTTGTTTAAGTTCTACTCCCAATTCTAAATGGTTTTTCTTTCAAGCGAGTACAGGGGGGAGTTTAATAATTAATCAAACAAATTCTAATAACGTAGATGTAGATGGGGCTATATGGGGGCCATTTGACTCGATAAATGATATGTTATCTCAATGTGGTTCTTATTCAACACCACTAGATTGTGATTATGAACCCGAGTCATTTTTTACTTTTTATATACCAACAGTAACTTCTGGTAAATACTATGCTTTTTTAGTTACAAATTATTCTGGAGATCCTACAAATATAACTTTATCAGATGGAGGAAGTACGGCCACAACAAATTGTTCTCAGGACACTGATGGAGATAATATCGCAGATGTATATGATTTAGATGATGATAATGATGGAATTCTAGATATAGATGAACAAAGCTGTACAACTACAAATGTACCAGGAGCAAATGCATCTAGTGCAACTTCATCCACTGGTGTTTCATCTCCGGGTAATGCTATAGGATCTGATAATCAATTAGCATGGATGAATTCGAGTAGTGAAGAACTCATAGTTAACCTAGGGAGTGTTATCCCTGCAGGAGTAACTATCACTATTGAAGCTATGAAATATAGAAGTAGTGGAGGGAATAATGTTCAAATGATAGTAGAAGAGTCATATGATGGAGTAAGCTTTACAAGTTCTACTACATATACATTTAATAACAATAATACAGAGGAATTAAAAAGTTATACTATTAACTCTGATGCTCAGTATTTAAAAATACACGGTGTTAATTTTGGAGGAGGAAGATGGTTAGGTGTAGATAATGTTTCATATAGTAGTTTTAGTTATACCAATTGTGCAGATATAAATACAGATGGTGATGCTTTTGTTGATAGATTAGATGTAGATTCAGATGGAGATGGTTGCCCAGATGCTATTGAAGGAGATGAAAATGTAGAGGTGTCTCAATTAGATGGAAATGATAGAATAAATATTTTTTCAACAGGAGGAATAACAAATTTTGGAGTTCCTAATTTAGTAAACTCAGGAGGGGCAGCAGATATAGGTGGAGATGAAGGACAAGGAGTTGGTTCAAAATTAGTGTTTAGTGCTGATGCAAGTCCAAACTTAATCATTACACCACCACCAACAGTATGTTTTTCAAATACGGTAGATTTAACTGCAAATAATGTAACTGATGGAACTAATGGAAGTAGTACAGCAGGAACATTAACATATTGGACAGATGCTGCCGCTACAAATACTCTAGCAACTCCTGCGGCGGTTGCTACCAGTGGAACTTATTATATAAAACTAACATCAGCTAGTGGTTGTTATGAAATAGAGCCAGTTGTAGTGACAATTCAAGATGAAGTTACCGAAGGAACCATTGCAGGAGATCAAGTAATTTGCAGTGGAGGAAACCCTGTAGCATTTACAAGCGATGTAGATGGTAGTGGAAGTGGTACAATAAGTTACCGATGGGAAATGAGTGAAGATGGAACTAATTGGAGCACTATTTCTGGAGAAACATCATCGATTTATGATCCAACTGCTTTAACAGTTACAACACAGTTTAGGAGGATTACAATATCTACGCAAAATGGAGTAGCATGTGAGAGTTCTCCAACAGCGGTGGTGACAGTAATAGTTGATACAAATGATGCAGATTCAGATGGTATAAATGATGTTTGTGACTTAGATGATGATAACGATGGTATTCTTGATTCTTCGGAAGGAGCCTGTACAACTAATTATTTTGCTGTTTTTGGAGGTGATGGAGGAAGTACTACTAGTTTTTCACAATCAGCAGTTTCTTCAGCGGTATTTGATTTTTATTATGTAGATAACTCTGTAGCGATAGAAATAAATGGCGGAGGATTAAATACAAATAATGTATTACAATTAGAGAATATTGTTAATTCAGGAGAAGTAATTATGGAATTTACTTCAGATAATTCTTTAATGAGTTCACCATGGTTAGCAAATACTAACGGTATACCAAGATTAAAGGTCGAAATTGATTTTTCTGGAAATATTACAGTATATGGTTCTCGATCAACGAGTTCTACATCTTTAGAGTTAATGCAACCCAGAGATGGTTCTTCTTTTAATACTATTTCTTTTTTAGCAGGAATAAATAATTTCAATGTCATAAATCAAGATGGTTCAGGACCAGATAGAATTGGTGGAGCAGTAAAAGTGTATTCATCTTGTGTTGATACGGATAATGATAATATTCCAGATTATTTAGATACCGATTCAGATGATGATGGTTGTTTTGATGCTATAGAAGGAGATGAAAATGTGGGTATATCAGACTTATCAGGTGGTAGAATAACAGGAGGAGTAGATAGTGATGGTGTTCCTAATATAGTTAATTCTGGTGGATCTGCTGATGGAGGTAATAATACACAAGGTCAAGGAGTAGGAACAAGTGCTACAGCAAACACAGACGCTGTACCAACTTTAATAATAACGAATCCAGCATCAGTATGTAGCCCATCAACTGTTGATTTAACGGCTAGCACAGTAACAGATGGAGTTAACGGAAGCAGTTCTGCGGGCACGTTAACATACTGGACAGATTCAGTTGCTACAAATACCCTGACATCTCCTAACGCAGTAGCTACTAGTGGAACTTATTATATAAAGTTAACTTCAGCTAGTGGATGTTATGAAATAGAAC
>NZ_JAIWJY010000006.1 GCF_028829235.1 Tenacibaculum larymnensis | reverse complement strand
GCCAATGTTGTGTGCTGGCTTTTTACATTAATTCTTGTATTTTTTCCATTATCATTGGGACTTGAAGTTCAATTCCTTTCTCAAGAGCCTTATTGGTCATTTTTCCTACCCAACCTACTAATTTCTTTCCAAGACTAACTTTATCTGTTTCTTTGGTAACTATTTCTTTGACTTCAAGTAAATCTTCTTCAGGTACTCCTAAATCCTTTAAATCAGATAATATGTTTTCAATCTTTTGATGATAAACATTTTCTACTTTTTGGGTTATATTTTCGCCAACACCAATGTTTGAACTTGAATTATCGCCATAAATATGATTATTAATTATAGTACTGGCTTTTTCATTATTTTCAGTAGTGTTTTGGTAATCATCTTGTAGATTTGGGAACGCAGAATCCAATTCCAATAATGTGTCAATTAGTTTTTGTTTAGTCAAGTTTAAAATGTGAGAGGCTTGACTTAATTGTATTCTTCTTTTTACTGATACTATAAACTTATTATCGCTCATTTCTCGAAGCATATTTACTAATTGCATCGGCAAATCTTCATATCCGTATTGCTGTTCAGAACTGTTGGATAATCCTTCTTCGATTGTCGGAACACTTTGTTTAGCTTGCATTTTATATATCTGTCCGTTCAAATCCTTGTCCAAGTTTGTTAAATCATAAGGAACCATCTTTCTCGCGCCATAACCTTCTAAAACAGCAAAAATTTCACACGGAATTATGCGATAATCGGGTAATTTATCATCATTGGTGTAACCATTGAGTTCGGTTGTAATCCAATGTTTGAAATCATCATTATTTATTTTGTAGGCGATTAATTTAGCTCTCGTCAATCCTTGACTTAAACTAATTTCATCATATGTTAAATCTTTGATTAGTTCTTTTATCATTATAGGTTAGTTTAGCTTGCACACAACTTGTTTATATACATGTAAAATACATCGTTATACACCCATTTTTGTAGGTTTATGATTGTATTTTATGTTTGCTTATACTTTAACGAACTTACTAATAATAATTTAATTCTCTTACGGAATCCCATAAGCTCAGCTATTTAGGGAATAAAAGATGTTTTATGTGTCATTAAAGGTTACGGGGTCGCTAATATCACGGCATGCTCCGCAGACACCGCGGCACGGGTCACTAATATCACGACATGCTCCGCAGACACCGCGGCACGGGTCGCTAATATCACGGCATGCTCCGCAGATACCATGGCACGGGTCGCTGATATCACGGCATGCTCCGAAGACACCGCGGCATGGGTCGCTAATATCACGGCGGGCTCCGAAGATACCGCGGCACGGGTCGCTGATATCACGGCATGCTCCGCAGACACCGTGGCATGGGTCGCTGATATCACGGCATGCTCCGCAGATACCGCGGCATGGGTCGCTAATATCACGGCATGCTCCGCAGACACCGCGGCACGGGTCGCTAATATCACGGCATGCTCCGCAGACACTACGGCACGGGTCGCTGAAACTGTATACTTATTAGCGGATGTTGCCTTTGGTAGTAAAAAATAAACCTCATACTAACAAACCAAAAAAAGGTTATATAGTATGAGGTTTCCCCTAAGTTATTAATTCGTTTAAAGTAACAACTATTGTGAATTATTCTTCAGTAGTTACTTTTTTAAAGCGCATCATGGTTACATCGTCCATTAATAAGTTTAGTTTTCCTTCTATGTCAAAGCTATACTTGTTAATTTTTTTAATGGTTTTTAAAAATACTTGTTCCCCTTGTCCGCAATACATCATAGTAGTTGGTCCTGCTTCTCCAAAAGAAATAGCATTTTCTTCACCTAACGTAAACTCAGCAGAATAACCGTTACAACCGTTATTTCCTGTAGCTTTTTTTGTTTCTTTATCAAACGTAAGTTGTGGTTTTTTAGTAGGGTATAATCCATCAAAAGCAATTCTTGGTCCAGTAATATATTCTAGTTCCCAAGTGGTATTGTATATCTGATCAGCAGCATCTTTTTTAGCACAAGAAACTGTGATTAGTAAAATGGTAGCGAATAAAAATGATAGTTTTTTCATAATAAATAGTTTAATCTTTAGTGTTAAAATCAGTTGAGTTCTTTATTTCAAATTTTCTTGAAGCTTCACCATCAACCAATTTATAATTAATTTGTCTGATGCCTCCTGTTGGGTTAGCATTAGAATCTTCTTTTGTATAAATAGGAAAACGTTGAGATAGGGTAGTTTCAACAATGGTAAACTCATCGTGTCCCATGTATCCTTCGCTTAACTTTTTATTTTCAGTAATAGGAGGGAAGTATATTTGACTCACCGATTTTCCGTTATTAACAGAATATCCAATTACGTTACCGTAGCTTCCGCTTCCATCAGATCGAGTATAAATAACTACTTCAGGAAAACCATCTGAGTTTAAATCTTCAATTTCAGCATCAACAACACTACCGTCAATGTTTTGAGTAATTGCTGAATTATCAATTTCTAATCCGTACGGAGCAACCGTTAATTCAGTATCTACTTCATTTTTTTTAGTAGAAATATTAAAACCAATTCCTTGCAAGGTTAAATGCTTCTTAAAAATGGTTTTGTCTATTTGTGTTTGGTCTAAATCTCCTTCAATTTTATGGTAAGAACCTGCAAGGCTTCCTCCACCAGAACAGTAAAAGTTTAATAAACCGTTGTCTTCTTTGTTTGCCGTTGCAATAGAAATTTGTTTGTTTTTAAAAGAAAAAACTACAGTCTTACCATTTATGTCAGCTTTGTAGGTACTGTCATTTGCTTTTTTAGCAAGAGCGTCAAAAGTACAGGTAGGTTTTTTCTTATCAGCTCGAGAGCGAACTACAATTTTTAATTGATTATTTACAGCAGGTTTTACAGCAACAGAAACCCAATCGTATCCTTCGTTTCTTTTTTCATATTCTGAAGAAACGTAGTTTCCTGTAACATCAGTCATAGTAGCTACTGTTTCTTGTTTAACGGTTTCTTGTGTGTCTGCTTTTTTCGCTTCTTTTTTACAGCTAACCATAGCTAAAAAAGCCATTCCTAGTAGTGCTGTATTGGTAAGTTTTATCATGCTATTTTGTGTTTTTTTGCTTCTAAATAACAATAAATATACCATTAAAGATATGAAAAAACGTTTTAAGAAAACCTTAAGATTCTTGATTTTCTTGAAAGTTGATATTGTGGTGTATAGGTTTTTTTGGCTTTTTTAGAGGATAAAAAAAAGACCGCCAAAAACTAATTTGACGATCTTTTAAACAAACAACTAAATTCTAAAACCTATAAAAGTTGAAGAAAATTTTTCTATTTTTTTAGAAGCAGTACTTATTTTCTGCTTTTAATTTTTCTGCGATTGTGTCACGTAACTCAACTACGTTAGGGTAGTTTGCGTATTTTGTAAAACGCTTAAGTCCCATTAACATCATACGTTGCTCATCACCTTCAGCGAAAGAAATAATTCCTTCTCTTGCGCTTTTAGTAATAGTTTCTACGGCATTGTATAAGTATAACTTAGCCATAGCAATCTGTTCTTTTTGAGCATCTTCACCAAAACGTTTCGCGTTCTTTTCAGTTCTTAAAATTCCAGACTCTGCCATGTATATTTCAATTAAAATATTAGAAGCAGCCGTTAATAACTGTTGGTGTTGTTCTAACTCAGGTCCAAATTTTTGTAAAGCAGCTCCTGCAACCATTAAGAATACTTTCTTAAGTTTAGCAAGGATTTCTTTTTCTTCTGAGAATAATTCAGAATAATCTGGAGTATCGAAAGAAGGAATTCCCATTAATTCGTTTTGAACTGCCATTGCAGGATTTAATAAATCTACATGACCTTTCATTGCTTTCTTTACTAACATTCCTACCGATAATAAACGGTTAATTTCGTTAGTTCCTTCGTAAATACGAGCAATACGAGCATCTCTCCAAGCAGACTCCATAGGAGTTTCTTCAGAGAATCCCATACCTCCGTAAATTTGGATTCCTTCATCAGCACAGTTTTGTACGTCTTCAGAAACAGCTACTTTTAAGATTGAACATTCAATAGCATATTCTTCTACACCTTTTAATTCTGCTTCTTGATGAGAGTTTCCTTCAGATTCACGAATCGCGATTCTGTCTTCAATATTTTTAGCTGCTCTGTATGATGCAGACTCACCAACATAAGCATTAGTAGCCATTTCAGCTAACTTCATTTTAATAGCTCCAAATTCAGCAATAGGAGTTTTAAATTGCTTACGCTCGTTAGCATAGTTTACAGCATGGCTAATAATTCTTCTTTGAGAATCTAAACAAGCACCAGCTAATTTGATACGACCAACGTTTAAGGCGTTCATTGCAATTTTGAATCCACCACCACGAACAGATAACATGTTTTCAACAGGAATTAATGTATCGTTGAAAAATACCTGACGAGTAGATGATGCACGAATACCTAATTTGTGTTCTTCTTCTCCTAAAGTTACTCCGTTAGGATTGTTTTTATCATATTCTAAGATAAAACCAGTAATGTTTTTATCGTCTTCTATACGAGCAAAAACGATGAAGATTTCAGCAAAACCTGCATTCGAAATCCACATTTTTTGTCCGTTAATTTTGTAGTGCTTTCCGTCTTCAGTTAACTCAGCAGTAGTTTTACCTGAGTTCGCATCCGATCCTGCTCCTGGTTCAGTTAAACAGTAAGCTCCAAAACGCTCTCCCATTGCCAACGCAGGAACGTATTTTTGCTTTTGCTCTTCAGTACCGTATAAAGTAATTGGCATTGTACCAATACCTGTGTGTGCACCAAAAGCAGTACTAAAAGATCCGGTTCCACTTGAAATGTAATCACATGTTAACATCGTAGAAACGAATCCCATTCCTAATCCGCCATAAGCTTCAGGAACAGCCACACCTAAGAATCCTAATTCACCAGCTTTACGCATAGTTTCTTCGGTAAGTGCATAATCTTTTGCCTCGAAACGAGCTTTATGAGGAATGATTTCACGGTCGTTAAATTCTTTAACCGCATCACGCATCATTGTTTGTTCTTCTGAAAAATCTTCAGGAGTAAATATATCTTCGCATTTTGTTTCTTTTACTAAGAATTGCCCTCCGCGTAAAAGATCTTTATTTAATTCTGACATAGTATATTAGATTTTAAGATTCAAGAGCCAAGAGTCAAGACTTATTCAGACCAGATTGGAAACTTGAAATCATTTTTTGTATTGACTTAATTTTTTGTTCTAATTCTTTAAACTTTTCTTCAGATAGGTAGCTTTCATTAAAAGCAATAATTAATTGTGTTTCCCATTCAAATGAAGAACCTAAGCTATCTTCTAAATATTTATTAAAATGTTTGTTAGTGCTTTTACTTGAACCCTCAGCTATGTTAGAAGGAATAGAAACAGCACATCTATTCATCTGAGAAACCAAGCCAAACTTTTCAAAGTCTGGAAAGGTTCTAGTTAATTTATAAGAATCAGAAACTAAATTCATGCTTTCAGTCCAAATTTTTAATTTTTTGAAATTGTGCATCGTCTTGTTTCTTGATTCTAATAGTCTTGTTTCTTAATTTAGGAATTCAAAAATACCAGCAGCACCTTGACCAGTACCTACACACATGGTTACCATTCCGTATTTACCATTCATGCTACGCTTACGCATTTCATCAAATAACTGAACAGATAGTTTACCTCCAGTACATCCTAATGGGTGACCTAAAGCAATTGCTCCACCATTTACGTTAACGATATCCGGATTTAAACCTAATTCGCGAATAACTGCTAACGATTGTGAAGCAAACGCTTCGTTTAGCTCAATTAATTCAATATCACTTTGTTGTAAACCTGCTTGTTTTAATGCTTTTGGAATAGCTGCTACAGGACCAATTCCCATAATACGAGGTGGTACTCCTGCTGCTGCATAACTTACCAAACGAGCTTCTGGTTGAATACCTAACTCTTTTACCATATCTTCACTCATTACCATTACGAATGCAGCACCATCACTTGTTTGTGATGAGTTACCAGCGGTAACAGAACCATTAGCCGCAAATACTGGACGTAATTTAGCTAAAGCTTCTACGCTAGTTCCACGACGTGGACCTTCGTCTTTAGTAACTGTGTAATTTCTTGTTGCACGTTTTCCGTTTTCATCAATGTAAGTTTCTTCTACATCGATTGGAGCTATTTGATCTTGAAAACGATCACTATCTAACGCTTTTAAAGCTTTCATGTGCGATTCGTATGCAAATTGATCTTGATCTGCACGAGATACATTGTATTGTTGAGCTACTGCTTCTGCAGTATTACCCATTCCCCAATAGTAATCTTCGTGACCTGCATTTACGATATCGTAGTTTAATTCTGGTTTAAAACCTGTCATTGGTACAGAACTCATACTTTCTGCTCCACCAGCAATAATACATTCTGCCATTCCAGATTGAATTTTTGCTACAGCCATACCAATAGTTTCTAATCCTGATGAACAGAAACGGTTTACGGTAACTCCAGGAACATCTACAGAATCTAATCCGATTAACGAAATAATTCTTGCCATGTTTAACCCTTGAGAACCTTCTGGCATTGCGTTACCAACAATAACATCGTCGATACGCTTTACATCGAATTCTGGCAACTTACCCATCATATATTTGATGGTTTCAGCAGCTAATTCGTCAGCTCTTTTAAATCTGAACACACCTTTTTTAGATTTCCCTACGGCGGTTCTATATCCTTTTACTATATATGCTGTTTTCATATTTTCTTGCTTTTGGCTATTGGCTTTTAGCTATTTGCTAACAGCTAGAGGCTAATAGCATAGTAATTTTAATTACGTAAAGGTTTACCAGTTTTTAACATATGCTGAATACGCTCTAACGTTTTACGTTCTGTAGTTAAACTTAAGAAAGCTTCACGTTCAAGGTCTAATAAATACTGCTCAGTAACTTTTGTTGGTTCTGATAAATCTCCTCCAGCCATTACATAGGCTAGTTTGTTTGCAATTTTCTGATCGTGTTCAGAAATATATTTAGAAGCTTCCATAGAGTCTGTTCCTACTAAGAACATACCTAAGGCTTGCTTACCTAATACTAAAACATCTTTACGTTTTGCTGGTTGTGTATAACCTGCTTCTGCTAACAACACAGCGTGTTTTTTAGCTTCTGCTATCTGGCGGTCTTTGTTTACAACCACAACGTCTTTTCCTTTTTGTAGTAAGTTTAAGTCGTATGCTTCATAAGCAGAAGTTGCAACTTTAGCCATACCAATAGTTAAGAAGTGCTCTTGTAATACGTTTAATTGAACATCGCCAGTGTGGAATAAGTCCTGAGCTCTTAAAGCCATTTCTTTAGATCCACCACCACCAGGAATTACTCCAACTCCAAACTCTACTAATCCGATGTAGGTTTCAGCAGCAGCAACTACTTTATCAGCGTGTAATGATAACTCACATCCACCACCTAACGCCATTCCGTGAGGAGCAGCAATAGTTGGAATTGCAGAGTAACGCATACGCATCATGGTATCTTGGAAATACTTGATAGCCATGTTTAATTCATCATACTCTTGCTCAACAGCCATCATAAAAATCATTCCAATGTTGGCACCTACTGAGAAGTTTGCAGCTTGGTTACCAATAACTAATCCTTGGAAGTCTTTTTCAGCTAAATCAACTGCTTTATTTAATCCTGCTAAAACATCACCACCAATAGTGTTCATTTTAGACTGGAATTCACAGTTTAAGATTCCATCTCCTAAATCTTCAATAACAACTCCAGAGTTTTTAAATACCTCAGTAGTTTTACGAATGTTATCTAAGATGATAAATGAATCTTGTCCTGGTTTTTTAACTTGTGCTTTTGCAGGTACATCGTAGTAATATGTTGCACCGTCTTTAACTGTATAGAAAGATTTTTCTCCTTTAGCTAACATTTCTGTTACCCAAGCAGCTGGTTCTTTTCCTTCAGCTTTCATTAATTCGATACCTTTTTCAACTCCTACAGCATCCCAAATTTCGAAAGGACCATTTTCCCATCCGAAACCTGCTTTCATAGCATCGTCAATTCTGTATAATTCATCAGAAATTTCTGGAATTCTATTTTGAACGTACGCAAACATTGCTGCGAAGTTCTTACGGTAAAATTCTCCCGCTTTATCTTTTCCACCAACTAACACTTTGAATCGGTCAATTGGCTTATCGATTGTTTTTGTTAATTCTAACGTAGCGAATTTTGCTTTTTTAGACGGACGGTATTCCATCGTATCTAAGTCTAACGCTAAAATTTCACGCTTTCCTTCAGCATTGGTTGTTTTTTTGTAAAAACCTTGCTTGGTTTTGTTACCTAACCACTTATTTTCCATCATTGTGTTGATGAAATCAGGCAACTTAAATAAGTCGTGAGCTTCGTCGTTAGGACAGTTTTCGTAGATTCCGTTAGCAACATGTACTAAAGTATCTAATCCAACAACATCAACAGTACGGAAAGTAGCTGATTTTGGTCGTCCAATAACAGGACCAGTTAATTTATCAACTTCTTCAACTGTTAACCCTAATTCTTTTACTTGGTGAAATAAAGATTGGATTCCGAAGATACCAATACGGTTACCAATAAATGCTGGTGTATCTTTTGCTAGTACTGAAGTTTTTCCTAAGAATTTAGAACCATAATCCATTAAGAAGTCAGTAACTTCTTGTTTACAGTCTGGTCCTGGAACAACTTCAAATAATTTTAAATAACGAGGAGGGTTAAAAAAGTGAGTTACCGCAAAGTGCTTACGAAAATCTTCACTACGTCCTTCGTTCATAAACTTAATAGGAATACCCGAAGTGTTGGTAGAAATAATTGTACCCGGTGTACGGTATTTTTCAACTTGTTCAAAAACACTTTGTTTAATATCTAAGCGTTCAACAACTACTTCCATAATCCAATCTACATCTTTTACTTTGTGTAAATCGTCTTCAAGGTTTCCGGTAGTAATTCTATCTGCAAATTTTTTATTGTAGATAGGTGATGGTTTCGATTTTAACGAAGCAGTCAAAGCATCATTTACCAAACGGTTACGAACTACTTTGTCTTCTAAGGTTAATCCTTTTGCTTTTTCTTTGTCGTTAAGCTCTCTTGGAACGATGTCCAAAAGCAATACTTCAACGCCAATGTTAGCAAAATGACATGCAATACCTGATCCCATGATACCAGAACCGATAATTGCTACTTTTTTAATTCTTCTTGCCATTTGTTTGTTGGTTTGTTTTATACAGCTTTATTGTCAATATCGTCTTCGTATATTAACTTATCTGTAATTAGTTTGTTTATTGTTGTTGTTACTTTAAAAAAGCTATCTAGCTCTTCTTCAGTAATATGTTCTCTTACTTTATTATTGAATTGGTATACGTGTCCTTTTGAAACTTCGCGCATTTCTTTACCGTATTCGGTAAGTTTTAAAATAACGCTTCTACCATCATTTGGATTTTTCTCGCGACATATAACTCCCTTATCTTCCATAGTTTTTAATAAACGAGAAAGACTTGTAGGTTCCATTCCCATTAACGGACCCAATGCAGTTGAAGGGGTACCGTTTTCAGAATCGATATTCAATAAAGCAAAAGCCGTGGCCATTGTGCTATCGTGCTTTGCAGCTTGCTCGTTGTACATTTTTGCAACGGCTTGCCACGTGGCTCTTAATTGGTGATCTATTGATTTATCCTTGTCCATGGATGCCAAATATATAAAATTTTATTATGCATGCATAGTATTTTGCAAAAAAGTTATGCATGCATAATAAAATTAACAAAAAATTAATCTTGTAACGTTTGGAGAGAACCGTATACTAATTGAGTATAAAAATATGTAAGTTTGTCACTGCTGTTTTTCAATAAGCGGTAATTAATCAACTATAAAATCTATGAACAATTTATTAGAAATTAACAATGTGGTAAAGCGTTATGGCGATTATACTGCATTAAATAATGTGTCAATGCACATACCTAAAGGAAGTGTTTTTGGTTTGTTAGGTCCTAATGGCGCAGGAAAAACCTCGCTTATTAGAATTATCAATCAAATTACAATGCCTGATGCAGGTGAAATTATATTAGACGGAGAAAAGTTAGCTCCAAACCATATAGAGCATATAGGTTACTTACCAGAAGAAAGAGGGTTGTATAAGAGTATGAAGGTAGGAGAGCAGGCATTATACCTTGCTCAATTAAAAGGGTTGAGTAAATCAGAAGCTAAAAAACGATTGAAATATTGGTTTGATAAATTTGATATAGGTGCTTGGTGGAATAAAAAGATTGAAGAGTTATCTAAAGGAATGGCGCAGAAGGTACAGTTTATAGTAACGGTACTACATCAGCCTAAATTATTAATTTTTGATGAGCCTTTTTCTGGTTTCGATCCTATTAATGCCCAACTAATAGCAAAAGAAATTTTACAGTTGAGAGATGAAGGAGCTACCATTATTTTTTCTACCCATAGAATGGAGTCTGTTGAGGAAATGTGTGATTATATAGCGTTGATTAACAAGTCGAATAAAATTTTAGATGGTAAGCTAGA
Source organism: Tenacibaculum larymnensis (assembly GCF_028829235.1). GTDB lineage: Bacteria > Bacteroidota > Bacteroidia > Flavobacteriales > Flavobacteriaceae > Polaribacter > Polaribacter larymnensis. Next base: position 231,853 of record NZ_JAIWJY010000006.1, on the reverse strand, counting down.
AGATATTAAAAAGGAGTTTAGAACAAATACTTTTCAGGTTGGATTAGCTACTTCTAATTCAAAAGAAGTGGAGCAAAAGCTAAAAGAAAACTTTGAGGTTTTACCAGCAGATTTTAAATTGTTAAATGAAGGGTTAAAGTTAAATGTAAAACTTACTAACGGAAGCTCTCCAAACGATTTACTATCGTATTTAACCAACCAAGGTCAAGTACAGCATTTTGTAGAGTTAGTGCCAAGTGCTAATGATATTTTTATTCAAGCAATCCATAAAAACAGTTAAGCAATGAAAAGATTACGATTAATTATAGAACGCGAGTTTATTGCTAAGGTTAGAAATAAGTCGTTTATCGTTATGACTTTTTTAAGTCCACTGTTAATGATTGGTATGGGGGCTTTAGTGTTTTTCTTAATGAAGAAGAACGATGAAAAGGTTAAGAAGATAGTATATGTTGATGAGTCTGGAATGTTCTCTAAAGATGTTTTTAAAGATTCAAAAACAGTAAAGTACGAGGATTTTACTGCTTTAGGAATTGAAGATTCTAAAAAGAAGGTAGAAGATGGTGATTATTACGGGGCTTTATATATTCCAAAACAAGATAGTTTAGAAATGTTGGCAAAATCGATTGAGTTTTTCTCGAAAGATTCGCCAAGTATGTCTATCATGGAAAGTTTAGAGGATAAAATAGATAAGGAGTTACGTCATAAAAAACTAACAAGCTTTGGAATTGATATTGCACACATTGAAGAATCAAAAATAGCTTCAGAAATAAAAATGTTGAACTTCTCTGGTGAGAAATCATCAAAGTTAATTAATGGATTGAAGATAGGAGTGGGAGCTATTGCAGGATATTTGTTAATGATGTTTGTAATGATTTATGGTACATCGGTAATGCGTAGCGTAATTGAAGAAAAAACAAGTAGAATTATTGAGGTAATTGTTTCTTCAGTAAAACCTTTTCAATTAATGTTAGGAAAGATTATTGGAAATGCTTCAGCTGGATTGTTACAATTCTTTATTTGGGGAATTTTGTTTTTAGTGTTTAGCCTAGTAGCATCTTCTTTCTTTGGAGTTGATATGATGGAAATGCAGTCAGCAAAAGTATCACCAGAACAAATGGAAGCTATTCAGCAAACAGCAACCAATAAAGGTGAAATGATTGTGCAAGAAATTTTCAGATTGCCTTTAGTAAAAATGTTCTTCTTATTCATTTTCTACTTCTTAGGAGGATATATGTTGTATAGTTCTTTGTTTGCAGCGGTAGGAGCAGCAGTGGATAACGAAACGGATACGCAACAATTTATGATGCCTATTATGTTACCGTTAATTTTAGCAGTATATGTAGGTTTTGCAACGGTAATTAATGATCCTCATGGTCCGGTTTCAGTAATATTCTCATATATACCATTTACGTCACCAATCGTTATGTTAATGAGAATTCCATTTGGAGTAGCTTGGTGGGAAATAGCTATTTCTATGTTGCTATTAATTCTTACTTTTATGGTGATTGTATGGATTGCTGCAAAAATTTATCGCGTGGGTATTTTAATGTACGGTAAAAAGCCAACCTACAAAGACTTATGGAAGTGGATTCGTTATAATGGATAATTAAATCTTTAAGTTAACTTAATAAATATTATTCTAAAGAGTTTAATAGTGAAACGAATCTGATGAATAAAAACAATAAGAACTAGTAGATGAAAGAATTAATAAAAGAAGTAACCGATTTTCTAAACCTTAGAATCCCAGTAGGAGGGAAAGAAATAGATATTACAATAAAGACAGTTTTGTTCTTGATACTTGGTTTAATTCTTGTGAAAATTTTACTGAAGTACTTAAAAAAACTAGCTAAAAGTAAACTAGAACAAGAAGACAAGAATAAGTTTGATACTATTTTCTCTTTTACCAGCTGGTTAGCTTATGTAGTTGTCTTTTCAATAGCTTTAAGTTCAGCAGGAGTTAATTTGAGTGCAATTTTAGTAGCGTCTTCAGCTTTATTAATTGGTATTGGTTTAGCATTACAGACTTTTTTTCAAGACATAATTTCTGGAATTTTCATTATCCTTGATAAAAGTGTTCATGTTGGTGATATTATAGAGTTAGATGACAAAGTTGGTAGAGTAGAGGAAATAAAACTAAGAACCACTAGAGCTGTTACTATTGATAACAAAGTATTGGTAATACCTAATCATAAATATTTATCTAATAGCTTATATAACTGGACTCAAAATGGTACAACAACAAGAGAAAGTGTAACGGTAGGTGTAGCATATGGAAGTGATGTAGCTTTGGTAAAAAAACTGTTAATGCAAGCGGCTAACGAACATTCAAAGGTGTATCAACATCCTGCTCCGTTAGTGCTCTTTGAAAATTTTGGAGATAGCTCTTTAAACTTTAAATTGATTTTTACATTAAACGATAGTTTTCAAGCAGCTATACCTAAAAGTGATATACGATTTAGAATAGACGAACTGTTTAGAGAACACAATATTAGTATCCCATTTCCTCAAAGAGATATACATATTATTAAAGAGTAAAGTAATAGTGGCTTAATTGTTGCCCTTTAGAGGAAATATTAAAAGAATAAAATAAAGCATGGCTAAAATATTAATAATAGAAGATGAAGCTGCAATTCGCAGGGTATTAAAAAAAATTATTTCTGAAGAGAATGATTCCTATGAAGTAGAAGAAGCTGAAGATGGTTTACAAGGAATTGAAATGATAAAGAAAACTGATTATGATTTAGTTTTATGTGATATTAAGATGCCTAAAATGGATGGTGTTGAGGTGTTAGAAAAAGCCAGAAAGTTGAAACCAGAAATACCAATGGTAATGATTTCTGGTCATGGAGACCTAGATACTGCAGTAAATACAATGCGTTTAGGAGCCTTTGATTATATTTCTAAACCGCCAGATTTAAATCGTTTGCTTAATACAGTAAGAAACGCTTTAGATAAAAAGGAGTTGGTAGTAGAAAACAAGCGTTTGAAAAAGAAGGTGAGTAAGAATTATGAAATGATTGGAGAAAGTGATGCCATAACTCACATTAAAGATATTATTGAAAAAGTATCTGCTACAGATGCTAGAGTTTTAATTACAGGTCCTAATGGAACAGGAAAAGAATTAGTAGCACATTGGTTGCATGAAAAGTCTGATCGTTCTAAAGCTTCAATGGTTGAGGTGAATTGTGCAGCTATTCCTTCTGAGTTAATAGAAAGTGAGCTTTTTGGACATGTAAAAGGAAGTTTTACAGGGGCTAATAAAGATAGAGCAGGGAAGTTTGAAGCAGCAAATGGAGGAACTATTTTCTTAGATGAAATAGGAGATATGAGTTTGTCAGCACAAGCAAAAGTATTACGAGCATTACAAGAAAACCGTATTCAAAGAGTAGGGTCTGATAAAGATATAAAAGTAAATGTACGTGTAGTTGCTGCAACAAATAAAGATTTAAAGAAGGAGATTGAAGAAGGACGTTTCCGTGAAGATTTATATCACCGTTTAGCAGTGATTTTAATTAAAGTTCCTGCATTAAACGATAGAAGAGAAGATATCCCGTTATTAGTAGATTTCTTCGCGAAGAAGATTTCTGAAGAACAAGGAATGTCAAAGAAAGGGTTCTCAGAAGATGCTATTAAGTTATTACAAGAATATGATTGGACAGGGAATATTCGTGAGTTACGAAATGTAGTTGAGCGATTACTTATTTTAGGAGAAAAAGAAGTTTCTAAAAATGACGTGAAACTATTTGCGAGTAAATAACATTACTAGTAATAAATAAAAAAGAAGAGCATTTTGCTCTTCTTTTTTTATGATTTAGTTTTTAAATTATGCTAAATCATACCTGTCAGCATTCATTACTTTAGTCCAAGCAGCTACAAAATCTTTCACAAATTTTTCTTTATTATCATCTTGTGCATATACTTCTGCATACGAACGTAAAATTGAATTTGAGCCAAATATTAAATCAGCTCTTGTAGCAGTCCATTTAGTACTTCCAGTTTTACGGTCAACAATATTGTATAAGTTTTCCCCTGCAGGCTTCCATGAGTATTTCATATCAGTAAGGTTTACAAAGAAGTCATTACTTAATACACCTTCATTATCTGTAAATACACCATGTTTGGTACCTCCATGGTTGGTTCCTAGTACACGCATTCCTCCAACTAAAACAGTCATTTCAGGAGCGGTTAAGCCCATAAGCTGTGTTCTATCTAATAATAACTCTTCAGGTTTTACTACATAATCTTTCTTTTGCCAGTTTCTGTACCCGTCGTGTAAAGGCTCTAAAACATCAAAAGATTCAGCATCTGTCATTTCAGCGGTTGCATCACCTCTTCCAGAAGTAAAAGGAACCTTAATGTTGACACCACCTTCTTGAGCAGCTTTTTCAACAGCAGCACTACCTCCTAAAACAATTAAATCAGCAATACTTACTTTTTTACTTAGCTCTGATTGAATCTCAGTAAGCTTATCTAGTACCTTCTTTAATCTTGCTGGTTCGTTTCCTTCCCAGTCTTTTTGAGGAGCTAAACGAATACGAGCTCCATTAGCACCACCTCTAAAGTCGGATCCTCTATAAGTTCTAGCACTATCCCAAGCAGTATTTATAAGTTCAGTACGAGAAAGTCCACTATTTAATAGTTTTTCTTTCAATTCTTCAATTTCACTGTCATTTAAAGTATAGTCAACAGTAGGAACAGGATCTTGCCAGATAAGTGTTTCTGCTGGAGCATCAGTACCTAAATAACGTGTATTAGGTCCTAAATCACGATGTGTTAATTTAAACCAAGCACGAGCAAATGTATCAGCAAAATACTCAGGGTCTTTATAGAATTTTTCAGATATTTTTCTGTATTCAGGATCCATTTTCATCGCCATATCCGCATCAGTCATGATAGGGTTTCTTTTGATGTTCGGGTTGTGAGCATCTACAGGCTTGTCAGCTTCATCCATACTAACAGGCTCCCATTGCCATGCTCCTGCAGGACTCTTTTTTGATTCCCATTCATGATTCAGTAATAAATGAAAGTATGTGTTATTCCATCTATCAGGTGTTGTTGTCCATGCACCTTCTAAACCACTAGTTACTGTATGTTCAGCATTTCCACTTCCTTTGGGATTCATCCAACCAAAACCTTGGTTGTGAATTTCTGCCCCTTCAGGACTTTGACCTAAAGCATCAGCATCACCATTACCGTGAGCCTTTCCTACGGTATGTCCACCTGCAGTTAAAGCAACGGTTTCTTCATCATTCATTGCCATTCGCTTAAAAGTCTCTCTAACATCTTGTGCAGTTCTTAACGGATCAGGTTTTCCGTCTACACCTTCAGGGTTTACATAAATTAATCCCATTTGAACGGCGGCAAGAGGGTTTTCAAGTGACTCACGGTCATTGTCACTTCCGTATCTATTTTTGGTAGGAGCCAACCATTCTTTTTCAGTACCCCAATAAGTATCTTTTTCAGGATGCCAAATATCTTCGCGTCCTCCTGCAAAACCAAATGTTTTGAATCCCATAGACTCATAAGCCATGTTACCTGCTAAAATAATAAGGTCTGCCCAAGATAGTTTATTTCCGTATTTTTTCTTGATAGGCCATAATAGTCGTCTAGCTTTGTCTAAGTTACCATTATCTGGCCAGCTATTTAATGGAGCGAAACGTTGGTTTCCTGTATTACTACCACCTCTACCATCTGCAACTCTATAAGTACCTGCAGCATGCCACGCCATACGAATCATTAAACCACCATAATGTCCCCAGTCGGCAGGCCACCAATCTTGGCTATCAGTCATTAAGTCTTTTAGGTCGTTTTTAACAGCTTCTAAATCTAATTTTTTAAATTCTTCAGCATAATTAAAACTTTCTCCTAAAGGATTGGTTTTAGTGTCATGTTGATGTAGGATGTCTAAATTCAATGATTTAGGCCACCACTCCATAACGTTGTCATGTATTTCAGTATTAGCGCCTTGAGAAAAAGGACACTTTCCATTTTTACTAGAAGAGTGTGAGTGTAAATCTTTCATATTTATATTTTTTTCAGGTTAGAATACGTTCAAATTTACAATAAAACCATGGATAATTTTTATCTATATTTTTTATTTTGGTATAATATATTTTTATTCTGTGTTTTTTTTGTTCTGTAAGTTGTTGGCTTTTAAAACGGTATTTGCTTTATTGATTTTGTTGGTTAGGAAGTATTGATAATTCTTATAATGTAATAAAAAAATATTTTTAGATTCACTCTTTTAATGATAAGAAACGAAATACATTTGTGCTCGTAAAAAATTATTAATCAATAAAAAATTATAAAATGGCTACAGCAGTAGGAAAAAAATTCCCAAGTTTAAACGTAGATGCAATGAATGAAATGGGTGATACGTTTAAATTAAATGTATTAGAAGAAGCAGTTAAAAACAAGAAAAAAGTGTTGTTATTTTGGTATCCGAAAGACTTTACTTTCGTTTGTCCAACTGAGTTACACGCTTTTCAAGCTGCATTACCAGAATTTGAAAAAAGAAATACTATTGTAATTGGAGCTTCTTGTGATACTCCTGAAGTACACTTTGCTTGGTTAAGCCAATCAAAAGACAACGGAGGTATTGAAGGTATTACTTATCCATTATTAGCTGACAGTAATCGTAATTTGTCATCTATTTTAGGTATCTTAGACATCTCTAACGAAACTTACGATGAAGCTACAGGAACTGTACAAGTTGAAGGTGATAACGTAACGTATAGAGCTACATATTTAATTGATGAAGAAGGAACTGTATTCCATGAAGGAATCAACCACATGCCAGTTGGTCGTAACGTAAACGAATATTTACGTTTAGTTGATGCTTACACTCACGTACAAGAAAAAGGTGAGGTTTGTCCAGCAAACTGGGAAGAAGGTAAAGAAGCAATGCAAGCAAATGCTAAAGCTACTGCAGAGTACTTAGCAGCAATCTAAAATATAATTTAAGAAAGGAAACAAGTTCGTGTGAGATAAGTGAAGGGGTCGAGCACGAGCTCCTTTCGAAATTGATAATATTAAGAAACTATGGTACAAGAATTGAGTCAAGACAATTTATCAGAGGTTGTTGCAGGTAATAAAAAAGTAGTAGTACAGTTTTCAGCTACTTGGTGTGGTAACTGTCGTATTATGAAACCTAAATTTAAAAAATTATCTTCTGAAAATGAAGATATGGTTTTTGTAATAGCTGACGCAGAGAAGTTTCCAGAAAGTAGAAAACTTGCAGATGTAAGTAACTTACCTACTTTTGCTACTTTTATTGATGGTAAATTTGTAAATCAAACTCAAACTAACAAGTTTGATGTGTTGAAAGATTTAGTAAACGAAGTAGCTTAATTATGAAATTACCTGTAATTAAACACTTAACTTCATTTATTGAAGAAAACGATCAAGACTACGTACTAGAAACTATTGAAACTCTTGAAGCTTTAACTGAGGTTCCATCGTTAAAAGACGAAGAATTAGACGTAATAGGAGAGTTAATCTCTAATATGTACGGAGCAATTGAAGTTGATAAAATGATAAAAGACGGAACACCTAAAAAAGAAGCGTTAAATAACTTTATGAAACGCGTTTTAGGTTCAATTGACCAATAGTTTTTAGAAAGACATTTTATAGGATCCCAGTTAACTGTTAACTGGGATTTTTTATTTTTAAGAGTGATTAAATTTTGTTGGAAAATTTGAAGCTAAAATACTTTTTAGTTTATCTGAAGTTAAAGGTTTTGATTGAAACTCATTTATTTGATTAATAGATTTAGCTTTTTCTCTGTCATTAGGATCTAAAGATGTAGTAAGCATAATAACAATCTTTTTAGCTTGTCGATTTTTATCAAACTTTTTATACTCTTCTAAGAAATCCCATCCATTCATTTTAGGCATATTAATATCTAAAAAAATAAGCTCAGGATGAGGAGATTTGTCATCAACTTTAGATTTTAAATATACAAGAGCTTCTTCAGCACTTTGTTTACATACAACATGTTCAGTACAGTTTTCTTTTTCTATAATTAACTTATGAAGAAAGTTGGTTGCAGGATCGTCATCGATTAATAAAATAGTGTGTAGTTTTTTCATAATTATTGGTTTGGTATTGTAAAGAAAAAGGTACTACCTTTTCCTAGTTTAGACTTAACTCCGATTTCTCCTCCATGCATTCCTACTATCTTATGGCAATGTGCAAGACCAATTCCGGTACCTTCATATTCATTTTCTGAATGTAGGCGTTGAAAGATTGAAAAAATCTTTTTTTGAAATTGCTCAGGTATTCCAATACCATTGTCTTTTACATAGAATTTCCATGCATGGTCTTTCTTTTTTGCTCTAATTGAAACTTCAGGAGGAATATCTTTTTTAGAAAATTTTATAGCATTACTAATAAGGTTCTGAAATAATAACCTAAGTTCTGTTGGATAAGCGTCAATAATGGGTAAATCACTATATTCTATAGTTGCTTTGTTTTGTTTAATGCTACTGTTTAAGTCTTCTATAATATCACTAACCAGAAGATTACAGTTTACTTTAGATATTTCTCTTTGACGACCTAACCTAGAATAATCTAATAAGTTTTTAATTAAACTACTCATTCTACTAGTTGCTTTTTTTATAAAAAGAAAAAGTTGTTTAGCATTGTCGTCTAATTGATTGTTGTATTCTTCATAAAGTATGTCAGAAAAAGCAGCAATAGTTCTTAAAGGTTCCTGTAAATCGTGAGAAGTAATATAGCTAAATTGCTCTAACTCTTGATTTTTTTGCTCTAAGGTTTTTACATATTTAGAAGCAAGTAATTCTTCGGCTTCTTTACGCTTTGTAATATCTAACTGAATAGCCATATACTCTCTAATATAGTCAGTTCTTTTCTTCAAAGGAACAATGGCAGTTTCTGTCCAATACAACGAACCGTCTTTAGCTCTATTTTTTACTTCTCCAAACCATGGTTTTCCTGAGGACACTGTTAACCAAGCTTCTGTAAAAAATGAGTCTGGATGGTAATCTGAACGAACAATTTCATTTGTGTGCCCTAGGATTTCTTCTCTAGAATATTTAGAAATTTCACAAAACTTATCGTTTACATATTTAATAAATGTGTTTTCATCTGTAATAGCAACAATAGCTATTTTATCTAAAGCTTCTTTAAACTGTAATAATTCTGAGTTTTTATGAATTAGACTCTTTTCTAATACCCTTCTTAGATAGTCAGATTTATTTAACCCTATAGATATAATGTAAGTATATAAAAAACCAGAAAGAATAAGTACTAAAGTGTATACAATGATACCAGATTGTGCTCCAATAATATTTTCATTTATTAGGGTTAACATTAAAAAGCTCAAGAAAAAAGGAATAAGAATAATAAAAGGTAGTAGTCTTTGAAGAGATTTGCTACCATCGCTGTTTCCTAAAATAGTTTCTTTAAACCCAATGTTATACGATTTAAATACTAATAAAAATGAAATAAAAATAAAAGATACTGCTGTTTGGATAGACATGGTTCTGAAGAAACCAATTTTTGATTCCATCGGGATTCCTAAAATAAAATAAAGGATACTAATTAACGAAACAACAGAGGTTACAAGGGCAACATGTTGAGTAGTTGCTATATAAGCTCTATTGGTTGATTTTAGACCTGTAAGTCCAATAGAAAAGAAAATAAAACATACTGCTGTAGCTTCAGACATTCTTCCTGGGTTAACTGCTGTAAAAGTATCTTTTACAAATAGGTTGTCTATATATAAGTTAATCCTAAAAATATATTCTATAAGAGTTAAAGTACTAATAAATAGTATGGTGTATGTTAGAATAAAGAAAGGTTTTCTGTATTCGCGTTGTTTTATTCTACAAATAATTAAACTTATTATAGATAGAAAAAATAATAAGGCAGTATTAAACTTAGTTGTAGCCCCATTTTTATTAATTGTAAATACGAGTTGTTTATGAAAAAACCACTCGAGCATAGTCAAAAGACTAAAAAACAAAACTAAATATGTGAACAAGTAACTTATGTACTTAAGTTTTTGTGATTTCATGTAGTGAGGGACTCTGTAAGTAGGTTAATTATTGTTTTTAGAAAAGCAAGAGAGCATTCTCTCATACTCAATAATGCTTTCGTGATAATTATCTATAACTGAATTTATAAGCAGTTTTATTCGTTTAATATCTTTTGATTGTGAGCTTAATTCTTCAATTTCAATAAGCAAATTTTTAGATTTTAGCCCCATAATGGTAAAGGAAGACTTTAAAAAATGAGCAACTTCTTTAATTAAAGTAAAATCTTCTTCATCACTAGCTTTTTTTAGAGTAGCAATTTTCTTTTTACTTTCTGTTAAGAAGACAGAAATCATTTCAACATACAAGTCAATATCATCAGAAAGATTCCTATTTAGAAAATCTAAATCAACAATTTCGCTATGAAAACAATTGTTTTTTAACATGGGGGACAGTTTTTTAAACACAGTTTTATTACAGGTAATTAAGTAGTTAAACTAGCATATTTTTGTTATATTTGAGTATTAAGTGTGATTTTTCTATAAAATTAGTAAAAAAAGTATGTAAATAATAATTTAATGAGCAAGGAAAAGAAAATTGTTATAGCTGAGGATAACTCAGTGTTTTTATTATTAATTAAATTGAAATTAGAAAAGGAAGGTTATGAGTTGTTTGTTGCTGAAGATGGAAAAAAGGCAATTGAACTCATAGAAGCTCATCAACCTGATTTGATTTTAACAGATATAATGATGGATTACCTTTCTGGTTTGGAAGTTATAAGTCATGTTAGAAATGTATTAAAAATGGATGTCCCTATTCTTGTTTTTTCGGCTTCAGGTCAAGAAGAAATGGTAACGCAAGCGTTTAATTTAGGTGCTAATGATTTTATGGTAAAACCATTAATGCCTAATGAGTTAGTGATAAGGGTAAAACGAATGCTTATGTAAAATAAACTTATCCCTCAACTTTATGGTCCCCCCTCAATTTATCGATTCTTTTTTAAAAGGCCTTCCGTCTATTGCCAAAATAATCTGGATACTTACTATAGTCTTCTTTTTTATTTTACTAAGTCTTGTCCTATTTTTAAAAGTGGTAAGATTTCGTTTGAGAAAAAAAGAAGCATTTGTTAAAAATCAGAGTGAGCAATATGAAATTTATATTGTAGACTACCTATATGCATGTGAAGATAGTAAAGAAGTAAACAGTACTCAGAAAAAGATTGTCTCACAAATAAAACTCAGTTTAATAACCAGTATAAACAGAAAAACATTTGTTAATACACTTTTAAAATTAAAAGGAGAAGTTTCTGGTAATATGATTGATATAATTAATCAGTTGTATAAAAAATTAGAGCTAGACACGCGAGCCTTATCTAAGCTAAAAAGTAGTAAATGGCATATAATAGCAATAGGAATTAGAGATTTAAGAAGGTTTAAAGTATTAGAAGCTCAAAATGAAGTAGCGAAGTGTATTAATCATTCTAAAATGGAGGTTCGTAGACAAGCCTATTTATACTTTATAAATTTATTTGGTTTTAAAGGACTTGATTTTTTAGATAACTTAAAGTCATCAATTTCCGTTTGGGATCGAATAGGAATTTTAGACGCATTACAAGGAATAAAATCTCAAGAAACCCCCGATGCTGGTAAGTGGTTAAACTCTAAAAATGATTATGTTGTATTATTAGCTCTTGAATTAGTAAGAGTTTATAATTTAAGGGGAACAAAAGAAGAACTACTACAACTAATACAGCATAAAAATAGTGAGATTCGTCTTAAAACAATAAATGTTTTAAACTACTTGTATATAACAGAAGCAAAAGAATTGCTAATTAATACTTATGAAACTTTATCGGTAAAAGAACAAATAGCTGTATTTAAGTTGTTGGAAAATATGGGAGCAAAAGAAGAAGAGCCTTTTGTTTTAAAATATGTTACCAGTAACGTTTTTGAAATTAAAGTTTTAGCCCTAAAAATTTTAAAACAAATAGACTCCCCTAAATTTATAGGTATTAAAAATGAAATAAGTAGGCTAGGGAATTTTAAGGTTATTGATTTTTTAGAAAATACCCAGTAAAAAAAGAAAACTATGGATACTTCAAGTGTTGCATATTACATATTGTTAATCATTCACTTTTTATTTTTAGGATACTCGTTTTTGGTTTTAGTATCCTACGGGATACTAGCAGTTTACTCTAGAAAAGAAACAATTTCATATTTACGAAAAAATAGCTTTGTTAATTACAAAGAAATCTTATCATCAAGGTTAGCACCAGGCATTTCAATAATTGCTCCAGCCTATAATGAAAGTTTAAATATTGTAGAAAATGTAAGGTCATTGCTTTCTACTCACTATGCAGATTATGATGTAATTATAGTTAATGATGGAAGTACAGATGATAGTTTAGAAAAGTTAATTAAAGCTTACAATTTAGAGAAGGTAGAATATCTAATTAATGAACGTATCAAAACAAAACCAATAAGGGCAGGAGTTTTTAAATCAAAAAACCCAGCCTTTGAAAGACTTATTGTAGTAGATAAAGAAAATGGAGGAAAAGCAGATGCCCTTAATGTAGGGCTAAACATTAGTAAAAATGATTATGTGGCTTGTATTGATGTAGATTGCCTGCTGATGGAAGACTCACTACAAAAAATGATTAAGCCTTTTTTAGAATATACAGATAGAAAAGTAATTGCATCTGGAGGAGTTATAAGAATAGCTAACTCATGTATTATAAAAAACGGGAAATTAATAGATATAAACTACCCAAAAGCAACCTTAGTTAGATTACAAATACTAGAATACTTACGATCTTTTTTATTGGGTAGAATGGCATGGAGTAAATTAAATGGATTGTTGGTAATTTCAGGAGCGTTTGGAATGTTCGATAAAAACATAGCCATTAAAGTAGGCGGATATAGTACAGAAACAGTTGGAGAAGATATGGAAATTGTTGTTCGAATGCGTAGGTATATGGAAGAGCAAAACAAAAAATATAAAGTAGCATATATTCCAGATCCTTTATGTTGGACGGAAGCTCCAGAAAGTTATAGAACATTTATATCACAACGAAATAGATGGACAAGAGGAACAATTGAAACATTAAAAACACACAGAGTAATAGGATTCAACCCAAAATATAGAGTTTTAGGAATGTTAAGTTTTCCTTATTGGTTTCTTTTTGAGCGACTAGCGCCTATAATTGAAGTATTAGGAATTATATATTTTACAGTTTTACTTTTTATAGGAAGTGTTCACTGGAATTACGTACTTGGATTTTTCTTGGTAGCCTATTTTTCTTCAGTAATTTACACCTTATTAGCAATTTTTTCAGAAGAATTTAGCTTTCACCAATATAAAAAAAGGGGAGTAGGCTTTCAGTTAATAAAGTCAGCATTTATAGAACCATTTCTTTTGCATCCAGTAGTCTTATATGCAGCGCTAAAAGGAAATAAAGACTACTATTTTAATAAAAAGCTTAAATGGGGAAAAATGACTAGAAAAGGATTGAGTAACAAGTAATGAATTATGAAAAAAAGCCTATTAATATATTTAAAAGTACTTGCAGCATTATTAGTAATGTTTTGGTTACTGGGTGTAGTAGAGGTTTTTGTTAGTTTTAAAGAAACACATACAATAATTTATGTTGCAAAACTTGTTATGTATAAGCTATTACATGCTTTTATAACAGTTGTAACAATAGGAGTGTTGTTTTTGCCAATATATTATTTAGTAGGGCTAGGAAATAAAAAAATAGCGGAAATAACAGCCATAGCCCTAGGAGTATTTCTTGTTATAGGAGAGTTTTCTTTAGTAAAATATAGTACAACTACTCTGTTAAACTTAGGAGCAGATCTTTTAGGGTATTCGTATGACGATATTTATAAAACTATTGAATCTTCAGAATCGTTTTCTGTTGTCAACTATCTACTTTTCCTAGTAATTCCGTTATTATTTTTAGTAGTTGTTTACCTGTTCAAAAAGAAAATACCAGAAAAGCTTTTTCTTAAAACAGCTCTAGGGTTGCTAATAGTGGCAGTACTATTAAGGCTCTTTAGTTTAGAATTTAATGAAGCTAAATATCAAAATAAAATAAGTTTTTTAGCAACAGATATTTTAAAATTTAAATTAGACGAAGCACAAACATACAGCTATCAACCAGGAGAAATAAAAGAGTATCCCTTTTTAAAACCATCAGAAGAAACAAAAGATGTGTTAGGAGCTTTTTTTAATACAAAATTGCAAAAACCTAATATAGTTATAATTATAATGGAAGGATTAGGGAGTGAGTTTGTAGATGGCAATTCATATAGCGGATTTACTCCATATTTAGATAACCTAATAACACAATCGTTATATTGGGAGAATTTTGTTAGTAACACCGGTCGAACCTTTGGGGTACTACCTTCACTACTTGGATCGTTACCTTTTGGAGACACAGGTTTTTTAGAAATACCCAAAACACCATCACACCTATCGCTATTTAATATATTAAAAGCAAACGGGTATACAACTTCGTATTATACAGGAACCCAATCTAGCTTTGATAAAATCATTAACTTTTTAGAATATAATAGCGTTGATTTTATTGTTGACGAAAATAAATATGGACCGTCATATGTAAAAACAGGTGGAGTAGATGGTTTTTCTTGGGGCTATCCAGACGCAGAAATGTTTAAAAAAGTTGTAAGTACTTTAAAAAATAAAAAGCAGCCTAGGTTAGATGTGATAGCAACACTTAGTAATCACGAACCTTTTGTGTTTCCAGAGAAAGAAATCTATAAAAAGAAAGTAGACAGTATATTAAATACATCACGGGTTTTTGGAGTTTCTAAAAGAGAAATAGAAAATAAAAAAGATATTTATGCAACACTACTTTACAGTGATAACTCTCTAAAAAACTTTATGGAGAGTTATAAAGAAAGAGAAGATTTTGATAATACAATTTTTGTGATTACGGGTGATCATAGATTAATTCCGATAGAACAAAAAGATAAACTGTGTAGGTTTCATGTACCGTTGCTAATATATAGTTCCATGTTGAAAAAAGCGGAACGCTTTAAATCTGTCTCTTCTCATTTAGATATAGCTCCGAGTCTCTATTCCTTTTTAACGAATAACTATATGCTAGAACCATTAAAAGAAACTGCGTGGGTAGGAATAGGTTTAGATACCACAAAAAGATTTAGAAATATTCATCAAATAGGCTTAATGCGTTACAAAGGAGGTTTGAAAGATTTTATTGATGGAGAATATTTACTTTCTGATGGAGATTTGTATAAAATAGATAAAGCTTTCGATACCCATAAAATTAATGATGGAAAAATACTTACCGAGGTAAAAAAGTCTTTTGAAGAGTTTAAAGCAATCAATAAATATGTAACTCAGCAAGATAAAATTTACCCAGATGTTATTTATGAAAAAAAACAATCCAAAATTCAATTTACAGAAGAAGAACAAAAAAGTATAAGAGAAATAACAGAAGGAAAAACGTTTGATGAGGTGTTTTTAATAGCAAGATCAAAGGCTTTTGATGGAGATAGGGCGGGAGCGAGACTATTATGCGATTTCATCTTAAATAATATGCCAAATCATGCAGATACAAGAATTTTAAAGGCTAGAACTTTGTCTTGGGATGGAGAATATAAAGAAGCAGAAAAACTCTTGTTAAATGCAGTTGAAAGGCATCCGTTTTATGATGATACATATGTTGCTTTGTTAGATTTATACTGGTGGTCTGGTCAAGAAAGTAAAAGTATAGCTGTAGCTAAAGAAGCTTATGCAAATGAAGTCAAAAACCCAGACATAAGTTTTAAGCTAGCAAAAGCACACCAACGATTGAAACAAAAAAATCAGGCATTAAAAATTATGGATAGTCTCTTAACAATTTATCCAGACAATAAAGAGTATGTAGAATTAGAAAAAGCATTAAAAGAATGATCCTAAAAAGTATAAAGTATCACCTTTGTATACTGTTAACTTTGTTTGTGTGCTCTGTTTTTTCACAACAGAAAGTATTTCAAGGTGACCCTGATGTAGCTTTTGAAAAAGCGAGAAAAATGACTTTTAATAAACAACGAAAGGAAGCTCAAGATACCTTACGATTTATTTTAACAAAATATCCAAATTATTTAGATGTGCGTTCCTTTTTGGCAAGTACTTATTCTTGGGATGGAAACTATAAAGAAGCTAGAAAAGAGTTTGAATATGTGTTGAAAAAAGATCCAAAAAGGAAAAATGATTGGATAGCAACAATTAAAAACGAGTTGTACGCTTCACTGCCATATAAAGCAAATGACTTGGTGAAAAAAGCATTATCATATTTTCCAGATGACACAGATTTATTATACCTAAAAGCAAAGTCAGAAGAAAAACTACAAAACCCAGAAGAAGCTTTAATAACGCTAGATAAAATAATTAGTATTGATGCTAACAATTCTAAAGCAATTTCTTACAAAGAAAGCTTAATCAATACATTGCGTTTTAATAGCGTTGGACTGAGTTATTCAACAGTTTTATATAATAAAAATGAAAGAGATGCATCTCACTACAGCACACTTAATTATACAAGACAAACAAAATATGGGAGTATTATAGCTAAAATAAACTACTCAAGACGTTTTGATACAGATAATTTACAATATGAAGTAGACTTATACCCAAGAATAACAGATGGTTTATATGCATATGTGAGTGCAGGTTTTTCAAATTCTAGTTTGTTTCCCAAGGTTCGTTATGGAGCAGAATTGTATAAGTCGTTACCATTTAGCTTAGAAGTTTCTTTAGGCTTTAGAGGGCTAAAGTTTTCTGAAACAACAACTATTTATACGGGGTCTGTAGGTTGGTATACAGGAAATAGTTACTGGTCATTAAGACCTTATTTTACACCTAATGATAATGGTACAAGTAAATCTGTTACACTAACCTATCGTAGATATTATAGTGACGCTGATAACTATTTTGGCATTGCAGTAGGGGCAGGATTCTCCCCTGAAATTGACAGATTTCCTGTAAATACAGAGCAAACGGTTGTTTTTGATTTAAAAACACAAAAAATTAGTGGTGAATATGCATTTACATCTAAAAGTAAAAAGCATGCTTGGAAAGCATCAGTAAATATTTTAAGAGAAGAAAAAAGTTTTGCTCGCGGCGAATATTTTTTACTATACACTTTAGGAATATCTTATGATTTAAGATTTAGATAGAGTTTTGGATAAAACTCTTATTGGATATAACTTTTATTTTATGAGAATTTTATTAGTCCATAATAAACTTAAACCCTGCCGTAATTAAACTTGAGTTAAAAGTTGTATTTCTGTCATACTTATAAAACTTCACATCAATACTTTTTAGTCCAAACTTCCATATATGTGCTTTTGAAAAAATATCAGTATAAGAAACACCAAAACCAAATTGGTTAGAAGAATATTTTGAAAGATCATAGTCTGAGGTATAAAAATTGTTTGTAGACAAATGTTTTTCGTAAGCTGCAAAATAATCTGCCGCAGTTTGGTTATAAAATCGGTATGAAGGGTACAATATGAACTTATCTGTAATCTTTACAGGAATTTCAATACTTGCTGTATGAGAGTTAATTCCCCAATCGTCAAAATAGTAACGATAAAAAGTTCGAATTGTAAGTAACTCGTTCAAGTACCAATTTAGTCTACCACCTAAGGCAATCTTAAGCCTATTGTTTGGTAGTTTTTCGTTAGCATCTGCTAATTGAAAGTTGTCAATAAACGAATCGTCTATATCACTAAAATACACTCTTTGGAAAGGAGTAGAAAGCAAGCCACTTTGCTTAGTAAGATCAAAAGCTAATGAACCTTGTACGTTTTTATGTAAAATTTGAGAAAAACCTAGCCCAAAGGAATAAGAGTTCCTGCCTTTATCAGAAAAATCATTAAAAATAGGATTGTAATTAGGGTTTCCTGTAACTGTATTTTGGATAAATAACGCATCATTTATACCGTCACCTCCATCAGAAAAAGGTCTTAATTCATAAGGGTAAATAGTTTTCCAAGTATCTAAGTATATGTTAGCACTAATACTAAGTTCAGTGTTTTTTTCATTAAAAAGTCTCGTGTAACTTCCACCGAAACCTATTGAAGAGTAATCAAACTCTGAAGAAACCGAGGCTTTTGCTGCCCAAATTTGGTTTCTGTCATCAGAACTATGGCTATAATTTCCTGTAAAATTAAACCATAAATCTGAACTTGAGGCTCCTGTAGATGCTTGAAAAGGGTCAGCAGTACCTTTATCAAAAGGGTTTACATTACTTGAAGAAGCTGAGGTATAGGCAGAAATACCTGTGTCTAAAGTTAGTGCATCATCATCATTTAAAGGAATAGAAACAATAATGTTGGCAGTTATGTCGGTTAATTCCTCCGTACCAACACCTCCACTTACTGCAGCATTATCACCATCTTGGCTATAATAGCTTGTTAAAAAATCTACTTCGGTAGTTTCTAAAACACGTTTTTTGTACACCTTAACTGAGTCTTTAGCTTGTTGAGAGAAGCTAAAGAATGATGTAAACAAAAAAGTTATTGATAAAAAATATTTCAAATTATAATTATTAAAAGATTTGACACATTAATTGCAGCCGCAACCGCCTCCTGTTTTACCTCCATTAGCTCCAGAAGCTGCTTCTCTATAGGAATGCATAGTGGTTACATAGCGATCACATTTTTTTTCCGTAAGTGCCATGTCAGGATCGTTGATATTTATTTTTTCGTATTCTTTAACAGCCACACAGCTTGTGCAGAAGAAAATACTTATACTAGCAACTATTAATTTTTTCATATTTTGTCTATCGTTATATTTTTTGAGGTTGAAATTTCACCTTTATCATCAATAATAATGCATTCAATTTTTGGTAATTGATTAACTCTGTTTATACCAACATTTTTCCCCATTACAAAGATTGATGTAGCTAAGGCGTCTGCTAGTTCTGCTTTAGGAGCAAAAACAGTAACACTAATAATTCCGCTAGAAGGATACCCTGTTCTGGGATCAATAATATGGGTATATCTTTTTCCGTTTAAATTTACGAATTTCTCATAATTTCCAGAGGTAACTACAGCACTATTAATTAAAGGGAAAAGAGCAAATACTTTGTTTTTGTTTAAAGGGTTGGTAATAGCAACTTTCCAAGGTTTACCATCAGGTTTACTTCCCCAAGTATTCATATCGCCTGAAGCATTGATAATACCAGCAGAAACACCTTTAGAAATAAGCAATGCTTTGGCTTTATCTGCAGCGTATCCTTTTCCAATAGCACCAAAGCCAATTTTCATTCCCTTTTCTTTTAAAAAGACAGTATTTTTACTTTTGTCTAGTATAATATTTTGGAACCCAACTTTAGCTACAGAAGCACTTATCTTATTAGGAGGAGGCATTTTTGTCATACTACCATCAAACTTCCATATTCGGTCCATTGAAGCATAACTAATATCAAAAGCACCATCGGTTAATTTTGAGATAGAGATTGCTCTTTTAATAAGTTTAAATAGTTCTGAATCAATGACAACAGGTTTAATACCTGCATTCTTGTTAATTTTTGATGTTTGTGAGTTAATATCCCAAGAAGAAATTAGTTTTTCAATTCTTGTAATTTCAGATACGGCAATATCAATATTTTTGTTTGCTAATGCCGAATCATTTGCAACTACTGTAATGTCAAAACGACTACCCATTAGTTTGAGAGTACGTTGATATGTTTGTTGACCGTAATTATAACTAGTAACTACTAAAAACAGTAGAAGAAAAGAGACTGTTTTATTTAATGAAAGCATTTAATTCGTCAATATATGATACTGGAGTTGTTTTTTTATATCCTGTTTCACCCAATACTTTTCCATCTTTATCTAATACTACAACTAAAGGGAAGAAACCTTTCTTGTTATAAGTTTCAAACAGTTTTGCATTGGTGTTCTGTTGTTCTTTAGATAATTTATTTTTCTTTTTTCTAGGAAAATCTGCTTGTAACATTACATAATGTTCTTTTGCATACTCTTTAAAAGTGTTTGTGTTCCAAACTTCTTTATTCAGCTTCATACATGGAATGCACCAATCTGACCCTTGAAAAACAAGGATGATAGGTTTATTTTCTTGCGAAGCTATTTCTTTTGCTTTTGAAAAATCTGTTTGCCAATCTTGGGCATAAGTAGTGCTTAAGCCTATTAGAAAAAAGATGATAATTGTTATTTTATTCATCCGATTGTTATTTTATTGTATTAATAACGAATTATATTTCCCTTTCTTACAATTTATATTAAAAAAGTTATTTAAAAATAAATACTCAATATAAATGTGGTTTAATAATTTTAAGTTGACTGATTCTATATGAATTTTCGGTTATAGTTTTTACCTAGTTTTACTGAATAGTCAATAACGTTTTTAATAATCTTTCTATTGTCATTTTTACGCCAATTAATGTATAGTTCGGTACTTTCTGGTAGTGTGATAAAACGAAGATTGGTATTTAATGAAAATTGATACGAGTAGGGTAAAATAGAAATACCCAAACCTCTACCAATTAAATTTAAAATCATACTTCCAAAATCAGATTCAATATGAGTTTGGGGTTCAAAACCGTAAGTATTAAAAATGTTGCGTAATAATGAAGAAAAATAAGTTGTATGATGTAAACCTGAAAGAATAAATTTTTCATCTTTTACATCCCTTAAATCTACAAATGAATCTTCTGTTACCCAATGATCTTTCGGAACTACAAGGCAAACAGGTTCAGCATACAATCTTTCAGATAAAATAGAAGTATTTAAAACTTTATTTCTGCTAAAAGCAAAATCTATTTGATAACTAGAAAGTAGTTTTTCAAGTGTAATGTCAGTAGGTTCCATAAGTTCTACTTTTAAATCAGGTTTCTCTTCTGAAAATATTTTGAGTAATTCAGGTAAATAGTTGTAAGAGATAGAACCAGGGTAGGCAATACTAACAAGCCCGGAAGAACCTTCATCAATTTTTTTAGCATGCTGATGTGTGCGATCAAACTCGTCTAATAAAACGTCCCATTTTTTCTTAAGGAATACACCAGCCTCGGTAAGTTTTACATTTCTTTTATCTCGCTCAAATAAAGTAACACCTAATTCTTCTTCTAAAGACTGAATTTGCCTACTTAATGACGATTGAGAGGTGTAAACTTTCTCTGCTGTTTTCCAAAAATGTAACTCTTCTGCTAGCGTTAAAAAATATCGAATCTGTTGAAATGTCATTTTAATGCGTTTTTTGCATTAATCAGTCAAAAATAAGTATTTTTTAATAAAGAGAACCGCAGTTGCTTTGCATAAAAAAAACTTTGTAATCATTTTTAAAAAATAAAGAAATGGGAATTGAGAATTTTATTGCATTTTTAGTAGCAACTGTTCTTTTTGTGTTAACACCAGGAATAGAAACTGTTTTTTTAATTAATAAGTCAATTAGTCAAGGACGAAGGTCTGGTGTATATACCAGCTTTGGCTTAAACACAGGTGCTTTAGTGCATACATTGTTAGGAGCATTGGGTTTGTCAATTATGATAGCCAAATCAGCATTGTTTTTTGCATTGATTAAGTATTTAGGAGCGGCTTATTTAGTTTATTTAGGAGTAGCAAAAGTGATGTCAAAAAAAGGATTAATAGCTGAAACGAATGAAGAACAAAAGAAAGATTCAGCAAAAAGTAGTTTTACATCAGGGTTTGTCACTAATATATTAAACCCGAAAGTTGCATTATTCTTTATAGCTTTTTTTCCGCAGTTTATAAGTCCAACAGAAATAGAAAATCCAGTTCCTTTTATTATTTTAGGAGTAATTTATGCAACGATGACTACTGTTTGGTATTTAGTTTTAACATCGTTTGCAGGATCATTTTCAACGAAAATTAAAGAGAACGAAAAAATAGGCGTAAGACTAAACAAAGTATCAGGTGCAATATTTATATTGATGGGATTACAAATAGCGTTTATGTAATAGTAAATAATGCTTAAAAGAAAAAACCTGAGTTATAACTCAGGTTTTTTAAATTTAGAATCGTACAGTTCTATTAGTTATGTTTTCATCATGTTTTTTAGCAAACTTCTTAAGTCTTTCATAATCTATTTCTCCCTTTATGTTAAGAACTTTACTTTTTAATAATTGTTTTATAACATATTTCCATCCTCTCCCATTAAAGCTACTAGTTTCAATTTTTATTTCATCTTCAGAGAAAAACATTTTTCTATAATCATCGTCTTGAAAATGAAGAGTTCCGTTATCTTCTATTTTCATATCTGCAACTTCGTTATCATTAATAAGAGAGTAAAAAGTTATTTCGGTACCAAGACCTCTTTTTTCATATTTTAAAATTTCTTTTCCGTCTACTAGTACTTTTCCTTTTTTTAATTTTATTTTTTGAGAAAACCCCAAAGAAGATATTAGAATAGTAAAAGCAATTGATAATAAAAGTTTCTTGTTCATAATGGTAATTTAATTTGTTTAATAAAGGGAATAAAAATAGCTTTTCTTTATGAAAAGAAACATTAAATGTGAGTTAATTTAGTTACTATTTCTTTATGCTCAGGGAATAATAGTATAAGCTCTTCTCTTTTAGGTAATACAAAATCGTTGAAATCAAATCCAGGGGCAACGGTACAACCTGTAAAAGCATATGAGTTTTCTTTACTAACTTCCGCAGCAAACCAGTAACCAGCAGGGACCACAAATTGTGGTTGCTCATCATTTTCTATGTTATTTCCAATCAATACAAAAGAGTAGTTTCCTTCGGGAGATATCATATGTAGTTTTAAAGTACTTCCTTTATAAAAATGCCAAATTTCATCTTGATTGATTTTATGAAAGGCAGAAAATTTTTCAGAAGTCAATAAAAAATAAATACAAGTGCTGTAGTTTCTATCACCTAAGAAGTTAGAATTTAAGTGTTCGTTTTTAATAACTCCGTTGCTTCTGTAAGTTTCTTTATAAAAACCGCCTTCAGGATGTTCCGTTAAGTCAAACTTTTTAATTATTTGTTGAACTGTCATTTTCTTTTTGTTCGTTTACTTTTTTAATAATTGCCTTTAAACGTTCTTTGGTACGTTGTTTTTCTAAACGAAGTTTATTTTCTTTCTGCTTCATCAAGCGCGTATGCTTCGCTTTGTTTACGGTATTTTTTGCTTTTCCTTTTTTAGCCATTTTTTGATGTTTTAATAGCTAATAATCCTAAGAAAGTTAAGAATCCGTTTAATATCAATACAAAGAATCCAAAGTCAAACCCGAGTTTTTCTTTGCTGTAAAAACTAATTGCATAGGTTAACACTGGAGCTATTAAGCAAATGATAGGAACTAACTTGTCTTTTATGTTTAATTTAGTAAATAGTCCGAAAGCATATAAACCTAGTAACGGCCCGTAAGTATAACCAGCAAATTGGAATATTTTAGCAATTACACTCTCGTTAGCAATAAAATATTTAAAAATTAAGATGGTAGCGACTAAAATAAAAGAGAATAGTACATGGATTTTCTTTCGTATTTTCTCTTTTTCTTCTTCGCTATCTTTCTTGTCAATTTCTAGAATATCAATACTAAAGGACGTAGTTAACGAAGTTAAAGCACTATCTGCACTAGAATAAGCAGCTGCAATTAAACCAAGTAAAAAGAATAGAGAAGTAGCCAATCCTAAATCACCACTCATTGCTATAGTAGGGAATAAATTGTCTTTATGAGCGTTTAGTTCATTTGCTGTAGCATAATCAGTTAACAGGATTCCTAAAGCTAAGAAGAAGAAGTTAACAATGACTAGCACAATGGTAAACCAAAACATGTTTTTTTGAGCATCTTTTAAATTGCGGCAAGTCAAGTTTTTTTGCATCATGTCTTGATCTAAACCTGTCATCACAATTGAAATAAAAGCTCCTGAAAAGAATTGTTTCCAAAAATAATTACCAGCCTTTACATCGTCAAAAAAGAAAGTTTTAGATAAGCTATTGTCTGTTACATACGAAAACAAATTATCAATTTGCATTTTATCTTTTATCATTACAATACAAACTCCAACAGCAATTAGCATAAACAACGTTTGTAAAGTGTCTGTCCATACAATAGTTTTTATACCTCCTTTAAAAGTATATAGCCATATAAGTAAAATGGTAATGGTTACCGTTACCCAAAACGGAATTCCATAAGCATCAAACAAAATTAACTGTAATACATTTGCCACTAAAAACAAGCGAAAGGCAGCACCAATAGTTCTTGAAAGTAAGAAAAAAGAAGCCCCAGTTTTATACGAATATCTACCAAAACGTCCTTCTAAATAGGTGTAAATTGAAGTTAAATTTAATCGGTAATATAGTGGAAGTAGCACCAATCCAATTACGGCATAACCTAATACATAGCCTAGTACCATTTGCATATAACTCATTTTGTCACCTTCAACCCAGCCAGGAACCGAAATAAAAGTAACTCCAGATAATGATGCTCCAATCATACCAAAGGCTACTAAATACCATGGAGATGAGTTGTTTGCTTTAAAAAATGTTTGATTATTTGCCGATTTACCTGTTATGTATGAGATAAGAATTAATACACCAAAATAGGCTAAAATAAGGAGTAGTATATGTAATGGTTGCATATAGTTAAATTATGAATTACGAATGTACTAAAATTATCATTCGTAATTCATAATTAGCATTGTCTAAGAAAGCTCAATAACTACTTCTTCGGTTTTTCTACGAACTTTTTTTAAGTTTTTCATGTAGTCATCTTCTGCTCTAAAACCAACAGGTAATACTAAAACTGACTGTAAGTTGTATTTATCTAATTCTAAAATTTCATCATATTTTTCAGGAACAAAACCTTCCATAGGGCAACTGTCAATTTTTTCATTAGCAGCAACTGTCATTAGATTTCCTAAAGCAATATATGCTTGGTTTTTCATCCAATGGAATAATACTTCAGGAGATTTACTTTCTATATCGTTAGTTAAAAACTCTTTGAACGGATTTAAAATTTCATCGGGTGTGTTTCTAATGTCTTTTACTAATTTAAAATAGCTCTCAACATCTTTAGTAGTAAGTTCTTTAGGGGTACATAATACCAATAAATGAGAAGCCTGTGCAACTTGGTGTTGATTCCAAGAATGTGCTACCAATTGTTGTTGTAAATCTTTGTTTTTAACCACAACCATTTTTACAGGTTGTAATCCATAAGAAGTAGCAGTTAAATTAAAAGCTTCTTTTAAAATATTGATTTGTTCTTCAGAAAGAAATTTATGTTTGTCAAATTTTTTAACAGCGTATCGCCATTGTAAATTTTCTATACTATTCATGTGGTTTTTAATTTTTGTTCTCAAATACTTGAGAGTTATAATACTTCAAGATTTGTCTTGAAATTGATATATTCCTTCACTTAATTACTTTGTAGATTTCTCTACAGTAACTTATTTAGCAAAAATAGAGGAATAAAAAGTTGCCTAAAAATACTTCGAATAATTAATATTGATAGTGTCATAGAAATATTTTGTACATTGAGAATGAAAAAGAAAGCAAATGAAAGAAGAATTTTTACACTTTTTGTGGCAATACAAATTATTTAACAGTACAAATTTAATATCAGTAAAAAGAGAAATCGTTGAGGTTATAGATTCTGGAAGTCATAATACAAATTCAGGACCTGATTTTCTAAATGCAAAATTAAAAATTGATGAGCAGTTATGGGTTGGAAATGTTGAAATTCATATAAAATCATCAGATTGGTATGCACATCATCATGAAAAGGATGTGAATTATGATGCGGTTATTTTACATGTTGTGTGGGAGCATGATGCAGATGTGTTTATGAAAAACAATCATCCAATTCCGACAGTAGAATTACAAAGTTTTGTTCAAAAAGAAGTATTAGAAAACTATAAAAAGCTGTTTTTAAAAGAGCAGCGATGGATTCCTTGTGAAAAGCAAATAGCTGAAACTAGTTCTTTTATATTGAATAACTGGTTAGAGCGCTTGTATTTTGAACGGCTGGAGAATAAGTCGATTGTAATAAAAGAATTATTAGAAAAATCAAATAATGATTATGAAGCAGTACTATTTCAATTACTAGCTAAAAACTTCGGATTAAAAGTAAATGGAGAGGTTTTTTTGCAATTAGCTCAGTCGTTTGATTTTTCTGTATTGCGTAAAGTTCGATTCAGTGAAGAACAATTATCAGCTTTATTGTTTGGGCAAGCTGGATTCTTAGAGCAAGAACTAGAGGGAACTTATTATCTACAACTACAAAAAGAATATGCTTACATACGGCATAAATATAGGTTAAAACCAATAGCTAAGCATAGATTTCAGTTTTTTAGAATGCGCCCGAATAACTTTCCTACGATTAGAATAACTCAATTGATAGCTTTATATAACAAGTATCAAAATTTGTTTTCAAGATTAATAGATATAAATAAAGTAGAGGACTTTTATGACTTATTTACAGGTGAGGTGAATGATTTTTGGAAAACACATTATACATTTGAATCAGAATCAAAGAAATCAGATAAAAGGCTTACAAAATCATTTGTTGACTTGTTAATTATTAATACGATTATTCCTTTAAAGTTTGTTTATGAACAGGCTAGAGGAGAGGTTGATCAAGAAGGTTTGTTACAATTAATAAAACAGTTGAAACCAGAAAATAATTCGATTATAAGTAAGTTTTTGGAGTTAAAAATTAAAGCAAATAATGCATTTGAATCTCAAGCTTTATTAGAGCTTAAAAATAATTATTGCGCAAAGAAATGTTGTTTACAATGCGCTATAGGAAGTAAGTTATTAAAAAAATAAACAATATGATATTTGTAGTTATAACTAGCGTTTTGTCTCTTTTAGTATTTGTTTATACATTACGTAATTACCTTCTTTTTAAGTTTGGAGAAGTAGTTAAGGGAAAGGTTGTTGATGTAAAGTATGAAGTTATAGGAATAAAAACTAGAGTACCAACTGCAAAAATAACATATAATTATACTGTAAGGGGTGAATTGTATGAACGAACGGAGAATAGCGATGCTAAAAAGTACATGTTTAAAATGCATTGCATGGAAGGAGAAACGATAAAGGTTTATGTACATAAAAAGGATATGAGTAAAGCTACTATTGTTGATCTGAAGCATTATTTTTTTCCAGTCGCTTTAACAGGCTTTTTGTTTTTAATTTCAGTTATAGCTGTAGTAGTATCAATATAAAAAACATATCAAATTAATTAATAAAATGATATATTTGCGACAAAAATTTATAAAAATGAAAAAAGTATTAATTGCTATTACATTAGTATCTACTATCTGTGTAGGTTGTAAAGACAACAAAAATTCAAAAAACAATGGAGAAGCTTCAACAATTGAAGAATCTATTAGTGAAAAAGAAGAAAAATCAGCTTCAGCAATTTGTTTATTAGATAAACTATCTATTAGAGAAAGTGCTTCTGCCAAAGGGAAATGGATTACTTCTATTAGCTTAGGTGAAAAAGTAACCTTAACAGGAGATGAAACTATAGATTCTGTTTCGAAGAAGGAGTATTACAAGGTAAAGTTAATTGACGGAAAAGAAGGATGGACTAGATCTACCTTTTTAGCTGTTAATGGTAAAGTGGGAGCTATGTTAGAAGAAGCAGTAGTTTATAAAAGACCAGATTTACTTACTAAAACAGAAAAAAAATACAGCATTATGGATATTATTGCTGTAACTGAAACTCAAGGAGATTGGATTAAGGTTAAAGGAAAAAGGTCTGAAGGAAAGTATATTGAAGAAGGTTGGGTGAAAACTTCTAACATTACAAATGATCAAGTTGATATAGCAACGGCTAAATTTGCAGGAATAGCAAATACTCAACCAACAATGACAGAAAGAATAAAAGCATTGAAAGATGTTATAAATAATTCAGATTTATCTTCTTCTAAGTTTATTACAGTTATAGAGAATAAAATAGAAGATTACGAGTCGAAAAATCAACCTTTAGATGCTCAGGAAGCAGCAACGGCTACTGAGGAAGTAGCAGAGAAAACAGCTGAATAATTATAAAAAAGACTAATAAAAAAACGATTTTAGAATATTCTAAAATCGTTTTTTTTTATTTTAATCTATTTTGAAAAATAGTTATTAATACAAACTCTTAAATTTAGCAGGGTTTGCTTCGTTCATGATTTCGTATACTTTTTCAAAAATATCTTCTGCAGATGGTTTAGAGAAATAATCTCCATCGGTACCATAAGCAGGTCTATGTGCTTTAGCAGTTAAGGTTTGTGGTTTGCTATCTAAATGTTTGTAACCATTTTGATTCTCAACAATTTCTTGTAATAAATATGCTGAAGCTCCACCAGGTACATCTTCGTCAACAACTAACAGACGATTTGTTTTTGCAACCGACTTTACAGTGTCATGATTCAAGTCAAAAGGTAATAAACTTTGTGCATCTACAATTTCTACATCTATACCTACTTGTGCTAAATCTTTAGCAGCTTCTTCAACAATTCGTAAGGTAGAACCGTAAGAAACAATTGTAATATCTGTTCCTTCTTTGATTGTTTCAACAACACCAATTGGAGTTTTAAAGTCTCCTAAGTTTGTTGGTAACTCTTCTTTTAAACGATATCCGTTTAAACACTCTACTACTAAAGCAGGATCGTCACCTTCTAATAAAGTGTTATAGAAACCAGCAGCTTTCGTCATGTTACGAGGAACTAATACATGAATTCCTCTTACGTTGTTTATTATTCCACCCATTGGTGAACCTGAATGCCAAATTCCTTCTAAACGATGTCCACGGGTACGGATAATTAATGGAGCTTTTTGCTTTCCAAAAGTACGATAACGTAGCGTTGCTAAATCGTCACTCATAATTTGTAAAGCATATAATAAATAGTCTAAATATTGAATTTCAGCAATAGGACGTAATCCACGCATTGCCATTCCAATACCTTGACCTAAAATGGTAGCTTCTCGAATTCCTGTGTCAGAAACACGTAACTCACCAAATTTTTCTTGCAAGCCTTCCAATCCTTGGTTTACATCACCAATATATCCAGCATCTTCACCAAAAATTAATACTTCTGGGTGTTTAGCTAAAATAGCATCAAAATTATCACGCATAATAATACGTGCATCTACAATATTTTTTTCTGCAGCATAAGTTGGAGCTTCTGCAGCAATATTTTCAGTTGCTAATTCAGTTTCACTTAATAAATGTGCAGAATATTTTACAGCAGCTTTGTCAATTGAAGCTTTGATGAAGTTTTTAAGTGCCGTTTTTTCAGCAAAATCTTCATCTCTTAAATAACGTAAAGTTTTACGAGCAGCTACTAAAATATCTTTTCTAATAGGTTCAGAAATAGCGGCTAAATCATTTTTATATTTTGTAATGAAAGAACCATTATTGCTTTTTTGAGCAATGGTTTCTAATAAAGAAATAGCTTCAGCTACTTCTGCTTTTATTTCATTTGTATAAGCACTCCAAGCATCACGTTTTGCCTTACTTACTTCTTTTTTTGCTTCTTTTTCAATGTTGATTAAATCCTCTTCAGAATCAATAAACTTTAAAGTTTCTCCATCTTCATTTTCTAATTCAAATTCTAAAATCCACTTACGCATTTGGGCAATACAATCAAAGTCTTGTTCCCATTGTAAGCGTTCTTTTGATTTATAACGTTCATGTGAACCAGAAGTTGAATGCCCTTGAGGTTGTGTTAACTCTTTTACGTGAATTAATACAGGAATATGTTGTTCTCTTGCAATTTGAGAAGCTTTATTGTAAGTGTCAATTAACTGAACATAATCCCAACCATTTACTACGAAAATCTCATATCCGTTACTTTCATTTTCACGTTGGAATCCTTTTAATATTTCAGAAATACTTTCTTTAGTTGTTTGGTGGCGTGCATGTACTGAAATTCCGTACTCATCATCCCAAACATTCATTATCATTGGAACTTGTAGAACACCAGCAGCATTAATTGTTTCAAAGAATAACCCCTCACTAGTACTAGCATTACCAATAGTACCCCAAGCAACTTCGTTACCGTTGATTGAGAAGTTCGTGTGATTTTCTAAACCTTCAACATTTCTGTAAATTTTAGATGCTTGTGCTAATCCTAATAAACGAGGCATTTGACCTGCTGTAGGAGAAATATCTGCTGATGAATTTTTTTGAGCTGTTAAGTTTTTCCAGTTTCCATTTTCATCTATAGAATGCGTTGCAAAATGTCCTCCCATTTGACGACCAGCAGACATAGGTTCAACATCAATATCAGTATGAGCATATAAACCTGCAAAAAAATGTTGTGGAGTTAATTCTCCAATAGCCATCATAAATGTTTGATCACGATAATAACCTGATCTGAAGTCTCCATTTTGAAAAGCTTTAGCCATAGCTAACTGTGGTACTTCTTTACCATCTCCAAAAATTCCAAATTTAGCTTTACCTGTTAAAACTTCTCTTCTCCCTAATAAACTACATTCTCGACTAATACGAGCAATTCTATAGTCCTTTAAAACTTCATCTTTAAAATCTTGAAAAGAAAGCTGTTGAGTATTAGCTATTTCGGTATTTTGCGTCATAATCATCTAATTTAGGTATGGTTACAAAGATAGGTTTTTTAGTTGAAATTTAAAAATTTCTATTTTCATTGAATATTTTTCAAAAAAAAGAGAAAAAACAAGATATTATTGAAGTATCTATAATATACCTCTTCTTATAAAGTTATAAATTCTATCAATATCCGTTGTAATGATGAATCTAATTTTTGAAGGATAGGCTCTCTTATTAATTTCAAAACCTTCGTTGGTGTATATAGGCAAGTAAAATTCAAATATTTCAGGAAGGAAGTTTAATCGAATACCATTTTCATAGAAAAATTTAGGAGAAGTGTTTTTGTTTTTCAACATAGCAACATCATTATAAATTTCAGCCCACTTCCATAAACTTACGCTAGTATTAATAGATGTTATAAGTTGATTAGCAAAATAAGGTTCTTTAAAATTAGATTTGAAACCTCCTTGTCCTACAACAAATTGCTGACTGAAAAAACCTTCATTTTCAGAACGCCCAAATAGGTTTTGCTCAAATAAATAATCGTTACCACGGTTTAATCCAAAGCTAAAGTAATTTCCTTCTGTTTTATTAGATAAAAAGAGTCCACCAAAAAAACGAACTTCAAAACTTTCATTAGCGGTAAAAAACTTTCTATAACGAAAATCAGTAGATATTTTACTAAAATTAGAGTTTATCTCAAGATTAGCAGCATATCTAATTCTGTGTATAGCATCAAATTTGTTGTTGATATAGCGTAGGTTAAAAATATTATACTTGTCTTGGTCACTTTGAGTGTTGTTAGGAGCAACTTCTTTATCAACACTAACCATACGGGCTATTAAGAATTTAGAACCAATATCACGGAGCGTATTTCTTCTGAATTGAAAATTAATAAATGGGCTTAAAGTATTGTATCCTAATTCAGGTGCGTAATGAAAGTTACTTCCTGAAATTCCATATCGTATTTTATAAACTTTAGAGTCTCTTAAAAAATGATTGTATCCTACAGAGAATGATCCGGTTAAGTTTCTACTTTTAAGACCATAGTTAGGAGTTAAACTGAATTGAAAGTTATGACTGACGAGTGATCTGTTATTTATGTTTACCCCAAGTATTAATCCATCATATAAATTGTATTTAATATCAGGATAATAGAATAGTTGATTATAGTATGGGTTCTCAAAATCTTTAAAAAAACGAAACTGAATAGGTTTACTTATAATGCTATTATTTACATTTCTAAAATTGTTAAGGGAATTAAATTCAGGATAATTATTTTCATAATTCAAAGCTAGCTTGTTAAAGTTGCCTCTTTTAATTTTTACTGTTTTGGTAGAATCTACATTGGTAACCCAAGTTTTAAGTTTTATATTTTTCTTTTGAATACCATAAAGTGCTACGGGAGCTGTAAAATCTCTTTTGTTTTTGATGGTTACAAATAGAGAATCTTTTTTTTTGGAGTAGGATACTTTTTTTATTTTGTAGTCAATTTTTTTATCGGTAGTAAGATAATCACCAAAAAACCATTGCAAATCTTTTGAAGTTTTCTTTTGAATAATCTCAGCAAAGGATTTACTGCTTGAGGGCGTTAATTGATTTTTAATGTAAAATTCTTTTACAGTTTCTTTTAAGATGCTATCTCCAACAAAGTCATGTAAATATTTAATTCCTAAACCAGCTTTATACTTACTTACTACTTTCCTGTTAAAGTTAGAAAGAGAGTCACTAGAGGTTGTTAAAGGTTGATCATAAAACTTACGAGAACTAAATTGATAAACAAGAGGATATTTATCGTTCTGTTTTAATTTGGCAATGTTATAGGTTTTTATGGGCCAATACTTGGAGTATTTACCTAGAAAAGTAACTTCTGGATAGTATTTTTTTACATACTCCATCATTAAATAAGTTTGTAATCCATCCGTTAACCAATAATCTT
Organism: Tenacibaculum larymnensis; assembly: GCF_028829235.1. GTDB lineage: Bacteria > Bacteroidota > Bacteroidia > Flavobacteriales > Flavobacteriaceae > Polaribacter > Polaribacter larymnensis. Next base: position 199,386 of record NZ_JAIWJY010000006.1, on the reverse strand, counting down.
TTCTCGGTTTTTGAATAATTACATCATCGAAATACTTTTGAGTAAGTGCTTTAAAAAATCCTGTTTCCCATCTAAAGTTTTTAGGAAAAGGTTTTAACCAACTAGGAAGACCATAAATTTCATGTAGAGAGTTTTTGTTTATGGTACGTGAATCTACAAGGATTTCAGGGTGTGGGTGTTTACCAATAAAGTCTTCTATAAATTGTATTTGTCTATTTATAATTTTGGTGGTCTCGTTATTAGATATTTTTCTTAGATAAGCATCTGTTTTTATCTCTTTATCTTTTAATTTAAAAGATTTAAAAGTTCTTACTGTATCAATATGAAGTATAATATCCTTTTTTTTTGCTCCAACTAAATAATAGTTGGTATAATTATCATTTTCAGTTTTATACTGATATAAGTTACTTTCTATATGATAATTCTTAGGTATATCTATAGAAATTGAGTAATTAGAGAGTTCTTCGTATAAATCATCTAAATTTAAGTTACTCATTAACTGCCACTTTTTATCATATACAGCAGGAGTTATGTACCAAAACCGTAAATGATACCCTGTTTTTGTTTTTCCATATCCTGTATATTTTGCATTTGGTATTTTTACAGAATATGAGGTACGGAGTATTAAACTATCTTTTGGTTTTAAGGGCTTATTAAGAGATACTTTAATAATATCTTGTTGATTCTTTACTTCTTTAAATGATACTTGTTTAAAGTTAACAGTTAAGTTTCTTACTATGCTATAGCCTCGATCTTTATCTTTTGAAAAATGAAAAGTTTTTCTATAATCTTCAATAAAACGTTTAGCTAAAGGAGTGTCGTCATTTTTATAACTATTAGCCCAGTTGTGTAAAAAAATATAATTTAGATTAGAAGAAGAGTGATTATAAAGTGTTGTTTTTTGTAGAATATGAATTACATCGTTGTATATATCTAATTTAGCTTTTATTTCAACAGAATTTTCTTGTGCTACTATTTTAAAGCAATACAAGATGATAGCACATAATAAGAGGAGTGTTTTCTGTTTCAATATTATACAGGGTCTGTTTTAAGAAGGGTTATAAAAATATTTAATAAACCTTGTGAAAATAAAAAAGCTCATTGAATTTTCAATGAGCTTTAAAGATAAATATTTTTAGAAGTTTGGTTTTAGCTGATATTTAGCATAGAATTTATTAAAGTGTTCAACAGCTTCATCTGCAGTATCAACAACTCTAAATAAGTTTAAATCTTTTTCGCTAATGTTACCTTCCTCAATTAAGGTGTTCTTAATCCAGTCTAATAAACCAGCCCAAAACTTTCTACCAATTAGAACAATAGGGAATCGACCAATTTTGTTAGTTTGAATTAAAGTAATTGCTTCAAATAGTTCGTCCATTGTACCAAAACCACCAGGCATTACAACAAACCCTTGAGAGTATTTTACAAACATTACTTTACGAACAAAGAAATAATCAAAGTTCAAGTTTTTATCACCATCAATCCATGGGTTATCATGTTGTTCAAAAGGAAGATCAATGTTTAAACCTACTGATGTACCTTTTCCTCGGTGAGCTCCTTTATTACCAGCTTCCATAATACCAGGACCACCGCCAGTAATTACTCCAAAACCACTTTGTGTTAATTTAAAAGCTACTTCTTCTGCTAATTTATAGTGAGGATCATCGGTTTTTGTACGTGCTGATCCAAAAATAGAAACACAAGGACCTATTTTACTAAGTTTTTCATAACCTTCTACAAACTCAGACATAATTTTAAATATTGCCCAAGAGTCATTTGTTTTTATTTCGTTCCAAGTTTTTTGCTGTAGTTTTTCTCTAATTTTTCTGTCATCATTCGGACTCATAATTCTTCTACTTTTATATTAAATAACAAATTAAACTGCCAAAATTTGATTTTTAGCAAGCCTGCTAATTTAGCTTTTTTTTAAAAGATTTAGAGAAAAAAACAAAAAACTTAGTATATAAAAGAAAGCAACCCTAATTTCGGGTTGCTTAATTAAAAAGTAATGTTAATAACATACATCGATAGCACCTGGTCCAGGGCTATAACATGTTCCAGATACACAATCAAAATTTCCAGAGCATGGGCACCCGCTAGGAACTCTTTCTCCTTCTATTACATGACATGGGTCGCCTTCATGTGTAATTGGCGTACCACCACTTATTGTTTTTTGTTCAGTTTTGTTTAAAATGTTACCTATGTTTAGAATTGATTTTTTCATGATTAAGAATATTTAGCTTTCACAACATTGACCTCCTTGTATTTCACCGTAACAGTAAAACCCCTCTGGAAATAAAGCGGGATACATACAAGAACCGTCTCCATTATCTGTATAAGAAGAGGTGCATGGACATGGGTCGTTAAGTTTGTTTCCTCCTTTAATTTGTTTTTGATTAGCTATAGTTAAAGTTTTACCTAAATTTAAAATTGATTTTTTCATGATTAAAAATTTTAAAATAAATAATCCTTGAACATTTAAAGACACTCAAGGTTTGCGTCTATTCTTCGCGAAAGTTTTTTTATTTAAAATCTAAAGATAGAGGGATTTGTTCCCTCTATCAGTTATAATACAGGAATACTATAAAATATTAGTTTAATTTTTATGTGGGGCAGCAGTCTAAATAAAAGACACTATCAAAACGTTGAAAAAAACAGTAGTCTTTACATTTCTCTTCATCAGGTATTTGGGGGTACCCACCTGATATTTGTTTTTGATTAGTTTTATTTAAAACTTTACCTAAGTTTAAGATTGATTTTTTCATGATTAAAACTTTAATATTAGTACCAAATGCAACCAAATCTATCACATCTTCCAGGTGCACATAAGTTCCCCCAAGAGGTAGATTCACAACACATTACGCCATCCTGAGTACAGCCACGAGCAATACCTCCATTAATTTGTTTTTGATCAGTTTTATTTAAAACTTTGCCTAAGTTTAAGATTGATTTTTTCATGATTTAAAATTTTAGGTTATTAATTATTAAGTTTAATACCAAATGCAACCGTATTGTGTACATCTTCCTGCATCACAGAATTGTCCCCATTGAGTTTGTACACAGCATCTGCTTCCACTTCCAGTACAAGAACCAGAACCGAATCCACCATTAATTTGTTTTTGATCAGCTTTATTTAAAGCTTTACCTAAGTTTAAAATTGATTTTTTCATTTTAAAATAATTTAAATTTGATAAAAACCCTTGAACAGTTTAAAGACACTCAAGGTTTGTGTCTATTCTTCGCGAGAGAATTTTTATTTAATAATATTTTTAAGTTGATAGAAAAAACGTTCTATCAAGCGTAAGTCTTCAGTTACTATGTCTGCGGCACCTTTCATTTCTTGCCTAAAGGGGATTGTTTTATTGTATGTAGTTTCTAAATTTTGGGGTAATTCTACATCTACGAGGTAGTTGCCTTTTTCATTAGGTATAAGAGATATAGATTTTACTTTTCCGTTTAATTCACCAAATTCATCAGAAGGGTAGTTTAATAGTTTAATCTGAACCTTTTGTCCTTTTTTTATCTTTCCAGAGTTGGCAGCAGGAGCTTCTATTTTTCCGATAAATGAATTTCCTTTGTTAGGAATAATGGTGAATATTAGATCTCCCGTATTAACAGTTTGATTTTTATTCCAAAAAGATAAGAAGGATACTTTACCATCTATTGAAGAAGTTAATGCATATTGCTTTTCCCAATCCTTAATGGCTTTTTTCAAGTATAAAAAAGATTGAATGGCCTTCTTTTTCAAACGGGTATCTTGTTGTGTTTTTTTTATAGAAGTTCCTTCTAAATTTTTAGCAGAATTATTGATTAATTCTCTTATTTGTGAAATCGAAGATTCAAGGGTTTTGTATGATCGTTTAGCTTGTAAATACTCTATTTCTTTTTGATCTTTTTCTTTAGCAGAAATAACCCCTTGACCAAACATTTTTCTACTACGTTCTAAGTCTTTTTCTTTAAACTCCAATTCTTTTAAGTTTAACTCTTTTTGAGATAATAAGATTTGCAACCTACCTCTTGCTTCTATAACAGACATTTGATTTGCGAAATTTTCAGATTTAAACGGAGTTAATTTCTCGTTTAAAACATATTCAGAGTAGTCATTTTCAAATTGAGAGTAGCTAGAAGTTATGTCACCTAAAATTAAAGGTGGAACTTTATCAACAGGGAAAAAGAACTTTTGTTGATTTACTTCTATAGTATCAGCAATACTCTTTAGTAATAAGACATCTTTGTAAGAAGCGCTGTTTTCAATTACAGCTAAAACATCACCTTCAGAGACATTTTTACCTTCACTCGTTAAAAAAGTTTCAAATTGACCTGTTGATTTAGCATAAATTTTTTCAGGAGGAGTAGAAGTGGTAACCATTACCTCTGTAGATATAACATCGGGATATTTTACAAACCATGAAATGAATAATAGCATTATTATTAGTCCAAGAAGTAAAGTATTACCCCAACGAATCATCCAATTAGGAACATGAGTTAGGATTTCTTGAACTTCTTCACTACGAATTTCTATGTCTTGGGTATTGTTTGGCATATTTAGGGATTAAAATAGAGGGAAAAAACTTTCCCTCTATTGCTTTTTGTTTTTAGGAATTACAGGCGGCATGAGTTGGAAGTACACACATATAATTGCAGCAGACGTGATTTTCTACTCCACAAAAGAAACTGTATTTCTCTTTACATTCTCCATACTCGTTAATACTTCCATTAATACTCTGTTGTTCTGTTTTGCTTAAGTTTTTACCTAAGTTTAAGATTGATTTTTTCATTTTTTAAAGAAGATTACATGTTTTATCGTATTGAGAGTCAAAAGTTAGGCAAATTCCATAACAACATCTTAGTCTGGCTGTATCACAGTCTAAGTCGGTTTTACATCCAAATTCACCAAAACCAATACTTCCTTTAATTTGTTTTAGCTCTATGTTACTTAAAGCTTTACCTAAGTTTAAAATTGATTTTTTCATGATTAAAATATTTTATACTAGTTTTAGTAGAGAGATAAAAAAAGACTAATAGGATTGTTGACAAATTTGAGTGTAATCAGGAACACAGGTATCTCCTTGTAGTTTACAACAATCTGAACATAAAATTCCATAAGGTCCCTCATCTATAACATAACAATTGTTATTAGAGGAACCACCATTTAACTTTTGTAGTTCTTTTTTATTTAGTTCTTTACCTAAGTTTAAAATTGATTTTTTCATTTTTATTTTTTTAAAATTATACACCAAAACAATAATACCCAACTCTAACTCTGTTTTGACAGCTAGAAGGAAGGTTGTTATAGTCACTACAACTCCCACAATAAACAGCACCACCAAATAACTCTGTGTCACTATTACCATAGTAGCAGTTAATTGGAGGACATGATTCATTTCCTCCACCGTTAATTGTTTTCTGATCTATTTTACTTAGACCTTTACCAAGGTTTAAAATTGATTTTTTCATAATTATTTATTTAAAGGGTTAAGCAGGGCAACATTGTCCATTTTTTATGACACCTCTATTAGCTCCCCCTATACCATTTGGTACAGCACAAGCATCTCCTTCTTCGCAATCTAAAGCGCAAAAAAAGTAACTAGAGCAAGGAAAACCAATTACCTTTCCTCCATTGATTTGCAGCTGTGCAACTTTATTTAAAACTTTACCTAAGTTTAAAATTGATTTTTTCATAATTAAGGTTATTAAATATTAGCAAGGAACATAACAAGGGCAAGAGCTAAAAGCTGAACAGCCATATCTATCAATTTGGTCTTGTTGTTCTTCACGAGATACACTACAAAACTTTTCACAAGTATATATGTATCCACCATTAATTTGTTGTTGTTCTACTCTGTTTAGGGTTTTTCCCAAGTTTAAAATTGAATTTTTCATGATTAAAAAAATTAAGTATTTAACTAACCCTTGAATATTTAAAGACACTCAAGGTTTGTGTCTATTCTTCGCGCGAGAATATTTTATTTATATACTACTTTAGTAAGCCATTACACAACAATTATTGTGGCAAAGAGTAGGGGCTCCAGGTAACATAGTATTAATACATTCACTACAATCGTTTACGTAATACATTTCAAAACCGTCACAAGTTTGACCAAATTTCCCATTGATTTTTTGTTGTTCAAGTTTGTTTAAAGTTTTACCTAGTTTTAATATTGATTTTTTCATAGTTAAAAATGTTTGATATTAACAAGGGCACATTTGAAAAGCATCATAACCATAGAGGTCAATTTGAAGTTGTTGTGCTTGAGGCGAAGCACTACAGAATTCATCACAGGTAAACATACGACCTCCATTAATTTGTTTTTGATCAGCTTTATTTAAAGCTTCACCTAGGTTAGAAATTGATTTTTTCATTTTAAAATAATTTAAAATTTGATAGAATCCTTGAACATTTAAAGAGACTCAAGGTTTGTGTCTATTCTTAGCGAGAGAATATTTTATTTACCTAAATCTAGTTGGTTTTTAACTAGATGATAATAACTTCCTTTTAATTTGATTAGCTCTTCGTGACTTCCTTTTTCTATAATTTTTCCTTTTTCAAGTACCACTATTTGGTGGGCATTTTTTACAGTACTTAATCGGTGTGCAATTACCACAGCTGTCTTGTCAGCAAAGAACTCATTAAGCTTACCCATAATAACCTTTTCGTTATTGGCATCTAATGCACTAGTAGCTTCATCAAAGAACAAAAATTTAGGGTTTTTATAGACGGATCTAGCAATTAGTAAGCGTTGTTTTTGACCTGTACTTAATCCGTTTCCTTCACTACCTATTTTTGTATTGTAACCCAATGGTAAACCTTCAATATAATCTCCAATGTTAGCTACATCGATTGCATGAGCTAATTTTTCTTTATCAACATAATCTTCACCTACAGCTATGTTTTTAGCTATAGAATCATTAAAGATGTAACCTTCTTGCATTACAACTCCACAATTTCTCCTCCATTCTTTTTGTGATATATTTTTCAAATTGAAGTTGTTTATCATAATATCTCCTTGGTCTACTTGATAGAAACCAAGCAGCAACTTCATTAAAGTGGTTTTACCACTACCACTAACACCTACTATTGCCGTTGTTTTATTAGCAGGGATTTCTAGTGATAAATCTTTTAAAACAGGTTCTAAACCACCAGTGTATCTAAATGAAATGTTATTTAATTTTATAGATGCATTTTCAGGGATGGTAGTTACCTTTTCATCACTAGGTTTTTCTTCATCTTCCATGTTGTGTATTTCACCTAGCCTATCTAAAGAGATTTGTGCATCTTGTATGTCTCTCATGAAATTTATTAGTTGTGTAATAGGTCCATTTAATTGACCAACTATGTAGCTAATAGCCATCATCATACCTAAAGTAATTTGTCCATCTATAACTAACTTTGCTGAAAGTATGGTAATGAACATGTTTTTAAGCTCATTAATAAAGTTTGATCCCACACTTTGGGTTTGTTCTAAAGCAAGACTTTTAGTGGCCACTTTAAATAAACGAGCTTGTACATATTCCCAGTTCCAACGCATGCGTCTTTCAGCGTTATGAAGTTTTATTTCTTGCATTCCATTAATAAGCTCAATAACTTTGCTTTGTTCTTGACTTACTTGAGAGAAACGTTTATAATCTAGTTCTTTTCGTTTTTTAAAGAAGAACAACACCCAACCAAAATATAGCACACTTCCTAATACAAACACCCCAAATATTTGTAAGCTGTAATAACCTAAAACCAAACTAAAAATTAAAAGATTAAAGAAAGAGAATAGTACTGTTAATGAAGATGTAGTTAAAATTCGTTCAATACGTTTGTGGTCATTAATTCTTTGTAATAAATCTCCTGTCATTCTTACATCAAAGTAAGAGATAGGTAGCTTCATTAGTTTGATGAAAAAGTCAGAGATTAAAGAAATATTAATTCTAGTACTAAGGTGTAATAAAATCCAACTTCGAATAATTTCTAATGAAGCTTTTCCTATAAAAAGAAACAGTTGTGCAAATAAGATAAGGTATACAAAGTTTAAATCTTGGTTTTTAATACCTACGTCAACTACACTTTGAGTTAAAAAAGGTAAAATTAGTTGAAGCAAACTACCAGCAAGAAGTCCTATTATTAATTGAACTATAAATTTCTTGTATTTGTATAAGTATTTAAAAATAAATGAGAATCCAAACTTTTCATCTTCTTCAAACTCTTCTTGATAAAACTTAGGGGTTGGTTCAACTAACAAAGCGATTCCTTCCTCTGTGTTTTCGTCAGCGTTGTTACCAATCCAATGTTGGATAAACTCTCCTTTTGTGAAAGAAATTAATCCGTGAGCAGGATCAGAAATATAAACGGTGTCCTTTTTTATCTTATAAAGGACAACATAGTGGTTTTTGTTCCAGTGAACAATACAAGGAAAAGGAGCTTCTTTAAGTTTGTTAAAAGCTAATTTTATACCTAAAGACTTAAAGCCTATGGACTCGACAGCTTCACTTAAACCAAGTAAGCTACTCCCTTCTCTAGTAGTTTCACTTAAACTTCTTAGTTGTTGTGTGTTAATAGTTTTACCATAATGCTTAGCTATGATTTTTATACAAGTAGGGCCGCAGTCTTTAGCTTCAGTCTGTTTGTAATTTGGGAATTTTCTTGTCATTAAAATTGTTTAAAAAAATATACAGGGAAATTTTCCCTGTATAGGTGTCTTATAAATTAACAATTCTATATTGTTAAGGACGATAACAAATAGCTCCGTTGCAAATAAAACCATCACCACAATCTCTGTTGTTATTACAGTAAGGAGGGTGATAACCTCCTTTAACTAGTTTTTGTTCTGTTTTATTTAAATTTTTACCTAAGCTTAAAATTGATTTTTTCATAAAGTATTAATTTAAGATTTTATAGATAAGGAGCAGGACATTCTAGTGTTCCATAGCAGCAATTGTACTGATCTGTCCAACAGCAGTTTTTTACAGGGTTCCAATAATAACCTTTGTCTGTTCTACACCCTCCAGGGATTTCTTTACCTCCTTTTACCTGTTTTTGATTGTTTTTATTTAGAGCTTTTCCTAGGCTCAAAATTTGTTTTTTCATAATATTAGTTTTTTATAATTAACATCCAGTGCAACTAACGCCTCCATTAGGACAAAATTCCCAAGGGCCTGTGCAGTTGTTACCACCAGGGTCATTACTACCTCCATCATCTATATAACAATATATGCCTTCACAATATTGACCTGATGGACAATTACCTTGACCGTCACAAAAACCTACAGCTCCTCCACCATTGATTAATTTTTGTTCTATTTTATTTAGAGACTTTCCTAAATTTAAAATTGTTTTTTTCATAATTTTAGTTTTTATTAAAAACAAGCACAATTATTAGAGGTACCATAACCTCCACAACTAGGGCACCAAATCCCTCCAGTATTCCCACATTCTTCAGCAGTACAACATCTAGGATCTCCATAGTTAACTAAACACTTGAATTTGTCTAAACCTCCAAGAATAACTTTTTGTTCTGTTTTATTTAGAGGTTTACCTAAGTTTAATATCGATTTTTTCATAATTAATTTAGTTAAATTATACTACCATCACATAAAAATCCTGTGTTTCCTTGATCACCAAATAACTGACACCATCCAGCAGTATTACAGCAATACCCATTTCCACATTGGTAATGATTGTCACATTGCACTTTACCTCCGTTAATTTGAATTTGTTCTACTTTTCTTAAAGCTTTACCTAAATTTAGAATTTGTTTTTTCATTTTGAAATTTTTTATCTAAAAAGGTCCGAAGACACAATATAATTCAGCACAGTGATCTCCATAATCTTCACATACTCGGTCTTTGTTTGTATCACACATTTTTCTACCACCATTAATTTGGGTTTGTTGAGCCTTATTTAAAGTTTTTCCTAAGTTTAAAATTGATTTTCTCATAATTTAATACTTTTTGTTAAGAAGAAGTTAGTTAATTATTCTGGGAAATTTGGGCATTCCATTGCAGGACAATTCCCTGTAGGGTAATTAGGGGCTGATACAAGGAAACACATATTGCTACAGCAATGAGAGTTAAACCCACAATCAGAATCACATTGACAAAATCTTGGAGCTCCTCCTTTAACTTGCTTTTGTTCAGTCTTGTTTAAAAGCTTACCTATGTTTAAAATTTGCTTTTTCATAACTATTCAAGTATTAGGCGGCAGTAGGTTTCAGCACATTGCCAACCATAGTATTCACATACACGATCTCTGTTAGAGTCACATTGCATTCTACCTCCGTTAATTTGAGCTTGTTCCGCTTTTTTTAAAGCTTTACCTAAATTTAGAATTTGTTTTTTCATAATTAAAATATTAAGGTTACTTTTGCGGCGAACATTTAAAGACACTCACCAGTGTGTCTATTCTTCGCGAGAGAATTTTGTTCAAAACGCAAAGCCCTTTTTAGGGCTTTGTTTTTTTATGCTGTTTTTAATGAAATATTAGAAGTTTGCGAGTTTTCTTCCAAATCTTCAATAAATAATATTAAATCAGTTCTGTTATATTCTTTAGGGAATGATTTCCCGTTTATTAGAATTTCCGGAGTAAAATTGATCGCATTTTTTGTACACCAATCTTTTTCTTTTTCGAGTTCTGAAATATAGGCTTCTTTGTCTGTACACTCATCCCATTTTTTTAACCAAACAGCAGGCTTTTGCCCCTCATAAATGGCATCCATAGCAATGAGGCATTCCTTATCTCCTTTGGTATTGTATATTTCTATGAGCCTACTAGTAATTTTAACAACATCACTATCCTTATTTTCTACACTTATATTAAACCTTACTTTAATTTTTACATTGTTATGATACCTTTTGATGATTTCATCAACGTGAGCATGAACAGGTTTACAGTGCCCACAAAAAGGATTGGTAACTATTGTTATCTCAAGATTAGAGTTTGGGTTACCAAAAACGATTTCTTTGCTATCGGTCAATTGAGTATCAAGTTGAGGCGACTTTTGTAAAAGGCTATCAAATAAAGCGTAGTTTCTTTTAAATTTAACACTTGCTATTTTTTCTTTTTTAAGCTCTTGTACCTCAGTAAACAAAGGTTTTATATAGCTCCAAGCTAACCAAGTAAAAGAAGCAATGAGAACTAAGGTAACAAAATCACTAAGTATAAAAGTATTAATGTAATTACTTGTTAATACTGGAGCTAATGCTTGTAACCAAAGCACTCCAACAATACTTAAACATAAAAGACACCACTTTTTTACTACTGCATATTGATAATATAGCGAGTATAGAGTAATAGGTATAGCAAGTAAACTAATAGTATATGAAATTACAGGATTAGAAATTTGGGTAAAAGTTAAAAGAGATAAGCCTATAAAATAAAGAATGCTAAAGTCACTTAATTTATATCCTTTTAAAATTTCCGCTCCTTTTGAGGTTAATACAGCGTCACAATCTTTTTTATCATCGGCTCCAGAACAAAAAGCATCACCAATAGAGGTTTTTAATCCAAGTTCTTGTTTTATGATCGCAATGCTAATAACAATTCCTGTTATTGATAATAAGAAATAAAAGGTGTTATACCACGAAGTTGAATTGTTAAAAACAAAAAATAAAGCAAAAACAGCAAGTAGAGAAAAACCAATAGTTTTTACCAGTTTGGAGTTGTTTTTAGAAGCTTGATAATCCTCAGTTTCTTCAACAGCAACAATAATTCCAGTAAATTTATTTAGAAACTCACTTTCTGTTAGTTTTGTTTTTTTGTTTTCAGAATCGTAAATTATGTAATCTGACTTTTTTCTTTCTACTACAATTAAATCTTGACCATGTTCACTGTTTATTTGAGCAATAAAACAATCGGGTAGTTGAGAAAGAGTTTCTGAGTTAACAGGAACATCAGCAGCAACATTTTCAATATTAAAATGATCTAAAACTCCTGTAATTGCATGTAAACTAGGGTAAGAAGGATGGCTTTGAATTTGAAAAGCTAATTCTTCTTTGTCAAAAGAAATACTATTTTTCTTAAGTAATTTTTGTACTAAATTGATTAATGTGTCTTTCAAAAGTAAATAAGTTTTTTAAGGATAGCTATTTTAAATCTTCCCAAAGCTATATGTTGATAATTATTTTTTTGTAAAAAAAACCATAAAAAAAGTATGGAAAAACCGTAGTTTTTATTTTTTTAAATGAATCCCTTTTCTTTGGCTACTAATATTAACTCTCTGTCTCCTTTAGCTTTAACGTTAAATATTTTCTTTAAATGTCGTTTTCGCTTTTCAATACTAGCTGCAGAAAGTGGTATGTAATTAGGCATGTCTTTCATTTTAGAACCCAATGAAAGTTCATATAGAATTTGTCGGTCTATTGAATCAATAGAGAAGTTATTAGAAACTTCTTTTCTCAAAAGGCTTAAAACAGTTTTACTATAATAAGGAATATTGTTTGTTACATTTTTTATAGCGTTTTTTAACTCTTTTGAAGTTAGATCACTTTTAACAAGAAAACCTTCAGGGTTTAAGCTTTTAAATATATTGTGAATTCTATAGTTGTCATTACAATCAGTTGAAACAATAAGTTTTGTACTTGGAAGTAGTTTCCTGATTAAAAGGCCTAAATCTTCACCGGATAAAATTTTTCTGTTCTTAGCAGGTGAAAGTTTTAAATCTAAAACAACAAAGTTTAGAGAGGTTTCTTTTTCAATTGTCTTTTTTATAATATCGTAAGCTCCATTACAATTATAGGTAATGTCCGTGTTAAAATTAAAATTTGGGTTTAATCTAGCTATTTTAGATATTATGTTCTTATACGTTTCGCAAATAAGCGGGCAATTATCCGCTAATAAGGCAGATTGTTTTTCTTTTCTCATGTTTAAATAATTTCGGGGGGAATACTATTTAATTGATTCTTTTATTCAAAAAATCAGCTCATAAATTTATATAAACTAATTTAAAATCAAAAAAAATATGTATAAAATAAATTATCTATTGATGAGAAATATTGTAATTTTATTTTTTTAACTCTTTTTTTAAGAATTTTGCAGTGTAGCTTTTTTTGTGTTCAGAAACTTCTTCAGGAGTCCCAAAAGTAAGTACTTTACCGCCTTTTTTACCACCTTCCATACCTATATCTATAATATAATCGGCTAGTTTGATAACATCTAAATTATGCTCAATTATTAAGACAGTGTTTCCTTTATCTGCTAATTTGTTTAAAACATCCATTAATACACGAATATCTTCAAAATGAAGACCGGTAGTTGGTTCATCTAAAATATAAAAAGTATTTCCAGTATCTCTTTTTGAAAGTTCTGAAGCTAATTTAATACGTTGCGCTTCACCACCAGAGAGGGTAGTAGATTGTTGTCCGAGTGTAATGTAACCTAAACCAACATCTTTAATTGTTTTTAGTTTTCTGTATATTTTAGGGATATGCTCAAAAAATGCTGTAGCTTCATTAATTGTCATTTCTAAAATATCAGAAATAGATTTTCCTTTATAGCGAATTTCTAATGTTTCTCGATTAAAACGTTTTCCTTGACAGGTTTCGCATTCTACATGAACATCTGGTAAGAAATTCATTTCAATAACACGAACACCACCTCCTTGACAAGTTTCACAGCGTCCTCCTTTTACATTAAAACTAAAACGGCCTGGTTTATAACCTCGAATTGAAGCTTCTGGAGTTTTTGCAAATAAACTTCGTATTTCACTAAAGACTCCAGTGTAAGTAGCGGGATTTGAACGAGGAGTTCTACCAATAGGAGATTGATCAATATCAATTACTTTATCAATATGCTCTAAACCTTCAATTTTTTTATAAGGCATTGGTTTTTTTACTGCTCGATAAATATGAGTATTTAAAATAGGGTAGAGGGTTTCGTTAATTAAAGTAGATTTACCACTACCTGAAACGCCAGTAACACAAATCATTTTACCTAAAGGAAACTCAACAGAAACATTTTTTAAGTTGTTTCCAGAAGCACCTTTTAAAGAAATTGTTTTTCCGTTTCCTTCACGACGTTTTTTAGGAACTTCAATTACTTTTCTTCCAGATAAATAATCAGCAGTAAGGGTATCATGACTTTTTAAATCGTCAAAATTACCTTCACTAACAATTTCTCCACCATGTCGGCCAGCGCCCGGGCCAATGTCTAGGACAAAGTCAGCGTTTTTAATCATGTCTTCATCGTGTTCAACCACTAAAACAGAATTACCAACATCACGAAGTTTGATTAGAGAATCAATTAATTTTTGGTTATCGCGTTGATGTAAGCCAATACTAGGTTCATCTAAAATATATAAAACACCAACTAGCTGTGAACCTATTTGTGTTGCAAGTCGGATACGTTGTGCTTCTCCACCAGATAGTGATTTTGATGTACGGTCTAATGTTAAATAATCTAGTCCTACATCTAACAAAAACTGAATTCGAGTGCGTATTTCTTTTAAAATTTCAGCAGCAATAGTTAATTGTTTTTCTGATAGTTTTTTATCTACATTCTTGAACCAGCTGGCTAATTCTAGCACATCCATTTGCGCTAAGTCACTAATATTTTTATCGGTAATTTTAAAATGAAGTGCTTCTTTTTTTAAGCGCTTTCCATCACAGGAAGAACAAGAAACTTCATCCATAAAACCTTTAGCCCAACGTTTTATGGAAGTGCTTTCTGAGTTTTTGTATTGATTTTCAATAAAGGCAATGATTCCTTCAAAATCAATTTCATAATTTCTGGTAACACCAGCAGTTTTTGACTGTATTTCAAACTTTTCTTTTCCGCCATGAAGAATAATCTCCATAGCTTCTTTTGGAATACTTTTTATAGGGTCGGTTAACTTAAAACTATAGCGTTCAGCAATAGTTTGAAGTTGTTTGAAAATCCAACTATTTTTTTGTTCGCCTAGGGGAGCTATTCCTCCATTTTTAATAGAAATACTACTGTCTGGGATTACTTTTTGATGATTTATTTCATTTGTAATTCCTAGTCCATTACACTTAGAACAAGCTCCTTTTGGTGAATTGAACGAAAAAGTGTTAGGTTCTGGGTTAGGGTAAGCGATTCCCGTGGAAGGACACATAAGTTCACGGCTAAAATAACGTGGTTTTTCATCATCAACATCAATCACCATTAAGATATTGTCGCCAGTGTATAAAGCAGTTTTTATAGTTTCTTCTAAACGTTTTTCTGCGGTGTTATTTACAACTAAACGATCAATAACCACTTCAATATCGTGTGTTTTGTAACGATCGAGTTTCATGCCTTTTTCAATCTCACGAATTTCACCATCCACACGAACACGAACAAAACCTTGTTTAGAAATTTGTTCGAATAATTCACGGTAATGTCCTTTTCTCGATTTAATTAAAGGTGCAAGAATAGCAATGCGCTTTCCGTCAAAATCTTTTAAGATTAAATTTCTGATTTGTTCGTCAGAATAGCTAACCATTTTCTCGCCTGTGTTGTATGAGTAAGCATCTGCTGCTCGAGAAAATAATAAACGGAGAAAATCATAAATTTCAGTAATAGTACCTACTGTAGAACGTGGACTTTTATTAGTAGTTTTTTGTTCAATAGAAATTACAGGAGAAAGTCCATCTATTTTATCAACATCAGGACGTTCTAATCCTCCTAAAAACTGACGAGCATAAGCAGAAAACGTTTCAATATAACGACGTTGTCCCTCAGCATAAATGGTGTCAAAAGCCAAAGAAGACTTTCCACTTCCACTCAAACCAGTAATTACAACTAGTTTTTCACGAGGAATTTTAATATCAATGTTTTTTAAATTATGAGCGCGTGCTCCGTAAACTTCTATGTATTCTTGTTCTTTCAAAGTGAGGATTTTACCAAAAACAGCAAAGTTACCAAAACCAAATTTATTTTAAAGTAACCATTGTTAACAAATAAGTTGAAAATAGTATCTTGCGTATTAATGAGTGGCCTAGGAATAGAAATACATGAAACAGCGTTTGTTACATCAACATTTAGATCTTTAAATGCTGAGTTAAGTAGAGATATGTATGCAAAGCTTTGGAATAACTCTCGGACTGACGAGTTAGTGGAAAAATATCTTAATAACGTTTGTGAAGAAGAAGTTTCAGCTCATTGTTTAAGAAATAGGTTTTTTCTAGAGGAGATTGAAAGGTTAAAACCAGCCGTAGTTGTTAATTTTGGATCAGGTTTTAGTATGTATCCGTTTTTGTTGGATAAAAGTATAATCAATATTGAAATTGATAAAAAAGAAATTATTGATTATAAGGAAGAGAGGATAAAAGAATTTCAAAAAAAAGGAGAACTACCAAATAGAACAATTCATTATGTAGGAGTTGATTTTAGTGAAGATTATGTTGAGGATTTACTAGAAAGAATAAAACCTATTGTAAAAAACAAAACTTCATTTGTTTTAATAGAGGGAGTATTGTTTTTTCTGTCAAGAAAAGATACCGATAAACTTTTTGATTTTTTCTCGATATTACAAAGAAAAGGAGATTATATAGGAAGTGCTTCATTTCAAAAAGATTTAAAAAAATCTAAAGGGTTTAAAAAATTACTCGACTTTTGTAATAATGAAATGGTGAAAACTGAAGCATCAGATTGGCAAACAATCGAAGATGATTTTTATGTTGAGAACAAAAGTTATGATTTGTTAAATCATCAAGATTATTTTAGTCTCTCAGAAAAATATAATAATGAAGTGAAGTTAGAAAAAGATTTAATTTTAAATGAGAATTTTTATATCTTGAAAAAAATAGTGTAATGAAATTTATCCATTCTGTACGACATTTTTTTGAACGACATGGTTTTAACGTGTCTTCGAGGTTTGCAGACCGTTTAGGTATGCGAGCTACCAATGTACGTCTGTTTTTTATATACATATCATTTGTAACAGTAGGTTTGTCTTTCGGTTTGTATTTAACTATGGCATTTTTACTGCGTTTAAAGGATATGATTTACACTAAAAGAACTTCTGTTTTCGATTTATGATAAATACCGTATTTAAGTCAAGATTATATAAAGCTATAACTTATTCTGTACTAATTGTTTCAGTAGGAATGTTGGGTTATATAGTGTTTTTTGGGTACTCTTTAATAGATGCCTTATATATGACAATTATAACCATAAGTACTATTGGCTTTGGTGAAGTACACCCTTTTGGTACAGGTGAAAAGTTATTTACCATAGGGCTAATAATATCTAGTTTATTTATTTTTGGTTACGCGGTTTCTTCATTTTCAGAATATTTAATTAGTGGGCAATTTTTTCATCAACTAAAAGTAAAAAAAGTGCAAAAACAAATAGAACAATTACGAGGTCACACAATTGTGTGTGGTTACGGAAGAAATGGTAAACAAGCTATTTCAAAGTTAAAAAATTACAAGAAGCAAATAGTTGTAGTTGAAAAGTTTGAGGGAATAGCTAGACAACTGGATGAAAAAGGAGTGTTAACTATTCAAGGAGATGCAACGCTTGACGAAACATTGTTAAGAGCTGGTATTATGAATGCTAAAAATTTAATAATTGCTTTACCTTCTGATGCCGATAACTTGTTTGTAGTGTTAACAGCAAAACAATTAAATAAAGATTGTAAAATAATAAGTAGAGCATCAAAAGAAACTTCGTATAGTAAGTTGAAAATTGCAGGAGCAGATAATGTAATTATGCCTGATAAGTTAGGAGGTTCACACATGGCTTCTTTAGTCGTTACCCCAGATGTTATAGAGTTTGTTGATAGGTTAACTATAGAGGGTGAAACTACTGCAAATTTAGAAGAAGTAGCTATTAATGGTTTACCTGAAAAATATATTGACAAAACAATTTTAGATTTAGATTTAAGAAAAAAAACAGGATGCACAGTGATTGGATATCGTACTCCTGATAAAGACTATATCATTAATCCAGAAGCATCTGTAAAATTAGAAGCAGGAGGGAATTTAATCGTTTTAGGTCGACCAGAACAAATAGAAACGCTTAGAAGAATTTTTTAATGAAGAAAGTTGTTGTAACTGGAAGCAATGGTTTGCTTGGGCAAACTTTAGTAAGCCTTTTATTAGAAGAGAAAGAAAAATATCAAGTAATAGGTTTTTCTAGAGGAGAGAATAGGAGTGGAAGAAGTGATTTTGACTATGTTTCTATAGATATTACAGATGAATTGTTACTTCGTGAAAAATTAACTGAATACAAGCCAGATGTTATTGTAAATACAGCAGCAATGACAAATGTTGATGCTTGTGAAACAAATCAAGATGCTTGTGATGAATTGAATATAGGTGTCGTTCAGTACCTAAAAAACTATGCAGAAGAAAATAATACCCATTTAATTCATATTTCTACTGACTTTATTTTT
The DNA here is from genome assembly GCF_028829235.1 of Tenacibaculum larymnensis. Classification (GTDB taxonomy): domain Bacteria; phylum Bacteroidota; class Bacteroidia; order Flavobacteriales; family Flavobacteriaceae; genus Polaribacter; species Polaribacter larymnensis. The sequence continues at coordinate 181,066 of NZ_JAIWJY010000006.1, read as the reverse complement.
GATGGTAAAAACGGTCCATATAAAGAAACAGACGTTCCAAATCCGTTAAGTCATTATGGGATTTCAAAACTAAAATCAGAAGAGGTTTTAACAAAGTCTACAATAGATTACACTATTTTACGTACGATACTAGTATATGGAAAAGTATATGATATGTCTCGTAATAATATAGTATTATGGGTAAAACAAATGTTAGAAGAAGAAAAAGAAATAACGATAGTAAATGATCAGTTTCGTATGCCAACTTATGTCGAAGATTTGGCACTAGCATGCAAGCTTTCAATTGATAAGCGAGCACTTGGAGTTTTTAATGTGTCGTCGAATACTTTGCTGAGTATTTATGAAATAGCACAGCAAATAGCAGAAGTTTTTAAGTTAAATAAAAACCTAATAAAGCCAATTACTACAGCTACTCTATGTCAAAGAGCTAAACGCCCAGCAATAACTGGCTTTGATTTAATAAAAACAAAGGAATATCTAGGCTTAAACCCAAAATCGTTTCAAGAAGATTTACAAAAATTTAAAGAAAAACTAACGTAAAAACTATATTTAACAACGAAAACTTGTTGTAAGTACATTTTTTTATGATATTGCGGGCTACTAATTCAAAAATCTAATACATATTATGAACAAAAAACTACTTGCATTGCTGTTATTAATGACGCCAATGTTAACATTTGCACAGGAAAAAGGTTTAGACCAACAAATAGATGAAGCTTTTAAGCCTATTTCTGATTTTTTTAGTAGTGTGATTTTCTTTCAAGTGTTTGGAACCCCTTTTGTATTGATTTTGTTAGTGGCTAGTGCCGCTTTTTTTACGCTTTATTTTAAGTTTCCTAATTTCCGCCATTTTTTCACTGCAATTAATGTTGTAAGAGGAAAATATGAGGATATAGAAAAACATGGAGCACAGGTATTGTATGGAGAAGACGGTATAGCTCAAGGAGTAGATATGAATGAGGTTGATGATATTGAGGAGCATATTGAAAATGTAGAGAGTTTACATAGTGATTTAGAAATTGACGGAGATATAAAAGATACTATTCGTGATGAGAGCCATGAAGGTGAGGTATCTCACTTCCAAGCGCTAGCAACGGCAGTTTCTGGTACGGTTGGAAATGGTAACATTGCAGGTGTTGCGTTAGCAATCGCTTTAGGTGGTCCAGGAGCAACATTTTGGATGATAGTTTGTGGTTTACTTGGTATGTCAACAAAATTTGTTGAATGTACACTAGGAGTGCACTACCGAGATGTAGGTGAGGATGGAACAGTATACGGAGGACCTATGTATTACTTGTCTAAAGGATTAAAAGAAAAAGGTTTTGCAACTTTAGGTAAAATTGCTGCAGGAGCATTTGCTGTTTTCTGTATTGGAGGTTCTTTTGGTGGTGGTAATGCAGCACAATCTAACCAAGCAACAATAGTAATTAAAGAGTTATTAGGTTTAGAAAGTACAGCAGCAGGAGCTATTATAGGTATTGTATTAGCTATTTTAGTAGGTATTATAATTATTGGGGGAATCAAGAGAATTGCTTCTGTAACAGAAAAAGTAGTTCCTTTCATGGCATTATTATACTTATTAGCGTGTCTTTATATTTTAGGAATTAATTTTTCTTTAATAGACGATGCTATATCATTAATTATAAATGAGGCGTTTAATCCAACAGCAATTGGTGTTGGAGGATTTATTGGTGTTTTATTAGTAGGATTTAAAAGAGCAGCTTTCTCAAACGAAGCAGGAGCAGGATCGGCTTCTATTGCTCACTCTGCTGTAAAAACAAAATATTCAGCTTCTGAAGGTTTAGTAGCGTTATTAGAGCCGTTTATCGATACAGTATTAATATGTACAATGACAGCTTTAGTTATTATTATCTTTAACTTCGGAGGAGCTTTTGAATACGGAGGAGATGGAACAGGATCAGTATTTATTGATGGTGTAGCTTATGAAGGAGCAGGAATTACTTCAAGAGCATTTGCAGCTTATATTCCTTTCTCAAATGTATTCTTAACAGTAGCAGTGGTGTTATTTGCAGTTTCTACAATGATTTCTTGGTCGTACTACGGATTACAATCTTGGAAATTTTTATTCGGTAGAGGTAAGAAAGCAGATTTAACATATAAAATTTTATTCTTAACTTTCGTGGTAATTGGAGCTGCGGCTAGTATGAAGTCTATTTGGGATTTCTCAGATGCAATGATTTTTGCAATGGTATTCCCTAATATGGTAGGTTTATATTTATTGATGCCAGTGGTTAAAAAGCAACTAAAAAGATATTTAGATGCTATTAATCTTAAAAAGGAGGCAGTAGAAGACTAAGAAGTAAAACAAATGAAAATACTTAAACCCCATTTCTGGTATAACAAACGCCAACGAAATGGGGTTTTCTTTTTATTGTTTGCGATAGTTTTCTTGCAAATTGTGTATACTTATGTAGATTTTTATTCAGAAGAAGTACAAGCTTTAAATAAAAATGAGTTGATAGCTTTTCAGAATACCATTGATAGTTTGAAAAGAATAGAGCAGAATAAAAGAAAACCTAAACTGTATCCATTCAACCCAAATTATATAACAGATTTTAAAGGCTATCAATTAGGAATGTCAATAGAGGAAATTGATAGGTTACATAATTATAGAAAGCAAAACAAATGGATTAATTCTGCTAAAGACTTTAAACAAGTAACAAAAATATCTGACAGTTTATTGAGTAAAATAGCTCCGTATTTTAAATTTCCAGATTGGGTTGTAAAAAAAGAGAATAAAAAGAAGAGAAGTATAACAAAAGCAAACTCAGTTAAGAAGAATACATATAATGAGGAGTATAAGGTTTCTACAAATGATATTAATAAAGCTACTCAACAAGATTTTGAAACTATTAGTGGAGTAGGGGAAGTGTTATCTTCTAGAATTGTAAAGTATAGAAATAAACTACAAGGATATTCGTTATCTAAACAACTGTATGAAGTTTGGGGTTTAGATAAAGTTACAGCAGATAGGGTTATGCGAACCTTTATTGTAATAGAAAAACCAACTATTAAAAAAGTTAATGTAAATACAGCTAAATTTAAAGAGGTGTTGAAAAATCCATATATAAACTATGAATTGTGTAAAAAGATTTTTGAATACAGAGACGAAGTAGCAGAATTACAAGATATATCAGAATTAAGAAATATTAAAGATTTTCCGTTAAATAAATACGATAGAATAATCTTATATTTGGAAGCAAAATAAGCAAACAACAAAATTTAATAAACAAACCACTATGAATAGTATGTACTTTACCGAAGAGCATGAAGCCTTTCGTCAGAGTTTTAGAGATTTTTTACAAAAAGAGGTAGTTCCTCATATAGATAAATGGGAGAAAGAAGGTACGGTAGAGCGTTTTATCTGGAAGAAATTCGGTGAAATGGGGTACTTTGGTTTAAATCAACCAGAAGAATATGGAGGATTAGGTTTAGACCTTTTTTACACTGTAATCTTTTTAGAAGAGTTGCAGAAAATTAATTCAGGAGGTTTTGCAGCGAATATGTGGGCACATGCATATTTAGCGATGACCCATGTTAACAAAGAAGGGGACGATCGAATTAAAAGAGAATACTTAACACCAAGCATTGAAGGAGATAAGATAGGGTGTTTATGTATTACAGAACCTTTTGGAGGAAGTGATGTGGCAGGAATGCGTACTACCGCAATAAAAAAAGGAGACACTTATGTAGTTAACGGATCAAAAACCTTTATTACAAACGGAGTGTATTCTGATTATCTAGTAGTGGCAGCCAAAACAAACCCAGAAGATAAACATAAAGGAATGAGTATTTTTATTATTGATAGAGATACTCCAGGAATATCATCAACTAAATTGGATAAGTTAGGATGGAGAGCTTCAGATACTGCTGAAATAGCGTTTGATAATGTAGTGATACCTGCTGAAAACCTGATGGGAGAAGAAGGGAAAGGATTTCCGTATATTATGCAACACTTTGCATTAGAGCGTTTGGTTATGGGAATTAATGCTCATGCACGTGCTGAATATGCTGTAGATTATGTAGTGCAATATATGAGTGAACGTGAAGCTTTTGGGAAAACATTAGATAAATTTCAAGCCTTACGCCATAAAGTAGCGGAAATGGCAAGTAGAGTAGATATGTGTAGAGAATACAATTATTCTATAGCAAAACGTTTAAATGATGGTATTTACGTTGTAAAAGAAGCAAGTATGAGTAAACTATTGTCTACTAAAATGGCAGATGAGGTCATATATGACGCTTTACAGTTACTAGGAGGTTATGGTTATATGGAAGAGTATCCAATGGCACGTTTATTACGCGATAGTCGATTAGGACCAATAGGAGGAGGTACTTCAGAAATCTTGAAAGAAATCATTGCAAAAATGGTGATTGATAAGAAGGAGTATAGACCAGCTACTTAATGGTTTCTGTTTTGTAACAATGATTATTGATAAATATATTAAAAGAAGGATCCTGCGTTTGCAGGATTTTTTATTTTTTTAATGAAAACAGAAAAAAATAATTTTAATTTAAAGAATACTTTGTATCTTTGCCGTCCAAAATCTAATAAAACAATATAATTAACTGATATACTGTTTGTTGTTGGTTTTTTAAAATATAGATACTACGATGAAAGGAGGTGCAAAAATATGTTAATCATTCCAGTTAAAGAAGGAGAGAATATCGATAGAGCGTTAAAACGTTATAAGCGTAAATTTGATCGTACAAAAACGATGAAGCAGTTACGAAACAGAAAGCAGTTTACTAAGCCATCTGTAGCTAAACGTGCTCAAATGATTAAAGCATCTTACGTTCAGAGATTAAGAACTCAAGAAGAAGTAGGATAGTAATAATCCTAAAAAGTATAAAGACCTGTATTGATATCAATACAGGTTTTTTTTGTACCTTCAATTAATAAAAAAAGTTAATAATGCTGATAGAAGCTTTCTTGGAATATTTAGAATTTGAGAAAAAATATTCAAAAAATACAATTCAAGCATATAAAACAGATTTAATTGCATTTAAAGATTTTTGCGAGGTTGAGTTTGATCAATTGGATTTAGAGAATGTTCATTACAATCAAATTAGAACATGGATTGTTAGTTTGGTTAATGTTAATGTGTCGAATAGAAGTGTGAATAGGAAGGTAAGTTCATTAAAAACCTTCTATAAGTTTTTACAAAAAATAGGAGAGGTAGAAACAAACCCGTTATCAAGTCATAAGGCGTTAAAAGTTCAAAAGAAAATACAAACACCTTTTGATCAAAATGAAGTAAAAGAAGTTTTAGAATTAATAAGAGAAGGTTCCGATTTTGAATCAATAAGAGATCGATTGATTGTCGAAATGTTATACTCAACAGGGATGAGAAGGGTTGAGTTAATAAATGTTAAAGAAAAAGATATAGATCACACTAGTAAAACAATAAAAGTATTAGGTAAAAGAAATAAAGAAAGGTATGTAACAATCTTACCATCTGTGTATAAAACTTTACAGGAATATTTAAGGCAAAAAAGAGAGGTTAAAGAGGCGGATATGGAGGTGCTTTTTATAACTAAAAAAGGAGTTAAAATTTATGAAACCCTTGTTTACCGAATAATAAATTTGTACTTTAGTAGGGTGTCAACAAAAGCAAAAAAAAGCCCTCATATATTGAGGCATGCTTTTGCGACACATTTACTTAATAACGGTGCGTCGTTAAATTCGGTTAAAGAATTGCTAGGACATTCAAGTTTAGCCTCTACCCAAGTGTATACGCACAATAGCTTGGAGCAAATAAAAAAAGTGTATAATAAGGCTCATCCTAGAGAGTCAACTTAAAAGATCGAAGAATTATGAAGGTATTCACGCAATCAGTAAATTTCTCAGCAGACAAAAAATTAATAGACTTCATTGAGAAAAAAGTAGGGGGATTAGAAAAGTTTCATGATAAGATCGTTGATGCAGAAGTTTTTTTGAAAGTGCAAAAAACGAGTGAAAAAGAAAATAAAATAACTGAAGTAAAAATTAACATACCTGGAAATGAATTAATCGTAAAAAAACAAACTAAAACCTTTGAAGAAGGAATTAGTGTATCTGTTGAATCTTTAAAACGACAGTTACAAAAATCAAAAGAAAAATCAAAGGATGCCTTAGTGTCATAAAAACAATAAAAAATAATTAAAAAAGTTTTAAAAATTAAAAATTACTTTTTACATTTGCAGTCCGTTAGAAATAGCGGATTGTTTTTTTATAGCAAAAGCCGATGTAGCTCAGCTGGCTAGAGCAGCTGATTTGTAATCAGCAGGTCGTGGGTTCGAGTCCCTCCATCGGCTCTAAAAAAATAAAAGTTCATTAAAATACTATTTAAGGTTTAGGGGAGATTCCAGAGCGGCCAAATGGGACGGACTGTAACTCCGTTGTCTTACGACTTCGCAGGTTCGAATCCTGCTCTCCCCACTATCTTAATAAAATTTTATTGCGGGAGTAGCTCAGTTGGTAGAGCGTCAGCCTTCCAAGCTGAATGTCGCCAGTTCGAACCTGGTCTCCCGCTCTAAATTCGTTGCCGACATAGCTCAGTTGGTAGAGCGCATCCTTGGTAGGGATGAGGTCACGGGTTCAAATCCCGTTGTTGGCTCTATTTTAGAGTTTATTTGACAAGAGTTTAAAAATAACACTAAATATATTTAACTAAGAATTAAAATTAATAATCATGGCAAAAGGAACTTATGATCGTTCGAAACCGCACTTAAACGTAGGTACTATTGGTCACGTAGATCACGGTAAAACTACTTTAACTGCTGCAATTACTAAAGTATTAGCAGATGCTGGATTTTCTGAGCAGAGAGCTTTTGATCAAATCGATAACGCTCCAGAAGAAAAAGAAAGAGGTATCACAATTAACTCTTCTCACGTAGAGTATGCAACAGCTAACCGTCACTACGCACACGTTGACTGTCCAGGTCACGCCGATTACGTAAAGAACATGGTAACTGGTGCTGCACAAATGGATGGAGCTATCTTAGTAGTAGCTGCTACAGATGGTCCTATGCCTCAAACTCGTGAGCACATCTTATTAGGTCGTCAGGTAGGTATTCCACGTATCGTTGTTTTCTTAAACAAAGTTGATATGGTTGATGACGAGGAGTTATTAGAATTAGTAGAAATGGAAGTGAGAGATTTATTATCTTTCTATGAGTATGATGGAGATAATGGTCCTGTAATTGCTGGTTCTGCTTTAGGTGCATTAAACGGAGAGCAAAAGTGGGTTGATACAGTTTTAGAATTAATGGAAGCTGTTGATAACTGGATCGAAGAGCCACCAAGAGATACTGAAAAAGATTTCTTAATGCCTATCGAGGATGTATTCTCTATTACTGGTCGTGGTACAGTAGCAACTGGACGTATCGAAACTGGTATCGTAAATACTGGAGATCCTGTTGAGATTATTGGTATGGGAGATGAAAAATTAACATCTACTGTAACTGGTATCGAAATGTTCCGTCAAATCTTAGATAGAGGTGAGGCAGGAGATAACGCAGGTATCTTATTAAGAGGTATTGAAAAAACTCAAATTAAGAGAGGAATGGTAATCTGTAAGCCAGGTTCTATCACTCCACACGCTAAGTTTAAAGCTGAGGTGTATATCTTAAAGAAAGAAGAAGGTGGACGTCACACTCCATTCCACAACAACTACCGTCCACAGTTCTACGTGCGTACAACTGACGTAACAGGTAACATTAACTTACCAGAAGGTGTTGAAATGGTAATGCCAGGTGATAACTTAACTATTACAGTTGACTTAATCCAACCTATCGCATTAAACACAGGTTTACAGTTCGCTATCCGTGAAGGAGGTAGAACAGTAGGAGCTGGTCAGGTAACTGAAATCTTAGACTAATTATAGTTTAATAATAAAGTATAAGGAGTCTCTTTTTAGAGAGAGACTCCTTTAAAATACGGGTTTAGCTCAGTTGGTAGAGCACTGGTCTCCAAAACCAGGTGTCGGGAGTTCGAGCCTCTCAACCCGTGCAAAAAACTAAAACGAGTTGTGGTGAAAACTGCAACTCGTTAAAAGGATAAAATATGAGTAACTTTGTACAATACATTAAAGATTCTTTTGAAGAATTAAATACCAACATGACTTGGATTTCTCGTGAAGAAGCTCAAAAGTCTACTGTAGTAGTTGCAGCATTTACAATTGTATTTGCTTTAGCTGTAGCAGCTATAGATAAGGTTTTTCAAACAGGGTTAGATAACTTCTTTAAAATGTTTTAATGATGGCTGATTCGGTGATGAAGTGGTATGTGGTTAGAGCTATTGGAGGTCAAGAGAATAAGGTGAAAACTTATATCGAGACTGAGATTGCTCGTCATGGGTTGTCTGATTTTGTGAACCAAGTAATTGTTCCTACAGAAAAAGTTATTCAAGTAAGAAACGGAAAGAAAATTAACAGAGAAAGAGTTTACTTTCCTGGTTATGTAATGGTAGAAGCTAACTTAGCAGGAGAGGTTCCTCACGTAATTAAATCAGTAACAGGAGTTATTGGTTTCTTAGGTGAAACAAAAGGAGGAGATCCAGTACCAATGCGTAAATCAGAAGTAAACAGAATGTTAGGTAAAGTAGATGAACTTTCTGTTAAAGATGAAAATATCGCAATACCTTATACAGTAGGAGAAACTGTAAAAGTAATTGATGGTCCTTTCAATGGATTCGATGGAACTGTTGAAAAGGTAAATGAAGAAAAGCGTAAGTTAGAAGTAATGGTTAAGATTTTTGGAAGAAAAACACCATTAGAGTTAAACTATATGCAAGTAGAGAAAATATAATAGTTACACCTATATTTAGATCGTGTTTAAGCTTCCAATTTAAACACATCGTTAAATCTTAAACAATGGCAAAAGAAGTAAGTAAATTAGTTAAACTACAAGTTAGGGGAGGTGCAGCGAATCCGTCGCCACCAGTTGGACCCGCTTTAGGTGCTGCCGGTGTTAACATCATGGAGTTCTGTAAGCAGTTTAATGCTCGTACACAGGACAAACAAGGTAAAGTATTACCAGTTGTTATTACAGTTTATACAGACAAATCATTTGAATTTGTTGTAAAAACTCCACCAGCCGCAGTACAATTATTAGAAGCGGCCAAAATTAAGAAAGGTTCAGGAGAACCTAATAGGAAAAAAGTAGCAAGCGTTTCTTGGGATCAAATTCGAGGAATTGCAGAAGACAAAATGGTAGATATGAATGCCTTTGAAGTAGAGTCTGCAATGAGAATGATCGCTGGAACAGCTCGTTCTATGGGATTAACAGTAACAGGTGATGCACCTGCTTAAACTTTAAAAGATATTTAGAAATGGCAATTACTAGAAAGCAAAAAGAAGCTCGTGCTAAGGTAGATAGCTCTAAAGTTTATAGCTTACAAGATGCATCAGCATTAGTTAAAGAGATTACAAACGTAAAATTTGACGCATCTGTAGATTTGGCAGTACGTTTAGGAGTAGATCCTCGGAAAGCTAATCAAATGGTTCGTGGTGTTGTAACATTACCTCACGGAACAGGTAAAGATGTAAAAGTTTTAGCATTAGTTACTCCAGATAAAGAAGCAGAAGCTAAAGAAGCAGGAGCTGATTATGTTGGATTAGATGAATACCTTCAAAAAATTAAAGGAGGTTGGACTGATGTAGACGTTATTATTACTATGCCAAGTGTAATGGGTAAATTAGGTCCTTTAGGACGTGTATTAGGTCCTCGTGGTTTAATGCCTAACCCAAAAACTGGTACAGTAACTATGGATGTTGCAAAAGCAGTACAAGAAGTAAAAGCTGGTAAAATCGACTTTAAAGTAGATAAAACTGGTATTGTACACGCTGCAATCGGAAAAGCATCTTTCGATGCTACGAAGATTGAAGAAAATGCAAATGAGTTATTACAAACATTAATTAAATTAAAGCCAACAGCGGCAAAAGGAACATATATTAAGAGCATTTTCATGTCTTCTACAATGAGTCCTAGTGTTGCTATAGATGTAAAATCTGTATCGTAAGGCAGTTAAAACTTTTTAATTATGACTAGAGAGGAAAAATCACAGGTAATACAAGATTTAACAGCACAATTAGCAGATACAAGTACCATCTATTTAGCAGATATTTCTGGTTTAGATGCAGCAACTACATCTAACTTACGTAGAGCTTGTTTTAAAGCAAACGTACAATTGGCTGTTGTAAAAAATACATTGCTTTCAAAAGCAATGGAAGCTTCTGATAAAGATTTTGGAGAGTTACCAGATGTATTAAAAGGAAACACTTCAATGTTAATTGCTGAGGCAGCTAATGCGCCAGCAAAAGTTATCAAAGAGTTCAGAAAAAAATCAAAAGATCGTCCTTTATTAAAAGGAGCGTATGTTGAAGAAGCAGTTTATATTGGAGATGAACAATTAGATGCTCTTGTTAACATCAAATCTAAAGAAGAACTTATTGGAGATATCATTACATTATTACAATCTCCTGCTAAGAATGTTGTTTCAGCATTACAATCAGGTGGTGGTAAGTTATCAGGTATCTTAAAGACATTATCAGAAAAATAATTTCGCGCACTAATAAACTAAATAAATAAAATTTTTAAAAAACAATTAAAATGGCAGATTTAAAAGATTTCGCAGAACAATTAGTTAACTTAACAGTAAAAGAAGTTAATGAATTAGCTGATATTTTAAAAGAAGAGTATGGTATTGAGCCAGCAGCAGCAGCAGTAGCAGTAGCAGGACCAGCAGCAGGTGGTGGAGATGCAGCTGAAGAAAAAACTGAGTTTGATGTAATCTTAAAAGCAGCAGGAGGTTCTAAATTAGCAGTTGTAAAATTAGTTAAAGAATTAACTGGATTAGGATTAAAAGAAGCTAAGGGTATTGTAGATAGCGCACCAGCACCAATTAAAGAAGCAGTATCTAAAGATGAGGCAGAAGGTCTTAAGAAGTCTTTAGAAGAAGCAGGAGCTGAGGTAGAGCTTAAGTAAGCTATACTCCCGAATTATAAAAAAACGGGAAAAAACAATAAAGGTTTAGGTACTAAAAACTTATGTTTTTAGGCCTAAACCATTTTGTGTATATATTCGTTCTTTATTTTTCACAATTTGCAGAATTGTGAATTTACGATTATAAAGTGCTGATTTTTAATCAGTAACAGCAATTAAAATTGCAGTATTGAAACTGTTAAGTTTCAAAAATAATATTTTTAATTAAAAATAGCATCTCTTTTGGCAACGATAAATACTACTGAAAGAATTAACTTCGCGTCATCGCAGTTAGGAGCTGATTATCCAGATTTTTTAGATATTCAGGTAAAATCTTTCCAAGATTTCTTCCAATTGCAAACTAAAGCTGAAGAGCGAGGAGAAGAAGGTTTGTATAAAACTTTCATGGATAACTTCCCGATTACAGATACACGTAATCAATTTGTATTAGAATTTTTAGACTACTTTGTAGATCCACCAAGATATAGCATCCAAGAATGTATAGAACGTGGATTAACTCACAGTGTACCTCTAAAAGCACGTTTAAAATTATATTGTACCGACCCAGAACACGAAGATTTCGAAACAATTGTTCAAGATGTTTATTTAGGTACAATTCCTTATATGACAAACTCTGGTACCTTTATTATAAATGGTGCAGAAAGAGTTGTAGTGTCACAATTACACCGTTCACCAGGTGTATTCTTTGGGCAATCTTTTCACGCTAACGGAACCAAACTATACTCAGCAAGAGTAATTCCATTTAAAGGTTCTTGGATTGAATTTGCTACAGATATCAATCAAGTAATGTATGCTTATATTGATAGAAAGAAAAAATTACCAGTAACAACGTTATTCAGAGCCATAGGTTTTGAAAGAGATAAAGATATTTTAGAAATCTTTGATTTAGCTGAAGAAGTAAAAGTTTCTAAAGCTGGATTAAAGAAAGTATTAGGGCGTAAATTAGCAGCAAGAGTATTAAAAACTTGGCACGAAGATTTCGTAGATGAAGATACAGGAGAAGTTGTATCTATTGAGCGTAACGAAATTATTTTCGACCGTGATACTATTATAGAAAAAGAACATATTGATGAAATAATCGAATCTGGAGCTAAAACTGTATTATTACATAAAGAAGATAACCAGCAAGCAGATTATGCCATCATTCATAATACTTTACAAAAAGACCCTACAAACTCAGAAAAAGAGGCTGTAGAGCATGTATATAGACAATTACGTAATGCTGAACCGCCAGACGAGGAAACTGCAAGAGGAATTATTGAAAAATTATTCTTCTCAGAGCAACGTTATAGTTTAGGTGAGGTAGGACGTTTTAGAATGAATACTAAACTTGGTTTAGATGAAGATTTAGATCAAAAAGTATTAACTAAGAACGATATCATTACAATTATTAAGTATTTAATTGAGTTAATCAATTCAAAAGCTGAAGTAGATGATATCGATCACTTATCTAACCGTCGTGTTAGAACTGTTGGTGAACAATTAGCAGGTCAGTTTGGTGTAGGTTTAGCTCGTATGGCACGTACTATTCGTGAAAGAATGAATGTTCGTGATAACGAAGTATTTACTCCAATCGACTTAATTAACGCTAAGACGTTATCTTCAGTAATTAACTCTTTCTTTGGTACTAACCAGTTATCTCAGTTCATGGATCAAACCAACCCATTAGCAGAGATTACTCACAAGCGTCGTTTATCGGCATTAGGGCCTGGAGGTTTATCTCGTGAAAGAGCAGGTTTCGAGGTTCGTGACGTTCACTATACACACTATGGTCGTTTATGTCCTATTGAAACACCTGAAGGACCAAACATTGGACTTATTTCTTCTTTAGCTGTTTATGCTAAAGTAAATAATATGGGATTCATTGAAACACCATATAAGAAAGTAGAAGAAGGAAGTGTTTTAGGAGAAGAGCCTATTTATTTAAGTGCAGAAGAGGAAGAAGGAATGAAGATTGCTCAATCTAACTTACCAATAGCAGAAGATGGTAAGATAGAAAGAGATAGAGTAATTGCACGTGAAGAAGGTGATTTCCCAGTTGAAAGCCCTGAAGCAATTAATTATATGGACGTTGCTCCAAACCAAATTGCTTCGATTTCAGCATCGTTAATTCCTTTCTTAGAACATGATGATGCGAACCGTGCATTGATGGGATCAAACATGATGCGTCAAGCAGTTCCATTATTACGTCCAGAATCTCCAATCGTAGGTACAGGTTTAGAACGTAGAGTAGCAAAAGACTCTCGTATCTTAATTAATGCTGAAGGAGCAGGAGTTGTTGAGTATGTAGATGCCAACAAAATTACAATTAAGTACGATAGAACAGAAGAAGAGCGAATGGTAAGCTTTGATTCTGATGAGAAATCTTATGACTTAATTAAGTTTAGAAAAACCAACCAAGGTACTAACATCAACTTGAAACCAATTGTAAAAGTAGGAGACAGAGTTGAAGAAGGACAAGTACTTTGTGAAGGATATGCAACACAAAAAGGAGAATTAGCTTTAGGTAGAAACATGAAAGTAGCCTTTATGCCTTGGAAAGGGTATAACTTTGAGGATGCGATTGTGATTTCTGAAAAAGTAGTTCGTGAAGATATTTTTACTTCTATCCACATTGATGAATACTCATTAGACGTTCGTGATACAAAATTAGGAGCAGAAGAGTTAACAAATGACATTCCTAACGTTTCAGAAGAGGCTACAAAAGACTTAGATGAAAACGGAATGATTCGTATCGGAGCAGAAGTTAATCCTGGTGATATCTTAATAGGTAAGATTACACCAAAAGGAGAATCTGATCCAACTCCAGAAGAAAAATTATTACGTGCTATCTTTGGTGATAAAGCAGGTGATGTAAAAGATGCATCATTAAAAGCTTCTCCATCGTTAAGAGGTGTAGTAATTAATAAAAAACTATTCAAACGCGCAGTAAAAGATAAAAATAAGCGTGCTCGTGATAAAGAAGCTATTTCAGCTTTAGAAGCGTCTTACGTGTCTAAGTTTGAAGGGTTAAAAGAAGTTTTAGTTGAGAAATTATTCAACTTAGTATCAGGAAAGACTTCTCAAGGAGTTTATAATGACTTAGGAGAAGAAGTTTTACCAAAAGGTAAAAAGTTTACACAAAAAATGTTAAACTCTGTTGAAGATTTTACACATTTAAGTGGAACATGGACTACTGATAAAGACTTAAATCAATTAGTTGTAGAATTAGTTCACAACTATAAAATTAAAGTAAACGACTTACAAGGAGTTTTACGTCGTGAGAAATTTACAATCTCTGTAGGAGACGAGTTACCAGCAGGAATCTTAAAACTTGCTAAAATTTACGTAGCTAAGAAGCGTAAGTTAAAAGTAGGAGATAAGATGGCAGGACGTCACGGAAACAAAGGTATTGTTGCACGTATTGTACGTCAAGAAGATATGCCTTTCTTAGAAGACGGAACACCAGTAGATATCGTATTAAACCCATTAGGGGTACCATCTCGTATGAACATTGGTCAGATTTATGAAACTGTTCTTGGATGGGCAGGTCAAAAATTAGGTCAAAAATATGCGACACCTATTTTTGATGGTGCTAAAATAGATCAAATTAATGCTTTAACTGATGAAGCAGGAATACCACGTTACGGACACACATATTTATATGATGGAGGTACAGGTAAACGTTTTGATCAACCAGCAACAGTAGGAGTAATTTATATGATTAAGTTAGGTCACATGATTGAAGATAAAATGCACGCGCGTTCTATTGGACCTTACTCATTAATTACACAACAACCACTAGGAGGTAAAGCTCAGTTTGGAGGTCAGCGTTTTGGTGAGATGGAAGTTTGGGCACTTGAAGCATATGGTGCATCAAGTATCTTACGAGAAATCTTAACTGTTAAGTCTGATGACGTATTAGGTAGAGCAAAAACTTACGAGTCTATCGTTAAAGGAGAAGCAATGCCAGAACCAGGTTTACCAGAATCATTTAACGTATTAATGCACGAACTTAAAGGTTTAGGATTAGACGTTAAGTTAGAAGAATAATCACAGTGAAATGTCTCAGAGCAATAGCTCTGAGGCAAATCATTTTTTCAATATCAGTCTTATTACAAGACATTTATTTTTAATTCGAATCCATTATCATGGCAAGAAAAAACGAAAAATACACTGTTAAGAAGTTTAACAAAATTTCAATAGGTTTAGCATCACCTGAGTCTATTTTAGAGGCTTCTAAAGGAGAGGTGTTAAAACCAGAAACTATAAACTACCGTACACACAAACCAGAAAGAGATGGGTTATTTTGTGAGCGTATCTTTGGTCCTGTAAAAGACTATGAGTGTGCGTGTGGTAAATATAAAAGAATTCGATATAAAGGTATCGTTTGTGACCGTTGTGGTGTTGAAGTTACTGAGAAAAAAGTACGTAGAGATAGAGTAGGTCATATTAACTTAGTAGTACCAGTAGCACACATTTGGTACTTTAGATCATTACCTAACAAAATGGGATACCTTTTAGGTTTACCATCTAAGAAGTTAGATATGATTATTTACTACGAACGTTACGTAGTAATTCAACCAGGTATTGCTAAAAATGCCGAAGGAGAACCATTACAAAAAATGGACTTCTTAACTGAGGAAGAGTATTTAGATATCGTAGATGAACTTCCTCAAGAAAATATGTACTTAGAAGATTCTGACCCTAACAAGTTTATTGCTAAAATGGGAGCAGAGTGTTTAATTGATTTATTAGAAAGAATCGATTTAGACGAATTATCATACCAGTTACGTCATAAAGCAAATACAGAAACTTCTAAGCAACGTAAAAATGAAGCATTAAAGCGTTTAAATGTTGTTGAAGCATTTAGAGATTCTCAAAAAAATAGAGAGAATAACCCAGAATGGATGATAATGAAAGTAGTTCCGGTAATTCCACCAGAGTTACGTCCGTTAGTTCCATTAGATGGTGGTCGTTTTGCTACTTCTGATTTAAATGATTTATATCGTCGTGTAATTATCCGTAACAATCGTTTAAAGCGATTAATGGAAATTAAAGCACCAGAAGTAATTTTACGTAACGAAAAACGTATGTTACAAGAATCAGTAGATTCATTATTTGATAACACACGTAAATCATCAGCAGTAAAAACTGAGTCTAACAGACCATTAAAATCATTATCTGATAGTTTAAAAGGTAAGCAAGGTCGTTTCCGTCAAAACTTATTAGGTAAACGTGTTGATTACTCTGCACGTTCGGTAATTGTTGTTGGACCAGAATTAAAATTATACGAATGTGGATTGCCAAAAGATATGGCAGCTGAATTATACAAACCTTTCGTTATTCGTAAGTTAATCGAAAGAGGTATTGTAAAAACAGTAAAATCTGCAAAGAAAATAATTGATAGAAAAGAACCAGTTGTTTGGGATATCTTAGAAAATGTAATTAAAGGACATCCAGTTTTATTAAACCGTGCTCCTACCTTACACCGTTTAGGTATTCAAGCTTTCCAACCAAAATTAATTGAAGGAAAAGCAATTCGTTTACACCCATTAGTATGTACGGCATTTAACGCCGATTTTGATGGGGATCAAATGGCGGTTCACTTACCATTAGGACCAGAAGCTATTTTAGAAGCGCAGTTATTAATGTTAGCTTCTCATAACGTTTTAAACCCTGCAAACGGAGCACCAATTACGGTACCGTCTCAGGATATGGTTTTAGGGTTATACTATATGACAAAAGAAAGAAAGTCAACTCCAGAAGTGCCTATTAAAGGTGAAGGATTAACTTTCTATTCTCCAGAAGAAGTTACTATTGCTTATAACGAAGACAGAGTAGACTTAAATGCTGGAATAAAAGTAAGGACTAAAGATTTTAATGAAAACGGAGAGTTAGTAACTCAAATAATTGAAACAACTGTTGGTAGAGTATTATTTAATGAAGTTGTACCAGAACAGGCAGGATATATTAATGAGGTATTAACAAAGAAATCATTACGTGGAATTATTGGTAATATCTTAAAAGTAACAGATATTCCATCAATAGGTAAGTTCTTAGATGATATTAAAGGAATGGGATATAAGTTTGCCTTCCAAGGTGGATTATCTTTCTCATTAGGAGATATCATTATCCCAGAAGAAAAACATAGCATGATTGCTGAAGCTAATAAAGAAGTGGATGGAATCGTTATGAACTATAACATGGGTATGTTAACGCAAAAAGAGCGTTATAATCAGGTAATTGATGTTTGGGGATCTACTAACAATAGATTGACTGAATTATCAATGAAACGTTTACGTGAAGATCAACAAGGATTTAACTCTGTATTTATGATGTTAGATTCTGGAGCACGTGGATCGAAAGAGCAGATTCGTCAGTTAACAGGTATGCGTGGATTAATGGCGAAACCTAAAAAATCGACTGCAGGAGGTGGAGAAATTATTGAAAACCCAATTTTATCGAACTTTAAAGAAGGTTTATCAATTTTAGAGTACTTTATCTCAACGCACGGTGCACGTAAAGGTCTTGCCGATACCGCATTAAAAACAGCCGATGCAGGATATTTAACACGTCGTTTAGTAGATGTGTCTCAAGATGTAATCGTTAACGAAGAAGATTGTGGTACATTAAGAGGATTAGAAGTTTCTCCATTAAAGAAAAACGATGAAATCGTTGAACCTTTAAGTGAAAGAATTTCAGGACGTACAGCATTATATGATGTTTATGCACCAGCATCAGATGAATTATTAGTTGAAGCAGGTGAGTTAATAACACCAATCTTAGCTGATAAAATTGAAGCTGCGGGAGTAGATAAAGTAGAAGTTCGTTCAGCATTAACATGTGAATCTGAAAGAGGAATTTGTGAAAAATGTTACGGACAAAGTTTATCAACAGGTCAAAAAGTTCAAAGAGGTGAGGCAGTTGGTGTAATTGCAGCACAGTCTATTGGAGAGCCTGGTACACAGTTAACATTACGTACATTCCACGTTGGAGGGGTAGCAGGAAACATCTCAGAAGATAACAAGTTAATCTCTAAATTCGATGGATCTGTAACAATTGATGATTTACGTACTGTAAAAGGTAAAGATTCAGCAGGAGAAGAAGTAGATATCGTTATTTCTCGTACAGCAGAAATTAAAATTACTGATAAGAAAACAGGAATTGTATTAAGTACTAACATTATTCCTTACGGTTCTATCATCTTTGATAAAGATAGAAAGACAATTAAGAAAGGAGATGCAGTATGTCAATGGGATCCATTTAACGGAGTTATTGTTTCTGAGTTTGGAGGAAAAGTTAAGTTTGACAACTTAGAACAAGGAATTAACTACTCTGTTGAAATAGATGAACAAACAGGTTTCCAAGAAAAAGTAATTACCGATTCTAAGAACAAGAAAATTATTCCTTCATTAATTATTGAAGATGCTGATGGTAATGCTTTACGTTCGTACAGTTTACCAGTAGGAGCACACTTAATGGTAAGTGATGGAGATAAAGTAGAGTCAGGTAAAACATTAGTTAAGATTCCTCGTAAGTCTGGTAAAGCAGGAGATATTACAGGAGGTTTACCACGTGTAACAGAGTTATTCGAAGCACGTAACCCTTCTAATCCAGCTGTAGTAGCACAAATTGATGGAGTTGTATCATTTGGTAAAATTAAGCGTGGTAACCGTGAAATTATTATCGAATCTAAAACAGGAGAGATTAAGAAATACTTAATTAAGTTATCTAATCAAATCTTAGTTCAAGAAAACGACTTTATTAAAGCAGGAATGCCTTTATCTGATGGAGCAATTACTCCTATTGATATTTTAAATATCAAAGGACCTTCAGCAGTTCAAGAATACTTAGTTAACGAAATTCAAGAAGTATATCGTTTACAAGGGGTAAAAATTAATGACAAGCATTTCGAAGTAGTAGTACGTCAAATGATGCGTAAAGTTAGAATTATTGATTCAGGAGATACTTTATTCTTAGAAAATCAATTAGTTCATAAAACTGATTTCATCAAAGAAAATGACGCTATTTACGGAATGAAAGTTGTTGAAGATGCTGGAGATTCTGCAAACTTAAAACCAGGACAAATAGTTTCAGCTCGTCAATTAAGAGATGAAAACTCTTTATTACGTAGAGAAGATAAAAACTTAGTAGTAGCACGTGATGCTCAACCAGCAACAGCTGAGCAAGTATTACAAGGTATTACAAGAGCATCGTTACAAACGAAGTCATTTATCTCAGCTGCATCATTCCAGGAAACAACTAAAGTATTAAATGAAGCCGCTGTAAATGGTAAAATTGATACCTTAGAAGGATTAAAAGAAAATGTAATTGTAGGTAAACGTATACCAGCAGGTACAGGAATGAGAGCTTACGAAGACATCGTAGTTGGACCTAAGGATGAGATTGAACAAAGTTTATAAAAACTTAAGTTTATAAATAATATCAAGGGTTTAGAGTTCTTAGAACTCTAAACCCTTATTTTTTAATTAAATAATATTAAGAGACTTAATTATGGAAGATAATAAGAAAGAACCACAATTAAATATAGAGTTAGATCAAGAAATAGCAGAAGGAACTTATAGTAATTTAGCTATTATAAACCATTCTGTATCAGAATTTATTGTTGATTTTATAAATATTATGCCAGGAGTTCCAAAAGCAAAAGTAAAATCAAGAATTATTTTAACTCCACAGCATGCAAAACGTTTGTCAAAAGCTTTAGCAGACAATATTCGTAAGTTTGAACAAGCTCATGGAGAAATAAAAGATTATGAGCAACCACCAATTCCAATGAATTTTGGAGGTACTACAGGAGAAGCTTAAATTGTAAGACTTATCCTAATTTCGAGGATAAGTCTTGCTATTCCTTAAAAGGTTAAATATCTAGAGGCTTGCCTTGTTGGTAAGTGTTTAAAGTTTAAAAAACGTGTTCTGATTAAATCCTCAGTGGCTTACCTCAGAAAAATTTACTTAAAAAGTTGTTATAGCTTAATTTCTGATTTTTTAATAAGAATTAAAATTTATTATTCTCCTTAAAAGTTGAGATAATTCTTCAACTCCAAAAAAAGAAGGTAATATAACCCCATTTAATATAATAGCGGGTGTTCCATCTAGGTTGAGTTCATTTGACCACTCGCTTTGTTTTGTTAATGATTCATCAACCTTTTTAGGAAGTTCTTTCTTTTTTGTAACAAGATTTAAGTTATTCTTTAAGAAAAAGAGTTTCTCTTTTTGAGTCAAAGCTTCCATAGATTTGAATAGTTCAAAGAACATTATTTTACTTTTAAAATTAATGTTAGTTACTCCCGAATACAAAACTCTCAACTGTATAGATTTTTCAAACTCTAAAAACAGTCTTGATAAATTTTTTAAAATAGCTTTACACCTTTTGCATTCAGGGTTCATAAACAATATAATTTCAAAGTCAGCAGCATTTTCTCCTATTACAATTTCATTTTCAAACATCTTATTTCCAATATCACTATTAACAAACCCAAATGAGGTTATAGGAGAATTGAAAAATGAATCTAAACGATATGAAAACTTTTTAGATTTCTCATTTAACAGTAAGTTATTTATTACCAAACTCGTAACTAAAATAGAAATAGCCAATGAAAACAAAACTTCTATATTAGGAATAGCAAAACTCAACGCAAACCTTTGGTAAGAAAAAAGAATAAGAGAACTTAAAACTAACACAATTGAAAGACACATAATACAATAAGTTCTTAGCCTCAATTGTTGATATAATGAATAAAAAATACTTAAGCCTGACATGTATATAAGTGGTAAAACAAATTGTACAGAGTTATCTTGTCTATTTATTAATGTGTTTACTATAAGAAATAGAAAAAAAATTATACTTATCTCTGATAGTGAGAACCCTAATAGTTTACTATCTTTAGATGAGACAACTTTATCACAATCAAATTTTTTCCCAATTTTACAAATATCAAACCCCTCCAGTGTAAAAAAAGAATGTTCTCTTAATAATAAATAAGATGAAAACGAAAACCCCAAAATAGAGATTATTAAGAAAAAGATATCATTTTTATTTATATAAAAAAAGCTTAAAATAATACAAGAAAAAAAACTAGTTATAATTAACCCTTTTATGATGTCATTTTTCTTTCTCTCTTCAATCTTTATTTCTTCATTTATTTCTCCTGAATCTTCATTAGCTTCAAGTATAATAGAAAAGCCACTCCAAATACTTAACAGCTCTTCTTTACTTATCGTTTTGTATTTTGATTCGTTAGAGAAGAAGCATACATAATTCTCGTTTTGTTTCTCCCATATAAAAAAATATTCTTTATCATTAGTTAAAGATAACATAGGTTTAGGAGCTTTCTCAACCATTTCTAACGGAATTTCTACTAATAAATTCTTAATACCCCAAGTATTAAAAATATTAGAGAATTCATTTAAATTAGGCTCATAATAATAAGTTTTAAGTCGTTTTTTTATTTCTTCTTTTCTTACCGAAACAGAAATTCTTCTTAATATTTCTGTTAAAAAAATAAATTTTTCTTTTTTCATGTAATTGTTTTTTGTAGTTTTGAGTAGCTATTGAATGAAAGAAAATGAATATTGCTATGAGTTTTCAAAATCAACTTTTTGGTAAAAATAATAGATTTTTAAATTTTATTTGGAAAATAGCTACACTAAAAATGTAAGTTTAATTTTAAATCCAATATAATATGGAAAATTTAAGTAAAATGGATAGTTTTGAAAGCTTTCAAGTGTCAAAACAATCAATGAACCAAGCTATGGGAGGTCGTACAAAAGAATGGTTAGAAGGTTTTGACGGCGATTGTTGGAAAATGATAGACAACAATGATGGCACCCCAAGAAAAGCTAAAACAAAACCTCGTTATGAAGAGAAGTGCTAAATTTTAATTTTTCAAAAACATAAATTATGAAGAAAATATCAAATTTTCAGAGCTTTGAGGCTTATGAAATTTCAAAACAAAGTATGAATTCAATATCTGGATCAAGAACAAGAAAGTACGAAGAAGCTACCATTGGAGGAAGAGATACATGTGTGAAACGTATTGACAACAATGATGGGGTACGTATTAAAACAAAGATTAAAGATAGATATGAAGGAAAATGTTAACCTAACATATTATCTTATATAAACTAAAAGAGGTTGTTTACAACCTCTTTATAATTATCTAAGGAATGAAAATTAAAATTCTGATTCTTTTTAGCTTTATTCTTATCTCTAAAAGTTTATTCTCTCAAAAATATTTAAACTATTATAAAATAATAAATATAGCAGAGATAAATAGTATAGATAAGAATTTTTTGAAAGCTGATTCGATATATCAAGAAGCATTTTCTCTTGTAAAAAGTCCCTTTAAAGAAGATTATTTTTTAGCAGCAATAAATTCAGAAAAGTTAGGAAACCCTAAAAAAGTATATAGCTATTTAAAGTTAAGTCTCGAAAAAGGTTTATTGTTTAAGAGAATAAAAACAAAAGATTTTAAAAACTTTAAGAAATCTATTTTTTGGAAAAAGCTGAAAGTAGAAAGAAAACAATTAGAAGAAACATACTTGTCTAACATAAATGTTTCTCTAAGAGATGAAATTCATGAAATGATAGAAAAAGATCAAAAAGCTAGACGGCCTATTTTTGGAGGTTGGAAGCAAATGAAAAAAGTAGACTCTTATAATTTTAATAGGTTTTTAAAAATAATAAAAGAAAATAATAATAAATGGCCTGGATTCTCATTAATCGGAGAAAATACACCAAAAGGGAAATATAATGTTACAGGTAACATAACTTTAATGCTACTCCATTTTTCTAAGGAGCAAGTTGAAATTTTAAAGCCATATATGTTGAAAGCAGTTTTAGATGGAGAAATGTATCCTTATCATTTTGCTAGAGTAATTGATTATAGTGGCTTAAAAGGAGGTGTTAAGGTTATAAAAAAATCAAACGGAAAAAAAATTATAGAGTTTTGTGCTTTTTATGGAACGTATTTTAACGAAAGTATTTGTGATTGTGTAGAAGCGGAAAAAGAAAGAAAAAAAATTGGTTTTGAGCCTTTAGGTGATTACTATAGAAAAGTAAGTTCTTCATATACTTGTAAAAATAGAAAGTTATAATGGTTTTAATTATTTCAGAAGAAATTGATGGTAGTACTAATGATGTTATAGATTGGTGCTTTAATTCATTAAATATTGCGAGAGCCAACAAGAATGATTTAAAAATTGCTTCTATAGATTATCAAAAAGAAGAAATAATTTTTCAATTTAGAGAAGAGTTTATAAGTTCTAAAAATATAACTTCTTTTTGGTATCGAAGAGGTTATCTTGATAATGATTATTCCATTAATAACAACAACAAGGATTTAGAATATTTAATTTACAGTCACCTAGATAGTGAATGGGATGAGGTTATCCGTTTTTTTACTCAAGCCTTCACTAATAACGAAATAAAATCTTTAGGCACATACCAAATTAAAGATCAAAAACTTGTACAGTTAAAACATGCACAAAAAGCAGGGTTGAGAATTCCTAAAACCTTTATTACTTCTTCTAAAGAAGACCTACTTTTACGCAAGAAAAATTGTGATAACAATCTTATTACAAAAGGAATAAGTGTCTCACCATCATTTACTTTCGATAATATTTCATTAGAAGGGTATACAGAGTTAGTATCTAATGAATTTATCCAATCATTACCAGATACTTTTTTCCCAAGTTTGTTTCAAGAAAGTATAGAAAAATTATATGAACTAAGAATTTTTTATTTAAAAGAAAAATTTTATTCGATGGCTATTTTCTCACAAAACAACTTGCAAACAAAAATAGATGTTAGAAAGTATGATGATTCCAAACCGAATAGGACTGTTCCTTACCAATTACCTAAGAGCATAGAGGAAAAGTTAAATCAATTCATGGTTAATATGGGCTTAGATACTGGGTCTATTGATATGTTAGTAGATAGAAATAATGATTTCTATTTTTTAGAAGTCAACCCTAATGGTCAATTTGGTATGGTTTCTACACCTTGTAATTATTATATTGAAAGAGAAATAGCAAAAGAATTAATATGAAAATAAATGAGCTTCCTTTTTATAAAGGTTTTTTGAAAAAAGAATTAGAAAGTCTTCCTGTAAACTATCAGCTTTTAACTCATTTTACTTTTGAACAAAATGTAATAACATCTGAGAATAGCGAAAACTCACAAGGAATAGGCATTAGTTTGTATAATGGAAAAATACTCACTTCAGAAAAACATTTTTCTCCAATTTCAAAAATAATTGATTTTGACTAAGAAGACAGCCTTATACAGTAATTGTATTTTAGTTAAAGGAGCTTCACGCTCTGTTATATGTGATTTGCAATTACAACAAATGCATTACATCCCTAATAGTTTATATGAATTATTAGAAAATCATTTAGGAAAGACAGTTGAAGATATTAAAAAGGCGTATAATAACAAATATGACGATATAATAGATAGTTATTTTCAATTTCTTGAAGAAAAAGACTGTGTGTTTTTTACTGAGCACCCTGAAAGATTTCCTAAATTGAACATGGATTGGGACTTCCCTCATAAAATCTCAAATGCTATAGTTGATTATCACTCAAGATCAAGTTATGACATAATAAATGTATTAAATCAACTTGATGAGCTAAAGTGTAAATCTATCCAAATACGCTTTTTTTCAAAAATTGAGAAAGAAAAACTAACTTCAATTTTAAACTACCTCAAAGAGAAGGAGTCTATTATTACTTCTGTAGAGGTTTATTTAGAAGTTTCTGAATGGACTAATAAAGATAGGCTTATAGATATTATATCTAGCTACCCTAGGGTAAATCAGTGTGTTGTGCATTCTTCAACTTTTGAAGACATAATAGACTTAGGAAATAAATATTTAATATACACTAAACAAAAAGTAAACTCAGAATTACATTGTGGAATAATATCTCCAAAATACTTTTCTATTAACCTAAAAACCTTTACCGAGTCTAAAAACTATAACTCTTGCTTAAATAGGAAAGTTTCTGTAGATAAAGAAGGTTTAATTAAAAATTGTCCGTCTATGACAGACGATTATGGTAGCATTAAAAATACCACTTTAAAAAAAGTTGTAGAGAGTGAAAAGTTTAGAAAAATTTGGTCTATAAAGAAGGATCAAATCAGCATCTGTAAAGATTGTGAGTTTAGGTATGTCTGTACAGATTGTAGAGCATATGTAGAGTCTGCAGAAGACCCCTATTCAAAACCCTTAAAATGTGGTTACAACCCCTATACAAATGAGTGGGAGGATTGGAGTACTAACCCACTTAAAAAAGAAGCTATAGAGTATTATGATATGAAAGAGTTGTGAAAAATAATTAAAAAATCAAATATTACTTAAGGTTAAAAACCTTCAGAAAGTTCTTTTAGAGCTTTCACATCAGTTATAAAGATTTCTTTACCTTTTAAATCGATTAGTTTTTTCTTTTTAAATTCAGAAAGTAAACGAATAGCACTTTCAGTTGCTGTACCTATAATATTAGCGATATCTTCTCTTGATAAATTAATATTTATAGAGCCATTTTCGTTTTTATCAAACTTTGAGTCTAGTAACAATAGAGTAGCAGCCAAACGTTGTTTAACGGTCTTTTGAGCCATATCTACAATAACATCATCAGCTTTCTTTAAAGAATTGGCCATTTTCTTTAAAACATCCATAGAAAAGTTAGAGTTATTTTCTAAATCTCTAAGAATTTCGTCTTTAGGAATAAAGCAAACCTCCATGTCATTCACAGCAATAGCTTTTAAGTTTGAAGCCTCATTGTTTATTAAACTACGCTCACCTAAAATATCACCTTTTCTTATTAAGTGAATAATTTGGTCTCTACCATTATCACTCATTTTAGACACTTTACAAACACCATCTTTAACACAAAAAACACCATTAATATATTCGCCTTCATCAAAAAGGACTTCTCCTTTTTTAATTTTTTTAGACGTTTTACAGCCAGTAATTCTTATCAATTCATCTTTTGTTAAAGCTTTCAAAGAATTAAATTCTCGAATGATACATTGCTCACACTTGCTCATAGATATGCCCTTTTTTTATTACTCAAATATACGGAAAACCTGACAATTATCATGTTTTAAATTGATATCTTATCGGACATTTGTACTAGGCAAAAGAGTAAATATGGAAAGCACAACATGTTTTCATTGTGGTAACGAGTGCGATACAAAAACAATTACAATAGAAGAAAAATTTTTTTGTTGTAATGGATGTAAAACAGTTTATGAAATTTTTTCAGAGAACGATTTAACTTGTTATTACGATTTTCAAAACAACCCAGGAGCAATACCTGAAGAGATACAAGGAAAATACGATTTCTTGGACAATGAGTCTATTGTAGATAAACTATTAGAGTTTAACGATGGTAATGTACAAGTAGTAAATTTATATATTCCACATATACATTGTAGTTCATGTATTTGGGTATTAGAAAATTTACACAAACTACAAGAGTATGTGTCTTCATCTCAAGTTAATTTTCCTAAGAAAACGGTACGAATTACTTTTAATTCAGAAAAAACATCACTTAAAGAAATAGTATTGTTACTAAGTTCTATAGGATATGAGCCTTATATAAGTCTTGAGGATTACGAGGTAGGTAAAAAGAAAGTAGACCGTAGTTTAATTTATAAATTAGGAATAGCAGGTTTTGCCTTTGGAAATGTGATGTTCTTGTCGTTTCCAGAGTACTTTGAGGTATCAGAATATTGGTTAGAACAATACAAAGGAATCTTCCGTTGGTTAATGTTTATATTTTCCCTCCCAGTAGTTTTTTATGCAGGACAGGATTATTTTATTTCAGCTTATAAAGGAGTTCGGTCAAAAATTTTAAATATCGACGTTCCTATTGCTTTAGGAATCTTAGTATTATTCGTACGAAGTACAGCAGAAATAGTTCTTGATTTAGGGACAGGTTTTTTTGATAGTTTAACAGGATTGGTGTTCTTTTTATTGCTAGGGAAATTTTTTCAGCAAAAGACCTATAACTTTCTTTCATTTGAACGCGATTATAAGTCATACTTCCCAATTGCAGTAACAAAGATAACTACCGATAAAAAAGAAGAGAATACTCAAATTTATGAGGTAAAAAAAGGAGATAGGTTATTAATTAGAAATCAGGAATTAATTCCTGTTGATGGAATTTTAATTAACGGAGAAGCAAAAATTGATTACAGTTTTGTTACAGGTGAAGCCATTCCTGTAAATAAAAAGTCAGGAGATAAATTATTTGCAGGAGGAAAACAACTGTCAGGAAGTATAGAAATGGAAGTGCTAGCTTCAGTTTCACAGAGTTATTTAACACAGTTATGGAGTAACGATGTATTTCAAAAAGATAAAAACTCATCATTTAAAACCTTAACAGATAAAATCAGTAAAAACTTTACCATAATTGTACTGTCTATAGCGTTTTTATCTACAGCTTTTTGGTTGTATTACGATTCAAGTGTAGCATTAAACGTATTTACATCAGTATTAATTATAGCGTGTCCATGTGCAATAGCATTAGCAGCACCGTTTACTTTAGGGAATATTTTACGAATTTTTGGAAGAAAGAAGTTCTATTTAAAAAATGCTACAGTCGTAGAGCAGTTAGCAGCTGTAAACTCAGTTATTTTTGATAAAACAGGTACACTTACTACTAATAAAGAGAATACGATAACATATGAAGGAGAAGACTTAGATAAAACTCAAAGAGCGATATTAAAAAGTTCATTAAGATCTTCAAATCATCCACTGAGTAGAATGCTATACACTTCCTTAGAAGAAGAAATGTTACCAGTTGAAGACTATCAAGAACATGTTGGAAAAGGAATTGAAGCAAGTTATAAGCATACTATTTTAAAAATAGGCTCATCATCATTTGTGAAAAACGCAAAAGAACAAGCAAATCTTGATACTTCTGTTCATATTAGTGTAAATAATGAGTACAAAGGAAAGTATGTATTTAAGAATGCTTATAGAAAAGGAGTTAAAGAGCTATTTTCTAACTTAACCAAAAAATATAGTCTATCAGTAGTTTCAGGAGATAATGAAGGAGAAAAGAAATTTTTAGAAGAGTTATTGCCAAAGGAAACTACATTTTTATTCAATCAAAAGCCTCAAGATAAATTACACTACGTAGAAGAATTACAAGAGAAAAAGAAAAGTGTATTAATGATAGGTGATGGATTAAACGATGCAGGAGCGCTAGCGCAAAGTAATGTAGGGGTAGCGTTATCAGAAAATATAAATGTATTTTCTCCTGCTTGTGATGCTATTTTAGATGCTACAAAATTTAGTGAGATAGGCAATTATATTAAAGCATCACAAAAAGCAATAAAAATTATTAAGTATTGCTTTTTATTATCTTTAATGTACAATATTGTAGGGCTTTATTTTGCAGTAACTGGTCAACTAATGCCAGTAATAGCTGCAATTTTAATGCCGTTGAGTTCAATTAGTGTGGTAGTGTTTACAACTATAGCTACCAATATTTTAGGAAGAAAAATAAAATAAAAAGATGCAGATTAATAAATATATAGATCATACGTTACTAAAAGCCACAGCTACAAAAACTGATATTATAAAACTATGTAATGAAGCTGAAGAGTATGACTTTTATGCAGTTTGTGTAAATGGATGTAATGTAGAGTTAGCAGCCAAAGAATTAAAAGGTTCAGATGTAAAAGTAGCAGCAGTAATAGGTTTTCCATTAGGAGCAATGACTACAGAAACTAAAGTTTTTGAAGCTAAAAACTGTATAAAAAATGGAGCTTCAGAAATAGATATGGTTATTAATGTAGGCAAGTTGTTAGAAGGAGATGAAGATTATGTAGAAAACGAAATTCGATTAATTAAAGAAGTGATAGGAGAAAATACCTTAAAGGTAATTTTTGAAAACTGTTATTTATCAAAAGAGCAAATTAAAGTAGCAAGTAAATTGGCTGTTGAAGCTGGTGCTGATTTTGTGAAAACTTCTACAGGTTTCGGTACTGGAGGAGCAACCTTTGAAGACGTTGCAATAATGGATAGCGTTGTAGATGGAAAAGCGCAAATTAAAGCAGCTGGAGGTATTAGAGATATAGAAACGGCTAGGAAATATATAGAAAATGGAGTAACTCGTTTAGGAACCTCTTCAGGAGTAGCTTTAGTGACTAGCGGTGTTTCTGATAAAAACCAATATTAAAAACCGAATCTTAATAGTTTAAAACCTAAAAAAAAGTAAAGAATGAGCATACATATAGAAGCAAAAAAAGGAGAAATAGCAGAAACTGTTTTATTACCAGGTGATCCTATGCGTGCAAAATGGATTGCAGAAACATTTTTGGAAAATCCAGTTTGTTATAACGATGTTCGAGGTATGTTAGGATTCACAGGAACCTATAAAGGAAAACGAATTTCCGTACAAGGAACAGGAATGGGAATTCCTTCTGCTTTAATTTATGCTCATGAATTAATTAATGAATATGGGGTTAAAAACTTAATAAGAGTAGGTTCAGCGGGGTCGTATCAAAAAGGAGTAAAAATTCGAGATATTGTTATTGCTATGGCAGCTTCTACAAATTCAGGATTAAATACCATCCGTTTTAACGGAGCTGATTTTGCGCCAACAGCAAGTTTTGAGTTGTTTCAAAAAGCTGTAGATGCAGCAAAAGAAAAAGGAATTCCATTAAAGGCTGGAAACATTTTAAGCTCAGATGAATTTTATGCAGATGAATTTGAAAGCTATAAAAAATGGGCAGACTATGGTGTATTGTGTGTTGAAATGGAAACCAACGGATTGTATACAGTTGCAGCAAAGCATAAAGTAAACGCATTATCAATTTTAACCATTTCAGATAGTTTGGTTACAGGAGAAAGAACCACAGCTGATGAAAGAGAACAAACCTTTAAAGAAATGATTGAAATTGCTCTAGAGTTGGCGTAATGTCAGTTAGAGTGATTTTATTGAACAATGAAACAAAATAGTATTAAGAACATGAATTCACTTATTCAAAAATATAACATTCCAGGACCTAGATATACAAGTTATCCAACAGTTCCATATTGGGATAACGAAACATTTTCAAAAGAAAAATGGATAGAAACTTTTAAGCGTTCGTTTATAGAAAGCAATTCCTCAGAAGGAATTAGCTTATATATTCATTTACCATTTTGTGAGAGTTTATGTACGTTTTGTGCTTGTCATAAGCATATTACAAAACGTCATGAAATGGAAGATCCGTATATAGAAACCGTTTTAAAAGAGTGGCAGTTATATGTTGATTTAGTTGACGAAACCCCTGTAATAAAAGAAATACATTTAGGTGGAGGAACACCAACATTCTTTTCAGAGAAACAATTAAAAAGGTTAATTGAAGGAATTTTTATTAATGTTGAAAAACATCCAGACCACGAATTTAGTTTTGAAGGGCATCCAAACAATACTACAAAAGAACACTTGCAAACATTGTACAATTTAGGTTTTACAAGAGTAAGTTTTGGAGTACAAGATTATAACCCAAAAGTACAAGAAGCTATTCATAGAGTACAACCTTTTGAAAACGTAGAAAAAGTACACAATTGGGCAAAAGAAATAGGTTATACGTCTATTAGTCATGACTTAGTATTTGGACTTCCATTCCAAACAAAAGAAAACGTAATTCATACTATTAATAAAACAAAAGAATTAGAACCCGATAGAATTTCATTTTATAGTTACGCGCATGTTCCATGGGTAAAAGGAGTAGGGCAACGTGGATTTAATGAAGATGATTTGCCAAAAAATGAAGAAAAACGCGAGTTGTATGAAATAGGTAAAGAATTATTTGCCGAAATGGGTTATGTAGAAATTGGAATGGATCATTTCGCCTTAGCTACCGATAGTTTATACAAAGCCACCCAAGAAAAAACATTGCACCGCAATTTTATGGGATACACTGCAAACAAAACACAGTTAATGGTAGGTTTAGGAATGTCGTCAATCTCTGATTCTTGGTATGGATTTGCACAAAATGTAAAAACTGTAAAAGAGTATGAAAGAATTGTAAACGAAGGAGAAATCCCTGTGTTTAGAGGGCATATATTATCGGAAGAAGACTTAATAATAAGAAAACATATTTTAAATATTATGTGTCATTTCTCCACTTCGTGGGAAGAAGAGCAATTACAAATAAAAAATGTAGAAACACATATAGGAAAGTTAGAAGAAATGATAGATGATGGTTTGGTTTCTATTGAAGGGAAAAAGTTAACAGTTCCTGAGAAGGCAAGACCCTATGTACGTAATATTTGTATGGCATTTGACAAGAAATTGCATGAAAAACAACCAGAAACAAAATTGTTTTCAATGACTATTTAATTAGTTGGTAATTAGTGTTTTGTGGTGGTTTTTGTTGTGTTTTTACTAAAAAAATGATTAAATTTGAGTAAACCTAAAAACCAGACGTCATGAAATCATTTGAAGTAAATTGGTCAAAGGAAGAGCTACAAACCTATGTTTTTATCTATTGTATTAATGCAGATTATAAAGAAACAAAAGAAGAACTCGAAGCTATTTCTTTAAGAACGAACCAAGAAACGTACAAAAAGATGCATGAAGAGTTTGAAAAAGATAATGACTATGCTAGCATTCAAAAAATTAATGAATCACTCAAAAAATTAAACTACGGTAAAGAAGAAATAAATCAGCTATTCGAAGAAATAAAAGAATTATTTCTATCAGATGGTAGCTATGCTATTTTAGAGAAAAACCTTCTAATGGGTTTACAAAGATTACTTAAATAAAGAGAACGCAAGTTCTCTTTATTTTTTTGAAAAAAAAACTCAAACATGACAAAAGTCATATTTTAAGAAAACCTTCACAGTTACCTTTGAACTATAATTATCAGGCAAGATATGAGCGTTATTTACTTACTACTATCACTAAGTATTTTAGTGGCTATTATTTTCTTTATAGCATTTATTGTTTCAGTAAAAAAAGGGCAGTACGATGATTCGTACACGCCATCAGTTCGCATGTTGTTTGATGATGAACTGGTAAAAGAAGAAACAAAGAACTAACAATTAACAATAGATATTAAATTCAAATAGATTATGGAAATGCAACAATTTTATTACGATAATAAGATCGTAAAAAAATTCATCTACGCAACCTTACTATGGGGAATAGTAGGTTTTTCAGTAGGATTGTTATTGGCTTTTATGTTTTTATTCCCAAATTTAACTGATGGAATTTCATGGTTGAGTTTTGGGCGTTTAAGACCATTACATACAAATGCAGTAATTTTTGCATTCGTAGGAAATGCCATTTTTGCAGGAGTTTACTACTCACTACAACGATTACTGAAAGCGCGTATGGCGAGTGATTTTTTAAGTAACTTTAACTTTTGGGGATGGCAGTTAATAATTGTTGCAGCAGCCATAACACTTCCGTTAGGGTATACAACTTCAAAAGAATATGCCGAATTAGAATGGCCAATTGATATAGCCATAGCATTAGTTTGGGTAGCTTTTGGTGCTAACATGATTTGGACAATCTTACAAAGAAGACAACGCCATTTATATGTAGCAATTTGGTTCTACTTAGGAACTTTTGTAACCGTAGCGGTATTACATATTTTTAATAGTTTAGAATTACCTGTAAGCTTTATGAAAAGTTATTCAGTATACGCAGGTGTTCAAGATGCATTAGTACAATGGTGGTACGGACATAATGCGGTAGCGTTCTTCTTAACGACTCCGTTCTTAGGGTTAATGTACTACTTTGTTCCTAAAGCGGCTAACCGTCCGGTATATTCATATAGATTATCTATTGTACACTTTTGGTCGTTAATTTTTATCTACATCTGGGCAGGACCTCACCACTTATTATATACATCATTACCAGATTGGGCACAAAACTTAGGAGTAGCATTCTCTGTAATGTTAATTGCACCATCTTGGGGAGGTATGATTAACGGATTACTAACACTTCGTGGAGCTTGGGATAAAGTAAGGGTAGACCCAGTATTAAAATTCATGGTAGTTGCAATTACAGGGTATGGTATGGCAACGTTTGAAGGACCTATGTTATCATTAAAGAATGTAAATGCAATTGCACACTTTAGTGATTGGATTATTGCTCACGTACACGTAGGAGCCTTAGCATGGAACGGATTCTTAACTTTCGGTATGTTATACTGGTTAGTACCAAGAATGTTTAAAACAAAATTATACTCTACAGCATTAGCAAACTTCCACTTTTGGATAGGTACCTTAGGTATTATCATGTATGCATTACCAATGTATGTAGCAGGATTTGTACAAGCATCAATGTGGAAACAATTCAACCCTGATGGAACCTTAACATATGGTAACTTCTTAGAAACAGTAAACGAGATTATTCCAATGTACTGGATGCGTGCTATCGGAGGAAGTTTATTTATACTAGGAGCATTTGTAATGTTATACAACATTGTTAAAACTGTAAGATCAGGTAGTGGAGTAACAGATGAATTAGCAGAAGCGGCAGCATTAACAAAAGTATCTAAATATAGAACTTCTAAAGAAGGATGGCACACTTGGTTAGAAAGAAGACCAGTAAAACTAACTATCTATGCTACTGTAGCTATTTTAATTGGAGGTGTTGTGCAAATTATACCAACATTATTAGTGAAGTCAAATATTCCAACGATAACAAGCGTACAACCATATACACCATTAGAATTAGAAGGAAGAGATATTTATATCCGTGAAGGATGTGTAGGATGTCACTCACAAATGGTTCGTCCATTCAGGTCAGAAGTAGAGCGTTATGGAGAGTTTGCAAAAGCAGGAGAGTTTGTATACGATCATCCATTCTTATGGGGTTCTAAACGTACAGGACCAGATTTATTAAGAGTTGGAGGAAAATATAATGACAGCTGGCACTTAAATCACATGTACGATCCGCAAAGTACTTCACCTGGTTCTATCATGCCTTCATACCAATGGTTAGTAAGAGATAAACTAGATAAGAGTGATACAGAAGGCAAAATGAAAGCAATGGTTAGCTTAGGTGTTCCTTATACTGAAGAAGATATAGCTAATGCGCAAGCAAGTATGGAAGAACAAGGAGCTAAAATTCAAGAGAACTTATATGCTGATCCAGACTTTGCAACAAATTATGAAGCAGATAAAAAGTACGCTCAAGAAAACGGACAAACTTTCATTGAAATGAAAGATAGAGAAATCGTAGCCCTAATTGCTTATTTACAACGACTAGGTACCGATATTAAGATTAAAGATGTTGAAGATCAATTAAGCGCTAAAAACTAGAAATCATGTTAAAGTTTGTAAAAAACCATATGGAAACTATTGCAGGTATTGAAATATACCCAATTATTTCGCTAACCATATTCTTTACATTTTTTGTAGTGTTGTTTTGGTGGGTGTTTACGGCCAAAAGAGAATATATAAGTAATGTAAGTAAATTACCTTTAGATAATTAGTAAAATTAAACAAGATGAAAAAATATTTTCAATCTATAGTATATATCATTTTTGTTGCAGTTACCTTTTTTGCTATAACAACTGCAATTAAATCATACGAAAACCCATTTAGCCTGTATGAACATCCGTTAGTATGGATAGCAATTGTAGGGCTCGTAACAGCAGTTGTGTTAAAAGAAGCTTTAAATATAGTAGCGCAACAAAAAGCAGAGCAACTTCAAATGGAAAAAGATGGTATTCAGCCAGAAGAAGTTGATAACTGGGCTTGGGCGAAGAAAATTATAAATAAATGGACGGAAGCTAAAGCGATAGAAGAAGAGGATGAAATTATATTAGATCATAACTATGATGGAATTAAAGAGCTAGATAATAACTTACCACCATGGTGGCTATATATGTTCTACGCAACAATAGTTTTTGCAGCTGTATACTTAGTAAGATATCATGTACTGGGAGCAGATAACCAAGAGATGGAATACGCCCAAGCTGTAGCAGAAGCTAAAAGAGAGTTAGCAGCATTTAAATCAAATTCTAAAGAAGCAGTTATTGATGCTGAAACAGTAACAGTTTTAACAGATGCTGGTGATTTAAGTAGAGGTAAAGCTGTATACAACTTAAACTGTGCTGCATGTCATATTGCAGATGGTGGTGGAGGTATTGGACCAAACTTAACCGATGAATATTGGATTTTAGGAGGAGGTATAAAAAATATCTTTAATACTATTTCTAATGGAGGTAGAGACGGTAAAGGTATGGTAGCTTGGAACAAAACGTTGAAGCCAAAAGATATTCAAAAGGTAGCAAGTTATATTATTTCTTTACAAGGAACTACTCCAGCAAAACCAAAAGAACCTCAAGGAGAGTTATATAAAGAAGAAGGTCAAGCGCCAACTGTTGCTGAACCTGTAGAAGAGCAAGTAAAAGACAGTATTCAATAAAAATAGTAGTTACAAATTAGTTTTTAATAGTTGATTATGGAAACACCCAAAAACGAACAATTCAGAGATAGTATTGGCACTATAAATGATGAAGGAAAAAGGGCTTGGGTGTTTCCAAAAAAACCAAGTGGTAAGTTTTATAAATACCGAAGCTATGTAAGCTACTTTTTATTAGCATTTTTATTACTAGCACCGTTTGTTAAAATCAATGGAAATCAGTTTTTACTATTTAATGTTTTAGAACGTAAGTTTAACATTTTTGGATTTCCTTTTTGGCCTCAAGATTTCCATTTAATGGTGATTTCAATGATAATAGGAGTAGTATTTATCATCCTATTCACTGTTGTATTTGGTCGAATTTTCTGTGGATGGATTTGCCCACAAACCATTTTTTTAGAAATGGTTTTCAGAAAAATTGAATATTTAATAGAAGGAGATAGAGGAAAACAAATTCGTTTAGCTAAACAAGCATGGAATGCTGAAAAAATAAGAAAAAGAGTTTTAAAATGGATAGCCTTTTTTATCATCTCTTTTATTATAGCAAACGTTTTCTTAGCGTATCTTATAGGAAGTGATAAATTAATAAGTTACATAACAGGTAACCCATTAGACCATATTAGCACTTTAATATCATTGCTAATTTTTACAGGGGTTTTCTATTTTGTTTTTGCATGGTTTAGAGAACAGGTGTGTATTATAGCTTGTCCTTATGGTAGGTTGCAAGGAGTACTGTTAGATAATAAAACTATTAATGTTGCTTATGACCACGTAAGAGGAGAAGGAAAAACAGGAAGGGGAAAGTTTAATAAAAAAGAAGATAGAGCAGCGACAGGAAAAGGAGATTGTATAGATTGTTTTCAGTGTGTGAATGTATGTCCTACAGGAATTGATATTCGTAATGGTACACAGTTAGAATGTGTAAACTGCACCGCCTGTATTGATGAGTGTGATCACATGATGGAAAAGGTAGGCTTACCAAAAGGGTTAATCCGTTATGCAAGTGAAGAAAATATTGTTAAGAAAGCGCCTTTTAAGTTCACTGCAAGAATGAAAGGGTACTCAGCAGTATTGTTTATTTTAATAGGGATTTTAGTAGGAATGCTATTTTTAAGAAATGATGTAGAAGCAACAATTTTACGATTACCAGGTCAGTTATATCAACATAAAGAAAATGGGGTTATTAGTAATATTTACACTTTTAAAGTGGTAAATAAGACAACAAAACAGATTGATAATGTGAGTTATAAATTGTTGTCTCATAAAGGAAAAATAGAAACGGTAACACATCAAGATTTTGAAGTCCCAAAACAAGGATTGGCAGAAGGAACTTTGTTCATAGAGTTACATCAATCTGAAATGAAAGACGAAAAAGAAAAACTAAAAATAGGAGTGTATAGTGGCGATAAACTTATTGAAACAACTACAACCAATTTTTTAGGACCAAGAAGTTATAGATAAACCAGTCTAAGGTTATTAGTTTTCGTAAGTATGACTAAGAACTAAAGGCTAAAAATTAAATAAAATGAAACTAAACTGGGGCACGGGTATAGTAATAGCAATTATAGGGTTTATAGGCTTTATCATGTATTTTGTAATCACTATGAGTACAGGTAAAAACTATAACCATGATTTGGTAACTGAAAAATACTATCAACAAGAATTAGAATTTCAGAACAAATTAGATGCTACTAAAAATGCGAAAGCATTAAAAGACAATATTAAGATAGAAAAAGTTACTGAAGGAATTAAAGTCCATTTTCCAACAGACTTTAATCCTAAAGATATAAAAGGAAAAGTGTTCCTATACAGACCATCTGATAAACAATTGGATTTCGAAATGCCTATTTCGATTTCCGAAACATATTTGCTCGTGCCTGAGAAACGTTTGTTGGGTGGTCGTTGGAACATAACAGTTTCCTGGAACTACAAAAATAAAGATTATTTATTTCAGAAAGAGTTGGTGTATTAATGTTTCTCTCAGCAATTATATTTGGTTTATTAGGAAGCTTCCACTGTATTGGTATGTGTGGTCCTATAGCCTTTATGTTACCTGTAGATAGAACGAATAAAGTAAAGCAGTTTTTTCAAATTACCAGTTATCATTTTGGACGCTTATTTACTTATAGTTTAATAGGTTTTTTGTTTGGTTTATTAGGAAAAGGATTTTATTTCTTCGGATTTCAGCAACAACTTTCTATCATTGTTGGCGTATTAATGATTTTGGCAATCCTTGTTCCCAAAACCTTTCAAAAATACAACTTCTCAAATCCAATAAATAAATTGGTAATGAAGGTAAAATCTTCTCTGGGAAAAGAGTTAAAGAAAAAAGGAAATGATACCTTTTTTACAATTGGCTTTTTAAACGGTTTTTTACCTTGTGGCTTAGTATATATGGCAGTTTTTGGAGCACTAACTACAACAAATATGTTGTCAGGAAGCCTATATATGTTTCTATTCGGGTTAGGAACTATACCGTTAATGACAGCAGTGGTTTATGTAGGTAACTTTGCAAATGGCTTGGTGCGAAAAAGAATTCAACAAGCAATACCTTATGTTGTAGTTTTTATAGGCGTATTGTTTATTCTTAGAGGATTAGGGTTAGGAATACCTTATGTTTCTCCACTTCCTGTAACAGATATTCATAATTCAGTTGAAGGCTGTCATTAATCATAATTTAAAACAGCCTAAATAATACTTATTTACTAGTTAGTTCTTTTGTTTATTAGTTATACCAATACCTTGTGTTATACGGTTTCCTTGATTATCGATTATTACATTTCCTTTTAATGTAAAAGCATCATAAAAACTAAGAATTGTTTTGTTTGGTAAAAAAGTTGCATCCACAGTAACTTTACCATAAGTATCATTAAAAAAAGGATTGTTTTCTTCATTAAAATCCCATAGTTTATTTCCTGTTATAGTATCATATGCTGAAATGATATAAGGAGTTTCTTTTTTTATGTTGACTTTGTGTCTAATAATAACAACATTATTTGTGTAAGAAATAATTTTAGCATTTAAAAACACAGCTTCTTGTAAAGTAGTAGCTAGCTGTTTCTTTTTTGCAAATAATTTATACCTATGTTCGTTTATACGTCTTAAATAGTATGTACTGTTAGTGTATTTGTATTTATCAGTAATTAAATTATCATCTGTATGTAAGTATAATACCTCACCATAATTAGTTTTTACATAAATACTACTTTTTTGAGCAGACGAGTAACTTAATTCGGCAATACCACTTTTTTGATGTTTTTTAGGCATCATACGGTTTAAATCTTCCTTGTTTTTTATAACGATGTTGCTGTTAACCATGCTAAAAGCTTTTATATAATTATTAGAAGCTTCAAATAACCATAAGGTATCTTTTGC
Organism: Tenacibaculum larymnensis; assembly: GCF_028829235.1. GTDB lineage: Bacteria > Bacteroidota > Bacteroidia > Flavobacteriales > Flavobacteriaceae > Polaribacter > Polaribacter larymnensis. The sequence continues at coordinate 142,288 of NZ_JAIWJY010000006.1, read as the reverse complement.
ACTAAAAGTGTAAACATTATTGCCTGGAATAACTAACTTTTCAAATAAAACAGTATCTATTTTGGTAGTGTTAAATTTTCTTACAACTAAAAAAGAAGAGTCATTGCTTACGGTTTTGTGTTCTTTAATATAATTACCTTTTATTTTTTGTATACCTATTTCCCAAATTTCATTATTAGGATTATATATACGCTCTTTAAGTACATAAGCACCTCTTTCATTGATGTTTAAAAAAGAATCAATATTAATGTATTTGGGCATAAAGTAGAAGCTAACAATAAGTAGTGTTAAAATAAAATCTCTTTTGGCTAATTGCGTGTTTTGCGCTTTAAAATTTAAAAATGTTGCGATAGCAGAAAATACTCCAAAGTAAAAAATTAAAGCAATAAAAATCACTAAAAGTAAGGGTAAGGCTACATATAAACCATCATTATTTAATACAAAAAAATCAAAAGTCCATCCATTTTGTCCTGGTTTATATGAATAATGTGTACTAGTATATGCTATAGGTCTATTAAAAAAAAGACGATTGGGTACGGTAATAAAGAATTTTAATAAAATACCTAAAATAGAAACGACCATTAAAGAAATAAAGGCACGTACAATAACGCCCACAAATTTAGAAGAGTTTTTATTCATAACAAATGTAAAATCTAAGAAAGCAAATGTATAGAATATATAGTGGTTTATAAAGTGACAAAAATCATAGTTTTACTAATAAAATTTAGGTAACTTTATAGGAGACATTAAACCTAAAAGTAATTAATCATGAAAAAAATTATAGTCCCAGTTGATTTTTCTGAATATTCTGAAAATGCTTTACAAACAGCAGCTTTTTTAGCAAAAAGATCAGACGCTGAGGTATTGGTAGTACATATGCTTGAGTTGTCTAACGCTGTTTTAAGTCGCTCAGAAAGCTATTTACAACAAGAAATGTTGTTTTACCTACAAATGTCTGAAAAAAAGTTAGCAGAATTTTTAAAGAAAGATTATTTATCAGGAATAAAAGTAACACCAGTTATAAAACATTTTAAAATATTTAGTGAGATAGACCTTTTAGCAAGAAACGAAGGAGCAGATTTGATAGTTATGGGATCTAAAGGAGCTAGTGGTTTAAAAGAAATGTTTATAGGTTCTAATACAGAAAAGGTTATCCGTTACGCACATGTACCTGTATTAGTAATTAAAGAAGAGCCAATAGTAAAACAAATAGAAAAGGTATTGTTTGCTTGCGATTTTTCTGATGACGATGTGAAACCATATAAAGAAGCAAAAGAATTTCTTAAGAAATTTAATGCAGAAATAGAACTAGTGTATGTGAGTACTCCAACCTCTAAATTTAAAAGTACAAAAGAGTTAGAAGAAAGAATGAAGCGTTTTTTCAATCAAACTAATGAAAGTTATGAAGAATGCGCACAGAAAGTAAAAATTATTTCTGATTACACTGTAGAAAAAGGAGTGTTTTACTACGCCAATAAAATAAACTCAGATGCCTTAATGGTAGCTACACATGGTAGAAAAGGAGTAGCACACTTTTTTGAAGGAAGCATTTCAGAAGATATTGCTAACCATAGTAAATTGCCAGTGTTGTCTTTTAAAATTTAATACACAGAAAATAAAAAAAGCTCATTCAAATTGAATGAGCTTTTTTTATCTTTACAAGAGGAAAATTTTACTTTTCTTCTTTAGCTTTTATATCATCTACAAATTTTTGTAAACGTTTACCATATTCAGAGCTTTTAACTTTATCTGTTAAACTGTTATTAATAGTATCTAAAAGTTGAATGTTAGCGTCGTATAGTTCAGATAATGCAATATATGGTGCAGCTTCACTATCAGCGTTTGCAATGGCAAAGTTTGTAGAGAATAAGTAACGACGACGGATCATTTTTTTGTAATCAGCTTCTACCTGCTCTAATTGTACTTCGTCCTGAGCTTGACGAGCTTCAACTTCTTTTTTAACAAAGTCTAAACGTTGATCTATAAATCGTTGGTTTACTTTACGGTATTCGTCCATTACCTCTTGGTTTTTAGAACCTTTAATTTCAGGCTTAAAACCAAATTCTTCAATTTTATCGTTTATAGTAATTTCACCTTCTTCACCAAAAAACATGATGTGTTTATCTGTGGTATTACCATCAAAAGTTAGGTAATATATTACAGGAGATTCAATATTATCTGTTAGTATAAATTTATCATCACCTAACAACGCCATAGAATCAACAGATACCAATAATGTATCCTTCATCTTTTGAAGATATAAAGTACCTTTTTTTAATCCTTTAATCTGACCTTTAACAACCATGTTACCCTCTTTTTTAGAGGAACAAGCAAAAGCAACAAGTGCAATTGCGAAAAGAGCAATAATTTTCTTCATTGAATTCAAAATTTGTCTGTTGCAAATATGCAGATTTCTCCTAAACTTTTGAGGCTATTTCCATTAAAATTGTACATAGGATAGCACCTACAGTACCGATAGCGTATCCAAAAACAGCTAATAAAACACCTACGGTTGCTAAAGAAGGGTGAAAAGCTTGTGCTACAATTGGAGCAGAAGCAGCTCCTCCTACATTTGCTTGACTTCCTACAGCTAGGAAGAAATATGGAGCGCGAATTAATTTAGCTACTAATATTAATAATCCAGCATGAATTGCCATCCATACTAAACCAATAAAAATTAAATTGAAATTATCAAAAATTAGCGTTAAGTCCATTTTCATACCAATAGTTGATACGAGTACATAAATGAAAATACTTCCTATTTTACTAGCACCGGCACCTTCGTAATTTTTAGCTTTAGTAAAAGATAAAACAACAGCAGCAATTGTTGATATACTAATTAACCAGAAGAAGTTAGAACCCAAGAAAGAGAAAATGTTTCTCATAGTTTGAGACTCCATACTTGCTGTAAACGAAGCAAAAACATCACTTAAATACGCTCCTGCAAAATGACCAAAACCAACAGTTCCAAAAGCAATAGCAAGCATAATTATAAAATCGGTTAAAGTTGGATTTCTTTTAACACTTTGAGTAAAGTTAGAAACTCTTTGTTTTAAATCTTCAATAGCTGAGGTATCAGCTTTTAACCATTTATCTATTTTATCTTTTTTACCAATTCCAATTAAAATGATTGCCATCCAAATATTAGCCACTACAATATCAACAAATACCATTCCTCCATATTTAGCAGGATTGTATTGGTAAATTTCTAGCATGGCAGTTTGGTTAGCTCCACCACCAATCCAGCTACCAGCTAAGGTAGAAAGTCCTCTCCAAACAGCATCAAAACCTGCACCGCCAACTGTTTCTGGCGAAACAGAAGAAATTAATAAAATAGCTATAGGCCCTCCAATTACAATTCCTATAGTACCTGTAAAAAACATGATTAATGCTTTTGAACCTAAGTTAAAAATAGCTTTTAAATCGATACTTAAAGTCATTAAAACTAAGGCAGCAGGCAATAAAAATCTACTAGAAACATAGTATAGTTGTGATTTGTTTTTTACGACTTCGCCAGCAGCACTAGTAGTTTCCCATTCTGGGGAGATAATACCAAGTGTTGTGAATATTGCAGGGATAAAATAAGCCATAAATAATCCTGGGACTATTTTGTAAAACTTAGGCCAAAACCCTGTAGTTTTAGATTCTGTATAAAATACAAAACCTAACGAAATCATTAAAATACCAAATACGATTGCATCGTTTGTAAAAAGAGGTGCTTCCATTTAAAAATAATTTGTCGCTAAAGTATGAAATATTAGTTAGTTCTATTTTCTATGATCTGTGCTGATTGCAACTCCTAATTGAATTCTATTAAAGTTACCAACCTCATTTAGATTTATCAGTTGATATCCTGCTTGAAGCTTAACTATATCAGATACTTTGTATTTAAAACCAGCTCCAAACCAGTTTTGATTATAGGCTTCACCCTTAAAGTCTAAAAAAGTTTCATTATACAAATATGTAGACCATTTTTCATTGATAGGATACCCTAAGGCCAATTGGTATCGGAAAAAATTACCAGTTGTAGATTCAAAAAAACGTTGTTCTCCTCTAAAACGATGTGCTAAATTTAAGCTAGCTATTTTATGCTTTACATTTAGGTCTTCATAAATTCGATGCTCATTAAAATCTCCCGCATTAATATCAAAAGTTCTATCTGTATTTAAGAAAGCGTATCCTACAGTAGCGCTTAAAGTTTTGTTGAATTTATAGTTACCACCTAAGCGTCCAATGAATTGCTGCATATCGTCTCCAATTTCAAAAAAACGGAAATGCGCCATGCTTTTTAAACTAAACTTATCAGAAATTTGATGAGATCCGTTGTACATATACCATACACCTAATTCTTTTGTTGGGTCTGGGGCTGCTGATTGTTGAGCGAAATTATTTAATGAAAATAAAGTGATAATTAATAAAGTTAACTTTTTCATAATTGTTAAAGTGGTTGTTTGTTATATTAAAAATCCCCTACATATTTGGTATATGTAGGAGATTTAATTGTTATGTAAGCAAAAATAAAAACCAGAGTTTTCTTACGAAAAATTAGGATGTTAAAATTGCGCCAACTTGTTTATAATTCATCATTTTTAATAGGTTCTTCTTTTTTTAGATAAGTATCTAAAAATTGTAAAATTCTACTATTAGCTTCTATTTGATTTTCCTTTTTAACAAAACCATGTCCTTCATCATCAAAAAGAACATATTCTACTGGAACTCTATTTTTCTTAACTCCAGCTACAATTTCATCAGACTCCACTTGTAAAACTCTTGGGTCTTTAGCTCCTTGTAGTACCATTAATGGTTTTGTTACTTTATCTGTATGAAATAAAGGAGAAATTCTTTTCAATCTTACCGAGTCTGCAGAGTGTGGATCGCCTAACTCTTTGTATAAAGCTTCTCTAAAAGACTCCCACCAAGAGGGAATACTTTTTAAGGTGCGCATCCAGTTCGTAACTCCGTAAATGTTTACACCTACAGCAAATTCCTCAGGAGTATATGTTAAAGCAGCCATTGTCATATAACCACCGTAAGAACCTCCTATGATTCCTATTTTTTCAGCGTCTATTTCTGGTTGTTTTGCTAACCAATTTTTACCCTCTACACAATCTTGTAAATCTTTTTCACCGTGGTTTAAATCATCCATAGTAAAAAAGGTTTTACCATATCCGCTACTACCACGATTATTAACAGCCAAAACAGCGTATCCGTGGTTTACTAAATATTGAATTCTTGAACTAAAATTTTGACGTGATTGTCCTCCTGGGCCTCCATGAACCCAAACTAAAGCAGGAACTTTAGTATCTTTTGAAGCTTGATGTGGTAAGTAGTAGATTGCAGGAATAGTTACTCCATCAAAAGAAGGGTAACGGATTACTTTCGCTTTTACTAAATCTTCGGGGTTAATTTCTTTATTTAATACATTAGTTAGTTGTGTTTGCTTTTTTGTTTTTAAGTCATACACATATAAGTTAGAAGGAGTGTTAGAGCCACCAGCATAAAAACGCATCATGCTTTCATCTCTAGAAAAACCAACACTAGTAATGCTTTTTCCGTTAACATTAGGTAGTTCTATGTTTTTACCAGCTTTAACATCATAAACTTCAATTACATTCTTAGCATCTTCATTAATATATGTTACTCTGTAGCTACCATTATAGGTAAAGTAACTTCCAGAAATATCCCAGTCTTTAGCTAATACTTTTTCTGTTTCGTTGGTACTAATAGTATATTTCATTAAGGTAGCAAATTCACCTTCCGCATCTGTTGTGTAGTAAAACTCAGTATCATCGATAGAAAAATCAGCTGCTGAATTACCACTTAATCTTAGGTTAATTTTAGTGATTACTTTGGTGGTTCTGTCAAACAAAAATAAATCACTATCGTTAGTATTAACCGTTTTACTTAATGCTAATATATTTTTGTTGTTTGATATAGCCGAAACGTTATAACCTTCTTTGTTCTCATAAATCATTTTAGGAGTAAAAGTTTCAAGATCCATTTCGTAGAGATCCATAAAGCGATTGTCTCTTTTGTTTGAAGTAAAAAAGAAGCTTTTTTCATCTTTAGCCCACCCAAAAAAGCTAGCTCTAGCTCCTTTAGTTGGTGTTAAATCTTTAATGTAACCATTAAGTTCTCTTAAAAAGATGTGGTAAATTTCATCACCATTATTATCCATTCTAAACAGCATTCTTTCATCTTTAGGGAAATAAGAGGTTGCAAAAACTGAAGAGCTATCTGATTTTGTAATAGGCTCTAACTCACCACCAGAAGTTGAAACAGTGTACATGTTATAAATTCCTGAACGATTACTAGTTACTAGTAATTTAGAGTTATCAGGAGAAAAACTTCCTCCAAAAACATTTTCGTTATCCATCATTTGCTCAATAGAGTATTTTTTGAGTGTTACAATGGCTTTGTCAGAATCTTTTTTATCCATTTTACAGGCAACTACCGAAATGGCAATGGCAAGTAGTAAGAAATGTTTTTTCATAAGTGTATGTTTGGGTTATTAATTTTTGTTTTTAGTAAGCCCTTTTATTCTAAGCTAAATTGCTTGGTTTCTTTAAAAGGGGACAAGTCTATTTTTTCAACTTCAATCTTATATTCTTTCCAATCTTTATTAAAGAAAGCATTGGTTTTTTCTAGTGCTGGTTTTAGTGCTTCTTTAAATTGAATAATTAATTGTTTTTCTGTAGAAGTTTGTTCGCCAAACCTACTATTCACATATCTGCTAGCTATTCCTAAACGTTGCGTAACATTCATTTCTGGATTTCGTGTAATACCCTGTCTTTTGTCTACTTTTCCTAAATAAACAGCTAAAAGTGTATCTATTTTTTTAACAATATCTTTAGAGTTTTTAATTGGTTCTTTGTAAAGTTTTTTGTCTTTTTTAGATAGTTTTTGATTGAAATTATTTGCAATATTTTTACTCTCAACTAACTGTTTTACCACATCAGCTATAATTTTTTGTTGAGACTCTAAGTCTTTGGCTGTTGCATATTTTTGATCGATTGCGTTTTGAGAAATACGAAGTCTAGGGTCAAACTTTACAGTAATATTTTTTTCTGATGTTTGGTTACCAAACGTAGCTTTTATTCTGTAAGTACCAGGTTTTACTTGTACACCTCTAGGTTCTCTTTTTTGTTTTCTGATTGTTCTTGAAGGTCGAGTAACACCTTTTTCACTCATAAACCAAACACCTTTGTGAATTCCATTTTCTTTAGGAGCTTTTCTTTTAATAGTTCGAATAAGTCTGTTACCATCAAAAACTTCAAATTTGATAGAGTCCCATTTCACAGTATTCTCATCCTCTTTTTTTAGTGGTTTCTTATTTTTTTCATCAGACTTTTTTACTGGTTTTGGTTTATTCACATAAAACTGAACCAAAGCACCACGACCTCTATTAGTTCCATTAAACATAGCATCAGCACCAAATCGGCTACCAGTGGGTTGTTGATATGCTGCTTGATATGCTGTTGGTGGTGTGAATAACTCAATATTTTTGGTAAGAATATTTTTGTCTTTAGCTAAGGCTCTTAATGGACGAATATCATCTAATACCCATGCTGCTCTACCAAAAGTACCAATAACTAAATCGTGTTCTCTTGGGTGAATTACTAAATCTTTTACAGGAACAGTAGGGAAGCCCTCAGTCCACTTAGTCCATTTTTTTCCTGCGTTTAAAGAAATATATAAACCATCGTCAGTTCCTAAGAAAAGTAAATTTGGTTCAATTGGGTCTTCAATAACACACTGTGTAAAGCTTTTTACATCATTTTCATCAACAATACGTTCCCAAGTTGTTCCATAATCTTTAGTTCTGTAAGCATAAGGTTTATAGTTAAAACGACGATAATCGTTAGCAACTAGTAAAGCTTCTCCTTTATTTTTGTTAGATGCTTTTATTTGCGTAATCCAACTGTTTTCCGGTAAACCTTTTAGGTTTTTGGCAACATTTGTCCAAGTTGTTCCTCCATTTTTAGTAATATGTACTTGTCCATCATCAGTAGCAGCCCACAACATATCTTTTTCAATAGGAGAGGGTTCAATTACTAAAACAGTACAGTGGTTTTCTGCACCAGTAGCATCCATGGTTAACCCACCACTTTCAGATTGTTTGAGTTTACTTTTATCATTTGTAGTTAAGTCTGGAGAAATTACTTTCCACGTTAAGCCTTTATCGGTTGATTTATGTACAAACTGACTTCCAAAATATAGTGTAGAATTATCAAAAGGATCAATATTAATAGCTGCATTCCAATTGAAGCGTAGCTTTACATTAGCATCAGGATGTGTTGGACGAACGGTATAGTTGTTACCTGTTTTGTAATCGTAGCGAGATACATATCCTTGTTGACTCATAGACCATCCATAACGCGAGTCGTCTTTATCAGGAATAACATCAAAACCATCTCCAAAACTAATCTCTTGCCAATACGAATTTCGTATTCCTTGTGCTTTCCATACATAAGCTGGTCCTCTCCAAGAACCGTTATCTTGCATACCCCCATACACATTATATGGAAACTCATTATCTACATTAATATGATAAAATTGAGCTACAGGTAAATTACCAATAAAACGCCAAGTTTTACCACCGTCTTTGGTAACATTCATTCCTCCATCATTTCCATCAATCATAAATTTTCCATTTTTTGAGTGAATCCACCAGGCATGATGGTCTGGGTGAATACCGTTATCAACTCCATATGCAGGCATGAGTTGTTTGAAGTTCTTCCCACCATCAATAGAAACATTTACGTACGTAAAAACAGTATATAATTTATGCTCATTTTGAGGGTCTACATAAATTTCTGAATAGTAAAAAGGTCTATTTCCAATGCCTTTTTTATCATTAATTTTTTTCCAAGAAAAACCACCATCTTCACTTTTATATAAAGCATTTTTCTTTGCTTCAACAAGAGCATACACAGTATTTGGGTTCGAAGGAGCGATTGCTACGCCAATTCTACCTAGTTCGCCTTTAGGGAAGCCTTCTTTTTCGGTAATTTTCTTCCAGTTATCGCCACCGTCATGAGTAATGTATAAACCACTTCCTTCACCTCCAGATTTAAAAAACCAAGGATCTCTTTTGTGTTCCCACATAGCTGCTATTAGTTTATTAGGATTGGATGGATCCATAATTAAATCAGCAGCACCAGTTTTGTTATTGTTGAATAAAATTTGTTTCCAAGTTTTACCACCGTCGGTAGTTTTATATACACCACGTTCTTTATGTTCTCCCCAAGGAGATCCGATAGCGCCTACGTAAACAACATCCGGATTGTTTGGGTGTATAACTACACGATGTATGTGACGTGTTTTTTCTAATCCCATTGACTTCCATGATCTACCACCATCAAGAGACTTGAAAATTCCGTAACCACCATTTAAACTATTACGAGGATTTCCTTCACCAGTTCCTGCCCAAATTACACTAGGATTGGATTGTTGTATGGCTAAAGCACCAATAGAAGCAGTTACTTCTTTATCAAAAATAGGTTCCCATTTAATCCCTCCTGAAGTAGATTTCCAAATACCTCCAGAAGCTGTCCCAACAAACATAATATCAGGGTTGGATTCTACAACATCAATGGCTGTTACACGTCCGCTCATTCCGCCAGGACCAATATTTCTTGGTTTCATGTTTTTGACTAAATCCATTGAGAATTCTTGAGAAAAAGCAGCACAAGAGAAGGTTATAAATAGGAGATAAAAAAGTTTTTTCATAATAGTTAGTTGCTTGTAATTTAAGTTTGTACAATGTACAAAATAGAAAACGCCCAATAAAATTGGACGTTTTTTTTAACAAGTTCTTAAGATTTGTTATTCTTCTTCTTTCTTTTTAGGCTCTCTTTTAGCTTCTTTAAGTGCTTGCATAAGCATCCATTCAATCTGCCCATTGGTAGATCGAAACTCATCTGAAGCCCATTTTTCAATGGCTTTTAACATATCTTCATTAATGCGGAGTGCAAAAGCTTTCTTTTTTGCCATGTTGTGTTTTATAATAGTGTTTTTTTGAAACGCTAAAATGGTTGCAAAAATACAATTTCAAATTTCTTTTAATTTACAGTAAAGACATTATAAAGGTTAAAATATATATTATTGTAATAGTTATTACTAGTATCATTATTAGTTGATTTTGTATTGATAGTTTTCTAATACATGTTTAGCTTCTTGTTCTTTTTTAGTTCCTATCAATAGTTTTTTGTTGTTTTTCAATTCTATTTGAATGCCAATGTTTCCAGAAATATTAATAGCTGTTCCTTTTCCTTTGTTCCAAAGAAAACCACCTTTTAATCCCCAGCCGCCATATTCGCCAATTGGCTCGTATTTTCTAACATGTATTTTATTAATTTCTGTCCAAGTAATTTTTCTCATTGAAAGATGAAATGGGAAAAACTGATAATGAATTCCAATTTCATCTATTCTAGTTGTTAATTTAAAGAAGAATATAAACGTAATAGATAAGGTGATACCAAGTAACGTTAATATAAACTCGGTTGAGCTCATAGTTGAATTTTCTTTCATGTACTCTTTTATAATAAGAGTTATAGGAAGAATTATACTTATTGTCATAAGAATAATTAACCATGATTGTGTAAACCGTTGTTCTTCTTTAAAAACTTTCATGTTATCGGTTTTTATCTCTTTCTAAAATAACTTCAATATTACCGTCACTTACTTGGTATGTACTAGCAACTCGCCAACCTTGTTTCGCATAATTGTTAATTTCATCTTCAAACTTTTGTCTTCCATTTGACCAACTAAACTTTCTATGTATAATTTTATATTCTTTCATTAGTAAGTAATCGTTTTTAATGATTTAAAGTTCCTGCATTTACTACTGGAGAAGCTTCTTTATCTCCACATAAAATAACCAATAAATTACTAACCATAGCAGCTTTGCGTTCTTCATCTAAATCAACAATCTCTTTTTTGTTTAATTCCTCCAAAGCCATATCAACCATGTCAACAGCACCTTGTACAATTTTATGACGAGCTGCAACGATGGCTGTAGCTTGTTGACGTTTTAACATAGCACTTGCAATTTCTTGTGCATAGGCTAAATAACCAATTCGTGCTTCTAAAACCTCAATTCCAGCAATAGCTAATCGTTCTTCTAACTCTTTTTCTAATGCTTCACTTACTTCGTTTACACTAGAGCGTAGTGTAATATCTTCTTCGTGTCCCTCATCAGCAAAATTGTCATACGGATACATACTAGCTAGTTTTCGTACAGCAGCATCTGTTTGTACACGAACAAAATTCTCATAATTATCAACATCAAAAGCAGCCTTATAGGTTTCGGTAACTCTCCAAACCAAAATGGTACTTATCATTACTGGGTTTCCTAGTTTGTCATTAACCTTTAAACGCTCACTATCAAAATTACTAGCCCTTAACGAAACAGTTTTCTTTTTATATAATGGATTAGCCCAGTATAAACCATTTTGTTTCACAGTACCTACATATTTACCGAAGAATAATAGAACTTTTGAAGAATTAGGATTCACTAAAATGAAACCTAACGCTAAGATAAATGCTAATACAGACATTAATATAAATATTGGGTTTTCGCTTTTTACTGATAATGCGATTCCGCCAATAAAAAGAATAAGTACAATAAAAAACATTACGTACCCATTTGCTGGTTTGATAATTTTTTCTGCTTTCATGTTTGTTTTATTTAAAGTGATATTAAAATGATATCATAAAGATATAAATTAAATTTTGTTAAATCCAAATTTTTGATGATTATATTTTATAATTTAGCTTCCGATTATAATTTAAACCGTTCATGAAGACAAAATTTTTAATAGTACTAGCTGCATTGTTAGTGAGTATTTCGTCAATAGCTAACAACGAAGATATTTGGGGACCAACAGGTCATAGAGCTACTGGAAAAATTGCAGAAAAACATTTGACTAAAAAAGCTAGAAAGAAAATTGAAAAATTATTACAAGGTGAGAGCTTAGCGTTTGTATCTACTTATGCAGATGAAATAAAGTCTGATAGAAAGAAGTATGGTAAGTTTTATACTTGGCACTATGTAAATATGCCATTAGATGCTCGTTACGAAGAAACAGAGAAAAATCCGAAAGGAGATATGATTACTGGTATTGAGCAATGTGTAAAAGTGTTAAAGGATGAAAATAGTTCAATTGAAGACAAGCGTTTTTACTTAAAAATGTTAGTACACTTAGTAGGTGATTTACATCAACCTATGCATGTTGGACAAAAAGAAGATTTAGGAGGTAATAAAATTCAGGTTCAATGGCATGGAAAAGGATCTAACTTACATAGAGTTTGGGATGAAAACTTGATTAATAAGTGGGATATGAGTTATGTTGAATTAGCTGATAATGCAAGAGATTTATCTAAAGAGCAAATTAAAGTAATTCAAAAAGGAACTGTTGTAGATTGGTTACATGATACACACAAAATTACTAAAGAGGTGTACAAGTCTGCTGAAGTAGGAGAAAACTTACGTTACCGTTATTCGTATGTTTATTTTCCTATAGTTAGAGAACAGTTACAAAAAGGAGGTTTACGTTTAGCTAAATTACTGAATGAAATTTTTTGTTAGTAGAACAAATAAACGATAATAAGAAGAGCTCGGAAATTGTATTTTCGAGCTTTTTTCTTGTTAATATTTAGTTAATTCTATCTTTTTAATGTGATAAACAGTTAATTTTGAGAGAAATCGTTTTAAAAAATGTTTAGAAGTAAATTCTTACTAATACTTATAGTAATTGCTCTTTTTAGTGGAAAAATAACTAAAGCTCAAGTTAAAACCATACCTAAAACAATTAAGATAACCACGTTAAATTACGAAGAGTTAAAACCATTTTTACATAAGAAGAATAATAAAACATATGTAGTTAATTTTTGGGCTACATGGTGTATGCCTTGTGTAAAAGAGTTACCTGCTTTTGAAAAACTTTATAAGAAATATAAAGATAAAGGTGTTGAGGTTGTTTTGGTGAGTCTAGATTTTTCTAAACAAATAGAAACGAACCTTATACCATTTATAAAAAAGAAAAAACTGCAATCTAAAATACTTCATTTTGAAGATTCAAATGAGCAATTTTGGATACCAGATATTGCAGAAAACTGGTCAGGTTCAATACCAGCTACGTTAATCTACAATTCTAACAAAAGAAAATTTTACGAACGAACTTTTAGCTATAAAGAGTTACAAAACGAATTACAAACCTTTTTAAACTAAATAATTATGAAGACATTTAAAATAATACTAATGTTATTGGTGGTAGCATCTATCTCAGCATTTACTAATGATACTTCTAAAGGCTATAAAATAGGGGATGAAGCTTCAGACTTTACATTAAAAAATATTGATGATACCATGGTTTCTTTGGCAGATTATAAAGATGCAAAAGGATTTATTGTTGTGTTTACATGTAATATGTGTCCGTATTCTGTAGCTAATGAAGATAGATTAATTGCTCTAGATAAAAAATATAAACAAAAAGGGTTTCCTGTAATAGCCATTAATCCGAACGATCCAGAAGTGTCAAAAGGAGATAGTTTTGAGGCAATGAAAGTACGTGCTAAAGAAAAGGGGTTTACATTCCCTTATTTGTTTGATGAAGGGCAGAAAGTATATCCTAAATATGGAGCAACAAGAACACCTCATGTATATATTTTAAATAAAAAGAAAGACAAATTAATTGTAGAATATATAGGAGCTATTGACGATAATTCTCGTGATGAAAACAATGTAAAAGAACGTTTTGTTGAAAATGCTGTAGAAGCTTTGTTGAAAGGAGAAAAACCAACAAAAACAGATACCAGAGCAATAGGTTGCTCTATTAAGGATAAAAGAAACAGATAATTAAATAGATAAAGATTAAAAAATGATAAATCCCGCGGTTTATGCGGGATTTTGTTTATTAGTGCTATTTACTGCCTAATTTTATAATCAATCGTAAAATGAAACCAAGAAAATAATGAAGAAATTATTACTATCACTACTATTTATCAGTGCTACATTAACAGCTCAAACTGTAGATTTGAGTTATTATTTACCAAAAGGTATTTCATATAACCAAAATATTCCGACTCCAAAATCAGTTTTAGGACATGAGGTAGGAGAGTGGCATGTAACACATGATAAGTTGGTAGAGTATATGAAGGCGTTAGCCAAAGCTTCTGATAGAGTGATGCTTGAAAATAGAGGAACAACTTATGAAGGAAGACCTTTAGTATTGCTAACAATTACGTCCTCTAAAAATCATCAAAATTTAGAAGTAATACGAGAAAATCATATAAAAGCAACGAACAATGCTTCTGTTGATGTTTCTAATAGCCCAATTGTGGTGTATCAAGGTTTTTCTATTCATGGAAACGAAGCAAGTGGTTCAAATGCAGCGTTGGCAGCAGCCTATTATTTAGCAGCAGCAGAAGGACAGAAAATAGAGGAGCTACTAAATAATTCAGTTATTCTTTTTGATCCTGCAATGAATCCTGACGGGTTACAACGTTTTGCATATTGGACAAATACAAACAAGGCAAATAATATCAATCCTGATCCGAATGATAGAGAATATCACGAAGTTTGGCCAGGGGGAAGAACTAATCACTATTGGTTTGATATGAATCGTGATTGGTTACCTGTGCAATTACCAGAGAGTAGAGCACGAATTAAAACCTTCCATAAATGGTTACCAAATATTTTGACCGATCATCATGAAATGGGAACGAATTCAACCTTCTTTTTTCAACCAGGAATTCCGAGTAGAACAAATCCGTTAACTCCAAAAATGAATCAAGAGTTAACAAAAGAAATAGCAACCTATCATGCAAAAGCATTCGATAAAATTGGTTCAACGTATTATTCAGAGGAAAGTTTTGATGATTTTTACTACGGAAAAGGGTCAACTTTCCCAGATATTAATGGAGGTATCGGAATTTTGTTTGAACAAGGAAGTTCTCGTGGACATGCACAAGAAAGTGAAAACGGAATATTAACCTTTCCGTTTACAATTCGTAACCAGTTTACAGCAGTATTGTCAACTTTGGAAGCTGCTAAAAATATGCGAACTAAAATCTTACAGTATCAACAAGATTTTTATAAAAATTCAAGAAGCTCAGAAACAAACAAAGCGATAGTATTTGGTGATGAAAAAGACGCAACGAAAACAAACCACTTAGCTGAGGTTTTACAACGTCATCAAATAAAACTCCACGAGTTAAAAGAAGATTTTACATCGAATGGAAAACGTTTCAAAAAAGGGTACAGTTATGTCGTACCTATGAATCAAAAAAATCACAGGTTGGTAAAAGCAATGTTTGATGTACGAACTACATTTAAAGATAGCTTGTTTTATGACGTATCCGCTTGGACGTTCAATCATGCATTTGGAGTCGATTTTGCAGATAATGTATCGTTGTCGAAAGCAGGAGTTGAGGTGACTCAATTACAACCAAAACAAGGAACAATTCAGCAAAAAAGTAGTGTGGGATATTTATTTCCTTGGAATGAATATAACACTCCTAAAGCTTTAAATGCGATTTTAGAAAAAGGATTACGAGCGAAAGTAGCGATGAAAAAATTTACAAACGACGGCAATTCATATGACTATGGAACTATTTTTATTCCAGCTCAAAATCAAGAGTTAAACGGAAATGAGTTGTTCGATTTCTTGGGAAAAGTAGCAAATGAAAACCATATTGAAATTAAAGGAGCATCTACAGGGTTAAATGAAGGAATTGATTTAGGAAGTAGAAATTTTGAAGCTGTAAAAAAACAAAAAGTAGCGATGTTGGTAGGAAATGGAGTAACAAGTTACGATGCAGGAGAAATTTGGCATTTGTTAGACCAACGCTACGATATGAAGTTAACAAAGTTAGATACACAGTACGCTACAAGAGTAAATCTTGATAAATATACAACGATTATTGTTCCAAATAGTCGCTCTATTGATAAGAATTTAGTAGAGAAACTAAAAGTATGGGTGCGTAATGGAGGAGTGTTAATCGGATATAGAAATGCAGCAAATTGGTTATCTAGCAGAGGATTTGTTAATGTAAAGTTTAATAAAACTAAAATAGATTCTATAAAAGATGTGTCATTTGAAAACCGTTCATTACAATCAGGAGCACAGGTAATTGGAGGAGCAATTTTTGAAGCAAAGATTGATCGTTCACATCCAATCAATTTTGGATATAAGAATGATAAAATAGCATTATTTAGAAATACAAAACAGTTTATTCAACCTGATGCAAAGAGCTATAACAATCCAATTCAGTACACCAAAAATCCTTTATTGAGTGGTTATATTTCAAAAGAGAACTTAAAAGAGTTGAAAAACACCGTTCCGTTTAAAGCAGGACGTCTAGGTAGTGGAAGGGTAATAGTTTTTACAGACAATACCAATTTTAGAGGTTTTTGGTTTGGAACCAATAAACTATTGATGAATGCTATTTTCTTTGGAAAGTTGATGTAATGGTTTGTGTTTTTGTGTAGGTAGGTGGATATAAACTAGTAGTGTAATAGCTGCTTAATTTTATTTATTACAAAATTAAGCAGCTATTATTTATATTGACAAAGTACTAATTTTTATACTTATGAGTAATATTTAAATAAGTGTTTTTTCTTTTTCCAATTAAATTCAAAGAATCATTTTCTAACTCATACTTAAAACTCAGTTCTATGGGTAACGTATTTTTTTTGGAGTTATAATACTCTCGAATATTACTCTTAGTTTCTTTAAGATCCTCCTCTTTAACATTCAATTTTTTTAAACTATCTTGAATAAAGTTATAGGCTCTATCGGAGTAATGTTTTACTTTAAATTTTAATTTTTTGTTTTTGTCATCGAGTTCTATTTTTCCATAATAGAAATTATCAGATGTGTCTCTGACCTTAACTCTATTGTTGAATTCTATATAAAGTTTGTCAATTTTGGTTTTAGTGTTTCTTGGGGTAATTTCCCATACTCCAAAAAGCTCGTTTTTAACCATATATTCTTTTTTAAGGTTATTGATATGTATATACCCGTATAGTATCATACAAGGAATGACTAGAAATTTTAACCAATAAAGAACTTTTATTTTAGCGGGTATTAATTCAGGAATAATAGATTCTTTTGAGGTAGATTTTAAAAAGTAGTTTGTCAAGGCTTTCCAATCTGAAAACAAAAGGAAGAGTCCCATGATTGTCAATCGAATTGACATGGGTTTTGCACCATCAATTTCGTAAAAGTAATTTATTAATAAGATGTTCACCATAAAACTCAGAAAAAGTATGATTCCAATACGTTCAGTTTTTCTAAATAATAAGAGTAAAGCTGATGCTATTTGAGTGCCTGCGATGACTAATCCATAAGTTCTAGAATAACCATAATAATGCCAAGTGAGCGTCAACCCATTAAAACTGTTTACATTCTCATCAATGGTAGATGAAAAACCTAAATTAAATTGTGTTTTAAGTATTTTAGCAAATGCATAAGAAAACATTTGAAGGGCAATGTAGTATCTACAAAATACTCTTAATAGATATAAAATATTCTTTTTCGAAAATGTCAATTTTTTTTGAATTTAAATTAAATAGTTCTCAAATATATTGACATTTCTATATCACAGCAAATAAATCCTTTTTAAAACAGTTTGCAAGGGGCAGCAGAATATATTATGTAGTTTACATAAATTTATCAGTTTTTAACACAAGTGTAACAAAATTCTAATTAACTCGTCTTTTAAGTATACTAACTAAAAAAGTACTATGAGTTTATTAAGAGTTTTATTAGCAATTTTTTTTCCACCGTTAGCAGTGATAGGTAAAGGTTGTGGATCTATTATTATAGTGTTTTTACTAACACTTTGTGGATGGGTTCCTGGAGTAATTGCTGCACTAATTATATTAAACAATCCAAATTAAACGATGTGTTGATTTGAGAATATGAATTAATTAAAAACGCCATTTTGAGTTTATCAAAATGGCGTTTTCTATTTTTTATCTTCTAAGTTTTTCTATTCAAGAACCTCTTCAATAATTTTTCCAGAACATCCGTTAGGGAATTCTATCTGTAATAAATTAGAGATGGTAGGAGCTATATCTACAATTTCATATTTCTTTTTAGAAACACCGTGTTTAATTCCGTTTCCATAGAAAATCATAGGAATATGCGTGTCGTATGAGTACCCAGAACCGTGAGTGGTTCCTTTTCTAAAGCTACTTGCAATAGTTGATGGATTAGGCACTAAAATAACATCACCAGAAAGCTTTTGATTATAACCATTTTGTAATACATGTAAAACTCCGTTTGTAAAAGTAGTAGTCTGCATGGTTCTAGCAGTTACCGATTTATAAATCTTTTTATGATTAATGGCTTCATCCGCTATGGTTTGTGCTACATTTTCATAGTTAAGGTTTAACTCTCTAATCTTATCTTTATTTAAGAAAACTTGGAAGTTAGAAACATTTTCAATGATTTCGTCAGATTTAAAATGCTTTAAGGTAATTTCATTTAAAAAGTTTTTAAAAGCAACAGGCTTTACATAACCAGCAGGTATTTTTAAAGACTCTAAGTATGAAGGAACTTGTACAGCAGCATGATCTGCAGTTAAGAATAAGGTATAATTCCCTTTTCCAACTTGTGTATCTAAAAACTTAAATAATTCTGCTAAATCTTGATCTAAACGTAAATAAGTGTCTTCAATTTCTTTAGAAGCAACTCCAAATTGATGTCCAACATAATCAGTTGAAGAATAGCTAACCGCTAAAAAGTCAGTATATGCTGATTTTCCTAAGTTTTCACCAATAATAGCTGCTTTAGCAAAATCGGTTGTGATAGAGTTACCAGCAGGAATACCTTTTATAATGCTATAGTTGTTATTGCTTTTTCTTAATGTTGGAATATCGTGTGGAAAAACTGGCTTTTCTTCCCCTTTAAAAGTAGCTTCAAAATTATTATCATCTTCTATACTTTGTTTGTAGGTAGTAATATCATATAAAGTTTCCCAAGGCTTACTTAAGTATTCGTCTGCTTTTCCAGAAGCATTAAATTCTTGTACCCAATCAGGTAATTCATTTAAATAAAAAGAAGAAGAAATCCACTGTCCTTTATCACCACCATCAAACCAATAAGCAGCATTAGCAGTATGTCCTGCAGGTAAAATAGCAGAACGATCTTTTATAGCAACACCAATAGTTTTACCATTCATGTTTTGAGCTAATTTTAATTGATCAGTCATAGTTGTAGTAAACATTCTGTAAGGAGATTTTTTACCTCCTTCACCATCGTTACCAACTGTGTTGTAGTTATTATCATCAACACAATAAATGGTTTTCTTTAAATACTTATCGTACCAATGATTGCTAATAATACCATGGTTAGTAGGAGTTGTTCCTGTATATATAGAAGTATGTCCTACAGCTGTGTAGGTAGGAATATAATTGTAGTGTGCGTTTTCTAAAGAGTACCCCTCTCTAAGCAAACGTTTAAAACCGTCATTTCCATATCTATCAGCAAAACGAGTAAGGTAATCGTAACGCATTTGGTCAATAACAACACCAACTACAAGTTTTGGTTTTTGAGTATTTGTTTTTTTGTTAACAGAGCAGCTTGTTAAACATATTATAGCTGCTAAAAAAGCTATTTTTCTCATTTTGTTTTTTGAAAATTAAAACTCAAAGGTACACAAAAAGCAAGCTAAAACTTGTAAATAAGGCGATGAGTTAATGGTTTTTTAATACTTTAGCAAAAAAGAAAATATATTTCATTTAATGAATTACATTGAGCATATAGGTAAATACTTTTCAATGCTAAAACAGGTTTTTTCAAAACCTCAGAGGGCAAGAGTATTTCGTGAAGCTTTGTTTAGAGAAATAGATGAGTTAGGACATAAATCCATTGGAATTATAGCTTTTATCTCATTTTTTATTGGAGGAGTAATCGCTCTACAAACTGCGTTGAATTTAGAAAGTCCGTTTATACCAAAATCGTTGATTGGTTTTGCAGCAAAACGATCAGTAATTTTAGAGTTTGCACCTACATTTTGTTCTATTATCTTAGCAGGTAAAGTAGGGTCTTATATTACTTCAAGTATAGGAACAATGCGTGTAACTGAGCAAATAGATGCCCTAGAAGTAATGGGGATTAACTCACTAAATTATTTGGTATTGCCAAAAATAATAGCAACTGTTTTCTTTTATCCTTTTTTAATAATCTTAGGAATGTTTTTAGGAATTTTTGGCGGATGGGTAGCAGGAGTTTTATCTGGTTTGTTTTCAGGAGCAGATTATATTGCAGGAGTTCAATTAGATTTTGATCCGTTCCTTATAACCTATGCGTTGATAAAAACAGTAGTTTTTGCCTTTTTAATTGCTACAGTACCATCATATCATGGGTACTATGTAAAAGGAGGCTCATTAGAGGTTGGAAAAGCAAGTACACAATCGGTTGTTTGGACAACAGTACTTATCGTAATAGCAAACTATTTCTTAACTCAAATGTTATTAACCTAATGATAGAAGTAAATAATTTACATAAAGGATTTAATGGTGTTGAGATTTTAAAAGGAATTACAACTTCATTTAAACCAGGAGAAACAAGTTTGATAATTGGTCAGAGTGGTTCTGGAAAAACAGTGTTTTTAAAATCGTTAATTGGTTTACATACACCAGAAGAAGGAACGATTGTTTATGATGGGCTAGCTAATGTTGATATGACCTTAGAGGATAAACGTCAATTTCGTCAAGAATTAGGGATGGTATTCCAAGGAAGTGCTTTGTTCGATTCGCAAACAGTGGAAGAAAATGTAATGTTTCCTTTAAAGATGTTTACAAAGCAACCTGAAAGTGAAATGTTAGATAGGGTAAATTTTGTGTTGAACCGTGTAAACTTAGAGAACTCGAATAAAAAGTTTCCAGCAGAATTATCAGGAGGGATGCAAAAACGTGTAGCAATTGCGCGTGCGATTGTAATGAACCCTAAATATTTATTTTGTGATGAACCAAACTCTGGATTAGATCCTCAAACATCTATTGTTATAGATAACCTAATTCAAGAAATTACGGATGAATATAAAATTACCACAGTAATAAATACACACGACATGAATTCGGTGATGGAAATAGGAGATAAAATTGTTTTTCTTAAAAATGGAGTAAAAGCATGGGAGGGATCTCATAAAGAAATCTTCAAAACAGATAACGAAGCAGTGGTAGATTTTGTGTATTCATCTAATTTATTTAAAAAAGTAAGAAAAACATACTTAAATGATTTTTAGGTAACTTTCTGTTAATTAATAGGTAACAAAAAACATTAAAAATTTTTCAAAAAAACTTCTAAAAAATGTTTGTGGGAACAATAAAAGCTTCTATATTTGCACCCGCAAACGCAGAAAAGCAAAAGCAAAAAAATGACCGGGTAGCTCAGTTGGTAGAGCATCTCCCTTTTAAGGAGAGGGTCCTGGGTTCGAGCCCCAGCCCGGTCACTAGTAAAGCTTCTCGATTTTACTGAGAAGCTTTTTTTAAAAGCTTTGGGGAGATTCCAGAGCGGCCAAATGGGACGGACTGTAACTCCGTTGTCTTACGACTTCGCAGGTTCGAATCCTGCTCTCCCCACGAAAACTCAATCATAACGATTGAGTTTTTTTGTTATCACAATAATTTTGTTTAATGTTTTTTGTTTTTAATTAAACAAAATATGTATTTTTGTTCGATACTAAATATTTTGATATGAGAAAAGTGTTGATACTCTTGGTTTTACTTCAGTCGTTTACTGGAATGTCTCAAAATGAAGGAGTAATTTCAGGAAAAGTTGTTGATTCTAAAACAAGAGAAGTACTTCCTTTTGTTAATGTTTTGGTATATGGAACAAAAATAGGAGCAGTTTCAAGTGAAAAAGGAGAGTTTGTATTGAAAAATGTTCCTTTGGGGTATAATAAAATACAGGCTTCGTTTGTCGGCTATAAGACGTTAATTTCTGATGAGTATTTAGTTACTAAAGATAATTCGCCATATATAACCTTAGAGTTGATTGAAGATGCAACACAGTTAAAAGAAGTTCAAATACAAGCACCATTATTTAAAGAATCTGTAGATAGCCCATTATCACTTCAAAGTTTAGGAATAGCTGAAATAGAAAAGAACCCAGGAGGAAATAGAGATGTCTTAAAGGTTATTCAATCTTTTCCTGGAGTAGCCTCCAATCCTGGATTTAGAAATGATATTATTATTAGAGGAGGAGCAACTTCTGAGAATAAGTTTTACTTAGATGGAATTGAAGTTCCTGTAATAAATCACTTTCAAACCCAAGGGGCAACTGGTGGGCCAGTAGGAATTATGAATGCAGATTTAATTCGTAAGGTAGATTTTTATTCAAGTGCATTTCCAGCAAACAGAGGTAACTCTTTGAGTTCTGTTATAGAGTTTACTCAAAAAAGAGGAAATCCAAATTCACTAAACACAAGAGCAACTATTGGAACTTCAGACGCAGGAATAACCTTAGATGGTCCATTAGGAAAGAATACGACTTTTATGTTTTCTGCACGTCAATCGTATTTACAGTTTTTATTTAAGTTGATAAAACTTCCTTTTTTACCAACATACAGCGATTTTCAAGTAAATGTTAAATCACAATTATCAAAAAACGGTGAATTATCAATAGTTGCTTTGGGAGCTATTGATGATTTTGAAATAAATAAAGAGGTAAATGATGGTGAAACAGATTTAGAAACGATAAAGAGAAATAAAGTTATTTTAAACTCTGTTCCTGTAAATAGTCAATGGAATTATACGGTAGGTGCCAGTTATAAGTATTTTGCACCAAACTCAACACATTTAGTTGTGCTTAGTCGAAATGAGTGGAAAAACAAGGCAGTAAAGTACTTTTTAAATGAAGAAATACCAGCAAACTTACTGTTAGATTATTCATCAAAAGAAATAGAGAATAAGTTACGATATGAAAACAGTTTTGAAAGTGACAATAAGATTGATTTTAATCTAGGTTTTAATTTGGAAACTGCAAGATATACGAATAACAATTATCAGAAAAATGCTAATTCAGATGGAGTAACGATCTACGATTTTAATTCAGCTATAGATTTTGTTAAATATGGAGTTTTCGGACAAGTATCAAAAAGATATTTAGATGAAAAGTTAGGAGTTTCTTTTGGTTTTAGAATGGATGGGATAGATTATAATTCAACAATGAAAAACCCGTTCAATCAATTTTCACCACGATTGTCGTTGAGCTATGATTTGTCAGAAAAATGGATGATAAGCTCTTCCGTAGGACGCTATTATCAATTACCGTCTTATACAGTATTAGGATATAAAAACGATATAGGCGAATTTGAGAATAAAAATGGATTGAAGTATATACAATCAGATCATTTTGTAAGTGGATTAAGTTACAAGCCTAATACAAGCTCAAAAATAACTTTTGAAGGGTTTTATAAAGGATATAAAGACTATCCGTTTTCGCTAAGAAATCAAATAAGCTTAGCAAACCTAGGTGCTGATTTTGGCATTATAGGAAATGAAGCAGTGAGTTCAACATCTGAAGGTCGAGCGTATGGATTTGAGTTATTGGCACAGAAAAAATCATATAGCGGACTGTATGGAATAGCATCGTATACTTTTGTAAGAAGTGAGTTTAAAGATGCACAAGGTGGATACATTCCTTCAACATGGGATAATAAACACTTGTTAACAATTACAGCAGGAAAAAAATTAAACAGAAACTGGGAAATAGGAACTAAGTTTCGATTAGTTGGTGGTAAACCTTATACACCATACGATTTAGATGCTTCTTCTTTAAAAGATAATTATGATGTGCAAAACGGCGGGATTTTAGATTATGCCAAACTAAACACAGAAAGATTAGATACGTATACACAACTAGATATACGTGTAGATAAAACTTGGTTCTTAAAAAAAGCGGCTATAAACTTATATTTAGATGTTCAAAATATATATGCTAGTAGCTCTAAACAGCAACCATTTTTATTGCCTATTGAAGATGGGAATGGAAGAGTAACCGACCCTAATGATAGTTCAAGGTATTTACTAGAGGAAATAGAAAGTACAACAGGAAGAGCTTTACCACGTATTGGCGTTATAGTAGATTTTTAACACTTTTGAAGTTTAATAATCTTTTAAAAAGAGTAAATTGCTTGCTTAAATTATCATAAGATTTTTAAACATGAAAAAAATTCTATTAGGAGCGGCATTAACTTTTTTAAGTATAACTTCAACTTCAGCACAAAAGTATCAGTTTTCAACAGTAAAAGATATTGAAGACACTGAAGTTAAAAGTCAAGGAAGAACAGGAACATGTTGGAGTTTTTCTACAACCTCTTTTTTAGAATCAGAAATTATCAGATTAACAGGTAAAAACATTGATTTATCAGAAATGTATACGGTTCGTAATACCTATTCAGATAAAGCAAATAATTACTTATACCGCCAAGGAAAAGCACAATTTAGCGAAGGAGGTTTAGCGCACGATGTAATTAATTCAGTAGAAAAATACGGATTAGTACCTGAGGAAGTTTTTACTGGTTTAGATCTTGGGCAAGACAGACATAATCACGCTGAAATGATTGCGGTGTTAAAATCGATGTTAGACGCTTACATTAAAAACCCAGCAGGAGAATTAAGCCCTAAATGGAAGCAATCGATAGAAAGTGTTTTAGATGTGTATTTGGGGAAAAATAAAGAAGAGTTCACTTTCGAAGGAAAAAAATATACTCCTAAATCGTTTGCAGAATATGTAAAAATAGATCCTTCAAACTATGTAACGATTAGTTCTTTTGAGCATGCAAAAAAATACGATCAGTTCATTTTAAACATTCCTGATAATTTTTCAAATGGAGCATTTTATAATGTTTCTTTAGACGAATTAGTAGCTGTAACAGAAGAAGCTATTAAAAAAGGATATACAGTAGAGTTAGACTGTGATGTTTCAGAAAAAACATTTTCATCAAAAAGTGGAGTTGCTGTAATTCCTGCGAGTAGTACAGAAAATAAAAAAGCGTTGACAGAAATTGTAGAAGAAAAAACAATTACACCAAGTTTACGACAAACAGAATTTGAAAATTTTAACACAACCGATGATCACTTAATGCATATTGTAGGTTTGGTAAAAGACCAAAAAGGAAACACCTATTTTAAAGTAAAGAATTCTTGGGGTAAAAATCAAGGAAATCAGGGGTATGTGTATATGTCAGTTCCTTACTTCAAATTAAAAACAATATCTGTTTTATTACATAAAGATGGAATTTCACCAAAATTGAAAAACAAGCTAGGTATTAAATAAGAAAAACTTTTTAAGAGTATATAAAACGCTTGAAGGTTCAGAATCTTCAAGCGTTTTTTATATCTTTTCTAATTTGGGAATTTCGTATCTTTCCAAAGTTAACAAAAATCAAAATTTATGGAAGAAAATAAACAAGAAGAAGCTGCAGAGCAGTCAAAGCAGGAGATACAGCAGGATGCGAAAGGTTTATGGGAAAAGATAAAGAAGTTTATATTAGAGCTTCTAGATTTTAGAGATGATACAGACCAAGAGGCAACAATAGAAGCAATAAAAAGCGATATTTCTTTCAAAGGAGCCACAGCGTGGATTTTAATATGTTCTATTTTTGTGGCGTCTATTGGATTAAATGCAAATTCAACAGCAGTAGTAATTGGAGCCATGTTAATATCTCCTTTAATGGGACCTATTTTAGGAGTAGGAATGTCAATTGCTATTAACGATATTGATACATTACGCAAATCGTTAACAAACTTAGCTACAATGATTGTGTTAAGTTTATTAACAGCGTTTTTGTTCTTTTTTATATTTCCACTTCGTGAAGAAACCTCAGAGCTATTAGGTAGGGTAAGACCCGATATTCGAGATGTGTTAATTGCTTTCTTTGGTGGTTTAGCATTAATTATCGCACGAACTAAAAAAGGTACGATTGCTTCTGTAATATTTGGTGTAGCAATTGCTACAGCCTTAATGCCGCCATTGTGTACAGCAGGGTATGGTTTGGCAATAGGTAATTTTGACTACTTCCTTGGTGCGATGTATTTGTTTACAATCAACACCATTTTTATTGCTTTAGCAACTTTCCTAGTGTTGAAGTTATTAGGGTTTACAATGATTCGTTATGTAAATTCTGCTAAACGTAAAAGAATAGCACAAATAGCATCTTTTATTGCCTTTTTAGTAATGGTTCCTGCTGTGTTTACTTTCGTGGGAGTATATAATGAAAGTGTAATTGATGCAAGCTATAAAAGGTTTTTAAAAGCGAAAGTATATGATAATCCTAACTTATGGTTACAGCGTGAAAAGCTAGAAGTTAAAGAAAAAACGATAAAGTTATTTTTTAACGGTGATGTAAGTGATGCAACAGAATCCTTTTTGAGAAATGAATTAAAAAACTTCCCAAAAATAGACTCTTATTCTTTGGTTATCAACGAAAACAAAGCAAAAAGTGTTGATAGGGTAGTAGATGCGTATGATAGGGCAGTAAAAGAGTTAGATCAAAAAGATAATGTTATAAAAGGTCTGCATATGGAGATTGATGATTTAAAAAGAACAATTTCTAATTTAAATCAAACCATTGAACAAGATGCTTTATACAGAGATAAAAACTCAATTCCTTTTAGTAAAATTAGTACAGAAGCTAAAATTCGATTTAACGATATTAAAGAAATGAGTTTGGCAAAAGTATTATCATCAAGTGATTTTATAAAAGTAGATACAACAACCGTAGTCTCTGTAAAATGGAATGCAAAATTAAAAGACTCTGTCATTGTAAAAAATGAAAATGAATTAAGAAGCTGGATACAAAAAGAGTTAAAGACAGATAAAATTCAACTAAGAAGAAAATAGATAGTCTTCTGATTATTAAACAAAGCTGAATGAATTATTTATTCGGCTTTATTTTAAAAATAACTACTACAATTTTTGTAGTTAACTACAAAAATTGTAGTTTTGAAAGCAATATGAATATACCCAAACCAGGAAAATCAGTAAGAGGTTCTAAATCAGGAAAACCTATTATGGCACTTTTTGATTTGTTAGGACGTAATTGGACAATGAGTATCATTTGGCATTTGAATGACGCTCCAAAATCATTTAGTGATTTAGAAAAACTATGTAATGATATTTCACCTACAACTTTGAATACAAGGTTAAAAGAGCTTCAGAAAACCTTTATCATAGAAAAAGTTGTTGAAGGCTATAAACTAACAGATATAGGAGAAGAATTATTTGTTCTGTTTGAGCCTTTAAGAGAATGGTCGTCAAAATGGTCAGAAAAATTTAACTAAAAACAGATATGTTTATAATCAACTTTAATTTTATTAAACCTATAGAAGAGGTTAATAAATACACAGAATCACATAGAGATTATGTAGCTGAACAATATGAAAAAGGTAAGTTTATTATTGGTGGACCCAAAGTACCACGTGAAGGAGGAATAGTATTGTCTAATTCATGTACAAAAGAAGAGGTCATCGAAATATTAAGTAAAGATCCTTTAATAGTTAAAGGATTAGCTGAATATAGTTTAACTGAATTCTCGCCAATGATGAGTACAGAAAATTTAAATTCTTATGTAAAATAAAAAACCGAGCTGTACAGCTCGGTTTTATTTTTTGATTACTTGTTAGAGTATTCATAGTAAATAAGAGAAAACTCTAATTACTTATTATATGACACTATAATATTAAAAGAGTCACAAAAAAGTTAAAGCTTATTGAAATATAAACTTTTTATGATTCCGTCTGAAAGTCCAATTTTAGGAACATATATTTTTCTTGCTCCACTCCATTTCATGGCAGATAAGTATATTTTTGTAGCAGGAATAATTACATCAGCTCTATCAGGATTTAAACTTAACTCTGAAATTCGTTCTTGATAACTCATCTTTTTTAAGAACTGATATTGAGCGTTAAGATAAATATAAGAAATAGGTTTACCAGCATCTCTACCAGACATTTTAAATAGCTTGTTGATGTTTCCACCAGAACCAATTAAAGAAATACGTTTGTATTCGCTTGTATTTTCTTCAATCCATTTTTGAACCTTTTTAAAAAGTGCTTTATTTTCAGGTTTGGTGTTGTTAAGTACGCGAACTGTACCTATTTTAAAGGATTTAGAGTTTATAATTTTTCCTTTAGAAAATAAGGTAAACTCTGTACTACCACCACCTACATCTACATATAAGTAGGTAGATTCAGATTTTATTAATTGATTTAAATCAGTTGATGAGATTATTGCAGCTTCTTTTTTACCATCAATAATATCAATTTTAACTTCAGTATTTTTTAAAATAGTAGCAGCAACTTCCTCTCCGTTTTCTGCTTCTCGCATAGCCGATGTTGCACAGGCCTTGTATTTTTCAACACCATGAATTTTCATGATTAACTTAAAGGCTTGCATTGCATCAAGCATTCTTTGAGTATTAGCCTCTGAAATTTTCCCAGAAACAAAAGCGTCAGCTCCCAAACGAATAGGTACACGAACTAAGGATGATTTTTTAAACTGTGGTTCTTTGTTTTTTTCTTCAATAACGTTGGCTACTAATAACCTTACTGCATTAGATCCAATATCAATAGCGCCGTACTTCTTTATCTTCAAAATGTATTGATTTATCTATGGTTTTTAGGAAATTCTACTAAAATTGTATTTCCTTTCTTAATATCTTTCCAATGTTTTGTATCAAACTCTATTCCAACAACACCACAAGTAGCTACATGGGCAATAGGTTTATTTCCAAATTTATTAACAAAACTATTAATACCGTGATCGTGACTAAATACAATAGCACTGTTAAAGCTATCATCAAGAGCCTTTACAGTTTTTACCAAATACCCATCACTAAAGCTATACAGCTGGCGCTTTATTTTAAGGTTGGATAAAGGATATCCGAAGTTCTCACAAAAAATAACAGCCGTATGAAGTGCTCTATTGGCACTACTAGAAAGAAATACATCGGGTCTTTGTATTTCTCCTGCTAGGTACTTAGATAAAAGATGGGCATCGTTAATACCACGTTCTTTTAATGGTCTGTCAATATCTTTAACGCTCTCATATTTCCAAGATGATTTCGCGTGACGAACGATATAAAGTGTTTTCATTTAATTATAAAATGCTATGTAAATATAAAACTAAGGAGCTAAACGTTCAAGTTTCCAAGAAAAATCTTTTTGTAAAGTATATCTAATACGATCGTGCATACGGTTAGGTCGTCCTTGCCAAAACTCAATAGAAACAGGTTTAACTAGAAAACCACCCCAATGTTTGGGCCTAGGTATGTCTTGATTTTCAAACTTTTTTTCAAAGGAAACAAGATTGTTATCTAGCTCATTACGAGAAGTCACTACTTCACTTTGGTTAGAAGCCCAAGCACCTAATTTACTTCCGTCTGGTCTCGATTCGAAATAACCATCAGATAAATTCTCAGCAAGTTTTTCAGCTTTCCCTTTAATAATAATTTGTTGCTCTAAACCAGACCAGAAAAATGACAAACACACATGATTGTTGTTTAAAATAGCCTTTCCTTTTTCTGAATTATAGTTGGTATAAAAAATAAAACCTTCCCATGTATATTTCTTTAATAAAACAACTCTACTTTTTGGAAAACCATCTAACCCAATAGATGCAATTGTCATAGCATTTGCTTCATCTACCATTTCAGATTCATCTGCAGTAAAAAACCAATCCCTAAATAATTCAATAGGATTTTCAGGACAGTTATTCTCTAGTAACTCTCTTTTTTCGTAAGATTTTCTATAGTCACTTAAATCGTGTGCCATTCTTCTTAATTTATACTATGTAAAAGTACAACATTATCAAAAGTATTGTAAGTGTTGGGTATTAAAATTTAGCAAGATTTGAATAATTAAAAGCAAGAAAGGTAAAATGAAGATAGTTAAGTAGTTTTAGTTTTGATGCGTAAAACAATTCATCCGTAAAATTATACAGTTGAGTATTTCTTTTTGTGTTGAAGTTTAAAAAGAAAGCAGTTTTGTGGTGTCAAAAACAAACAGAATGAAACATTTATTACTTGCTATATGCTTTTTAATGCATACACTATTAATTGCACAAACAACTATTTCAGGAAAAGTAACCGATACAAAAGGTCATCCTATAGAAGGGGCAAATGTATACTTAGAAGGAACTTACGACGGAACTTCATCTGACGAAAAAGGAAATTTCTCATTTACAACTTCAGAGAAAGGACAACAAACATTAACGGTGTCTTTTATTTCATTTGAAACATATATAAAAACAGCGAATGTTTCAATGTTCAAAAACTTAAAAATAGTACTTCGAGAAGATGTTAATACTTTGGATGCAGTAAATATAAATGCAGGAACTTTTGAAGCAGGAGATAATGCAAAAGTAACAGCGTTAAAACCTTTAGATGTAGTAACAACAGCAAGTGCTCTGGGAGATTTTGTTGGTGCGCTACAAACCTTGCCAGGTACTTCTTCGGTTAGTGAAGATGGGCGTTTATTTGTTCGTGGAGGAGAGGCAGACGAGACACAAATTTTTATAGATGGAATCCGCGTATTTACACCGTACAGTCCTTCTGCGCGTAACATCCCTACTCGCGGACGATTTTCTCCTTTTTTGTTTAAAGGAATTACATTTTCTACAGGAGGCTATTCAGCAGAATACGGTCAAGCGCTATCGAGTGTTTTATTACTGAACACAAATGACGAAGCCATCAAAGAAAAAACTGATATCTCATTAATGACGGTTGGTTTAGGAGTAGGAAATACTCAGGTATTTGGAAAAAACTCGCTAAGTGTGAACGCTTCGTATATCAATTTAGCACCTTATCAAAAATTATTTCCCGATAGGAATACTTGGAACAAACCAGTACAATCATTAAATGGTGAAGCTGTATATCGTTTTAGATTTAAAAATGAGTCTTTGTTGAAGTTGTACGGAGCTTATAGTTATACTGATTTTGATATGATTCAAGAGGATATTAATTATGAAGATGGATTTCGTTTTGGATTGAAAAATAGAAACTTGTATTTCAATGGTTCCTATAAACAACATTTAGCTAATAACTGGACAATTTCAGGTGGAGCATCGTTTACCAACGATAATTCAAAAATGAATATACTGAATGATAAAGTTGTAGATAATGAAAACTCAGCTCATGTTAAAGCAACATTAAAAAAGAGATTTTCAAACCGATTTAAATTAAGTTTTGGTGCAGAGTATTTTATAACTGATTTCTCTGAAGATTACAACAGTGAAACGAATGGAAATGCTACTTATGGATTTGATAATAATATCTTTGGAAGTTTTGTTGAAGCAGATATCTTCTTTTCTAAGAAACTAGCAACAAAAGTAGGAGTACGTATAGAAAACTCTGAGTTGTTAGATGAATTTACAGTTTCTCCAAGAGCTTCTATAGCATACAAATCAGGAGAAAATGCACAGTTTTCATTTGCTTACGGACGTTTTTATCAAAACCCTAAGAATGAGTACTTAAAATTCAACACACAATTTAAAGCAGAAAACACTTCTCATTTTATAGCAAATTATCAGTATGTAAAAAACAAACAGATTTTAAGAATAGAAGGGTATTATAAAAAGTATCAAGATTTAGTAAAATATGATACTGACATAGCGTTGCCATATTCTAATTACTCAAACTTAGGAGAAGGATTTTCTAAAGGAATAGATGTTTTTTGGAGAGATAATAAAAATATAAAAAACACAGATTATTGGGTTTCTTATTCGTTTTTAGATACAGAAAGAGATTATAAAAATTACTCAACAAAAGCTACACCAAATTTTGCATCAAAACACAACTTATCGGTCGTAGCAAAACATTGGATAGAAGATTGGAAAAGTCAAATTGGGATGAGTTATAATTTTGCTTCAGGTAGAAGTTATACAAATCCTAATAAAGGTGGGTTTTTAAACCAAAAAACAAAGAATTATAATTCTGTAAGCTTGAATTGGGCATACCTAATTAGCCAACAAAAAATACTGTATTTCTCGGTAAATAATGTTTTAGGTACTCAAAACGTATTTGGGTATAATTATAAAAACACACCAAACTCAGTAGGGACTTACAATCGACAAGCTATAATACCATCGGCTGATAGTTTCTTTTTTGTTGGATTCTTTTGGACGATAAGTGATAATAAAAAAGATAACCAGTTAAATAACCTTTAAACAATGACAATTCAGTTATAAAAAGCAACAGTTCATTATAGTATTTTATATAAATAATAACAATAAAAAGATATTTGAAGCATTAATTAAAATCAATTAACATGAAGAAAATTATTATAGTTTTAGTATTAGTATTTACAGTAAGTATATCAGCACAAGATAAATACGAAAAAGGAATGGCAAAAGCCTTTGAGCTTTGGAAAGGGAATAAAACAACGGAGGCAGCTCAATTATTCGAGCGAATTTCTAAAGCTGAAAAAGACAACTGGTTACCGTCTTATTATGCAGGGATGATTAACATCTTAGAGAGTTTTCAAATAAAAGAAGAAGCATCGTTAATTGCCAAATTAAATAAGGCACAAGAGTTTTTAGATACTGCAAAATCTATTTCACCAGAAAATCCGGAAATATTAATTACACAGGCATTATTACATGTTTCATATATGGCTTTTGATGGACAGAAGTACGGGATGACTATGTCGATGAAAAATGCAGCGTTGTATGAAAAAGCATTGAAAATAGCTCCTAATAATCCGAGAGTTATTTTAAGTAAGGCAGAATCTGATATGGGAGCAGCTCGTTTTTTTGGACAATCTACAGAACCTTTTTGTAATAATGTAAAAAGAGCTATTGAGTTAGGAAAGGAAGAAAAAATAAAAGAAAAGTTTTATCCTAAGTTTAATGTACAAAGAGCAGAACAGGTGTTGAAAAAATGTATGAAGTCTTAATGTTTTTGTACTAACTGAATTAATAAGTTAAAAGAATCTTCATCAGCTACCCATTTTTTATTTTTTTTAAAAGGGAGTTGTTGAAGGTTTTTTGTAGGATATAATTGATGAAAAACAGTAAGAGCAGCTACAAAACTTCCAGCAGTAGAAGGATGGAAGTTATCCAAGCTATATAAAGATTCTTTACCTTTATAGGAATTGTATTCTTTCCATATATTTCCCACAGGAAACAATAAAGCATTATTCTGTTTGGCGGCAGATTTATGATTCTCTATTACTTTATCAAAAGTATGGTAATATCTAACAGATGGCCATACCATAAAGTAACCAAGTTTGGTGTTGTATTTCTCACAAAGTGCTTGTAAAGTAGCTCCGTCTTGTATTAGCATTCTTCTTCCTTCTGCTTGTGAGGAAGGACCTTGTTGAATAATTAGATAATCGAATTGTTTTTTTGCTAATAGTTTTTGAAGTTTTCCGTCGTTAATATGATCAATAATAGCATAATTAGGAAAACATAAGCTTTTGGTTTTAATAGTAATTCCTTGTTGTTTTCCGATATACTCTAACATTTTAGGTATGTTGTTCGTATAGGTTAAACTATTTCCAACAAATAATATTTGTTGTGCTTGAACTGAAAGTTGAAAAAAGAGTAGTATGTAGAGTAGCTTCTTCAAGGGTAATGATATTTTTACACCTCTAAATTTAGCCTATTTTTTAATTCTATTCTACCAATAGAGGTAATAATAACTTCTCTAGAGTTTGGTTTTTTACGTAACCAATCTTTTTTTATCATTACTTCGAGAAGAGAAGCTCCCAATGCCCCTGCAATATGATGCTTTCTTTCACTCCAATCTAAACATTGATGAGCAAAAGAACGTTTTTTAAGTTGAATAACGTTAATATCTACGCCAACTTCATTAAACCATTCTTTTCCATATTGAGTAACAACATAATTTTTATCAGAAATTTTAATGATCTTATTGTTTAATAAAGAAGTTGTCATTTTTACACCAAGGCTGCCAGCTAAATGATCGTAGCAAGTTCTAGCGTAGGTAAAATCATTCAGTTTAGGAGTTTTAATTTTCTTGTAATCGTTATCTATAGAGATTAAACTAGCCATTGATTCTATAACCTGTGCAGCATCTTCGTTAGCAAATTTAAAGTAGCGATGTCTTCCTTGTTTTTCAACTGATAAGATGTTTGCTGAAACCAATTTTTTTAAATGATTACTTGCTGATTGCAACGATATATTTGCACTTGTTGCTAATTCTGTAGCAGTGTAGGCTCTACCGTCTAGTAAATTCCACAACATGATAGCACGAGACTTATCTCCTAAAATAGCAGCGATTTTACTAAACTGATGTTCTAACTCTTCGATAGTAGTAAATTTTATATTGTTTTAATCCCATATTAGAGAGCGTTTAACATTAAGTGTTCTTAAATATCCTAACAGTTGACCAGCATGAACAGCTTCATGATACACCATTCTGTTTAAATAATCTCCTAATGTTTTACTTTGATTAACTTCTTTTCGTTCAATGCGTATATTCTCTAAATCAGCTTCATTAAGTGTTCTTATCATCTCTATAAAACTGTTATGATATTTTTCAGCAAAGCTAAGTTCATTTTTTAAATCTGAGTACGCTAAATTTTCCCAAGGAGATTTATAGTCACCTAAATCACCTCTGTTTTTAATAATTGTATGAAATAAATGTTCACCTTCTAGGGTGTGTCTTATCATTTCGATAATTGAGAAGGCTTCTGCATCAGGTTTCCAGTTTAAAAATTCATCAGGAATCCCTTTCCACAGTTTTATGCTTCGTCTTCTTGTTTCTGAAAAGTTTAATAGTATATTTTCTATAGCGTTCATAGTTACCTTATTGTTGTTAGAGTGTAAAAGTACATGACGCTTTTATATCCTACTTCATTTTAAAATGAAGTATGGATTTTACGTTAATTAAAAAACAAATGCTTTTCTATAAACAGGCAAAGCTGTAAGAAAAGCATTTAGTTGAGTGTTTTACTTTTTGATAAAACGTTGTTTATTGCTGTACTATTTTACATCAATAACGAATTCATCTCTAGGAATTCTAACTTTTTTCATTGGTTTAATCCAGTCCTTTTCATCGTCGGCATAACCAATGTACATCAATGATACACTTTTTAAGCCCATTTTATCTAATTCTAAAACTTCATCAACTACTTTATTGTCAAACCCTTCAGCAGGACAAGTATCTACTTTTAATTCAGCTGCTTGTGCTAAAGCTAAACCTAAAGCAATATAAGTTTGTCTAGATGTGTGTGCAAAGTTAACTTCATTTGGAAGCTCTAAATACACTTTTTTAAG
Source organism: Tenacibaculum larymnensis (assembly GCF_028829235.1). Classification (GTDB taxonomy): domain Bacteria; phylum Bacteroidota; class Bacteroidia; order Flavobacteriales; family Flavobacteriaceae; genus Polaribacter; species Polaribacter larymnensis. The sequence continues at coordinate 107,027 of NZ_JAIWJY010000006.1, read as the reverse complement.
CATGTCTGTATAGCTACTAAATCTACCTCTAGGTAATCCTCTTTCATCTGTAGTATAGTCGAAAACTTTGTCTATTCTTTCAGCTGTATAGTTGTCCCAAGCAGCAAAAACTAACACATGTGAACAGTCTTTCATAGAATCAGGGTTTAAAGCTCCTTGTATTAGCTTTTCTTTAACCTCCTGATTTGATATCGAAATAACTCTAAATTGTTGTAACCCCGATGAGGTTGGTGCTAATCTAGCAGCTTCAATAATTTTTTCAATATTTTCTTCACTTACTTTTTTATTTGGATCAAAAGCTTTTACAGCATGTCTCCAGTTAAGATTTTCTATTAATGACATTATATTAATATTTAATTATTTGTTGTATTTAATTTTACTTCAATATTTCCTCTTGTAGCATTTGAGTAAGGACAAACTTGATGTGCTTTTTCGGTTAAGGTTTTTGCTTCTTCTAAAGAAACATCGGGAATATTTACATCTAATGCTACTGCAAGTCCAAAACCACCATTTTCTATTTGACCAATACTAACTGTTGCTTTAACAGTAGTTGTACCCGTGTTGATTTTAGATTTTTTGATGACTAAGTTTAATGCACTATCAAAACAAGCTGAATACCCTGCTGCAAAAAGCATTTCAGGATTTGGATAATCGTCATTAGCTCCTCCCAGTGCTTTCGGGTGTCTAACATCAAGTTCTAAAACTCCGTTTTCACTTTTTACATGTCCGTTTCTTCCGCCAGTTGCTTTGGCGCTGATATTATAAATTGGTTTTATTTTTTCCATTAATCTGATTTAATATATGTTCTATTATATTTTTGAGCTCTGTTAATTTGTCAACAGGAATATTTAACGAAGTCATAATTTGACCAGGGACGCATTCTGCTTTTTCTTGGATATTTTCCCCCAGTTCTGTTAAATTAATTTTCACAACGCGTTCATCCGCTATCTCTCTTTTTCTCTCTACAAGTTTTTTCTGTTCTAACCTTTTAAGTAAAGGAGTAAGGGTACCACTGTCCAAATTAAGTTTAGAACCTATTTCTGAGACACTTTGACCACCTTCTTCCCATAAAACTAACATTACTAAATATTGAGGGTATGTTAAATCTAGCTTTTTTAGTATGGGACGGTATAAACTAATTACTTCTTTCGCTAGTGTATAAACTGGAAAGCATACTTGATTGGTTAATTTTAATTGTTCTGACATAATTGACTTATAAATGACGACACAAATATATTGCACAATTAAATTGCATACAATTTAATTATTGTGAAATTATGTGAAAATTATTTTAAGAATGTTAATTCGCTTGTTTTACTGAATGATTAACTGTTTAATGCAGTATTGAAATTTTGATATTCGTAGGTTATTGCTTGGGTGTAAAATTGTGTAGCTAATTTTTCATCTATAGGATTTTCTTTCTGATATTCAATTAAAAAGTTTCCGATAGCGTAAGCTCCACTAGGATCGTTGTTACCAGCAATCCAGGAAGCATAAAGATTTTTTGAAGAAGTAGGAGCAAGCTGTTCTGCTAACCAAGCCCATAAATATTCACAAGGTATCATTACTATAAGTGCATAAATGGGATCTTGATGAGAGGCTACCATAGACTCAAATAGAGAATATTGTTTACAAACTTCATTGGGTACAATTCCCTTAGCGTCTTTTATATGCCATGTTTTAGGAAATGTTTCATTGTATTTTTGATAGCTATCATATTTTTTGAATAAAAGTGCTTTAAGGATAGGATTCGAAGCTCTGTTCATAGCAGTTAAATAATCTTGGGCTCCGTTAAAACAATAATAAGCATCATTAATATTAAAACCTCCGTAATCTACTGGATTAAGTGTTCCTGATTTTATCTCTTAAATAAATTGAGTGTTCAATGCTTTATCAGCAATTTCTTGGCAAGCATTCCACATGTTCCAAAACAATGAATCTGCTGGTGGGGGAGCGGTTGATAATTTGTGCTCCGTTACAAATTTATGGTCCAGTTGGGTAGCTCTATTATTTCTCAATTCGTTTTAAATTTAAATCATGGAAATCAAAACTAAAATCAATATTAGGGGATATACCTTTCATTTTTATACCAATTGCTTTGCCTTCTTCATCTAAATTAAACGTAGCAAACGCATCGGCATTCATGTCTTTATATTCCCATTTAATTGCAAAAGTAGTCGCTTTGTAGTAGAACATTTGTCCATTCAATTTAGGTGAGCGTTTAGAAGTAAACCAAAGCTTTCCATTCTTTAACGATATTTCTACCTCACCAAACCAATTATCTTTATAAGTCCCAAGATAGTTGTTTAAATTGATGTTTACGGATTTGTTTTGCTCAACAGTTATCCAAACTTTGGTAGTTACTGAATCTGATTCTTGTCCAGTAGCTTTTGCTTGATCTGCTAATATTTTTACCCAATCTTTTGCTTGAATTTTTAAGTACGAATCCAAAATTGTTTCGGGAATAGAACTATAAGCTTTTCCGCCAGGTAAGGAGTTTGTTAAAACTACAATTCCCAAATCAAGCTCAGGAACTAAAACCGTTTTTGATAGCATGCCTGCTAAACCACCTGTATGGCTAATCACAATTTTTCCTTGTTTATCTGTGATAAACCAACCTAAACCGTAAGCGGAAAAATGTTGTTGAGTTCTAGGGTTGGGTTTTGTGGTGAATCTTAAGTTAGTATGAGGGCTCCACATTTGTCTTTGCTGTTTTCCAGAAAACAATTGATTAGATAACTCTTTGCCGTATTTTCCATTATTTAGTTGCATAAGCATCCATTGGGTTAAATCTTGTACGCTTGCATAAATACCACCAGCAGCTGCAATCAAATCGTTATCGTAAGTAGTTAATTGTTTAATTTTTTCTCCTTCAGAATCATGAGGTAATGCTAGGTTTGCATTTTTAGCTAATTTAGAACTTATAGGAGCAGAATTTTTCATTCCTAGTGGGTTAAATATTCTGGATTGTACAAAATCAGCCCAAGACATACCACTAATTCGATTTACGATTTCTCCTGCTACGATGTACAGAAGATTGTCATAATCGTATTTGGTACGAAAAGCTGAAACTGGTTTTTGATATTGAAAACTACTCACTACATCTTTGATGGTAAAATTAGATCCATCAGGGAAAAACATTAAATCGCCTGCCCCAAGTCCTAAACCGCTTCTATGGGTTAAAAGGTCTAGAATGGTAAAATTAGCGGTCACATAATCGTTGTACATTTTAAACTCAGGAATGTGAGTAATTACTTTATCTTCCCACTTTAGTTTTCCTTCATCAACCAATATTGCTAGGGTAGCGGCAGTAAATGCTTTTGAATTTGAAGCAATGGCAAACAAGGTGTTTTTGTCTACCTTTTCTTTATTTTTAATAGATTTAACTCCGTATCCTTTAGAGTGAATAACTTTTCCATCTTTTACTACAGCGACTGCAATTCCTACAGAAGGAGTTGATGCTAACGCTCTATTTACAAGAGCGTCAATTTCAGAGGAATTTATTTCTTGTGCGTTAATAGAGTTAGTTAGAAAAACAATGGTTATTAGTGAGAGAAAGAGAGTTAGTTTTTTCATAATTGATTTTGGGTTATGCTAGCTTTTTTTGAATGGTTAAAGCACCCAATTTAATAAATACAAACTGAATAGAAAATGCGCTAGGATTTTTAGAAGTAGGCAAGAACAAGCAATTACTTATAACCATTGTTGTGCGTTCGTTTTATTTTTTTAGGAACATTCCTTTTGATTCAGGCATAGTATTTTTAAACCCAAATTTTTCATATAAGAAAGAAGCATTTCCATCCGCAATCAAACTCACGTAACAAGATTCAGGTAATTCATCATTTATGAATTCAGTTAAATTTCTCATAATTATTTTTCCAAGTCCTTGTCCTTGATGTTTAGGTAAAATACAAATATCAACTATTTGACAAAAACACCCTCCATCTCCGATTATTCTTCCCATTCCGATTATCTCATTTTCAAATTCAATCATCATTGAATGAATTGAGTTTTTTAATCCGATTCGACTTGCTTTGTCAGTTTTACTTGATAGTCCACAATCAATTCTTAACTTTTGATAAATATCAATTGGGATTTGATTTTCTATTACTTTATAGTTTTTCATTTAGGTTTTTCTTAAATGACGCACAACGGTCTTGTGTATGAAACGTAGCGTATAAATAAACGCTAACTTTTCGGATTTAGCACGAGCCGAATTTTCATTTTTGCGAACTAAATATACTAATAAATCCCAAGCTAGTAACTTGGGATTTTGTGGTATCAATAATTATCTGTTTCTGTATTAGATTCTTGTAAGCGTTTTATTCTTTTATAATTTTATAGGTAAGCGTTTTTTTCTTGGTTTTTACATCAATAAAATACATTCCTTTAGGGGCTGATTTTAAATTAATGTTCACATTGTTTTGTGTAGTGTTTTGCTGTAAAATTGTTTGCCCTAAAAAGTTTCGTACTGTATAGGTAAACGGAGTACAGTCTTCACACTTGATATTCACCATACCTTTTGTAGGGTTAGGATATACGCTAAAGATATCTTCGATTTGTGTAGTGTTATCGGTTGTTTCAAACATTCTAGCTGCACTATTTGCTGATAGATTGATTACCGCACTAACTCCTTTATGGTCAGAAGGCCAAGGCAATTGATCTGCTTCAAACGTGTCGTTTTGGGTATTAGCAGTACTCGATACATTGTTAACATACGAAGCTTTTGGACCTACAAGAGCAGCACTCGTAGCAGAAAGGGTAGTACCTCGGTAAAAAATATAGTCAATACGATCTCTTTCGTCAGCTTCTGGTGTCCAGCTAGTGCTTCCAACCCCTGTAGCAACAGAAGGCCATGTGATACCAGGATTGGTAACTTCATCAGGATATACTTCTCTAAAAGCATCTACAAAACCATTATTTTCTAAAGTTTTGGTCGTATGCCAAGGGAATACTACTCCGTGATGGTCAAACATATTGGCTTGTCTTGAGGTCCAGTCTAAGTGCGAAGGTTCGTTAAAATCTCCCACTAAAATTACTGGACGAGTTTCATTTTTTATATGATTGATAAATGCAGCAATTTGCTCATCTCTTCGTGAACCTAAGTTTTGTTCTGAAATGATAGCAGGATCTGTAACTGGTTGCGGATCTTGATTCGAAGCACCTATTTTACTCCATCCAGTGTAAGGTGAAGAACCTCCACAGTTGTATCCTCTTGGAAGATAGGTAGCATAGTAAGTATAATCCAAGTGTGCCGTTGCTACCACTACACTTTGTCCGTTAACATCTACCTCAAAAACCGAAATCGCACCAAGGTTGGTACCCGATGAGGTAATTGGGTATTTACTAATGATAGAAACATCGCCATAAGCATAACCTCTGTTATAATTTAAGCCAATAGCAGCAAGGTTGTTTACAATTTTAGTAGTCCAATCCCCCGTATAGTTTCTTACTTCGCTAAAACATACAATATCAGGATTTACTTCAGCAATTACATCTCTAATATAGGTCATTCCGTTTGGTACTGAAGTTCCTTCTTGCCAAATATTAAATTGCAATACTTTAAGGCTATTGGTGTTACGTACAGTAATATAATTGGTTTTAATAGTGGTATTACTGCCCGTAGTATTACTAGCGGTTAAGGTTACATTGTAAGTTCCTTCGGTAGTATATGTTACTACTGGATTTTGAGCGGTACTGGTGGCAGGTGTTCCTCCTTCAAATGTCCAATTCCAAGAAGTAGGATTGTTGGTAGAACTATCTGTAAAAGAAATTTGTTGTCCTGCGATAATAGAAGAGGTGTTTGATGTAAAGTTAGCTACTGGAGCTCCTGCTTGAATTAAAGTTCCTCCAATATTGATTTCTGCAGCAGAGGTATAATTTCCTCCGTTGATATCAGAAGTAGCTACTAAGCGTACATATTGTCCTTGTTTTTTAGGAAAACTAACAGTTTTTTCTGTTTGATTGGAAGCAAAAGTTCCGGTGGCTACCGCAGCCCCCCAATTAGAAGGAGTATCACTTACATAAATTTGATAATCGGCTATGGTACCGTTAGTCCCTGTTTGGCGAGGTAAGTATTTTAGCTCGCAAACATCATAAATACCGTTTAAGTTAATCTGAATTTCATGTGGGTGCGTTGGTTGATTAGAACTCCATTCGGTATGCCAAATAGTTGATGAGTCACCATCAAAAGCATTAGTAGCTACTCCGTTTTCACCTGATGTTTCTTGACTGTCTACATATTGTAAAGTCCATCCAGATTGTGAAATAGGAGAGCAGGTTGGAGTTTCTGTACCCACCGTAAAACTTGAAGAAGCTAACACGGTATAACCGTCATTCTGAAAAAAATATACTTTATAAGTTCCAGTATTTGGTAAACCAGAGGAAAAGGTAACACTACCATTTTTCAGTTTTTTGGTAGCACTTTGTTTTCCATTTACATACAACCAATCAATAGAGCTTACAAGCCCAGGTGTATCTCCTTGATTGTAGACGCCAATCCAATCTTTTGAATTTCCTGGACCGTTAGAAAAATTGACAGTTATAGCTTCGTTAGGAGCATAAGTGGTTTTTGAAGGGTTTACACTTTGTGCGTGTAATTTGATAAGGCTTCCTATTAATAAGAAGCAAGCAAAAAAAATAGTTTTTCTCATGGGGGTTAAATTAGTTTGATGTTGTATAAATTCTTATTGAATCTAGACTACAGAAATAGTTAATTGATTAGTTGCCAAATTTATAAGTTAGTATTTTTTATAAGTGAAGAGAGCGTAAATAGTCTGTTAAGTCATTGTTATTTTTGTAGTTGTAAATAACAATTCTTAGTATGTTTACTTAAAATAGTAGAGGAGAACTAGGGGTGTTATTTGTTTTTATTTCTAAGCTCAATTTCCATTGCTCTTTTATAAAAATCAGCAAATTCTTTTTCATCATATTTAACTCTCATTGCAGCTAATACATCTGGTAACCCTAAACTAAACCAATCCCAAAGCATGGTGTCAAAATTGTATTTATACATTTGTTTACCTACTTCGTCTCTTATTTTTGTTATCTCAGAGTTAGAAATACCGTGTTTGTTTAGTAATTGGGTTGTTTTAATATTTTCTTCTGGAGTGTTTTCTGTGTCAAGGTATGGCTCTAATAACCAGTTCCAGTTTTTGGTTTCTCTAAAAGTAGCTATGTTGTTTCTTTCTGTAAACTCTTTAAGTAACTCGGCATGTTCTCGAGAGATAAATATAACTTCATTACCCATTTTAATTAATGGGGGATAAGATTGATGGCAAATAGCAATTATTTTACTAGCTTTAATTGTTTTATTAGGGAATACAGCTGATGGTTTAAAAGGGTATTCTGAAATTTCAATCTCAGTTTCTAGAATTTTAGCTTTTCCAATGCCACAAATCATATCATCTATTTTATAATTCGTAGCCCCAAAAAAGGTTCCTTTTTTACTAAATATTTTCTTTAAAAACTTCAGCATTTTTGATTGGTTGAGCTTTACTCATTTAAGTCATTTACTAACTTTCTAGAAATAACAGTGTCGTAAATTATTTTTAGCTTGGTTATTTTGTTTTCAGAATCAAGTTCAATAATATCAACAACATCAAACTCTACTTTTTCATTGTTTTTTAAAGTCCATTTATAGGTGAAGTAAAGAGCTAAATTGTTAGAATCATTTTGTTCAAAAATCCCTTTTAGGAAAAGTTCAGAATTAGAAGTGTCATTATTTAATTCACGATAAAATTTGTCAGCTTTTTTAATTCCATAGATAGGAGACTCAACAATTCCGTTATTGCTAAACAGATTAATAACCTTTTCTATATTTCCATTTTCTAGGTGTTCTAGGTATTTTTTAGCTATTTCACTTTTATTCATTAGTTCTAGGTTTATTTAAGATTACGTATACAGTCTTTCTAAAGGTAAGGTTTTAATCTTCGCTCAAAAAATAGTTGAATGTTAGTTTTTAGTATTAATGAATTAATATTCTTTTAGAATTTATATATGCAAAACATATTTATAAATTTAATTCGAGTATTTCTCCAGGTAATCCGTCAAAATCTTTAAACTCTTTTGAGTAGAATCCATTATTTGTTAAAACTTTTCTTGAGGGAATATTTTTAGGGTCTATTATTGCAAAAATTCTTTTTAAAGAGTTTTGTTTTTTACCTATTTCAATTAACCTTCTTCCAACAGTACTAGCAATTCCTTTTCCCCAGTGTTCAGGCAAAAGCATATATCCTAGTTCAGCTTCAGTAGTGTTAACCTCTGTTATTTTTAGTTTAGCTAATCCTAAAAACTCATTTGTATTTTCATCAATAATTTTGAAGTTACCGAAACTTGATGTAAGCCTGTTGTTTTTTATTAATTTTTCAAAGTCTTTTTTAGCTTCCTCTAATTCAATAGCTCTTTCGGTAATCATTTCCATGACTTTTTCATTATTTACGAGTTTGAAATAATCGGTAAAGTCAGATTCTGTAAATTTTGTTAGTATTATTTTCATGCAATATTTTTATGAGTTGTTTTCAGAATAGTAGCAATTTGATTAAAAATTTTAAAAAATCTAATTATCGCAATTTTGTATATCTGATCAGTAAACAGGGTTAGCCAGTATAATTACGAATATAAAAACAAATGCTACGAAAACAAACTACTTTTTATAGGCTATTACCTACCGTATACATTTGATACTTGTAATTAATAATAAAACATCATATCAAATAAAAATGGAAGAACAAGTTGCTATTTTAAAAAATGAGGATTATTCTTTTAGAGAACTTAACGGAGGTATTGCAATTTTAGATTATACAGGAAAGTCTACTGATATTGTGATCCCCGATAATATTAACGATAAACCTGTAAAATATATACTAAGGGAAGCTTTTGATAACAAAGGGCTCAAAGCGGTGGTTTTACCAAAGTTTCTAGAGTATATAGATGAAGATGCTTTTTATGAAAATGAAATTAAAGAGTTGGTAATTCCTTCAAAAGTAACAGAAATTAGAGGAGGGGCTTTTGGAAGAAATAAAATTGAAAAACTAGTTATTGAAGCACCAATTACAACGATTCATATGTTTTGTTTTGTAGGAAATGCGCTTACAAGTATAGATTTACCAGAGTCAGTAACTACATTGTATAACGATTGTTTTGCAGAAAATAATTTTGAAGAACTTACAATTCCAGAACACATAACAACCCTAGGGAGTGATTCTTTTAAAGATAGTAAGAAGTTAAGAAAAGTAATTTTGCCTCAAAAATTAGAAGGTAGTATTACTGGAGCTTTTAGAGGGGCAGATATTGATAATATTGATTTTGTGTTGTACTAGTTAGTATTAATTAGGGTTAACAAAAAACAGTCATTTTATCAAGTTAAGATGACTGTTTTATATTTAGTTGAATACTAAGCTTAGTTGTATTTAAAACAAGAATAGTTTTAAAAAGAAAATAGCGAACCGAAGTTCGCTGATAAATTTAATTACATTGTTTTGGGAACACACCTACAGTTTTCATCAAATTCATGATGATCATCACAAGGGTGAGGTAGGAAACGACATTCAGTTGTTCCTCCGTTAATAGATTGTTGTTCTTGTTTATTTAAAACAGAACCTAAGTTTGAAATGTTCTTTAACATAATTTTTAATTTAAAATTTTATCAAAACTAGGTATAAATAAAAATGAAAGAATCTTTAAAACCGTAATAAAAGTAAGGCAATTCCTTACTTAACTAAATTTAACAATTAGTTATTGTTGAAAAGAACTTACTATGTTTTTATGAATAATAGTTATATAATAAAAAAGTCCTCGGTGGACGAGGACAAATAATATTAATGAACGCAATCATCAAAGATAGCGCTAGCCAAATGTGTGCAACCTCCACTCCAATTTAAGCAATATCCTGAAGGACAAGATGTTTCTCCTTTACCATTAATAGATTGTTGTTCGTTTTTGTTTAAAACAGAACCTAAGTTTGAAATGTTCTTTAACATAATTTTGAGTTTTAAAATTTTCTAAACTTAGTAATAAAATAAAATGGAGAAATAAAATAAGCCGTAATAAAAGTAAGGTAATTCCTTACTTAACTAAATTTAACAAATAATTAGAGTTAAAGAAGTAATCATAGGATTTGGAGAAATAGAAAAGCGAACCGAAGTTCGCTTATTTTTTACTTAATCATTGTAAAACACTGACCGCTTCCTGAACAAGACCCAGCACATGTTCTTAAACAGTTGAAATAGTTTGGATTATTAAATGGTTCACAGTCATGACCACCTGTAGAGTAACAATCATCACCTTTTCCGTTAATAGATTTCTGTTCAGACTTGTTTAGGACAGTACCTAAGTTTGAAATGTTTGTTAACATAATTTAAGTTGTTTTAAAATTTATCAAACTTATAAATAAATCAAAATTAAGAAGTGGAAAAAAACATAAGAAAAGTAAGGTAAAACCTTATTTATTAGAGATATAACAAATAACTATTCTTAAAGAAGTATAGAGATGATTGAAACAAAACAGGAAAAGTTATCTCTATAATTATAGTTGTATCCAGTGTTTATTTTGTTAATATCCAGTTTATTAGGTCTTTTTTGTCTACAATAGCCCAACTATGAGGGTGTCGTTCACCATTTGCTCTATATCCTTTGTTAGTTGTTGGTATATACTCAACATTATTAAAACCTTTAGTTTTTAAACTCTCATATAATTTTTTGATATAGAAAGCATTCATTTGGTCATAATCAGCCATTCTATTCTTTTTCCACCATAGAGTATCAGGTTCGGTATAAAGTCTAATCTTAGTGTTTTTTAGTTTCTTTATGTTAGAAATATTGTCTGTACTAGAGGTAAATACAGCTTTTTCCTCGTATTTTTTAATACTATCTTTAGGGTTGCCAAAGTTATTACCTAATGTTTCTAATAGCCAAGTACTTTCTAGAATTGCAGGCTCTGAAAAGTTTCGTTCTATACTTTTTTCTGAAGATTCATATAGAGCAACTAAGTCTATTGGGGAATCTACTATAAATACCCCTTTTGGATCGATATAGAACTGTTTCTTCCCAACAATATAATTGCTTATTAAAAGACTAACAACTCCACCGCTAGAAAAGCCTCCAATAAAGATATTGTCAGTTGGCAATTGGTTTTCTGTAATTATATTCTGTAAGCTTTTGGCAAGTTGTTGTTTTTCGTTTTCTTCAAGCCATAATTTCTGATTAAGATTAGAAAGTATAACTGCAATATTATTTTTTCTAGCAATATCAAGAATTTTAAACTCTCTTTTAATGTCTTTAGCAACTTCTGGGTAACCTCCAAACAGAATTAAAACCGCTTTAATTTCTTTTGTTGGCTTATAAAGTTCGTAATCTTCTTTTATAAGTTCAGTAAACTCAGACTTTTCAAGAGTTACTTGTTGTTTTTCTTGTTTACTCTGCCTACAGGAAACAAATACAGTAAAAGCTAGAATTAAAATTATTGTAAGTTTTTTCATTTGTTAAATTGTGTAGAGCGGTTTAGATAAACTGTGTTTTAATGCAGTTTAGGTTTTGTTAGCTACTTTTTTTGTGTTTTACAATCCAAATATCTGAGGCGGTTGAATACCAATTTTTGGCAGTGCATCATGCATCACTCCTCCAACAGAATTATCCACTTTATACTTTCGTCCGGTCGGATCGATTCCAACATTTAGAATTATAATTTCCAGATAAATTTCATCCTTTTTATATCTCTCAATCCAATTCGTTTTAAATTCTTTTTCAATTGCTCTTAAAATCTCTTCATCTTGTAATTGAATATTAGCTCCACGATTTATAGTTGCTTGTTCTGATTTTTTTATCTCAATCGTTATGTTAGAATAAATTCCATCTTCTCCTTCTCCAAGAAAGAATTTGTTGGATGATATTGTGGAGTTGTTTTTCATAGAATTATAGCCATTGTTAGAAAAAGTATTTTATTCCTCCGATTATTCCAATAATTATAATTAATTGAATTATGAATAATATTAAAACGGTTATTGATATTAGAATTGCTTCAATTCTATCGTTATTATTTTTAAATATTCTATAAACTAACCATAGAATGACTAGATAAACTACTGGATCTAAAATTAATGGAAATCTGAAAATTAAGTAGCTTAAAATTCCTATTAAAGTAGCTTGTCCAATTATAAATGAACTTATAGCTAGATGTTCTATTAAATTATATTTTCTAAAAAATAGTTTTAATGATATTCCTAGTGGAATTATGCACAATACCCAAAAATACTTCAAGTAAGTTCTAATGAAAAGTCCAACGTAATTACCTGTCTCTTTAAGTTTAGATTTTGTAATACTATTTTCTTCGACTAATTCTTTTGGTACCTTAAAAAAGGTTATTACAATTATATATATGGTAATAGCAAGAATTAGAAACGAAATAGGGTTAAGAATCCCTTTTCTTTTTCCTAAAACATAGTCAATTGTAATTTTTCTTGGATGTAGCAATAGTGCTTTTATATTAAATAAAAGGCCTTTATCCATATTTGTAATAGATGAAAATGAATCTTCAACTATTGAACTTAAAGTTATTTTTTTAGTTCCATTTTTTTCACCACAATTCGGACAATATTTTTCATTGTGTTCAAAATTACAGGAAATGCAATTCATTTAATTCTTTAATTGAGTGTTCTGATTTTATTTTTGCCAACTAGTTTATATATGTAATAAAATTACTAATATGCACTTTACACAGTAGAATAAGTGGAAGATATAGCAATTTTATTAACACTCTCAAATATAAAAAAAGTAAGATAAAAAAGTGTAACTTTTTTATCGGGTCGACACCCCAAGCCTAATCGGGTCGACACCCCAAGCCTAATCGGGTCGACACCCCAAGCCTAATCGGGTCGACACCCCAAGCCTAATCGGGTCGACACTCCTTGCCTAAGGGGAGTGACACTCCCTCGGTAAGGGGAACGATGCTCACCGCCTAAGGGGAGTGTCATTCACTGCCTAAGGGGAGCAACACCAAACAAGTAAAAAGGTAAAATATTCGTATTGTGTAGAAAAATGTTTGTTAGGTGCCGTGGTGTATAAAGAAGTCTTTTTAAAAAACAAATACACCCCAAAGAGGAGTGTATTTAAGTGTAAAGTTTTATAAGTAGTTAACTTAACAGCTAACAAAAGCACAGGTGTTCTCGCTTGTTTCAATTTGTATTGTAAGTGAGAGTCGCGTAATTGTTTTTATACTAAAGGCTCTGCTTTAAAACCTTTACTTTTTACAATAGCAATTACTTCATCCGCAGTAATTCCTTTAGAACTTACGGTAAGAATTTTGTCATCAAAGTTAGTATCTACATTCCAATGGCAAATGCCCTCAGCATTGTCTAAATCAGCTTGTACTTTTGATACACAACCTCCGCAGTTAAGGTTAGTTTTAAATTTTAGTTCTTTATTGCTTTCCATTATATTAAAAATTTACTTGTTATTGAATACTACAAATTTCAGCACAACACCGTTATTTTTTGTTGTACAATTTAAAGATTGATTTGTGAGATTTACAGATTTACTTACTAAGTGAGGTTTAAAATGTTTTGACACTTGCTAGTGCCAAAACACTTGTTATTTTTTTCCATTTTAATCGTAAGCTATTGGTAATCACACTAACACTACTCATAGCCATAGCCGCACCAGCAATCATAGGGTTTAGTAAAAAACCATTAAATGGGTATAAAATACCAGCTGCAATAGGAATACCAATAAGGTTATAAATAAATGCCCAAAATAGGTTTTGTTTAATGGTAGCCACCGTTTGTTTTGATAGTTTTATAGCTTGTGGTATTTTACTCAGGTCAGATGATATAATGGTCATTTTAGCAACATCCATCGCAATATCACTACCTTTTCCCATGGCAATACTCACATCAGCAGTAGCTAAGGCAGTACTGTCGTTAATACCATCACCCACCATAGCAACAGTTTTTCCTTGTTGTTGTAATTCTTTTACAAAATCGGCTTTGTGTTGTGGTAATACTTCAGCTTTGTAATGTTGAATACCTGTTTCTTCAGCAATAGATTTTGCAGTAGCTTCGTTATCACCCGTAAGCATATATAACTCAATATCCATAGCCTGTAGCTCCTTAATAGCTTGTACTGAGGTCTCTTTTATTTTATCCGAAATAGCAAGTACAGAAAGTGTTTCCTTATTATTAGCAAACCAAATAACTGTTTTAGCCTGTTTGCTCCATTCTTCCGCCTGTTTTAAAAGTTCGTTAGCTATGGAAATGTTGTTTTCTGCTAATAGTTTTTTATTACCAACAAAAAAGGTTTCTCCATTATAATCAGCCTTAGCACCTTTACCAGTAATACTGTCGAAATTTGTTAGTGGGGTAGTGGTAGTATCTCCTAAAAACTTTACAACAGCTTCTGCTAATGGATGTTCAGATTTTTTCTCAATACTTAAAAGAATGTTCTTGGCAGTATCATTATTCTGTAACCAAGATATACCAGTAACTTCTGGCTTTCCTTCGGTAATGGTTCCTGTTTTATCTAAAATAATAGCGTTTACTTTTTTAGCAGATTCAAGGCTTTCAGCGTCTTTAATTAAAATACCGTTTTCGGCACCTTTACCCACACCCACCATAATAGCAGTAGGGGTAGCGAGACCTAAAGCACAAGGACATGCAATAACCAATACGGTGATGGCTGCTAATAATCCTTGAACAACTCCGTTATCCCCACCTAAAATAAACCATATAATAAATGTAATAACAGCAATACTCATTACTACAGGTACGAAAATACCTGCAATTTTATCAACCAATTTCTGTACAGGAGCTTTACTACCTTGTGCATCTTGCACCATTTTAATAATCTGAGCAAGCATGGTTTCTTTTCCAACTTTAACAGCTTTAAACTGAAAACTTCCTTTCTGATTAATGGTTCCTGCAAATACTTTTTCATTTTCTTCTTTTAGTACCGGAACAGGTTCACCACTTAACATACTTTCATCTACATACGAGCTTCCTGTAGTAACCATACCATCTACTGCAATTTTTTCTCCTGGTTTTACAAGAATAGTATCACCTACGTTCACTTCTTCAATAGCAGTTTGCTTTTCCGTTCCGTCAGGTTGTATCACAACCACAGTTTTAGGCTGTAAACCCATCAATTTCTTAATGGCAGATGAGGTGTTTCCTTTGGCTTTTTCTTCTAATAACTTTCCTAAAAGAATAAATGCAATAATAACTGAAGCAGACTCAAAATATACATGTGCTTCTAGTCCTCTAGATTCCCAAAACTTAGGAAATAGCATGTTAAATACACTAAATATATAAGCTATACCCGTACTTAAGGCTACTAGGGTATCCATATTTGCAGAACGATGTTTGGCTTGTTTCCATGCATTGATAAAAAAGTCTTTACCAAACCATAGCAAAACTGGGGTAGAGAAGGCCCACATAATAGGGTTTGCATAAGGCATGTTCATAAAAAACATACCAATAACAACCACAGGTAACGAGAGTATTACCGACCAAATGGTTTTGGTTTTTAATTGGTTGAATTTCTTTTCGTGAATTGCTTCTAGGGTTTCTTGCTGTTTGGTTTCGTCTTCAATTAACAAATCATAACCCGCACCTTGTACTGCTTTTTGCAGTTTTGTAGCATTGGTCATATTAGGAAGGTATTCTACCGTTAAGTTTCCGCTAGCAAAATTTACTGAGGCATTTACTACCCCTGGTTCAAAGCTAACAATACTTTCAGCACTTCCTGCACAAGAGGCGCAAGTCATACCCAATACAGGAAAAACTTTTTTTACAGTAGTTACACCGTAACCAAGGTCTTTTATAGCAGTAACGGCGTTCTCAAGAACTTCTTCGTTGGTAACTGTAATAGCAGCTCTTTGGTTGTTTAGTTCTACTTTATGGGTTTCAATTCCTTCAACATGTGCTAAGCCTTTTTCAACGATTAAAGCACAGTGTTCACTTTCTACACCTTCTAAGGGTAGGTAAATGATATCTTTATTATTTGTTGCCATTTTTTCTTGTATGAATTTGTATACTACAAAGTTGGCTATAAGTTAAAGAAAATTTATTGTGGAATTTTGTAATTGATTTATAAGATTTACACCTCGTCTAATGGTGTACGTTTGTCTTTACGGATTTTTTTGAAGTGACTCGGGGTTAATCCTGTTACTTTTTTAAACTGATTACTTAAGTACGCTACGCTTGAATAGTGTAAACGGAAAGCAATTTCACTCAACGATAATTCATCGTAAACAAGTAACTCTTTTACCTTTTCTATTTTTTGAGCAATAAAATACTTCTCAATAGTAGTGCCTTCTACTTCAGAAAAAAGGTTAGATAGGTAGTTGTAATCGTGATGTAGTTCGTTGCTTAATAATTCAGATAAATTGATTTTTGTTTCACTGTCTTGATGATGCACTAAGTTGATGATTAGGTTTTTAATCTTTTCAATAATGCGACTTTTTTTATCGTCAATAATCTCAAACCCTAAGCTAAGTAAGGTTTTGTTTAAGTGTTTTCTTTCTTCGGAAGTAAGCTCTTTTTCAACTGTAACTTCACCTAATTTAATATTCTTTACACCCACACCTAGCTTGTCTAATTCATTTTGAATGACTAGGATACAGCGATTGCAAACCATGTTTTTGATAGTGAGCGTCATAGTGTTTTTAATTATAGATGTTAGGTTTACAAAGATAAAAAGAAGTGATTGCTATAAATCAAAAACAGTTTCAATTTCTGCAATTCTATATCCTTGTGATGTTACAAATTTACTTTCTTCACTAGTAGAGTTTATTACAGGGTTTGTATGGTTGAAGTGAATAAAGATAATTTTGTTCTTTTCTTGTTTACTTAAGTCTTTAAACTTATCTAAACTTTCAACAATAAAAGGGTGTGGTATCTGGCTAATATCTCTACTATTTATTTCTTTTCCACTATAAAAAGTAGCATCTAAAAAAGCATAGTTTACTTTTTTAATTTCATCAATAATGTTTTTGTCCCATTTTTCCCACTTGTCAATATCAGGAATAAACAAAGCACTTTTATTAGGGCCCGTTATTCGGTAGCCTACGGTTTCAGAGTATTCGTCTCTATGAGGGACAATAAGTGGAGTAACCTTAATGTTTTTGGATAGCTCAATTGGTTTTTCATTTTCTATTGGATGAAGCTCTATGTTTTTTCGAGTAATCAATTGATCCCAAGGACCATTTTTAGATAAGAACTCTTTCATTCTAGGCATAGTATATACAGGTGTGTTGTCAGCATCCATAGCTTCTTTACCTAAATACATTAAACCAGTATAGTGCCCTATGTGAGCATGTGTTAAAAAGATTCCATCTGCAATTTCTTTGTCAGCACTATCTTCTAGTTTGGTAAGTGTTTTCATTTGTGACGTAATATCTGGAGTTGCTTCAAATAAGTAGGTTTTTTGATGTTGTTTGTCAATTATTCCTAATGAAGTTACCTGTCTTTTTTTATCAGGATTCTTAAAAAGGTTAGTGCAACATTCTTTTTTACATGCAATTTGTGGAGAGCCTGCATCTTGAATAGTTCCTAAAATAACAATAGAGGTATTGCTTGTATTTGTTTTGAATGTTTTTTCTGAAGATTTATTACCAGCACATGAAAGGATAAAGAGAGTAATGAAAAGAATACAGTATTTATTCATAATTATAGCTTGTTGGTAATAATGTGTTTTAATTATCAGTTAAAAGTACAAATTTTAATACTAGAAAGAAGAGGGGAAATTTATTACTCTTTATATAATGATAGGTATAGTATGAAAAAATCCCAAGTGTTATTTACTTGGAACTTTTATTTCATGGCCTTTGTTTATTTCATACGAGAGTTTTTAGAATTATTTAACAGCAATAATGGCACTTGCAGGACCAGTTAAATGCATCAATCTAGTATTACTAAAACCTGCTTCTTTTGCCCAGTTATTAAAATCAGAAAGGGTAAAATCGTAACCTTCATCAGTTTCAATAATCATGTTTAGCGACATCATTAAACCAAAAGCATTTTTATTTCTTTCATTATCAATTATATTTTCAATAATAATTAAAGATCCTTCTTTAGGTAGGGCGTTATAGGCTTTTTTTATAAGTGTTAACTTATCTTTTGTACCCCAATCATGAAGAATGTTTCCCATAGTAATAACGTCTGCTTTTGGTAATTCATTAGTAAAGAAATCACCTGAGTGAATTTCTATTCTGTCGTTTAAACCAAAACGAGTTACATTTTCTTTAGCTATTGGTTCAACAGCAGGAAGGTCAAAAGAAATACATTTTATGTGTGGATTATTTTTAGCTATTTGTATTGATAGGTTTGCTCCAGAGCCACCAACATCACATAGCGTATTGTATTTAGAAAAATCAATATCACGAGCTAATTTTATGAAGTTTCCAGCCTGAACACCTGACATTCCGTGTATAAATTCTCGAAGCTTATTTTCATCTGCATAAATAGCTTCAAATATTGGCTTGCCACCATTTTTTGTCTCGTTTTGTGGTTTTCCAGTTATTAAAGCTTCTTCTAAATTGTTCCAAAAAGGGTACAATCTGTTGTTAGACATTTCCAATATGCCTCCCATATAACTTGGTTTGTTTTTATCTAAGAATAAGTTGGTGTCTTCAGAATTACTATATATAGCACTTTCTTTTAATCCAGAACGCTCTAAGAAACCTAAAGCAACTAATGTGTCAAGAAAGTCGAAAAGAGATCTATCATGAAGTTTGAGTTTGTCTTGAATTTCTTTTCCTGTTAATCCTTCATTAGCTAAATGCGTGAATAACCCCATTTTAACTGCAGTAAGTAAGGTTTTTGAAGCCCAAAAACCCATGCCTACTTCCATGATTCTTGAAGGGGTAATTTGGTTTTCATTTGTTGAGTTCATAGTTTAGTTGTTGTAGTTAATAATTAATCTTTTTAGTTTTATTAAGTTCAATTATTAGGGATAAATGAAACTAGTTTATGAGCAGGGGTAAAATTATGAGGGTAAAAAAAATCCCAAGTAAGTAACACTTGGGATTTTTATTTTTTAATTGTCTTCGTCTATTTCTGTTCTAGACTCTTTGGGTTTTTCACCTTTTTCTATTTTTATGATGAGTTTTTTGTCTTTCTCATCTAAATCCATAAAGATAGCATCACCTTCATCAAGTTTTGAGTTTACAATTTCTTCAGCTAATGCATCTTCAATGTATTTCTGAATAGCTCTTTTTAATGGGCGAGCTCCATATTGTTTATCAAAACCTTTATCGGCAATATAGTCTTTGGCTTTATCACTTAACGTAAGTTTGTAACCTAAATCATCAATACGTCTTAGTAATTTGTCTAATTCAATATCAATAATCTTATGAATGTCTTCACGCTCTAATGAGTTAAAGATTACAACATCGTCAATACGGTTTAAGAATTCAGGAGCAAACGATTTCTTTAAAGCACCTTCAATAATACTTTTAGCATGTGCATCTTCCTGCTCTTTTTTAGAAGCAGTTCCAAAACCAACACCACCACCAAAATCTTTAAGTTTACGAACTCCAATGTTTGAAGTCATAATAATAATGGTGTTTCTAAAATCTATTTTACGACCTAAACTATCAGTTATGTGTCCATCATCTAACACTTGTAATAACATGTTAAATACATCAGGATGTGCTTTTTCAATCTCATCTAACAAGATTACAGAATAAGGTTTACGACGTACTTTTTCAGTTAATTGTCCACCTTCTTCATAACCAACATATCCTGGAGGTGCACCAATTAAACGAGAAATAGCAAACTTCTCCATGTATTCACTCATGTCAATTCTAATTAAAGAATCGTCAGAGTCAAACAATTCACGTGCTAATACTTTAGCTAACTGTGTTTTACCAACACCAGTTGAACCTAAGAAGATAAAAGAGCCAATTGGTTTGTTAGGATCTTTTAACCCAACACGGTTACGTTGTATAGCTTTTACTACTTTGGTAACGGCTTCATCTTGACCAATTACTTTACCTTTTATTAATTGAGGTAATTCTGCTAAACGGCTACTTTCTGCTTCGGCAACACGATTTACAGGAATTCCTGTCATCATTGATACCACTTCAGCAACATTATCTTCAGTAACGGTTTCACGATGTAGTTTAGAGTCTTCTTCCCATTGGTGTTGTGCAGACTCTAAGGCTGTTTCTATATTCTTTTCGTCATCACGAAGCTTTGCAGCCTCTTCATACTTTTGTCCGCTTACCGCTTTAGTTTTACGTCCTCTAATTTCTTCTAGTTTCGCCTCTAATTCTAAAATTTGTTGCGGAACTACAATATTTGTAATATGAATTCTTGATCCAGCTTCATCTAAAGCATCAATAGCTTTGTCTGGTAAAAAGCGATCAGTCATATAACGATTGGTTAATTTTACACAAGCTTCAATAGCTTCATCTGTAAAAGTAACATGATGATGCGATTCATATTTACCTTTAATATTGTGTAAAATTTGTATAGTTTCTTCAACTGTGGTAGGATCTACAATTACTTTTTGAAAACGACGCTCTAATGCACCGTCTTTTTCAATGTTGGTTCTGTATTCATCTAAAGTAGTTGCACCAATACATTGAATTTCTCCTCTTGCTAAAGCAGGTTTTAACATGTTAGAAGCATCTAAAGAACCTGTAGCTCCTCCAGCACCAACAATTGTATGAATTTCATCAATGAATAAAATGATATCATCATTCTTTTCTAGTTCATTCATCAACGCTTTCATACGTTCTTCAAACTGACCTCTATATTTTGTGCCAGCAACTAAGCTAGCTAAGTCAAGAGAAACAATGCGCTTATCGAATAGAATTCGAGATACTTTTCTGTCTACAATACGTAAAGCTAATCCTTCTGCGATAGCAGATTTACCAACACCTGGCTCACCAATAAGCATTGGATTGTTCTTTTTTCGTCTACTCAAAATCTGAGAAACACGTTCAATTTCTTTTAAACGACCTACAACAGGGTCTAATTTTCCTGCAACTGCTAAGGCTGTTAAATCACGTCCAAAGTTGTCTAAAACAGGAGTTTTAGACTTTTTAACTTGCTTTCCTTTTTGCGATTGTTGTCCATAAGGATTTGACTTTTCGTCAGCAAACTCATCATCTGAAGGAGTTTCTCCAATTGGTGAAATAAACGTGTCGTCATCTACGTGTAGTTCTTTATACAAGTTTTTAGCCTGCTCATAATCTACATCATACTTTTGAAGTAGTTTAGTGGTAGGATCGTTCTCGTTACGTAAGATACACAGTAATAAATGTGCAGTGTCTATAGCGTTACTTTGATATAATTTAGCTTCTAAAAACGTTGTTTTTATAGCTTTTTCTGCTTGTCTGGTAAGATGTAAACTCTTCCTTTGAGGGCTTGAAAAAGATGGGGTTGTAGGATTTAGTTTTTCTAGTTTATTACGTACTAAATCTAAATCAACATCAAAAGTTGTTAATATTTCAATGGCTTTTCCGTCACCTTTCCTAATCAAACCTAACAAAAGATGCTCTGTTCCAATAAAGTCATGTCCTAGTCGTAAGGCTTCCTCTTTACTGAAAGTAATCACATCTCTAACCTGTGGTGAAAAATTATCGTCCATATATTTATTTTCTATCTCTGTAAAGTTAGTAAGTTTTTTTCTTAAAAATTACAAAAAAGGTGCCAATAGTTTTCAACTGACATTCTGACGAGTAAAATAAGGTGTTTTAATGTTTAATAACCTTATAAAATTGTTAATAAATAACCGTAAAACAGTCTATATATTTTTTGTGTAAAACTGAGGGTTATAGTATCTTGCAATGTTTTAGAAAATGCAGAGAACTAGAAAGCATTTCAAAAGTGAGTTTTATCGAGTGTAAAATTCACTTTTTTGACGAAAATAAATACTAATATTTTAAAAGAAAATATATGGCAGATGGCGAAAAGTTGATACCTATCAACATTGAAGAGCAAATGAAGTCAGCATACATCGACTATTCTATGTCGGTGATAGTATCGAGAGCATTACCAGATGTAAGAGATGGTTTGAAACCAGTGCATAGAAGAGTGTTGTTTGGTATGCATGAATTAGGAATTAAATCTACAGGAGCATATAAAAAATCTGCAAGAGTTGTAGGGGAAGTATTAGGTAAGTATCACCCACACGGAGATACTTCTGTATACGACTCAATGGTACGTATGGCACAAGACTGGAGTGTGCGTTATATGATGGTTGATGGGCAAGGGAACTTTGGTTCGGTTGATGGTGATAGCCCTGCAGCAATGCGTTATACCGAGGTACGTATGCAGAAAATATCAGAAGAAATGTTGTCTGATATTGAAAAAGATACTGTTGATCACAAGTTAAACTTTGATGATACGTTACAAGAACCTACGGTATTACCAACACGTATTCCTAACTTATTAGTTAATGGAGCATCAGGTATTGCAGTAGGTATGGCAACAAACATGGCGCCGCATAACTTAACTGAAGTTATTAATGGTACTATTGCCTATATTGATAATAGAGATATTGAGATTGATGAGTTAATGCAACACATCAAAGCGCCTGATTTTCCTACAGGTGGAATTATTTATGGATATGACGGCGTAAGAGATGCTTTTCATACTGGTCGAGGACGTATTGTAATGCGTGCTAAAGCTACTATTGAAGAGGTAAAAGGACGTGAGTGTATCGTCGTAACTGAGATTCCTTACCAAGTGAATAAAGCAGAAATGATTAAGAAAACTGCAGACTTGGTTAATGATAAGAAGTTAGAAGGTATTGCAAGTATTCGTGATGAATCTGACCGTAAAGGAATGCGTATTGTTTATGTTTTAAAACGTGACGCAATTCCTAACATTGTTTTAAATAAGCTATTTAAGTATACACAGTTACAAACTTCTTTTAGCGTAAACAATATTGCTTTAGTTAATGGTCGCCCAGAGCAATTAAATTTAAAAGAATTAATTCACTACTTTGTAGAGCATAGACATGAAGTAATTGTTCGTAGAACAGAATTTGAATTAAAGAAAGCTGAAGCTCGTGCTCATATTTTAGAAGGATTAATCATTGCTTCGGATAATATTGATGAAGTAATTGCTATTATTAGAGGTTCTTCTAATGCTGATGAAGCTCGTGAGAAGTTAATTGAACGTTTTGAATTAACAGAAATCCAAGCGCGTGCTATTGTTGAAATGCGTTTACGTCAGTTAACAGGACTAGAACAAGATAAATTACGTGCAGAATATGATGAAATCATCAAAACAATTGCAGATTTAAAAGATATTCTAGCTAATGAACCAAGACGTTACCAAATTATTAAAGATGAATTATTACACATCAAAGAAAAGTATGGTGACGATCGTCGTTCAGTAATTGAATATGCGGGAGGAGATATGAGAATCGAAGACATGATTCCTAACTCTAAAGTAGTAGTAACTATTTCGCATGCTGGTTATGTGAAGCGTACAAACTTAGATGAATATAAAGTTCAGAATAGAGGAGGGCGTGGACAAAAAGGAGCAACTACTCGTAATGAAGATTTCTTAGAACACTTATTTGTAGGTACCAACCACCAATATATGTTGTTCTTTACTCAAAAAGGAAAAGTATTCTGGATGCGTGTGTACGAAGTTCCAGAAGGAGGAAAGAATACGAAAGGTAGAGCTATTCAAAACTTAATAAATATTGAGCAAGACGATAAGGTAAAAGCATTCTTGGTAACAGGTGATTTAAAAGATGAAGATTACATCAACAATCATTACGTTATTATGGCTACCAAACGTGGTCAGGTTAAGAAAACACCTCTAGAGCAATATTCTCGTCCAAGAGCTAATGGTATCAATGCAATTACTATCAAAGAAGGAGATGAGTTATTAGAAGCGAAGTTAACTACTGGAGATAGCCAAGTAATGTTAGCACTTAAATCTGGAAAGGCAATTCGTTTCGAAGAAGCTAAAACACGTCCTATGGGAAGAACAGCTTCAGGAGTTCGTGGTATTACATTGTCACATGATAATGATGAGGTAATTGGTATGGTTGCTGTAAATGATATGGAAAGTAATATCTTAGTAGTTTCAGAAAAAGGATATGGAAAACGTTCTAATTTAGAAGATTACCGTATAACGAACCGTGGAGGTAAAGGAGTTAAAACATTGAATATATCAGAAAAAACTGGTAATTTAGTCGCTATCAAGAATGTTGATGACTCTAATGACTTAATGATTATCAATAAATCTGGGTTAACTATAAGGATGGCAGTAGAAGATTTACGTGTTATGGGTAGAGCAACTCAAGGGGTTAAGTTAATCAATATTAAAGATAATGATGATATTGCTGCAGTAGCAAAAGTTATGCATGAAAAAGACGAAGAAGAAGATGGCACGGAAATTGAAAATGAAACAAACGAAAGTCAAGAACAACAATAAATAAATCATAACTAAAAATGAAAAATCAAATTTTAGCCCTTTCTTTAGGATTAATGTCGTTAGGGGCGATTGCTCAAAAATCAGAACTTAAAGCTGCTGAGAAGGCTATAAAAAAACAAGATTTTACTACAGCATTAACTACCCTTAACGCTATTGAGGGTTCTTTAATGATGAACGGTGAAGATAAATATAAGTCTAAATTCTATTTCTTAAAAGGAAAAGCATTAGCTGCTAAAAAAGATTACAAAAAGGCAGGAGAAGCTTTGAATGCTTTAATAGCAATGAAAGAAAATAAGTATACAGATGAAGCTAAGCCTATCTTAAATCAAATGATTCAAGAAGTTTCAAAAAAAGCAGTAGACTTATATAACAATAAAAAAGATTATAAGGCTGCAGCTGAAGACTTCTATTTGACATATGTATTAAGTCCTACAGATACCTCTTTTGCTTATAATGCAGCAGTTTCTGCTACTCAAGCTAAAGACTATGATAAAGCAATTGAGTATTATAGAGAGTTGCAAAAAATAGGTTATACAGGTGTTGAAAAACAATATGTAGCTACTGATAAGGCAACAGGAAAAGTTGAAAGCTTCGGTAATGATAAAGCTAGAAGAGATTTAATGGTGAAGTCAGGAAGTTATGTGAAACCAGATACTAAATCTTCAGAGTCAAAATCAGCAACAATTGTTAAAAATGTAGCTTTAATATTAAAAGAGCAAGGAAAAACTGACGAGGCTATTGCTGCTTTTAAAGATGCTCGTGCTTCTAATCCAAAGGATTTAAATTTAATTTTAAATGAAGCTCAACTTTATGTTGATATGGGTAAAATGGATAAGTTTGGAGAGTTGATGAATGAAGCAGTGGCTTTAGATCCAGAAAATCCAACTTTATATTATAACTTAGGTGTTGTAAACTTCAATGAAGGAAGAGTAGATGATGCTAAGAAGTATTACACTAAAGCAGTTGAGTTAAAGCCAGATTATGCTGATGCTTACATGAATTTAGCAGTAGTGGTTTTAAATAAAGAAAAAGCCATTGTTGAAGAAATGAATAAAAACTTATCAAACTTTAAAAAGTATGATGAGTTAGCAGCAAAGCAAAAAGAAGTTTATAAAGAAGCTATACCATTCTTAGAAAAAGCTGACAGTTTAAATAGAAATTTACAAACTGTTAAAACTTTAATGAATTTATATGAAGTTTTAGAGATGAGTGATAAGGCTTCTGAATACAGAGAGCTGTATAAATCAATGCAATAAAAAACATTCAAATAAAGAAAAAACCGAAACTTTAAAGTTTCGGTTTTTTTTATGTTATAGGATTAGTTTTTAATCAACTAAACGTTTTATAACTCTAAGTTTGTGGGTGTGTTGTTGTGTGTCAACATTATAAATACCGCTATGGTCTAACTTGTCAATACGAACTTTTCCATGAGCATGTATAATATTGTAATCATTCATAATAATCCCTACATGAGTAATTATACCTTCTTCATTATCAAAAAAAGCTAAATCACCGGGTTCGCTCTCTTCAATAAAGCTCAATACTTCTCCTTGAGTTGCTTGTTGTTTAGCGTCACGAAGTAAGTTATATCCACATAATTTATATACAGTTTGGGTAAAACCTGAACAATCAATTCCAAAAGGTGATTTTCCTCCCCACAAATAAGGAACATTTAAGAATAAAAAAGCAGTTTCTACAATTGCAGATTTAGCCAGTTTACTATTACATACTTTGCCCTCATATAAAAAGGAAGTGTTGTTAATGTTTATTTTATTATTCTTAAATAACGGAAGACGAGCTCCCATAGGAATAGTCGTTAAGTTGCTATTATTATCAGTAATAAAATCAATTAATTCACCAGCATAGTGCTTTTTCTCTTTAGATAAAAGAGTATGTGTTTCTTCTGAAATTTCTTCGTATTGTTTATTGTCGATGTATCCCTCATAATTATCAAAAGCTAAACGGATTCTACTCCACTTTTTAGATTTTTCTAAGACTTCAAAATGTTCACCAAAAACAACTTGATTCACCATTTCTGAAGCATCAGAAGGTTCTAATCGAAGAGGAACAATACTCAAATTACAAATTCCGAAAGACATCTACTAATAGGAGCTTTTAAAACAATTAAACTCTTTCAATAACCATTGCACTAGCACCACCACCACCGTTACAAATTCCAGCAGCACCAATTTTAGCATTGTTTTGTTTTAAAATAGAAGTTAAGGCAATAATAATTCTAGCTCCAGAAACTCCTAACGGGTGTCCTAACGAAACCGCACCACCATTTACATTTACTTTGTCAGCTGATAAACCTAAAATTTTCATGTTAGCTAATCCAACTACAGAAAAAGCTTCGTTTAATTCGAAATAATCAACATCATCAATAGAAACTCCAGCTTTAGCTAGGGCTTTTGGTAATGCCTTTGCAGGAGCAGTTGTAAACCATTTTGGTTCGTGAGCAGCATCAGCATAACCTTTAATTTTTGCTAATGGAGTTAACCCTAATTCAGCAGCTTTTTCAGCAGACATTAATACTAATGCAGCACCACCATCATTAATAGTAGAAGCATTTGCAGCAGTTACTGTACCTTCTTTTGTAAAAGCAGGACGTAAAGCAGGAATTTTATCCATTTTTACGTTTTTATATTCTTCATCTTCAGAAAAAATAATAGGTTCACCGCGACGTTGAGGTATTTCTACTGGAACAACTTCATCAGCAAATTTACCTTCACTCCAAGCTTTAGCAGAACGGTTATATGATTCAACAGCAAACGCATCTTGATCTTCTCTTGAGAATTCATATTCAACAGCACATTCATCAGCACAAACTCCCATAGCTACTTGCTCGTAAGCATCAACTAATCCGTCCTTTTGCATTCCATCTTCCATTTTAATAGGTCCAAATTTAGAACCTGTTCTAGCGTGTTGATAATGTGGAATCATACTCATGTTTTCCATACCTCCAGCTATAACAATTTCTGCATCACCTAAAGCAATAGTTTGTGCAGCTAACATTATAGACTTCATTCCTGATGAACAAACTTTGTTAACAGTAGTACAAGGTACAGTATCAGGAATTCCTGCAAAGATTGCAGCCTGACGAGCTGGTGCTTGTCCTAAACCTGCTGAAACTACATTACCCATAAAAACTTCCTCAACCATTTCTGGTTTTAAGTTAATTTTATCTAAAGCTCCTTTAATGGCTACAGCACCTAATTTTGGTGCAGGTGTAGTTGATAATGTTCCTAAAAAACTACCAATTGGAGTTCTTGCAACCGATACTATTACTACTTCTTTCATGTGCTACTATTTGTTAATTTTTATTTATCCCAATAACCAAAAACGACTAAAATAATAAAGCTGTTAAGTGCTTAATAATTATTTTTCTACTATTGATTTCATGTATTGGGTGAATTGTATTAAGATTTGTTTTGCGAAAATAACCATTTTATAACAAGTACTCAAATAATAGAGAAAGGTTATATTTACATTTTATAAACATCAAAAATGAACGATTTAATCAACAGACTGTACAAGAATAACACGATAATTTACAAAGTATTGTTGTTCTTAATAACAGTAATTGCCATAGTATACTTGTTTCCTAAGGGAGGACAGTTTAAGTATGATTTTCCACAAGGAAAACCTTGGCAATATGATAATTTATATGCTCCTTTTGATTTTGCCATTCAAAAAACTCCAGAAGAAATAGCAGAAGAGAAAAAGGAACTTGAAAGTGGATCAAAAAAATATTTTGTAGTCGATACTTCAATAAAAACAGAAGTACTACGTTCATTTACCAATCAAGTTACAAACCTAGATTCTTTATCAAGTAGCGCAGCCAGAGACTTAATAAAAGAAGGAGAGAAGCTTATTAATAGAATATATCTGTACGGTTTTTTAGATGATGCAAGTATTGATAAAGCTAGTGTAGGAGATGCGGTAGTGTTGCGAAAAGGAAATTCTATAGATGATGTTCCATTTTCAAGATTGATACAATCAAAAGATATTTTAAGTTTTTTAAGAACCAATACAGAAGGACTTCAGTATTATAAACAACGCTTGCTTGTTAATTACTTGTCAAGCAACCTGCGTCCTAATGTAAGGTACGATTATAAGTATAGTGAAAAGGAGTTAAATGAACGTTTACAAAGTATTTCTTACGCAAAAGGAAAAGTCTCAAAAGGAGAATTAATTATTTTAAAAGGAGACATTGTTGAAGGAAGAAAGTATAATGTTTTAAAATCATACGAAGTAGCCTCAAGTTCCAGAATCTGGACAAAATCAAATTATTATTGGATTGTATTTGGGTATACAATTTTAGTAGCCTTGGCATTACTAATGTTATTATTGTTTCTTGAAAGATATAGGTTTGATACTTTTAATGATAATAATAAAGTAACCTTTATTTTCTTCAATATATTTTTAATGATTTTTGTGCAAACTATGGTGGTAAAATACAATTCAGATTACCTATATGTTGTTCCGTTAAGTATTTTGCCAATTGTACTTAAAGCTTTTTTTGATGCTCGATTAGGTTTGTTTACCCATGTACTAACAGTGTTACTATTAGGGTTTATTGTGCCAAATAGTTTTGAGTTTATTTACTTACACATTATTGCAGGAATAGTAACCATATTAACGGTTTCTGAACTATATAAACGAGCAAGTCTATTTATGTCTATAGGGCAAATTACTTTAATTTATATGGTTACCTATTTTGCCTTTTCCATTTTAAAAGAAGGAAATGCAGATAAAATAAATTGGATGTACTTTGGTCTATTTGCTGCCAATGGGTTGTTATCGTTCTTAGCAGTGTTTTTTATCTATTTTTATGAAAAACTATTTGGGTTGGTTTCTGATGTAACATTATTAGAACTTTCTAATACAAATTCAAAGTTGTTAAGAGATTTGAATGAAAAAGCACCAGGAACGTTTCAACACTCTATGCAGGTAGCTAATTTAGCTGAAGCAGCGGCTAATGAAATAGGAGCAAACTCGATGTTGGTGAGAACAGGAGCATTGTATCATGATATAGGTAAAATGGCAAATCCAATGTACTTTACCGAAAATCAATCTACGGGAGTAAACCCACACAATGATTTATTACCAGTAGATAGTGCACGTATTATTTTAGATCACGTAATTAACGGTATCGAAATAGCAAAAAAGCACAAGCTGCCAGATAGAATAATAGACTTTATTCGTACACACCACGGAACAAGTGTTACTTATTATTTTTATAAGAAAGAAGAAGAGAATAATCCAGATGTTGATATTCAGAAGTTTCAATATCCAGGGCCAATTCCATTTTCAAAAGAAACAGCAATTTTAATGATGTGCGATGCAGCAGAAGCAGCTTCTAAAAGTTTAAAAAATCCAACAGCACAATCGATAGATATATTAATTGATAGAATTGTAGACAAGCAAAAAAGCGATAATCAGTTCATAAATTCAGATATTACTTTTAGAGAAATAGAAAAAATAAAAAAAATTATTAAGAATAAGTTAATGAATATCTACCACTTACGAGTTGAGTATCCAGAATAGGTATTTTTTTTATCAAAAAAGTTTGTAGAAACGTATATATAGTTATACATTTGCACTCGCAATTTTTAGTTCACGCTTCGGCAAGAATTAAGGAGAGGTGGCAGAGTGGTAATGCAGCAGCCTGCTAAGCTGTCATCCTTCGGGATGCCCGGGTTCGAATCCCGGTCTCTCCGCTAAAAATTTATAGATGACACTAATCGGGGTGTAGCGTAGCCCGGTCATCGCGCCTGCTTTGGGAGCAGGAGGTCGCAGGTTCGAATCCTGCCACCCCGACACAATGGTCGCGTAGCTCAGCTGGATAGAGCATCTGCCTTCTAAGCAGACGGTCACAGGTTCGAATCCTGTCGCGATCACAATAAGCCTTACTAGTTTTAGTAAGGCTTTTTTGTTTTGTAAAATATATGTTTTACGTTTTGTGTTTAAAATTAAGTAGCTATTAGAGTTTTGTTAATTCAAAAGTTATCAAAAAAATATCAAGTCAACTTAATTTATAGATATGGTATTAAAACTTAATTGTTAATGTTGTGTTAATTGTCGGAGAGGGTGTGATTATAATATTGGTTTTTAGTTTTTTAATTAATAATAAACTTTTGTTTGAAAAGTAAAAAACTACCCTTTTGTTTAGGTATTTCTTTTTTTGATAACTTATTTTTGTAATAAAATTAACTATGATGAAACATAGGTATTCCAGAAATAGGTTATACTTAAATCCAAAAGAACAAGAGCTAATTAAAGATTATCCAATTTTATTGGGAGGGGCTGGTATTGGAAGTATAATAGCAGAATGTGCATTGCGTTTTGGATTTGAAAATATAACAATAGTTGATGGAGATCATGTAGAGGACTCTAACTTAAATAGACAAAACTATACTGAAGGTGACGTGTCAGTTAATAAGGTTGAGGCCATAAAAGCGAGACTTAAGTCCATAAACAGTAAGGCAAATATTAAAATCCATAATTGTTTTTTAACAAGTGATAATGTTGAAGAATATATTAAAGGGCATAAAATAGCGATTAATGCATTGGATTTTTCTTCAGATGTCCCTTTACTTTTTGATGAAATTTGTCAAAAAATGGATATTCCTGTTTTACATCCATATAATTTAGGCTGGGGGGGGCTAGTAACAATTATTTCTCCTAAAGGATTATCGTTAAACTCTATTGCAATAAAAGGGGAAAACTTTAATGAATTAAACGTGGTGGAATATGTTTCTAGCTATATGAGATTTTGGGGGAAACCTCAGGAATGGTTAGAAGATATTATTTATAAATTTAAAAATGAAAGAGAAAAACTGTCACCTCCACAATTATCGGTTGGCTCATGGGGTGTAGCAGGAATGTGTACACATATACTTTTTAATATAGCTACACAAAGGGAAGTTAAGAGCTTTCCTGAGTTTTACTTATCTTCATTAGAAGGTTAAAACTAAATTAGTTTATTATTAGTAGCATATACAATTGCTTCTGAAATATTTGCGACCTCTAATTTTTCAAACAACTTTCTTCTGTGGAATTTTACAGTGTCAGGAGAAACATACATTGTTTCAGCCATTTCATTAATGGTAAAGCCTCTTACAGAGTATCTTAAGATTTCTTTTTCTCTATTAGATAACTCTATTTTTGTTTCTACTTTCCAAAAATCACCCTTTAAATCATATCTAAAAATTTTGTTTTCGCCTTTTTTAGATATTCTAATATTTCCAGAGTTTTGCTCATTGGAAATTGAGATTATACAAATAGCTTTCCATATCTTCCCTTCATTAGTAAGAAATAAAGGAGTAAGTTTTTGGTTAATTAAAAGTACTTTACCTTCTTGGTTTTTCAGATGAAAATCGTAGGAAATAGAATGGTATATTCTCTCTTCAATCGGTATTTTTTCATAAAAGTCAAAACCAATAGTGTTTATTTTTAGTAGTAGTTCTAAATCTTCAGGTATTACATAATTAAAATAAAAAAGATACCCCATTTCTTTGACCTCTTCTGCAGTATGACCGCATAAAAAGAGAGGGTTTTCCGAAACGAATTCGAAACCTTTTTTTTGATAATCAATTACATAAATACTCTTGTAAGTAGTCCTAGCAAAAGCTTTAATAGCTTCTGCATAATTTGTAGTCTGTTTTTTCTCTTCATCAGAAACATTGTATACAGTGTTTCGTGATGAAAAAAAGTCATTCACGTCATTCATAGATTAGGGGGGGCTTAGACCCCAAATAAAGTAAATAATTTAGTAATAAGCAATACTTTTTTTTTAAATGTAAATCTATTTCTATTTGATCTCATAAATTCCTGTATCTACTACTATTTTGTGTAGTGAGTTGAAGACTTTAACTAGCTAGCTTTGAGCGAGGAATAAAAAATTATAATACTTATGAAGAATTATTTAGAAAGGTTATCAACTAGTGAGGTACTAAGTTTATCAAAATTTGTAGTTGAAGAAAATTTTAATCATCACGTAGATGGAGATGAAAAAAAAAAGATAGAAAAAGATATTTTATCTGTTTATCAAGAAGAGGTAAAATACATTGAAAACTCTAAAATTTTTGTTTGTAAAGATGATAATGGTGGTATAACAGGAGCTATACGAGTTTTAAGATGGAATTATATAGATAAGTTACCAATTGAGAATATTTTTGGAATAAATCCTTTATTGGTTTTAGAAGATAAAGAACTACATGAAATATGGCATATAGGACGTTTTGCTATAAAAAAAGGAGCTAAAGATCCTAACTTATTTAAAAAATTAATGGTCTGTGCAATATCTCCTGTATGTAGTCATGAAGGCAATATAGCTTTTGCAGAATGTGATAGTAAGCTATTACGTATACTCTCTTTATTAGGAATTAAACATAAAGTAGTAGGGGAGCCTATTAATTATCTAGGGTCAGAAACCATACCAATAAGCTTGCCTTATAGTGGTCTTATAGAGTTTTATGAGAGAAATAAATATCTAATTTCCGATAATAAATTATTGTAAAAATGAAAACTACCCTTTAGTGTAGTTCTTCCCCTTTTTTTGAATACTATATTTACGCCGTTCTAATTAAAAAGATAAATTAAATCCCTTGTGATAGGGAGAAGCGAAGCTGTGTTTCGTGTTTAAGTATTATGATGAAATTTGATTGTGGTTGGTACGTACTATATGTTAAGTCTTGTTGGGAAAAAAAAGTACATGAATCATTGAAAGAAATTTCTTTGGAATCTTTTTTACCACAAGCAAAAACAATTAGACAATGGAGTGATCGAAAAAAGGTAATAATGAAGCCACTATTTCCTTCTTATGTGTTTGTTTACATTAATTCGTCTCTAGGATTTCATAAGGCACTGTCAGTAAATGGTGCTTTCTCTTACATCCGTTTCGGAAAAGAATATGCTAGAGTTCAAGAAAAAGAAATTAATCAAATAAAGTTTTTAATTGGAAATGAAAATGTTAAAGGGGTAGAAGTAACCACTGAACGTCCTAAAGTTGGTGAGATTAAAAAAATTACTTATGGTCCTTTAGAAGGATTAGATTGCGAGGTAATAAAAGTATCTAACGTTAACAAAATCATCGTAAGAATAGATTCATTACAGCAAAATATTATGGCAACTGTTCCTCTAAGTATCTTATCTGAATCGTTAATAAAATAAAATACCTTATAAGAAACTTTAACTGTTAAATATAAAAAGGTGTTTAAAATGCTATATTAAGTATGTGAAATTTATTTACATACTTGTAAGCTAAAACAGCTAGTATTCTCTTTTGAAAAACAGTTAAATAAGCTTTAATTAACTATTAAAGATTGCTTTTACTTTATTCTAAAATACAAAAAAATAAACACGATGATCTGTTAGGCACTTATTTAAATTCTTTTCCCAAAAAATATAAAGAAAGATTATTAAGGTACCAAAGATGGGAAGATGTCCAATTATCTTTATTAGGGCGGTTATTAATAAAACAAGGACTGTCTTATTTTGATAAAAAAGTAGATTTTGAAAATTTGATGTTCACAGAGTATGATAGGCCTTATTTTCAAGATAATGATGTGCAGTTCAATGTCTCACATTCAGGAGAATTAGTAGTTGTAGTTTTTACAAATAAGTTTGTAGATATAGGTGTTGATATTGAGAAATCACATGATGTAAAAATATCAGAGTTCAAGGAACAAATGACTTTATATGAAGAGCAAAAGATATTTAACTCAGAGTCTCCTCTAGAAGAGTTTTTTAAATATTGGACACAAAAGGAAGCAGTTTTAAAAGCAACAGGGAAAGGATTGTCAGTTCCATTAAAATCATTTGAAATAAAGAATAATAAGACTAGTGTTGAAACTAGAACATTTTTTGTTTTAGAGATAGATTTACAAAAAGAATATGTATGTCATATTTCCCAAAGTAAAAAGATTAACAATAAGGAGGTCACAGTTAAGGAAATAAGTGTTGAAGAGTTTCTTACTCTATAAAATAGATTTATTTCATAGGCTATTAAAAAATATACAAAGTACATTGGATATGATCAAGCAACATATAGTAAATGATTATTGGTTTCGAAAGATTGAAGAGGTTGGTATTGTAAATGATTTAAGTTTTAAAGCAAACTCAGAAATAGAAGAGGTTATAAATTTAAATAAGATAGCATACTTCCTTAAAATTTCTAACTCTAGTGAGCTTTTAGAGTATACACTTTTGCAAAGTGTATTTAATGCTTTGTTAAACCGTTATTTTGAAGTTCAAGGGCTAATATCAACTACAAGTTTAAAAGAAGGTTCTTTATTATTCTTGTCACCAAAGAAAAACGAATCAAAAATTTTTAAAGAATACCTTAATGAAGTTAAAAAAGAAATTCAGGAGGTTAATAAATATTCTAATCTTCAAAAAAATGTTTTTTTTAGAGAGGCAGTAAAAAAATCTCTTTATTCCTTTAGTTATAATAATTGGGTTCCAGACTCTTATTTAAAGCAAGTTCCATTCAATTTATATGTAGAGAATACTAATCAAGGGCTCTTTTTAAGAGTTTTCTTTGATTATAACTTTGTAAGTGAAACCAAAGTTCATCGTTTTTTAGAATCTTTCAAAAATTGGCTAATCAATTTAGAAAGTTATATAGATAAAGAAATAAGATGTATTTCATTAGTTTCAAGTAATGAACGTTATAAAATATTAAATGACTTCAATAATACATTTTTAGAATATGATAAAAATATCGATTTAGTAACTCTTTTTGAAAATCAAGTTTATGAAAGCCCTGAAAAAATTGCAATTAAATTTAAAAAGAAAGAGATAAGTTATCAATCATTAAATAATGAAGCTAATCGTTTTGCAAGGTTTCTTATTAGAAATAAGGAAATACAAAAAGGTGATTTAGTAGGGGTAAAGCTAGAAAGAAATGAAAACTTATTGATTACAATTTTAGGAGTTTTAAAAGTAGGAGCAGCTTATGTACCTATTGATATTAATTACCCTAAAAATAGAGTAGAGTATATTCAAACTGATAGTAAATCTAAATTAATAATTGACAATGTTATTTTAAATCAGTTTGTGAAATGTAAAGAGGATTTATCGTCAGAGAATTTAAACCTTGAATTAAACTGTCACTCACTAGCTTATATTATTTATACTTCTGGAACTACAGGTAACCCTAAAGGGGTTAAGATTACTCACTTTAATGCCGTAGCTTTAATAAAATGGGCAGAGTTGGAGTTTGATAGCTCTAAATTTTCAATAGTTTTTGCAGCTACATCACATTGTTTTGATTTATCAATTTTTGAAATGTTTTTCACCTTATCGATAGGTAAAAAAATAAGGTTACTAAAGAATGCTTTAGATATTAAGAAATATTTGAAGGAATCGGAACAGATTTTAATAAATACTGTGCCTTCTGTAATGAGGAGTTTAATCAAAGAAGAGGTAGATTTAGATAATGTGAAGGTTATTAATTTAGCAGGAGAAAAGTTTCCCGTTGATATTGCAGAAGAATTATTTCAATATAACCATATTGAAGTAAGAAATTTATACGGTCCATCAGAAGATACTACTTATAGTACAGCATATAAACTTTTAAAAAATACATATAAAACAATTCCTATTGGGAAACCTATAGCAAATACAGAGGCATATGTTTTAGATGATAATTTAGAAATAGTTCCAATTGGAGTAAATGGAAAACTATATCTTTCTGGGTATGGACTTTCTAATGGGTATTTGTATCGTGACGATTTAACTAATGAGAAGTTTATAGATAATCCTTTTAAGAAAGGATGTATGATGTATGATACCGGAGATATAGTAAGATGGACGGAAGATGGAATTTTAGAGTTTGTAGGAAGAAAAGATAATCAGATTAAAATTAATGGGTATAGAATTGAATTAGAGGAAATAGAAAATGTTTTTATTAAATATTCTGAAAAAATCACTCAAGTTGTTGTTAATTTAAATCAGGTGGATTCACGCAATATTCTTACTGGATATTATGTCAGTGATGATTTTTTTAACGAAGTTGAGTTAAAAGGATATTTTGAAACGAGAATTCCTTTATATATGGTGCCTAGTAATTTTGTAAAATTAGAGAAGATTCCTCTAAACTCTAATGGTAAAATAGATAAAAATGCTCTTTCAAGTTTGTCAATTGAATATAGTAAAGAAAGAGAATATATAGCTCCTAAAACTACTATAGAGCTAAAAATAGTGAAGATTTGGCAAGATGTTATAGGAGTAGAAAAGATAGGATTGAGTGATAGGTTTTTTGATTTGGGAGGGCACAGCTTAATGATCTATCAAGTCATAAATAAAATGCATAAAGAATTAAACCTGACTATTTCTTTCAAGGGATTTTATAAGAATCCTACAGTACAAGGTTTAATAAGTAATTCGAAACATCAGAATTTTTTAACTATTGAGACAGCCTCTAAGAAAAAGTATTATGATGTAACTGCTTCCCAATTAAGAATTTGGATGTTAAGTCAGCTAAATGATGCTGAAAAAGCCTATAATGTAGCAGCAGCTGTTAGGCTATCGGGGCAATTAAATATCCAAAAATTAAGTAATGCTTTTCAACAATTAATAGACAATTATGAAATATTAAGAACAGCTTTTATACTTGATGAAGAAGGACAATTAAAACAACATGTTTTAAAGGAGAAAAAATTTAATTTAAATGTAATTGATTTTTCTTCAAAAAAATATAATCAAGATAATGAGGTAAACAACTATGTCCAAAATTTAGATGTAAATTACAATTTTGAGTTAGGAAAATTATTTAGTTGTTATCTTTTTAAATTGAAAGATTCAGAGTT
Source organism: Tenacibaculum larymnensis (assembly GCF_028829235.1). Classification (GTDB taxonomy): domain Bacteria; phylum Bacteroidota; class Bacteroidia; order Flavobacteriales; family Flavobacteriaceae; genus Polaribacter; species Polaribacter larymnensis. Next base: position 69,811 of record NZ_JAIWJY010000006.1, on the reverse strand, counting down.
CATTTTATATTTTTCAGCACACCATATTATTATAGATGGCTGGTCTTTGGAATTACTTATTTCTAAAGTTTTAAACAATTATGAAGATTTCAAACAAAAGAAAAAATCAGTTAATAAACCTTTAGAAATTCAATTTAAAGATTATTCAGAATGGTTGAATAAAAATATATTATCTGGTTTTCAAAAAGAAGAAGAATATTGGCTTCAAAAATTTAAGAAAAGTTCGCCTATACTTGAATTACCAAGTTTTAAAAAGAGACCTTTAAAGAAAACATTTTCAGGAAGACAAACTCATTCTGTAATTGAAGAGCCTTTATTAAGAAGTTTAAAAGAATTTTCTAACAATAACAAGGTTACTTTATTTATGACTTTAATGTCAGCGATAAAGGTTTTACTTTATAAATATTCAAATCTGTCAGATATAACAGTTGGTATTCCTATTGCAGGAAGAGAACATCTTGCCTTAGAGAATCAGTTGGGACTTTTTGTAAATACACTAGCAATTCGTTCAAGTTTTAATGGACAAATGAGCTTTCTTGAAATACTTGATATAGAGAAACAAGAATTGTTAGAAGCTTATAGTAATCAAAACTATCCTTTTGATTTATTGGTAGAAAAGTTAGATATAGAAAGAGATTTATCAAGATCACCTTTGTTTGATGTTATGGTGGTATTGCAAAATCAACAGCAACTTTCGAGTTTAAAGAGAGAGGTAACGGAATCTTCCTTGACTGTAGAAAATTACCATATCAATAGAGATGTAGCTCAATTCGATATCTCATTTATATTTTCAGAGAATGAAGAAAAATTGTCTTTAGATGTTGATTATAATACAGATATCTATGATCAAGAGTTTATTCAACGAATTCATACACATTTTAATACACTTTTAAATGAGGTTATAAATAAAGCTGAAGAAGTTGTTGATTCAATTTCTTTATTAGTTGAAGGAGAAGAAAAAGAAGAACTACTCTCTATGAGTCAAAGCTCTGTAATAAAACAAAATTTTGACTGTAATGCTCTAGAACTATTTGAAGACAAAGTTCAAGCGAATCCAAATGGAATTGCAATAGAATATAAAGAAAGAAAAATAAGTTATAATGAATTAGATATTTTATCTAATGAATTGGCTAATTTTTTGTTAAGTAAAACAAATATCAGTGCAAACGATATTGTAATAATTTCATTAGAAAGAAATGAATGGCTTATAGTATCAATTTTGGCTGTATTAAAAACAGGAGGAGCATATTGTCCTATTGATCCAGGTTTTCCAGATTTAAGAAAAACCTACATAAAAGATAATACAAAGTCAAAAATAGTCTTAGATGAGGTCTTATTAAATGAATTTTTTGAATTTAAAGATAAGGTTAGTTTAGCCATAAATTATAGGATTACTTCACAAGATCTAGCATATGTTATTTTTACTTCAGGATCTACTGGAACACCTAAAGGAGTGATGGTATCTCATGCTAGTTTAACCAATTTCTTAGAGTTTTATAATCTTGAAAAATCCAGAACATCATTAACATGCAATTTTGTTTTTGATGTATCAGTAATGGAAATATTTTCAGCAATCACTTCAGGAAGTACTCTTGTTATTCCAGAGAAGCATATTGTTATGTCTCCAAGAGAGTATGCTTCTTTTCTTTATGAAAAGGAAATAAATCATTGCTATATACATCCTATGCATTTAGAAGAAATAAGTGTGAACTTATCTTTACATGATAAGTTATATTTAAAAAGAATACTTATTGGAGTAGAGGGAATTAAAAAGGAGGCAATACAATGGTATTTTGATAAAAATATTAGGATAATTAATGGTTATGGCCCTACTGAGGCTACTATTTGTTCTAGTTTTTATGAAGTGGAGGATATTGATAGTATTATCACAGCAAATTTGCCAATAGGTATTCCTTTACCAAATTATCAGTTATTAGTTCTAGAAGAAAATACAAATGTGTTAGTTTCCAAAGGAGTTATTGGTGAACTGTGTATATCTGGAATAGGTTTGGCTAAGGGATATTTAAACGACTTAGAACTAACAAATAAAAAGTTTCAAAACCATCCTTTTGCAGAAGATAAAAAGATTTATAGAACAGGAGATTTAGTTAGATGGCTTCCAAGTGGCAATCTTGAATTTATAGGAAGACGAGATCATCAAGTTAAAGTTAGAGGGTATAGAATTGAATTAGGAGAGATTGAACATGCTTTGCAAAAGCACCCCAATATTAAAAGGGCAGTTGTTCTTGTAAAAGAACAGGGAGATATTAAAGATATTGTTTCTTTTATTGTAGGAGATTCTTTACCAATAAATGATATAAGAGAGTTTTTAAGCAAAAGGCTAGCTAATTATATGCTACCAACGTATTATGCTTTTATTGATGAAATACCTCTAACAATTAATGGAAAGATAGATAAAAAACTATTGTTGGGTATTGAAAACCTTCAGAAAAGTACAACCGAATATATTGCTCCAACTACTGAGTTAGAAACTAAACTAGTAAAAATTTGGGAAGATATCCTGGAAACAAAAAACATTGGAATTACTGATAATTTTTTTGAACTAGGAGGACATAGTTTAAAAAGTGTTAAGCTTATTAATAAAATAGAAAAGGAATTAAATTATCACATTAAAATAAAGGAAATATTTGCTTTTCCAACTATTAAAGAATTAGTTACTAAATTAAGAGAGAAGACTTATGAACCAATCAAGAAGATATTACCAGATTCTTTAGTCAAAGTTACTCCAGCACAAAAAAGACTTTGGGTTTTAAGTCAGTTTGATAAAGGGGCAGAAGCATATAACATTCCAGGGATTTTAAAATTAGAAGGTACTTTAAATGTTGATTTTTTGAAAAGATCAATTTACAAAGTAGTTGAAAGACATGAGAGTTTAAGAACTTATTTTGTTAATTATGATGATGATATTTATCAAAATGTTATGCCTTATGAAGAAATTAAATTTGAGATAGATTATTTATGTTTTCAAGATAATAAAAGCATAAATACCCTAATAGAAAAGGTGAGTTCTAATAGGTTTGAGCTCTCAAAAGCTCCGTTGTTAAAATTGTGTCTAGCCTCAGTTTCAGAAAAAGAACATTATTTAATATTCAACCTTCATCATATCATAGGAGATGGTTGGTCTATGGAGGTTTTTATAAAGGAAATAACTAAGTTTTATAATGAAGATCAGAATGAATTACATTCTTTAAATATTCAATACAGAGATTATGTTTATTGGTTAAACCAACAAGTTTTAAATAATGAATTTGATAATTTAAAAGAATATTGGTTAAATAAATTTGCAAAAGGTGTTCCTGTTTTAGAATTACCTACTTATCAAAAAAGACCAATAATTAAAACATATAATGGGGATAGGGTTTATCATGAGTTTTCAGAGGAAGTTGCTAATAAATTAGAACTTTACTTAGCTAAGAAAGAAGTAACATTATTTATGTTATTAATGGCTGGTTTAAATGGTGTATTATCTAGATATACAGGACAAACGGATATAGTTTTAGGAACTCCTGTTGCAGGAAGAGAGCATCCAGATCTAGAGGATCAAATAGGTTTATATCTAAATACTCTAGCCATTAGAACAAGTTTTGATATGAATCAGACTTTTGAAGACTTGTTAAGAATTCAAAAGGAAAATTTAATAGAAGCATACGAACACCAGTTTTATCCGTTTGATACATTAATAGATGAATTAAAGTTAGAAAGAAATCCAGCAAGGTCAGCTTTATTTGATGTTATGGTAGTTTTACAAGATGAAGTAAGTTCTACTGGTAAGTATGATAGTTTAAGAGGAGGTGTAAAAGTGTCTCCTGTAATAACGGACTATAGAAAAACGAGTCAATTTGATATTACATTTTCTTTTATTAATTCAATTAAGGGACTATCTGTTGTAATTGAATACAATACTGACTTGTATACTGAGAATTTTATTAAGAAGTTAGGCGAACATTTAGATAATTTTTTAAGGTATATCATCAATAACTCAAATACTAAACTTAACGAAGTAAATTATTTATCCGAAAAAGAAGAATATGAACTAATTTCTGAGTTTAATAACACAAAATCCGATTATCAGGAAAATAAAAATATCGTTTTATTATTTGAAGAACAGGTTACAAACTTTCCCAATAATACGGCTTTAATATTCGAAGATAAATCCCTTACTTATTTAGAGTTGGATGAGTTGTCCACTCAATTATCAAATTACATCTTGAAGAGTTATAAGGTTGAGATAGAGGGCTTTATAGGAGTTAGGCTAGAAAGAAGTGAATGGTCTGTTATATCAATATTAGCAGTCTTAAAATTAGGAGGAGCTTACGTACCAATAGATGTTAACTATCCTCAGGAAAGAATTGAATATATAGAGAAGGATACTAATTGTAAACTAACAATTAGCGAAGAAACAATATCAAGTTTTTTAGTTTCAGATAAGGTTTCCAAAAAAGTATATAGAGATATTTCTTCGTCAAATTTGGCTTATGTTATGTATACTTCAGGCTCAACAGGTAAACCAAAGGGAGTTATGATCCCTCACAAAAGTATTATGCGTTTAGTAAAAGAATCTAATTATTATTGTTTTACTGAAAGTGATGTATTACTTTCAACAGGGGCTTTTTCGTTTGATGCAACAACTTTTGAGTACTGGGGGCCATTACTAAATGGCGGAAAACTAATTCTCAGTTCAAGAGAAAAATTACTAGATTCAAATACATTACAAATTTTAATACGTCATAATAAGGTAAATGTTATGTGGTTTACATCTGGTTGGTTTAATCAATTAGTGGATGATCATATTGATGTATTCAAAGGACTTTCAACTGTTCTTGTGGGAGGAGAAAAATTATCTTCTGAGCATATTAAAAAAGTACGTTCAAAGTATAGTAGTTTAAAAATTATCAATGGGTATGGTCCAACAGAGAACACAACTTTTTCATTAACTTATGATATAACTGATGTAAAAGAGAATATTCCCATTGGTTATCCAATTAACAATAGTACCGCATATATATTAGATGTATCAGGTAATTTATTACCAAAAGGCTGTGTAGGAGAAATATATTTAGGAGGTGATGGACTTGCAAATGGTTATTTAAATTTTGACAGTTTGACAAAAGAAAAGTTTGTAACAAACCCATTCAATCCTAAAACTAAATTATATAAAACTGGAGATTTAGGAAAAAGACTACTTGATGGAAGTATCTGTTTTGAAGGAAGAATTGATAGTCAAGTTAAGGTAAGAGGGCATAGAATTGAGTTAGGAGAAATTGAGAATGTACTGTCTTCTTTTCCATATATAACTAATGCCGTTGTCATGTTAGATGATTTTAAAAGACAAAAAGTTATTGTGGCATATTTGACGACTCCTAATAAAATTGAGGTTTCAAAAATAAGAAGAGATTTAAAAGAAACTCTTCCAGGTTATATGATTCCCAATTATTTCATTTTTATAAATGAAATTCCCTTAACTCCAAACGGGAAAGTAGATAAAAAAGCGTTACCAGTAATTAATGAAGAGTTTGAGGGAGGTATTAAAGAGAAGCCAGAAAATGAGACAGAAAGGAAGGTACAAAATATATGGGAGTCAGTTTTAGGGGTAACAAATATTGGTGTCGATAGTAACTTTTTTGAACTAGGAGGACATAGTTTAAACGCTGCAAAACTAATTAATGAGTATAAGAGAGTTTTCAAAGTAAAATTATCTATGAAATTGATTTTTACTCATACCAGTATCAGAGAACAAGCTGAATTAATACTAAATACATCTAAGCTTGTTGAAACAAAAATACCTAAAGCAATTAATGCAAAATTGTACCCTGTAACTTCAAACCAAAAAAATATTTGGATTGCAAGTCAATATAAGGAAGGGTCAAAGGCTTATCATATGTCTTTTAACTTTGAGGTTACAATGAATGCTGAAAAGCTTGAAAAGTCTATAGAAGAAGTAATAAAGCGATACGAAATTTTACGAACTGTTTTTGTTGAATCAGAAGAAGGAGAAATATATCAAAGAGTTTTAACCTTTGAGGAATTGAGCTTTGGAATAAACCATGAAGATTATAGGTATTCTTCAGATATCTTAAGTTGTGTAAATGATTATGTTTCAAAAGAAAATGAACTATTATTTAGTTTAGAGTCAGGTCCATTAATGAGAGTTTCAATGTTAAGGGTAAGTGACTCTAATTATATACTATACGTAAATATCCATCATATAATTTGTGATGCTTGGTCTATTGAAATCTTGATAAATGAAATATTGAATGAATACAAGGCTGGAGAAGAAAATTCAATTTTAAAAAGAAAAGAATTACCAATACAGTTTAAGGATTATTCTAGTTGGAAATTAAAACAAGATATTAATTATGAAGAAGAACTTAGGTATTTCTGGACAAATCAATTTCAAGGAGAATTACCTAAAATAGAATTGTCAATATCGAATAATCGACCAAGGATAAAAACATATAATGGAGGGATTTATTCAGGAGTTTTAGATACAAGAAACTCTGAAAAAGTATTCAACTTTATAACAAATAAGGAGGTGTCTTTATACATGCATACTCTTGGTGTATTACAAATTTTGCTTTATAAATATTCATTACAGAATGACATCATAATTGGTAGCCCAACAGCTGGTCGAGGTCATTTAGATCTAAAAGACCAAATAGGTTGTTTTATAAATACGATGGCTATTAGGTTAAGATTTGATGAAAATGAGCTTTACAGAACTAGCTTAGAGCGAATAAAAGATTCTGTATTAAAAGCTCAAAAGTATCAAGACTATCCATTTTATAAATTATTGAATGATATTCAGTATGAAAATGATCCATCTAGAAGTTCATTGTTTGATATAATGCTAGTTATGGTTCAAAGTGATATTACAGAGAAAAAATTTCCTTTAGAAAATTCAGTTCTAGGTCAGGTTACTAACCAAAAGGTAAGAAGTAAAGTAGATTTAACCTTTTTTATTAAGGAAAGCAATGGGGTAATTGAAACTCAAATAGTTTATAATTCAGGCTTGTATACTAATTCTGTTATAAAAAAACTGTATGCTGAATTTGAAACTTTATTAATATGTACTTCAGAAAAAAATAATCAGACAATAGGTAATTATGTAGATGAAATTAGAGAACCATCTGAAAAAGAAGAGCAAAATAAGTTTACAGAATTGCTTAATGAAGCTTTAGAAGAAGACTTCTAGAAGAAAAATAATTAATAAGAAATCGATAAAATATACTTTACAAATGAGTAATAATATACACAAGTATCAGGCATGGAGTTTACCAAATTTTTTAAAGATTCCACAGGTAAAAACATATCTTTCAGAGGGTGAGATTAAAGCAATCAGAACGGTAGGTAGTGTATTGCCATTTAAAGTAAATAATTATGTGATTGAAGAATTAATAGATTGGAACAATATTCCGAATGATCCAATTTTTCAATTGACATTTCCGCAAAAAGAAATGCTTTCTGAAGAGCATTATAAGATAGTTTCTGAAGCTATTGATAGTAATATGAATAAGCGTGAAATGATTGAGCTTATTAATGGAATAAGAAAAGAGTTAAATCCACATTCAAGTTCTCAAGTAGAAAATATACCTCTTTTGGATGGAGTACCTTTAAAAGGTATTCAGCATAAGTATAAAGAAACAGTATTGTTTTTCCCAAGTAATAGTCAAACATGCCATGCATATTGTACATTTTGCTTCAGATGGCCACAATTTGTTAATCTTGATGCTGTAAAATTTGCGATGAAAGAAACTAATCTATTAATTAAGTACATAGAGAATAATAATGAGGTAACAGACTTGTTATTTACGGGAGGAGATCCAATGATAATGAAGGCATCAATTTTTAAAAGATATTTGGAACCAATATTGAAGAATAAAGTAGGAAATCTACAAAATATAAGAATTGGTACTAAAGCTCTTGGATATTGGCCATACAAATTCTTGACGGATGATGATGCAGATGAAATTATAGCCTTGTTTGAAGAAATTATAGCCTCTGGTTATAATTTAACTATTATGGCACATTTTAATCACCCTAATGAATTAAAAACTACAGCGGTAAAAAATGCTATTAAGAGAATACTTTCAACTGGAGCTCAAATACGAACTCAATCTCCTATCATGAAATATATAAATGATTCGAGTGAGGCTTGGGAGGAGATGTGGAGAGAACAAGTAAAATTAGGGTGTATCCCTTATTATATGTTTTTGGCTAGAGATACAGGAGCTCAATCTTATTTTGCAGTTACTTTAAATGAAGCTTTAGAAATTTACCAAAATGCCTATAGAAAAGTTGGAGGGCTCGCTAGAACCGTAAAAGGACCAGTTATGTCTGCAAACCAAGGGAAAGTTCAGGTATTAGGGGTTAATGAAATAAATAATGAAAAATTATTTTCCTTGCGTTTCAATCAAGCAAGAAATCCTAATTGGGTTGGTACACCTTTTTTCTCAAAATATAATGAAGAAGCTGTTTGGTTAAATGATTTAATCCCAGCTTTTGGGGCTGAAAATTTCTTTTTTGAAAAGGAATATTTACTTCAAAATATTTAATACTCATTAGAATAAATTATATAAGAAAATGAATAAGAAAGTAATTCATAAAGTATTTGAAAATATTGTAACCAAATTTCCTTTAAATATTGCGGTAAAAACAGAAAATAAATCACTTTCATATTTAAAATTAAATGAGTTAGCTAATAAATTAGCTCATACTATAAATTCACTAAATATTGATGATAAAGGTATAATATCTGTTTTGTTCGAAGAGCGTCTTTATCAATTAATATCTCTTCTGGGAATTTTTAAAAGTGGAAAAATATACCTACCATTAGATAGTAAATATCAAGAGAAACATTGGAAGGAGATGTATAAGCTAGCTCCTAGAGTAATGCTTACATCGAATTTAAATCATAATAAAATAAAATCTTTTAATAAGAAATTAAATTATCAAATTCCATTTATTATTGATTTGTCTTTAGACAAAACTAATGAGTTAAAAATTACATTATTTAAGTTAGTAAATGATGAGTATCATCAAGAAGACTTGTGTGTAGAAGAAAAATGTTATAACCCTGATTTTGATATTGATGGAGAGGATTCCAGTTATGTTTTCTTTACTTCAGGTTCAACAGGTACACCTAAAGCTGTTTTAGGGAAACATAAAAGTTTAAGTCATTATATCCATTGGGAGTCAAAAGAATTAAAAGTCAATGAAAATGATAAATTAGGTCAAATTATATCTTATTCTTTTGATGCTTCTTTAAAAGATGTTTTTATTTCTTTAATAAATGGAGCAACATTATGTATTCCTTCAGAAGAAACAAAACAAGATACATTAAGGTTAATTGAATGGATGTTAAAAGAAAAGATAACTTTAATGCATATGGTTCCTACTATGTTCAGGCTTCTCACAGGAGCAGGGATTGAAAAAGAAGGACAAATAAAAGAGTTTCCGAGCTTAAGATATATATTACTTGCTGGAGAAAAATTGTATAACAAAGATATTTTTAACTGGAGAAAGTTTCATGGAAATAAAACAGAAATATATAATTTTTACGGAACCACTGAATCTACAATTTTAAGTACTTACTATAAAATAGGAAATGAATTAAAAGGGAAGTTGTCTGATGTTTTATGTGTTGGTAAACCTATCTCTAACACAAGGGTGTTGATAGTGAATAGTAAGAATGAAATATGTAGAATTAACGAAAAAGGAAGCATTTACATTAGAACTCCTTTTTTATCTAAAGGGTATTACAATAATGAAAAGCAAACATCAGAGAAGTTTATTCAGAACCCTCTTTCGAAAGAAAAGGAAATAGTATATGATACGGGAGATTATGGAATGTATAATGAAGAAAGAGATATTGTAATCTTAGGAAGAAAAGACGGAATGGTTAAACTAAATGGGGTTAGGATTGATGTGAACTCCATTGAAAAAATAATTCTTGAGATAGAAGATGTTTCTATGGTAAAATGTATGGTTTTTAAAGAAGGAAGTATAGATGCAGCTTTAGTTTGTTTTTATAAATCTGACTATACAAAAGAAGGAATTGTCAAAGATTATTGTTCAAAGTTTTTATCGTTATACGAGGTGCCATCTATGATTTTTAAACTAGATGAGTTTCCAATGACAGCTAATGGCAAGGTTGATGGACAAGGTTTGTATGAAAGTATTTCAGAAAGAGTAACAAGAAGAGAAATGATTGAGCCTAAGACAGAAATTGAAAAAGTTTTGGTGAAATTATGGCAAGAAGTACTGGTTATAGGAAATGTAGGAATTAATGATAATTTTCTCTTTTTAGGAGGAAATAGCATTAAGCAAATACTTTTAAGAACAAGGATAAAAAAAGAGTTTGGAGTTGCTATTTCAATAGAGGAAATCTTTCTCAACCCCACAGTACATGAACTAGGCCAACTTTTGGAAGATAGAAAAAAGGAACATAGAGTAAAAGTAATTGATAGTATTCCAAAATTAGAAGAAAATAGAGAAGAAGGATATATTGTATCAAATGAACAAATGAGAATTTGGGTAACGTCTCAATCAGAAAAAGAATCAATAGCCCATAATATGCCTCATACATATAACATTGAAGGGAAATTAAATATAGAACTATTTAAAAAGGCGTTACAACAAGTTGTTAACAGACACGAGGTATTGAGAACATCATTTGAGCTTAATAAAGAAGGAGATGTAGTGCAGAAAATAAATGAAGATATAGATGTTAATTCTATATTTTCTTATAATAGGCCAGATGATACAAATACATCACTTATAGATAAATCTATAGCAGATTTCGCTGAGACATTATTCAATTTTGAGCAAGCACCTTTATTTAGAGTAATGCTTATTCAACTAGATGAAACAAAGTTTAAACTTTGTACAGTAATGCATCATATTATAGGCGATTATACTTCGGATCAAATTCTAATTAAAGAAATTGTTAGTTTATACATAAATTATAAAGACAACAAAGATATTGATCTAACATCTCTAAAAATTCAATATAAAGATTATGCTAGTTGGATAAAGAAACGTATACAATTAAATGAATTTATTAAGGAGAAGGAATTTTGGAGTAGTAGTTTAAGAAACATAAAAAGACAATCTAAATGGTACAACACTTCTGAAGAACAGAGCTTTAGAGGAGCATACGTTATAAGACAATTATCAGAAAAATTAGTTGTAGATATTAAAGAGTTATGTTTAAAATATAATTATAACTTAATGGGGTTAATGTCTGCAGCTTTAGGTGTATTAGTCCATAAAACTACTTCTCAAAAAAATGTAGTTATTGGAGTTCCGGTAAACTTAAGAAACCATCCTGATTTATTAAATCAAGTAGGATTATATTTAAACTTACTGCCATTAAATGTAACAATTAAAGAAGAAGATTCTGTTAAAGATTTAGTAAAAGAAACTCTACAAAAACAGATAAAAATGATAGATAATTCTTTTTATCCTTTCGACTTAATTGTAGATGATTTTGAACAACAGAATAAAGAGAATTTGATTGATAGAATAGATGTTTATGTAAATTACATTAATCATGAAGATTCTAATATAAATATTGAAAATCTAACTGTTTACCCAGAGGTTAGAAGAAACAAAAAGAGTAAATTCCCTATCTGCTTTTATATAAGTAATTACGGAGAGTCTATTTCCTTTAGAATAGAATACCAAGTAAATATATTTAGCGAAACAGAGATAGAAAAGATAGCCAACCGATTTATTAAATGTCTAGAAGAGTTTACCTACTCATCAAGTAAAAAGATTGGCAAAATAGATGTAATAGATAAAGAAACTATTCCTTCTTTTAGTTTTTAAAAAATATATCTAAGTTACTATTCTTAGATATAGTATTCGTAAATCCATAAACAATATTATCAACCTTGTTATCCTGACATTTAGAAATGTTAGGATAAGAATGGTTGTAAAAAAAATAAAAATGAAAACATTAAGTTCTTACCATCAACAAAGACTTTGGTTTATTGATTATTTTGAAAAAGGAGATTTATATCCTGAAGGACCAGTTTATCACAATATACCATTAATATTTAGTGTTAAAAAGCTGTTGTCATATGAAAATATTGAAAAAGCTGTTTATGAGCTGCTATCAAAAAATGAAGTTTTAAGAACTAGTTTTTCTAGGTCTGAAGGAACAATCTTTCAAGAAATTCACAACATAAATGAAGTTTTAATAGATAAAATATTAAAGCAAGAAGTAAACTTGTTATCTAAGCTAAAGGATTTACAAGAGTTAGCTTTTACTTTTGATAATAATTTTCTAATAAAATGTTATTTTGAAAATTTAAAAGATAAAACTCTGATTTATTTTGTAATTCATCATGCATTAATTGATAGAAAAAGTATTGGGTTAATTAAAAATCAGTTGATATCAATCTTAGAGAATTCTACTTCAGAAGATGATCATAAAATTCAATTCCAACATTTTTCTAATTGGCAAAATAACTTAAACGAGGAAGATTTAGAGTCACTGTTATTTTACTGGAGGTCAAAACTGAATGATTTACAAGTATTGTATTATCCAACAGATTTTGAAAGAGAACAAGTACATATTTATAAAGCAAAGTCAACTTTAAGATTGCTAGATCGACAAGAGATATCTCAATTTGCTCATAGTCATAATCTAAATACAGAAACGTTGTTTTTAAGTGCTTATAAAATGGCATTGGCAAAATTAACGGGATTAAATGATATTGTTATAGGAACTTTAATGGATTTGAGAAATGACCAAATTAAAGAATTAGTAGGCCCTATAGAGAACTTAGTTGTTTTACGTTCAAAAGTTGATAAAAACAAAACTATAAAAGAGTTATTGTTTTTAATTGAAGAAGGAAGAAAGGAAGCAGAAAGGTATAAAACAATGCCTTTTGATAAATTAGTGCTAGAGCTCAATCCTAAGAAAGATATGAGTAGAACAGCATTGTTTGATATATTTTTTAACTATGAGAAAGAAGAAGCTTATGAAAGGAACCTTATTACCGAAAGTATAGTAAATAAAGGTTTTGGTAAGTATGATTTTAACCTTTTAGTTACAGAAAGAAATGATTTTTTTCATTTAGGGCTAACATATAATGAACTATATTTTCAAGAAGAAACTGCAAATTCATTACTAAACTTAACAATTGATATTCTAAATAGAATAGTCAAAAATAATAAGGTTATTTTAAAAGAAATACCTCTTGTTTCAGGACAAGAATATAATAGAGCTATAGGAGGTACGTCAATTCAGGAAGTTTCAACCGATTCAATAATAGATGTATTTTCTAAACAAGTTAAAATGTTTGGTTCAAGGTTAGCGCTTAGTAGTTCGTTAGGAGAAGTAACCTATGAAGATTTAGATAATGAATCAACGAAGTTGGCGAACTATTTGATTAATAGCTGTGGTGTGAAACCAGAAGATCGAGTAGCGATTATTGTTCCTAAATCTATCGAACTAATAGTTGCAATTATAGGTGTTTTAAAATCTGGTGCAGCTTATGTTCCTATAGATATTAATTACCCTGATGAGCGAAAGAACTTTATGATAGAAGATTCTGAATGTAGATTAGTAATAGATGAAAGTTTCATTAATAAAAACCAAGAGAACATTAATAGAGAGTCAATAGTTTTATCAAAGGTTCAAATAAGTTCTTCAAATTTAGCATATATAATTTACACTTCTGGAACAACTGGAAAACCTAAGGGGGTAATGATAGAACATAAGAATGTTTTGAGTTTGTTGACTTCTTGTTATGATAAATTTGAGTTTTCAGAAAAAGACACTTGGACTTTTTTCCATTCTTACTGTTTTGATTTTTCCATATGGGAAATATTTGGGGCGTTACTTACTGGGGCAAATGTGCTGATTTTAAATAATGATGAGGTAAGAGATCATGAGGTTTCTATAAAATTAATGAATAAGTACAATTCTACGGTTTTTAGTCAAACACCATCAGCATTCTATAATTTTATAGCATTAAACTATAAAGTGCCAACTTTACGCTATGTAGTTTTTGGAGGAGAAGCTTTACATCCTATTAAGTTAAAAAAATGGAGAGAAGAAAACCCTGAAGTTTCCTTAGTAAATATGTATGGAATAACCGAAACAACTGTACATGTCACATTTAAAGAACTTTCAAACGACGATATGGATAAAGCCACAAGTAATATAGGTAGATCTTTATCTTTTGCGAATAGCTATATTCTTGATCAGGATGGTCAAATAGTACCATTTGGAAGACCTGGTGAATTGTATGTTTCAGGAAATGGAGTTGCGAGAGGATATTTAAATAGACCAGATCAACAAGAAGAGAAGTTTTTACCATGTCCTTTTGATGAATACAGTACTATGTACAGAACTGGAGATTTAGCTAGATTTTTACCTTCAAGAGAGTTAGAATATTTGGGAAGGATTGATGACCAAGTTAAAATTAGAGGGTATAGAATCGAGTTAGACGAAATAAAAAAACAAATAGATTCATACAAAGGAGTTAAGGAGAGTGCAATTACCTTAGTAGAACTTTCCGATGGAGACAAAGGAATAGCAGCTTATGTGGTTCTTGATAAAAATGAAAGCATTAATAGTTTAAAACTTCATTTAGGTAGTAAAGTACCAGAATATATGGTGCCTACATTTTTTATTGAAATGGATCAAATTCCAATAAACTCTAATGGGAAAATTGATAAAGTAAATTTACCAAGTCCATTTGACAGTATAGAAAAAAATGAAAAGGATATAAAAGGACCAATTACAGATGTACAAATTAAACTTTTTAATATTTGGAAAAATGTACTGAATACTGAGTCATTTGGAATAGAGCATAATTTTTTCGAACTGGGGGGGCATAGCTTAAAAGCAACAAGGCTTATTAGTGCCATTCATAAAGATTTTGAAGTAAAATTAGAGTTAAAGGAAATATTTGCAAATCCAACTCTTGAACAACAGGCTTTATTGATTGAGGCTTCAGATAAAAATAACTTTACAGAAATAAAACTATTAGAGCATCAAGAGTTTTATCCAGTATCAGATGGTCAGAAAAGATTATGGGTTCTAAGTCAGTTTGAAGAGAGTTCGGTTGCTTATAATATGGCGTCTTATTTAGAATTAGATAGTGATTATGATGTGTCAAAATTTGAAAAAGCTATTCAATTAGTTTTAGAGAGACACGAAATTTTAAGGACAGTATTTAAAACAAATTCTAAAGGAGAAGTAGTACAAAAGATACTTGAAAAAGATGATTTTGAATTTAAAGTAGCTCACAAAGATTTTAGTTCTTTTGATAATCCTTATGAAGAATTCTTAGAATTCATAAGAAAAGATAAGAATACACCATTTAACTTAAGTTCTGGGCCTCTTTTTAGAGGAAGTATTATTAAATTTTCAAATGAAAAAACTGTCTTTTATTACAATATGCATCACATAATTAGTGATGGGTGGTCTATTGATATATTAAGAAGAGATGTATTAGCATATTACGAGAATTTGGTTAAAGCTAGTGAGCTTGATTTACCATCATTGAAAATCCAATATAAAGATTATGCGTCGTGGCAGCAAGAGCAAGTAAGGGGAGTAAACTACAAAAAGTATAGAGATTTTTGGTTAGAAAAACTAAAAGGAGAAATACCATTACTTGATTTACCATATCAAAAAAACAGACCTAAAATTAAAACATACAATGGTGGTGCTTATCAAGGGACTTTGAATTTAGAACAAACAAAAAAAATAAAAGAATTTGTTCAAAAGAATCAAAGTACATTGTTTGTTGGATTAGTAAGTATTTGGAATTTAATCCTTCATAAATATTCAGGGAACAATGATATAGTTATAGGAACATCCGTAGCAGGAAGAGAGCATGAAGATTTAAAGGATCAGATAGGTTTTTTTGTAAACACCATAGCACTACGAAATTATATTAATCCTAAACAAAGCTATCAAGACATTTTTCAGCAAATAGATGAAAATACATTAGAAGCTCTTGAAAATCAAATGTATCCATTTGATAGGTTAATAGACGAGCTAGATGTAGAAAAAAGTTTAGATAGAAGCCCTGTGTTTGATGTAATGCTAGTATTACAAAATACTAGTGAAGTGGAAGAAACAAGAGAAAAAGAAGTATTAAGTGAAACTATAGAAGTTTCTGAAGAAATTATATCAAAGTTTGATTTAGAAATGTTTTTTCAGGAAAGAAAAGGTCAATTATGGTTTCAAATCAATTACAATAAAGATGTTTATAAAAATGAATTAATACCTCAATTAATAAAGCATTTTAAACAGGTTCTTGATATAGTTATTTCTCAACCTGAAATTGAAATTGAAAATATAGAGTACCTTTCTGAGGAGGAAGAAACGAGGTTATTAGAATCATATAACGATACTCAAGCTTATTTTTCAGAAAGTACATCAGTAATTGATTTGTTTACCAAACAAGTTAATGAAAGTCCAGATGCTATAGCCTTAAAGGATTTTAATGGAAAATCATTAGACTATAGGGAGTTAGATGTTTTATCAAATAAGTTTGCTCATTATTTAATTGATAATCATGAAATAAAAAAGGGGGATTTAGTAGGAATAAACATAGATAGAAGTGTAGATACAATAGTTGTAATTTTAGGAATTTTAAAAATAGGAGCTGCTTACCTTCCTTTAGATTCAAACTACCCTCAATCAAGAATAGATTACATTCAAAGTGATAGTAAATGTAAATTAAGTGTTGATGATGATATTTTAAATGAATTTAATCAGAATAAAGCTAATTTTTCAGAATCAAAACAACTTCTTAAACCCCGAGCGACAGATTTAGCTTACGTTATTTACACCTCAGGATCAACAGGGAAACCTAAAGGGGTTATGATAGAGCATAATGCTCTGTTAAATTACTTAGAATGGGGACAAGATTATTATTTGAAAGAATTAAAGGAGAAAACGGATTTTGGTTTATTTACATCATTATCATTTGATCTTACTATAACTAGTTTGTTTTTACCTTTAATTTCAGGAGCTACTTTAAATGTGTTTTCGGGCAACGAAATAGTTTCCGATTCATTAAAGTATTATTTTGAAAGTGATATACCTTGTATTAAGCTAACACCTGCCCATATCATTTTATTGGGAAGCATGGAGTTTAATCCAGGGAAAAAAGAATTAATAATTGTTGGAGGGGAGGCTTTAACAAATCGTCATATAAATATTTTACGAGAGTATTATCCTAAAGCAAAGATTATTAATGAATATGGTCCTACTGAGGCTACTGTAGGGTGTATAGTTTGGGATACAGTTAATTTAGAAGAAAAGATATTAATCGGAAAACCTATAGGCAATACAGAGGTTTATGTATTAGATGATTCGTTGAGTTTAGTAGCAGAAGGAGTTTTAGGAGAGTTATATATATCAGGTTCAGGTTTATCACGCGGGTATTTACACCGTCCAGAATTAACGGCAGAACGTTTTATATCCCATCCATTTAAAGAAGGAGAGTGTTTGTACAAAACCGGAGATATTTGCCGTTGGTTACCAGGAGGCGTTTTAGAATATATAGGACGTATAGACGATCAGGTAAAAATACGAGGGCATCGAATAGAGTTAGGGGAAATAGAAGTAGAGTTGGACTCTATAGAAGGAGTAGAGTCGTGTGTCGTATCGATTAAAGAAGTATCAGGAGAAGCTGTATTAGTAGCCTATTTTGTAGGGAATGTAGAAGGAATAAGATTACGTAAGGAGTTGGAGTCACGATTACCATCATATATGGTTCCCCATTATTATGTTTCTATAGACGCTATTCCGTTAACCTCAAATGGTAAGGTTTCACGATCATCATTGCCAGAGGTGAGCGATTCAGACATGCTACGAGAAGAATTTTTATCAGCACGAAACGAAGAGGAAAAGGTATTACTAGAAGTTTGTGAATCGGTTTTACAACGAGAAAGAATAAGTGTATTAGATAATTTTTATAATTTAGGAGGCGATTCGATAAAATCAATTCAAGTAGTATCTCGATTAAAAGCATTGGGATATCAATTAGGAGTTTCAGATATTTTATCCCATCCAGTTTTATCAGATTTATCATTATACATAAAAAAAGAAGTAACATCTCAAGATCAATCGGTTGTAAAAGGAGATGTAGTTTTATCACCTATTCAACAACATTTTTTCAAAGACTCAGGTATCGTTAATACCAACCATTATAACCAATCAGTTTTACTAAAGAGTAAATTAGCAATAGATAAAGAGTTTTTAGGAGAGAGTATTTCAAAACTGTTGACTCATCATGATGCTTTACGTATGATTTTTAGTAAAGAATCTTCATGGAGTCAGTATAATAGAGAGGAATTAGACTATTCATCAATAGTTCAATATTATGATTTAACAGGAGTAGAAGATTTAACTTCAGAAATAACGCGTGTAGGAGAAGAGTTACAAAGTAGTGTAAATATCCTTACAGGAGATTTAGTAAAAGTAGCTCATATAGCAACATCAGAAGGAGATTACCTAGGTATTGTTATCCATCACTTGGTTGTAGATGGTGTTTCATGGCGAATTTTACTAGAAGACTTATCAAGTTTATATACCAATTTGGTTAAAGGGATACAAGAAGAATTGCCTTTAAAAACAAGTTCTTATCAGCAATGGAGTAAGGAGCAGTATAAGTACAGTAAAGAGACATTAGTAGCAAAAGAGTTGTCTTATTGGGAGAAATTATTAACAAAAGAAATAACTACTTTTCCAGTAGATTATACTACAAAAACACCTATTGTAATTGATAGTAAGCAAGGTTTTAGGTTATCTGAAATTTATACGAACTTGCTAGAAGGAGAAATTCATAGTCACTATTCTACCAATATTCAAGACGTTTTATTAGCATGTTTAGGAGTGAGTTTATCCAAGACATTTGGAGTTAAAGAAACGTTACTTGAATTAGAAGGACATGGTAGATTGTCTTTTACAGAAGATGTAGATGTAACAAGAACAGTAGGTTGGTTTACAAGTTTATACCCTTTTTTATTAAATGTAGATTCTACAGAAGACCTGTCTAAAGTTTTAATAAAAGTAAAAGATTCTTTACGAAGCATACCAAACAAAGGTATAGGCTATGGTATGTTAAAGTATTTATCAGAAGAAGTTAGTTTACAAGAAATACACCCAACAATTCAGTTTAATTATTTAGGAGCGTTTGGAAATGAATTTAAGAAGCAAGATGGAGGATTATTTAGTTTTAGTGATATAAGTTTAGGACGAGATGTTTCAGTAGAAGAGTCGAGCAGTATACCACTACGTATCTCAGGAGCAATAGTTTCAGGGCAATTACAGATATATGTTCATTATAGTTCTTTACAATATGAAGAGTCGACAATTAAAATAATGATTGATACTTATGAATTAGCATTAAAGAACTTAATAAGTCAATTAGAAGAAAAAGAAGGATACTATTTAACACCGTCAGATTTAACATATAAATCACTATCGTTACCATCGTTATCATCCATAACAAAAAACTACGAGATACTAGATGTTTATGAATTATCTCCATTACAGCAAGGTATGTATTACCATTGGCTTCAAGATGTTTCATCAAGCTTATATTTTGAGCAGTTATCGTATAAACTATCATCAAAAACTTTAGATCTAGCGCAAGCAAAGCAGGCTTATGAGATACTACAGTCACGTCATGATGTTTTACGTACAGGTTTTACTAATGACTATAATGGTATTCCTTTACAGGTTGTGTATAAAGAAGGCGACGTTAATTTTAGAGTGGAGCAAGTAACAGAAAATTCATCAGATAGTTGTGTAGACAAATTGAAGGAAGAAGATCGTTTGTTAGGCTTTGACTTATCATCACGTTCACAGATGCGATTAACCGTTTTAGATTATGGTTTGGGTGATTATGAGTTTATTTGGAGTTTTCATCATATTTTGATGGATGGATGGTGTATAAGTATTTTACTTAATGAATACTATCAAATTTTAAACTCTATCCAAAAAGGGGTGCCTCATAACTTAAACAAACCATTAGCTTACTCACGTTATATAGAATGGTTAAGTCAATTAGATCAAAGCCAATCATTATCTTATTGGAAAGGTTATTTATCATCTTACGATGAGATAGCAAGCTTACCTTATAAAGACAGTGGAGATATAGCTCAACAAGGAGTTCGAGGAAGTGAAGATATTGTTATTGAATCTTCTTTATACGAATCATTATCAACGTTATGTAAACAACACTCTATAACGCAGAATACTTTTATACAAGGAGTTTGGGGATATTTATTATCAAAATATAACAATAGCCAAGATGTAGTTTTTGGAAGTGTAGTTTCAGGAAGACCAGGGTCTTTATCAGGAGTAGAACATATGGTTGGGTTGTTTATAAATACAATTCCAGTTCGAATAAAATATAATTCATTAACAACTGGATTAGATTTATTAAACCAAGTTCATCAAGATTCAATAACAGGGCAATCTCATCACTACTTAAATTTATCAGAAGTTCAGTCAAATAGTGGTTTAGGAATGGATTTAATAAACCATGTTTTAGTGTTTGAGAATTTTGCTTTACAAGAATCGATCAAACAAGGCGAATCAGATTTATCATTAACTATAACAGAGGCAGATAGTTTTGAGCAGACCCATTATGATTTTGGAATATTAGTTCATCCTCAAGGAGACAGTTTACACATTCGGTTAGAATATGATTTAGGAGTTTATTCAAGTTCTCGAATGAGTTTAATAAAATCTCACTTTGAGCAATTATTAAGAAGCTTTATAACGACACCAGATTTAAAATTATCCTCATTAGAATATTTAACAGCAGAAGAACAGCATGAACAGTTAGAACTGTTTAACGCAACCAAAATGTCTTATGATTTAGAATCTACTTTAGTTAGTTTGTTTGAATCACAAGTTTTATCAACCCCAGATTTGATAGCAGTTTCTTATGAAGAAGAAAGTTTAACATATAAAGAATTAGATGAGTTATCAAATAGATTAGGACATTATTTACAATCAGTTCATAACGTAGGTAGAGGAGACTTGGTGGGATTAAAACTAGAGCGAGGTCTATGGATGATTGTAGGTATTTTAGGAGTATTAAAATCAGGAGGAGCTTATGTTCCAATAGATGTCCATTATCCAGAGTCTAGAAAGGCATATATTCTAGAAGATAGTGGTTGTAAGGTTTGTGTAGAAGATAGTTTATTAAAAGACTTTAAAGATACACAAGAAGAGTATTCAAAATTAGCTTTAGTAGAGCAACCATTGGCTGAAGATTTGGCTTATATAATATACACCTCAGGATCAACAGGGAAACCTAAAGGGGTAATGATTGAACATAGAAATGTGGTGAATCTAATAATTTCTCAGACTAATAAATTCAAAATAGATGAGACGGAAAAAGTATTGCAGTTTTCAAACATTTCGTTTGATGCATCTGTAGAGCAAATATTTTTAGCGATTTTAAATGGTTCTGAATTGGTTTTAGTATCACGAGAGGATATTTTAGAGCCAACAACTTTTGAGAAAATAATTATAAAAAAAGAGATAACACATTTACATGCGACTCCAAGTTATTTGAAAGCTTTAACATTAACAAGAGATACAAAACTGAAAAGAATTATTGCAGGAGGAGAGGCTTGTTCATCTGAGTTAGCAAAGAAATTGGGAGAAGTAGCTTATTTTTATAATGAGTACGGACCTACAGAAACTACAGTTACCTCAATAGAATATCATTTTGAAAATCAATATATCAATAATAATATATACCCAATCGGAAAACCTATAGGCAATACAGAGGTTTATGTATTAGATGATTCGTTGAGTTTAGTAGCAGAAGGAGTTTTAGGAGAGTTATATATATCAGGTTCAGGTTTATCACGCGGGTATTTACACCGTCCAGAATTAACGGCAGAACGTTTTATATCCCATCCATTTAAAGAAGGAGAGTGTTTGTACAAAACCGGAGATATTTGCCGTTGGTTACCAGGAGGCGTTTTAGAATATATAGGACGTATAGACGATCAGGTAAAAATACGAGGGCATCGAATAGAGTTAGGGGAAATAGAAGTAGAGTTGGACTCTATAGAAGGAGTAGAGTCGTGTGTCGTATCGATTAAAGAAGTATCAGGAGAAGCTGTATTAGTAGCCTATTTTGTAGGGAATGTAGAAGGAATAAGATTACGTAAGGAGTTGGAGTCACGATTACCATCATATATGGTTCCCCATTATTATGTTTCTATAGACGCTATTCCGTTAACCTCAAATGGTAAGGTTTCACGATCATCATTGCCAGAGGTGAGCGATTCAGACATGCTACGAGAAGAATTTTTATCAGCACGAAACGAAGAGGAAAAGGTATTACTAGAAGTTTGTGAATCGGTTTTACAACGAGAAAGAATAAGTGTATTAGATAATTTTTATAATTTAGGAGGCGATTCGATAAAATCAATTCAAGTAGTATCTCGATTAAAAGCATTGGGATATCAATTAGGAGTTTCAGATATTTTATCCCATCCAGTTTTATCAGATTTATCATTATACATAAAAAAAGAAGTAACATCTCAAGATCAATCGGTTGTAAAAGGAGATGTAGTTTTATCACCTATTCAACAACATTTTTTCAAAGACTCAGGTATCGTTAATACCAACCATTATAACCAATCAGTTTTACTAAAGAGTAAATTAGCAATAGATAAAGAGTTTTTAGGAGAGAGTATTTCAAAACTGTTGACTCATCATGATGCTTTACGTATGATTTTTAGTAAAGAATCTTCATGGAGTCAGTATAATAGAGAGGAATTAGACTATTCATCAATAGTTCAATATTATGATTTAACAGGAGTAGAAGATTTAACTTCAGAAATAACGCGTGTAGGAGAAGAGTTACAAAGTAGTGTAAATATCCTTACAGGAGATTTAGTAAAAGTAGCTCATATAGCAACATCAGAAGGAGATTACCTAGGTATTGTTATCCATCACTTGGTTGTAGATGGTGTTTCATGGCGAATTTTACTAGAAGACTTATCAAGTTTATATACCAATTTGGTTAAAGGGATACAAGAAGAATTGCCTTTAAAAACAAGTTCTTATCAGCAATGGAGTAAGGAGCAGTATAAGTACAGTAAAGAGACATTAGTAGCAAAAGAGTTGTCTTATTGGGAGAAATTATTAACAAAAGAAATAACTACTTTTCCAGTAGATTATACTACAAAAACACCTATTGTAATTGATAGTAAGCAAGGTTTTAGGTTATCTGAAATTTATACGAACTTGCTAGAAGGAGAAATTCATAGTCACTATTCTACCAATATTCAAGACGTTTTATTAGCATGTTTAGGAGTGAGTTTATCCAAGACATTTGGAGTTAAAGAAACGTTACTTGAATTAGAAGGACATGGTAGATTGTCTTTTACAGAAGATGTAGATGTAACAAGAACAGTAGGTTGGTTTACAAGTTTATACCCTTTTTTATTAAATGTAGATTCTACAGAAGACCTGTCTAAAGTTTTAATAAAAGTAAAAGATTCTTTACGAAGCATACCAAACAAAGGTATAGGCTATGGTATGTTAAAGTATTTATCAGAAGAAGTTAGTTTACAAGAAATACACCCAACAATTCAGTTTAATTATTTAGGAGCGTTTGGAAATGAATTTAAGAAGCAAGATGGAGGATTATTTAGTTTTAGTGATATAAGTTTAGGACGAGATGTTTCAGTAGAAGAGTCGAGCAGTATACCACTACGTATCTCAGGAGCAATAGTTTCAGGGCAATTACAGATATATGTTCATTATAGTTCTTTACAATATGAAGAGTCGACAATTAAAATAATGATTGATACTTATGAATTAGCATTAAAGAACTTAATAAGTCAATTAGAAGAAAAAGAAGGATACTATTTAACACCGTCAGATTTAACATATAAATCACTATCGTTACCATCGTTATCATCCATAACAAAAAACTACGAGATACTAGATGTTTATGAATTATCTCCATTACAGCAAGGTATGTATTACCATTGGCTTCAAGATGTTTCATCAAGCTTATATTTTGAGCAGTTATCGTATAAACTATCATCAAAAACTTTAGATCTAGCGCAAGCAAAGCAGGCTTATGAGATACTACAGTCACGTCATGATGTTTTACGTACAGGTTTTACTAATGACTATAATGGTATTCCTTTACAGGTTGTGTATAAAGAAGGCGACGTTAATTTTAGAGTGGAGCAAGTAACAGAAAATTCATCAGATAGTTGTGTAGACAAATTGAAGGAAGAAGATCGTTTGTTAGGCTTTGACTTATCATCACGTTCACAGATGCGATTAACCGTTTTAGATTATGGTTTGGGTGATTATGAGTTTATTTGGAGTTTTCATCATATTTTGATGGATGGATGGTGTATAAGTATTTTACTTAATGAATACTATCAAATTTTAAACTCTATCCAAAAAGGGGTGCCTCATAACTTAAACAAACCATTAGCTTACTCACGTTATATAGAATGGTTAAGTCAATTAGATCAAAGCCAATCATTATCTTATTGGAAAGGTTATTTATCATCTTACGATGAGATAGCAAGCTTACCTTATAAAGACAGTGGAGATATAGCTCAACAAGGAGTTCGAGGAAGTGAAGATATTGTTATTGAATCTTCTTTATACGAATCATTATCAACGTTATGTAAACAACACTCTATAACGCAGAATACTTTTATACAAGGAGTTTGGGGATATTTATTATCAAAATATAACAATAGCCAAGATGTAGTTTTTGGAAGTGTAGTTTCAGGAAGACCAGGGTCTTTATCAGGAGTAGAACATATGGTTGGGTTGTTTATAAATACAATTCCAGTTCGAATAAAATATAATTCATTAACAACTGGATTAGATTTATTAAACCAAGTTCATCAAGATTCAATAACAGGGCAATCTCATCACTACTTAAATTTATCAGAAGTTCAGTCAAATAGTGGTTTAGGAATGGATTTAATAAACCATGTTTTAGTGTTTGAGAATTTTGCTTTACAAGAATCGATCAAACAAGGCGAATCAGATTTATCATTAACTATAACAGAGGCAGATAGTTTTGAGCAGACCCATTATGATTTTGGAATATTAGTTCATCCTCAAGGAGACAGTTTACACATTCGGTTAGAATATGATTTAGGAGTTTATTCAAGTTCTCGAATGAGTTTAATAAAATCTCACTTTGAGCAATTATTAAGAAGCTTTATAACGACACCAGATTTAAAATTATCCTCATTAGAATATTTAACAGCAGAAGAACAGCATGAACAGTTAGAACTGTTTAACGCAACCAAAATGTCTTATGATTTAGAATCTACTTTAGTTAGTTTGTTTGAATCACAAGTTTTATCAACCCCAGATTTGATAGCAGTTTCTTATGAAGAAGAAAGTTTAACATATAAAGAATTAGATGAGTTATCAAATAGATTAGGACATTATTTACAATCAGTTCATAACGTAGGTAGAGGAGACTTGGTGGGATTAAAACTAGAGCGAGGTCTATGGATGATTGTAGGTATTTTAGGAGTATTAAAATCAGGAGGAGCTTATGTTCCAATAGATGTCCATTATCCAGAGTCTAGAAAGGCATATATTCTAGAAGATAGTGGTTGTAAGGTTTGTGTAGAAGATAGTTTATTAAAAGACTTTAAAGATACACAAGAAGAGTATTCAAAATTAGCTTTAGTAGAGCAACCATTGGCTGAAGATTTGGCTTATATAATATACACCTCAGGATCAACAGGGAAACCTAAAGGGGTAATGATTGAACATAGAAATGTGGTGAATCTAATAATTTCTCAGACTAATAAATTCAAAATAGATGAGACGGAAAAAGTATTGCAGTTTTCAAACATTTCGTTTGATGCATCTGTAGAGCAAATATTTTTAGCGATTTTAAATGGTTCTGAATTGGTTTTAGTATCACGAGAGGATATTTTAGAGCCAACAACTTTTGAGAAAATAATTATAAAAAAAGAGATAACACATTTACATGCGACTCCAAGTTATTTGAAAGCTTTAACATTAACAAGAGATACAAAACTGAAAAGAATTATTGCAGGAGGAGAGGCTTGTTCATCTGAGTTAGCAAAGAAATTGGGAGAAGTAGCTTATTTTTATAATGAGTACGGACCTACAGAAACTACAGTTACCTCAATAGAATATCATTTTGAAAATCAATATATCAATAATAATATATACCCAATCGGAAAACCTATAGGCAATACAGAGGTTTATGTATTAGATGATTCGTTGAGTTTAGTAGCAGAAGGAGTTTTAGGAGAGTTATATATATCAGGTTCAGGTTTATCACGCGGGTATTTACACCGTCCAGAATTAACGGCAGAACGTTTTATATCCCATCCATTTAAAGAAGGAGAGTGTTTGTACAAAACCGGAGATATTTGCCGTTGGTTACCAGGAGGCGTTTTAGAATATATAGGACGTATAGACGATCAGGTAAAAATACGAGGGCATCGAATAGAGTTAGGGGAAATAGAAGTAGAGTTGGACTCTATAGAAGGAGTAGAGTCGTGTGTCGTATCGATTAAAGAAGTATCAGGAGAAGCTGTATTAGTAGCCTATTTTGTAGGGAATGTAGAAGGAATAAGATTACGTAAGGAGTTGGAGTCACGATTACCATCATATATGGTTCCCCATTATTATGTTTCTATAGACGCTATTCCGTTAACCTCAAATGGTAAGGTTTCACGATCATCATTGCCAGAGGTGAGCGATTCAGACATGCTACGAGAAGAATTTTTATCAGCACGAAACGAAGAGGAAAAGGTATTACTAGAAGTTTGTGAATCGGTTTTACAACGAGAAAGAATAAGTGTATTAGATAATTTTTATAATTTAGGAGGCGATTCGATAAAATCAATTCAAGTAGTATCTCGATTAAAAGCATTGGGATATCAATTAGGAGTTTCAGATATTTTATCCCATCCAGTTTTATCAGATTTATCATTATACATAAAAAAAGAAGTAACATCTCAAGATCAATCGGTTGTAAAAGGAGATGTAGTTTTATCACCTATTCAACAACATTTTTTCAAAGACTCAGGTATCGTTAATACCAACCATTATAACCAATCAGTTTTACTAAAGAGTAAATTAGCAATAGATAAAGAGTTTTTAGGAGAGAGTATTTCAAAACTGTTGACTCATCATGATGCTTTACGTATGATTTTTAGTAAAGAATCTTCATGGAGTCAGTATAATAGAGAGGAATTAGACTATTCATCAATAGTTCAATATTATGATTTAACAGGAGTAGAAGATTTAACTTCAGAAATAACGCGTGTAGGAGAAGAGTTACAAAGTAGTGTAAATATCCTTACAGGAGATTTAGTAAAAGTAGCTCATATAGCAACATCAGAAGGAGATTACCTAGGTATTGTTATCCATCACTTGGTTGTAGATGGTGTTTCATGGCGAATTTTACTAGAAGACTTATCAAGTTTATATACCAATTTGGTTAAAGGGATACAAGAAGAATTGCCTTTAAAAACAAGTTCTTATCAGCAATGGAGTAAGGAGCAGTATAAGTACAGTAAAGAGACATTAGTAGCAAAAGAGTTGTCTTATTGGGAGAAATTATTAACAAAAGAAATAACTACTTTTCCAGTAGATTATACTACAAAAACACCTATTGTAATTGATAGTAAGCAAGGTTTTAGGTTATCTGAAATTTATACGAACTTGCTAGAAGGAGAAATTCATAGTCACTATTCTACCAATATTCAAGACGTTTTATTAGCATGTTTAGGAGTGAGTTTATCCAAGACATTTGGAGTTAAAGAAACGTTACTTGAATTAGAAGGACATGGTAGATTGTCTTTTACAGAAGATGTAGATGTAACAAGAACAGTAGGTTGGTTTACAAGTTTATACCCTTTTTTATTAAATGTAGATTCTACAGAAGACCTGTCTAAAGTTTTAATAAAAGTAAAAGATTCTTTACGAAGCATACCAAACAAAGGTATAGGCTATGGTATGTTAAAGTATTTATCAGAAGAAGTTAGTTTACAAGAAATACACCCAACAATTCAGTTTAATTATTTAGGAGCGTTTGGAAATGAATTTAAGAAGCAAGATGGAGGATTATTTAGTTTTAGTGATATAAGTTTAGGACGAGATGTTTCAGTAGAAGAGTCGAGCAGTATACCACTACGTATCTCAGGAGCAATAGTTTCAGGGCAATTACAGATATATGTTCATTATAGTTCTTTACAATATGAAGAGTCGACAATTAAAATAATGATTGATACTTATGAATTAGCATTAAAGAACTTAATAAGTCAATTAGAAGAAAAAGAAGGATACTATTTAACACCGTCAGATTTAACATATAAATCACTATCGTTACCATCGTTATCATCCATAACAAAAAACTACGAGATACTAGATGTTTATGAATTATCTCCATTACAGCAAGGTATGTATTACCATTGGCTTCAAGATGTTTCATCAAGCTTATATTTTGAGCAGTTATCGTATAAACTATCATCAAAAACTTTAGATCTAGCGCAAGCAAAGCAGGCTTATGAGATACTACAGTCACGTCATGATGTTTTACGTACAGGTTTTACTAATGACTATAATGGTATTCCTTTACAGGTTGTGTATAAAGAAGGCGACGTTAATTTTAGAGTGGAGCAAGTAACAGAAAATTCATCAGATAGTTGTGTAGACAAATTGAAGGAAGAAGATCGTTTGTTAGGCTTTGACTTATCATCACGTTCACAGATGCGATTAACCGTTTTAGATTATGGTTTGGGTGATTATGAGTTTATTTGGAGTTTTCATCATATTTTGATGGATGGATGGTGTATAAGTATTTTACTTAATGAATACTATCAAATTTTAAACTCTATCCAAAAAGGGGTGCCTCATAACTTAAACAAACCATTAGCTTACTCACGTTATATAGAATGGTTAAGTCAATTAGATCAAAGCCAATCATTATCTTATTGGAAAGGTTATTTATCATCTTACGATGAGATAGCAAGCTTACCTTATAAAGACAGTGGAGATATAGCTCAACAAGGAGTTCGAGGAAGTGAAGATATTGTTATTGAATCTTCTTTATACGAATCATTATCAACGTTATGTAAACAACACTCTATAACGCAGAATACTTTTATACAAGGAGTTTGGGGATATTTATTATCAAAATATAACAATAGCCAAGATGTAGTTTTTGGAAGTGTAGTTTCAGGAAGACCAGGGTCTTTATCAGGAGTAGAACATATGGTTGGGTTGTTTATAAATACAATTCCAGTTCGAATAAAATATAATTCATTAACAACTGGATTAGATTTATTAAACCAAGTTCATCAAGATTCAATAACAGGGCAATCTCATCACTACTTAAATTTATCAGAAGTTCAGTCAAATAGTGGTTTAGGAATGGATTTAATAAACCATGTTTTAGTGTTTGAGAATTTTGCTTTACAAGAATCGATCAAACAAGGCGAATCAGATTTATCATTAACTATAACAGAGGCAGATAGTTTTGAGCAGACCCATTATGATTTTGGAATATTAGTTCATCCTCAAGGAGACAGTTTACACATTCGGTTAGAATATGATTTAGGAGTTTATTCAAGTTCTCGAATGAGTTTAATAAAATCTCACTTTGAGCAATTATTAAGAAGCTTTATAACGACACCAGATTTAAAATTATCCTCATTAGAATATTTAACAGCAGAAGAACAGCATGAACAGTTAGAACTGTTTAACGCAACCAAAATGTCTTATGATTTAGAATCTACTTTAGTTAGTTTGTTTGAATCACAAGTTTTATCAACCCCAGATTTGATAGCAGTTTCTTATGAAGAAGAAAGTTTAACATATAAAGAATTAGATGAGTTATCAAATAGATTAGGACATTATTTACAATCAGTTCATAACGTAGGTAGAGGAGACTTGGTGGGATTAAAACTAGAGCGAGGTCTATGGATGATTGTAGGTATTTTAGGAGTATTAAAATCAGGAGGAGCTTATGTTCCAATAGATGTCCATTATCCAGAGTCTAGAAAGGCATATATTCTAGAAGATAGTGGTTGTAAGGTTTGTGTAGAAGATAGTTTATTAAAAGACTTTAAAGATACACAAGAAGAGTATTCAAAATTAGCTTTAGTAGAGCAACCATTGGCTGAAGATTTGGCTTATATAATATACACCTCAGGATCAACAGGGAAACCTAAAGGGGTAATGATTGAACATAGGAACATTGTTAACACTATTTTATCTCAAATAGAAATATTTAATCTAAATAATTGTAAAAATAGTTTACAATTTGCCTCTTTTTCATTTGATGCTTCAGTTTCAGAGATATTTATAAGCTTATTATCGGGAACAACTCTTCATATAGTAACTGATGAAGTCAGAGAAAATCCAAAAAATTTAGAAGAATTTATTGTTGATAGACGTATTGATATAGCAACAATTCCCCCCGCTTACTTAAGATATATGGATGTTAATTCATTAGAAGGTATGGTTTCTTTAATAACAGCTGGAGAATCTCCTGATTACGGTAAGGTTAAAGAATATCTTGAAATGAAAAAAGGAGATTATTTTAACGCTTATGGACCAACGGAAACAAGTATTTGCGGAACAATTTTTAAAATAGGAAAAGAAGCAGATTTAAATTGTACATCTCTTCCAATAGGTAAGCCTATACATAATGTCAATTTATATGTTGTCGATAATGAAGGAGGTATTGTGCCTAAGGAAGTTGTAGGTGAAATTTACATTAGTGGTTATGGAGTTGCAAGAGGTTATTTAAATAAGCCAGAGTTGACCAAAGAAAAGTTTATCAAAACCACGTATGTTAAAGAAGAAACTCTTTATAAAACTGGGGATTTAGGTTATTGGACAACAGAAGGAAATATCGTTTTTGTCGGAAGAAAAGACGATCAAGTTAAAATTAATGGGTATAGGATAGAACTAGAAGAAGTAGCGAGTAAGCTCAAAGAAAAAAGTGGTATTAAACAATCCTATGTTACAGTATTTAATAAAGAAAATGAAGGAAAAGAGTTAGTAGCTTATATAACTTCTAATGAAAAATTGCAATCTTCAGAATTAAGAAAGTATCTAGTAGAGAGATTACCAAGGTATATGGTACCTACTTACTTTATTCAAATAGACGAATTACCTATAACAACAAATGGAAAAATTGATAAAAAATCTTTGCCACTACCTGATGGAATGAGTATGAATACAGGGATTGAATATGTGGCTCCTCAAAATGGTAATGAAGAAGGTTTGATAAAAATATTATCAAATCAATTAGGAATAGATAGTAATAAAATTGGGGTATTAGATAACTTTTTTGATTTAGGAATGAACTCTATTAAATTAATGAAATTCATTAATGTTTTAAATCAAAAGTTTGATTTAAAAGTTAAACCAGTAGTATTATTTCAGTATCCTAATATTAAAGAACTTACACTTTATCTTTTCAAAAATGAAGAAGAAAATGAAGATTTACAAGATGAAAATATAGCACAAGAGTTTGAAGATATGCTTGATTTAATGGAAGAATAAAAAGAAATCATGGAAAAACAGAGACAAATTAATAAAAAGGACATTGCTGTAATAGGTATTTCTTGTGAATTCCCACAGTCTAAGAATATATCTGAGTTTTGGGAAAACTTGATTGAAGGAAATGAGTTACTTCATTTCTATTCAGATAAAGAGTTGAAAGAGTTTGGTATTTCAGATGCTACTATTAAGAATAAAGAGTTTATAAAAGTAAAAGCTGAAATAGAAGAGTTAGGCGGTTTTGACTATGCTTTTTTTGGATACACAAAAGAAGAAGCAAGTTGTATGGATCCGCAAACAAGAATGCTACATCAGTTAACATGGACAGCATTAGAAGACGCTGCATGCAATATTGATACTTATAAAGGAAAAATAGGAATGTATACATCTATCTCTGATAATTTAAATTGGCAGGTACATTCTATGTTACATCCAAATTCTAAAGTAAATTCTTTTTACCAATCTCAGCTATCGAATAAAAACTTTGCTCACACTTTAGTCTCTTATAACTTAGATTTTAAAGGACCAAGTTTACTAATTGATACGGCATGTTCAAGTTCTTTGGCATCATTACATGTTGCTTGTAGAAGCTTATTATTAAAAGAATGTAATATGGCAATGGCTGCTGGAATTAGCCTTGATAGTACAAAAAACAAGGGCTACTTTTATCAAGAAGGAATGATTTCTTCTAAAGATGGACATTGCAGACCTTTTGATCAGAATTCTTCTGGAACTGTTGGAGGAAATGGAGGAGCTGTTGTAGTTTTAAAAAGATTAGAAGAAGCCATAAATGATAGAGATAATATTTATGCCATAATAAAATCATCAGCTGTAAATAATGATGGAAGAGAAAGGATTGGTTATACGGCTCCAAGTGTTAAAGGACAATCCACATGTATAAAGTTGGCTCATCGAATAGCTAATATACCTTTAGAATCAATTTCATATATAGAAACACATGGTACAGCAACAAAGTTGGGTGATCCAATAGAAATAGAAGCTCTGAATAAAGCGTTTAATTACAATACAGAACATAAATGTGCTATTGGTTCGGTTAAGTCCAATATGGGACATTTAGATGCTGCAGCGGGAATAGCAGGCTTGTTAAAAACAACATTGGCTCTGAAGAATAAAAAAATTCCTAAATCTTTACATTTTAATACCCCAAACCAAGAAATTAATTTTAATGAAGGGCCATTTTATGTAAATGATCAGTTAAAGAATTGGGAGTCAGATAACGAATATCCATTAAGAGCTGGAGTAAGTAGTTTTGGAATTGGAGGTACTAATGTACATGTTGTTATGGAGGAACCTCCAGTTCTATCTAAAATAAATAAAGAAAAAAAATTTTATATAGTTCCGTTTTCTGCAAAAACGAAAAAGTCTCTTTTATCATATCAAAGAAAAATATCAGAGTTTTTAAAGGAAGGAAAAGGAGAGTTGAAAGATCTAGCTTATACTTTAAGTATAGGAAGAAAACCCTTTACTTATAGAAATACAATAGTAGCAAAGGATTCTGCATCTGTTCTTAAAATGTTAGAGCAAACAGAGATTATTGAAAATTCTATTACAAAGGCAAAACAGAGACCAATTATTTTTCTATTTTCTGGGCAAGGGAGTCAGTATTTTGGAATGGCAGAAAGGCTTTATAAAGAAAATTCTTATTTCAAAAGTATAATTAACAGTGGGCTAAGTTATTTAGAAGCTTTGACTGGAGAAAGCTATAAAGAAATACTAGGGTATGAATCAAAAGAATCATTCGATAAAAATTTAATAAACGAAACAAAATACACGCAGCCACTCTTGTTTTTGGTAGAATATGCACTAGCTAAGCAAATGATATTGTTTGGAATTGAGCCAACAGCAATGATTGGTCATAGCTTAGGAGAATATGTTGCAGCATGTATCAGTGAGGTTTTTACATTAGAAGATGCATTAAGAATTATTGTAAAAAGAGCTGAGTTGATGAATGCTTTGCCGAAAGGAGTAATGTTAGCTGTAGGAGAATCTTCAGATAAAATAGAAGAATCTTTACCAAAAGAATTGAGCATTGCAGTAATAAATACAATAACTTCCTGTGTTGTTTCTGGAGAAGAAAAAATTATTGAAGATTATGCTACCTATTTGGAAAGTATAAATGTACCTCACAAAAAATTAAAAACATCTCATGCATTTCATTCTAAAATGATGAATCC
Organism: Tenacibaculum larymnensis; assembly: GCF_028829235.1. Classification (GTDB taxonomy): domain Bacteria; phylum Bacteroidota; class Bacteroidia; order Flavobacteriales; family Flavobacteriaceae; genus Polaribacter; species Polaribacter larymnensis. Next base: position 36,019 of record NZ_JAIWJY010000006.1, on the reverse strand, counting down.
TATTTTAGATGTTTTTGGAGAGTTTTTAAAAGAGGTGAAGTTTTCTAGTCCAAAATACAAAATCGTATCTAACTTGACAGGTAAAATAATCTCTTCAAATGATATGATATCACCTGAATATTGGTGTCGCCATCTAAGAGAGACTGTATGTTTTTATGACGGGATTACAACTATTTTAAGTAATTATAAAGAATCAGTATTCATTGAATTAGGTCCAGGCAATACTTTAGAAACGTTTAGTAAGCAGCATCCAAACTTTAACTTAGGTTCAGAATGTACAATATCAATGATTTCTCATCCTAAAAATATTGAAAGAGAAGTGAGTTTATTTGAATCTTCTCTAGCCAAACTGTGGGCTTTAGGATGTTCAGTTAATTGGGAAGAGTATTATAGTGATGATAAAAGAAATAAAATTTCAGCACCTACATATTGCTTTGATGAAAAGAATTTTGAAAGCAGTGTAAACCCATTAGAAGAAATAAAAGGAAAGGTAGAACTTTTTCCAGGGATGAAAAGGAATATATCTGAGTGGTTTTATTTTCCAAATTGGAAAAGAAGTACTTTTTTAAATTCAGAACTTACCCAAGATAAATCTAAAAAATATTTGGTTTTCATAAATGATGAACCACTAATTGAAGATGTGGTTAAAATTTTAGAAAATGAAAGGAATCAGGTTGTTAAAGTTACAAAGGGAGAAGATTTTTTAAAATATGATGACTATAATTATTGTATAAACTTTCAAAATAAGGAGAATTATTTAGCCCTTTATGAAGAGCTAAAAAGGAACTTTAATAGAATAGATCATATTATTTATAGTTGGAAAACAAAAGATGAAATAACCGTAACTGATTATTTTCTTCATCTTATTGAGGTGGGTAAACTAACAATAAACTTAGCAGGAGAAATAGGTAATAAGGTTACTTTTTTATTAGAGTATGGGAATAATATTTATGGAGATGAAATATTAGATGCCAAAGCAGTAATATCTAATAGTTTACTACAGGTATTAGAACAGGAAAACCCTAAAATTAAAGTTTCTAGTATTGATATTTTTAACAACAAGTTTAATGTGAGTGCTACAAGTATAATTGATGAAATTAAAGGTGATAAAAGCTCAATTAACATAGCATATAGGAAAGATCAAAGATGGGAATTGTTCTATGATAATGTAAAGCTACCTAAACATTCAAATGAAGAGACTTTAAAAGAGAATGGACTTTATATAATTACTGGAGGACTAGGAAAGCTAGGAGGAATATTAACCAGGTATTTAAGTGAAAAATATAAAGGAACAATTATCTTATTAGGAAGAACAAATATTGAAGGTTACGATGTAGGAAAGAATCCAAAAATAGATAGTAAAATTAGCTTGTTAAAAAATTTACAGGAAGAATTTGAAAATATTTATTACTGCCAAGTTGATGTATCAGATAACGATTCATTACACAAGGTATTTGAAAACATAACTAATGAGCATGGAGATATAACAGGTGTTATTCATGCAGCAGGTGTAGTAGAGCATGATAGTTTTAAAACTTTTGAGAATATTTCACAAAGTGATGTTGAACAGCAATTCACTCCAAAAGTTTTAGGAGTAAATAATATATACTCATTAAATAAACAATTTCCTATAGGTTTTGTCTGGATTGCATCTAGTTTATCTTCAATTTTAGGAGGACTTACTTTTACTTCTTATGCAAGTGCAAATAGGTATTTAGACGGGTTTATTCAACAAAAGAGAAATAAACTTACTAACTGGTTTTCTGTTAATCTAGATGGCTTAGTAGAGGAGAGAATAAGTGATGCTGAAATGATAGAAGTTTTCGAAAAATCTTTTATAATAGGGAAAGAACCTCAGTTAATTACATCTGTTAGAGAAATTAAAACAATAAATGAAATTGAGAAGGAAGAAGAATTTCATAATGAAAATTTAGAAGATGACTTTATTACTGAAAGGCCAGATATTAGTACAGTATATGAAGAGCCAGAAAATGAGATACAAAGAAAAATATGCTCTATTTGGGAAACTTTTTTTGGGTATAAGAAAATAGGGGTTTTGGATGACTTTTTTGATTTAGGAGGAGACTCTTTAAAGGCAATGACTTTATTAAAAAAAATACAAAAGGCCTTCTCGGTAGAAATAAAATTACAAGAGTTTTACACAAAATCAACTGTTAAAGATATTGCTGAACAAGTTGAAATTCTTAAAAAAGTAGAGTTGATGCAAAACCAAAGTAAGAAAAAAAATACAATAAAAATATAGTTATGATTGATTTGATAAATGAACTAGAAGAAAATAAAATCCAAATATCTTTAGATGGAGAGGATTTAGAGTTAAGTTTTGATAGTCAAGATATTAGTTTGGAGTTGGTTGATAAAGTAAAGACAAATAAAAAAGAATTATTGTCTTTTCTGAAGAGAAAAAATAAGACCAAACTATACGATGATATTCCAGTAATAGAAAGTAAAGAGTATTATCCAATTTCACATAACCAAAAAAGAATATGGATTCTAAATCAATTTGAGGGAGGTTCTGTTGTTTGGAATATGCCTGTAACTATTAAGTTAAAAGGAGAGTATTCTGTAGAAATTTTTCAAGAAGCATTAGAAAATATTATTGAGAGACATGAAATTCTTAGAACTGTATTTGTAAAGAAAGAGGACGGTGAGGTATATCAAAAAGTCTTAACCTCTAAAGAGTTTAATTTTCATTTGAACTATTTAGATTTAAAAGGGAGAGATAATGCAATAATTAAAGCGGAGGAATACATAAATAAAGATTCATCTTTAACGTTTAATTTAGAGAAAGGTCCTTTGCTGAGATGTTCTTTGTTAAGAATTGACAATAATGAGTATTTGTTTTACTTGAACATACATCATATAATTAGTGATGGTTGGTCATTAGAGGTTCTTCAAAGAGATATCATGGCTATGTATAAAGCAAAAGAGAAAAAGGAGGTAGTAAATTTACCAAGCTTACCTATTCAGTATAAAGATTTTACTTCATGGCAGTTAAATCAATTAAATAATGCCATAGTAAGTAAAGAGGCAAAGTATTGGAAGAATGAATTAGTAACACCACTACCAAGTCTAAATTTACCTACCCTTAAAAAGCGTCCTAAAATATTAACCTATAATGGAGGGCATTACAGAACTTATCTTGGAAAAGAAACAACCAAGAAATTAAGGGAGTTTTGTAAAGAAAGTGGAGGAAGCTTATTCATGTTGTTATTGGCTAATTGGAATGTTTTATTTCATAGGTATTTGGGGCAAAAAGATATTATAATAGGAACCTTAGTTGCTGGAAGAGACCATCCTGATTTAGAAAATCAAGTAGGGTACTATGTTAATACATTAGCACTTAGGAATGAAATAGAACCAGAGAGTAGTTTCCTTTCTTTTTACCAAAAGGTGAAAGATAAAACCATAAATGCGTTTGAACATCAAATGTACCCTTTTGACAATTTATTAGAAGAGTTAGATGTAGAAAGAGATGTTAGTAGAACGCCTATTTTTGATGTTTTATTGGTGTTACATAACATAAAAGAAGGAGTAAAAGAGTATGAGAATCTCAATAAAAATCAAATTGAAGATATCAGCAATTTGGGAAAGACTTTTTCTAAATTTCCTTTAGAGATTGAATTTAAGGAACTAGGAGATTATATATCATTTGATATTAAATTTAATTCAGATATATATGAAGAGAGTTTTATTAAAAACTGTATGATTCATTATAAAAAACTTATAAATGAACTTTTATTTGCTCCTCAAAAAAAAATAAACAAAGTAGAGTTTCTAACAGAAGAAGAACGTTATAGGTTATTGCATACTTTCAATAGTAATAAAGGAGACTATCCTAAAAATAAGAGAGTCATTGATTTTTTTAAAGAGCAGGTTTTTAAAACGCCAAATAAAGTTTCTGTAGTTTATGAAAAGACAAAATTGACCTTTCAAGAATTAGATAAATTATCAGATGAGTATGCTACTATTCTTTCTGGAGAGTACGGTTTAAAATCTGGACAAAATATAGTAGTAAGTTTATCCCATGACTGTGATTTAATGGCAATATTATTAGCTGTAATGAAAATTGGAGCTATTTATATTCCTGTAGACCCAAAATCACCAAACGAAAGAGTTAATTATATTTCGGAGTTAAGCTCCAGTGTAAATATAATTGACAAAACTTTACTGAATGACATTAAAAGAAAGCAGGTTGTTTTAGAGAAAGTAAAAACCAATTGGGATAAAGAGGTTGATAGTGAAATTGAGTTTATAATTTATACTTCGGGATCAACAGGTGTTCCCAAAGGGGTTTTAATAAAAACATCTAGTGTAAATAATAGATTGAACTGGATGTGGAAAAAATATCCTTTTGAGAAAGATGAAGTTTGTTGTGCCAAAACATCAATAAGCTTTGTAGATCATATTTGGGAGTTTTTTGGTCCTTTGTTAAAAGGAATTCCATTAGTATTTTATAGGAAAGAGGATATAATTGATATTCCCTCATTTATAGAAAGTTTAGGAGAAGAAAAAATAACAAGAATAGTTTTAGTTCCTTCACTTCTAAGAGCAATATTGGAGTTTCCAGAGTTATGTAGAGTTAAATTAGAAAATTTAAGAGTCTGTATTAGTAGTGGAGAAGCCCTGAAAAAAAGAGATGTATCAAGGTTTTATAAAGTATTAAAAAGAAATAATGTTAGATTAATAAATATTTATGGGTCTACTGAGGTAACTGCAGATGCAACTTATTATGATACCTATAATGATTATTTTACAGAGTCTTCCTTTAAACTTTTCAATACTACACTTAGAGATTCTGTTAATGAATTAATTGAACATCAGGATAGTAGTTTGAAAATAGTATCGAGTTCGTTAAACGAATTATTAGAGAATGATAATTTTCAGAAGGTTGATTTTAGTAAAGGGGTAAATGAAGAAAAATATATTGAGTTTCTAAAAAAAGATATTTTACCTAATGTAGTAAATGTGGCTTCACCTAATTATATAGGGCATATGACAGGGCCTGTTCCAAAGTTTATTAGAGAAATTAACGCATTAATAGTTGCTCTAAATCAAAATCAGGTAAAAATAGAAACATCTTTGGTAGCTACGCTTATTGAAAATCAAGTAATAGGAACATTTCATAAGTTAGTTTTCGAAAAAGAATCTTCTTTTTATGAAGAATATGTTCAAAGTCCAGAAGAGGCTTTAGGAGTTATTACTAATGGAGGAACAATGTCCAATATAATGGCCATGAGCTATGCTTTAAATAATTCGTTAAAACCTAAAGAAGGTTTTAGAGGAATATCAGAAGAAGGGCTAATGGAAGGAATGAAAGCATATGAATATGAGAAAGTTGTAATAATTGGTTCTGAATGGTGTCATTATTCATTTGGTAAAGCATTAAAAATATTAGGTTTAGGTAAAAATTCTTTTGTATCCATTAGTTTTGAAGATAAGGCTTATGAAGAACTTAAAGATGAAATTAGAAGCAAAATTAAGCGATTACGAGAAGAGAAAACACTAATACTGAGTATTATTGGGGTTGCAGGAACGACTGAGTCTGGAAATATAGATCCTTTAAAAATTTTAGGAGAAATAGCTGCCGAATTTAATATTCATTATCATGTAGATGCTGCATTTGGAGGAAGCTTTTTAATGGATGATTCGTTGAAATTAAAATTTGAAGGAATTCAAATGGCTGATACCGTTTCTATCTGTGCACATAAACAACTTTACATTCCTATTGGGTTGAGTTTATGTTTGTTTAAAGATATTGATTTTGCTTCATTTTCAGAAAATAATACACATTATCAAGCAAGAAAAGGGAGTTATGATTTAGGAAAATATACGGTTGAAGGTTCAAGAAATTTTATGAGTTTAACGCTTCATGCAATTTTTCATGTATTAGGAAAAGAAGGTTTTGCAGAAGTAGTAAAGCACAATTATAATACAGCCCAGTATTTTGCTGAATTAGTTGGAAAAAGCGTTGATTTTGAATTAGTATTACAGCCAGATTTAAATATTGTATTATATAGATACATACCAGAAAAGTATAGAGGAAAATTAAAGTTTACAGAAAAAGAAATAGAAGAACTAAATGAATTAAACGAAAAAATTCAAAAAAAACAATTTGAGGAAGGAAATACATTTGTTTCATATACTAAAATTAAGAAAAAAGAAAATTTAAATAGGCATCTTGTTTTTAGAACGGTATTTATGAATCCGTTTACAAATGAAGGTAACTTAGAAGCAGTTTTAGATGAACAAAGACAAATAGCTTTTTTAATAGAAAATAAAGCAGAGTTTGAAGAAATAGATGAAAAAGGAACAGTTCCAATTGGTATTCCTATAGAGAATGTAAAGGTTTTTATATTAGATGAGTATCTAAATATACTACCTATTGGTGTTGTAGGAGAAATATGTATCAGTGGTGATTGTGTTTCAGAAGGGTATATTAATTTCTCAAAAGAAGAACCATCTAGGTTTATAGATAGTCCGTTTGAAAAGGAAGAAAAATTATTTAAAACAGGTGATTTAGGCAGAAGATTAGAAGATGGAAATATTGAGTTTATTTCTAGAAAGGATGATCAAGTAAAAATAAGAGGAAATAGAGTAGAGTTAGGAGAGATTGAGAATAACTTACAAAAACATAAAAAAGTAAAAAATACTGTAGTTATCCCTAAAGAAACAGACAATGGAGAATTATTTTTAGTAGGTTACTTTGAATCGCAGGAAGAAATTTCATCGGTTGAGTTAAGAAATTTCATGAAAGAGTTTCTTCCAGACTACATGATACCACAATATTTTGTAAAGCTTGATAAAATTCCTTTAACTACAAGTGGGAAGATAAATAAACAAGAATTACCAAATGTAGATTATAATACTTTTCAGCAGGTAAATAATTATGTAGCGCCAAGAAATGATACAGAGCTAAAATTGGTGGACGTATGGAAAAGAGTACTTAGGAAGGAAAAAGTTGGTATTTATGATGACTTTTTCGCTCTAGGTGGTCATAGTTTGAAAGCAACGAATTTAATAAATGAGTACCAGAAAATTTTTAATGTCAAATTAGGAATTAACGAGATATTCTTAAATACTACACTTTATTCTCATATAAGTTTATTAAATAAAGCGCCAAAGAGTAATTATCTAAAAATTGAAAAGGCAATAGAAAAAGAGAGTTATGTATTATCAGGATCTCAAAAGAGATTATGGATTGCAAGTCAGTTTTCTAATAGTTCGGCTTCTTATAACATGCCTTTTTCTATTGAACTAAATGAAATTTATGATATTAAAATATTCAGAAAGGCAATAGCAGCTTTAGTCGAAAGGCATGAAATATTGAGAACAATTTTTAAAGAGAACGAGCAAGGTGAACTGTCTCAATGGGTGTTACCAAAAGAAGTTTTATCATTTGAAATTCCATGTTTTGACTATTCTGACAAAGATTATGCTGTTGATAAAGTAAAGGAATTAATAAAAGAAGATTCTTATCAGGATTTTGATTTAGAAAAGGGACCATTATTTAGAGTATCATTATTCAAAGTAAATGAGAATAAATACATTTTTTACTACAATATGCATCATATTATTGGAGACGGTGTTTCTTTAGAAATTATAAAACGAGATGTCATGTCTTATTATGATGCTTTCATAAATAATGAAGTACCTAACTTACCAAGTTTGACTGTTCAATATAAAGATTATGCAGAGTGGCATAACTCTAAAAATAAAAGTGAAGAGTTTAAGGAGTATAGTAAATTTTGGAGACAAAAATTGAATGGTAAACTCACAAGATTAAAGTTCCCTGGAGAAAAATCGAGACCAAAGACAATAACACATGATGGTAGAAATTTGTATTCATATATTGATTCAGAGTTAACAAATGACTTGAGAAAGATATGTAAGGCAAATGGGGCTACCTTGTATGTTGGTATTTTAACAGTATGGAAAATACTTTTCTTAAAATATACTAACCAAACAGATATTATTATAGGTACTCCAGTGGCAGGTAGATATCATGATGATTTGAAAGATCAAATAGGATGTTATATCAATACTATTGTTCTAAGAGATAGATTAAATTTTGAAGAAACATTCATTGAGACTTTCGAGAAAATTAAAAAGAATGTTCTTGAAAGTTTTGAAAATCAAGAATACCCATTTGAGAAGATTGTTGAAGATTTAGAAGTTAGTAGACTGACTGATAGAAATGCAATTTTTGATGTAATGTTTTCATTTCATAACACAGCAGAAAATATAAAAGAAAAGAAAGTTTATGACACAGAAAATATTGAGGATAGAGGGAATGTTCAAGTTAAATTAGATCTTTTAATAAATTTTGCAGAAGAAGGTAACTTTTTCTATATGGATATAGATTATAATACCTCAATTTTTGAATCATCTTTTGTAAAGAAAATGATAAGAGATTACAAGTACTTATTAAGAGAGTTAATAAACGAACCAAATAAAAAGTTGAATGATATTGATTTTGAACAAGAACAACGAAATCAATTGAAACAAAAGAGACAACAAAAACTAAAAAACTTGTTAAAATAAGCCATGATAGATCGATTGAATAAGTTAAAGAATACTAATGTTAAGAGTATAAATGTTAACGAAGAAAATATTGTAGAAAGTGTAAAAGATGTAACTCAAGGTTTTCCTTTAGTTATTGAAACACAAAGCACAAGTCTTAACTTGAAGTCTTGGATTCATAATAACAAAGAAAAGTTTGAGCAAGATATAATAAACTATGGTGGAGTTTTATTTAGAGGTTTTGAAATTAATTCGGTAGATAAATTTCAAGACTTAATGAATGTTTTCCCAAATGAATTACTAGAGTATAAGTTAAGGTCATCTCCAAGACATTCTATATCTGGTAATGTATATGTGTCTACTACTTATCCTAATGATCAAATAATAAATATGCATTCAGAGAGTTCGTATGCACCCGTTCATCCATCAAGAATAATTTTTTGTTGTGTAACTCCCGCGTTGAAAAACGGAGAAACTCCTATCGCTGATACAAGGAAGGTATTAAAAAACCTATCTACTGAAACGGTTGAGAAGTTTAGAAACAAAGGGATAAAATATAGGAGAGTGCTTAACGGAGTTCTTGGCTTGGCTTGGCAAGAAGTTTTTCAAACTAATAATAAAGAAAGTGTAGAAAAAGAGTGTTTAAATAATGGAATGGAGTTTTCTTGGAAAGGGGATAATGAGCTTGTAATAAGTTGGACAAAAAAAGCAATTTGGAAACATCCTATTACAAATGAAGAAATATGGTTTAATCATGGTTTATTTTTTAATAAATACATGTTAAATAAAAGAGTATTGAGTTCGATTTCTGATGATGAAAAATTACCAAACAACACTTTCTTTGGAGATGGTACAGAAATATCTAAAGAAGTTATAGAAGAAATCAATAATGCATTTATAAAGTCAACTGTTTCTTATCCATGGGAAAAAGGGGATGTACTTTTTTTGGATAACCTATTAATGGCTCATGGAAGAAATACATACGAAGGAGAAAGAAAAGTTATAGTCTCAATGTATTAAGCTTTTTTTACTTAAAGAATAACTATTAAAAATAACGGTTAATCATAAAATATAATTAACCACATACCCATCAATTTAATCTTATAAAGAATATAACTACCAACACATAACCTTATATGTGCTGGTATAGTACTGCATAAACTTAACTAAAAAAGAAACTTTTATTATGAATTTAGAATTAAGCGGAAATGGATATGAACTTTCCGAAAATCAAAAAAATCTCTGGTTAATCGGAAACAAAAATTTAAACACTTTTTTTAATGAAGTAGTTCTTCAATTCTCTGATAAAGTAAAATTAGATGTTTTAAAGAGCTCGTTGATAAAACTTCTTAAGGAAAATGAGGTATTGAGGGCTAGAGTTTTAAATCATGAAAATTATAAATATCCACTTCAAAAAATAGAGGATGTTAAAATAGAAATTTATGAATCGGCTGATTCGGAATATAATAGAACATATAATCCAGAAAACGATTCTCCTATTCGTTTTAAAATAATAAAAAAAGATAATCTTATTGATGAGTTACATGTAAAAATATATTCGTTATGGTCAGATAGCTTTTCAATTGTAAATTTTACAAATCAATTATCGAGCTTTTTAGAGAATAAAAAAGCAGAAGAAACGGAAAGGATTGAATATACAAAGTTTTGTGCTTGGCAAAATGAGTTACTTAAAGAAGAAGATGAAGAAGCAAAACTTTATTGGAAGAACAAAAAGTATAATTTAAATCAGAAGGTATATCCATTTGTAAATAAAAAGAATGGTGATTTTGCTGTAGAAAAAACAAAGTTAGTGAAAATTGATGGAGGGAAATATGAAGACTTAAAAGGTTTAGCAGAGAAATATAACTCAAGTATTGAAGATTTCCTTTTTTATAAATGGTCAGAATATCTAAGGTTATTTAAAAATGAGGAATTAACAATAGGCTATATACCGTTTTTTAGAAATTATGATGAATTAAAAAACACTTTTGGCTATGTTAATAAAACGGTTCCAATAACTTGTTTTAAAAATGAAGGAGATACTCAGAAAGAGGGTATTGAAAGCTTAATTAATGAAGTTAAAGAAACTAAAGAATGGTCTGACTATTTTACTTTAGACAGAGAAATAGATTCAAATAATAATGAAGGAAGAATACTTAAATACTGTTTTGAATTCATAGAATTTAATGAGCAAAAAAAAATAATAGTAAAAGACTTTTCTTCTATACAAGACCCTTTTGAGTTAAAACTTAGTTGTGTTGATTATGGAGATAGTATTGAACTTGAATTATACTGTAATGTAGGTAATATAAATGAAAAGGATTGTGAAGTTATAATAAGTCAAACTAAAGAATATTTTCAAAGTTTAGCTGAAAAAATAATTATTACAAATGTAGAGAATGAAATAATAAATAAAGTTAACAATACTAATAAAGAATTAGTTGTAGGTAACAATGTAATTAATTTAATAGAAGAAAGAGCTGAAGAATACCCAAATGATGTTGCTTTAATAGTAGCGGGAAAGAATATTTCTTACAAAGAACTTGAAGATAAAGTAAACAGGTTAACTAATTACTTAATAAATAAAAAAGACGTTGTATCTGGAAATGGAGTTGCTATCCTAATGAAACCATCAGAATGGTCTATTATAAGTGCATTAGCAGTGTTAAAAGCAGGAGCTTACTATGTACCAATAGATGAGAGTTACCCAAAAGATAGAGTTAATTATATTTTGAACGATGTACAATGTGAGTTACTTATTTCTTGCGACGAATCAGTAGATAGGTTTGAATTTGAAAATATAAATATTCTTATTCCTAATAAAATACAAGATTATGATAATGATTCTGCTTATCCTATTAATCTTATAAAAGAAGATAGCATTGCATATTGTATTTATACTTCAGGGTCAACAGGGAAACCAAAGGGATGTTTAGTCTCACATAAGAACTTATATAATTATATAAACTGGGCTAACGAATTTTATTTTTCTAATGACAACTTGGGGAATTTTGGATTTATAACGTCAATGTCTTTTGATTTAACAGTTACAAGTGTTTTCTCTCCGTTAACAAGAGGTAAACGAATAACTATTTTTAATGAAGAATCGATAGTTAATACTATTAAAAAAGCATTTATAGATTCTAGCATAGACACTTTAAAATTAACTCCAGCTCACTTAACCTTACTTAATGAGCTTAATTTAGAGTCAACACCTATTAAGAAAATAATTTGTGGAGGTGAACAGTTAAAGCCAAATCATTTAGATGTTGTTAAAAAACTATCTAATACTATTCAATTGTATAATGAGTATGGTCCTACAGAAACAACAGTTGGTTGTGTGGCAAAAAAAATTGATTTAGAATCAAAAGAGAGAATATTTATAGGAAAACCAATAGGCAACACTCAAGTTACTATTTTAAATGAAGAAGGAGAGAGATGTCCTATTGGCGTATCAGGAGAAATTTTAATATCAGGTAATGGAGTAGCTCAAGGATACTTAAATAACGATGAATTAACATCAGAGAAGTTTATTAAATCTAATTTTTCAGAAGAAGAAAGAAGTTATAAATCTGGTGATATAGGAAGATGGCTGTCAAATGGAGAAATTGAATATATAGGTAGAATTGATAATCAAGTTAAAGTAAATGGTTACAGAATAGAACTTCAAGAGATAGAAAATTTACTAAATAAAAGAGAGAATATAAACGAAGCAGTGGTTTTAGTAAAGCAGAATAATGATTTAGAAAAGGAAATCATAGCTTTTATTAAAACAGAAGAAGAATTATCAGAAAATGAATTAAGAGGTTTTTTAGAGAATTCGCTTCCTGAATATATGATTCCAAATCTATTTATAAAAGTCGAAAACTTTCCTTTAACAATAAATGGAAAGATAGACACTATAAAACTATTGTCAACTACATCGGAAAATGTAATAACAAGTTCAATGTATGTTGCTCCATCTAATGAAATTGAAGAAAAGTTAGTTGAAATATGGGAAAACATTTTAAGAAGAGAAAAAATTGGTGTAGAAGATGATTTTTTCAGTATAGGAGGAGATAGTATTAAGGCAGTAAGGATAGTTTCCGAAATACAACAACAGTTTAATGCAAAAGTGGATCTTATTGTACTATTCCAGGAGCCAACAATAAAAGGATTGGCAGAAATGGTAAAAAATGAACTTTGGCATGAAATAGAAGAAAATAAAAACGAAATAGTAGATAAAACAGTTATTTAACTATTTAAAAAACAAAGAAATGAATACTAAATATTATTTAAAGTCAAATGTAGCAATTGAAGCTCTTATAGACAGATGGTACGCTTGGTCACATTTAATGTATCCTCCTACAGCAGGGTTAAACATTAAAGAAAGACATTTAAAAATAATGGAATCATACATAAAAAACCCAAGAATTCATGCAGCAGCAGTAAAAAAACCTGAAATGTTGGGAGGTCCATTTATAGATTACGATGGAGGTAGAGTAGGAGAAATAGAAGAGTTGTATGAAGAAACATTAAGTAAAAGAGCTAGCCTTTTAGAGCTTAACACTGCATTTGAAGAATTAAATGAAATGCTAAAAAATGAAGCGATAGGTTATTCTTTAGACCCGTTGTATGAAAAGGTTCCAGATCTATTAAAAGGATATGTTGAGTTGTATTATGATTTAAATAATAGAGCAAATTTTAGAATCTATGAATCTCTTTTTTATAGTAGTGAATATTATGATGAAAGTACACAATCTATTTCTCTTCAGTTGGTAGAATCTGATAATGCTAGATCTTTCGTTTTAAGTACTCCAAGACTAGACGACGAAAATTTAATTCATCTTCAAATAGCATTTAAAGAGAAGGTTATAGATGAACTTTTTAAGATGAAGAAAATACCTGGAGACTATAATTATATAAAAAATGCTTTAGGAATAAAACCAGAACAAGAAGAACTTTTTAAAAGTTTTTTTACAACGGAACCTCCTAAAAACTTCAAAAAATATACCGGTTCAGGAATTCGAACTAGATATTTTGGACATGCAAGTGTTTTAGTAGAAACTAATGAAATCTCGATTTTAGTTGATCCAGTTATTAGTTATGATGGTTACGAAACAGACATAAGCAGGTATACAGTTAATGATTTGCCAGAAATGATAGACTATGTACTTATCACTCACAACCATCAAGACCATATTTTATTTGAAACTTTATTACAATTAAGACATAGAATAAAAAATATAGTCGTTCCGAGTGGAAGTAAAGGAAATATTCAAGACCCTAGTTTAAGATTAATGTTAAATAAGATAGGCTTTTTTAATGTTATTGAGTTAGATGAAATGGAGTCTATAGAGTTAGATAGGTGTAGTATTACAGGTTTACCTTTTTTAGGAGAACATTGTGATTTAGATATCAGAAGTAAACTTTGTTTTCACGTTGGTCTTCATAATAATTTTAATGTTCTTTTTGTAGCAGATTCATGTAATATTGAACCAAAAATATATGAAAGAGTTCAAAAAGTTATCGGTAATGTAGATGTATTGTTTTTAGGAATGGAGTGTGACGGAGCGCCTTTATCATGGGTATATGGCCCCTTATTATATGACAAATTAGAAAGAGATAAAGATCTTTCTAGGCGTTTGGCAGGAAGTGATTATGAACAAGGTATGTCATTAATAAACATATTTAACCCTAAGAATGTTTTTGTTTATGCTATGGGATTAGAACCGTGGCTTGAATTTATAAGCTCTATTAGGTATACAGATGAATCTAGACCAATAAAAGAATCAAACAAACTCGTGGCTAAGTGTATTGAAATGGGGAAAGATGCTGAAAGATTGTTTGGAGAAAAAACAATAGAATACTAATAACCTATTTCAATTAAATACATAGATATTATGGAAACAGCAAAAAAAATAATCTCTGAATTAAGAGAAGAGAAAATTCATTTAAAGTTAAACGCTGATGATACAATAGAAATAGCTTCATATGATAAAGGTTTAACTCCAGAGTTAATAGAAAAAATAAAAACAAATAAACAAGTTTTAGTTGAGTTTTTGAAAAGTAAAAACTCTGGTTTTAGTAAGATTCAAAAAATCTCAGAATCGGAGAAGTATGAACTGTCGTCAGCTCAAATGAGGCTCTGGGTAATTGATCGTTTTGAAGGTAAAACATCCGCATTCAATATGCCTTTTCACATGCCTTTAAATGAAAAAATAGATATAACGAATTTTAATAAAGCTATTCTTTCAGTAATAGAAAGACATGAAATTTTAAGAACAGTTTTTCAAGAAGATGAAGATGGGAAGGTATGGCAAAAAATAATTCCAGTCCAAGGTTTAAATTTTTCTGTGGATTATAAAGACTTTAGAGGAAGTGGTTCTCCTCAAAAAGAAGTTGAAGACTATATAAAAAATGATTCAATTTTACCTTTTGATTTAGAAAAAGGTCCTTTGCTAAGAATATCGTTGCTTCAAACATTTGATGAATATTTTGAACTGTATTATAATATGCATCATATAATAAGTGATGGATGGTCTTTACTAGTTTTATCTAAAGACGTTTTAGCGTTTTATAACAGCTACAAAAATAACGTTAAAGCAGAGTTAGAACCTCTAGAGATTCAGTATAAAGATTACGCTGCATGGCAATTAGATAAGTTAAGTAACGATGAAACTGAAAAAGCAAAGACATATTGGTTAAATAAACTTTCTGGAGATATCCCTATACTTGATTTGCCTACAGATAAAGATCGTCCTAAATCTAAGACATATAAAGGGAATAGTTTAGAGGCATATATAAGCCCAAAAGTAACCAGAGAAATAAAAGAAATAACTCAAAAACAAGGAGGAAGCTTGTTTATGGGGATTGTAGCAGCTTTGAAGATATTACTATATAAATATACATCTGAAAAAGATATTACTATTGGAACACCTGTACATGGTAGGGATAGAACTGAATTAGAAAACCAAATTGGTTTCTATTTAAATATTCTACCATTAAGAAATCAAGTAATTCCAGATGAAACTTTCGAAGAATTTTTAGACAGAATAAAACAAACAACTCTAGAGGCTTATAAATATCAAGCATATCCATTTGATCGCTTAGTTCAGGATTTAAATGTGAGTTATGATATGAGTCGTAGTCCAATTTTTGATATCTCAGTAACTTATAACAATATTACTTCAAACTTAGATACGGTAAGCGAAAGTGAGTTAGATGAAATTAAAGTATTGGGAGATAGTCAATGTAAAAATGACTTAGAGTTGCACTTTCAAGAAGTTGATGGTTGTATTTCTTTTGGAGTAAATTATAACTCAGATGTTTATGAACAGGATATTATTATGAACTTTATGAATCATTTTAAAAATATCCTAAGTAATATCTCAAATAATCCTTCTATAAAAACAAAAGATGTAGAATATTTGTCTAAAAATGAAACTGAAAAACTTCTAAGTGCTTTTAATAGCAATGAAATAGATGTAGACACATCTAAGACAGTTTTAACATTGTTTAGTGAGTTTTCATCAGTAAACCCGGACAAAAGGGCGATTCAATTCAAGGATAAAAGTTTATCATATAAAGAACTTGATTTAGCATCAAATAAAGTAGCAAACTTTTTAAAAGAAGAATTTAATATTAAGCCAAACGATATTGTTGGAATTCAACTTGATCGTAATGAGTGGATGATAATTGCAATTTTAGGAGTGATGAAATCAGGAGCAGCATATGTTCCCATAAATCCAATGTTGCCTACATCTCGAAAGAAACATATTGTAAAAGAAACAAATTCAAAAGTACTAATTACTGAAGCAAATTATATTTTTGAATTAGATTTTTTTGATGGAAATGTTTTTGCAATTGATGTTGAGTTTGATTCATTAGAAAATGATGAAGCTATTGTAGAAGAGAGCTCAGATAGTGATTTAGCTTATGTTATTTATACATCTGGGTCAACAGGAGACCCCAAAGGAGTTATGGTATCTCATAGCAGTTTATTAAATTCTATAATATCTCGAAATGAATTTTATACAAGTATAGATTCAATACTTGCCATAACCCCATTTTCATTTGATGCTTCAATTGGATTATATTGGAATGCTTTAACTACAGGGGCAGTATACCATATTTTAGATGAGAGGAGTTTAAAGAACCCAGATTTTATTGTAAAGTATTTAATAGAAAATAGAATTAAATGTTTATGCAATCCGCCTTCGCTTTATCAACTTATTATAAAAGAAGAATCTTACACAAATATAAATTTGGAAAGAGTTATTCTAGGAGGAGAGGTAATTCATACTAATTTGGTCGATAAGCATTTTGAAATAATTCCTGAATGTAGAATGTTTAATGAATATGGACCAAGTGAAAATACTATTTGGACAACAGTAAAAGAAATTACAAAAGGAGGAAGTGTAAATATTGGTAAGCCAATACATAATAACTATATCTATATTTTAGATAAGGAAAAAAAATTAATACCAATAAAAGGGAAAGGAGAAATTTATGTAGGTGGACAAAATTTAGCTAAAGGATACATCAATAATACAAAATTAACAGAAGAGAAATTTATTGAAAACCCATTCCGAAAAGGAGAGTTAATGTATAGAACTGGAGACTTTGGGAAATGGACAAAAAATGGAGAAATTGAATTCATAGGAAGAGAAGATAACCAAGTAAAAGTAAGAGGTTTTAGAGTTGAATTAGGTGAAATAGAGAGAGAGCTCCAAAAGAAAGAGGAAATTAATGAGTCTAAAGTTTTAGTTTATAAAAATAATGTAAATCAGAATGAACTAATAGCATACTTTGTTGGAGAAAAAGACCAAAGTTTAAAAGAACTAAAAGAGTTTTTGTTGGAAAAATTACCTGAATATATGATTCCAGATAAATACGTTAAACTGGATAAATTTCCACTAACAAGAAACGGTAAAATTGACAGTAAAAAATTATTAGAACTAAAAGGTAATTTAATTTTAAGTGGAGTTGAGTACATTGCACCAGAAACAGAAAAAGAAAAATTGTTAGAAGAGGTCATTAAAAATATTTTGGGAGTCGAAAAAGTTAGTATGGAGGACGATTTTTTCTTTTTAGGAGGAAACTCTTTGAAGTTAATCGAACTTATATCAAAATTAAAACAATTAGGATTTAATTTAAATA
Organism: Tenacibaculum larymnensis; assembly: GCF_028829235.1. Classification (GTDB taxonomy): domain Bacteria; phylum Bacteroidota; class Bacteroidia; order Flavobacteriales; family Flavobacteriaceae; genus Polaribacter; species Polaribacter larymnensis. The sequence continues at coordinate 18,337 of NZ_JAIWJY010000006.1, read as the reverse complement.
TAGCAGAAGTAGTTAAAAAACCAAAAGTAAAGCAAATAGCTAGTCTTTTAGAGGAAGTTGTTGTCGAGGAAAATATAATTTAAAAAATATAGGCATTAAACATATAAAGTCAATCCTTGTTTTGGAAACGAGTTGATTAATGCAGAAAATAGTTGAAGAATGATTGAAAATAAAAAAGAAAGCAAAACTACTTTTCAAAACGATTTGAATATTGGGGATATATTTTCTATTTCTGAAAATCAAAAGTCCTTATTAAAAGATTTAAAGGCAGTTTCTATTTTATCACCTACAAGAGTACCATATTTCAATAAAGAGGAATTAGAAATTAAAATACGTGAATTCCTAGCTGTTTACCCTGAATTGTGTGTAAAGTATATAAATAAAGAGGGAGAAATAAAACAACAATTTGTAGGAGCTGAAAAGGTTTTATTAAACATAAGTTATAAAAAAATAGACAAAGAGATTGATGAGCAAAAATTAATCTCAGAAGGGACTTCTTTTTTGAAAAGAGATTGTGATTTTTTTAAGGGGGAGCTAATACGGGTTATTATTTATGATGATGTACGTAAAAAGGATGAGTTAGTTATTGTTTTAGGAATTCATTATTCTCTAATAGATATGCAAACGAATATGATGTTAAGTAAAAACCTTTTTACATTCTTCAACAATCAAAAATATGATCAAAATTATATATCAAGTTTATTTTTTGCTGAGTGGCAAAAAAAGTACCTCGAAACAGAAAAAGCAAAAGAAAAAAAGCAGTTTTGGATTGACTTAGTAAAGAAGGCTAATTTAACTAAAGACAAGAATCATGATTTTGAAAGTCAACAAACATTTGTTTCTCAAAAATTAATAATAAAGGGAAGTGATTTTGAAAATATGAGGTTTTTAGTAAGAGAAGTTAACTTACCCTTAACAGGAATTTTAATGACATTACATCAAAGAATGTTGAACATAGCTTTTCCTAACAATAGAGGAATACAATTGATAAGGGTAGACGGACGAGAACAAGTTTTTGATGATTTTGATATTAAAAAAGTACTTGGAATGGTAGCCAATTCATTACCAATACCAATAGTAAAAGAAAATAAGATGTCACAAAGCTTAATTTTTGACGTATATATAGCATATTGTAATGCAAGATTAAATCAAGATATTCCTTATGAAGTAATTAAGAATGAAATTTTGTTAAAAGACAAAGTAAATATAGATAATCACATTTTAGGACTTTATAATTATATATCACTTGAGCATATAAAAAGAGAGTATGAGAAAGAAACGTTTTTAGGTAATAAGCTGTTTTATGAAAAAAAGAAACAACTGAATCAAGAAAAACCAATAAACCTTTACAATATCTTATATGAAAATTCTCTTGAGGTTGAAATGACTTGTAGATTAGATGTTTATGAGAAAAATAAGAGTTTACTTAATTTAAAGTATTTGATATCAAACGAATTAATCAATGCCATACAAAAGGATTAATAATTATTTAAACTATAAACTAAAAATTAACTTAAAAATCTTATGATTAACCTGAAAAACAAATTACATAAAGCAGTTGTTTTATGTATGTATATAATACCAATTGTAGTTTTTTCACAAAATAAAATAAAAGAAAAAGATGAAGTAAAGACCATATCAAACTCCAATGTTATTTTTTTACAAAAAAAAATAAAAGGAAAAGCAAAAGATGAAGTGGGAGCTGTACCATATGCCAATGTTGTTTTGATAAATGGTAAAGATGAAATTATAGCAGGAAGCGTTACCTCTGAAGATGGTAGTTTTGAAATAGAAGCGAATAAAGGAGTGTATGTTTTATCAATAACTTATGTTGGGTATAAAGTTTATAAACAACAATTAGAATTATTAGAAAATATGGAGTTACAACCAATTTTTTTAGAGGAAGAAAAAACCGAATTAGGAGAAGTAACAGTTGTAGCTAAAAGAAAATTGATTAGGAGAAAAACTGATAGATTAGTATATAATATTGAAAGTAATATAGCAGCAGCAGGTGGTGATGCTTTAGATGCTTTAAAGATAGCACCAGGAGTGACAGTCAATGGAAGTAATATTTCAATTATAGGAAAAAGTAATATGAGAGTGATGATTGATGGAAGAATCATTCAACTCTCTGGTGAAGCTTTAATGAGTTTTATATCATCTATACCCACAGATGATATAAAAGAAATCGAAATAATTACCAATCCACCAGCTAAGTATGAAGCTGAAGGGAATAGTGGCTTGATTAACATTATTTACAAGAAAGGAAGAAAAAATTCTTGGAATAACAGAACATCATTAACTTATTTTCAGTCTTTTTTACCACGATTTACTTTGAGAAATAATTTCACTTACCAAAAAGACAAATTAAGTTTGATTTTAAGTCTGAGTGGCGCTAAAGGAAATACAATTATTGATAGAGAAGGAAAAATATTTTATTCTTCAGGACCTTGGGTAATTTCAAGAAGAGATAAATGGAACAATGAAAATTTATCAGGTAGATTGATGCTTGATTACGACGTAAGTAAAAATTCTACAATTGGTTTTCAGTATTTAGGTAATCTAAGTAATCCAGATCTAAGTCAAACAACCTCCTCGAAAACCAAGATCTTTAATAATGCAATGGTAGTTGACTCTTTATTAAATAATAAAGGTAGAAGTAAACAAGAAAAGTATAATCATTCATTAAACGTACATTTTAAGACGAAAATTGATGAAAAAGGAAAAAACTTATCTACAGATTTAGATTATTTCACATACAATTCTGATAATGATAGAAATGTAAATACAAAGAGTTTTACCAATGATGGAGATTTCTTAAATAATATTTTTTCAAACAAGAATGTTTCTAATCAAAAAATTGAAAATTTTAGTGTAAAGCTAGATATGGAGTATCCTTTAAAAGCATTCAATTTATCTTATGGGGTTAAAGCTAGTTTTACTAAAAGTGAGTATAAAACAGATAATTTTAATACTTTATCAGGAACACCAGAATTAATTGTAAATGATTCTGATGATTTTGAATATACAGAGAATAATCAAGCAGTATATATCAATGGTTCTAAAAAGTTTAATGAAAAATGGAATGGACAGTTAGGATTGAGAATGGAAAACACTCAAACTAAAGGAATATCAAACGTGCTAAATCAGACAAATACTAATGATTATCTTAGGGTTTTTCCTACTTTATATATTAGTTATAAAATGAATGAGAAAAACAATTTTTCTTTTAACTATGGAAGGAGAATAAGCAGACCTTTATATTATCAATTAAATCCAGCGAGAACATATATTAGTAATGTGAATTTTATAGAAGGGAATCCTCAATTAAAACCTTCATTTACTGATAATTTAGAATTTATTCATACTTATAAAAGTAATTGGATTACAACTTTATTTTTTAGTGTAGAGAATGACGGATTTGGAGAAATAGCTGATATTGATGATACTACTAATGAGCAATTTTTTAAGCATCAGAATTTCTATACCCATTACAATTATGGAATATCTGAATATTACACTTTTGATAAGCTCTCATGGTGGGAAAGTCAAAATAGTGTATACTTAATAGGGAATAAAACAAATTTATCCATTTCAGATGGAATTATAGCGAAGCCCCAAAATGGATTTAGATTTTATGGATCAACAAATAATACCTTCACTTTAAATTCTAAAAGGACAATAAAAGCTCAAATAAATTATTGGTATAGTTCAGCATTCAAGAATAATCTATTTGAATATAGTGAGAGTCATGAGTTAGATTTAGCACTAAAGTTTAATATCTCAAAAAATAGTTGGCAATTATCAATGGGAGTTTATGATATATTTAATACAAGCCCTAGAAAATCGACTTCTTTTACTAATAATATTAAACAAACCCAAAAGATGTTTCCAAGTAACAGAAATTTTAGAGCGACATTGACTTACAATTTCGGAAATAAAAAAGTAAGAGTAAATCAAAGAAATTTTGGTAATGAAGAAGAAAAAGGAAGGGCTGGAAATTAAAAAATAAAAACAATGGAGAATAAGATAATAAAGGTTTTTCTCCTGCATTTTGCAGGAGGAAGTTCGTACTCGTTTGATTTTTTGAAACCATTTTTGCCTAATTGTTTTGAATTTATTCCTTTAGAACTACCAGGAAGGGGAAAAAGAATTGGAGAAGAGTTAATCAAAAATAAAGAGGTAGCTATAGAGGATTATGTGAAACAAATTAAGCTTTTACACGAAGGTGTACCGTTTATAATTTTTGGTCACAGTATGGGAGCAGATTTAGGTTTTTATGTAACAAAAGAATTAGAAAAAAGTTTCCTGTTTCCTGAATATTTATTTGTATCAGGGAACCCCGGTCCTCAAAAAGAAGCTCATGATTTGAAAAATCAAAAATCAAAAAAAACTCGATATAAATTAAGTGATGATGATTTAAAAGAAGAGTTAAGAAAAATAGGAGGAATGCCAGAGGAAGTCCTTCAAGATGACGATATTTTTGATTTTTTTAAACCCATTATTAGAGCAGACTTTCAAGTTCTAGAAGATGAAAATACACTATCAAAAGATATAGTGATTAAAAGCCCTATCCATGCTTTAATGGGAGATGAAGAGGAACATGCGTCCAGAATTGATAACTGGAAAAATTATACATCATCAAATTTTAATTGTTCTTTGTTTAAAGGGAATCATTTTTTTATATATGATTATCCAGAAAAAATTTCAGTAATAATTAAAAAAGCTTTAAGTAACGTTTTTATTATCAGCTAGTAACTTAGATTATAGATTTAAGTATAATCAATCACCATCTACTAAAAACCATAGTTATTTCTCTATAACTTTTTTCAAAAAATGTAGGAAACTACAGTACACTTGAAACTTTTTTGTTTAAAAATTATTAAAATAAAAACATAAATGATTCAAGTAGGATGCATCATTAAAATAAATAAAAGGAATTATAAAATCATTTAAGTGGTATAGTATCACGTATCACTTTTTTACCTAAAAATTAAAAAGAATAGAATGTTAAAACTTAAACCAAAAAATATCATTTTTTTGATATTATATGCTTTGCCTAATACAATATTAAGCTTTGGAATTGTTTATATAATAAACAATGTATTAGCAGGGAAAGAAGATTTTTTACATGATTACATGGGGATTGTTTTCCTATCTCTTGTAATTTATACTTACCTATTAAATGTGGTATATCAAAAATGGCTAAACAAATTTTCTTTCAATTTACTTTATGCTAATGAAAAGAAAGTTTTTGATCATATAATAAAAGCGCCTTTACTCAAATTAGAAAAGTTTGGATCAAAACGTTTTTTTACTGTTGTTGAAGACTTAAGAACATTTGCAATGCTACCTTACACAATAACTCATACAATCAATTCATTATTAATGCTGGTATTGTGTTTAGTTTATATGTTCACACTATCTATAGTTTCAGCATTAATAGTTATCGGATTAATTATAGTTGTGGCAGCTTGTTATTTTATAGTAATGAATTCAATGTCTAAAAAAGTAGCTGCTTTAAGAGAGTATAATGAACATTATTATCAATATGTAGACGATGTAATGAAAGGATTTAAAGAACTTAAACTAAGTTTTTTTAGAAGAAAAAACTTAATGAATAGGTTTTTAATTCCAAATAGAAATGAAGCTAGAGACTTAGATTTTCGAATTAATTACATCTTTTTGTCTATTAATTTAATAAGTCAGTATGGGTTATATTTTGTAATAGCTGCTATTTTGTTTGTTCTCCCAGAGTTTGGTTTACTAAATAGAGATGATGTAATTTCATATGTTGTTATAATCTTATTTATATCGGGTCCTATAAATAACCTAATTAATTTACAACAAATGTATACACGCTTTTTAGTTGCTAATTCAAGAATTAAAAAGTTTATGCAAGATTTTGCTGTAGTGAAAAAGGAAGAGAACAATATTCAAATAATGCCAAATAATGATTTTAAATCTGTAAAACTCAATGATATCTCATTTTCTTATAATGATGAAAAAAGTGACTCAACATTCTCTTTAGGTCCCATTAATATGGAAATAAATAAAGGAGAAACTATATTTATTGTAGGAGGTAATGGTTCAGGTAAAAGTACATTTATAAATGTTTTAACAGGATTGTATAACTCAACAGAAGGAGAAATATATTTGAATGACTCTAAAGAGTTAGGAGGAAAAGAAAAATTACAAAATATGATAGCGGCTGTTTTTACAGATAATCATATTTTTTCACATAATTACGAGGATTATGAGATAGAGAATAATGAGGAGTATCTTAGCTTGTTAGAAACAATGAAGTTAGATAAAGTCATTGAAGATGATAAAGATGCGTCAGCTAGAAGACAGTTCTCAAAAGGGCAGAGTAAAAGAATGTCTTTAATATTTGCTATCCTAGAAAAAAAGCCAATTTTGGTTCTTGATGAATGGGCTGCCGATCAAGATCCTCATTTTAGAAAATTCTTTTATGAAGAATTAATTCCAAGGTTAAAAGATTCTGGAAAAACAATCATTGCTGTTACACACGATGACGCATATTTTCAACAAGCTGATAGAATTATTAAGTTTGATTATGGAAAAATAGTGAAAGACGTTACAGTCAATAAAGAAGCTATGTTGACAGAAAATCTCTGGGCTTAATAAAGTATTATTTGCCAAGAAATATCACATTAATTTATCACAACTTATTTCTAAATTAAAAATGAAATTGACACTTCCACAACAAGATGTCTATTTTGAGCAATTGTTATATACAAATGACCCTATATATAACATAGGAGCTAAAATAGTCATTGACGGACCAATTATATATGAGATTTTAAATGGAGCATATAAAGGGCTTATAAATCAACATGATGCTTTTAGGACTAGAATTTTTGCTAATGAAGATCAAGTGTTTTTTGAAATACAAGAAGGTTTTGAAGAAGATTTGAAGTTTCTTGATTTTTCCTATATGGTGAATGCAAATGAAGAAGCTATTAGTTATATGGATAATTCATTTGCAATAAGTTTTGATTTAACAAAAAATGAATTATTACATGAGTTTGTTTTAATTAAAGTTTCAGATACATTTTATTATTTGTTTTCAAAGTATCATCACATAATTACTGATGGTTGGGGAACATCTTTAATGTTTCAAAGACTGGTTAAAAATTATAATGAGCTATTAGATAGTAACCAGCTTCTTTCAAGTTACCCATATTCATATACAAATTTTGTAAATGATGATAGATTATATGAAAATTCTGAAGACTTTAAAAAAGACGAAAGCTATTGGGTAGATAGATTTAAAACATTACCCAAGCGTTTTTTAGAAAAGAATAAAATAAATAAAGGATTGAATGAGAGTAAGAGGCAGGATTTATATATAAAAAGGGAAGTATATTCAAAATTAGAAAAGATAGCAGAGTCTAGTAACTGTTCTACTTTCCATGTAATCTTAGGGGTGTTTTATCTTTATTTTTCAAAGAAGCATGAAATAAATGATTTTGCAATTGGATTGCCAGTATTGAATAGAGGAAAATCTATGTTTAAAAAAACAGTTGGACTTTTTATGGGAGTTTCAGCTCTAAGAATGAAGATAGATTCAGAATTTACGTTTGAAGAATTAATAAAAGAAATTAAATCTCAACTTAGAAAAGATTATAGGCATCAGCGCTTTCCAATGGGGAAAATAATTCAAAAACTAAAGGCTTTTGAAGAAAAGGATAGGATATATAATGTAACACTATCGTATGAAAAACAAAACTATTCAGATCATTTTAGAAATACGAGTACTCGTGTTATTCCAATGACTCATAAATCTGAACGCGTTGCTTTGGCAGTGTACATAAGAGAGTTTGATAAGGATGAAGATGTTAAAATTGATTTTGATTATAACTTAAATTATTTTGATAATTATTCAATATCTCAAGTAGTAAAACATTTTGAAAAACTGATTTATGAAGTAATCGAAAATCCAAAAGGTAAACTATATACCTTTAATTTTTTAACTAATAAAGAAGAGGAGTTGTTAGACTCTTTTAATCAAACAGACATAGGTTATTCTAAGAAACAAACATTCTTATCACTTATAAAAGAGAGAGCAAAAAGATTACCTAATAAAGTAGCAGTTAGAGATGAGTATAACTCATATTCTTTTAAGGATTTAGAGAGGCTATCCGATAAAATAGCAGAATCTATTACTCAACTAAACATAGAAAAATCACCTATAGCTGTTTTGATGCCAAGATCAGCAAAAATGTTGGTAACATTTTTAGGAATTTTGAAGTCTGGGAATTCATACATTCCATTAGATCCAGAATTTCCAGAAAAAAGAATAAATTATATTTTAGAGCATAGTGGTGCGTGTTATGTTTTTGGAACAGAAGGAGTAAAAAAAGAAAATTTAGTACATAGTCATTATATAGATGTAGAAAAATTCTTTATAGGAGAAAATAGTTTAAGAGTTTTTAAATCAAAGAAAGTTATTGATTTGAATGAAACAGCTTATATTATATATACTTCTGGATCAACAGGTAACCCTAAAGGAGTAGAAATAAGTCATAAGTCACTTTTGAATTTCTTAATAAGTATTAGAGATAATCAAAATTTTACTTCAAATGATATTCTCTTTTCAGTAACGACTCAGTCTTTTGATATTTCAATCTTAGAGTTTTATGTGCCATTAATAAGTGGAGCCTCTGTCTATGTTGCTAATAAAAGAATATTAAATGAACCAAAATCTTTAAAAGAAAAAATAAAAGAGGTAGGTACAACGGTAATTCAGGGTACTCCTAGTTTTTATCAGCTTTTATTTAATTCAGGATGGAAAGGTGATAGAAATATAAGGGTATTATGTGGAGGAGATTTATTAAGCAATAAATTAACGAGTAAATTATTAGAAAACTTTTCTGAGGTATGGAATATGTACGGACCAACAGAAACAACGATATGGTCAAGTGCAAAAAAGATAGAAAAAGAAGATGATGCAAACAATATTGGTAAACCAATAAATAATACAAAGTTTTTTATTCTAAATAAAAACTTAGAAAGAGTTTCAATAGGTGCTTTAGGGTCAATATATATAGGAGGAGATGGTCTAGCAAAAGGTTATTATAAAAATAAAGAATTAAGCGAAAAGAAATTTATTAGAAGTCCTTTTAAAGAGGAGGAGAGAATCTATGAAACTGGAGACATAGGTAAATGGAATAAAGAAGGAGAAATACTTTTTCAAGGAAGAAATGATTTTCAAGTTAAGGTTAGAGGCTATCGTATAGAAACAGGAGAAATAGAGTGTAAATTAAATGAGTTAGAAAATGTAAAGGAATCTGCTGTCTTGGCTAAAGAACTAGAAAGCCAAGAATCATATCTAATTGCTTTTGTATCATTAAAAAAAGGAATTACATTAGATACAAAAACTATAAAAGAGAAGCTAAGAGAAACACTACCAGAATATATGATTCCTTCTGTGATAGTAAATGTGGATGAGTTTCCTTTAACACCAAATAAAAAAATAGATAGAAAAAAACTACTGAGTTTAGAAATAGATAATAAAATCACCAAAGAAGATATTGGTACTGAAACTGAAATGACTAATAAATTAAGGGGGTATTTTAGGTTAGTACTTGGGGTGAAAGCAGAAATTAGTTTACAAGAAAGCTTTTTCTCTTTAGGAGGACATTCTATAAATGCTGTCAGGTTAGCCAGTATTATTGAAAAAGAGCTTGATGTGAGTGTTAGCTTGAAAGATATTTTCAAGAATCCTACAATTGAAAAATTGTCTTTATTAATAGAAAATCAAAAGGGAAAAAGAGTAAATAAGATTCCTCTTACTGAAAGGAAAGATAATTACCCGTTAACTTTTCCTCAATATAGCATATGGTTAGCATCTCAAAATGAAGCAATATCTAAAGCATATAATATGAATGCTGTATATGAGGTTTTTGGAGAAATAAATAAGCCTGCTTTAGAGTTTTCATTCAGAAAGTTAATTGAGAAATATGAAATACTCCGAACTAATTTTATTGAAATAGACGGTGAACCAAGACAAAACATAAGTTTAGAAAAGAAACATAAATTTTATCTTGAAGAAAAGGAAATAGTAGAGGAAGAAGTTGACGATTTTATATCAGATTTTGTAAATAGAGAATTTAAATTTGAGAAAGATGTTTTAATTCGCGGGATAATCTTAAATACTCTAGATAAAAAATACTTTATATTTTCTGGTCATCATTTAATACTAGATGGATGGTCTATGGAAGTATTAATAAAGGAAGTATTAAATGATTATAAGTTCAATTTAAAAGGAGTTAATTCTATTCAAGAAAAGCTATCTCTTCAATTTAAAGATTATAGTGTTTGGTATGAAAACATGGAAAATCAAAATACTAAAGAGAGAGAAAATTATTGGAGTAAATATTTGGACGGTTACTCATGGGAATCAATAATTCCTCAAAAAAATGAAATTCAACATGATTTTAATAAAGCTAATGAATTTAGTTTTAAAATCGATTTGAATCTAAAAAAAGAAATTGACAACTATCTAAAAAGAAGAGAGTTAACGTTGCATTCATTTTTAGTAGGGGTGTTTAATATACTTCTCTGTAAATTATATAATCATAAAGAAGTATGTATTGGAGTAGTTAACTCAGGAAGGGGAAAAGCTGAATTAAATAATCAACTAGGTATGTTTGTGAAAACTTTACCACAAAGGACAAGAATTGTGGGTAAAGAAAAATTAGATAGTTTCTTAAAGGAAGTACAAAATGATTTACTGAGAGGAGATACTTATCAAAACTTACCAAAAGTTGTCTATAAAGATTTAAATTTTGAGGTTTTAATAGCTTTACAAGCTCCTTCATTTAATTATAGCAATATAGAAGTTACTCCTACATTAACCTTTAAAGAATATCAAGTACCATCATTTTACACTAGGGTTCCGCTTTTGTTAAATTTTATTCAAGGTGCTGAGGAAACCACAGCAAAATTTGAATATAATGAGTCTATTTATGAAAAAAGTACAATAGAAATACTTGCACTAAGGTACAAAGCACTTATTGTCAATATAGTTAATAATACTGGAACTATGATTGACAAACTAGATACTGATTTAGAATTTGAAAAAGAACCAATAATAGATATAGAATTTAATTTTTAATAAAGAAAATGAACTTACAAAGAACAATAATATTAGCAATAGTTTTTAATCTTCTTTCTGTTACAATAGTAAATGCTCAAAGTATAAGAAAAGAAGAAAGAGAATCACCTTTTCCAAATTCAAAATTTTTAGAAGGAGAAAATATCCAATGGGGAAACCTTATAGTACCAGAGAATTGGGAAAGTTTAAAAGGAGAAGTAAAAATAGCTTACTCTGTTTTAAACAATAAAAAAAGTAAGAATAATTCTGAAGCTGTTATATTTATTCAAGGAGGTCCAGGTGCAAGCGGAACAGAAACCATTTGGCAATGGGTAAACCATCCTATAAGAGAGAATAAAGACATTATTCTTTTTGATATAAGAGGTACAGGACTATCTGAACCAAGACTTTGTCCTGATTTAGGAAAGAAAATACTTGAAATTTTAAGTAAAAACCAAAGAGAGGAAGAGGATGAGAAAGAAAAGATAAACGCAGTAATTTCTTGTAAAACAGACTTAATAAGTAAAGGAATAGATATATTATCATACAATAGTCTAGCGATAGCAAAAGATATGAATGCGCTTAAAACATCTTTAGGATATAAAAAATGGTCTGTTTATGGGGTTTCTTATGGTACTCATGTAGCTCAGGTTTACGCTAGTAATTATCCAAATGATATTGAATCATTGATTCTAGACTCTCCAATTTCCAATATAAGTAGTTATTATGAGAAAAATACTGATGGTTTTATGAGTGGCTTGTTAAAAGTGTTCAAAAAATGTAAAGATGACCCAGCATGTAACTCTAGTTATAAAGATTTAGATACTATGTTTTTTGATGTAATAAAAGATTTAGAAATCAATCCAATTACTGTAAAAGTTGATGCTAAATTTTTAAAATCAGAAGATTTTACATTTAACTCAGAAGATTTTAAAATAGTTATACAACAAGCTCTTTATCATAAACAAATGATTGAGATTATACCATTACTGATTTCTCAGTTTAAAGAAAGAAATAAAAAAGCTTTAAGTAACCTAGTTCCTTCTTTTGCAAGTTTATTGAGTATGGATTATGGAGTATATTATTGCTTTAGTTGTGAAGAGGTTTTACCATTAAATGATTTTTCTAAATTTAATAAAGAATCAAGTAAATATGAAGGATTAGATGGAGGAGTAGCATTCTATGAATCAGATTTTAAGGTATGTGATAAATGGGGAGGGATAAAAAGGGACAGCCTTTTTATGATGAATAATTCTACAAAAAATCTAAAAAGAAATATACCTACGATCATAATATCTGGTGAGTATGACCCAATAACTCCATCTACTAATGGAAGTGAGTTAAATGCAAAATTAACCGAGTCAAAATTTTTAGAAATTCCTACTTATGGTCATTCTGCAAGTTTTACTCAAAAAGGGAGTAAACTAGTTAGTGATTTTTTATCTGATGTGGGAATCAAAAATGATGAAAAACTTTTTTTGGATATAAAACCAGTTTATTTAGTGAATGACATAACTATTAATTCAGGAGTGTTTAAAATGGGGAATAGTTTTAATAACCTAGACCCAGTTTTTTTATCACCACTAGTAATTGCACTTATATTAATGATCTTTTTTATAATTAATTATACTATAAAAATCTTTAAAAAAGAGTATTCAAAAAGAGTAGACAGTATTATTCGTTTTATGGGGGTTTTTACTTCTATAATAGGAATATTATGCTTTGTTTTATTGATGAAAGTAATGAACGAAACAGCGGCAAATAATTATTTTATCTTAGCTTTTGGGCTGCCAAGTAGTTTTGATTATGTATTCACAGCAATTACTATTTTTACCTTTCTTTTGATTCTTTCTTTTGTATATTATTTTCTAAAATTAAAATCGATAAGAGATAGAAGCATTGTTTTTTCCTTACTATTTTCAAATCTTTTGTGTATTGTTTATTTAATGTATTGGGGAATAATATAGTTCAACACTAAAAAATATTATGATGAATAATACAATTTTAAAAGAAAGATATGATTCTTTTACTAGAAATGGAGTAATAAAAGAAAACATAGTAAAAGTAAATAACGATTTAGTCCCAAAGGTTTTTCATAATTATGATGTTCCTATTAGTTCTTGGCCAGTTCTTTTAGATAAAAATGAAATAAAAGGTTTAAACGAACTTTGTAAAGAATTACCGATGTTGTTACAAAAAATACCTGAACTGTATTTTAAAAATGATGTGAAAAAAATTAGCGATTTTTATTTTGAAGGGAATGAAATGTTAGCACAGTTTGCTCTAATGTCATTAGCAAAAAACATAGAAATAAGTTCACGTTTAGACATCATACAAACTCAAAAAGGATTTAAGGTATTAGAAATAAATATGGGATCTTCAATAGGTGGAATGGAGTTCCAAAATTTTGATGAACTTATAAGGAGTTTACATCCGATAATGAAAAAGAAAGATAACGATAATAAAGATTTCGTTATAAGGAAAACTCAATCGATATATATAAATTTTATTATTGAGCAAAGTTTAAAGTTTATTAATACTAAAAATAGTGATATAAATATTTTCCTTGTAGGGTATGGTAAAAGCACAGAAGAAGATAATGAAATTCAACAGTACTTTCAAAAATTATTAGATGAGGAGCTTAAACACAGAAATTTAAAAGGTAAAGTTTTTATAGGTAAAATAAAAGAGCTAAACCTAGTAAAAAGAAAACTTTTTTATGAAGATAAACGTATAGATTCAGTTTTGATATTAAATTATGCGGCCCTTGGAAATTCTCCTAATTTATTTAGAGCTTTTTTAAGCAATCAAGTTTACTTTCCTGACCATTTAGGAACAACAATATTAGGAGATAAAAGAAACCTCAATATTTTAAGAACCTTAGCTCAAAAAAAATATTTTTCCAAAAAAAATAACTCATTAGTTCTAAACTGTATTCCTTGGACAGAATTGGTAAAGGATGAAAATGTATGGTACGACCAAAAAGAAGTTTCACTTACTAACTTATTGAAGAAAAACAAAAACCTCTTTGTAATAAAAGTAGCAAATGAACTCCAAGGAAACAATGTGTTTGTAGGGAAGTTTATGGAACAAAACGATTGGAACAATACAATATTAGAAGCAATTGAAAGTAAAAATTATTTAGTACAAGAGTTTTGTGATTCACAAACAGTTTTTGCTCCTAATGAAGATGATAAATGGGTGCCAAATAGATTAATATTAGGTGCTTATGGGTTTGGAGATGTTTATGGTGGGGTTTGTGCAAGATTATCACAAATTCATAAAAATGAAACAGGGGTGGTAAACGCTGCTTCAGGGGCTATAGGTGGTTTAGTATATGAGTATAATTAGAAAATCAAAACAAGCTTAAAAAATTAGTAAATGAAAGAAGTATATAAAACGAGCTATAAAAACTCTATTTTAGGAGAGTTTCATGAAGAGTTTATAGAAAATGAAAAAGTGTCCTCTCCAAGACTTAACATAAATGAGATAGACAAAGAAGAAATTCCAGATTTGTTTAAAAATTATGATTACGAAGTGTGTTCATGGCCAATAATAATAGATAATCATAAATCAAATCAATTAGAGGAGTTAACGTTTAAAATTCCAAAATTAATATCTAGAATCCCCGAATTATATTTTAAAAATGATATTAAAAATATAGCAGACTATTATTATGAAGGAAATCAAATTATGGCTCAATTAGGGTTAATTTCTCTTCAGATGAATCAAAATTCAAGTATAAGGCTTGATTTAAGTTTACCAAAAACCGATTTTAAAGTGTTAGAAGTAAATGCGGGGTCTTTGTTAGGAGGTTTTGAACTGAGTAGCTTTGAATGTACATTAAGAAGTTTACACCCAGCTTTTTTAAAGTTTTCAAAAGAAAAATTTAAATCTTACAATGTACAGCAGAAATATTTTCAGTTCTTAATTAATGAAGTTCTTAATTATACTAAAGAAAAAAAAGAAGTAAATATTTTTATAGGACTAACAGATAAAGAAGATTCTGTAAGACAAAATGCAATGAAGTTTATTAATGGTTTAGTGCAAAATGAATTTACTGAGCTTAAAATAAAAGGAAAAGCATATACAGGAGATGTTTCAGAGCTAAAAAATGAAAAAGGGGGTGTAACCTATAGAGGAATTCCAATTCATGGAATAACATTATTAGGAAAGAATATTCCTTTAGATAAAACTATATATAGAAGTTTTATACAAAAAAAGGTGTACTTAACAACGCATTTTGGGTATGCAATTTTAGGAGATAAGAGAAGCCTAGTATTACTAAGAAAACTTGCATTACAAAATAAGTTTAGTAAAGAAGATAACAAATTGATTTTAAGATGTATTCCATATACAGAAAACTTAAGTAAAAAAACAACTTTTTTTGAAGGTGAGGAATATGATGTATTAGAACTGGTTAAAGAGCGTAAAAATAACTTTGTAATAAAAGATGCTGTTGGAGCTCAGGGTGATAATGTTTTTATTGGTGAATTTGAGACAGAGAAAAGTTGGCATGAGATAATTAATCTAGGACTCAAGAAAAATTATATTATTCAGGAATATTGTGCCTCAAAAAATTACTTGGCTCCAAATAAAGATAATTTATGGGTAGATCATAAATTAATTTGGGGGGCATTTGGTTTTGGTGAAGAATATGGTGGTGTTTGGGGGAGACTTTCTGAATCAAAAAATGATGTTGGTGTTATTAATTCTGCTAAAGGAGCAGTAGAAGCAATTATTTTCGAATATCAATAGAGGTAAAAGAGTAAAAAATAAATGAAGTAAAAATGACTATAAATAAATCAATCTCAATTTTATCAAGTAAACATAACTCTTTTATAGAAAGTAAAAGAAAGCTAATTGCACCTAGAGTAAATACAGATTTAAAAGAAATTGATCCTGTTTTTCGTGAATATGAATATCCTGTTTGTTCTTGGCCAGTTTTAATTGAGTCGGATGTTGTTCAGAGTTTGGAAGAAATGTGCTTAAAAATACCAAAACTTCTATCACAAGTACCAGAGTTATATTTTAAAAATGATGTATCAAAAATAGCAGAGTTTTATTATGATAAAAATTATATGCTAGCTGAATTTGGCTTGATGTGTTATCAAAAAAAGCTATCGACAAGCTCAAGACTTGATTTAACGAGAACAAGTGATGGATTCAAAATATTAGAAGTAAATATGGGGCCTTCATTAGGAGGTTTCCAAGTTCAGAGTTTTGAAAAAGTAATAAGAAGTCTTCATAATAATTTACTCCAAGATAGTTCTAATAAATATCATTGTAGAAATATTCAAACATCTTATTTTAAGTTTTTAGTAGGAGAAATATTAAAGCATGTATCTGAAATAGACAAAAAGAACGAGATAAATATTTTTGTAGGGATGGATTCGGTAGGAGAAGACTTAACTTTTAATACGATGAATTTTTTTAATAATTTATGGGAAGGAGAAATAAACTCTATTGGTTTAAAAGGTAAAGCAATAACAGGGAATTTAACTGATCTTCAGTATGTAAAAGGAAATATCTTTTATAAAAATAACAGAATTCATGCTCTAACATTATTAAACAGTGATTTACACTTAAAACCAGAAGTATTTAGAGCTTACGTTTTAAATAGTCTATACATAACTTCACCAATTGATATCCAAATGGTAGAAGATAAAAGAAACTTAGCAATATTAAGAAGCTTAGCCGAAGAAAAAGAATTTACAGATGATGAAAATAAACTTATTTTGGACTCAATACCTTATACGGAAATAGTAGAAAATAAAAATGTTTTTTATAAAGGTAAAGAAGTAAATCTTCTTCAATTATTAAAGAAAAACAAAAATAATTTTGTAGTAAAAGACGCCACGGGCTCACAAGGAAAAAATGTTTTTGTAGGAAAGTTTATGACAATAAAAGAATGGGATGAAGCTATAAATTATGCGGTCAAAAATACTAAATATATCGTTCAAGAGTTTTGTGATTCAATTGATTTTATAGCTCCAAACTTCCAGAATGAATGGAGTAAACATAAGCTTGTTTGGGGAGCTTTTGGTTTTGGAGATATTTACGGAGGTGTATGGGTAAGAATGTCTGAAGTAAAAACAGATGTAGGAGTAATTAACTCAGCTAAAGGAGCTGTAGAAGCAATAGTCTTAGAAACAAGTGTTTAAGTTTGTTTAATGATAATCAAGAAGTCTTTGAAAACTAAGTCAGAAAGAATATAATATAATTGTCGCGATCACAATAAGCCTTACTAGTTTTAGTAAGGCTTTTTTGTTGCCTAAAACTTCCTTGTGTTATAAGTATCAAACTATTTAAAAGCCCTAATTATTTTCATGTGTAAAAGAATTGTTTTTTAGGGGGACTTTACCTGATAATTAAGAAGAATAAAAGAGGTATTTACAAAAATCAATTTTTTTTCATTAAATTGTAAAAGGTTAGTATGTTGTAAATCAGTTTGTTTTAGGTGTTTCTTCAAATCTATCGCCTTTTAGCTATGAAGACAGTGCTGATATTAACCCTTTTACTTACTAGATAGAACATCAAAATTTAATTTATTAATAAAATTTAATTAAATGTAATATATGATTACTAAGAAGTCCCACCAAAACAAAAAAACTAATGAAAAAAGTAACAACCCTCGTACTCTTAATTTTAAGTGTAACTATTACTGCACAAGTAGGAATAGGAACCTTGACACCTAATGTATCTGCTCAGTTAGATATCAAGTCAGATAGCAAAGGTTTATTAATTCCCAGATTGAATATTGATAATTTAAGTACAGCTTCACCAGTAAGTAGTGCGACAATTAATGAAAGTTTATTAGTTTATAATACAAATAGTACATCCGGAAAAGGATTTTATTATTGGAATGGAGTGCTATGGGAAAAATTAGTAGACATAACTACAGTGTCGAATCTCATTGCTACACAAGCAGATAATCAACAAATTAAAAATTTCTTCTTAAACAGCTCTAATATTCTTACTCTCGAGTTAGAAAATGCAATTTCAAAGTCTGTTGATTTGTCATCTCTATTAGCAGAGAATGAATTATTAACAGGTAAAGGATCTCCTATTAGTAATTCTATAGACCCAGCTACAGGTATTTTATATGTAGATACCAATTCTGGAGAAATTTATAGTTCAGATGGAAACTCATGGAGCCCAATAGTGTCAACAGGAGTAGACGGAAAATCTGCGTATCAAACATGGTTAGATGCA
>NZ_JAIWJY010000050.1 GCF_028829235.1 Tenacibaculum larymnensis | reverse complement strand
GCCTACCTGTTGGTAGAACTCAATACCCAAACAAGAGATAACGCTTACTTCTGCATCAGTAACCACGCCCCCAGGTATGGTAGCTGTCAACGTGATAGCAGAGCTATTACTACCCAAAGGCTTTACTGTATCACTTGCCACAATACCAATGCTGTTTTGCTCAGCAACTACAGGCTCGTAAGTACTTGCTCCCTCATCGTAGGTGTAGTCAGAAACTAACCCAATCGCAGCTACTAACTTAAAATGAGTAGCTCCTGTAGGTGCAACAATAAAATTAGCAGGTGTAAAAGCAGGAATATCG
>NZ_JAIWJY010000005.1 GCF_028829235.1 Tenacibaculum larymnensis | reverse complement strand
TGATTTTATCACTTCCTTAAAAGGAGATACCGGAGCCACAGGAGCAAACGGAACAGATGGAGTAGATGGGAAGTCTGCCTATCAAACATGGTTAGATGCTGGAAACACCGGAACTGAGGCTGATTTTATCACTTCCTTAAAAGGAGATACAGGAGCAAACGGAACAGATGGAGTAGATGGGAAGTCTGCCTATCAAACATGGTTAGATGCTGGAAACACAGGAACCGAAGCCGATTTTATTACCTCTTTAAAAGGAGATACTGGAGCAGCGGGACAAGATGCTACTTTGTCAGGAACAGGAGATCCTAATGGAGTAGTTACAGGTGTTGCAGGTCAAGTTTATACCGATACAGTTTCAGGAATATTATATAAGACTAGCGATGGAACAATATGGAATGAAGTAGATTCAGATACAAAAGATTTAAGTTTGAGCGGTAATACAATTAGTTTAATTGATGGAGGATCTGCTGTTGATATAGGAACTTCTACCTTAGCGGGAGATGTTGCCGGGAACACTTCTTTATCTACCACAAATGAGACAGATATAGCAACGATTAATACCTTTTTAACTAGGTTGAATAATATAAGAGTTGTTACAAATCCAACCTCAAGTACAATTATTGATAATACAGATGGTACAGTAATAATAGAGCAAACAGGGTTACTAAGTCTTGGGTTGGGAGCAAATATAACAATACCAACCCCTAATAGTAGTAATTTGGGAAATAAGATAGTAATTGTAAATAAAGCAGGTAACGGAACTTTACTTGGTCTTTCGGTAGCATTAAACTTAAATATTACAGGTGGAGGTTCTATAAAAGGATCAGGGCTAATTACAGGGCTGTCTACTTTAGGAATGAATTCTTCTATAACAATACAATGTGGTTTTGATGGAGCAGACTATTATTGGTATAAAATTGATGGTACCTCTCTATAATAAGCTGATAATTATGAAAGAAAAGATATTCTCATCAATAATAATGTGTTTGGTCATAGCTGTTAAAGCTCAAACGACAAACATTGGATCTTTTTATATTTCTGAAAACACACTAGTAAGCGTTCATGAAGATTTATTAATAAAAGAATTTGGAGCAATAACAAACGATGGAGACTTGTATGTATTTAAAAACTTTACAAATAATGGAAAATTCAAGTTTTCTAATAATAAAGTAACAGGTTACACAAGTTTTGTAGGTAATAATGAACAGATTATAACGGGTGAAGGAACATCTAGTTTTATGTTTGTGGAGTTTGATAATGAGTCAACAAGTTTAGCTTTTAGTTTAGATAAGGAAATAGAGATTGTAGGAACTACATTTTTTGAAAATGGAATTTTAAAAGCTGAAGAAAAAGGTATCGTAACTTATTTAAATGGAGCTACAAGTACTGGTATTAGTAATAAAAGTTATGTTAATAATAAAGCTCAAAAAAAAGGAAATGAAGGTTTTACTTTTCCTGTAGGAGATTATAAATCGCAAACTTTTGTTCCTAGGACTCTAACTATATCACCTCCTTCAGATCCTAACACAAATTTTTATGTCTGTTTTAATTGGGAAAAGGCAAATATTGATTTCGATAAAAAAGAAGAAGATATTGGTTTAATAAATATGAATGAGTTCTGGGAAATTCAAAATAAATCTAATGAAGAGTTGGTGGAGTTAACTTTAACATGGAGCAGTGTAACGACACCAAAAATTTTTTATTCAGACCCAAGTAAACTAATGATAGTACGATGGAGTGGTGAAGAGTGGGTTAAAGAAAGAGAAAATGTATACATAGACACTCGTAGTAAAAGTATAACAGCAAAAGCTTCAGGATATGGTATTTTTACATTAGCATGCGAAAGAAAAAGAGGAACAATTGACCCTGTTATAGACTTTTCTGCCTCAAATTCTTTTTCTCCAGATGGTGATGGTGTTAATGATGAATTTGTAATACCAGGTTTGTCAGAAGCATATCCTAAATTTAAAATAAAAATATACAATAGGTATGGTAATGTAGTTTATGACTACAGTAATAATAATGAGTTGAATCCAACCTGGTGGGATGGAAAGTCGCATGGTAGGTTAACATTAACAGGAGACCAAAAAGCAATGCCAGCGGCTACTTATTGGTATGTAGTGGATTTTAATGACGGAAAAACGAAACCATACCAAGGCTGGTTATATTTAAATAAATAGCTATATGAAAAAGAAAATATATATACTACTACTAGTAAGTATAAGTAGTAAAATATTCGCTCAACAAGATCCTCAATACACTCAATATATTTATAATATGGAGGTTATTAATCCAGCTTATGCAGGTAGTAAAGAAGGTATAAGTTTAGGTTTATTAGCACGATCACAATGGGTAGGTGTTAGCGGAGCGCCAAAAACATTTAGTGGATTTATACATAGTCCAGTAAGTAGAAAAGTAGGGTTAGGTTTATCTTTAATTCACGATAAAATAGGTCCAGTAAGTGAAACACATGCCTATGCCGATTTTTCTTTTACAATTAATACTTCAGAAAAAGCTAAACTAGCTTTTGGGTTAAAGGCAGGAGCAACTTTTCAACAAATAGGTTTGTTAACATTAAATCAAGTAGAATCTAATGATCCAAAATTTAATCAGAATAGTAACAAAACATACCCAAATTTTGGTGTAGGAGCATTCTATTACAAAGAAAACCTTTACGTAGGAGCTTCAGTACCAAACTTATTAGAAACATTACATTTTGAAAGATCAAACGGAAAAATAACCAAAGCATCAGAAAAAATACATGGATTTTTGACAGCAGGGTATGTAATAGGTTTAAAAAATAATTTTCAATTAAAACCTTCAACATTAGTTAAGTATGTCGATTCAGCTCCTTTGTCATTAGACTTATCGTTAAATTTATTATGGAATAATAAAGTGGAATTTGGAGTATCTCATCGTCTGGATGACTCGTGGAGTGGAATAGTTAATTTTAGAATTGGAAAAGACTTGCGATTAGGTTATGCGTATGATTATACAGTATCTAATCTAGGAGAATTTAGTTCAGGGTCGCATGAATTCTTATTATTATTCGATTTTAAAACAGAAGAAAATACTTATAAACAACCAAGGTTTTTCTAAATTATAAAAACATAAAAGCTGTTTTTAAACAGCTTTTATGTTTTTTAGTTTTAATCCCATAAACCACAACATTCACCACTAATAGGCATAAGACAAGTAGCGACTTCTCTAGGGATAGGAACACATAAGTCTGTTACAGGGTCATCACCACCTCCATTAATAAGTTGTTGTTCATTTTTGTTTAAGATAGAACCTAAGTTCAAAATGTTTTTAATCATAACTTTAGTTTTTAGAGTTTAAAAATAAAAAGTTCATAATAGGAAACTGTTTAAATAACCGTAAAAAAAGTAAGGTGTTCTCATACTTTTAATACAAGAGTAGGAGAGAGCAATCTGTTTTTCGACTATTGTCATTTCGAAGGAGTATGCGACTGAGAAACCGTAAGGTTCAGAAAAGCTAAATCTTTAAGTTAAGAGTAACTTATATTCTTGAGATTACGTGACTCCATTATATTCTATTCATAATGATATTTAGTTTAATGTAGTATTGTTCTTTTTTTATTGATGAAACAGCACCAAAAAAATCTAGTCTTTCGAAACCTTTACTCGAAAATTATCATCCTCGAAACTAAATGAAAAGAACTCGCTGTCGCTCAAACAGCTTTTCATTTATAACGTTTCTTGCGGTGTAATTTTCGGTTTGTTTTCTAAGGACGTTTTTATTACTGTCATTTCGAAGAAGCGATTTTATGAGCGATTGAGAAACCTCAAGGTTATGAGTAACTAATTTCCATTCATAATAACGTTGAAATGTCAGTTCGAGTGATTTTGTGTAACGTAGTAGAACAAAATAGTATCGAGAACCTTGTTACAATCCAATACCTTTCGATATAAAATTCCCTTCACTTCGTTTCGTAAATTTCACTCGAAGTGACAGTTTGTTGTTAACTTTTAGCTTGTTTTCTAAGGACGTTTTATTACCGTCACTGTAAAGGAGATAAAGAAGTATAATAAATAAAACTCGACCTATTTTTATTTTGGTAGCATTCGAGGTTATGGAGTACAAGAGAATCCAAAGAGTTTACGGTCTGGATTCGAATACGAAATACAACGTAGAATTCAAAAAAAGAAAAAGAAGTCTTGATTTTTTGTTTCGTTTTGTATCAAGACAAAATGAAAGTATATGTTCATGAGGTTACGTCATTTTCCATTTCTATTTCGTTGAGTGTCCGTTCGTAATCACGTTATTGTTGGTTTCCGTCATTGCGAGGAGGTATGACGAAGCAATCTTTTTCTCGACTATTGTCATTTCGAAGGAGTATGCGACTGAGAAATCTTTAAGTTACGAGTAACCCCCATTCATGAGATTTAACTCTACCGAACTTAATGTTAAAAATACCTTTCTATACCTGTACACCAAAAAAAGAATCAAACAAAAAAGTGTACAAGTGGTGTACACCAAAAAAGTTGTAAGAAAAAAAAGTGTACAAGATTATTTTCTTTTTAATTCATCTAAAGTTTTACCATTTTTATCTTTCCAAGATGTCCATCCATTTGCAGCTCTACCTAATAAAGAAGCAGCAGCGGCACTTGGAGAATTAAAGATATAGTCTTGTTGAAACACATAAACATTGTTTTCGTTTTTAAGTATTTGTTCCTCTAAAAGCCTTTTTCTTAAAACGGAAATCCATTTATTTATCCCTTTAGTTTCTGCTAAGTTAGCTTTTCCTCCTTTGTAAACAAGAAAACCATCATCGGTTAGTTCTCCAATAGCAGAAGCATCTTTACCTTTACAGTAGAATAATTCTTTTTGGGTTGTAGCTTTTCTTTTTTCCTCAAAAATAGGATACCCCAAAGTTGCAAGTAAAACTTTTGCTGTTTCAAAATTGTCTAGTAAGTCATGTTCTCTACTTTCTGAAATTGATAGTTTATTAGAGCCTGTACCATTGTATAGTTTATACCTTCCTATTTCTTCCGCTTTTTTTATACAGTAATGTTCTAAGAACTTACTATCAGCTTTGTTATAATCATTAGTTTTTGAAACTACAATAACACAATGTGTCCAAAAGTCTTTTTCTCGGTTATGTGATTGTATTCTAGTAAAACAATCTTCTCCTTCACCAATATAAACAATAGGTTTTGTACCGTCTTCTGAAACTCCAAATAAAAAATATACTCCTGTAAAATGAACCATTTCACGTTGACTTACTTCTTGTATTTTATTTCTAGGGAATAAAATAGCTTTTACCAATCTACTGGTAATTTCTGCTTCGCGAATACTAGTTGGTGAACCATCTGGTAAAAATATTTGTATAGTTTGTGGGCGATTAATCATAGTTTGTTTTTAATATGGAGCTACAATATCAATAATTTTTTGAGTTGAATTTTTTAATGAATCTGATATGTTTTTTAATTCAAAAATCTCACTATTAGTTTTCTCATTGTTATTTTCTGCTTCTAAATCTTTATTTCTATTTTCAATTATTTTGTCTAACACTACCTTACACCATGCTTGATTAGGAACTTCATTATTATTGAATGATTTAGCTAAATCTTTAGCTAATAAATAACGGTACATAAAAATACGAAGTTGGCGTGGTGTAATATTACCTTTTAGTTTTTTTGCTGACTCTTTTAATAAATCTAATTCCTTCGATTTAATAGTGTAAATTTCTTTTTTATTACCTTCTTTCTTCATGTTAGATATATTTTCTTGTTCAGACACTTGGGACTCCATAGATTCTTCAAAAAAATGATTATTTGCTTCAATAATTTCTGTTTTTAAGACTCTATTTCCTTCACTATCAATTTTGTGACTGGTAACTTGAATATTTGTTTTTCTGTCTATTACTTCAACTCCAATCTTTTCTGCATAAGAGTCTATAATAATGTCTTTTTCCATATCATATAGTGGAGGTAATTTAATACAAGCTATGAATAATTTATCTAAATATTCTTTTATTAAAGAGCACTTTCTATCATTATTTCTTTTGTCTAGAAACTCTTTATATTTTAAGGCAATGGCACGTTCTAATATTTTTTCGTCAATAGCAGTTACAATTACAACTCTTTTTACAATGTCATCATCTTCCAGCATCACACGTAAAGCATCAATTACCTGTATTAATCGTTCTTCTTTACATCTATCTAAATCATCAACAAAAAGCAAGATTCGTTTTCTGGATTTATTTTTTGTATTATCTGGAATCCATGTTTTTAATACGTATTTTAATTCTTCTTGAATTTCTGCTTGTATACCAAGTAGTTTATTAAAATTTGGTTTATGTGTATATTTTTTTATTAATCTTTTACCTTTATCTCCTAGCTTCCATGCTTTTTTTAAAAATAATAATGTTTGTATAGAAGCAGAAGTTATAAAGAATGTTTTCCAGAACTCGATATCTCTTTTTAGTTCAGGATATATAAATACTATAGTTATGGCTAATACCAATAACATTAAAAATATTATGGTGTCTCCAAAGCCATTTCTAATTCTATTTAAGCGAAATAGGAGTTTAAACTCTTTTAACTTAGAAGTTAGGTAGTATTTGTCTTTTTTATGTGTTAAGTATTCTTCTGTTATTTGTTGATATAAATACGCCCAAACGCCCTCTGTGTCTTGGTATTTCCAAGCATGAAATTTAACAAAATAAAACTCACTTTTTTCTTTATCATTTATATTAAGTTTATCAATTACTTGGTCTATAAAGAAAGTTTTTCCTCTTCCCCATTGACCAAATACACCTAACATTTGTCCATAATTCCCTTCAAGGTTGGTTAATAACCTAGCAAAATTATTACTTAAGATATCTACATCTAATTTTGGAGATACATTTATGTCGTTTATTCCCTTAAATGATTTTTTGCCACTAAAATGAACTTCTAGAGGTTTAACGGATTCTTTTTTTTTTGTTGAACTTAGAAAATTATGATAATAGTTTTTTTCAAACCAAAGCTTAATCGTTTTTTCTTTAATCTCTTGTTTTTGAACTTCTCTAATTCCTGCATCTAGTCTATAAATAAACTGTTCAGAAGAACTTAGATTATATATAGTAGCTTTAGCTGTTAAAATCCATTCTTCCCATTCAATTTCTAACTTTTCAAATTGTTTCTGTAGTTGAGGAGTATTAGTAACGGGGAGCATTTCACTATCAACTCGGGCAATAGCAGTAACAATATGTCCATCCATTATAACTACTAAATCGCCAGTATGATATTTGAATCGTTCTACGCTAATAACAATTTTTTCTATTTCTAGTAAACTTTTATAGTTAGGCTTTCCTTTACCCCATCTTGTCCCCAATTTCCAGACCCTACCTGTATCACCACCGCCAAGATGTTTTCCTTTTTTGTTAAAAATAGGAAACCCCATTTTTTGAAGAAATTTGTTAGTGGAATCTCCTTCATTTAAAGAAAATTCTTCCTGATTTAACCCTTTCGATTTTGCAGCTAAACGAATCACTTCTTTTGGAGGATAGAGTTTGTCAAAAATCAACACATCATATTGAGTGGAAGGAGTTAAATTAGAAGGAAGTATATTTCCATGATCCAACCCTCTAAAAATATCTTCTTTTGTTACTAGTTTTGCCAAGTTTTCTACCATAGCTACATTGCTTTATTAGTTTTTAATAATTCAAATTCACTACTTAACCCTTTAAACGAAGTATTGGAATCACTTACTTTCCCATACAAAAAGTTATAATTTGGAGTACTTTTAGTTGTGCCTCCACCAATAGACAGCCCTAAACTTTTTACTAGTTGAGTATCATACTTTTCTAAAACGATAATAGTTCCTGTTGGTATATGTTTTAAAGTACTACCAATTTGAAACGGGGGACGTTTTTTCATTGTTATATAATTTTTTAGTTAATTTAATATTTTAAGCCAAAAGCGTTTCTAGTTTCATTTTCCATTTTTCCCAATCGGGCATTTCGTGAGTTTGTAAATTAAAGAAAGCTTTAGTGTGATCTCTATGGATTAAATGACATAATTCGTGGATTATCACATATTCTATACACGCTTTTGGTGCTTTTATTAGTTCAGGGTTTAATAGTATTCTTCCTTTTGAAGAGCAAGAACCCCAGCGATATTTCATTTTTTTTATTTCTAACCTAGTAGGCTCAACTTGATATTTTTTAAAACGCTCAATATGTATTTGAGATAATTTTTTAAACCAAATTTCAGCTTTTTGACGATACCAGCCTTCTAATAAATTTTGTGCTTTACTTTTATCTATTGTATAAACTTCAAGAAACCTTCCAGTATATTTTACTTTATTAGTATCTGCTTTAATAACTCTTAACTGATATTGCCTCCCCAAATACAAATGAGTTTCTCCAGAAATATATTTTCTTTCTGTTATTCTTGGTTCAAATGATAAAAAATGATCTTTCTGTTTTAAAATCCATGGTGCTCGTTTTCTTACCTTCTCTTGAACTTTATTTAAGGAAGTATGTAGTGGAGCTTTTATTTCTACTTTTCGATTAGGAAAAACTTTAATACCTAAAGATTTCCTGTCTACAAAATGAATATAGTATTCAATTTTTTCAGATCCATATTGTATAAAATCCATCATTATTTATATCTTATTTTAGCTACATCTACCATTCGTTCTGCAATCTTATCAATTTCACTAAAACCTATTTTTATATCATATTGATCTCTAATATGATCTATGATATAATCACCTATTAGCATTATCATTTTTTTAGGAATATCTACACTCTTTGCCCAGTCTACCTTTATAAGGCCTAAAATTATTTCATCTGCTTTTAATGCTAATCCTTCAGCAATCTCAGATTTACCCTCGGTTTCAGATATTAAGTGCTCTAATTCTTCCATAGTAATCCCATAAAAGGCTCTTGCTACTTCTTTCTTTTGTAAACTTTCTGGAATTTTAGCATCCGCCCCACTTAATACAGCTGCTTTAATTTCATTAATTTTGGTAAGATATTCGCTTTCATTAATTCTGTATTGTAGATAGTCCTCAATGGTATCTTTTACCATTTGAGAAAACTTCTTATAAAAAGCAGGATCTTCTTCCATTTTTTCAGAAATATACTTAGCAGTACGTGAAGCAATCATATCTGCTTTAGCAGCTTTTCCTTCTAGCTTTATAACTTCTTCTTCAAAAGCTTCTTTATCAAAAATGTTTACCAAATCAGTTAATTGTACCACTCCAGATGTTGGAATATGGGAATCTATTAATTTTTGAATTTGCCCTTCGTATTGCTTATAGTCAATGGCATCTGAATAGCGTGAAACTACAGCAGTCTTTAACTTCATAAAAAACGCTAAATCTTCTTTGTAACGCTGTAGTTGTTTTTCGGGGGTGTTTTTATGAAAATCAATAGATGACAATGCTAGTTTTAGTAAACGAGCATATACACTTAATTGGTTGTAGAATTTTGCTCGTACAGCTTCATCACGTAATAATTGTTGATACGCTTCTGCATCTTTTTTATTTTCTATAGCTTCAAATAATTGCCAAAGATCAGAATGTGCTTGTGGTAATTTTTCTATTTCAACATTAATATTAGTAAGTGTACCTTGTAATTGTTCTTCATCAAAATCCTCAAAAGTAGAGTAAGTTTTTAGAGCACTGTCTAATTCTTTTAATACACCATAATAGTCAATGATATAACCGTAGTCTTTGTCTTTTGCTACCCTATTTACTCTAGCTATTGCTTGTAATAAGGTGTGCCCTAATAACTTTCTGGTTAAATATAGAACCGTATTTTGAGGTGCATCAAAACCCGTTAATAGTTTGTCTACAACAATAATTAGTTCGGGATGATGGTCGTTCTTATAACGGTTTACAATATTAGTTTGATATTTTTTTGCAGAACCATGTTCATCCATCATTTTATGCCAAAACTTTTTTACAAGTTCTGAGGTTTCTCCATAGGCAGAATCTTCTCCTTCTCGTTCATCAATAGGGGAGATGACTAATTCACTGCTGACTCTGCCAATTTCGTCTAAATACTTTTTATATTTTACAGCTGCTTGTTTACTTTGACAAACAACTTGCCCTTTAAAACCAGTATCTTGAAAGTTCTTGGTATAATGGTTGGTAATGTCCCAACAAATGGCATAGATTTTTTGATCAGCTGTATTTAGTTGGTCTGCTCTACTAAATTTTCTTTTTAAATCGGCTTTTTCATAATCAGATAGAGGTTCAGATACCATGTTAAAGAAGTTATCTAAAGGAGCTGAGTTTACCTCTTGTAAAGCATGTCTTCCTTCATATAATAAGGGTACAACTGCTTTGTCTTCTACCGCTTGATCTACGGTATAACTATCTATTAGTGTTCCGAATTTAGATAAAGTGTTTTTATCTTTTTTAAATAGTGGTGTACCTGTGAATGCAATAAAACAAGCATTGGGCAATGTTTTTTGCATTTCTATATTAAAGGTACCATGTTGTGTACGATGCCCTTCATCTACTAACACAAAAATATTAGGACTTTCTAACGGAGTGTTTATTTTTTTTACTGCTGTTGTAAACTTATTTACAATGGTAGTAACTACCGCATCGCTTTTACTTTTTAGTAGCTCCACTAGTTGTGTGCCAGATTTGGCATTTGCTACCTCTATACCACATTTTTTAAAAGTCCCTGTTATTTGTGTGTCTAAATCTGTTCTATCCGTTACTAAAATAATTTTTGGATTCTTAATACTACTTTCCATAGCAATAGCCTGTGCTAGCATAACCATGGTTAACGATTTCCCACTTCCTTGGGTATGCCATACTACACCACCCATTCTTTTCCCTTCTTGTACATGAGTTATTTGCTGCATTGCTTTGTGTATCGCAAAATACTGTTGGTAACGTGCAACTTTTTTTGTTCCATTGTCAAATAAGGTAAAGTTGTAAGCTAAATCCAACAATCGTTCTGGTTTACATAAACTGAAAATGTATTGATCTTGTGGTGTTGGTAATATTTTAGTTTGTTCTAAAGCATCAAAATAAGCACGTACATATCTATATCGCTCCGTAAATAAACTATTCTTTACTTGAGTTGAAAGCGGGATGTTTTTTAATTGTAGTAGAGTCTCTTCATAGTGTAACTCTTCTTCTTTACTTTTAAAGTTTTCTTGCCATTTTGCCCAAAATTTCTCTGGTGTACCTGTAGTGGCATAGCTTCCTTCATTTACCGTTACACTCATTAGCAATTGCGCCAAACTATACAAATTGCGAATACCATCTTCTTTTTGGTTGCGTAAGTTTTGTGATATTGCTTGTTGCAGTGGCTCTTTCATATCTGGTCGTTTACACTCTATAACACAAAGAGGTATTCCATTTACAAACAATACAATATCTGGGCGATAATGTTCTTTTAAACCCGAACGCAACACACTAAACTCTTCTGTTACATGAAATACATTGTTTTCAGGGTGCTTCCAGTCAATATAATGAATATCAAAACTCTTTCGATCTCCATCAATACTTTGCTCTACAGATTTACCCAAGGTTAGTAACTCATATAATTTTTGTGCAGTACTAATATAACCATCTACCATAGGTACATCTCGTAAGGCTATTATAGCTGCTTCAATATTACTAGCTGTAAAGGCAACTTCTTTGATAGAAGAAACTTTTGCTGTATTAATTCGCTTAAGTTGTTCCCGCAAAATGCTTTCTAAAAAAACGCCTGATGTTTTATGGCCTCTTTCTGCTAAGGCGTCTTCTGGATTCATATAGATATAGCCCATAGCAATTAATAACTGCAAAGCTGGGAGTTGTGAGATATGATCTTCTTTAAAGGATGGTGTTTGCATAACAATTATCTGTTTTCTGGGTTAGAATGATCAAAATCAGGTGGTGTGTTTTTAAATACTTTTGTGTCCTGACCAGAAATTCTGGTTTTTTGAAATTCTCTAAGTTTCTTAATATCAATTTTACCTAATAGAACTACACTATTTTCTCCTCCTTTTAATCTTAAAATGTCTTTAGATTCTGTTTTAGAAGGTTTTGTTATTCTGGAATCTCCAAAATCTGAACTATTGGCTTGAACAAAGTAACAATGTATATCTCTAGAAATTGTTTCTGCTATATTAGAAAAGTAATTTACATCTTGGTTGTATTCTGAAGCAAATAACACATCTACTTTTGATTTGAATAAAGCTCTATGATTAATATCTGCTAATTCATAACAATTATAATTACTAAAATACATTCCTCTCCAAATAAATAAATTGTACAAAGCTTTATTTAGTTTGGGTACTATTTTACCTCTATCTACTATAAGCTTTGTTTCTCCGGGAGAATAATGATTTTTTAGTCTGAAATTAATAACAACATCTTTAATACCATTATGCTCCATTGGTAAAATGGTTGCTAATAAATTATAGCATACATTATTAATCCGTATATGTTCTAAGCCTACAATTATAGCGCGTTGTTTTCTACGGGCTTGGTCTGCCAAAACAGGGAGCCACCTGTACGGAGTACTAACTTCTGGTAATATTAAAATATCTGCCTTTACTTTTTCTGCACCATTTAATAGGTCTATAAAATCTTTACGTCGTTCTTTATCTGTATTAGGGGTATCGAATAATGATTGAGCTATATTGGTAGCTTTTACTTTTGTATTGGCTACGGCTATTTTTAAATCGTGTTCTATTTTTTTTGATTGCGGAATTTCTAAAGTATTATACCCTAATTTTTGATCACAACTTCGATAACCTTCATTAATTTTAAAATAATATTTTTTTAAATTTTCAGAATAATTAGCGACTTCATGCCCATTTTTTGATACATAAAACGTGTTTCTATATTCATGATTTACTTTAAAAAAAGTATCAAAACTATTATGATAGATGTTTTGCCCAAAATCTTCAAACATTTTTAAGTCATAACCTTTTGCCTGAAAAATTAACTCTCTTAAAAAATCAATACAATTAAACTCATACAGGTAAATAAAACGCGGGGCATACATTAATTTCTTCTCATCAAAATTAAAGTTTGTCTTATCTAAATCTGTGCTTAGTAATCTTAAATAATCATACTTAACCAAATTTACATCCCTTTCATTGGTAATTTTTAAGTAATTAAGCAAGGGGACAATAACAAAACTATTACGTAATAAATTAGAAGTAATGTATTGCTTTTTTAAAGCATATACATTTTTATAAAACGTATTACTAAACCAATCATAGTTAAATCTTTTACACCTATCACTCCACCAATTTAGATCAACAAAGCCAGGATTTAAAGCCGTTGCCATAGCACAACAATTCATTAGATATTCTCCTAAATATTTTTTAGTGTTTTTTAGATCATTACTTTTCACTTTAGGGCTACCTGAAGATTTTATACAATCTATAGAATTAATTGTCTCTTTAAAAAATTTCCAAAAGGCATCTTTATCATCAACAATTACAAAATAGGTTAGTACTTTCTCCCAAAGATTTGAAAATTCAAGATTTACGATTCCTTTGAAAAAAGTAAGAATTTGCTCAGTTGTTTTATCATCTTTTTTATTGTCAGACAATAAACTTATTTTTATACGCTTGGCTAAAAATATTGAAGCACCGTATTTACTCTGTTTGATGTCAGTAACACTTCTTAGTTTATTAACCGTATCAGTATAGGTTAATTCATACACACTTTCATCAAAATCATCATTGATATCATTTTCGTTAGGCAAAAACCAAAAGGCACTAGAATGTTGTTCTATTTTCTTTTTAAACATATCTAATACTGCCTGAGATTCTTTACTTTCAAAAGAGTATAAAATGATTTTATCTTTTTGAATTTCAATATTTTCATCACTAATAAACTGGTAAGTAATTTCTTTTTGAATTTCTATGCACTTACGTCTACCTGATTGATGGATAATCTTTTTCTTATTTGGTATAGGGTCAAAAATTCTTCGATCAACAAAAAACTTATGTAGAAATTCTTCGAGAGAAGATTGAAACCTATTAGTATCATAGGTTTTTGAAATCTTGGTATTACTTAAAACAATTAAAATATCATCAACATACCTACCATAATAAGCAGGAGAAAGTTCCTGTTTTATTTTTTTATCAAAATCTTTTAAGAACCAATTGGCTAAAATTCCAGAGGACAATATACCAATAGGCATAATCCCTTTAGAGTTTTTGGGGCATATCTTCTGATAAGCATCATTAATATCAAAAATCATTTGAGTAAACAAAGTTCCCTTTTCTCCTGTGTCATTTACAATTCTAGTGTGGATTTCTTCTTGTAAATCAGGATGGTAATTTATGTTGTAGTAGTACTCTTTAATGTCTAATGACAACACTACAACATCTGTACCTTCTGCAACTATGTTCTTTGCTAAATCTACTCCTTTATCTCGCCATCTTTGGTATTGATCAAAATAGGGTTTAAACAAACGTAAACCATCTACTACATTTCCGCTTTCTGAGTTCAATTCTAAATAATAGGCGTAATTATCTTTATGGTAATCTTTATGCAATACATAGCCTTCTTTTAAAATCCATAGAATGGAAATAATATGTAATTCTACCGGTCCTTTAAAAAAATAATTTACTTTTTCTAAAAGATAACTACTTTCTGTAAAGTTGTTGCTTATAATATTATCGCCATAATTAAACGGTTCTCTTGAAAACTTTTTAGGAGCTACATAATAATCTATTTCACTTAATAATGCTTTAAAATAGCTTTCCTTTTTTACAGGAGCATTTAAAAAGCTAACAAGATCGTTTAAACACTTTTCAAAATTCGGGCTTGATTCAAATTCTGCTATTTGTTGTCTTAGTAGTAGTGAAAAATTATCATAATACACATAGCTTTTTAATTTCCTATAGGCTAAATCAACATCCTTTCTCTCAAATTTCATTTTCATTTTTTTAGTTTGGTTGGTTATGTTTTACATTAAAATTTCAATCTTTTTTTACCCGTTAACAACTGCTGCATTACCCCTTTCTTTTGTTCTTGTAGTTGTGTTAGCTGCTTTTGTAGTAATTCTATTTCTTTGTCTGCGGTATTTAATATATTGGCAATAGCAGTTTGTTCTTTATATTTGGGAATAGTTATTTTTAGCTTTAAAAAATCCTTTTTACTCATAACTCTGTTTCTACCCGCACCTCCCGGAGATATTAATTCTAATAAAAACCTAAATCTTTTAGTCTTGATAAACTGTTCAAAAAACAAAGAATTTCCTATATCTTTTTTAAAAGTATAGGTAGGAAATCTATGAGAAACCAATCCTTCATCATCCTCTTGCTTAACAATTGCAATTGCTCCTTCCCATGCAAAAGTTATATTAACTATAAGATCATTTTTTTTAACTCTAAAAAGTTTATCAATAGCAATATCTTCTGGTTTAAAATTTTTATTCTGAAAAGTTCCTTTGCAATGACTTCTTATACCTAGTTTTGTAAATGGTATGTCAGGTTTAGTTATTGGTCTAGGAGTATAATCTAAAAAATACGTTAAACTCTTTTCCTTCCACTCCTCAGTAAACCCAGGTAACCGTTTTTTACCCGTTAACAATTGTTGCATTAAGGCTTTCTTTTGGGTTTGTTTAGCTTGTATGAGTTGGGTTTGTTTTTCTATCGCAGTATCCCAAGTAGCTAAACAATTAGCTATAGCTTTTTGTTCTTGGATTGGGGGAATAAAGATCTTTAAAGGAATAATATGCTTATTGTTAATTTGAGGAATTGTTGAAGTATCTGCTATTTTATATAATTTTCTTTTTAATATGTAATAAAATAAATATTCAATATCCAATAAATCTAAATTGATAGTAATTGACATCAAATTACTATCCATAAATAAATCTGATCTTGTAATTCTTACCTTATTATTTAATATCGCTGCACCTCTTTTTGGAAATATAATACTCCCTTTAGGTATAATATTTTTACTTTTTTTTACTTGAAATTTCCCTTCTAACTGATACTTTAAAGAATTATTTAAATCATCGACTTTAATGTATGAAATACCTCCATCAAACTCTTCAAATTTTGAAGGACTCTCGCCACTTCTAATATCAATATATTTACCTATCCTATCAACATTCCACTCCTTAGGAATCCAACCCAATTTTGTTTTTTTATAGCCTGCTCTTTCCGCTACAACTTCTTGTGCTGCCATTATAATCCCAACTCTTTTAAATAGTTTTCCATAGTTCCACGTACCTCATCTAACTCCTTTTCCAAGGTTGTAATGTCTTTTTGTACTTGAGTAATGTCAATTTCCGCTTCTTCTTCAAAAGTATCTACATAACGTGGTATGTTTAAGTTATAATCGTTCTCCTTTAATTCTTCTAGAGTCGCTACATGACTGTATTTATCTTCAATAACGCCTGCGGTAAGTTTATTTTCTTTAAATTGAGTGTACGTTTGTACAATACGCGTTATATGCTCGGGTAATAATCGGTTTTGGTTTTTATCGCTCACAAAGCTTTGGCTAGCATCTATAAACAAGGTTTCGGTACGCTCTTCTTTGCCTTTATTAAACAATACAATAGCCGCAGGTATACCTGTGCCAAAAAACAAATTGGCTGGTAACCCAATAACCGCATCTAATAAATTATCGGTAATTATTTTCGTTCTTATTTTTCCTTCAGCACTTCCTCTAAACAAAACACCGTGGGGTACTACCACACCAATCATACCCGTAGCTTTATACGCACTTTCAATCATGTGAGTAATAAACGCCCAATCGCCTTTACTCTTTGGTGGTAATCCTCTATGAAAACGTTCAAATCTGTCGTCTTGTAAGTCTTCTTGTCCCCATTTATCTAAAGAAAATGGTGGGTTCGCTACCACAGTATCAAACTTCATTAAAGCATCGCCCTCCAAATGTTTTGGATTACGTAAAGTATCTCCCCAACGGATATTGGCATTGTCAAACCCATGTAAAAACATATTCATTACTGCCAAAGCCCAAGTACTTCCGTTTGCTTCTTGTCCGTATAACGAGAAGTTCGTATCGCCAACTTCTTTACCCGCTTTTATTAATAGTGAAGCAGAACCACAAGTAGGATCATAAATTCTGGCTCCAGATTTAGATTTGGTAAGCTTTGCTAATAAAGTAGAAACTTCTGCTGGTGTATAAAACTCTCCTGCTTTTTTACCTGCATCACTAGCAAAGTTTTTAATTAAGTATTCATACGCATCACCAATAATATCATTCCCTTCTAAATGCGATGGTGTTAAATCTAACTTTGCAAAGTCTTGTAGTAAGTTTTTTAAACGGGCATTTTTATCTTTCTTATCTCCTAAGTTACTGCTGTTAAAACTTACGTTTCTAAAAATCCCTGCACCATCTGCACTGGTTAGTTTTTCTCGGTTAGCCTCTTCTAAATCTGCTAAACCTATATCTATTAACTCTCCTATATTAGGTTCGTTTCTTTGATCATACAACCAATTAAAATGGCTATGTTCTGGAACTACAAAACGTTCTAACTGCATGGCTCTGTTAGCTCTTTCTATATTTCCATTGTACTTTTTTAAGTACTCATTATGCTTTTCTGTATATACATCTGATACGTATTTTAAGAACAGCATTACTAAAATGTAATCTTTGTATTGACTTGGATCTATTACTCCTCTAAACGTATCGCAGGCTTGCCAAACTACACCATTAATATCCTCCGTTGTAACCTTGGTTTTTTTCATGTATGATTATTAAATCTCTTTATTTTGAAGTTTTTAATTTTTACTTAATATGATTTTTTAAAAGCCTCTAAAAATAATAAAACCCGTACAATTACCCTACGGAAAACCATAAGAAAACATAAAAAAGAGGTGAGTGTGTTAAAAATAAAATGTAGTGTGATGGTAAACGTTTAAAAAATATACGCACCGTAATAGAAAAATGTTTGTTTTTAGAATTTTGTTAGTTTTAAAAAAGTATTTATCGTTTTAAAAAAAGTAATAATAAATTAGAGGTTTTTGTGTGTGGTTTTGAAGTATATATAAAATATAGATTTTTGGTAGATTGCAGCT
Source organism: Tenacibaculum larymnensis (assembly GCF_028829235.1). Taxonomy (GTDB): domain Bacteria; phylum Bacteroidota; class Bacteroidia; order Flavobacteriales; family Flavobacteriaceae; genus Polaribacter; species Polaribacter larymnensis. The sequence continues at coordinate 234,628 of NZ_JAIWJY010000005.1, read as the reverse complement.
TACATAAAAACATACATACTATGAAAAACAAGATAGAAGAATTGTTAGCGGTAATTTCAACAAAGTTTTCAGAAATAAGAGAAACATTACCACCAGGAGCTAGTGATACAGCAATAGAGCGTGTAGAAAAAGAGACTAACTTACCAGTACCGCAATCGTTAAAATACTTATTAAAAATAACCAATGGAGACGAGAAGTGGGGTGAAAGCCCACACGGATTTTTTAGCTATTTTTTATATAGTTGTAATCGTATTATTGATACCTATAACTTTTTTAAAGAACGCGAAAACCAAGCATATCCAGATAGTGTTTATCAAAAAGATTTGGTAAAAAATATTTTGTATAGCACCAAAAGATTACCCTTTGCTACCGATGGCTCTGGTCAATATTTGTGTATTGATTATGACCCGGCAGAAAAAGGAACTTACGGACAAATTATTTACTTGCCATGTGGGGAACCAGAACCTGTTTCGGTTATTGCAGATAGTTTTGATGATTTTGTAGACTTTCTTATTGATGAATACAAAAATGATCGATTTTATATTGATGATGAAAGAACCGAATGGGATGAGGAAGAATGGACAGAATGGAGGGAAGACCAACAAAGTGATTATAGCAAAGTAGAAATTATTTTTGAGCATAACCATAGAGATGATTGGACGGATATTGCTGATAAATACAATAAAAAGAAAGGAATAGTAAGTGATTAATTAGTTATTGTCGTCATTGCGAGGAGAGTAGGACGAAGCAATCTTTTTCTCGATGACTGTCATTTCGACCAGCGGGAGAAATCTTAAGATTACGAGTAACTCCCATTCAAGAGATTACGTCACTTTCCACTTCGACTACGCTCAGTGTCCGTTCGTAATGACGTTTTATTATTGTCATTGTAAAGTAAAGAAGGCTTATGAGTAAAAACCGGCCTATTTTTATTTTACTAGAATTCAAGGTTATGGAGTATGAGAGAATCCAAAGAGTTTACGGTCTGGATTCGAATACGGAATACAACGTAGAATTCAAAAAAGGAAAAATAAGTCTTGATTTTTTGTTTCGTTTTGTATCAAGACAAAATGAAAGTATATGTTTGTGAGTAACTCCTATTCATGGGGTTTAGCTCCGCTGAACCTTACGGTTTCTCACACTTCGCAACCGCTCGGTTCGAAATGACCGTTTTGTTTATTGTAGTATTATTCTTTTTCCATTGATGAAAAAGAACCAAAAAATCTAGTCTTTCGAAACCTTCACTCGAAAATTATCATCCTCGAAACTAAATGAAAAGAACTCGCTATTGCTCAAACAGCTTTTCATTTATAACGTTTCTTACGGTGTAATTTTCGGCTTGCTTTCTGAGGACGCTTTTATTACTGTCATTGCGAGGAGGTAGGACGAAGCAATCTGTTTATCGGTTACTGTCACTTCGAATATATGTGTGAGATCTTAAGGTTATGAGTAGCTCACATTCATAAGATTACGTCACTTCACTACGTTTCGTTCGTAATGACGTTATAGGAGACAGAGAAGAGTATGAATAACCGACCTATTTTTATTTTGCTAGAATTCGAGGTTATGGAGTACAAGAGAATCCAAAGAGTTTACGGTCTGGATTCGAATACGGAATACAACGTAGAATTCAAAAAAGGAAAAAGAAGTCTTAATTTTTTGTTTCGTTTTGTATCAAGACAAAATGAAAGCATATATTTATGAGATTACATCACTTTCCACTTCGACTACGCTCAGTGTCCGTTCGTAATGACGTTATTGTTGGTTTCCGTCATTGCGAGGAACGAAGCAATCTTTTTCTCGACTATAGTTACCTCAAATAGATCTTTTGTTTCGTTTTGTATCAAGACAAAATGAAAGCATATGTTTATAAGATTACGTCACTTTCCACTTCGACTACGCTCAGTGTCCGTTCGTAATGATGTTGAAATGTCCGTTCGGGTGATTTTGTGCAACGTAGTGGAACAAAATAGTATCGAGAAGCTTGTTATTACCGAATACTTCTCGATACAAAATTCCTTTTATTATGTTTTATGAATTTCACTCGAAGTGACAGTTAGGTGTAATTTAAAAAAAATCTCTACTGTGTATTGTTTATAATGACGTTGCAGTGTTAAAAAATAGTGGTTTCTGTTAAAAAGCTCATAACGAAACGTTAACGCTACAATAAGTCTAAAAAATCAACGATTTACTATTCAAAAGAAATTCTCCCCAAAAAAATTGTAACCTTTAAAATTTATATATTATGGAATTGAATTTAGCATTATTAACTACAAAAGCAGAGTGTGATACCGCTATTGAAATCACTACAGCAGAGAAAACCTTATTAGAAAGAAGACTTCGAAATTTAGGGGAATCGTTAGAAGACAAGGCAGAAAGAACCACCACCGTTAAAGAGGGGATTGTGAGTGTAAAAGCTATTATTGCTGGTTTTGAATCGGCATTAGGTGTTATTACCGACGAAAAAGAAAAGCGTAGCTTGGAACTAAAAATTGAACGTGAAGAAACGAAATTAAAATCGTTAGAAAATCGAAACGCTAATTACAGTTCAGTAAATGTGTTAGAAGATCAAATAGATCATCAACAACTAGAGGCGCAAGTAACGGTATTAACAGCAGCGATTACAGAAATTGAAAATCACAAAACAACGTTGGCTGCCTAAGCTTCTTTTAAAGTCCAATCATAGTATTGGACTTTTTTGGGTGTTTTTTGTACACCAAAAAAATTATGATTTTGAAAAGTGTACAACTGGTGTACACTAAAATAATTGCGAACTAAAAAAGTGTACAAGAGGTGTACATCAAAAAAAATGTCATTTTAAAAAGTGTACAAGCTATGTTAGAGAAAATTAGACTCTTTTTTTATTGTTCTATTAATGCAGTGGCTAATTATTTAGAAGTATCAACCGATACAGTAAAGTCACTATCGTTAAAACGGAGAAATTATAACTTACAACAGTTAGATAGATTGATTCCGCTATATAAAGCACTGGAATTAAAAACATCTGTTACTGAATTAACACATGCTACTGCCTTTATAGAGGAAGAACAACAAAATGCCATACCTGAATTAGAGCGATTACAAAAAAAAGTAGCTAAAAGTTTACGAAATAGACAAGAAACATTACAAGAGTTACAAAAGAAAAGAGCAATAGGATTGAGAGGGTTACATGCGTGTACAGCGTTATTACATCAAAATAACCTAACAGTAAAAGATACAAAATGGATTACTCAACGAAAAAGGAATCTAGAGTTGGTACTACGGGAAAACAATTACATAAAAGAGGTTAAGTTGCAAAGTGAGGTTACTGGGTTGCAAATTACTTTAGAGAAGGTACTACAGGAAATAGAAAGATTGAAAAGTAAGTAATTGTGTTTTCTAAGAAGGTCTATTACTGTCACCTCGAATGTATGTGAGAGGTCTCAAAGTTATGAGTAACTCTGAATGATTAGATTTCTTACACTTCGCTAGCGCTCGGTTCGAAATGACATTTTATTATCGTAATTGTGAGGAGTAGAGAAGAGTATGGAAAAACACCGACCTATTTTTATTTTGGTAGCATTCAAGGTTATGGAGTACAAGAGAATCCAAAGAGTTTACGGTCTGGATTCGAATGCGGAATACAACGTAGAATTCAAAAAAGGAAAAATAAGTCTTGATTTTTTGTTTCGTTTTGTATCAAGACAAAATGAAAGTATATGTTTATAAGATTACGTCACTTTCCACTTCGACTACGCTCAGTGTCCGTTCGTAATGACGTTATTGTTGGTTTCCGTCATTGCGAGGAACGAAGCAATCTTTTTCTCTACTACTGTCATTTCGACTAGGCTCATTATTCGTTTGTATGATATTGTTCTTTTTCCATTGATGAAAAAGAATCAAAAAATCTAGTCTTTCGAAATCTTCACTCGAAAATTAACATCCTCGAAACTAAATGAAAAGAACTCGCTGTCGCTCAAACAGCTTTTCATTTGTAACGTTTCTTGTGGTGTAATTTTCGGCTTGCTTTCTGAGGACGTTTTATTACCGTCATTGCGAGGAGTAGAGAAGAGTATGAATAACCGACCTATTTTTATTTTGGTAGCATTCAAGGTTATGGAGTACAAGAGAATCCAAAGAGTTTACGGTCTGGATTCGAATACGGAATACAACGTAGAATTCAAAAAAGGAAAAATAAGTCTTGATTTTTTGTTTCGTTTTGTATCAAGACAAAATGAAAGTAGGTGTTTATGAGTAACTTCCATTCATAATAACGTTGAAATGTCAGTTCGAGTGATTTTGTGCTACGTAGTGGAACAAAATAGTATCGAGAACCTTGTTACAATCCAATAATTCTCGATACAAAATTCCCTTCACTAAATTTTGTAAATTTCACTCGGAGTGATTGATAGTTTGGTGTTGTCTTTATTTTAAAGATTAAGAAACCTTATTAAGAGTATTCGTAAGTACGTCGTTTTTCTAACCAAGAACTCACACTACCTAATTCGCGTGCTTGATAAAAATTATTTTCTCGTAGAATACAATCGTTAGAAGCATTAGTGTCTATTTTAATAAATCGATATAAAACCAATTTTATAAGAGACTCTCTTACTGACTCGTAGGTAGCTCCGTTATTTTTGTTAGTGTTAATTACTTCTTGAATAAAATTATCAATTCTATTAAACTTGGTGTTAGTTAACAAGGCTTTAAAAACTACTTCTTCCATAATTCATGATTTTATGTATACAAAACTATCTATTTGAATAAAGATTTAAAAGGTGATATATGCAGAAAAAAATGCGGATTTCCGAAGTGTTTTTATCGTAGTTGTGAAGAGTGGGTAAGGAGTAATCTGTTTCTAGACTACCGTTACCTCTAATATTATCGAGTTCAAAATATATTTTGAACGAAGATAGCCTACGAAGTAAGTTGAGAGGTCTCAAAGTTATGAGTAACTCCTATTCATGAGATTACCTCACTTCACTACGTTTCGTTCGTAATGACGTTATTGTTGGTTTCCGTCATTGCGAGGAACGAAACAATCTTTTTCTCGATAACCATCACTTCGAATGGATATTTTATTTCGTTTTGTATCAAGACAACATGAAAGTAGTTGTTTATGAGTAACTTCTATTCATAAGATTACGTCACTTCACTGCGTTTCGTTCGTAATGACGTTATGTAATGTTAGGTAGAAGAATATAGAAGTACTATTTTAAGGTTAGTTCTCTATGCTCAATTCCCCACTTAACCATAACATCTAGGGTAGTATGTAATCGCATTCCAGATTCTGTTAATTCATATTCAACAGTAACAGGATTAGTATCGTAAATAGTACGTTTAATTATTCCGTTAGCTTCCAAATCTTTTAATTCTTTAGATAGCATTCTTGGAGAAATTTTACCAATGTTTCGTTGTAGTTCTTTAAAGCGCATTTTTCCGTATAACAAGCTACCAATAATAGATAGTTTCCACTTTCCGCTTATTACATTTAAAGTATCTCTTAATGCTAATACATATTGAACAGAGCATCTTTTTAGCTCTTCCATTTGAACAACTGTTTCCATGTTTATTAGGTTGGTATACTTTTGTATACTGGTATACTAAAGTATAGTAGTTACTTTTGTATAGCAAATATACATACTTTTGTGATATAAAAAACAAGTAAAAATAAAAGAATGAAACACTTAGTAATTGTAACACACCCAAATATTGAGGAGTCAAACGTAAATAAGTCCTGGATAGATGAGTTGCAACAGCACGATGATAAAGTAAGAATTCATCAACTATATAAAGAATATCCAGATTTAAATATTGATGTAGCAAAAGAGCAAGAGTTGTTATTGAATCATGATAGTATCGTTATTCAATTTCCGTTGCATTGGTTTAACACTCCTTTTTTATTAAAAAAATGGATGGATGAGGTACTAACATATGGTTGGGCTTTTGGTCCAGGAGGAGATAAATTAAAAGGGAAAAAGTTTCGTCTATCCGTATCAACAGGAGGTACAGAGCAAACCTATAATAGTTTTGTATCTTTAGAAGACTTATTAAAATCGGTAACTGTTTCGTTTGAGTTTTGTGGAACAGAAGTTTTACCATCTCATGTGTTTTATGGAGCAAATGACAACCCAAAGCATGAAGATATTAAAGTAAACTCAAAACAATACGCAGATTTAATCTTAAATTAATTAAAACCTATATAACGATGAAAAATTTTAAAAATCCTTTAGTGTTAGTATTAATAGCATTTGCTACACTATCGTTTACCACTATTACAAAAGAAGTAAAGAAAGTAAATACCAAAGAGAGTAAAGTAGTATGGAAAGGTTATAAAGTAACTGGCTCTCATGAAGGAACAGTTAATTTACAATCAGGAGCCTTACACTTTGATGAAGACAAATTAGTAGGAGGGGAGTTTGTAATAGATATGACATCTATTGCGGTAACAGATTTATCAGGAGATTATCAAAAGAAATTAGAAGGACATTTAAAATCAGACGATTTTTTTGGTATAAATAATCATCCAACAGCTAAATTAGTTTTTACTAAGGTGAAAGCTAAAGGAAAGAACTCATACAAAGTAACAGCAGATTTGACTGTTAAGAATAAAACAAACCCTGTAACTTTTGAAATTTCTGTGTATGGAGGAAAAGCAACGGCTTCATTAAAAATTGATAGAACAAAGTATGATGTAAAATATGGTTCTACAAGCTTTTTTGATGGTTTAAAAGATAAAGCAATTTACGACGAGTTTGATTTGGTAGTTGATTTGGTTTTTTAAAACCCAACTAAGATTGTATGCATGCCTTAAACATTGGTTTGGGGTATGTTTTTAAAATAGAGTTAAACAAGAATCCCTTATGAAACGAACAACGTTTTTACAGTTATTAGGGTTAGCATCAGTAAATTTGAGTATGGGAATATTAAGCGGTTTAAAAAGGTTATCAGATAGTTTGCCAGCTTCTCAAACAATGCCAGTATTGTTCTTGGGACATGGGAGTCCTATGAATGCTATTGAGGAAAACGAGTTTACGAGAGGTTTTCAAAATATTTCAAAAACACTACCAAAACCCAAGGCTATTATTTGTGTTTCGGCACACTGGTTTACTAAAGGAACAAAAGTAACTGCGATGGAAATGCCTAAGACAATTCACGATTTTGGAGGTTTCCCACAAGAATTATTTGAACAACAATATCCTGCTAGTGGAAGTCCTGAATTAGCTAAAGAAGCAAAACAATTATTGCATCCTAATTTTGTAGAGCTAGATGAACATTGGGGATTAGATCATGGTGCTTGGACTGTATTAAAGCATTTATTTCCGAAGGCTGATGTGCCGGTAATTCAATTGAGTATTGATTATACAAAAGAAGCCAATTATCATTTTGAATTGGCTAAACAACTAACTTCTTTAAGGCAAAAAGGCGTATTAATTATTGGTAGCGGAAATATTGTTCATAACCTAAGATTAGTTGATTGGAAGAATTTTGATAAGGATGATTATGGATATGATTGGGCTATTGAAACAAGAGAAACGGTTAATAAACATTTGCTAGAAGGGAATTTTAAACCATTGATAGACTATGCAAAACAATCAAAAGCATTTCAGTTAGCAATTCCAACACCAGACCATTATTTACCTTTAATTTACAGTTTAGGACTACAGCAAAAAAATGAAGAGGTTCAGCTTTTTAATGACAAGTTATTGGCGGGCTCTTTAAGTATGACTTCCTTAAAAATAGGGTAATAAAAAAAGTCTGTATAGGTGGGGCTACACAGACTTTTTATAAAAACAATAAGGGTTACGATTTTTGTTTTATCGCATTAATCGTTGTTCTTACCACAAACCAGCAGAAACATACAATACCTAAAGAGAATACAATATCACCAATCATTCGCATCCATTTTAAGGTTTGTACTGTAGGGTTGTATAATAATTCAGGATCTCTAGCAAAAGAATATCCTTTGGTAATAGAAGTGTAAGCTTGAATTATACCAACAGGTAGTAAGCTTAACACGACCATTAAAACTAACCCACCATTTAAAAACCAAAACGCATTTTTTACGAGTTTTTCGTTCCAAGAAATATTTGAATACAAGCGTAAGCAAATTAAGATGAAGCCCATCCCTAACATTCCATATACTCCAAATAGTGCAGTATGTGCGTGTACAGCAGTTGTGTTTAATCCTTGGATGTAGTACAATGCAATAGGAGGGTTGATTAAGAACCCAAAAACACCAGCACCTACCATGTTCCAAAAGGCAACTGCAATAAAGAAGAAAATTGGCCATTTATAACGTTGAATCCAAGCATTCTTTTTCAATAAATTCCAGTTTTCTCTAATTTCAAATCCCATTAAGGTTAATGGTACTACTTCTAAGGCACTAAATGTAGCTCCTAAAGCAATAGCTTGTACAGGTGTTCCTGAATAATACAAATGGTGTAAGGTTCCAATAATACCTCCTGCCAAGAAAATTGTTGCTGATGCAATAGCTGTTTTTCCTGCGGTTTTGGTAGAAATAATTTTCATTTGAGAGAAAATATAGGCGATAATTACCGTAGCAAATACCTCAAAGAATCCTTCTACCCATAGGTGTACGAGCCACCATCTCCAATAATTAATTACTGGTAATGAACTGTTTTCTCCATACATTAATCCAGAGAAGAAGAACATACCAATGGCTACCACAGCAATTAAAAGAATAGAGAGTAAATGTTTTGAGTCATCTTTTTTGCGAATACCATACAACACATGTCTACTAACCATAATTACCCATAAAATTAAGCCAATACCTAAGAGTATTTGCCAAAACCTACCTAAATCCATGTATTCGTATCCTTGGTGACCAAAGAAGAAGTTGGTGGTTAAGTCTAAAAATTGGTGTACACCTAACCATTCACCTAACATAGAGCCCAAAACAATAATTAATAAGGCGATAAACAAGAAATTGATGCCAAAAACTTGGTACTTCATTTCTTTACCGCTAATAATTGGAGCTAAGAATAATCCTGTTGCTAACCATGTAGCGGCAATCCAAAATACAGCAAGTTGTGTATGCCAGGTTCTAGAGATTGAATACGGAAGGTATTCAGATAAGTTAAAACCAAAGAATGCTTGACCTTCTACTGTATAGTGTACAGTAACAATACCCAAAACAACTTGTAATACGATCAAGAGTGAAATAACTAAAAAGTACTTTAATACCGCTTTTTGAGATTTGAATAATTTTAAGTCTAATAAAGGGTCATTGTTTGGGTTTGTTACTGCTTCTCCTTTTTCATGATTTCTGATGTAGTAATAGGTTAACACACCTATAAACAGTAGTAATAAAATTATTGAGAAGCCTGACCACAGTTGTGAATCGGGAGTAATTGTATTATTAATTAACGGTTCGTGAGGCCAGTTTGAAGTATAGGTATATTCTTGATCTGGTCTTTCTGTACTGGCAGCCCAAGAAGTCCAAAATAAAAAGGCATTAAGCTTAGCTAGTTTTTCAGTATCTGTTAATGCTCCTTCTGGAATGGCATATTTTTCATGACCTTTCGAAAAGATATTTGCATAGTACGCAGCGTTCGCTTCAATGGCTTCTTTTCGTTCTTTTGAAATTGTTATTGATAGGTCTTTTTCATTAAACGTATTGGTTCTAATATCTTTTACCAGTCGAGCTTTTAAAGCAGCTTTGTTTTCTTCATCTAAAGCATCATAATTAATATTAAAATCTTTTTTAGCCCAATAGTCTAATAAATAAACCGCTTCTTTATGAATCCAATCGGCAGTCCAGTCTGGAGCTACATAACTTCCGTGACCCCAAATTGAACCCACTTCCATTCCTCCAATAGACTCCCAAACATTTTGTCCATCTTGTATGTCTTTTTTTGTATATATAGTTTCATTACTTCCGTTAACTTTTACTGTTTCAGGTATAGGGGGTTGGGTTTGGTAAATTTCTGTACCTACCCATATTAATGCAATAAATGATAATACCACTACTGCAATAAATCCAGTCCAAATTTTTCTCATTATTAATTATTTAATTTAATTGATTTTCTAATTTGATTGCTTTTTTAAATAGAATATTGTTTTCTAAATGAATGTGTTTGTGTAAGTCTTCTTCAAACTCTTGTAGCATAGCTAAAGCAACTTTGTAAGTGTTACAGGCATCTTCTGGTGGAGTATAATTGTTAGTTAGTTCTGCAATTGTTCTAAATCTACTACCTTCATTATCATGTTCAGTATGCATCATGTTTATAGGGTTTTCTACCGTACCAAATGGAGGAGGAGAAAGGGGAGTTTTTGAGTTACTTGCCTCAACTAACTTTTTTATAAAAGGGAATAAAATAAGTTCCTCTTTTTTCATATGTGTGGTAAGTTCTCCGGCACTTTCTTTAAAGAGTTGCAAAACCTCGTGTAGCTCAGGGTGATTGTTACCATGTACTTTAGCTATTTTAGTTAAATACTCTAAAATTTCAGGAATTTGTTTTTCTACATAGGTATGATGATTTTGATAGATGTAATCACACAAAAAATCTAACGACCAGTTTTGATAATCGTTAGTAGATTTTGAGCCTCTATCAATTCGGATGAGTTTATTGATTAATGTATCTGGAACAATATTTTTCTTTGTTGAAACTTCTTGAATAGTTCTGTTACCATTACAACAAAAATCAATTCCATATAGTTTAAAAATTGTAGCTGTTTTATAGTTGTTTGCAACTATATCTGCCACTGTTGTGTTGTTATTTATTTCCATTTTGTTTCTGTTTATTGTATATAAATTATAAAAAGACCTTTTTATCTTTTATTGTTGTAAATTTTTTTATTCCCGTTTTAACCAGAAAGTATTCTTCTTATCTTGGGTGTATAATACATCGTGGAGTGTGTTTTCTTCTAACATTTTTCTCAAATTATCTCTAATCTCTACAAACTTAAAGTGGAGAGGGCAGGGAGAGCTATCATCGCATTGCTTTAAACCTAATCCGCAACCTGTATAAATACTATCGCCATCTAATACACGAACCACATCACTTAAACGGATTTTTTTAAGGTCGGCTTTGTTAATTACAAACCCACCATAAGGTCCTTTAATAGAGTCGATAATATTATTTTTCGTTAAAATTTGTAATATTTTTCCTGTAAAAGCTTCTGGAGAATCAATAGCAGCAGCGATGGCTTTAACACCAACTTTGTTATCTAAGCTAGATTGTTCTGCAACAAAAATAGTTGCTCTTAAACCGTATTCACAAGATTTTGAAAACATATAAAAATAATATGCTACAAAGATATTAGTTTTCTTTAAAAAAGACACTAGAGTCTTTTATTTTTTTATAAAAAAAGCACCATTAAAAAATGATGCTTTTGAGTTTTGTTTTGTGTTTAGTTTTTTCGGTGCCAATAAGCTGTTCTACCAAAGGCAGCAAAACCTATATAACCTCTAATTTTTAACTTGTTGTTATTTTCAAGTTTAATATAACACTTGTATTCTTTTCCGTTTTTTGGATCTAAAATTTTTCCGCCACTCCATTCGTTACCATCTTTTTTTAGACCTGTTAAAATATTCATTCCTAAAATAGGGTTGTTTTTACGCTTTCCGCTACATTTATCACAAACAGCTTCTTGACGGTTCTTGTCAGTAATTTCTACAATTTTGGCGTATGCCTTTCCGTCTTTTTTATATACTTCAATCACAGAATCAACCTTATTGGTTTCTTCATCTCGGTTTTCCCATTTTCCGAAAATAGTTTGTGCGCTCATAGATAAGCTAACGGTTGTAAATAATAAAGCAAAAAGTATTTTTCTCATAATTTAAAAAGTTTTAATAGTATATCGTTTTCAAAAAGTATTCCAATTAATCGTATTGTGCGTCAAAGTTGCTATCCCACTTTCCTTGCACACGTAATACTTGTTCTATAATATCACGAGCACAACCGTTACCACCAGTTTTATCAGAAATGTATTTTGAAATTTGTTGTATTTCACGAGCCGCATCGTTAGGGCAAGATGGCATACCTACAAGTTTCATTACAGGGTAATCAGGAATATCATCTCCCATGTACACAACATTTTCAGGGTTCAATTTGTATTTTTCAACCAATTCATTAAACTGTTGAATTTTATCGTGAGCACCTAAATAAATATCGGTAATACCTAAACCTTCTAAACGTGTTCGTACACCTTCGTTTTTTCCACCAGAGATAATACAAACCCTGTAACCAGCTTTTACAGCAGATTTTAAGGCATATCCATCTTTAATATTCATTTGACGTACCAATTGTCCGTCAGGAAAAACGGTTACAATTCCGTTAGTTAATACTCCGTCTACATCAAAAATAAAAGTGTCTATTTGAGGTAAGTATTCTTTATAACTCTTTTCCATTTTGTTGGATTGATTTTGTAATAAGTTTATAAATTTCTTGTTGTTCGGCATTTAACAATGCTAAATGATCTTGAATAGTTTTTTGATCGTTTCTTTTAGCAGGACCTGTTTGTGCTGCATCAGGACTCAACTCGGTTATTTTTTGAGCTGTTTCTTGAATTAATGGTAGTAATACTTCAAAAGGAACTTGGTGTTCGTTGCAAATATCAGCACCAATTTTATACATGTGATTGGTAAAATTGTTTACAAAAACGGCAGCCACGTGTAATCGTTTACGTTGTTCTGAGTTAATACGGTATATCTTTTTTCCAATAGTTTTAGCAAGCGTTTCCAATAATTGTAAATCTTCTTCATTTTCAGCTTCTAAACAAAATGGAATTTTATTGAAGTCAACCTTTTTGTCTTTAGAAAAGCTTTGTAATAAGTAAAAAATACCTTTACGTCCAGTGTTTTGTAACGACTGTATAGCTACACTACCAGAAGTGTGTACCACCAAGCCATTTTTTTGTTCAATTTTACGAGAAACATCACCAATAGCATCATCAGAAACAGCAATGATATATACATCAGCTTTTGTTAAAAGCTCTATGCTATTTGTAATAGAAGTAACCTCTTTTAAATGCTCAACTTGCTCTATATTTCTAGCATATACTTGAACCAACGATACTTCGTTTGTTTTACTAAAAGCATTGGCTAAATGTGTAGCTACATTACCGCCTCCTATAATGGCAACTTTAATCATAGCACGAAGATATTGAAATTAATTAAAAATATTTTCGCATATTTGCTCCATTATGATTGTATGAGTCGTCTAAAATAGAAGTGTTGCCTGAGCAACAAATAGTTATGTCTTACTCTTTTTAAGACAATTTTATGTATTTATAAAATTTTATAATGACTGATAACAATCAAACATCAAAACAAACCATATTTTCACTTTTTAAAGATGCTGTTTTAGGAAGACAGCAAGATTTTACGACAGGAAGTATTCGTAAAGCTATTTTTTTATTAGCAATTCCGATGATTTTAGAAATGCTAATGGAATCTATTTTTGCTCTGGTAGATATTATTTATGTATCGAGAGTAAGTGTAAACGCAGTAGCTACTGTAGGATTAACTGAATCGGTACTAACCTTAGTATACGCAGTAGCGATAGGGTTAAGTATGGCGGCAACTGCTTTAGTGGCCAGAAGAACAGGAGAAAAAGATTCAGAAGGAGCAAATCAAACAGCAGTACAAGTTATTTTTTTAGGAGTATTTATTTCAATTCTTATTAGTGTTGTTGGGATTTTATATCCGAAAGAAATATTAGGATTAATGGGAGGTGAGCCAGACTTAATAGCTGAAGGCTTTGGTTATACCCAAGTATTGTTAGGAGGAAACATTACTGTAATGCTACTCTTTTTAATCAATGCAATTTTTAGAGGAGCAGGAAATGCATCTATTGCAATGTGGACGTTGATCTTGTCGAATGGATTAAATATTATTCTCGATCCTATTTTTATCTTCGGTTTAGGTCCTGTACCAGCATACGGAGTAGAAGGGGCAGCTATAGCAACGACAATTGGTAGAGGTACGGCAGTAGTAACTCAATTAGCAGTTTTATTTTTTGGAGCAGGTAAAGTTAAATTGGCTATTAAAGATTTAGTAGTGAGAGTTTCTGTAATGATAAACTTAATTAAAGTGTCATTAGGTGGAATAGGACAATTTATTATCGGAACTTCAAGCTGGGTATTTTTAATGCGAATTATGTCTGAATTTGGAAGTGAAGTACTTGCTGGATATACAATTGCTATTCGAATAATGATGTTTACTTTAATGCCTGCTTGGGGAATGAGTAATGCTGCAGCAACATTAGTAGGTCAAAACTTAGGAGCTGAACAACCTGAGAGAGCAGAAAAATCTGTTTGGATAACTAGTAAGTACTGTGCAATTTTTATGGGAGCAGTCTCATTGATTTATATAGTTTTTGCTCCAACCTTTTTAGGGTGGTTTTCAGAGAATATTGAAGTTGTTGAAAACGGAGCATTGTGCTTGCAAATAATGGCAGCAGGATATATAGCTTATGCTTACGGAATGGTGGTAATTCAATCTTTTAATGGTTCAGGAGATACTAAAACACCAACCTATATCAATTTTGTATGTTTTTGGCTATTTCAATTACCATTTGCATATGTAATGGCAATTACATTAGATTTTGGCCCTATTGGAGTCTTTTTAGCAATAACATTAGCAGAAATTTTAATAGCTGTTGTAGGTATTTGGTTGTTTAAAAAAGGAAAATGGAAATCTGTTAAGGTATAAGGTAGTTTTTGTAACTTAGCTATTAAAGTTCTGTAAAGAAATCTAAAGTCTAAGATTTTAAAACCTCTTATAACTATGAATACTAAACCTAAATTAGGCATTAATACTATTTGTACGCATGTTGGCGAAATAAAAGATGAACAGTTTAAAGGAGCTATTTCACCAATTTATATGTCAACCTCTTATCAATTTGATAATGTTGATGTAAAAAGGTACCCACGTTATTTCAATACGCCTAATCAGGAAGCTTTGTCCAAAAAGATAGCGGCTTTAGAAAAAACAGAAGCAGGTTTGCTATTTGGTTCAGGTATGGCAGCGATTAGTACTTCGTTATTAGCGTTTTTACAAAAAGGAGACCATGTGGTATTACAAGAAACGTTGTATGGAGGAACCTATAATTTTGTAGTAGAAGAGTTTGATAAATTCGGAATAGAATATTCGTTTACGAATAGTTTAGCTATTGAAGACTTTGAAAAAGAAATTCAGCATAATACGCGTGTAATTTTTATTGAAACTCCATCCAATCCTTTATTAAAAGTGGTAGATATACAGGCTGTTGCTAATTTGGCAAAGGAACATGGTATTGTAACAATGATAGATAATACCTTTGCTTCTCCAATTAATCAAACACCAGTTGATTTTGGAATTGATATTATGATACATTCTGCGACTAAATATATGGGAGGTCATTCAGATATTTTGGCAGGAGCAGTAGCTGCTTCAGAAGAACAGATACAACTAATATGGAATTTAGCAAAGAACCTAGGAGGGAGTTTAAGTGATTTTACAGTGTGGATGTTAGAACGTAGTTTAAAAACGATGAATTTACGCGTAAAGCGCCAAAGTAAAAATGCGTTGAAAATGGCAAAATACTTAGAGAAGCATGAACACATAGCTAAGGTGTACTACCCAGGGTTAAAATCGCATACAGATTATGAGTTAGCTAAATCTCAAATGAAGTATTTTGGAGGCATGTTGTCTTTTGAGTTACAGGAAGAAATAGATGCTATGACTTTTCAACGTAATTTAAAACTTATAAAACCGTCTATGAGTTTAGCAGGAGTAGAAAGTACTGTGTTGAGCCCTACCCAAACTTCACATGCCTTGCTTTCACCTGAAGAAAGAGCAAAACAAGGAATAAAAGATGGACTTATTCGTTTTTCGGTTGGTATAGAAGAAACAAAAGATTTAATTAAAGATATAGAACAAGCATTACAAAAAACAATACAATAAATGAAACTAGATATATTAGCTTTTGGAGCACATCCAGATGATGTAGAATTAGGATGTGCAGCTACCATAGCCAAAGAAATTTCACAAGGAAAAAGAGTAGGGATAGTTGATTTAACTCGTGGAGAACTAGGAACAAGAGGGTCTGCTGAATTACGTGATGAAGAAGCTGCAATTGCAGGCGAAATTTTAGGAGTTTCAATACGTGAAAACTTAGGTTTTGCAGATGGCTTTTTTAAAAATGATAAAGAACATCAACTAGAAATTATAAAAATGATACGTAAGTATCAGCCAGAAATAGTATTGTGTAATGCTATAGACGATCGCCACATTGATCACCCTAAAGGAAGTCAGTTAGTGTCAGATGCTTGCTTTTTAAGCGGTTTGCTTAAAATAGCAACAGAGTTAGAAGGAGTTCAGCAAGAAAAGTGGAGGCCAAAACAAGTATACCATTACATACAATGGAAAAACATTGAACCTGATTTTGTAGTAGATGTTACTGGATTCATGGATAAAAAGATAAGCTCAGTTATGGCGTATTCATCACAGTTTTTTGATCCGAAAAGCAATGAGCCAGAAACGCCTATAACCAGCAAAAATTTTACTGATAGTATAGAATATAGAGCAAGAGACTTAGGAAGATTAATAGGAGTTGATTTTGCAGAGGGCTTTACATCAGAACGTTACGTGGCAGTGGAAAATTTAAGTAAATTAATTTAAAAAAAAGTTTTGCCAAAATACTAAAAGCTTGTATATTTGCACCCGCAAGTTACATGGTGATTGTAGCTCAGCTGGTTAGAGCGCCGGATTGTGGTTCCGGAGGTCGCCGGTTCGAACCCGGTCTTTCACCCAAAACCTTCTCAAAACGAGAAGGTTTTTTTGTGTTTTAAAATTAGTATTGAATAAAAAAAAAGCTTCTCAGTTATTTTTGAGAAGCTTTTCTGTTTTCTAGCCATTGTTCATATTTGTCTTTGTGCTTAAAACGTTTATGTGTCCATAAATAACACTCTGGCTGTTCTTTTATGTTTCTTTCGGTTATTTCTAAGTATTTATCTGTAATCTGATAGTTTTCAAAATCTTTTGGTGAATCTGTAATTAATTCAAATTCAGTTTCAAAATAACCTCTTTTTATTTTTTTAACAGTGTAATTAATTACAGTAAAATCATATCTTTTAGCAAGTATTTCAGCTCCAGTGTGTATTGGAACTTTTATACCAAAGAACTCAGCCCAGTAGTGAGTTTTATGTACCTGAGGAGATTGGTCACTCAAAAGAATATAGGCGCCTTGTATTTTTTTTAGATAGTTTTTATGGATTCCTTTTATGGTTTCTGAGGTTTTGAAACCTTCAATTCCAAATTTAGTTCTTGAATTTTTCACAGCCTTTTCAAAATACTTATTTGTAAGTTTAGTGTAAGCTCCGAAAACTTGTGTGTCTAAAACTAAAGGAAGACTAAAAGACCATTCCCAGTTCGCTTGATGGGCTCCTAGTAGAATAATACTTTTACCTTCTTTAGTAAGGTTGTTTACGAGTTCAGGGTTTTTATACTTGTAGCGTTTTAGTACTTCTTTTTCACTAATTGTAAAAGCTTTGATGCTTTCAAAAATTAAGTCGATAAAATGCTTGTAAAATTTTCTAGCAATGCTTTTTATTTCTTTATCGCTTTTTTCAGGAAAAACCATTCTTAAATTTTGAACAACTACCTTTTTACGATATCCAATAAGGTTGAAAACAATTAAACGAAAAAAATCAGAAATTATATACAATAATCTCATGGGTAAAATTGATAATATCCATATTAGCGGATAAACAATTATAAATATGAGTAGTTTCATTGAGTTTTAATTTTAGGCAAATATCGTATTAATTAATGAATGATTTACTTTATTAACTTTTGTTTATGTTTGTGGGTATATACAAAATTATGAGTCAAATTATTATTATATTAATTGTAGCTAATGTATTAGTATCTCTTAAAGGGTTTAGTGACGCTGCTTTTTTTGATCGCTATAAATTTCAGGTTCAAAAAATATTAGTAGGAGAGAAAATAAGAATGTTAACTTCTGGTTTTTTACATGTTGATTGGCTGCACTTAGGGTTTAATATGTATGCTTTGTATTTGTTTGGAAAAGTGGTTGATTCAAGTTTTGGAACATTAAACTTCGTGTTAATTTACTTTGCAAGTTTAATAGCAGGGAGCATGTATTCGTTGTATCAACATAAAAGAATACCGTATTATAGTGCGGTTGGTGCATCAGGAGCTGTGTCTGGTGTAATATTTTCTTCTATAATGTTATATCCAAGCATGGAGTTAATTATGTTGCCAATACCAGTTCCAATTCCAGGGTATGTTTTTGGTGTAGGGTATTTGTTGTATTCTATTTACGGAATGAAAAATCAAGTAGGAAATATTGGTCATTCGGCTCATTTAGGAGGTGCTATTGGTGGATACTTGATAACATTAGTGTTACGACCAAGTGTAATAACAAACCATACTATAATGGTTAGTATAATGGCGTTAATTATCGTTGGGTTGTTTTTCTTTGGAGATAAACTAAAATTTAATGAATAAAAAAAACCGAAACGCTAGTTTCGGTTTTTTGAGCGAGAGACCAGGTTCGAACTGGCGACATTCAGCTTGGAAGGCTGACGCTCTACCAACTGAGCTACTCTCGCATTGGTAAAGTTTTCGCAATTACTTGCTGTGTTTTAATTAGAGCGGGAGACCAGGTTCGAACTGGCGACATTCAGCTTGGAAGGCTGACGCTCTACCAACTGAGCTACTCCCGCGGTAAAGACTTTTGTAATTTCTTACAATTATGTAAAAATTAGAGCGGGAGACCAGGTTCGAACTGGCGACATTCAGCTTGGAAGGCTGACGCTCTACCAACTGAGCTACTCCCGCAGTAAAGCGGTTGCAAATATAAGACTGTTTCTAATATCTACAAATATATTTTTAAAAAAAATAACAAAAACTATTTCTTTAATAGGTAGTTTTCAGAAAGTGAATAAGATAGGTTTTTAAAAGATTTTAGAAAAGGTAAGAGTGTTTTATGGCTGTAAATGTAAATTCTATTATTCTATAATAAAAAAGAACATTAAAAATAAGTTTTATTATATCTGTATAGTATACGAAATTCTAGTATTAAGGATAAAAAAAGAACCCACTCAAAAATATTGAGTGGGAAAATTGCTATGAAAAAGAACTTAAGACGTCTCTTAAGTACTGCAAAGGTACTTAGAATTTAATAAATAAAAGAGTGAAAAAAACGTAAAAAAAGTAAGGATAAACCATAAAAAAACTTTTGAATTGTAACTTTCATCATTCTAATAAAAAGTACAGATTTTACGGTTAAAGTATTAATGAAGATAAAAAAAGCGGGAAAACCCGCTTAGTATTTTAAAATGGTTGAGGTTGGCATTGCGGTTCAGCACAACCAAACCAAATTCGAGAACAAGTATTGTCAGGTAATAAACATTGTGCTTTACCACCATTAATCGATTGTTGTTCTTTTTTGTTTAAACTAGTTCCTAAGTTTGAAATACTCTTTATCATAATAAAAGTTTTAAGTTTCTCAAAATTAGGTTGTTTAAAATATAATATTAGAAATAAAACCGTAAAAAAAGTAAGGTTTTACATTATTTGTTTTAGACTTTCTTTGAGCCTCCTAGAAAAAAGATTTTTCATCCCTTATAATTTTAAGAAAATGAAAACCATAGATTTCAAAACCTTCATTGTAGTAAAACTTATGAGATTTTCTATTGGCAGTATAGGTGTTTAATTCAACAGCTTCACAACCTTTAGCTTTGGTATAGTTATACACCCATTTAAAAAGTTTTTTGCCTATACTGTTGCCTCTGTATGCTTCGTCAATAATGACATGATCAGGCTCCACGCTTTTTCCAATATAGTGTCTCATACTGTACCAAAGTCCACAAATACCTATAAGTTTA
This sequence comes from Tenacibaculum larymnensis, assembly GCF_028829235.1. GTDB lineage: Bacteria > Bacteroidota > Bacteroidia > Flavobacteriales > Flavobacteriaceae > Polaribacter > Polaribacter larymnensis. The sequence continues at coordinate 214,786 of NZ_JAIWJY010000005.1, read as the reverse complement.
TTATCATCAAAAACACCAATACATTCATAGTTTTGATATTGAGCCATTTCTAAAACTCTAGTTTTTAAAACATCATGAGGTGTGGTAGTATTGGCTTTACGTAAAAGAGGAAGAATTGTAAGGATATCTTCTTTATTAATTAGGTTAAAACTTATATTCATTCTGTATTTTTGGATTAAAGAAATTTAAGATGATAAAAATAAAAAATATATCAGCTCAAGATACCTATGAAATTCGATTAGCTGTTTTACGAAAAAATATTGATTTGCCTTATAAGTTTAAGGAAGATGAACTTGAAAATACGTTTCACTTAGGAGCTTTTTACAACAATAAATTGGTAGGTATAGCATCTTTTATGCAAAATAGAATAGATGTTGTTAATGGAGAACAATATCAATTAAGAGGAATGGCAACGTTACCAGAAGTAAGAGGGATGGGAGCAGGAAGATTATTAATAGAAGAAGCAAAAAGAATTTTAAAAGTTAAGGGAATTGATGTTTTATGGTGTAATGCAAGAAAAGAGGCAGTTGGGTTTTATAAAAGTTTAAATTTCGTAACAATAGGTAAGGAGTTCGAGGTGCAAAAAGTAGGACCTCATTTTAAAATGTATTATATTGTAAACTAGTAGTTTGTTTCTCGATAATTATTTAAAATATTTTACAATGAAAACTTCATCATTATTATTTAGCTTCTTTGTTGTGTTGTCATATAATGTCTTTTCGCAACAAAGAGAAGTTAAAATTACTACAGAAAAACTAACAGAAAACATATATGTTTTAAAAGGACAAGGAGGAAATATTGGAGTTTTTGTAGAGGAAAATGGTGTGTTTATGATTGATGATCAATTTGCTCCTTTAAGTAAAAAGATACTTGAAGCTATTAAAACAATTACGGATAAACCAATAACCTATTTGGTTAATACACATTGGCACGGTGATCATACAGGAGGAAATGCTAACTTTCAAAAAGAAGGAGCAGTGATTGTATCTCATGAGAATGTACGTAAACGAATGAGTATTGATCAAGTTGTTAGAGGTAAGAAAAAGGTAGCGTCGCCAAAAGAAGCGTTACCGGTGATTACTTTTTCAGAAGATATACAGTTTTATATTAATGAAGAACCAATTTTGATTACCCATGTTCATAATGCACATACTGATGGAGATGCATTAGTGTATTTTGGAAATAGTAATGTATTGCACGTAGGAGATGCTTATTTTCAAGGAAAATTTCCGTATATAGATATAGATTCAGGAGGTACAATAGATGGATATATAAAAGGTGTTGAAAATATGATAATGATAGCAGATGATGATACTAAAATAATTCCAGGACATGGAAATGTATCATCAGAAAAAGAATTGAAGGTATATTTAAGTATGTTGAAAGACTTAAAAAGTACTATATCGTCAGAAATAAAAAAAGGAAGAAGCCTAGAAGAAGTAAAAAGTAATTCTTCAATAACAGGAAAATATAAAAGTTATAATGGTTGGATTACAGAAGAAAAAATAAAAGAAGCGATTTATAAAAGTTTGAAAATGAAGTAAAAATAAAAACCCAAATCTAATGATTTGGGTTTTGTAGCGAGGAGCAGATTTGAACTGCCGACCTCAGGGTTATGAATCCTGCGCTCTAACCAACTGAGCTACCTCGCCTGATTGCGGGTGCAAATATAATTACTTTTTGGTTTTAGGCAACAAACATTTAAATTTTTTTTTAAAAAATAATTATCTATATTGGCACTTAAACAAAAAAATAAATGAGCAAAGTTAAATTTGAATTAGAGTTTCCTATTCATGCATCTCCAAGCATGTTATATCAATATTTTGCAACACCAGCAGGTTTAGAAGAGTGGTTTGCTGATAGAGTAAATTCACGAGGAAAGATTATTACTTTTATGTGGGATGACTCTGAAGAAGAGGCAAAGATTATTACAAAAAAGGCAGATGAGCGTATTAAGTTTAAATGGACTGAAAGTGAAGGTGATGATAGTTATTTTGAATTTAAAATACAGGTAGATCCGTTAACAAAAGACGTTGCTGTAATTGTTACAGATTTTGCTGATGATGAAGATGATGCTGAAGAAGCAAAAATGCTTTGGCAAAACCAAATAGAAGAATTAAAACATACAATAGGAGCTTAACAAACAAGGAGAAAAGAACTAAAAGATAAACTCGACAATTTTGTCGAGTTTTTTTGTGGCTAATACTCACCTAAATTGTAAGTTTGCAATTAAAATTTTTAAGAAATGGTAAACTTTAATGGAACTTTAATTTCTGATAGCGAAGTACAAATTTCAACAAAGAATAGAGCTTTTAAGTATGGCGATGCTATTTTTGAAACAATTAAAGTATTAAATGGTAAAGTTGTTTTTGTAGAAGACCATTATTTTAGGTTAATGGCATCAATGCGAATGCTTCGTATGAAAATACCAATGAAGTTTACTCTTGAATTTTTACAAGAGGAAATTCTTAAGGTAACTAAAGAGTTACCAGAATCTTCTACTTACAGAGTGCGATTAACTGTTTTTAGAAAAGACGGAGGTTTGTATGCGCCTGTTACAAACGAGATAGATTATATTATTGAAGGAACTCCTTTAGAAAATGTAGAAAAAGAGACCTATAGAATGGATGTTTTTAAAGATTTTTATAATTATTCAGGTTTGCTTTCAACAATAAAAACAACCAACAGAATGCTGAATACTTTAGCAGCTGTTTTTGCTGAAGAAAACGATTTAGATAACTGTATTTTACTAAATGAACGCAAAGGAGTTGTTGAGGCTATTAATGGAAATATTTTTATAGTAAAAGGAAATACAATAAAAACTCCAGCTTTAACAGAAGGATGTATTAAGGGAATTATCAGAAAAAAAGTAATTGAAATTATAGAAAAACACCCAGAATATACAATAGAAGAAACAACTATCTCCCCTTTTGAAATCCAAAAAGCAGACGAAGTTTTTATAACGAATGCAATTGTAGGAATTCAATCAGTTACTAATTATCGTAAAAAAGAATTTTCAACAGATATAACTAATAAAATAAAAAGTAGCCTAAAGCTTGCAATAGTTACTAGTTAGAACTAGTTCATTTGAATATCGCTAGGAGCGTTAGCCCAAATTTTATACTTACCACCTCGTTCCAATAACTTGTCTTTCCAAAAGCTTTGGTCATTGGTAGTTAAAATATTTTCGTAGTCATTCTCTGCTATAAACCAAGAGTTCATTAACAGTTCTTCTTCTAGTTGGTTTGTCCCCCAGCCAGAATAGCCTAAAAAGAAGCGAATATCACTAGCTTTTAACTGTTTATTGTTTAATAACTCTTTTAAAAGATCAAAATTTCCACCCCAGTAAATACCGTTTGCAACTTCAATACTGTTAGGAAGTAAATGTGGAACTTTATGGATAAAATATAAATTATCCTGTTCTACGGGTCCGCCCTGATATACTGTAAAATCACAGTCTATCTCAGGAACTAAATCGCTGAGTACATGGTTTAAAGGTCTGTTTAAAATAAAACCTACCGAACTTTTTTCATTATGTTCAGTAAGTAAAACAATAGTTCGTTTAAAAGAACTATCATTTAAAATTGCTGGTTCAGCAATTAATAACCTACCTTTTTCCGGTTTAAATGCAACCATAATTTTTTTAGTTTATAAACACTAAGATAAATAAAATATTAATAAAACTTTAACAAAAGTGTTAAAAAACCAGAGGAAATAGGGAAAAAACTGTGGTTACATTTTTTCTAAAACGTTAATAACTTCATTTTTTTTACGAACAGAAACAGGAACCGTTGTTTTGTTTTTTAAAACTAAATATCCTCCATCAGATTTTATGAATTCTTTAATGAATTGAATATTAATAAGATGGCTTTGGTGTACTCGTAAGAAATCATATTCCTTTAACATGTCGGCAAAGTGTTTTAAAGTTTTTCCAACCAATATTTTTTGACCATCATTCATAAAAAACTCCGTGTAATTATTATCAGATTGACAACGAACAATATCATCTAAATTTACCACCATTATCTTGTCAGAAGTGTTTAAAGATATCTTTTTAGGACGTTGATTTGGTTTTGTAATAGATTGTTGTAGTACTGTTAATTGCTCTTTATCGGGTTTAATTTGATCTTTAGCCTTATTAATAGCGTTTGCTAAATCTTCATTAGAATATGGTTTTAGCACATAATCAATAGCAGCAAATTTAAAAGCTTTAATAGCATACTCGTCGCTTGCTGTAACAAAAATAATTTTTGAAGTTAAGTTTGGGTGAATTTCTAAAATATCGAAACCTGTACCATCCCCTAACATAATATCTAAAAATAAAATATCTGGTTGTTGTTTTCGTAAAGCTTTTGATGCTTCAACCACACTTTTAGCAGTGCCAATGATTTCAATTTCTGGATGAAATTGAGTAAGATCGTTTTGTAGCATTTCCAATGCTGTAGGCATATCATCTACTAAAATTGCAGAAAGTTTTTTCATGTTTTAAAAATCAGTTTTTAAAGGAATTTTAAATAGTACTTTAGTTCCTGTTACTTTACCTTCTTCACGTATTTCACTAATAGAAAAAGTACTTTTGTTTGATAAATTTTGAATTCGCTCTTGTGTAACTTTTAATGCTACTGATTTATGTGAGCTTGTTTTTTTGAGTTCTTTTGATTGATGAATTCCTATACCATTGTCTACTATTTCACAATGTAAAAGGTTGCTCTTTATAGAAAAATCAATCATAATTTTTCCATTTTCAACAGATGAGATTCCATGTTTTATACTGTTTTCAACAAAAGGCTGTATAAGCATTGGTGGAATTAAAATTTCTTCAGAATCTATGGTAAGATTTGTAGTTATAGAATATTCAAACGTGTTAGAGTTTATCTGTTGTTCTAATTCAATATAGTTTTTAAGTATAGTAATTTCTTCAGCTAAGCTAATTTCTTCTTGTCTAGAATTATGTAAAACACCACGTAAAAGTGTAGCAAACTTACTAATGGTAGTATTTAATTCAGCAGACTTCCCTGAGTTTCCTAAAGCTTTAATTCCGTTTAAAACATTAAAAATAAAATGCGGATTCATTTGTAGTTGCAAGGCTTTTTGTTCTAAAGAAATCAAATGGTTCTCTAACTCTAGTTTTGCAACTTTTGCTTTGTTTTTGGTCTGAATTCTTCGAATATAAGACCAAATAATAAGTGCTAAAATTAAACAGACTAATCCAACAACAGACCAAATGAACCAATTTTTCTTATAGATAGGCGTATCGATAAAAAAAATAAACTCAATAGGAGTGCTTTCTGTTTTTCCTATTCTTGATTGAGTAGAAAAGGTATAGTTTCCTGGCGATAAATAAGCCAAATCAATAGCACTTTTAGTACTCCAAGGGCTTTTTTTGCCATTAAGAGTGTAGCGATATTCTAAATTATTTGAGTTATTAATGTCAATCGTCTTATAATAAAAAGAAATATGGTTTTTATCAGCAGGTAATTGTAAAGTTTTGTTGTAGTTATTTATGTTAATACTATCTAATGGAGTAAAAACAACTTCAATACTTTCAAAAGAAATGGTTGGCTTCTTTTGTATGACTTTATCGTTTTTAATAAAGTAAACTCCTTTATCTTTTGTAGAAATCCATGTGTTATTTTTATCATCTTGAAAAACACTGGTGATTTTATTAGTTGTTAAGGTATTGTATTTATTAATGTTTTTAACAAAATTAAAATTAGCATCGAGTACTTCAATACCTTCACTTTCTGAAACAATCCAAAATTGATTATTAATTTTTTTTATCTCGGTTACATTTTGTGCTGAGATGGTTTGTGTTTCTATTTCATTACCCTTAATAAACTTAATGCCATTATTATAGGTGGTTGCAATGATTGTTTTTCCATTAATTAAAATGGAAGTGTAATTGTTTACATCAATTCTTTTTAAAATTTCAGGATTGATAAGCTTGTCTAGTTTCCATAAAGATTTATTTGTGGCTATCCAGTAAAACTTTCCATCAAATAATATATCGTTTATCTGATTTAGGTCAATTTGAAAGTTGGTACGAAGAGGAGAGAGGTAATCTTCACGAACTCTAAAAATTCCTTTTTTAGTACCTAAAAAAGTATGGTTTTTAGCGGTTAGAATACAGTTAACATTGTTACGTTCTAAATTAGTGAATCCGCGATGGCTTTTTATACTTAAACCTTTATCAGTACCAATAAAAACAGTATTTCCTTTTGTAGCAATGGTATTGATATTGTTTGATAGAAGCCCATTTTTAGTAGTAAAAGTCGTAAACTTATTTCCGTTGAACCGAATTAATCCGTTATTAGAAGCAAGCCATATATAGCCAGTTTTGTCTTGAGCACCACTATTTATATGTAAACTAGGTAATCCGTTATTTTTAGTATAAGTTTTTAAAGGTTGATTTTGAGCAGAAACATTTATGGATCCATTAAAAAAACAACAGAGTAATAAAAAAACAAAGTTTTGTATTGAGTATTTTTTAATACTCAATACAAAACTGTTTCTCATAGCTGTTTTTGTAGTATAGTGTTGCATTTTCATCATAACAAAAATACTTAAATAAAACGTCATTACGAAAGGGGAATGGTTGAAGCAATTACTTTTATTATGAGGTTCTCCTAAGTTCGTAATGACGTTTGTTCAACAATTATTAGTTATTTCATAGCGTATAAACGTTTATTATTGGTATCTGGTTTTACGTGTTCTAATTCTCCGTATGGTTTAGTTAAAGGTTTTAAAACACATAGAGCAGAAGCTTTACCTTTTATAATTAACTGACTGTTTTTTACAGTGTAGGTCCATCTAAATTTTTCTACAGGAATATTTGTTTTTTCTACCTCTTTCATTAATGCTTCCTCACTGGCAATAAAATCCATAATTTCTTCTTGCATTACAAATTGAGGAATTTCATTATCAGAGTTATGGTAATCCAATTCCAGGTTTACAGGAATAGTATACTGAATTGTATACGGTTCTCCCACATAACGTTCTTTTTCATTATTTAAAGCATCGTACCAAGAAATTTCTTTTTCTTCTGGATATTTTTTAGCAATTTCTTTTGATAAATCTACTTTACCAGGTGAATTTGCTGTTGGGTAAAACACATAGTATGGTTGTGCTAAATAATGATTAGAAAACTCACCTCCAAAAACATTGTAGTAAGGAGAAGCAACTACTTGTGGAATTTTTTCTTCAGTTATAAAAGCACTTTTTAATGTGTTTACTAAATCAGTGTTTTCAGCCAATTGATTGCTATGAAAAATAATTCTAGTATCATCTGTAATTGCTTCACTTTTTACTGAAGGTAATGAACCTCTATTTATTGTTTTTTGCAAAGTTTCAGCAGTTACTTTATCTCCTTTAATTACTGTTTCTAAATTCATTGCTTTGAACGGATTGTTGTTGTTTACAATATGAACTTCTCCGTATGGGTTTTCATTAGCATTGTTGTTCATCCAAGAAATAATTTCTTCTACAGAATATTTACCGTTTATTATTTCATAGTTTTTTTCTTTGAAATATACTCTGGCACTATCGTAAAAATGACTGTTTCCTTTGTCGTTTCCTGTAATAAACACCACAGGTTTTCTGTATTCCACAGCTGGTTTTTCAATAGTTTCCTCAATGGTAGCAATGTTTCCCTGTTCTTGGTTTTTGTTGTCACTCTTTGTGTTATCACAATTTGAAAATACTCCGATTAGTAGTAGTAATCCCATTACTGTACCTACTTTTAAAATGTTTTGTTTCATAGTTTTTTGTTTTAAGGTTATTATAGTTATTGATATTGTTGTAAAATGATGGTTACATCCTTCCCTAAATTCATACTAGATGATAGTTTATTTAAAATGTTAGGAAGGTTTCGGTCGTTAATCCACTGACCGTTTTCTTGTTTTTCAACAGAAGCGATTAATCCGCTTGTGTTTATTTGTAATTTTAAGCTTGTGTATTTTTCTAAATACATTTTTAATACTGATGAATAATTGTTGTTTGACCACATAATTGTTGTTTTTATATGATCAAAATTACCACAGATGTACAGGTAAATTTGGAGTAAATTAGAATTCGTAGCGGATAAATTAGAATTCGTTGTTTTGTCTTCGGATTTTAATATTTAGCCGTTAGAGAAAAGTATATAGGGTAAATGAGAAAGGTGGTTTGGGTGAAACAGATTTATCTAACAATTTATTAATCAAAGAACATTTATATCTTAATTCCTTTATAATAATAAGGTGGTTCTTTTATCTTATTAATAACAATCTGTTTTAATTTGATTATTCTTTTTGAAGTGATTTAAAGAAGTGTTTAGTCTTTTTGAAGTGATTTGTTCTAATGCATTCTCAACACCTTTTAGCATTTTAATAGAGCCACAAATCATTATAGTTCCACCATTTTGCAGAACAGAAGAAACAGTAGTTTCTTTCTTTAATAACAAGTCCTGAACATATTCTTTATGTTGCTCTTGAGAGTATGCAATATGAATATCGTTTTGTTCTATGTTTTTTAACAAAGGAGTATATATTTTTAATGATTCTTTAGTTCTTCCTCCCCAGAATAAATGCGCTTTTGTGCCATTTTTATGTTGTAACATTCCTAAAAATGGAGCGATACCTGTTCCATTAGCAATTAAGATTACTTCTTTGTTCTTTTTTGGAAAATAGAAATCTTTATTTTGTTTGATATTTGCTTGAAGCGGTTCGTTTTCTTCTAATTGATAAAGTAGATTAGAGCACACACCGAGTTCATGTTTTTTTATGCTTAGTATAATGTCGTTATCTATTTTTCCGACAGAATATAAACGTTCAATATTATCTTTTTTGGGAGTAATAGCGAGTAAATCACCTGAGTTAAAGCGTAGCTTTTTGGTTGGTTGTAAACGAACTAAAAAAGAATCGTCGTTGTTTAATTCAGTTTTAGAAACAGTTGTAAATATTTGTTGTTTCTTAAGTTTTTTAACCTCTTGTGTTAGTTGAAATTGTATTCCAGTTTTTTTACTCCATTGGTGCCACCAGGTTTTAAAGTCTTGAAACGATTGGTTGTTAATTTTATAAACAGGTAAAAGAACTTTAAAATTTGAAAGTTGTTGTAGTTTATTATCTATATCAATAGCGAATTGACAAAAATTGGGGTAAGCTCTTGAACCAAAACCAACTATTGAATAGTTTATTGGGTTTGTAGTAGTTGTTTGCTGAACAAGTTGTATAAATTTAGTAGCATTAGAAGGGGCTTCACCTTCTCCGTAAGTTGAGGTTAATATGATTAGATGTTTGGCACTTTTATATGAAGTGTAATTATTTAAGATGTCGATGAAAACAGTTTTTCCGTTTTTAATTAGAGCATTGAATAAAGAAGAAGCAAAAGGGTAGGTGTTGTTTGTTTCTGAACCTATTAAAATGATAATTTCAGCCTTGTCTTTACTAGTTTTATTTTTAGGTAGTGAACTTTTCTGTGTTCTTTTTAAGGTCATCGAAAATCCTGAATAGATAAAGAATAGGATAGATATTGAAGAAAGTAACAATACTATTGACCAAATAATTGTTCCATTTCCTGTGTGTAATAACAAGCTCCAGTTTAAAAGTATGCTGGTTAACGAAAGATTCTCTTTACTGATTATGTTCCCTGTATATTGGTGAATTAGTACTTCACTATCATTAAGTTTCATAAAAAAGTAATCTTCTTCATCTTCAGAAAAAGGGAATTCTACACTTTTTACTTCGTTTAGAGAGGTGTTTTTAAATGTAGGGAAATCAGCAACTGCTATTTTTTTGTTAGAAGAAGCTGAAGGAAAATTATAAGAGTGATTAATTTTTTCTTTGGGTAAAACTGAAAATCTATCTAGCGATAAATACATCCCCGTTAGCGTGATGATGATAATAGGAATAAGTGTATACCTACCAATTATAATATGATAATACTGTTCAAAATTTTCTTTTACAATTTTAGAAAAAAGTTGTTTGAATCCACCTTGTCGTTTAGCAATTAGTACGAGTCCAGTTACCGCAATTAAACAAAGTAAAAATGAAATAAAGCCAACGATAAATCTTCCTGTAGATTTTAAAAATAAAGATCTGTGTAAGCTAGTAGCAAACTGAAAAATAGGTTTCTTTTTTTCAATACTACCTAATTTTTCTCCTGTAGTTGGATTTACATAAAATGTGTCACTTTTTCCTTCTTTGGTAACTACCGAAGCTGTTACAAAATCATTCTCATCAATAGTGATAGAAATTATTTCGTCGTATTGTTTTTGTAGTTCAGAAATTGTTTGAGCAAGTGTAATTTCTTCAGTATTAGAAATACTGTAGTCTGAAAGCTGTTTTGAGATAGGTTCAAAAGATAAAACAATACCTGTAACGGCAGCAACGAGTACGAAAAGGAAAGAAGATATAGCCAAAGTTAAGTGGCTATATCTCCATATAGAAGTGGTCATTTTTGTTAGCTATTTCTATTTAGTAAAATTATTGAGGCATTAAGCGGATGTAACGAATAAACCCATTTCCTTCAAATTTACCTTTAAGGTTTTCGGTAGTGAGTTCAAATTCTACGTCATTTTTGTAGTATTCCTGATCTTCAACAGCCGATTCAAATCTAATTTTATACCCATTGTCAATTTTATCATTGTCAATTTTTAATACGGTAATAGCTCGATTACCTCCGCTAATGGTCGCTCCTGTGATAGCGTCAATATCTGTGCGAACTTTTCCTTGGAACTTCCACCATTCGGTAATGTCAGAATACCATTCATCATCATCACCTTGAACGTACAATGTTTTTTCGTATTCTCCAGTTGGGTTTAATAAAGAAATAGCGATGTAAGCACCTTCACCAGTATAATTTTTCATTTGAATCATACATTTATACGTGGCACTATCATTTGTGTTAAAAGCCATTATTGTGAAGACAGTAATAAAAAGAGCTATGATTTTTTTCATTTTTTATTGGTTTATTTAATACCAAATTGTGTGTAATTGTATTTACACACGACTTGGTACATAAGTTTATTTTAAAAAGTTAATATCTATATTTTTCTTATTTAAGATTTCATTTTCCTTAGCTAAATCGTGTACAGTTTCATCAAAATCAGTAGTAATTGATTTTTTAGCTCCAATACTTAATAAATATTTGATTACATCAGTGTTGTTAGCTTGCATAACCGCTAAGTGTAATGGAGTTAAACCTTCGCTATTTTTAGCGTTTACATCAATTTTTAAAGTGTTGATTTTTTTAAGTAAATCGATGTTGTTTTTTTCTATTGCTATATGGAATAACGTATTTTTATTAGCTTGGAGTTTTGTTAAGTTTAATCCGTTATTGACTAAAAGACTCATTTTTTCAGTAAAATCGTTCACTTTTTTAGGATGATAACTTTTGACTAAATAATAAGCTAAAGAATTTCCTTTGTTGTCTTTTACTTCAATATTAGCCTCGTTTTTTACCAAATAATCCACAACAGCTTCTGAGTTGTATTCAACTGCATACGTAAGTGCTGAATGTCCTTTTTTATTAGTGTGATTATTATTCTTTGTTTTTTCTGATAAAAGCTGAACAATTTCTAAAGAGTTTCTACTAGCAGCGATAATTAAAGGAGTGTTATCATTGTCATCAGATTGATTAGGATTTACACCTTTATTAAGAAAATAGTTAAACGTATTTACATCTTTGTTTCCACGTGCTAAATTATGAAGCGGTGTTTTTCCTTCTTTGTTAGTAATATTAGACTTGATACCTAAACTCTCTAAATATTTAAAAAACTTTAAAGAGTTGTAGCCACTTCGAGAACCTTGTGTAGCTAATAGCATTGCATTTCCTCCTTTTTTATTTAGGTTTTTATAAGGTAATCCTTTTTTTATAAGAAGCTCTAACATTTTTTTATTTCCTTTTTTAGCAACATAGTTAAAAGCACCATTACCATCACTATCAACACTATGTAAACTCAAACCTTTAGAAGAAAGATATTCAATAAAAGATAGGTCTTTTAAACTAGGTAAAACTAATAGCAAAGCATTAGCCCCATGTTCGTCAACATCTGTTTTGATATCAATTCCGTTTTGAATACACAATTCATAAATTTCTTTATTAGTTTGTCCTGCATTTGCAGCAAAAGTCAATGGAGATAACTGATGAGAATCTTTTAGGTTCATACGAGCATTATTAGCTATTAAATGCTTCATTATTTCAACATTGTTCTTATAAGCAGCCCAAAAAACATAGGTTCTTTTATCGTGTGTAATTTTGTTAACACCATTTCCTTTTTTAGTAAGTAAATGTTTGATTGTTTTATTAGGTGCACTTGCAAGAATAGCATAAGTAACAGCATCAAATCCATTCGGATTTAAGGCAGTAGCATCATTCCCTTCTTTTATTTTTTGTTCAACAGTTTTTATTGTAGGGTTAGTTTGCCAAAAAGATCTTTCAAAAAAGATGTTTTTTGTTTGTGCTTGAATTGTACTAATAAAGAGTACAAGAGCAAATGTTATATGTTGTTTTTTCATGTTTCTGTTTTTTAAAATTTATAGCGTAATGTAGAACCAAAATTAGCAGGTTCAATTCTATTAATATAGCTTGTGCGGTAAGCGTTGTAGCCAACTTCGCCAAAGATATTATTTCCAAATACATCAATACTTAATTTTTCATTGAATTTATAAGATGCTTGTACATTAACAGTAGTGTAAGCTTTTAAATCGAAAGGTTTAACACCAGGAACCACGCCTGTATGTGTATAGTTTCTAGACCATACATTATGAGGTCGCTTTCCTAAATAATAAGCTCCTGCACCAATTGATAAACCATCTAAAGATTTTCTAAATGCATAACGAGCCCAGAAGTTTGCTGTATGTTTTGGTGTATTCATTGGACGAGAGTTGTAATAATAAGAAACATGGTCTTTATATTTAGCATCTAAATATGAATACCCACCAATAACTTCTAAATTAGGAAGGATACGACCAACTAATTCAATTTCTACACCATTTCTAACATCATCACCTCCCTGTGTATAATAACCTAAATCATTACCAGCATTGTCATAAACTGGTAGGTTTAAGTTTTTACTTGACGTGTAGAACGTAGTGATATTAAAACGTAGAGCATTGTTTAACCAAGTAGACTTAATACCGGTTTCAATTTGATCCCAACGCTCTGTACCTAATTCGTTACCGTCAACATCCATATAAAAAGAAGTCCTAGGGTCTGAGCTACTGGCATATGAACCAAAAACAATAATATTTTCATTTGGTTTTAGATTAAAACCTACTAATGGGTTAAAAGCGTCATCGCTTTTAGATTCGTCTAAAGGTCTCCCAATAAAGTTACCTTTGGTTCTCTTCATAGAGGTATAGCGTAACCCCAAGAAAACATCTGCCCAATTGGTTAGGCTAATTTTATCTTGTATCGTAATTCCGTAAGATTCTGTTTTAGATCCTGTATCTCCACTAGAATTTCTTGTAATGCTAATATCATTAGTTAGGGTGTTATTTACAGGCTGTAGTACATCTATAATATCTACATAATCATTACCTGTATTATAGTTTGTTGTATATCTTAAATTATCAAACTCTGAAGTTCTAAAATCAGCTCCAATTTGGAAAGTATGTTTTAAAAATCCTGTTTTAACATCTTTACCTACTAAGTCTAGTTGTAATACACTGTTATTGTCTTTTCTACCAGATGCAGTATATTCTCTATAACGTTGAGAGTCTGACAAAACAGGCAAACCATTTCTAGGACTTCCTTGAAATGCGTATGAGGACTTAGTATCAATATCTAAATCAGAAACAAAATATCCTGCTTTTAAACTTAATTTATCATTTAACTTTCTGTCTGCTCTAATAGCATAAGTTAGGTTTTTAGTAGTAACATTATCTGAATCAAAGCCTATAAAGTTATTGCTAGGCAACTTATATATGTTATTTACATCATAAGTCCCTAAATTAATGGTTCCTTGATCTGGAGTTCTACTGTCATGCATATAATCCATTTCTAAGGTAATGGTCGTTTTATCATTTGGTCTCCAGGCATAAGACGGATTTACATAAAAACGCTCAGAACCAACGTGGTCTCTAAAACTATCAGCCTTGTCGTAAGAACCAGCAATTCTAAAAGCATGTTTTTTGTTAGTATCTATTGGTCCGTAGACATCAAAAGTAGGACGTAGTTTACCAAAACTACCTGCCCTAAATGTAATTTCACCACCTGTATAAAATTTAGGGGTTTTAGTAACAACGTTGATGACTCCACCAGCAGAACCTAAGTCACCACCTAATCCTTGACTAATAGCTGAAACTCCCTTTAGTACTTGAATGTTATCGACACCTGCCATATCAGTGATAATTCCAGTACCTCTGAAGTCAGAGTTAATACGAACGCCATTTTTTAATAAAGGAATACCTCTAAAACCTCTTAGTGACATACTTTCTTTAGTATTACCATAAGTAGCAAACGTATAAACACCTGCTACATTTTTGGTAACATCACTAAGACTTAAAGCATTTTGTTGGTCGATTAGTTTATGAGATAATACTGAGATACTTTGTAATTGCTCATTGGGAGCTAAAGGTAACCTAGTAAGTGTTTCTAGTTTTTCAGCTCTTTTATCTCTTGCTCCAAAAAGTTCAACTTCATCTAATTGAGTATCTGATTTTAAAATGATTACTAAGTTATTTATATTCTCTTTAACCGTTATTTTTCGTGATACTTGAATAAAACCTACAGCGCTTACAGCAAGCTTGTAGTTTGAGTATGGTACATTTTTGATAGTAAAATTACCATTTTCATTAGTTTCAGTACCTATTTTACTTCCTTTGATAAAAACATTAGCATACGGAATAGATTCATTATTTTCTGATTTTACAATACCTTTTATGGTTGCTTGACTGTATATTGTTTGGATACAACTACATATTAGTAGTAGAGACACTATAATTCTCATTTCTTTTTATTTGAGAGGTTTTTATTTTTTTGGATTACTTTTTTATAAAAGACTCTATTGCTTTGTTAATTTGTTCTTCTTCAGAAGTGTTTTCAGAAAACAAGTGTTTGTATAAAGGCTTGTTATCTACTTTTTGTTCTAATGATAGGTTGGTATTTCTACCATAAACCTCAGACCACTTATTTCTAACCAGTTGCCATTTATTAGTGTTCTTTTTCCACCAGTCTTGTGCAGCTTTACATTTGCTATCAGCTACTTTTACATAAGTATTGTAGCCTTTTTCATGGGCAATAACAATATCCTCTTTACCAGTTTCTCTTATAATTTTTCTGTTATCCTGATCATGTAACCAACCGTAGCTTGTAATTTCATGACGATTTCCTCTCTCAGTTACATTGTAATCGCTTCTTTTTGTGTATTCTCTTCTTGGTAATGGGGCGTCTGTAGTATTTTCCCAGTAACTTTTTCCGTCTACATGAACCCAAGTGGCAGAACCTTCGTATCGTGGACTATCGTCTACTTGATATACTTTTTGTGTCCATTGTTTTTTAACTTCTGATTTTGGTTTGGTTTGAAATAACCAATTATTATCACCATTATACATGTAAAAATCAGTGTTTTCATATAACCAGTCTTGCCTCCAGTGTTTAACTATATGTGGATTTGAAGGATTACCTACTTGTAATAAATGTTGAATGGATATTTTGTTGTTTTCGTCAACAACCAATCCTGCCCATTCTAAAGCTTTATCTTTTTTTGTTTTTGAAGGTTTGTAAAGTGAGTCTTTACTGTTGTTAAAAGTTTCTGCGAAATTAAAAGTTACTTCATAGCAACCACACATTTTTTTAATAGCTTCTCTATCTTTTTTCTTCTTGTTTTGGGCGTTAATTGTAAGTGCAGATAGTATTAATATACTACCAAATAGTATTTTTTTCATCGTAAGATTTGTTTGAATTTATTTTTCGACAAAAATATAACTTTTATTTAGATTGATTAAAAATAAAAGATATATTTGCAAAAAAATTATTAAGAATGTTTCTAAATAAAGGAGTGCTACTAAGTTTTATGCTGATTAGTTTTATGGCTTTTTCTCAAGAAAACACTAGTGTTGAGAAGAATGTAACTTCTAGCTATGATTTAGATGAAGTGATTGTAACTGCCACAAGAACATCGCGTCAATTGTCTTCAGTTCCAATGCCAGTTACTTTAATAACAAAAGAGCAATTACAAAAATCTGGGTCAGTTAGGTTGAAAGATATTTTATTAGAGCAAACTGGAATTACGATAGTTTCTGATTTTGGAAATTCAGAAGGAGTACAGTTACAGGGAGTTGCTGCTGATTACACATTAATTTTAATTGATGGTGTACCAATTGTTGGAAGAACTTCAGGAAATATTGATCTAAATAGATTAACGGTAAATAATATCAAACAAATTGAAATAGTGAAAGGGCCTTCATCTTCTTTATATGGCTCTGAAGCTATTGGTGGGGTTATTAATATAATTACTGAAAAACCAAAGTATGAACAGTTTAAAGGGTCATTGAGTTATTTTGCAAGAGGCGGAGCAAAAAACGAGTTGGATATAAACACTAATGTTGTTTGGAAAAAGAAAAGACTGGGGATTGTGGCTGGAGTCAACTTAAATTCTAGCGAAGGATTTGATTTATCGCCAGAAACAACTTCAAGAACAACAGCACCACATCAAAATTTTACAGGAAACCTAAAGGTAATGTATGATTTTTCTGATAAGTTAAAAGGAGTATTTTCTCAACGTTACTTCTTCCAAAACCAAGGCGATAACTCTGAAGAGAATAGTCAAGAAGATTGGAATGTTACTACAAAATTATCTCATGAAATAACAAATAAATGGGATGTAGATTATACTTTTTATGCAACTAAGTATAATGCTGAGAGTATTTTCAATAATGAAAAGACAAATTATAACCAAACGCTGTTACGACCAGAAGTAAAATCCAAAAACACCTTCAGTACGGGTACTTTAATTTTAGGAGCAGGAGCTAATTTAGAAAGCTTAGAAAGAACGGAGTTTGAAGGAGTGAAAGAGTTTAATACTCCTTATGTTTTTGGTCAGTTTGATTTTAATTCAGTTAGCAATTTAAATATAGTTGTAGGAGCTAGGTTTGAAGATAGTAATCAGTATAAATCAGCATTTACACCTAAAATATCTTCTAGCTATAAAATAAATGATTGGTTAATGGTTAAAGGTTCCGTAGGTTATGGATTTAAAGCTCCAGATTTCCGTCAATTATACTTCAATTTTAAAAATACATCAAGTGGCTATATTGTGTTGGGTACACAAACTTTGCACGACTTGTATGGAGATTTGCTAGCAGTACAAACAATAGAAAATGAGTTAAAACCAGAAAGTTCTATTGGTTATAACTTCGGATTTCAAGTACAACCAATATCAAACTTAAAATTAAATATCAACTTGTTTAGAAATGATATTAAAGATTTGATAGACACTTTTGATACACAATTAGAAGCTTCTGAATTAAACTTGCCAGTTGGAACAAGAACGTTTTCATATCGAAATGTTGATGAGGTATATACTCAAGGAGTTGAGATAGATGCTAATTATAAGATTAACGACAACTTTAGAGTTTTAGGAGGATATCAGTTTTTGGATACTGGAGACAAAAATCAGGAAGAGAAGATTAAATCTGGAACTGTTTTTTTTAGAAAAACTCCTGCTTCACCTGCTCAAAGAATGATGCTATCTAATTACTACGGATTACCAAATAGATCAAAACATATGGGGAATCTAAAGTTATTCTATGAGAATTTTCAATATGATTTTTCGGCAAATATTAGAGTGGTATACCGAAGTAAATATGCTTTGTTTGATACGAACGATAGTCAAGGTATAGTAGACGAGTTTGATGATTTTGTTTCTGATAACACACAGGTAAACATGGCGGTAGATAAAACTCTTTTCAAGTTAATGAATGTTCAGATAGGTGTTGATAACCTTATTAATGAAAGAGGGTTAGAAAATAAAGACAGTTTTACAAATAACGATAGTGTATTGCGTTTAGGTAGAACTTATTACGGAAGAATTCAATTTAATTTTTAATATAAATATAAATCAGTAAAAATGAGAATTTTAAAATCAATTTTAGCAATGACTATGTTAGCTTTTGTAGCTGTTTCGTGTAGTGACAATGATGATGTTGTTTTAGATGATGTAGTAGCAAAAAAGATAGAGAACTTGTATGCACCAGGAGAGGGTAGAGGTAACTACACAGGTGAGTTTACAAAGTTTAGTTTTAAAGAAGGGAAACAGGTAACTGGTGATAATTGGGATATTGCGTTTAGAGCTACAGAAATTATTGTTAACGGAGGTAAAAAAGGAGCTCTTTTAGAAGATATAGATAGAACAGGTAATGCTAGCATGATGTTACTTTCAAGTACAAGTTTACAAGGAGTTACCACTGCACCAGCTGAAACAGAGTTAAAACAGGATTCAGAGGAAGAATTAGTTATAAAAACAGGAAGCAACCAAGGTTGGTATGCTTATAATCAAGAAAATCATACAATAGCACCTATTGCAGGAAAAGTTATTGTAGTAAAAACAATTGATGGAAATTACGCTAAAATGGAGATTTTAAGTTATTACAAGGATAGCGCACCATCGCTAGAAGGTTCAAAATATTATACCTTTAATTACGTATACAATCCAAATATTGGAGACACGAAGTTTTAGTAATCTTTAGTTATTAAATTTTGTTAATTTTTGTTGTGAAAGGCTGTCCGACTGAGAGGTTGGGTGGCTTTTCTCTTTAAAAATGTAACTTCTCTTTTAGATACTTAGAGGTATATGATTTTTTGTTTTTCGCTAACTCTTCAGGGGTGCCAGCAAAGATTAAATTTCCACCTTTTTTTCCACCTTCTAAACCAAGGTCAATAATATAATCAGCACACTTAATCAATTCAATATTGTGTTCAATAACAATTATTGAGTGTCCTCTTTCAATTAAAGCATTAAAAGAAGCTAATAACTTTTTAATATCGTGAAAATGTAATCCAGTAGTAGGTTCATCAAAAATGAACAAAGCTTTATCTTTAGTGTTTCCTTTAACTAAAAAAGAAGCCAGTTTTATACGTTGTGCCTCACCACCAGAAAGGGTAGAAGACGATTGTCCTAACTGTACATAACCTAATCCAACATCTTGTAAAGGTTTTAATTTTCGAGCTATTTTGGCTTGTTCATGTTCTGTAAAAAAAGCAACGGCATCATCAATGGTCATATTCAAAATATCATCGATTGATTTTCCTTCAAAAGTTACTTCTAGTACTTCTTTTTTAAAGCGTTTACCACCACAGGTTTCACATTCTAAATGCGCATCTGCCATAAATTGCATTTCTATAGTAACTTCTCCTTCACCTTTACAAACCTCACAACGACCACCATCTACATTAAAAGAAAAATGTTTTGGTTGGTAGTTTCTAATTTTAGATAGTTTTTGAGTTGAAAGTAATTTACGAATATCATCATACGCTTTTATATATGTTACAGGGTTTGAGCGTGAAGAACGACCAATAGGGTTTTGATCGATAAACTCTACATGTTTTAATAAGTCAAAGCTTCCCGTAACATCTGTATGTTGTCCTAGTTTTTCGCCATATCCAACTAGCTTTTTTTGCATTGCAGGATACAAGATTTTCTTAACCAAGGTACTTTTACCACTACCTGAAACTCCAGTAATAACGGTTAAGTTATTAAGAGGGAAAGAAACATCAATGTTCTTCAAGTTATTTTCACGAGCACCAATAATATCAATAGAATTTTTTGATGTTCTTCTACTAGTAGGGATTTCAATTTTTAATTCTTCTGATAGATATTTAGCTGTTAGCGATTCAGATTGTAGGATATCTTCAAAAGTTCCTTCTGCAACCACATTTCCACCATAGGTTCCTGCTTCAGGACCAATATCAATAATGTAATCAGCCTCTTTCATGATATCTTCATCATGTTCAACTACAATTACAGTATTACCTAAATCACGTAGATTTTTTAAGACTCCAATTAATCTTTCTGTATCTTTTGGGTGTAAACCAATACTAGGCTCATCTAAAATATACATAGAACCTACTAACGAACTACCTAATGAAGTGGCTAAATTAATTCGTTGACTTTCTCCACCTGATAGCGTGTTAGACGTTCTATTTAAAGTTAGATAGCTTAAGCCAACATCTGTTAAAAACTGTAAACGATTATTAATTTCGGTAAGTAAACGTTTACCAATTTTTTCTTCGTATTTGTTTAATTGAATATTGTTGAAAAATACTGCCAATTCATCTAAAGGCAAGGTTACTAATTCATCAATAGTTTTACCATATACCTGAACGTAGTTAGCTTCTTTACGTAAACGTTTTCCGTTACATTCGGTACACTTTGTTTTTCCGCGATAACGAGAGAGCATTACACGGTTTTGGATTTTGTAACTTTTTTCTTCTAGTTTTTTGAATAGATGATTAATTCCTTTAAATTTTTTTGTTCCATTCCAAACCAAGTCTTTTTGTTCATCTGTAAGTTCGAACCATGGTTTATGTATAGAAATTCCGAATTCTTCAGCATTTAGAATTAAATCGTTTTTATATTTTTTGTAACTATCTGTTTTAAAAGGAAAAATAGCATTTTCGTAGATAGAAAGTCCTGTATTAGGAATTACTAAATCTTTATCAATACCAATCACATTTCCATATCCTTCACAAGTAGGGCAAGCTCCGTAAGGATTGTTAAAGCTGAATAAATGAGTGTTAGGTTCTAAGAAAGAAATTCCGTCTAACTCAAATTTATTACTGAATTCAACAGTACTATTATCTGATAGGTTTTCGATATAACAAATACCTTTTCCTTCAAAAAATGCTGTTTGTATTGCATCTCCCAAACGGTTGTAAAAATCTTCTTCGTCTTTTACAACAATTCTATCTACGACTAGCTGTAATTCATTTCCTTTAAAATCTTTTATAGGAAATTCATCAATTCTGTATACAGTATCTTGATATTTTAAACGAGCATATCCTTGCTGTGTTAGTACTTGTAAAACAGTTTTTATATCTCTGTCTTTATTAATATGTATAGGAGCAAGTAATAACAATTTTGTGCGTTCCTCAAAAGTTTTTACATGATTGATAACATCAGAAACAGTATGTTTTTTCACTTCATTTCCCGAAATAGGAGAGAAGGTCTTACCAATACGAGCAAAGAGTAACTTGATATAATCGTAAATTTCAGTAGAAGTACCAACTGTTGAACGTGGGTTAGTAGAGTTTACTTTTTGTTCAATAGCAATGGCAGGCGCAATTCCTTTGATATAATCTACTTTAGGTTTATGTAGTTTTCCTAAAAACTGACGTGCGTAGGAACTTAAACTTTCTACATAACGACGTTGTCCTTCCGCATATAAAGTATCAAAAGCCAAAGAAGACTTACCTGAACCAGAAAGTCCAGTAATTACTACTAATTTATTACGAGGAATTACTACATCAATGTTTTTTAAATTGTGCAGTTTAGCCCCTTTAATTATAATATTTTCCTTTGGATTAACAGTTGAAATATCAGTCTTCATATACTCAAAAAAATAAGCGATAAAAATACCAATTTCAAGTGGTTTTTATGAATAAACTATAGTGTTTTTCTCTTTTTTTTTAGTTTTTTTTGTATTTATTAATAAAAAATTTAATATTTGTAACTCGTTATTAATCAATAAATAATAGCCTATAGCAAGATAATTACTTTTATAACTTAATATCCCCTAACCAAAAGAGAACTAGCTAGTTGCTCTTTTAAAAAAGTAATTATTATGCAAAACATAGTAGATGACAGTGTTTTAGTAAAAAACTACATTAATGGTAATGAATATGCCATAGAATTATTGATTAAGCGCCACCAACAACGTCTTTATAGCTTTATTTACAGTAAAGTACAGAATAGAGATACTACAGAAGACATTTTTCAAGACACCTTTATAAAGGTAATAAGAACGCTAAAAAAAGGAAATTATAACGAAGAAGGTAAGTTTTTGCCTTGGGTTATGCGTATTGCTCATAATTTAATTATTGACTTCTTTAGAAAGAATAATCGCATGCCTACATTTAATAATACAGAAGAGTTTGATATTTTTTCAGTATTAAGTGATGGAACTTTAAATGCAGAAAGTAAAATAATAAAAGAACAAATTTTAAATGATGTTAAAGAGTTAGTTGAAGAGCTACCAGAAGAACAAAAAGAAGTTTTAAAAATGCGTATTTATAACGATATGAGTTTTAATGAAATATCAGAAAATACAGGTGTTAGTATCAACACAGCATTGGGTAGAATGCGCTACGCTTTAATTAATTTGAGAAAAATAATTGAAAAAAATAAAATTATTTTGGTCAGTTAAACAATATTTGAAAAAATGCATCGTTAAATCATTGATTATAAGTAATAATAAGGGAATTATATATGATGCAAATTTACTCAAAGAAGTCTCCTGACTTTAAAATGAAACCTAAACAAGAAACAATTCAATATTTGATTAATTTTTCTAAATCGCTAACAGTAGTTAAAACGAAATCAAACTATCTCATTGAATTGAATTTGAATTAAGAGTGGAAAAAGCTTCAACAAAGGTTGGGGCTTTTTTTATGCTTTCTTTTTATTATAATCGTCTATTACCGATTTTCTTCCAACCGTTTTGGTAATAATATCATTTTCTAACTTCCAACCACGAGCAGGAGAGTATTCTCGTCCGTAATAAATAATTTGTAAGTGAAGTTTATTCCATAATTCTTTTGGAAATAGGCGTTTTGCATCTTTTTCTGTTTGAGCAACACTTTTGCCATTAGATAAATTCCAACGAAACATCAACCTATGAATATGTGTGTCTACAGGAAAAGCAGGAATGTTAAAGGCTTGAGACATTACCACACTAGCAGTTTTATGCCCCACCGCAGGTAATTCCTCCAAGGCTTCCATATCAACAGGAACTTCACCATTATGCTTTTCAATTAAGATTTTAGATAAACCGTGAATTCCTTTTGATTTCATTGGTGATAAACCAACAGGTTTGATAATCTCTCTAATTTCATCAACAGTAAGCTTTACCATATCATACGGATTATCAGCTTTTTCAAATAATAATGGTGTAATGGTATTTACACGAGCATCAGTACTTTGAGCAGACATTAATACAGCAATTAATAATGTGTAAGGATCTTTATGGTCTAAAGGAATTGGAGTTTCAGGATATAACTCTTCTAAAGTATCTATAACAAATTGAACTTTTTCTGCTTTCGTCATTGCTTTATAAAATTTGAAAAAATCAAAGGTACAAAGAAGCTTCGTATGTTTTATGGATAATCAAAATCAACTTTGTAACTTTGACTTTATAACTTTGAAGCAAAATAATATGACAACACTAAAAATAGGAGATAAGGCACCAAATTTTGAATCGGTAGACGAAAAAGGAAATGCAGTAAAGCTTTCTGATTATGCAGGGAAAAAACTAGTATTATTCTTTTATCCAAAAGCAAGTACGCCTGGTTGTACAGCAGAAGCTTGTGACTTACGAGATAATTACAAAACTTTTTTAGCAAAAGGGTATGATGTTTTGGGGGTGAGTGCAGATTCAGCAAGACGTCAACAAAACTTTATTAATAAAAATGAATTACCTTTTCCTTTGTTAGCAGATGAAAGTAAAGATGTAATCAATGCTTTTGGTGTTTGGGGACCTAAAAAGTTTATGGGAAGAGAGTATGATGGAATTCATCGTACTACTTTTGTAATTGATGAAAATGGAGTAATTGAAGATGTTATTACGAAAGTAAAAACAAAAGAACACGCAAATCAGATATTAAAGTAATAGTACATCTAATAAAAGAAAAAAGTCGAGTATTTACTCGACTTTTATTTTTTGTGGACTTACTCTTAATTCTTTAGGAGTTGTTATTACTTCTGTAGTGGTAGCAAGTTCTTTTTGTAATTCTCTACTTGTTTTAGTACTACCATCATGACTCCACCCTGGAGGCATAAACACATATTTTAAACGTGTTGTTAATGGTAAATCCTTTTTTCGGTTAAAAAAGTCTTTGAAAATTTCTTTCCATTCGTGAAAAATAATATTAATAGGTCCTTTATCTTCTAAAGGCTTAGTTAAACCATAACGTAATTTTTCGTATTCAGTTTCATCTTCTTCAGCTTGAAAAGTTCCAAAAATACGATCCCAAATAATCAACACCATTCCCATATTTTTATCTAAATACTTAGTGTTAGAAGCATGGTGAACTCTATGGTGAGATGGAGTAACAAAAATATATCCCCACCAACCTAATTTACTTTTAATAAAGTTAGTATGGCATAAAGTTCCGTAGTTTTGATTCATGGCGTATGCAAACATAATGTGCAATGGCATAACACCTAGAAAAGCTAAGGGTAAAAAGAACATATACCTAAATAAAGGCTGTAAAACTGGAGATCTAAAACCAGTTGAAATATTGTAAAATTCAGAGTTGTGATGTGTTACGTGTACAGCCCAGAAAAATCTTGAATGATGATCTACATAATGGTGAATGTAGTACAAAAAGTCTTGACCTATAAAAGCCAATAACCAATATGCCCACGACATATTACCTTCCCAATCAATAATTCTGTATTGATAACAAAAGCCCATAATAGCAAATGAAGTAACCTTCATTAACAAGTCTAGGCTAAAATTTACTAGGGCAAAGTAAACATTAGTAGCTGTATCTTTAAATTCGTAGTTTTTGGCTTTAGCTCGATAGCTAAAGAACATTTCGAGTAAGATTACAGAAATGAAAAACGGAGCACTCCAGTAGTATAATATATCTTGATTAAATATGTTGCTCATGCTATTTTTTTAGTTGCAAAAATATTTAATTTTACTCAATTTAACTGTTAAAGTTTATAGTCTTTTCTCAATCCAACTTTTAAAGCTATAAAAGTTTTGAGGAGCTACACCATGTCCAACAGGGTATTCTGAATATTCGTTATCCAACTTAAAGTCTTTCAGTATAATAGGAGCTTTACGTGCCCAATCTATAGGAAGAACTTGATCTACAGTTCCGTGAGAGATATAATAATCTGTAGCAATTGAGTTGTCTATTTCGGCTGGTAACAATTCTTCATTAATATAACCGCTTAAAGCTACTACGTGCTTTACCTTGTTAGGGTACTTAAAACTTAACGCATAACTTAAAATAGCTCCTTGGCTAAATCCTAATAAAAATGTTTTATCAGGGTTTGTATTGTACTTTTCTTTAATTTCATCTATAAAAGAAGCAATCTTATCAACTGATTCAGCTGCTTGTTTTAAATCAGAAAACTTACCGTTAACTGAATCAAAATTTATAGCATACCATGCATAGCCACCATACCCCATATCATGAGGAGCTCTGGCACTTATAATTAATAAATCGTCTGGTAATTCTTCAGCAAATGAAAATAAATCTTGTTCGTTGCTACCATATCCGTGTAATAAAATTAATAATGGAGGGTTAGCATTTGAGGTTTTAGGTTCTCTTACAATATATTGTAAACTCATATATTAAATTCCTTTAAATAGGTTTTGAAATTGCTCTCCAACAACTGGTACAAGCTTTTTTTCTCCTTTTAAAACAGCTAAAAGGCTAATTAACCAAAGTACAAATAGTAGCACGCCAACAATCCAACCAGCATTACTACCTAAATATTTATAAACAACCCAGCCGTTTAAAAGCTGAAGAACATTTAAACCAAGCATTTGCCTAATGTAAAAACTAGCAAAAGCATTCTTTTTGTTCATGTTTAAAACAAAGGCAATAATAAGGCCTATAACTGTAAAATGACTAATGATTGCTTCGGTTTTTCCTTCGTTTACTGTTAAGTTTTCCATGATTTTATGAGTTTAAAATTAGTTGACTATTATTGTAAATACCATAAACTTTTCCTTCTAGCTTTTTCCCTAGAAAGATACTGTTTTTCGAGGTAGAAACAATATTTTCCTTAGAGAAAGTATACGCTCCATCAGGATTAAAAATAGACAAACTAGCTTTTTCATCTTCTTTTATGGAAGCCAATTCAACATTAAAACGCTTTCTCGGGTTGCTTGTTAAGCAATTAATAATAGTTTCTAAATCTAATACTGTATTTAAAGCACCAAAAGCACTTTCTAAACCTATAGTTCCGTCTTTAGCGGTAGAAAACTCTACTTTTTTATGTTCAATGTCAATAGGATTATGGTCTGAAGTAATTATATCAATAACTCCTTCTTTTAAACCTTGTACTAAAGCTTTTCTATCTTCTTTTGTACGTAGAGGAGGATTTACCTTTTTATTAGCTTCAAAGCCATGTAGTTCATCATCTGTTAATATTAAATTGTGTACAGCGACACTACACGTTACATCTAAGCCTTTTTCTTTCGCTTCTTTAATAAGTTGAACAGATTTAGCTGTTGAGATAGTAGGAATGTGTAATTTTCCTCCTGTATATTCTAATAAAAATAAATCGCGAGAAATTTGAATTTCTTCTGCAAGAGCAGGAATTCCTTTCAACCCTAAAAGAGTACTATTTTTACCTTCATTAGCAACACCTTCACCTGCTATTAAGTTGTTTTTAGGGAAGCTTAGTACCAATCCGTCAAAGTTTTGAGCATACAACAAAGCTATCTTTAACAAATTATCATTGCTAACAGGTTTGTTATAATCACCAAAAGCAATAGCACCCGATTGTTGCATGTCGAACATTTCAGACATTTCAACTCCTTTACTTTGCTGTGTTAAAGCTCCAATAGGATGAATACTAGTTGCAGCTCCGTTTACTTTATTAATTAAAAACTCAATAGCCGATTTATTATCAACTATAGGGTGTGTATTTGGATTAATAGCTACATGTGTAAACCCACTTTTAGCCGCTACTTGTACACCATGTTGCAAGGTTTCTCGCTCTTCATAACCAGGTTCACCAAAAGAAACACTTGTATCAAACCAACCCGGAGATACGTGAAGGTTATCAAGCGCTACAACAGTATAGTTTTCTTCACTAGTAATGTTGTTGTCAATTTTGGTAATAATACCGTCAGTAATTAAAATATCTTTAGTTTGTTGGTGGTAAGGACTAGAAGCATCTATTATTGTTGCCGATTTAAGCAGCGTTGTCATGGTTTAAAGAATTTTAAAATCAAAATTTCTAAAAGCAAAGATACAATAGCTAAGCCCAAAAACCATTTCCAAAGCCATTGAATTTTGTTTTCATTATTAATATTTTCTAAGGTGTTTTTAACTGAAGTAGATATGGTCATGTCATTAGCTTCAGAAAATATTAAAAAGTCTAAGACACTTTCATCTTTATTGTAATTAAAAGCAATATTTCTAAGTACATTACTTTGTTGTTGTACTTGATAAAACCCAGCAGTTAAAGGCTGGTCTTTGGTTGTGATACGTGTTTTGTTTTGAAAAGTTTGCTGTAAAGGAATAAAAGAACCTTTACTATTAACAATACTTAAAACTTCATCTTTACCTAGTTGCTTATCAATATCAATAGTATTTTGTTTGTTTATTGTATAATACAATTCAGAAAGTTGTAAACTCTGTTTTCCTATGTTATAAAAAACAGGAACAATTAAAGGAGAGTTTGTAAAATTACTATTGTCTTTATTTAGAGGAGCAGCTACCCAATACATAGAAGCATTTGGTAAACTAATCTGTTTAATAAAACCTTGTTTGTTCTCAAAAGAAACAATATTGCTAGCATTTTTAAACTCAGTATTAAATGAGGTTTTTACAAATGGATATTGAAAGTTGGCTACCTTCTTTTCAAAAACATTTTTTAAAAGAGGATGATTATAATTAATCGAAGTAACCTTTAAACTGTCACTTTTTAGTGAAAATAACTTTCCTGTATTTAGTTTATTAAAAAAGTTGTTATAAGAAGAAAGAGTTACTTTATTACTTGGAATTACAACTATATTTCCACCCTTTGCTGTATAACTTGCTAAGCTATTTATAAGTGTTTCAGGAATATTTTCTAACTCATTTAAGACAATAAGATGTTGCTTATCTATCAAATTATAATTTACATTTAGTAGCGAAGAAGAAGTAAAGTTAAACTCCTCTTTAGTATAAATTCGTTGTAAGAAGTTGTTTGATTCTCCAATAGCTAGTACATTAATTTTTTCGTTAGCATTAATGGTGAAATAAAATGAATTATCAAACCCGTAGGTGTCGTTAAAATTAATAGCTACTTTACCTAAAAACACAGGTGCTTTTACAACAGAAAAAGTAACCTCTGTAGTCTTGTTTTTCTCAATACTAAAGGTTTGTTTATTCAACAATTTGTCATTATTGTATATAGCAATAGGAATATCATTTTTGGCATTTCCTTGATTTTTAACAACAATATGGACGTTAAAATTAGACCCACCATTATCGTCAACAAAAACACTATCAATAGAAATGTTACTTTTTTGTTCAGGTACTAACTTCACAAAAGAAGTATTTTTAGGAACATTGTCAACTTCCTCTTTTTTAATGTTTTGAAAATCAGAAATTACAATGTTTTTGGTAGGAGAAGCTATAGACTTATGTTCGCTAGTCATTTTTAGAAAAACATCAGCAAGGTCTCTACTTTTTGCGGTATTTGTTGTTTTTAACAACTCTTCTTTTAGTTCAGAAGCTGTTTTATTAGCGTAAAAATGATTGTTTGTAAGTAAAGAATAACTTGTTTTCTCTGTAGAATTTTCAATAATTTCTTGTGTAGCAATTTGTAGTAAATTACCCTTTTCTCCAACAGCATTAGTACTTAAAGAATTATCTAGATATATAAAGAAATGCTGCTCTTCATCTAATTTATGATTACTAAAGTAGGGTTGAGCAAAAGCAAAAATTAGAGCAGTAAGTAACAGTAAGCGAGTGGCTAAAATCAGCCATTTTTTTATACGAGAACTTTTACGTGTTTGCAACACTAACTTTTGTAAAAAAGCTACATTGGTAAACGGAACTTTTACAAATCGCTGTAGTTGGAACAGGTGTACCAAAATAGGAATGAGTAAAAAAGCTAAGAAATATAAAATCTCAGGATGTTTAAACTGCATAATTGTAATTTACTAACTGTAAAAATACCTAAATAGATGGTTAAAAAAAGAATGTAGTTAAAAATCTGTTAGAAGTCTAGTAAGTTTTCGACAAAGGATTAAATTTTCCTATTTTTGGACTATGACTACAAAAGAGAGTGAGTGTAACATTCCGGAAGAAATTAATTACAAAAAACACTGGAATGCTGCCTACGTAAAAAATCCAACAGAAAAACTAGGCTGGTTCGAAGAAAGTTCGAAAGAAACTATTCAATTACTAAAAGAATCCAAAGTATCTAAAGATGCTAAAATCTTAAATGTAGGCGTTGGTTCATCTATGTTAATTGACGAGCTAGTAGCTGATGGATATTCAGGTTTAATAGCAAATGATTTATCTGAAAAAGCTTTAATCGATATACAAAATCGATTAGGAAAAGATGCATCAAAAGTTAATTTTATAGCTGATGATTTAGTGACTCCAACCAAGTTACATGAGCTTGATGAAGTTGATGTATGGAATGATAGAGCGGTACTACACTTCTTCTTAAAAACCGAAGAACAGAACGCCTATTTTAATTTATTAAAGAAGATTGTAAAAGTTGACGGATTTGTAATTATTGCTGTTTTTGCTTTAGACGGAGCAGAAAAATGTTGTGGACTGCAATTACAACGTTACAATGCGGAAATGCTACAAGAAAAATTAGGAAACGATTTTGTTTTAGTCAATAGTTTTAATCACACATTTGTAAATCCGTACGGAGGAGAACGTCCGTATGTTTACACTTTATTTCAAAGAACGCACAAGTAATGAACGTAACCAATATACCTTATAAAAACACAGGATTCTTTTCTAAAACAATGGAGGATTATTTAAAGGCTGATGAAAATATTCAACCTTTTTATAACCGTTATCCGAGTTTACGAAACTTTGAAAAGCAACTAGAAGAAAAGAAAGCAAATCCTATTTCAAGCACTCAAAGAAAAAGATTGGTTGAAGTATTGAGAGAACAATACAAAGACATTGATTTGTCGTTCGACACGCAAAAAAATATAGAAAGCTTACTAGAAGAGAATACATTTACTGTTACAACAGGACATCAGCTGAACTTATTTACAGGGCCGTTATACTTTTTATATAAGATTATATCAACTATAAATATGTGTGAGCATTTGTCAATGCAATTTCCGAATGAGAATTTTGTACCCGTATATTGGATGGCAACTGAAGACCACGATTTTGAAGAAATTAACTTCTTTAATTTTAAAGGGATAAAAGTACAGTGGAACTCTGACCAAACAGGACCAGTAGGACGTTTTATAACCGAGGGGTTACAAGATGTTTTTGAAGTGTTTGCAGAACATTTGGGAAGTTCAAAAAATGCTGTTCAAATAAAAGAGATATTTGAAAAAGGATACTTGCAACACAAAACATTAGCAGACGCAACTAGATATATAGCCGATAAACTTTTTGGAAAGTATGGTTTGGTAATTTTAGATGCTGATGAAAGAGAATTAAAAAGAGCACTAACACCGTATGTAGAATACGATTTGCTACACGAAACCTCTTATAAAGAAGTATCGAAAACAATTACAGAGCTAGAAAAGTCATATAAAATACAAGTAAATCCGCGTGAGATAAACTTGTTTTATATCACCGATAGGATTCGTGAACGTATTGTTCTTGAAAACGGAATTTACAAGGTAAATAATACAGATATTTCTTGGACAAAAGATGAAATTCTAGACCATTTACATAGTCAGCCAGAATGCTTTTCACCAAACGTAATTATGCGTCCACTATACCAAGAGGTAATTTTACCGAACTTATGTTACATAGGTGGAGGAGGGGAGTTAGCCTACTGGTTAGAGTTAAAGGCATATTTTGATAAAGTAAATGTTCCGTTTCCTATTTTGTTATTAAGAAACTCAGCTCAAATACTCTCAGAAAAACAATTAGGAAAGTTAGAGAAACTAAACGTTTCAGAAGAAGAGTTGTTTTTAAAACAAGATGATTTACTAGCAAGAAAAGTGTTAGCCAATGGTGATACTAAGGTAGATTTTACCAAGCAAAAGCAGTTTTTACAAGAACAATTTGACGATTTACGTGAGCTAGCTCAAAAAACCGATGTTTCTTTTGTAGGTGCAGTAAATGCACAAGAAAAAAAGCAGATAAAAGGACTAGAAAACCTCGAGAAAAGATGGTTGAGAGCAGAAAAAAGACGTCAGAAAGAAATGGTTGAAAGAATCGTAGCTTTGCAAAACGAATTGTTACCTAATCAAAGTTTAGAAGAACGTCAACGTAATTTTTCAGAGCTCTATTTAGAATATGGAGCCGACTTTATTAAAGTTCTGAAAGAAAATTTACATCCGTTACAACTAGAGTTTACAGTTATTACACTTTAATGGCAGATAAAAAAGGATTACACAAAAAAAACAAACATAAAAACGGATATAATTTTAAACTCTTAAAAGAAAAGTATCCAAAAATAGAGGAGTTTGTTATTGAAAAATTTGAGAAGGAAACCATCGATTTTTCTGACCCAATAGCAGTAAAAGAGTTTAATAAAGCATTATTAGCTGCTCACTATAATATTAAGCATTGGAATTTTTCTGATGATAATTTATGTCCGCCAATACCTGGAAGAGTAGATTACATTCATCATTTAGCAGATTTGGTAGCAGATGAGGAAAACGTAACGGTGTTAGATATTGGTACAGGAGCAAGTTGTATTTATCCTTTGTTGGGAATTGCAGAATATGACTGGAATTTTGTTGCTACTGATATCGATTTAGATTCACTAGATTATGCTCAAGACATTATAGATGATAATGGTTTTACGGATAAGGTTGAATTAAGGCAACAGTTTAAAGAAGAGCATATTTTAGAAGGAATCATAGAAGCAGATGATGCATTTACAGTAACGATGTGCAATCCACCATTCTATAAATCGGCAGAAGAGGCGAGAGGAGCCAACCGAAGAAAATCGAGAAATTTAGGAAATAATGCTGTCCGTAATTTTGCAGGGAACTCTAATGAGCTGTGGTATATAGGTGGAGAGAAAGCTTTTTTACATACCTATTTATATGAGAGTTCTAAATTCCCGAAAATAAGTAAATGGTTTACGAGTTTGGTTTCTAAAAAAGAAAACGTAGAAAGCTTACAAAACTCAGGTAAGAAATTAGGAGTTAAAGAATTTAAAGTAATTCCTATGCACCAAGGAAACAAGGTAACACGTATTGTGTGTTGGAGGTTTTAGAAAAGGAAAGAAACTTTCTGAAATAATAAATAAACGTCATTTCGACCGAAGGGAGAAATCTCACTAAGGTTGGTTACTCTGATTATTGAGATTTCTCAGTCGTAGCCTCTTTCGAAATGACGTTTTTTTTGTCATTTCGAACTGAATGTGTAACGAAAGGCGAAATCTTTAAAATAGGAGTCACTCATATAGTCGAAACAACGTTTTGTTTTGTCATTACGAGTGATAACGAAGTAATCTTTATGTAGAGAGTAAGATAGTCACGTCGTTATCACTCCTCGCTATGACGTTTTATAGTTCTTAAATACCTTTTACAAAGTCTAAGAATACTTTTTTATGAAGCTCTAAATCCATATTAGGAGAAAGCGCTACACGAGCAATATAATCTTTATCACCTTCTTTGGTAGTTCCTTGGGTTGAGGTTGCAGGAATCGTCCAGTAACAACCTTTTAACTGTCCGTAGCTTACACAATACTTACTTTCATTTGGAATTTCAGTAATCATTAAATTGATAAGCTTTAAGTTTAAAGCTCTTTTATAGGCTTCTTTTTCTTCCGCAGTATTTCCTTTGGTAGGAAGGTCTAACGAAAATACTGATGGCATAAATCCTTGTGCTGCTAATTCCTCAGAAACAAAATTGATTTTAGCATCAGGTAACACTTCGTGGATAAAGTTTACAAACTCACGAGTATTCTTATAAGCATCGCTAATTCGTTGCGTCATAGAAGGCATTTGCGCAGCTAATATTTCATATTGAAGTGGTGTAGCCTCGTTATCGCAAATGTGTAAATGCTTTTCTATTTTTTCTATTAAAGCATTGGTGGTTTTGTTTCCAACACAGTACCCAGCAGTACATTTTCCACCACTTGGGAATTTAGAACCACTTGCAAACGAAATAGTTCTAATATTGGCTAACATGTCTGTATCTCCTAAAAAGTGAACATTCGGACAGAAAGTTTGGTCTAAAATAAATACAGGATCAATCGCTGTTTCACCGGTAGGAGTCGTACGTTTCTTACTCAAAACATCTCTTAAATCGGTAAGGTTTGGTACTTCTACTCTTGGATTGGTTGGAATTTCAGCAATGATATAAGGAACCGCATCTTGTGCAGCAATGTTGGTTAACACGGTATCAATACTTTCTACCATATCATTATCTCCATCAACAGGTAAATCAACAATGTCTACGTTGTTTAAACAAGCAGCAACACGTCTCGCTTGGTCGTTTGTACCACCATAACAGTTTGGAGGCACTACAATTTTAATAGCTTTTCCTTGATGGTTTTCTAGAGCATCATCAATCAATCCCATTAAAATGGCGTATTGTATTGAAAGTCCACTTGATGCTACCAACGCTTTTGTACTGGTATTGGTAATTTCATTGATGAGTTTCTCAACCTTTGCTTTGTTTTGTGCTACGTCAGTTACTGTAACCTCATACGGCTCATCGATAAGGCTTTTTAACGCTTTTAACGAATTAGCAGGAGTCATGGCAATAGTTTCTCTTCTTCTTACATGTTGAATGTCTGAAATATAAGAATCGTTTTGCTCACCGTTAACTAATAAAAAGCTTCCTAATTCTGGGTGTGTGTTGATGTAGAAATCAACGTTTTGTACAATGGTAAAGTTGCAAATAGCTTCTTGTTCAACAATAAGTACCGTACTACCATCAAACTCAGGAATAGCTTCAACACTATCCACCTTTTTTAATTCAAACTGATATCCGTATACATTTTTAATTACTTCTGCATCAAAAAAGCCAGGGATTTCATTGGTGTATACTATTTGCGTGTTTTTATTAGCAAACAAATTCGCTCTTAATACAGCCAATACAGGAACTGTTTGCGACGAAAAACTAATTACATTTTCTGCTTTTGTATGGTATAGTTTGGCAATCGTCCATTCTAATACAGATGATAACGGATGCCCTAAACGAATATAATCGTACGCAGTTGGTAACTCGTTTAAAGCAGAAGCAGCAGTATTGTTGTTTTTATACAAATCTTCAAACTGTTCTAAAAACTGGGTTTTGGCTAGTTTTTCTACATAAATATCCAGACGGTGCGTGGTTAGGTTTAACCAATCTGCCGGCATATTTTCTACAACATTTTTTATATAAGTATGTAAGTTTTTGTCTTGCATTATAGGTGTCTTTTAATAAGACTGCAAGATACGTTAATTAGATTTTTTTGAAAAGGGGAAGGAATGGTTTTATACAGGGAGTTTTGCTTTCGTTTGATATATGAGTTGTAGCTGACTTTATAAATTTATGGGTTTGTTTTTAAGACACTTTAATAAAAAGAAATAACGGTTTGAGTTAGTACCCAAACCATTATTACTTCCCTTTATTATTAGGAGTTTGTTTTTTTAATTTGGCGAATGAAGTCCAATCTTATTTCCTTCTGAGTCGAGAAAAATAGCAAAGTACCCGTTTTCGTCAGCATGAGGTGTTTTAGGTATCACAATATTTCCACCATGTTCTCCTACTTTATCAATAATAGTTTGCAGGTTGTCTCCACCATTGAGGTAAATGGTAACTCCGCTAGCAGAAGGTTCATAACCTTCGCCTTGTATAATTACTCCTGTAACCATTTGATTTTGGTAAGGAAATACCCCCATTTCCATTTCTGGAAAATGGAATCTTTCAATTTCTATTCCTAAAATTTCTTTGTAAAAATTAACGGCTCGTGTAATGTTGGTTGCTGGAATTTCGAAAATTGAGACATAACTTTTCATCTGTTGTATGCTTTTAGTGATTGATTCTTGAGATTGCGTTGTTTTAGCGACTGTAGTGTCTTTGTTTTTGCAAGACACAAAGCAAAAAAGTAGGGTAATAATGGCAATAAGTGTGTTGTTTTTCATTTTCAGCTTAGTATTATTGATGCAAAACTAAGAGCAGAAAATTAGTTGAAATTGTAAAAATGCGACACCTTAGCTTATTTGTAAAAAAGAGTAGAAAGCTTCAAGCTTTCGTCAGTAAGAAACTCTTTGGGGTTTATTCCTGTAAATTCTCTAAAGTCTTTGATGAAGTGAGCTTGATCGAAATAGTCGCTTTTATAGGCAACATCGGTTAGGTTTTTAGACTTTTGGTTAAGCATCAATTTTAAAGCTGTTTGCAATCGAATTACTTTCCCTAATTGTTTGGGGCTTACTCCAATTTGTTTTTTAAAGTTTCTTTCAAGCTGTCTTCTTTTAGATAGGTCGTATTGGAGGATTGAGTTTATAGAAACACTTCCGTTTGTAGTTAGAAGGGCATCAACAGTATTTTTTACAATATTATGAATTGTTTTTTGGTCGTTAAACGTATCCAAAAGAAACTTTTCGATTATGTCTATACGTTGTATCGTATTTTCAGCGTTGATTATTTTTTGTTGTAAACCATCTGCGGTTTTCTTGTCAAAAAGTAGGTCTAGTGACGTTTCTTTATTTGCCAAGTTGTTGATTGGTCCAGAAATAAAATTGGCAAACCCATAAGGATAAAATCTAATGGCAAAAGTATTGACATAACCTGTTGGTTCAATATAAAATGGCTCAATTGTTTGTCCCAATATCATTGCCCGTGGTTGAAGTATAAAGTCATTTTCGGAAGTGTACCGTTTGATATCGTCTCCAAGAATAAATGCCATCTCTATACAACCATCTGGTACAATTCGTTGTTTTTGTGGTTCGGAAAGTATAGGTACTTCCAAAGTCCAATAACAACTAATAATGGAGCTTAAATCTGTATGTGGTTCGTATGTTTGGTAGTCCATTTTGTAGTTTAATCTTTTTCAGCATGAGATACGATTTACCAAAGATATAACTTAAGAAGTATAGAATAATACTATTAGATACGTTAATTAGATTTTTTTGGAAAGTTGGGAGAGGGAGTTTTTACTGTTTAATTATTGGGTTAAAAAGAATGGTTTTTGTTTAAGAATTTGTATTAGTGATTCCGAGTAGATTTGGGTATAGTTGAATTCAAAGGAATTATAATTGTGGATTATAGTATAGCATTATTTATACCCATATAATCTTAAAATTCCATTATATTTCTCTATATCAAAATCTCCAATTTTATTAATCAAATTTTTAATTTTAGTAATGTCTTGGCTATGTTCAGAAATTGTTTGTTTTGAAATCCGTTTATTATTAATCATTTGCATTTTTTCAGGAAATTCAACCCATTCAATTTCTTTATATAAAATAGGTTCTATGAAAAAAGGATAGAAATCAACAAAATCAAATTCAGTTTCCAGAACTTTTTCCCGTCCAATAAGTTTATACTTGATAAATACGGAGTCAAATTCCTTAACTAAATTATCAAATAGTTTTTCCCATTTTGAATTATTCATAAATGATGAAAAATTACTTTTTTGGATGATATCATCTATATTTTTTTCTGTTAAGTTCACTTTCTGAGCTCAGCTGTTTTTATTATTTAAAAAGGGTTTAAAGTATCTGCCGTTTTAATAAACCGATATAGTCTGGTAGCGAATATAGCTATTTTAAACCTTAGAAATCAAACCAAAAATTAAGTAGTCACCTCCGTATCCAGCTTATCTATTTCATAACTCATGTATTCCTTATACAGTTTTGCGATAGATTTGGTTTCCCCAAGTATAGTAAGTACATCATCTTTTAGAAAAACAGTTGAACCATTAGGGGTAAACGTTTTGTCGTTTCTTTCAACCAAAGCTACTAAAACATCTTTTGGTAACTGAATTTCCTTTAGCTGTTTTCCTATCATGGAGTCTTGCGGAGTTCCTTCGAGTAGTTTGATGCTTACAAATCGCTCGTTTTGTAGTAAAAACTCCTTAATTTCTCTGTGGCTATTCATTTTAAGCAAGGTTTTTACGATGTGCTCTCGTTCTAAAATATCAAGAAGTCTCGATAGCATGCGCAATTGCTGTTTTGGGTTTTCATCAGAATTAATTAGAAAAGCACAGATTTGTATGGGCTTTTTAAACTCATAGTTTTCAGACGGAAATGCACCTTTAATTGGGTTTTTAGAAATAACAATTTTCATGGAAGGATGCGTAACACTCTTAAACTTGGCATGAAAAACTAAAATACCAGGTAACGCTATCACAGATTCATCGGGTATAGATTGGAAAAACTTGTGTAGTACACCTTCTTTGTTGAGGTCTAACTCCCTACAAAAGTAATCGGAAGCGATATTTAAGACCTTGTCAAAGTTAGTAGTATCCTTAATTATTTTTATTTTCGATGTAATTACGGTTTCATCAAAAGGATCGCCTTCACGAAGTCCTTTTTCTTTTAAAATAGTCATTAATTCATTTTCCAACTCGTCGTACTGATGCCTCCCTAAAAGCGCAAACCAATGAAAAATAGCGCCTTCTCGTTTTACTTTTCCTTTGGAATAGAAGTGATACCAAAGTAGGCCTATTACAATAATACCAGAGGTGAAAAGTATGGGCATCCATCCTAAATAAATAATAAGGATGAATGAAATAACAATTCCGATAACTTGCATAAACGGATATAATGGAGATAAATACCCAGGGTCGTACGATTCTATTTTACTTTTTCTAAAAACGATAACAGAAAAGTTAATAAAGATAAAAATCAATAATTGGAAGGTACTCGCAAGCTTTACAATACCTTCTTCTGATAATAGTAGAATGAATACAATAATTAATGCTGTAGTTAAAAATATAGCGACTATAGGACTTCCTTTTTTACCAATTTTGGCTAGAATAGCAGGAAACAATTTATCGCGTCCCATGGCAAACGGATATCGTGATGCAGATAATAGTCCTGCATTTCCTGTTGAGGCAAAAGCGGCAAGTGCTGCTACCGACATTAATAATACTCCTACATTATCGGGCAACCATTTAAAAAGTTGTTCTGCGGCTGTAGCTGCTGGTGCTAGTTCGTTAGCAAAGGCAGTAGGTTCAATAAGAGTAACCATAATAAAAACACCCAAACCATAAATTAATCCTGTAACGACTAAAGAAAGTATCATACCTAAAGGAATATTTCTTTCAGGGTTTTTAATTTCTTCTGCAACACTTACTATTTGAGTGAGCCCTAAATAGGAAACAAAAACAAAACCTATGGTGGTAAACATTCCTCCAAATCCGTTTGAAAAGAAAGGAGTAAATTGTTTATTGATAGATTCGTTGGTAATAGTATCTGAGGTAAAGATGGAGAAAAGACCATCTGCAATAAAACCAACTAAAATGACTAATAGGAATATGACAAACACCTTTTGAAAGGCGGAGGTTTTTTTAGCACCTACTAAGTTTAACGCCATAAAAAAGAGAGTAGCCACAATGGCAACTATTTTGGTAGGTACTTCCCAAAATATAGCGGCATATGCACCAATACCAATAATAGCAAAGGCTGTTTTAAGCATTAAAGCGAAATACGTACCCAGTCCGCCAATAGTTCCCATGAGTGGACCTAAGCTTCTGTCTAAAAAAAAGTATGCTCCACCTGATCGTGGTAAGGCTGTTGATATTTCAGCAATACTAAACATGGTGGGCAGTATTAATACACCTGCAAGTAAGTAGGCTAAAAATACAGAAGGCCCTGTGTAATGTGAGGCGATTCCTGGTAGTAAAAAGAAACCAGAACTAAACATAGCTCCAGTACTAATGGCAAAAACATCAAATAATCCTAAGTCTTTTTTTAGTTTGTTCCTCATGACTTTTGCGTTTAAGGCTTATTATTAAGTGGTTAGACCATGAGAAGATATGAAAAAAATTAGACTTTTTAAGCGTGGTTAGATTAAGATAGTGTTTGTAATATGCTCTTTTAGAGTGTTTTTTGTTAGAAAGGCTAGCTTTTGTTGGTTGTTTTTATGGAGTGAAAATAGGGTGTGGTTTTTATCGGGGCGACACCCCAAGCCTAATTGGGATGACACCCCAATGGTAAGGGGAGCGATACTCCCTGCCTAAGGGGAATGACTCTCCCACGGTAAGGGGAATGATACTCCTTGCCTAAGGGGAGTGACTCTCCCATAGTAAGGGGAGCTATTTTAAACAGTGGTATATGCTACCGTGTAGAAAAATGTTAGTAAAGAAATGTAGTTTAAAGATATGGTAGCAATTTTTGTGAGTAGGGGGAATTGGCTACTTATACTAAGGGTTGGTAGCGTGGAATGTTTTTATTTAATATACTTTTTGTATTCAGCAATTTTATTTTCTAACCTTTTATTTAAATATTCATTCTTGTTATTTAGTGTTTCATTAATTACGATAGCTTCAGATAAATAGTTTTGAATTTTATCTTTTTTCCAATGTTTTGGTGGTTCTTGAAGGTTTGTAATTCTGTCTGCTAATTTTACCATTCCAACTTCTTTTTCAAGTTTGTTTATTCGGTTCAAGCTGTCTGTCATTTTCTCTTTTTTAGAATCAAGATTTTTATTTTTAGTCAATGCTTGAACTCCAATAGCAACTTTTTCTCCAAACATGTTCAATAACTCTGAAAAGTCAGTATCAGTATCTTCTAATGTATCGTGGAGTAGCGCTAATTGAACAGCATAATTCAAATCGAAATTGTTATTTACATTATATGCTAAGATTATCTCCATAGCAACGTTAGAGATATGTAGCAAATAGTTAGAGTTTGTTCCAGGAACTTTTTGATTTTTATGTTTTTCTCCAGCAAATTTTATTGCTTTTTGATAGAGTTCTTG
The DNA here is from genome assembly GCF_028829235.1 of Tenacibaculum larymnensis. Lineage (GTDB taxonomy): Bacteria > Bacteroidota > Bacteroidia > Flavobacteriales > Flavobacteriaceae > Polaribacter > Polaribacter larymnensis. Next base: position 174,878 of record NZ_JAIWJY010000005.1, on the reverse strand, counting down.
TGTCATTTGAGGTGTTTTCTATTTAGAGAAGGGTTTTTTAGTGTGCTATTGTTCAAAAGGATAAAAAGTAGGCGAGAAAAATCAATGAATTATATATGGTGTTAGAGCCAGTTTTATGACAACTCACTTTTTAAAACATTTAATAATTTTTCTCTATTGTCCTTATAAAGAAATGGTGATATATTACCATTTTTAAAAGATAAATCAAGAAATAAAATTCTTCCGAATATATTCTCAATTTTATCTCTTTTTTCAAACTTTATATTTGATTGAGTATTCATAATCATTTGACTAATAAAATAATCTCTGTAAAGTGATTCAATACTCAATTCAAGTTGTGATAAAAGCTGCTCGTGATTTAGGATTTCATCAAGTTCTTTTTCGAGGTCTTTCTCTTCATCCCTCAATCTTGCAGCATCGTCATATTTTTGCTTTTTTACTGCTTCAATTTTTGTTTTTCTAACCTCAAGTATTTCATCGTATTTTTCGAGATACTTTATAGGTAAGCTATCATTTGATGAAATGTTTTGAGAGACATAAACTCTCTGAATTTCTAGTTCTTTGAGTAATTCTTTATTTAGAATATTATTTAAACTTTCTTTTTCTTTTCCTAATCTTCTGATAGTACCAGCTTTATTTTCATTTTCTGCATCCTCAATTCTTTCTTCTAATTCATAATTAGCTTCTATCAACTTCAAAAGTTCTTCTCTTTCAGAAAAGTCTTTTGCTTTTTCCTTTGATAATTTTATTTTCTTATCTGATTTCTTTCGATTGAAAATAAATTCTCCACCTTTATGTCCAAAAGCTTGTAGCGGTTCTCCTCTTGGAATTTGCTCAACTTGCCCAGAGACCTCTGAAACTATCCTATTGGATAATTCAGATATGCTTAAAGCTGATGTATTCTCATTTAGTATTTTGATTAAAGATTCAGCAAATGGGCTGTTCTTTCCTGGTTCTCCATCAGAAACGGGTTCTAATCTTCCAGAAGTGATAGCCCATTTAGAAGGGATTTTGTCTAACTTTTCTTTTGATGTTTCGATTTTCCTATATGGTGTGAAAACGCTACCAGAAAAACAAGAATCTGAAATGAGTAAAATATGATGAGACTTTAAAGCCTTTACATAACTGAATAGAGTTGAATAAGGTAAATATGTAGCCTTTGAATAAGGTGTTGCTTCTTGAGGTAGAATGTATCCCATTTGAAGTAAATCATCAAATTCTCCGTGCCCAGAAAATAGAATTATTAAATTATGACTTTCGTCTTGAGTAGAAAGAAAGTTTTCTAATTCGTTTGTAATATTTTCAAGGGATGCTTCTTCGTTTAATAAGGTCACTATGTTTTCTTTATTAAAGTCGTATTTTTCAGTCAAGACCTCAATGATATTATTAATATCCCTTACTGCATTATTCAGTTTCGTGCAATTTTGATAATTGTCTATTCCAATTGCTAATATATAGTTACTCATTTTTTTTAATTGGCTAAACTAGTTTATATACATAATAAAATTACTGTTATATTCTTTTTACGGTAGGATATGCGGAACTTTTAGCAATTTTATTAACACTCTCAAATATAAAAAAATAAGATAAAAAAGAGTAACTTTTTTATCAGGTCAACACACGAAGCCTAATCGGGTCAACACACGAAGCCTAAGGAAAGTGATACCAAACAATAAAAAGATTACATATCGTATTGTGTAGAAAAATGTTTGTTAGCATCTTGAATGGATAATAGAGGTACTATTACTTGTTCATTTTTCCAAGAGTTGCTACTTTTTTCAACCATTTAGCTCTAAACTTTTCTTTTGAGAGTCTTATAGGACCAATAGTAGTAATTCGCACTTTTTTTATTCCTATATAGTTTAATGTTAGCTTTTTCATTGCATTATGGCTTGGGCTTCTATAAAACCATTTATAGTACCATGCAGGTTGGTCTAACGTACAAATTATTCTGGCTGTTTTTCCTGTAAAACATTTATCCCACCATAAAGACTTTTCTCTTTTTTTAAAAGCAAAGCCAGGGAGTAAAACCCGATCTAAAAAACCTTTCATAATTGCAGGTACTGAGCCCCACCAAATAGGGTATACCAATACTAAGTGGTCTGCCCACTTTATTTTTTCTTGTGCTTCTAATAAGTCAGGTTCAAGTTCTGTTCGTTTTCGATAGCCAAATTGAAGGTTAGGGTTAAAGTTTAATTCTCGGATGTTGATTTCTTGTACTTCAGCAGTCGATTTCTTAGCGCCTGTTTTATAAGCTTCAGAAAGGGCATAATTAAAACTTTCCTTGTCTGGTTGTCCGTTTATAATGAGTATTTTCTTCATTTATCTTAAAAAATAGGTTTTAATGTTGCTTCAAATTGAGAACCTGTTAAGTTTTCTGTTTTGAAAAACTTATACAGTATAAAACAGGTAGGTATTGTTAAAAAGGCAGTACAAATTACAAAAGTGCTTAGGCTACAAAAAATGCCTAAAATTTGGGTGCTAGCTTCTCCTATATAAGAAGCGATATTGTTTTGCGGATTCTTAAAGTACATATGAACCGATAAGGCATACTCATAAAACCGAATTGAAGTTTCGTAGATTAACCAAGCAGGATAAAACCACTTTCTAATAGGCTCCCACCATTTTCCCCAGATTGACTTTAGTTGTTGTTTGTTGTTATCTTCCATTGTTATTGTATTTGTTAGCAAAATTGCTGTAAATGGAAGGCTTATCATTTGATATAAATCAAATTCGTTTTTTGGGGTTTCTTATCCTGCTCAACGTTTCAAGAGTTATTCCTAAATAAGAGGCAATATGTGTAAGGGGAATTCTGTTGGTTATAAAAGGATAAATACTTAGCAGGTGTTTATACCTTTCTTCTGCTTTGTTGAATTGAATGGTGTATAATCGTTCGCAAAGCCCTAACATGGTTTCAGTGACTATCTTACTAATTAAGCGTTCAAAGTCGTGATGCTTTTGAGAAAGCTTATCAACCGTATCTTTTGAAAATTCTAAAACGGTTGAATCTTCAATAAATTCAACATAATGCGGACTTGGTTCATTGCTAAAAAAGCTAACGATGGAAGCCATAAACTGATTTTCGAAAGTAAACCAATCAGAAATGTCTTTACCATCTTTTAAGTAATATGCTCTTGAACATCCTTGTACAATGAAAAAGACTTTTTTTGAGAATTGCCCTTCTCGTACAACAATGTCTCCTTTTTTATATGCACAAACTTTTGAACCGGCAATTAATTCTTGTTGACACTCAGTAGATAGCGGAGTGTAAGTTTCCTCAATTGTTTTAAAGACTTCTTTATAATTCATCCTCTCTCATTAGTAGCTTCAAACCTACTATTTTTTTACTAAGTTCAAAAGTTATGTGTGTTAATATGCTGTACTTTTAAGAAGGATTGACAATACCATAATTTTTCATTAAAAAGTCTAAAGAAAACCCTAATTTTAAATACATTTCTTTTGCCATTTTAGAGGCTTGTAATGTAGCTAAGGATAAGTTGTTGTCAATAGCTTTATTCAATGTATGGCGCATAATTTCGGTAGCAAAACCTTGTTTTCTTTTTTCAGGTATAATACCCAAACTATGTAAGCCGGCAACAGTATTAGTAGTGTATAAAATTACGGTGCCTATAAGTTCTTGTTCAAAATAAACAAGATAGTAGGGTATGGTTTCTTTAGTTTTTAAAATGGTTGCTGTACTTATTTCGTAATTAAAGGCTTTAAAAAAGGCATTGCTCCAAACATCAGCTTCTTTTGTGTTTTCTACTCTTTTAAAATCGATGTGTCTTTGAGTTTCAAACTTTTCTTTTAGTTCTAAACTCATTCCATATTGAGTTGACTTTAACTGGATTTTACCGTCAAGCTCCATATTGTTTTCTTGATTGGGAAGTGTAAATAAAGAAAATGTAAAACGGTTGTCTTTACTAATCATTTGCTGTTGTATCTCCTTTAGCTGATTAGCAGAAGGAGAGAGGTTAGTCCAAATTCTATTGGGCCATTTAGCATTTTCAATATAAGCGCTTTCAAAAGATGTTTCTTTATGGTAACCTTGGTATGGAGCCGCAGCAGACTTCCATAAAGAGGTTAAGTTGTTTATGTTTGATACTACTTTTTTCATTTTGAGTTGATTAAAATAATACTAATTGCCATGAAAATAATCCCAATACATTTTTTGGTAGTTATAGGCTCAACAGGCAGGTTTAACCAACCAAATTTTCCTGCGAATAACGAAAAAATCAATTGACCACATAGACCAAAAGCAATCATTTTTGAAATACCTAGCTTTGGTATGGTGTAAAAATAAAGAGAAATACCAATCATGCTAAAAAGTCCGCCAATGAACCATAAATACCAAGGTACTTGTTGCGCTATAGTTAGTTGAATACTTTCTTTTTTAAATAGAAATATGAATAAGCATCCAAAAATAGCGCTGGCTATAGAAGTGGCTATAACAGCAATAACAGGTTGTTTTACAATAGTACCTAGTTGCGTATTAAATCCTGCTTGAACAGCTAGTGATACTCCACCAATAAAGGCCAAAAAGTATAAAAAGAATATTTTCATACTGCAAAGATGGAAAGGAAATAAAACTTTTTTCTTTACATATGTTGATTGCTACACACTTTTTTTAATGCTTTTACGAATTCGGCTTAACTGAGTGGGAGTAATGCCTAAGTGTGAGGCGATATAGTGTAATGGTATTCTATTTTCTATGTTAGGGTTAGCGTTTACAAAATCAAGATACCGTTCTTTAGCTTCTTTTAAAACAATATCAATTTCTCGTTTTTCTTTATCAATTACCCAGTTTTTTTCAAGATAAGCGATGTAAAAGTTTTGTAAATCTTGGTTTTCCTTAATAAGTTGTCTGTATACATCATACGGAAAGCTAATAACTGTAGAATCCTCTATAACTTCTAGAGAAAATTGAGAAGGTGTGTTGGTAAGTGATGATACTACAGAACCTATAAAACTACCTGATAAAAAGATATTTTTATGATATACCGTACCGTTTTTATGTAAAAAACACGATACTACAGCTCCTTTGTAAAGTACATGAACGTGTTTTGAGATTTTACCAAAAGGTAATAGGGTGGTTCCCTTTTTTAAATCATGAATTTTTGCAGCTGAAAACAAAGAAGAAATTGCTTCGTTACTCACCGTAGCATAACGATTTAAAACGCTTGTTAAAAAGGTTTTATATTCATTTGGTTGATCCATTACTCTTTATACGGTTTAAGTGTTTTTTATTTGTATGATTTGTGCCGCAATACTTACCGCTATTTCCTCAGGGGTTTCACTTTTTATAGAAAGTCCAATAGGTGCTTGTACTTTACTCAATTCTTTTTGAGTGAATCCTTCGTTTTGCAGAACTTCCCACATCGTTTGTAGTTTTGCTTTGCTACCTAAAACACCTAAAAATTGATAGTTATTTTTAAGGAGCTTACTCAATACCAACTTGTCATCAGTATATTTATTGGTCATAATAGCTACATAGCTTGAAGAAGATTCTTCTATGTAGTTTTCAATATCGTTATAATCAATAACCTGTTTTTTATGAGCAGTTTGATTGTTTTCTAATGTGTTGAGGTTTTCTCGATTGTCAAAAACTACCACATAAAAACCTAGCTTTACAAAAAGTTCAGAAACAGCAACGCCTACATGTCCACCACCAACAATATACAGGGTTTCTTTAAAACCGATATGTTCTTTAAAATACCAATCTTCTTTCGAGTTGATGTCATACTCAAACTGACTTTCTAGAATATCAGGAGTAAAATCAAATAGGATAGGAGATAAGTGTAAAGTTCCTTTTTTACCGTGCTGTAAAGAAGAAATAATGGTTGATATTATTGAACGATGCTTAGTGTCTAAGCAATGAAAAGCAACTGTTTGTTCACCAGAACAAATCATACCCGAACCATTTTTGATATTTCCTTTATGAATTTGTTTTTTACTAAACGTTGGTGGATTCTCTTGTTGTAATAGTTGTTTTGCTTCTTCAACAAGCGCAAATTCCATAACACCACCACCTACAGAACCGTAAATAAAACCATCTTCAGTAATTAACATTTTAAAACCTTTTCTACCTGGAGAACTACCAAGGTTTTCAATTACCGTTAGTAGGTATACCTTTTGCCTATGTTGAAGTTTTGTATATAACTGTTGCCAAAATTCCATAAACGTCTAATTAAAAATGGTTTCGCTTAGTGCATAATAAATAGCCATAAGAGCTGAGAATATAGCACTTGCTAAAAAACGCCAATCGAGTTTTACTTTGTTTTGAATGATAAAATTAGCGATAAACGAAATAGGGATGTTCACTAAAAACGACCAACAAGCAACTATGAATAAGTTACTGGTTATTTGGTCAAAATTTCCAGAAAATAACTTGATAAACAGCAAATGCCTAAAAATCCAAAGCGGATTAAAGTAAGCAATGGCTAATATTGTTTTCGCTATAGTTCTTTTGAGTCCGCTATTGTTGGCTGTCTTTTTTTCTATCCAATTAAAATAATTAGGGATTTCAAAAGCATAAACGGTAGCACCAATAAGTACCATTCCGAGGAGTCTGTATATGGAAAACTCGTTTAGTAATAGGGATGCAATGGTATCTCCAATGCTATAAATTAACGCACCCCTAAATATATTTTGTTTGGTGTATTGTAGTTTGATAAGCTTTTATTTTTCATACAATCCCATTAATACTTTTTCAGGTGTAAAAGGAGCGTGGAATTTTAATTTATAATTAGGGTTAAAGGCTTTCACAGCTTGCTGGATGGCAAAATACGTTCCAATACCATACATTAATGGAGGCTCACCAACTGCTTTCGATTTTTTAATCGCCATTTGATTCCCTTCCGTTTTTAACGGAATGGTTTCTATTGTTTTGGGAGCTGAGAAAATATCAGGTACCTTGTAAGTAGACAACGCATTCGAAAGCAAGCGGCCATCATTATTATAGGCAATTTCCTCTAAGGTCATCCAGCCGATTCCTTGTGCTAATGCACCTTCAACTTGCCCTAAATCAATACCCATATTCATACTTTTACCAAAGTCGTGTACAATTTTTACGCTGTCAATTTCATAATTGCCACGGACACAATCTACAGTAACCGTTGTGATGGCAGTACCATACACATGGTAGGCAAACGGATGTCCTTTTTCTTTGGTCTTGTCAAAATGAATTACAGGAGTAGCATAATGGGCATTTTCAGACAATGCTACACGACGCAGCATCGCTTGAGTAATTAAAGCTTCCCATGTTAACTCTGATTTATGATCATTTGTAAAAACAAAATTCTCTTTAAAGGAGATGTTTTCTTTTTCAGTAGAAAGCATGTCAGCGGCAACTTTTGTTAGTCGTTCAACTAACGAATTACAAGCCATTTCAACAGCTTTCCCGTTGAGGTCGGCAGTAGAACTCGCAGCTGAAGGTGAGGTGTTGGCAACACGCGTAGTGTTAGTTGTTTCCAGTTTAACCTTATCTGCCGAAACTCCTAAAACACTTTGTGCTACTTGCAACATTTTAGTGTTTACACTTTGTCCCATTTCCACAGCAGCTGTAGAGACGCCAACACTTCCATCTTGATAAATATGTATCAATGCACGTGCATGGTTCATTGGAGTATTGGTAAATGAAATACCAAAGGCGATAGGCATTAATGAAACCCCTTTTTTGTAATGGTCATTTTTACTGTTGAAATCCGCTACTTCTTGTTCTAGCTGTTCAAATTGATATTGTTCTTTTGCACTAAACCATGAATTTTGTGCTTGTACTTCGGTAGCAATTTGTCCGTAAGAAAATTCATCATTTTCAGCTAATAGATTAGCTTCTTGAATTAATCTTTTATTGATTCCGATTTTATCAGCAGCATCTGCAATAGCACTTTCAATAACAAACATTCCTTGCGGACCACCAAAACCACGAAAAGCGGTGTTGGGAGGTAAGTTGGTTTTACAGCTATACACGGTGGTATGTACATTGGGTACAAAGTAACTATTGGTAGCATGAAACAAAGTTCTCTCGGCAATAGCAGGAGATAAATCGGCTGCAGCACCAGAGTTTTGTAAGAACTCAGCTTCAAAAGCTTTTATTTTTAGGTCTTTGGTCAGACCAATTTTATAAAATGATGAATACGGATGACGTTTTCCTGTCATGCGTAAATCGTCATGTCGATTCAGCATATATTTTACTGGACGATTCAAATGTTGTACAGCTACAGCTGCCATAACTGCCCATGGAGTAGCTTGGTCTTCTTTTCCTCCAAAACCACCGCCTAAACGGATGACATCTACCTCAATTTTATGCATTGGAACACCCAACACTTTCGCAGCTGTTTTTTGAACAGCGGTAGGGCCTTGAGTTGATGAGGTGATTTTTATATTTCCGTTTTCTTGTGGGACTGCATAACAACCTTGAGTCTCCAAGTATAGGTGTTCTTGTCCATTAGAAAAAGTTTCGCCCTCAAACACATATTCACATTCGCTAAATGCGTTTTGAGTATTTCCTAAGTTAAATGAGCGAGGAGCATTGATAAAACTACCTTTTTCTTTGGCTTCTTTAGCGGTTGTAATTACTGGGAGTTCTTCAATGTCTATGGTAATTAAGGTTCTCGCTTTTTTAGCAATTGCTTCATTTTTAGCTACGATAAAAGCAATAGGTTGCCCCCAAAAATGCACTTCATCTTCTGCCCACAAAGGTTCATCAGGAATAATACCTCCAATTTGATTTTCTCCTAAAACATCTTTATAGGTAAATATTTTTACAACGCCGTCTAAAGCTTCGGCTATAGAATAGTCTACCGACTTTATTTTTCCGTGTGCTTTTGGCGAGTCAAAGACTAATCCGAATAAAGTATCTTGGCGTAGCATTAAATCGTCAACAAATAACGATTCTCCTCTAACATGTGTAAAACTGTCTATGTTTTTCATCGTTTTCATTAGGCAATTAGTTTTTTAAGTTCAACTTGATTAGGGAATAGCTCTAAAAAGTGAGCAAAAAATAACTGTCTTGCCAACAATCGCTTATAGTCAGCAGCTCCACGAACGTCGCTGATAGGAGAAATTTCTGATTGTAAAATAGCTTCTGCTTCTTTGATGATTTCAGAACTGATTGCTTTTCCTGCTAAAAAGGCGTTGGTTTTGTATAAATACTTCGGAATTGCAGCTACACCTCCTAAAGAAAAATGAGCATCTGTAATTGTGTTATTTTTTAGTGTTATTCTTCCTGCGGAATTTACACTTGCAATGTCTAAATGCGTTCGCTTGCTTACTTTTTCGAAATTAAAATTGTCTTCTGCCTGCGGAACTTTAAATGTTATGGACTGTAAGATTTCGCCTTCTTGTAAGTCGTATGTTTTGTAGTCTTGATGAAACTCTTGAAACGGAATTTGTCGCGTGTTTCCATCTTCTTTCTGAATGGTTAATGTTGAGTTTAATGCTAAAAAGAAAATAGACATATCACCAATAGGTGAGGCGTTTACAAAGTTACCTCCAATGGTTCCCATATTTCTGATTTGCTCTGAAGAAACAAGTTTTAAAAATTGCTTGAGTTTAGGGAAAAGAGTTTGCAATTGTTTACTTTCTGAAATTTCGGTAACGGTTGTATTAGCACCCAACGTACAAAACCCTTCAGTAAAAGATATTTCTTTTAAAGCATTTTTATCGGTTAATAAATGTACATTTTCTTCAGCCAATGTATCTGCATGCTGTACGTATATATCGGTTCCATTGGCTACTTTTATACCTGATTTTTCGAAGTTTTTTGGTTGTAATTGAGCTAGTTTTTCTGGGATAGTTACAAAATAATTAGGAATAAAACCTTCCTTGATTAACCAGTCGATTTGCTGGTTGTTATCTTTTTGTTGCAGTTTTTGTTCTATTTCAAAACCTGCTTTTTCAATCGATTTATAACCTGTACAACGACAAATATTTCCACTAATAGCATCGTTACATGAGGTTGTTTGCTTGTCGTCAAGAGCATAACCAGTCATAGAAACTACAAAACCAGGGGTACAAAACCCACACTGAGTAGCATAATTGTCAGTCATCGCTTTTTGAACAGTGTTTAGTTCTTTGGGTAAATTAATTCCTTCTACCGTAACAATATGCTTCCCGTTAGCATTTCCTAAGGGAGAAATACAAGAAGTTATACTTTGGTAGCTAAGTTTATTATCTTTTAATTCACCAATTAAAACAGTACAAGCTCCACAATCGCCTTCACGACATCCTATTTTTGTACCTTTTAATTGTTGATGTTCTCGAATAAAGTCGAGTAAGGTAATACCAGCGTTTGCTGTAGTTTTTATTACCTGATTATTTAATATAAATTGTATCATAAGCAGAATGCAAGATACGAAAATGTAACGTTAGGTGAAAAGTGAGGAGCTTTGATTTTTAATTGTTACTAATTTCATAATTGAAAATTTATAACAATAAAAAAGCCTCCAAATTGGAGGCTTTGTATATATTTTAAGAAAAATATTAAGCAAATAAGCTGTCAATTTTTTCTTTTTCTTCTTGTGCTAAAGCTGGATCTACTAAAATACGACCACTGTGCTCATCAATTGTAATTTTCTTACGGTTTGCAATTTCTAATTGCACCTGTGGTGGAATAGTAAAGAAAGAACCTCCAGCAGCTCCACGCTCAATAGCAACAACTGCTAATCCGTTTCTTACTTTAGTTCTAATTCTTTTGTATGCTGTTAACAAGTGTTTGTCAATAGATTGAGAAAACTCTTCAGACTTTTCTTTTAATAATTGCTCTTCTTTCTCAGTCTCTTTTAAGATAGCGTCTAATTCACCTTTTTTGTGAGCTAAATGTGCTTCTTGTTGAGCTAATTTTTCTTTGGTATTATCAATAACCTCTTTCTTTTGAGCAATTTTAGCTTTGTATTCTTTAATTCTCTTTTCAGATAATTGAATTTCTAATTCTTGATACTCAATTTCTTTAGATAAAGAGTCGAATTCACGGTTATTACGAACATTTTTTTGTTGTTCTTCGTACTTAGTAATTAAGTTTTTAGATTCTTCAATAGCTAACTTTTTGTTACTAATATCAGTTTCTAAATTTTTAACATCCTCAGCTAAATTAGAAAGTCTTTTGTTTAATCCGGCAACTTCATCTTCTAAATCTTCAACTTCTAAAGGTAATTCACCGCGAACGTTTCTAATCTCGTCAATTCTAGAATCGATTAACTGTAAATCGTATAACGCTCTTAATTTTTCTTCTACCGTTACTTCTTTTTTTGCCATCTGTTAAATATAGTGTATTGGATTTGTACTTTTTTCGCTTAAAATAATTGCAAAAATACTAAATTTTTTGCTAAGATAATCAACTAAAAGGTTTTTTGTAAACTGCTCGCTTTCATAATGCCCTACATCTGCAAGCAATATTCTTTTTTCTGCTTTAAAAAACTCATGATATTTAAAATCAGCACTAATGTAAGCATCTGCTCCAGCTCGCATCGCATTTTTAATAGCGAAACTTCCTGAACCTCCTAATACAGCTACCTTTTTAATAGGTTTGTCGAGTAATTCAGAATGTCTAACACAGCCTGTTTTAAAGGTTTCTTTTACAAATAATAAAAAGTCTTTTTCATTCATAGCTGATGGAAGTTCTCCAATCATACCCATACCCACATGTTGATTTTGATTGTCTAAGGTTATAACTTCATAGGCAACTTCTTCATACGGATGATTCTTAAACAATGCTGAGAGTATTTTTCCTTCTAAAAAAGAGTCGAAAGTTACCGTAATACAGGTTTCTTCTTCAAACATGAGTTCTCCTTTTTTACCTATAGTAGGGTTAGAGTTCTCGTTTCCTTTGTAGCTTCCTTTTCCTTCTGTATTAAAAGAACAGTTGTCGTAATTACCAATGTTTCCTGCACCTGCTTCAAATAATTTGTTACGAAGGTTGTCAGCATTTTGAGAAGGAACATACGTTGTTAGTTTTTTAATGATTCCTTTTTTAGGAATTAAGGTTTTCATGTTTTCTAAACCTAAAACTTTTCCCATTTTTGCTGAGACACCATTATTTACATTATCTAATGCAGTATGAGTAGCATAAATAGCAATGTTATTTTGAATAGCTTTTAATACAACGCGTTCTACATAATTGTTGCCGTTAATCTTTTTCAATCCGCTAAATACAATAGGATGAAAACTTACAATAAGATTACAGTTTTTAGCAATTGCTTCATCTACAGTTTCTTCAAGGGTGTCTAGCGTAACTAAAACTCCTGTAACCTCAGTACTGTAATTACCTATTAATAAACCAACGTTATCAAAATCTTCGGCATACGAAAGCGGTGCTAATTGTTCAATATAGTTGGTGACGTCTTTTATTTGCATTTGGGTACGTTTTCAAAATATTACTATAGCAAAGTTACAAAGTAGAAAAATGAAAATAAAAGTATCCTGTACATTAATACTTAAATTGTTACTTTTGGTGTAATGAAGTTACTTCGATTTTTATTGTTTCCGTTTGCTGTTTTGTACGATGTCATTACGAGAATTCGTAATTGGTTTTTTAATATAGGTATTTTAAAATCAACTCCTTTTGATATCCCTGTGATTGCTGTTGGAAATTTAAGTGTTGGTGGAACAGGAAAATCTCCGCAGATTGAATATTTGATACGTTTGTTGAAGGATAATTATAAAATAGCGGTGTTAAGTCGTGGTTATAAACGTAAAACAGAAGGATTTCAACTGGTAAATGATATGCATACCGCAGAAGATGTTGGTGATGAACCACTACAGTTTTACAAGAAATTTAAAAATGATATTATAGTGGCTGTGGATGCTGATAGAACAAACGGAATTCAGCAGTTGTTACAGAATGATAATCCACCACAAGTAGTATTGTTAGATGATGCTTATCAACACAGAAAAGTAACTGCAAGTAGTTATATTTTACTGACTAAGTATAATGACTTATATTTTGAAGATTTTGTATTGCCAACAGGGAATTTACGTGAAAGTAGGAGAGGAGCTAAAAGAGCAAAGGTGATTGTAGTGACTAAATGTCCTGAGAATTTACCGAAAACTGCACAAGAAAAGATAGTGCGAAAGATAAATCCGAAGTCGTATCAAAAAGTATTTTTTACAACGATTGCTTACGATGAAAATTTAAAAGGAACAGATGATAAATTAGCAATTGCTGATTTGCAGCATAAAGAGGTATTGTTAGTGACGGGAATTGCGAATCCGACCTCATTATTAAACTTTTTAAAGGAAAAGAAAGTAGGTTTTAAACACCTAAACTTCCCAGACCACCACAATTTTACTCAGCAAGATATAGAGAATATTAAGAAATCTTTTGAAGAGTTACCATCTGAACAAAAAATAATTTTAACTACTGAAAAGGATTATATGCGTTTAGAAGGTAAAATTGACGGACTAAATTATATTTCTATAAAAAGTAAGTTTTTAGGAGAAGAGAAAACTTTTGATTCTTTGGTGTTAGAAGAAATAAAAAAGAAGAATTAAATCACTCGTTCGTCTGCCTTATAAGCGCCACGACGATGCAATATCCATTGGGCTTCGTCTAATGGATTTACTCCTTTAAAATCTCTGGATTTACCTTCTCCTTCAGGACATGTGTCATAGCCATGAAAAACCATTCGCAAACGTATACGACCACTACAAAGCGTATTTAATTTAATGCTTAGGTCTAAAGAAGTAGCTACAGGAATTGTTCCTGTAAGATGCATCATTTCATTTTGAAAAGTAGGAGAGTTGATTGTTGCTCTTCTCGTTGTAAGTTCAGAAATAATTTTACTTAAAAACTCTTCATTGGTTTTTATTTCAAAGCGAACTAAGGGTTCTAACAAATGAGTTCCACCAGCTTGTAAACCTTTCATAATTCCCATTGGAGTAGCTAAATTAAAATCACCAGGTCTAGAGTGTACATTGTGGTCTTCTCCTTTAATCAATGTTATTTTTACATCGGTAACTTCCCAACCTAATAATCCTTGTTCTAAGGCTCTTGGAATCGTTCTAGCTATTTCGTTTTGATACTTGTTATGGATGTCATTTTTAGATACAATAGATTGATAACTAACACCAGAGTTTAAGGGAGCTGGCTCAATTAAAAAAGTCATAATAGCCCAACAAGGTTTAGGCATCCAGTAGCGAATATAACCTTCTGCAGCTTTACTGATGGTTTCTTTGTATACAATTTGAGGTTCGGTAAAACGAACAGGAATTGAAAATCGTTCCAGTAATACATGGGTTAGTACCTCTATTTGCATATCGCCCATTAGTAATAATAAGAGTTCCTTTTCAGGTTTATGCCATTTGAATTGAAGGGTAGGATCTTCTTTGTCAATGATCTGTAATGCTTGTGCTAAGGTATTATAATCTTTATCATTATCAGGTAGTACTTGAACACTTAAAACGGGTGTGTTTAATTCGGGTAATTTTGGAATTCCTTCGGGATTACCTAAAATATCTCCAGTTTTTGTGTCAACGACCCCAGTAATAATTCCAATATCACCAGTTTTAATGGTAGCGTCAATATGTTTTGTATGATGGAAAACTTTTGATTGGTTTATTTTAGTTTCTAAAGCTTGGGTGTGGTTGTAAATAACCGATTTAGAGGATAGCTCACCAGAAAATACTTTTACATGTGCCATAACACCATGAATTTTATGATGCTCTATTTTATAAACATAAGCAGAAGCCTCTTGTGAAGTGTTATTTTTGTCTGGTTTGATAAAACTTGTTAATCCGTCTAGTAACTCTTTTACACCGATGTTATTTTTAGCAATTCCTGTAAATACAGGTGATATTGAGGCTTTTGAGGTGTTTTTTATAATAGCTTTGATGTAAGTTTCATCAGTAATAGTATTGCCATTTAAGTATTGCTCTAACAAACTTTCATTGGTTTCAATTAACTCTTCTAAAAAGGTTTCTTTTTGTTCTTTGGTTACTGAACTGTTATTAAAAACAGGACTGATGGATGTAGTATCTAATCCTTCATCATGAGCAGTGTAAATGGGAGCAATTTTAAATTGAAGCTCATTTTTTATTTGATCTAAAACACTCTCTGTATCTGCACCTTGTCGGTCAATTTTATTGATGAAAATTATTGTAGGGATTTCTAGCTTTTGCAAAGCATCTGTAATGGTTAGGGTATGTGCTTGCACACCTTCAACTGCCGAAATTACCAAAACAACCGCATCTACCACACATAATGTCCTTGCAACTTCACTCGAAAAATCTACGTGTCCAGGAGTATCAATTAAGTTAACTTTGGTGTTATTCCAAATAAAAGAAGTAGTTGTAGCTTTTATGGAAATTCCACGTTCTTTTTCCAAAGCTAAACTGTCAGTAACAGTTGAGCCTTTATCTACACTTCCTATATTTCTTATGGTTCCTGTATGATATAGTAAATGTTCTGTTAAGGTAGTTTTGCCAGCATCAACATGTGCTAAAATACCAATGTTAAGAATGTTGGAATATTCCATTAATCAATAATGTGTTAAAGAAAAGAGAGGAGTAACTTATTAAAATTTTTCTTTTGCTTTTGTTCGTAGTTGCTTTATATCTTGCTCTTCTTTACGTGGACAAATAACCAAAACATCGTCTTTTTCAACCACAATAAAATCTTGTAACCCTTGAATCACTACTTTCTTGCCATTTTGAGTGCTAATCATATTTCCGTTAGCGTCTTTAAAAATAGTATTAGCTCCGACTGTTGCATTCTGTTGATTGTCTTTACCTAGTTTGTTGTATAAAGAACCCCAAGTGCCTAAATCGTCCCAACCAAAATCTACAGGCAGTACATGTACTTTTTCTGAACGTTCCATAATTCCGAAGTCGATAGAAATGTTTTCACACTTTTCATAGTTGTTCTTTATAAAATCGCCTTCAAGATCGGTGTTATATACATTATTTTCATTGTCTAAAATGCTAACCATTTCAGGGAGGTACTTTTTAAAAGCGTCTAAAATACTTGAGGCTGACCAAACAAAAATACCGGCATTCCACAGATAATCACCACTTGCTAAAAATTGCGTAGCTTTTTCAATGTTTGGTTTTTCGGTAAAGGTTTTTACTTTTTTTATTTCAGAAGAATTTTCTTCAAACTGAATATAACCATACCCTGTATTGGGATGATTTGGTTGAATTCCTAAAGTCATTAACATGTCTTCTTTAGCACAAACCTTAAAAGAAGTCTCAATATTCTTAATAAATTCAGTTTCGTTTTCTATCCAATGATCCGATGGAGCAACTAACATCACTGCATTTTTATTTTGCTGATGAATTTTTAAAGCAGCATATAAAATACAAGGAGCAGTATTACGCATTACAGGTTCAAGTAATAGCTGTTTGTTGTTAATTTCAGGAAGTTGTTCTAATACTAATTCTTCGTAACGTTTATTAGTGGCAATTAAAATATTTTCTGCTGGAATTAATTGATTAATTCTGTTGAAGGTTTTTTGTAACAAAGACTCTCCAGTTCCTAATAAATCATGAAATTGCTTAGGGTACTTTTCAGTACTTACAGGCCAAAGGCGAGAACCTACGCCACCCGCCATAATTACTGCGTAATAATTAGTATTCATACAAGTATTATTTGTTTAAAGCTACTAGTTTCACTTCTGCATTTTGGTTGAATAAATATACACGCTTGTTTTCTAAATTTAAACATTCATAGCGTGTTCTTCGTTTATCACCTCTTTTGTATAGTTTATCCTTGAATTGAAAAACGCTTCCATTAGGTATTTCAAAGATAAAGTTCTTTCCGTCTTCTGATTTTCCACCTCGCAACGCCAGTGATAAATTTACATCAGCATCGGTACTGGCTTTTGGGTTTTTTAAGTAGTTGGCTAAATATGGTAGAATGTTTTTTGGATAAATTTCGGGTTGTAAAAAAGGGAGCATTAAATGCTGAAATACTGTTTTCCATTCTTTACCGTGGGGTTGTACTCTTCCAAATTTTTGATACGTTACATGGTGCGCAATTTCATGAATTAGAGTCAGTAAAAACTGATAAGGATTCAAATTATTGTTGACCGTAATCTGCATGTGTCCATTTGGTAAGCGACGAAAGTCACCATGTTTGGTCTGACGTTCGCTTACTATTTTCAAATTGATTTTATGCTCAATAATTAAATATTCAACTAACGGAATTGCTTCTTCAGGGATGTATTTAATCAATGTTTTTTTCAAATGTCAGTTCGAGTGGTTTTTATTTTGAAATAAAATGGAAAAATAAAAATTGCATCGAGAACTAGCTAATACTTCTCGATACAATTTTCTTTTCAATTATGTTGAACGAAAATCACTCGAAGTGACAATCGTTATTTCTCTACGGAGTAGAATTAGAAACTTGTAAAACTTTACCGTTGTAATACTTATTACCTGTTAAAGCAAAATCAAAAATGTAGTTAGCCATTTCTTTAGCCGATAAAGGAGCTTCATAACCAGGGAAAGCTTCCTCCAGCATTTCTGTTTGTACAGCACCTAAGGCTAAGACGTTAAAAGCTATTTGTTGTTCTTTATATTCTTCAGCTAATAATTCAGATAAAGTAATTACTGCTCCTTTGGCAGAGCTGTAGGCAGCTAATCCAGGGAACTTCATACTTCCTTGAATTCCGCCCATGCTACTTACAGTTATTACATGACTTCCTTTTTGCATAAACGGTAAAAGGTTTCTAGTTAATTCAGCAACTGCAAAAACATTTACTCTATATACCTCTTCAAAATCTTGTGTAGTTAATTGTTCAAAAGGTTTATTAATCAGTTTTCCTGCGTTATTGATAAGAATATCTACCTTTTTCCATTCAGTAGTAACAAAACTAACCGCTTTTTCTATATCTATTTCGTTAGATAAATCAACAGAAATAGTTGTGATGTTTGAATGATTTATTTGCTCTAAAGGTTTTGTGTTTCTAGATAATGCTAATACCTGATGTCCTTGATTAGCAAACTGCTGTGCTAATTCAAAACCAATACCTCTACTGGTTCCTGTAATAACAACGTTCTTCATGTAACTGTTAAAATTTAAAAAGGCAAGCTACATAAAAATCACTACATTTATTGCTTAATCATTCTTAAATTATCATGAAAAAAAGATTTTTTTTAGCACTGTTTTTAACGATGTCGATTGTTTCATTTGCTCAGAATACCTATATATTCTGCGGAAAGTTAATTGATACGGAAAAGGGTAAAATAAATAAAGAGCAAACCATTGTAGTAAATGGAAATAAAATTATTGATGTATTAAAAGGATATGTGAGCCCTGAAAATTCAGAAGATGCTGTTATAGACTTAAAAGATAAGGTAGTGATGCCAGGGTTAATTGATATGCATGTGCATATTGAAAGTGAGCACAGTCCGAAGTCTAGGTTGGAAAAATATATTTTAAATGAAGCTGATAGAGCGTATAACTCTGTAAAGTTTGCAGAAACAACCTTACTAAACGGTTTTACCACGGTTAGAGATTTGGGAGGAACTGGAGTGAATATATCATTAGCAAAGGCAATAAAAGCTGGAAAAATAACTGGTCCACGAGTGTTTACAGCTGGGAAATCTTTAGCTACTACAGGTGGGCATGCTGACCCAACAAACGGTAGTAGTAGAGAATTAATAGGTAATCCAGGTCCGAAAGAAGGTGTTGTGAATTCGGTTGAAGATGCTAAAAAAGCAGTACGTCAACGTTATAAAAATGGAGCTGATTGCATAAAAATTACAGCAACAGGAGGTGTGTTAAGTGTGGCTAAAAGTGGGGATAATCCACAATTTAATATTGATGAAATAAAAGCGATTTGTGAAACTGCAAAAGACTACGGAATGCATGTGGCAGCTCATGCTCATGGAGATGAAGGAATGCAGCGAGCTATTATTGGAGGTGTAAAAACTATAGAGCATGGAACCTATATGAGTGATATTACCATGGAGTTGATGAAAAAACATGATGCGTACTTAGTACCTACTATTACAGCAGGAAAAGAGGTTGAGGAGAAAGCAAAAGTAAAAGGGTTTTACCCAGAAATTGTAGTTCCTAAAGCTTTAGCTGTTGGTCCACAAATACAAGGAACTTTTAGTAGAGCTTACAAAAGAGGAGTAAAAATAGCTTTTGGTACTGATGCTGGAGTATTTAAACACGGTAAGAATGGTAAGGAATTTGGCTATATGGTAGAGGCAGGAATGCCAGCTATGGAAACCATTCAATCTGCTACAGTAACTAATGCAGCATTGTTAGATATGAAAAATGAGCTAGGTCAGGTTAAAAAAGGTTTTTTTGCTGACATCGTTGCAGTAGACGAAGACCCAACTCAAAATATTCATACGATGGAAAACGTGGTTTTTGTAATGAAAAATGGAGAAGTATATAAAATGAAATAATTAGTGGAAGAAAACCTTAATTATAAGTAGCAAAAAAGGAATACTTAAGTATTCCTTCTTTTACCCTGTATAGATTCCTCAATCTATTAGTATTGCCCCCCGACAAATATTTTTATATATATTACTATTAATTTTCCTCTAAAAAAAGAGCTATTCATTACGGTTAAGAAGAATAGCTCTCAACTAACCAAACTAATTAATCTATTTATTTTATTACTATGAATGAAACAAATACACTACAAATATATATTTACTTAGTAGTATAATTAGTTATAATTCGATGAATGGATTGTTTTAATCGTTAAATGGAAGTGTTTTTGTAGATAAACCTTATTGACTTAAAATTCAGTGTGTTGATAAGCACCAATATCTGGCATAGAGTTTCGAGGAGTACCTAAAATATCTTCAGAAACAGCGGAAGGTTTTGCTTTATTAATAGCATCACTATTTTTACCAATGACAAATTCATTTTCAGTAACATCTTTAAAGTTAGGTTCTCCGTTTAAAATGTTGTTTAGATAATGTGAAGTGTCGTCAAAATTTAATTCATTATTATCTACAAATGAATTATTAAAATCATCAAATTTGATTAGGCAATTTTCAACCATGTAGTTAAAAGTTGTTCCATCAATTCTATCAAGTATAAACTCTATATTGTTATTTCCTTCAATAATACAGTTTGTAAAATTAGCGCTAACTAAATCATTAACTTCAGTAACTTCTTGGTTGCTATCGTTGATATAAGTGATATGATTATTTACTAAAACTGAAGGTAATTGACGGATACTATTATTCCAAAAATTAGCAAAAGTGGCATGGGTAAAATTATACTTTCCTCCAAAAGTACAAGCTAATGCAGATTGTCCTGCACTACCTATTACTAAGTTCTCTCCTTCAATATGAGTATTTCTACCTAAAACACCATAATTTGAACTGTTATATATCTCAGTGTTTTTTATAGTTAGCGTAGGAGAGGAAGTATTTTGTCCGTCAACAAGAACTCCAACAGTTCCATTTTTAATTTGAGTATGATTTAGTTCGTTGTTATAACTACCTTCACGTATCCAAATAGCTCCCCATTGTCCTGGAATTTCACTAAATTGATGTTCTAATCGGTCACCTTCAAAAACAATTTTTTCATCTAAAGTTCCATTGGTTTTTAAGCTTGCATCTTTATCAATAATTAATCCAGAATTGTTGTGAAAGTGAATTTTAGCTCCCGCCTCAATTGTTAGTGTTTTACTAGAAGGTACTGCTGCATAACCGTAAATAACATAGGGCTTTTTATTGCTAAAAGTGAGTTCTTCATCAGTTAAAAAGCGACCTTGAATCTCAGTTTCTTTACCATCAATAGTTAATGTCTCAATACCCGAACTGTTTTTAGAAGGAAAAATAAAATGTGCGTCTTGTACTAAAGTAACTAAATCTACATCTTGTTGATTTTCTCCATTATCAAACAATATTTTATCAGTATATAAAGGGTCGGCAACAGTATTAGCATCAATAGTAGTTTCTATAAATACATAGATACTATCATTTGCTAAAATATCGATGTTATTAAAGTTATCACCAGTTAAACCATCTACGTTTAATCGGTAATTTGAAGTACTTCCATTCTCTAGTTTAATCTCTGGAATAGTAATGGTTTTGTTACTCTTATTATATACTTTTAAGTTATAGGTTGCAGAGCCTATATTGCTAAAAATAGTATCTAGAAATACTGTGTCTTTTGAAAATTGTAGCTTCCCATAACTAGGTACTGTAGTGAAGTCTTTTCTACAAGACATTACAATAATAGATAAAATAAGTGCTAGTATGGGAAGGGTATTTTTCATGGTTTTAGGTAGTAGATTATTGTTTGATTAATTCTATTTCAAATAATTTTCCCCAATGTTTTCCTGTAACAAATAAACGGTTGTTTTCAGCATCATATGCAATTCCGTTTAATACATCATCTTGAGGTTCTAAAGTTTGATCTTTAGCAACAATATCTCTTAACCCATTTAAGTTAGCTACACCTTCAACAACACCTGTTTCTGGATTGATAATAACTATTGAGTTTTGTTGCCATTTATTTGCGTAAATTTTTCCGTTGATAAGTTCGATTTCATTTAAATTATCAACAGGGTATTTGTTAGTGTATACTTGTACACTTCTTTTTTCTTGTTGGGTGTTTGCATCTAAAAACCAAACCTTGTTACTACCATCTGTTTTAATAAGTTCAGAACCGTTGTGCGTTAAACCCCATCCTTGATTACTATTTGTATAGTTAAAGCTACCAAGTTGTTTAAATGTTTCAAAATCGTAGATAAACCCTTTTTGAGCATGCCATGTTAACCAATAAATTTTATTGTTAAAAATAGTCATTCCTTCACCAAAGTATTTTTCATCCAAATCAGTTTTTTGTAAAACTTTTCCAGTTTCTAATTCAACTTTTCTTAAAGTAGATTCACCATTACGACCTGTACTTTCGTATAAATAACCGTTTTTGTATTCTAACCCTTGAGTGTATGCTCCTTTATCGTGCGGATAAATATTTACAATTTTATAAGAATATACAGCAGGAGCTTCTTTAGCTAATACCTCAATAGAGTTGTTTATTTTTTTTGATTTGTTAGGGTAAAAAGCTAAAGCAGTAACAGCATGTTTTCCTACACCAAAATCAGCAGTGTTAATAGTAACACTTGTTTCGTTAGTATTTACACGTTTGTTGTTTACATAAAGTTGTACAGAATCTATCTGTTCACCCTTTAATTGTTCAAACTTAATAGCAGCTTTTTTACCTAGGGTAGTTTTTTTAGTAGTGTCTAATTTAAATTTGTAATTAGTTTCGCTACAAGAAGTTATAAGTAAAGTAGTTAATCCTAAAGTTAAAAGTTTATAAAAACGCATATATAAAATGTTATTTTCTGTAGTTTATAAAGATGTTGTACAAATTAAAGCAAATTATTTGTTTGCAAATTAAAAAAAAGGGTTAAATTTGCACCCTCAAATAGCCATTGCAGGTTTTTGATATATGAAACAACTATAAAGCTTTACCAACTTTATAATTTTTTCAACAAAAATAAAAGATTTTAAATTTACAAGAGATGAAAAAAGGTATACATCCAGAAAATTATAGAATGGTAGCGTTTAAAGACATGTCTAACGGAGATGTTTTTTTAACACGTTCAACTGCTAACACAAAAGAAACTTTAGAAGTAGAAGGAGTTGAGTATCCATTAATCAAATTAGAAATTTCAAGAACTTCACATCCTTTCTACACTGGTAAGTCTAAGTTAGTAGATACTGCAGGGCGTATTGATAAGTTCAAAAACAAATACGCGAAATTCAAAAAGTAATTTTAAGTATTTTAAATATAAAAGAAAGCTCTGGCTATATGTCAGAGCTTTTTTTATGCTAAAATTGTATTTTTGCCAGAAAAACAAAAGAGATGAGAGATACCATTTTATCTGTTATTATTGTAATTAATATATTATGTGGTGTGTTGGTTTATTTCATGCCAGATATGGGAAATTATATTTTGTTAACTGTTGCTTCTGCGGTAACATTATTAGCAATTTATGATGCCTTTATTCAAAAAAAGCACTCACTAATGCGTGCTTTTCCTGTAATTGCTCGTTTGCGTTGGGTATTTGAAGAAGAACGAGAAAAAATTCAGCAATATTTTATTGAAGATGATTTAAGCGGGAAACCTATTAACCGTGAGAAAAGAAGTATTGTTTATCAGCGATCGAAAAAAGAGATAGAAACAGTTCCTTTCGGTACACAACACAATGTATATGCAAAAGGATATGAGTTTGTAAAACATTCGTTGTTTCCTAAAGATCATCATCATATTAATGGTGAAAGATTACTTATAGGTTCAGATAAGTGTACACAAAAATATAATTCTTCTATAATCAATATTTCAGCTATGTCTTTCGGTTCGTTGAGTAAAAATGCAATAATGGCATTGAATCAAGGGGCAAAAATGGGAGGCTTCGCACATAATACAGGTGAAGGAGGTATTTCTCCTTATCATTTGCAAGGTGGAGATTTAATTTTTCAGGTTGGTACAGGGTATTTTGGAGCGGGAAAAAGCGTAAACGGAAAACGTACTTTTGATGCTGAGGTTTTTAAGAAGAATGCAAACAGAGAAGAGGTGAAGATGGTTGAAATAAAGCTTTCACAAGGAGCTAAACCAGGTCACGGTGGAATTCTTCCTGCAAAAAAGAATACAAAAGAAATTGCTGAAATTCGTTCTGTAGAGCCTTTTACAAGAGTAGATTCACCACCGGCACATGATGCTTTTTCTAATTTTGATGAAATGGTTGCGTTTATTCAACAAGTAAGAGATTTATCTGGAGGAAAGCCAATAGGAATTAAGTTTTGTGTTGGAGACAATGATGAAATTGAAGCGATGATTAAAGCTTTTGCAGATGCTAATAATTATCCTGATTATATAGCTGTTGATGGAGGAGAAGGAGGTACAGGTTCAGCTCCTTTAGAGTTTTCAAACTACATTGGTACACCGTTATTAGAAGGGTTGTCTTTTGTGAATAAGATGTTGAAAAAATACGGACTAAAAGATCAAATTAAAATCATTGCAAGTGGAAAAGCTATTGATGCTTTTGATGTGATTAAATACTTAGCCTTAGGAGCTGATGCAATTGGAATGGCTCGTAGTTTTATGCTAAGTTTAGGATGTATTCAGGCGCGTGAGTGTAACTTAGATACTTGTCCTGTAGGTGTTGCAACACAAGAAAAAGATTTGGTTAAGGCGTTAGTGGTTAAGTATAAAAATATGCGTGTAAAGAATTACCATAACAAAACAATTAGTGCAATTAAAGAAATGGTTGCAGCTATGGGCAAAGAGTCAATAGAAGATGTGGAGCCAAAACATATTTTTAGAAGAAATAGAGCTGGGGAAATAACTTCATTAGATGAAATCTACTATGCTAAAGAAAAGACTTTAGTAAATTAAACGTAGGATATTAATTGGATACTACAGTAAAAATACATTCAAAAACATATCAATTAGAGCGTTATCCCAAGACTTCCGACAAAAGTTTACGAGCTTGGAGTAGTGCTGAACTATTAGTATTAGATTATATAGCTGAAAAGAATATAGAGCACTTGCATTTTTTTAATGACCGTTTTGGGGTGTGGAACTGTGCTTTACAGAATAAAAAAGTAACCACTGTTTGGACGTACGCTAGTCAGCAAAAAGCAATTTATCAAAATTTGAAATTGAATAATTTTTCTACGGAAGTTGAATTTAAAACTCCAATTGATGATTTGAAACATGTAGAAGTGGCCTTGATTAAAATTCCGAAATCTTTAGAGTTATTTGAGTTGTTCTTACAGCAAGTTCATAAAGCTTCACATGAAAATACTGAGGTTATTTGTGGATTTATGACTAAGTATTTTTCTCCTTCTTATATAAAGGTTGCAGAGCAATATTTTGATGAGGTTACTCAGTCAAAAGCATGGAAAAAGGCACGTTTGTTAATTTTAAAAACACCTAAAAAAGAATTTCAAAAGAAAAATCTAATTAATACTGTTCAGAGGAAAGACAAAACCTTACAGCAATATTATGGTGTGTTTTCTTCTGGAAGTGTAGATATAGGAACGCAATTTTTTTTAGAAAATTTAGAAGTTAAAACAGAGGAGTTAAAAGTGTTAGATGTAGCTTCTGGTAATGGAGTTATAGCTTATGAAGTTACCGAGCAAAATCCACTAGCAGAAGTAACTTTGTTAGATGATTTTAATTTAGCTATTGAGTCATCTAAAATTAACTTAGAAGGGAAAAAAGCAGAATTTTTATGCGATGATACCCTAGAGAGGTTAAAAGAAAATTCTTTTGACTTAGTAGTATCAAACCCACCTTTTCACTTTGAACATGAGAATAATATTGAGATAGCACTAAATCTTTTTAAAGGAATAGAAAATTGTTTGAAAAACAACGGAAGGTTTTTGTTAGTTGCTAATTCACATTTGAATTATAGTACGCACCTAACAAAACTTTTTACTTCGGTAAGTGTGTTACAACAAAATAAAAAGTTTCAAATAATAGAATGTATAAAAAAACGCTAAGAATTTTCTTAGCGTTTTTTGTTTGATTTGTAAAGTTTAATACTACCAATAATATGATAAACCGAACATTAAATCAGTTGAGTTTATATTAAACTGAAATGAATCAGATTCTCTGTCAGGAAAACTACTTTCATCTTGGTCTGTTTTAGAATAACCTAAGCTACCTATATTAGCTTCTAAAGCAATGTTTTTATTTAAAAAATAAGTAAGTCCAGGTCTTATCCCTACAAAATATTGGTTGGTGCTTCTTTCGTATGGAGTAGAATTAATATTGCTTGAATAATCAGCATAACTATAACTAAATTCTCCTTGCAACGAAATAGTTAATTTCTTTCCAAGTGGAAAGTGTTTTTTTACATAAGGAAAGATTTGGTAGGAATTACCTTTTCCAATTTGACTCCCTGATTCACTTTTTGAATATCCATAGCCTACACCTAAACCTATAATTAAGTTGTCGTTAATAGTGTATCCTACCTTAGGAGAGAAGTTAAAGTTAAAATATTTAGAAGTTTCAGGAGAACCCTCAAATTCATTACTATTATGTCCTATGGAAAAATTTGCACTAGTATACCATGTACCTTTTTCAATAGTTAGTTTTTCTTTTTTTTCTTGCCCATAAACAAATGACAATGCAAATAGCATTGTACTTAATAATAATTTCTTCATAATTAAATTTTCTTTTAAAGCAATCAAAAGTATTTGTCTTAGATTAATATAAGGTTAGCTTAATGAAAAATCATAGGAAAATTCCTCTTCAATAATCTGTTCTGTACAATTTTTTAAATCGTTTACAAATTCATCAATTTGAGTCTTTGTTACGTTAGGCATACAAATAACATGAGAAATGTTCCCTTCAGTAGCTAACTGCCATTTATCTTTAATACTTTGTGGAGTTTTTGGTAATACCACAGTAATAGCATTAGGGTTTCTCCAAGCATTTACTCCGATTTTTTGTAATTCAGCTTCACAGTATTCAGCTACAGCTAAACTATGTTGGTAACGTTGCTGTAAACCCTCAACACCTAATTGCTTTAAGGCATACCACAAGAATAAAGGAGAGTGTCCGTTACGAGAGCCTGTAATAGTAGTATCAAAAGAACCGATGTACGAAATTCCTTTAGCAATTCTGTCTCTGTTCGATCTTTTAGCCATTAATACTCCTGTCGGTATTGGTGAACCAATAAATTTATGTCCACTTATAGAAATACTATCAGCACCATCCATAAAATCGAAAGGAAGACGAGGTTGCATAAATGGTCCAAATGATCCTGCTAAAGCAGCATCGCAGTGAATATAATGATCTTGAATAGCTAGGTTGTGTAAGATGCCTTTAATTTTACCTATGTCGTCTTTAGCTTCTTTCATAGTTGTACCAAAAGTAGCTAATACAATTACAGGTTTATGACGATTCATACGAACAGTATTTTCAAAATCTTCATAATCCATTTCACCATTTTCTTGCGATTTAATTACAATACTTGGAATATTTAATAAATGGATGTTTTTACGTACACTGTAATGAGTAGATTCAGAATAATATACCATAGCTTTAGGAAACAACTCACGAGCTATATATAAACCATATAGGTTGCTTTCTGAGCCACCATTGGTTACATATCCCCAAAAATCTTTTGGGTTAGCTCTAAATAGTTTTGCAAAAAAGGCAATAACCTCACGTTCCATTTCATGGGTTCGTACACGATAAGTGCCTTGTTCAAAAGGATCACCAAGGTTGTTAATTGGATATTGAAAAAACTTATTTAATTCTGAATAATCAAAATCTTTTGATACAGGGTACCCTAAAAAAGTATCGCGAGCAGAAGCCAATTCTTCCTGTAACTTATCTAGTTTTTGTTGATTTTCTAATGATAATTTCCCTTCGTTAACCATAGTATTAAAATTTAAGCGGGCAAATGTAAACGAAGCAATGTTATTTATCAGGTATTAGTTTAGTTTTTAGATTATTTTTCTTATTTAATTATTTTGGTAGATAAATAATCTATTTAAGGTTGGTTATGGTAAGAAAAGGGGATATATTTTAGGAATGGTATTTAAGTTAAAAGTAAATAAAAAGCCCATCTAATTTGGATGAGCTTTTAAACTTTATAATTTAAATTTGATTAGACCTTATTCTGCGGCTTTATCAACCACAATACGATTCTCACGATTTGCAACTTCCCAAGCAGTATGGAAAACCAAACGAGCTCTATTTTCTAACATTTCGTAATTGATTTTGTCAGGAGTATCAGTTGGTCGGTGATAGTCGGCATGTGTTCCATTAAAATAAAAAATAATAGGAATGTTGTGCTTAGCAAAATTATAATGGTCAGAACGATAATAAAAACGGTTAGGGTCGTTATCATCGTTATATTTATAGTCTAAATCGATGTTAGTATACTTTTTATTCATCGCTTCAGAAATGTTATGTAATTCAGTACTTAACTTATCAGAACCGATTAAGTATACATAATTTGGGTTTCCTTTATGACGGTCGTCAACTCTACCAATCATGTCAATATTTAAATCAGCAACAGTATTAGCTAATGGGAAAATAGGGTTTTCTGTATAATATTTAGATCCTAATAAACCTTTTTCTTCACCAGTAACGTGTAAGAATAAAATAGAACGCTTAGGACCTTTGCCAGCATCAGCAGCTTGTTTAAAAGCTTCAGCAATTTCTAAAATAGCTACAGTTCCTGATCCGTCATCATCTGCACCGTTATAAATCTCCCCGTTTTTAACACCTTCGTGATCTAAGTGAGCAGAAATAACCACTATTTCATCTGGTTTTTCTGTTCCCTTGATAAAAGCAACAACGTTTTCAGAATCTTTTAAAGTCATTCCTCTACGATTGTTACTTAAGTATTCTGAAGGTACTTCTTGAAAGTAATCATTTCCTCCCAAAGGAGACGCTATTCCTTGACTAACATAAAAATCTTTTAAATACTTTACTGCTTTCTTTTGTCCAGGTTCACCTGTATTTCTTCCTTCAAATTCATCAGAAGCATAGATAAATAGATGTTTTCCTAAATCTTTTGCAGTAATGGTTTTGGCATATTTTGCAGATAGGTCTGTGGTTACATCATTATCTGTATTTGTAGTTTCTTTGCTTGAACCACAAGCTACCAGTGCAACTGCACTAGCCATATAAAGTAATTTTCTCATCAATAATTAAGGTTTGTTTAGTTTGATTAGTCTCAAAAGTAACAAAATGTTACAATCGTTCAAATTTAATTTTTCTTGATAACGAATTGTTCTAATGTTTTGTTAAAACTTATTAATTCTTTAGGAAAAAGTTCATCAAAAGCATTTTTAGCAATTAATTCTTGTGAGGTGCCAGTATAAAATTGTTTTTCAGAAAGTAATATGAATTCATCAGCTAGTTGAATTGCAATATTTACTTCGTGAGTGGAAATAATAATAGTTTTACCTGTATTTTCTACAAGTTTTTTTAATAAAGAAAATACTTTAAATGTGTGATGTATATCTAGATGTGCTGTAGGTTCATCTAAAATAATGATTTCGGTATCTTGGGCTAAAGCACGGGCAATAAGTACACGTTGTAATTGACCATCGCTTAATTCATAAAACCGCTTGTCTTTTAAATGTGTAATTTCTGTTTGTTCAATTGCCCAGAGAATTTTCTTTAAGTGGTCTTGTGTGAGTTTGTCAATCCAGTTTGTGTAGGGTTGACGCCCTAAAGCAACCAGTTCAAAAACAGTTAACTGACTTAAAGGTAAACGTTCTGTTAACACTAAACTTAGTGTGGTAGATAATTCTTGATTAGTGTAAGATGAAAGTTCTTTTTGTTTGATTTTTACAACACCTTTTAAAGGTTTTTGAACTTTAGAAATAGTACGAAGTAAGGTTGATTTTCCTATTCCATTTTTACCTAATAAAGCAACAAATTTCCCTTTTTCAATAGTTAAATCAATATTTGAAGCTATGAGAGTTTCTTGTTTTTTTGATTTGTAACCTATTGAAAGGTTTTCTGTTTGTAAGACGATATGTTTTTGTTGTTGCTTGATGTTTAACTGTTTATATTCTTATACATATATTTTCTTCTTCCTAATTAATAGCCAAATAACTACAGGTGCTCCAAATAATGATGTTATTGCGTTAATAGGTAAGGTGAATTCGCTTGTAGGTAATTGCGCTATACTGTCGCAAATTAACAGAATAATTGCTCCAATTAAAGCAACCGCAGGCAATAATACTTTATGGTTTGATGTAGAAAAAATCATTTTAGCAATATGTGGAACAGCTAGTCCAACAAAAGCAATAGGGCCTGAAAAAGCAGTAATTACCCCTGTAAGAATACTTGTGATTAGTAAAATGATATTTCTACTTTTTTTGATATTGATTCCTAAACTTTTTGCATAGTTTTCTCCCAATAAAAAGCTGTTTAGAGGTTTAATAACAGAAAATGTTCCAAGAATTCCTACTAGGTAAATAATTCCAAAAACAGAAAGTTCGGCCCAAGTTAGATTACCTAAACTTCCAAAGCTCCAAAATAAATATTGTTGTATTTGTTCAGCTTCACTAAAAAAAGCTAAAACACTAATAACTGCTGATGTTAACGAGCCAAACATTAATCCGATAATTAAAATAGACATCGTATTACGAACTCTATTAGCAGCTATAATAACCGCTGATAATACTAAGAAAGATCCTGCACTTGCAGCAATGGCTAATGCCCAGTTAGAGTAAATAGCTACAAGAAAAAATCCTCCAAAAACACTAGAGCCTAAAATGAGCAATGCTACACCAAGGCTTGCACCAGAAGATATTCCTAACACAAAAGGACCAGCAAGCGGATTTCTAAATAATGTTTGCATTAACAATCCACTTATAGCTAAGCCTGATCCTACTAAAATAGCAGTAATAGCTTTTGGTAATCGGTAATTTATAATAATAGTTTCCCAACTATCTTTTGCTACAGGGTTGCCAAATAAGGAGTTAAAAATTTCTTTTAGAGGAATTGATACAGAACCAAAACTAATGTTTAGTAGTAAAAAAACTATCAGTAAAACCGATAAAAGTAAAAAGTGAACTGTGTATGTTTTTGATAAATTCAACTAGCTAATTGATTTTAAAAATGCTACTAATTGTTGAATCGCTAATCCTCTATGACTTATTTTGTTTTTTTCTTCAGAAGTCATTTCTGCAAATGATTTATTGTATCCTTCAGGCTGAAAAATAGGATCATATCCAAAACCTTTTTCTCCTTGTTTAGATGTTAAAATGGTTCCTTTACAAACTCCATCAAACAAAAATTGTTTTTCGTCTAAATTTAAACAAATAGAAGTCCTAAACTGAGCAGTTCTATTGATTTTATGATTTAATTCTGTTAATAGTTTTTGCATGTTGTTTTCTGCATTAGCAGGTTCACCTGCATAGCGAGCTGAATATACACCTGGATCTCCATTTAAAGCTTCAACTTCTAAACCTGTATCATCAGCAAAACAATTGTATCCAAACTTTTCGGTAATATAATTTGCTTTAATTATAGCGTTTCCCTCTAAAGTTGTTGCAGTCTCTTCAATATCATCAAAACAGTTGATATCTTTTAAAGAAAGTAGCTCAATAGAGCTAGGTAGCATTTTTTGTACTTCAGCAAGTTTATTTAGATTATTGGTAGCAAAAACTAGTTTCATGTGTTGAAAATTAACAAAAGCAAATGTATTCAATTTTTATCATCTTTGCTGGTGTTTTTATTTTTTATAAAAAATGAATTCGTCTTGAAAGTATTGTAAATAAAGAGATGTCGTGTAAAAGTCGGGTTAAAAACCATTAAATAGTTTTATCAAATTTAGAATCAAAAGTAATATTGTATGAGAAATAAAAATTTACTTACCATGAAACAACCAGATTTAGGAAAAAAGATTCTTGAATTAAGAAAACAAAAGGGATTAACTCAAGAAGAGCTTGTTGAAAAATGTAATATTAATGTTCGTACAATACAACGTATAGAGGCAGGGGAAACTATGCCAAGAAGTTTTACGATTAAAACTATATTAGAAGCGTTGGATGCAACTATTAATTTAGAAGAATTTACAAACGAGGTTGTACTTACAAATCAAGATAAAAAGAAATTAAACTTAGCTTGGATTTTTGGAGTTATATATTTTGTTTTTGGTTTTGTTGAAACTATTGCTGATGTATATCAGTTTACAAAGGATGAATCAATTTTTAATGGATTGCTATATACTAGTATTAAAGTGATTTCTTCTGTGGCTTTTGTATTATTCTTTATGGGGTTTTTAAGAGTAGCTAAAATTTATGCTCATAGATTATTAGAGATAATAGTTTGTGTCTTTATGATAGCATATGTACTATTTGAGTTCTATGATATATTTTTAATAAACTTTAGTGAAGAGACTGTTGGAGTATCTCTTGTAGTAGAGCTACTTGTTTTTGGAGTCGTTCAAATAATTTTTGGTATTGGCTTATTACAGTTAAAGAGTAGGTTAGGAGCTTTAGTGCAAGTATGTGGTGTTTTAGAAATAATAACAGGAGTTTTATTGTCTACTGTAGTCTTGGCTAGTTTAGGATTGTTCTTATTAATACCTACTATAATAATTGAAATTATAGTAATTTATAAGATAGCAAGGAAATAAGTGAGGTTAAATAGTTTTAGAGACTTTTTAAGTCTCTAAAACTTATAGAGTATAATTTCTAGATCAGAGTTAAGTGTGATTAACGTAAAATTTTTTCCATTTTACGACCTTTAGCTAATTCATCTACAAGCTTGTCTAAATAACGAACTTGCTTTGTTAAGGGAGTTTCGATTTCTTCTATTCGATAACCACAAATAACCCCTGTAATTAAATGAGCGTTTGGGTTTAATTTAGCTTCTTTGAAGAAGGTTTCAAAAGTTACTTTTTGATCAATTAATTTGTTTAACATCTCGTTATCAAAACCAGTTAACCATTCAATTACTTGATGTAATTCCTCTTTGGTTCTACCTTTTTTCTCAACTTTCGTAATATAGTGTGGATAAACAGAAGCAAAAGTCATGTTTGCAATTCTTTCGTCGTGTTTTGGTGTTGTTTTCATATTTTAAGTTTATGAGAAACTATTTTGAGTTCTAAGATTGAAACAATTAAGATGGTGATAAAAATGAATCGTCAAAATGCAGTAACTTCTTTTGAAAGCTATAATTAATAAAACTCAATTCATTTTATTAAAATTTACTACTAACTTAGTTATTTTATATAACAGATTCTCTTTGAGATGTTAATTTATGAAAATTTTTTTTAGTTAATAACTCGGCTATTTTATTTCTTCCTTCAGCACCATTTTCTAATATATAGGCTAACTCTTTAGGGGTTAAAAGGGTTACGTTAACTAATACTATTTCTTCAATACTTAATTTTAATGAGTTGTTAATATTATTGTTTTTTAAACCTAATAATATACCAGCTTCTTCATCTTCGTTTACAAAGCATTCTGGTAAACCACTACCATCAATAGTTGTTGAAATGTAGGTGTAATCATTTAAAGTATATGAAATATTAGGGTTAGCAGCAGCAATGTTGCTTGCTCTTCGAGTAATTTTAAACTCCCAAGAGTCTATTATGTGCTGAATATCTTCGTATTTGTTATCACAAATGGTATAAAGTTCTATACCTATACCATTATAAGCTTGATTTTCTGTATTTGTATCATAGTCGTCATACGGGTCACTCAAACCGTCTGTAGCTATAATGGTACCATCTTCCGTTTTAATTCCTATGTGGGCTTGTCGTAAAGATGGCCATTTAGGTCCTCCTAAAAAAGTAGGATTAATCATGCTTCCTATAACATCAGAAAAAGGAGTTCCTGTTTGTTGCCAATACTCATTTCTAATTTCTGTTGAACGTTTAAAGTGTTGTTCGTAATTCATAATGTTGTGTATTATTTATAGTTTTTACAGCGTAAAAAAAATGATTTAAATATCTTCTTTGTTAATTATTCCTCCCCATTCGTCTGAGTAAGCATATATGTCATTTTCAAGGTTAATACAGTAATTTTCGAAAAAAACCTTAAAAGACGGAGCTATAAACTCTCTTACACTGTCGTCATGCCACATTCTTATTATTTGGCCTTTGGTTCCATTTTCAGTAGGGTCCATGTCTATACAAAGATGATTTCCTGATCCATCATAGGTAATTGGTATCCATTTAGGGTTCCACCAAAAGTTTTTAATTTCTTCATCAGGTTCAGCTTCACTATCATCAAAGTCTCCACTTTGATATAAATCATACCAAATTTTCCATTCGTCCATTATTCGGTCAGAAGAAAGTAACTCTTCAGCATCTATAAAACCGTCAGCATTTCTATTTTGACCATTGTGTATACTTAAAAAGGCTATAAAGTCTTCAGGTAATTCTGTTTGTATAGTTTGTTGTAATTGTTTTATTTCTTCTGGTTGAACTGAAGGTTGAAGTTCTTTTGATAAATGAGGAGCGTTTGAAGTGATCCAATTTTTAAATCTGTTCCATAAGTTTTCAATTTCAATTTTTTGGTTTTTCATTTTAATTATTTTTTTGTTGCGTAATATTGATGCCAGCTAAACTCTTTGTGTAAAAAACAGATAGGTTTTTTCATAGCACCTTTGAAATTTTCAAGCTAAAGTACTATGTGTATAAAATGCTAAAGGAAGTTTTTTCGCTAATTTTTCGTTAAAAAGAGTAGAGGAGACTAAAACTGCATTCCTAGTTTAAAGTTTAACACCCTTCCAGTCATGTAGTTAGGGATGCCGTATTGGTTTTTACTGTAAGCATCACGTACCCATGTGTTGGTATTGGAGTTACGAATATCAAAAATGTTAAAAAGTTCTAAACCAGCAGTAAGCTCTTTAAAACTTCTTAGGAAGCCTGTTTTATGTTGTTTGTTTGCATCTGCAAAAACATAAGAAATTCCTACATCAGCACGTTTATAATCGTTTAAACGGTTTTGAAATTCATATACATCTGAATAAGCAGGAGCTCCACCTGGTAAACCTGTATTGTAAACTAAGTTTAAGTAAGCTTTTAAATCGGGTAAGTTGGGTACATAATCTTGAAATAGCACACCAAATTTTAAACGTTGATCGGTTGGTCTAGTAATGTAACCTCTATTGTTAATATTTTCTTCAGTTTTTAAATATCCAAAGCTTACCCAACTATCGTTACCCGGAACAAACTCACCATTTAAGCGAATGTCTAAACCATAAGCATAGGCATCGGTAACATTATCTGCGCGATAACGAATACGGACATTATCTACAGAGTAAGCATTTACATTAGATAAGTCTTTATAGTAAAGTTCAGTAACTAATTTAAATGGACGTTCCCATAAGTTGAAACTATATTCATTCCCAGCAACTAAATGAATTGATTTTTGTGCTTTTACTTCGGGGTGTACTTGACCATCATAATCACGTAATTCTTTATAAAAAGGAGGTTGTGAATACCATCCACCAGATATTCTAAATAGCATATCGCTCTCCCAATCAGGTTTTATAGCAAATTGCGCTCTAGGACTAAAGATTGTTTGAGAATAATTATTAGTAGAAACTGTTTTTATAGACCAATAATGAGAACGAACTCCAATATTCATCCAAACTTGGTGATCGTTCCACATTGCTTTTCTACTAAATTGTAAAAAACTAGTAATACGGTTAATGTCTGTTTCATTTTCTGCCCTCACATTTCTGTAAGGCTCAATAGGACCTGTAAAAGGTTCGTATGGTTGATTATTTGTGGTGTGGTGCGGTGGACGAACAGAAAAACCTAAAGAATCTATCATTTCCCATTCACGAATACGGTCTTTAATATTTTCTTTTTGGTATTTAATACCGGCTTTCCATTCATTGTTACCGTCTTTTAAAGTAGCTTTTAGTTGAATATTGCTGATTAAAGCATCCAAGTCGTTACGTGCATGATTAATTTGTGAACCAATACCTTGAGAAAATTCAACTTCACCAAAATCTTCAGAACCAATATTACTATTTACTTCTCCTATTGCATAGGCAGCAGCAATATCAAAGTACTCTTCTTCTTGTGTGTTAAAAGATGAAACAGTACCAGTAAGTTCCAGATTGTCGTTAACTTGATAGTCAGCAGAAAAAGCTCCAAATAAGGTTTGAAAACGATCTTTTTCTTGTCCTTGATAAAAAATAATTAACTCTAGCGGATTCGTTAAAGTTCCAAATCGGGTTTTGCGAGTTAATGGTTTGTAATTATAGTTGTTAAGAGAAAAATTCCCTAAGAAATTTAATGTAAGTTTACTAGTTGCTTGGTAGCTTAAAAATGATTGAACATCTGTAAATTGAGGTCTAAAGTTTATTTCAGTTTGTTTACTGTTTACAAATAAGCTATTATCACGATAACGAACACCAACAATTGCACTTAGCTTATTATTAGCAAAAGTGTCTTCAATAGTAAAACTACCTCCTAACAAACTTAAATCTAGTTGAACACCAAAGTTGGTCGGTTTTCTATAGGTAATATCTAGTACAGAAGATAACTTATCACCGTATTTAGCTTGAAATCCACCCGCAGAAAAATTAATATTCTGAATCATATGAGGATTGGTAAAACTCAATCCTTCTTGTTGACCAGAACGAATTAAGAATGGACGATATACTTCAATTCCGTTAACATATACCAAGTTTTCATCAAAGTTACCACCACGAACATTATACTGAGTACTCAACTCGTTGTTATTACTAACTCCAGGTAGTGTCATCAATATATTTTCAACACCAGCATTGGCACCAAGTATGTTTTTTACTTTTTTTGTTTTTATTTTGGTAATTCCTTGGGCTTCTTTTTGTTGGTTTTTAACGATAACTTCTTCTAATTCTTCACTCTTAATTTGTAAAGTAGGAGAGAAGTTAAAATTTCTTTTTCCTCTAGAGGTGAATTTTTTCACTAAAGTTTTATAAGAAACATGTGTAAATGTAACGGTAACTGTTTTTCGTATAGGAATGGTAAATTGATACATCCCGTAAGCATCGGTAGTAGTTCCTTTTGATAAATAAGAAATCGCAACTCCTTCAATTGGTGTATTGAATTTATTGGTAATGATTCCTTTTACTGTAGCTGTTTTTTGTGCAAAAACTAGTGAAGGGAACAGTAATAAAAGAATAAATTTTTTCAAGCTTGTTTAGTTTACTTTTCTGAAAAATGTAGCTGAAACCGTTTCAGTATTACCCACATTATCAGAGACTACAAGTTTAAAAATATGTTTGCTACCTACCAACTTTTTATCATTAAAATCGTATGTAAGGATTCTTTTTTTATGGTTATATTCCATTAAAATCCATTCACCATCAATAGTGGCGCGGTAATTTTTAATGCCAGTTTCTTTATCACCTATTCTAACTTTAAGAGTTTTGTTTTTAGAAATCCATTGGTTATTACTAAAATTATACAATTGAATTGTTGGTTTTTCAGTGTCAAAACGTAAGGCATAACTACCTAAAAGTTTAGTAGTAGTATATACTTTGTCTATTTTCTTTTTAGTAGATGTATATCTTGAATACCTAGGATTAGTAACATTAGCGATATATACATGTTGTTTTTGATCTTCTGTTAAGAAAGAAGTTTCAAAAGTTAGTGTATAACGTTTATCTAAAGGAATTGTAGGGTCGTGAACCTTAGCAGTACCATTTTCAACCTTAAAATCAATAAAACAATCTTCATAAAAGGTGTTTTTAGGAAAAGCAACAGTTACATTTTTTTGATGGAACTTATTAAATTCAGTTGCTGTAATTTTGTAATTAGTAGTGTCTTTTTGTTTAAACACTAAATTACTAGAAGTTCCTCTAACTGGTATCCTTACTTTTGATGTATTGTGCTTAAAGTCTTTAGCTATGATTTCAATATTGTAATTAGCTCCGTTTTCTATATGAATCTTTCCGTTGTTTACTAAATCTTCGTACAAGCTAAGCCTGTTTGCTTTTACTTTATGTGTTCTTTGTACTCTATTTCTGTATTTTTTGTAGTGTTTATAGTCTATTAATAGATTAATATATTTACTTTCAGCAAAGGAAAAGGTTTCAACATCATGATAATACATACGCTTGCCATTAACCTTCATTTCTAAACTATAAATTCCATTTTTATTCAATGCTCCATTCAATCGGTCAAACACACTAATACCAAAACCAATAGTACCACTAGCAGTAATTTTTTCAGCTACATAATTACCATTACCGTTGTTTTTAAAAGAAATAACAGATTCTAATGCAGAATTATTAATTCTTGCATCGTCACTTAATGGATATGCTATTAATTTTTGAACAGTAGGTGTTTTATCATCCTTAGCTGTTAAACCAAAATGCATAGGGTTGATAATATGTTCAGTTTGCGTGTTTCTAATTTCGTAATGTAAATGAGGACCTCCAGAGCTACCAGTATCCCCAGTATAACCAACAAGTTGTCCTTTTTTTACTGGGAATTTATCGGGTTTTAAAAAAAGGTTTCCTGTGCTATATTTTTCTTTCTTATACTGAATGCTTTTTACATATTGTTGAATGCTTGGTTCAAATCGTTTTAAATGAGCATATACGGTAGTGTAACCATTAGGGTGTGTTATATACAATGCTTTTCCAAAACCATATTGCTGTACTTTTATACGAGAAACATATCCATTTGCAGGAGCGTAAATAGGAATACCTTCTTTTCCTTGGGTTTTAATATCTATACCAGAATGAAAATGATTACTTCTTAGTTCTCCAAAGGTACCAGATAGTACTACAG
This sequence comes from Tenacibaculum larymnensis, assembly GCF_028829235.1. Lineage (GTDB taxonomy): Bacteria > Bacteroidota > Bacteroidia > Flavobacteriales > Flavobacteriaceae > Polaribacter > Polaribacter larymnensis. Next base: position 136,710 of record NZ_JAIWJY010000005.1, on the reverse strand, counting down.
GTATTTTTAAAGGGTTTGAGAAGTAATTTCGTGGATACTTATTTTGAGCATTACCACTAATAAAAAAGACTAATAAAATAACAGAAAAATAAAATTTCAAAATGCAACAGTTTTAAAGCAAAACTAGTAAAATTCTAACAAAAACCTTAAGGGCTTAGAATCAGTGTTTTGGTAAAAAACACTAAAAGAGTTGCTAATTATAAGTTATATTAATAACTTTGTGAATATAGTTTTATTCTCTAAAATAAATGAGTAACCCTTTAAAAGCAATTCATTTACTGGAAGATAGGTTAAAGAACTTACTTTCTAACTATGAGTTTTTGAAAGAAGAAAATAAAGTTTTACTTCAAAATAACGCTGAGTTACAAGTTTTATTACAAGAAAAAGAGAGGCAATTAGAAGAACAGCAAAAACAATTTAATTTGCTTAAAGTTGCAAAAACTATTGAGGGCAGTAACGAAAATACAAGAGAAACAAAACTCAAAATAAATGCTTTAGTTCGAGAGATTGATAAATGTATTACTCTTTTGAACACATAATACAAAGTTCTTTGCATGGCAAAAATAAAAGTTAATGTAGTAATTGCTGGTAGAACGTATCCGTTAAGTGTAAATAGTACCGATGAAGAGGAAGGGTTACGAAAGGCAGCAAAAAGTATTAATGAATTGATAGCCAATTTTGAACAAAGTTATGCGGTAGCTGATAAGCAAGATGTTTTAGCAATGAGTGCTTTACAGTTTGCATCAAAAGCAGAAATAGTATCGTTAAAAAATACTAAAGAAAAAGCCGAAGTATTGCAAAAAATAAATGAATTGACTAACTTGCTAGAAGATCATTTATAAAACGTTCTTTAAAATATATTATTTAATATACTGCCTACATTAGTACATTGTTTGTTAAACTCAACGTTATTCAATTATAAAGGATGAGTCGTGGTTAGTAAAGCAAGCCGATTTTACCTCGGATCCTTGATCAATCAGTTAATCCTAAACTTGTTATTTTGGAGTTTTTAAAACCCTATTGATGTAGGCTTTTTTTATACAATCAAATCAAAATTATGGAGGGAATATTATTTCCTGTTTTAGCAGGAATTATAGGTGTAGCAGTAGGTTTTTTTATTGCTAAAATGTTAGAAAAATCTAATGCAAATAAATTAATACAAGAAACAAAGAAAGAGGCAAATAGCATACTAAAAGAAGCTAAAGTAGAAGCCGAAGCAATAAAGAAGGATAAAATTTTACAAGCAAAAGAAAAGTTTATAGAACTTAAGTCTGAGCATGAAAAAGTAATCCTATCAAGAGAAAAGAAAGTTTCTGATGTAGAAAAAAGAGTAAGAGATAAAGAAAGTCAAGTATCATCAGAGTTAGATAAAAGCAAAAAACTTAATAAACAGTTAGAAAAAAAAGAAGCTGATTTTGATTATAAATTAGAGTTCTTAGAAAAGAAAGAATCAGAATTAGAAAAGATGCACAAGCGCCATGTAGATATGCTTGAGCAAATTTCTGGACTATCTGCAGATGAGGCTAAAACCGAATTAGTAGCATCATTAAAAGACGAAGCAAAATCTGACGCTATGTCTTTCATTCAAGATACAATTGAAGAAGCAAAAATGACAGCGCAACAAGAAGCCCGTAAGGTAGTTTTAAATACTATACAAAGAGTAGGAGTAGAGCAAGCTGTAGAAAACTGTGTTTCTGTATTTAACTTAGAGTCGGATGACGTTAAGGGTAGAATTATTGGTAGAGAAGGAAGAAACATCCGTGCTTTAGAATCAGCAACTGGAGTTGAAATTATTGTAGATGATACACCTGAAGCAATTATCTTATCGTGTTTTGATCCTGTTCGTCGTGAAATTGCTCGTTTATCAATGCATAAATTAGTAACAGACGGAAGAATTCACCCAGCAAGAATTGAAGAGGTTGTAAAAAAGACTGAAAAGCAAATTACTCAAGAAATTATTGAAGTAGGTAAACGTACTGTAATTGATTTAGGAATTCACGGTTTACACCCTGAACTGATTAAAACAGTTGGACGTATGAAGTATCGTTCTTCTTACGGTCAAAATTTATTACAACACTCACGTGAAGTAGCAAACCTTTGTGGTATTATGGCTGCTGAAATGGGGCTAAATGCAAAAGCTGCTAAACGTGCAGGTTTATTACATGATATAGGTAAAGTACCTGAAACAGAAAGTGAATTACCACACGCATTATTAGGAATGCAATGGGCTGAAAAGTATGGTGAAAAACCAGATGTATGTAATGCAATTGGAGCTCACCATGATGAAATTGAAATGAAGAGTTTAATAGCTCCTATTGTTCAAGTTTGTGATGCGATTTCAGGAGCAAGACCAGGAGCACGTCGTCAAGTATTAGATTCTTATATTCAACGTTTAAAAGATTTAGAAGATATTGCTTTTGGATTTAATGGAGTACAAAAAGCTTATGCTATTCAAGCAGGACGTGAATTAAGAGTTATGGTAGAGAGTGCTAAAGTAAACGATACTAAAGCAGCTGAATTATCATTTAATATTTCTCAAAAAATTCAGAATGATATGACCTATCCAGGACAGGTAAAAGTTACTGTAATTAGAGAGACAAGAGCAGTAAACGTAGCGAAATAATTATAGAATAAAAAAATCCCTCATCAAATTTGATGAGGGATTTTTTGTTTAATCATGGTTTCTTCTTGATTTACCTTTTTGTTCAGGCTTCCCTTTTCTGTATTTGTTTTTATATTTTTTGTTTTTGAAAGCTTTGTGTTTACGTCTTTTTATAATTTTACTACGCTTTCCAATTTTAGCATTTGGTAACGCTCTGTAGTAGTAAAAGTTATTATCTTCTCTAAATTGACGATAGTTTCTTCCAAAATCTTTTCTGTAAAAATAAACGTCATCATAATCAAAAATATCACCTATGTTTATATCGATATTTACATCAAATCCATCATCGTAATAGTAGTGATCATCATCATGGTGATGGCGGTGTCCTGGTTTTACAAATCCTCTGAACCTAGGATTACCCCATCTATCGTATTGAATATGTAAGTTTCCTACTTTAAATAAGTTTCCAAACTTATACCTCATAAATACACTACCAATTCTTTTTACATTTCCTCTGGCATCGTAGTTTATATAAACGTTTCCTACACTTCTAACACGACCTCTTCTATCACGTTTAATACGAACGCCATAATCTGAGTATCTATCATAGTGGGTATTGAAGTCGAAATCTCCGTTTAAAAATACGTGAAATTGAATTCCTCTTTCTACAAAGGTAACAGCGTCATTATAACGGTTTGTAACCCCAATTTTGCTAGTTGATTTTTCAATGTTGTCGGCATTTACAGTTGTCAATGACATCATTGCTAATAATAATAGTATCCCTGTTCTCATAATTGCTAATTTTAGGGTTATGCTTACTCTATATGCTTTTCGGCTTCCGCATTTGATGTATAATTTTCAAAGAGCGTGCCAAAAAATATTTTAATATTAATTTTAAGTTGAACTTTAATTCTTTGTTTTAGTTTATGTTTTTGGCTTTCAGTGCTTTAGTTTGGGTAAAAAAAAATTATTTCTCCAAGTAAAAAGTTCTATATTTATACGACTTACTTGAAAACTTATACTTACGAATGATAGCAGCTATTGATAAAAATTTACAAAGAGGAATTAAACTATTAGAAGCGATTAGCGATGAACAATACAGTGATACATCAATTCCACCTTATTATTCGAGTATAGGAGCAAATATGAGGCATATTCTAGATGTTTTTGCCTGTATTTTTAATGGATTGAATAAAAAGTGCGTTGATTTTTCTGATAGAGAGCGTAATCAATTAGCAGAGCAAAAAACTGAGTCTGGAATAGCATATTTTAATGAAGTTATTGAGCAATTATATTGTTTAGAAGCAGAAGATTTTGATACAATTATTTCTGTTACAGATGATTTAGGTACAGGAAAAGTAACAGCAAACTATACTTTGGGTAGTGCCTTAATACAAGCACATAGCCATGCAATACATCATTTTGCTAGTATAGGTTTTATCATAAATCAGTTAGGGATAGAATTACCAGATGCAGATTTTGGTTACAATCCTACTACCCCAAAAAAAGAGCTAGTAAAATAATTATCGGTTAATGTATACCCAACCTTTTTTTAGTTTCTGATACGCGTTTGGTTCGTCACCTAATTCTAGGTAGTAAAAGTAAGTAGCAGCAGGAAGTTTATCTTCTCTGTTAATAGTTGATCTTCCGTTAGAAGTACCATCCCAATCGTTTTTGTAATCTTCAGTTTGATAAACAATATTTCCCCAACGATTATAAATTACTAGTTTATTGTGAGCGTATTCATTTACTTCATCAAAAACTAAATAATCGTTTAGGTTATCTCTGTTTGGAGAGATTAAAATATTGTTATTATCTGTGTTAATTTCATCATCTAATAATGATCCAATTGTAATTACTTCGTATTCATTGGGGACGAATGCAGCTGATGTAATTGTCCCTTCATATAAATCTCCAGTAACTTCTAGTACATCTAAATTTACCCATTGATTTTCAGTTTTACTCCAACCTACTACAATTAATTGTGAAATTTGATTGGCTAAGGAAGAAATATCGCTACGGCTATTCCATGTTAATGTAATTTGGGTTTCATTTTTTCCGTCTAAATCCCAAAATTCAATATTGCTAATATTTTCAATTATAGCTTGCTTTTGGTCTGTTAAAAAATTAGCAGTAAAATTAGTAGGGAAATTCGGATCCTCATAAAAATAAGCTCCTTTAAAAAAATAGTATTTATTGGTGTGAGGTAAACTCATAGGGCGTAACATTACTCCATCTCCTACAGGAAAGGTAAAGTTTGATGTATTTTTATTTCCTTGCTTTAAAGAGGCGTAGCCGTCTATATGTCGTTCATTATCTTCACCTGCGTAGAAATCATAATCAATGAAATCGAATGAAATATCCGTATTATTCCTTGGTGTAATTACCTGTCCGTTGATAAAGCTTAACTGATTGCGTACACCTAAAGAATTGTATAGTTCTAGGTTTTGTAGTGCATCAATTTCTACATTAAAAAAGGTGATTTTGTTAGTGCCAGAAATAGTTCTAGCTTCGTTATCAGCATAAAAACCAGCAAAACCAATATAATTGTTTAAGGTACCGTTGTTTACCAAGTTAGTATGGAAACCAATTTGAGCACCATCGTGTAACTGTACATTACCTGAATTTTGAAATGCATTTTGTGCTATAGTTAGAGTAATACTACTTATAAAAAAAATAAACGATATGTACTTTTTATATAACATCATTTATTTACTCTGTAAGTTATACGGCGGTTGGTAATGATTTTTCCAGAGGGTTGATTGCAGTCATTAACAGTTATTATTACTGAGTTTGAAGCATTATAGCCAGAGTTTGTAATACTTATTTGATAAGTTATATTACCATCAGTTGATGGTGACGCAGATGTTGTATCAGAATTTACGTTAATTATATTACCAGTCGTAGGTGCTGAAGTCCAATTGTAAGTAGTAGTATTTCCAGAATTGTAAGCAGTCCCAGATGGGTAAACTGTAAATGAAATACTTTCTCCAGAGCATAACTCTGTAAAACTAGGCACTATTGTTACGGTTAATGATTGATTACCTCCAGAATTATTAACTTCATCAAAAGACTCTACTCCACTACCACCACCACCGTTACAAGTAGCATAAATATTTTTTCTTGCAGTTCCTATCTCTAATGTTTGATTTTTACTACAAGGAGGAGGGTTTATGTAAATTCCATGTGTTGAACCTAAAGAAGGATCATCTGGTAGTGTGTTTTCAACAATTAATTCAGTATCATCATTAGATAAGGTTAGTGTAACAAAGCTGATCCATTTTAAAAGTCCATCTAGTTTGATTAAAAAAGTATTGGTAAAAATGGTAGCATTTGAATTAATTTCTAAAGTTTCAATATTGGTGTCGTTATTATCTCCAATAGTTATTGAGCTTACAGAGATAGAAATAGATGAATTAATAGTGATAGTATTACCATTAATTATATTAACGTCGTTTGTAGGACCATCCCCAGGATAGTAAGTGGCGGTTACCCAATTGGTACCATCAAATCGCTCCCAGTTTGTAGTTGTTGTCCAGTTTCCTGAATTAACACTTCTAAAATCATTAATACTTTGTGCAGATATATTGGTAAGTATCCCTAGGAAGAAGAAAAACAGTAAGAGTTTATTTTTTAACATATTTGCCTCTTTAGGTTTACTTAACTACAAAAACAACATTGATAATAGTGTTGTCGTTTGTAGGGACATTGTCTACGCTATAGGTCATTACCCCATTGTCATCTATACTATTAACAGTTAAAATAGATGTGTCGTAATCGGTAACGTAGTAGTATAATTCATCAGCATTATAGGTAGGTATTGTAGCAGGTGCACTAGTGCTACCAATAGCAGGGCTATTAAATTGAGCTGTATATTGTGTATATAAATTGATAGTTCTACCCGAACCAGTTGTACTAGCATCTATTGCGATTGATGGAGGGTAGAATATTCTAGAAGCTTTAGTTGGGGCTATTTGCTCCCAAATACCATTATTGTAAATATATATGGTACTATGTTCACCTGAGGTTAACTCATAAATAAAAAAATCATTTTCTATAGGGGTGTAACCTACAGGGAAAGAATATGTAGCAGGTGTGCTTGTTGAAGAGTTTGATGTTTTTGTTACAGTATTTTGTTGGTTATTAACCCATTCTACACCTGTACTTGTAGAGGTTAATATTTGACCAGAAGATCCAGCAGAATTATTAACATCTAATAGTGTATTGTTAAACTCAGTAGGGCTTTGTAACATAATGTTACTAGGAGCGGAAAGTTGTATAGTACCAGCAGATGAAAGCTGAATAGTGCTACCAATTCCTGTAGAGCTTATTTGCATACTGTTGATAGCATTCATTTGAATAGTATTGTTACTAAATACTTGAATACTATTATTACTAAATAATTGAAAGTAAGCTAAGTTTTCAAAAGTTAATCCAAAATTATTGATACCGGTTAATTTACGATTTGCTGTTAAAGTACCATCGGATGTATAGATGTTTTGAGAAGCTAATGTAGAGGTGATTAATTTCCAGCCGTCTACAGTATCATATATTTTTATTTGACTATTGGTTGTATCAAACCAAACATCATTTTCAAGAGGAAGGGTTGGTGCAGTTGTAGAGGTGGTTACAGTATTGTTATTAACTGTTTGTATAGTACCTTTATTATCAATAACCCTAACTTCTTGTGCATTGGCGCTAAAGCTTAGTAGCACCAATGCAAAAGTTAGTATAAATACTTTAATATGTTTAATGTTTTTATACATTAATATAATTAATTAATATAGTGAACTTCAATAACATCACCAGCATAAATAGGTAAGTCAGCGGAGATATTTATATCAATAGATCCAGCTGTAGTTGCAGTGAAATCAGTATTCCAACGTAATTTCACTCCATTTCTGAAGACAAATAACTTAGCTTCATTTGTAGCGTCAATAACAGGTAAACCAGCAACAGCTATAGTTTCAGTAGTACCATTATTAGTGTTAGTTGGAGGAGTAGCCTCTCTTCTTATTGCAGTAACTTGAAACAAGTCAGCTAATTCGATTTTCTGGATAGCACCAGTAGCTTCATCTCTAATTAATACGGTAAAACCAGTTGCACCTGCACCATCATCATGAGCACCACGATCAACTGCATTTGTAGAAGCAGTACCTGCAGTTACTAATTCTAAGCCATTTAGAGCAAACTCAGCTGGATTACCACCTGGACCTCCAGTTGCACTAGCTGTAATGTACGTATTGTCAGTTAACGTACCTCCTAATTGCCAGGTAGTAATTACCCCTCCGTTAGGAGCCGTATCTGTAAATACAGTTAAACCATTACTTGCTTGTAAATACTTAATTGTTCCTTTGTTGTCTACAACTTTAACAGAACCACCATCTTCACCTAATACAGTGTTAGCTTGTTTAGTGAAGTCTGTACCTGCATTCGTAGAAGTGTCAGTTCTCTGAGCACTAACAGTACCTACAGCTAATAAACCTACAGCTACTAAAGCGACTTTTAATTTGTTTGTAATTGTTTTCATAATTTGAGAATTGATTGCGTTATTAAACTTTTTTATTGGTTATTTATTAATATAATTGAACTATTCGTATTTCATCACCTGCATAGCATACGGCATCAGGTTCTATAGTAATTGTTGTAGCGTTATTAACTGTAAAATCTATTCGTACTCCGTTTCTGTATACGTTAATTTTATCAGTTGTGTATAGTGTAAGACCAGTAAAGGTTACTTGTCCATCTGTAGCTGTAATTTCTGTAACTTCTTCTCTTAGTATGTTTGAACTAGTTACTTTTTTCAAAACTCCAGTAGTTCTATCTACAGTAACTATATCGTCAGTTGTGGTATTTCCATTTTCTAAACCTGTAATAGCTAGTGTGTTTGTAGTATTGGTTTCAATTGTGGTAGGCTGAATTAATACACCACCTAATTGAATAGTATTACTTGCATTTATCAAAAGCCCATTATTAGCAGATGCTGTTGAGTTAGATGTTACCCATGTTGTACCGTCGTAGGCATAAATTATACCTGTAGTTGTATCTACATAAACATCTCCAGGTATTGGGTTAGGAGCTGTACTAGCATTAGGAGCTCCGTTACCTTTTCTTGGGTTGTTATCTATAGAAATCCAATTGGTTCCATCCCAAATACTAGTGGTATTGTTTAGAGTATCGTTAATCCAAAAATCACCTACGTTATTGTCAGTTGGAGCAGTAGAAGAGGTTGTAACTTTAATAGATTCTCTTGTGTTTCCAGAATCACCATCACATAAGCTTATCCACGAAGTTCCATCATACATAAAAACACAGTTTTGATCAGTATTGAAAACTAAGGCACCTCGTAAAGGTTGGATAGTGTTCATTTGAGTATCTGTCATTCTACTAATAACTAATACCTTGTCTGAACTTTCCAATTCTAAAATAGAGCTTGAATGTATAGAAGAAGGATTCTCTCCAACTTTAACTTGAGAGAAAGTTGGAATTATTGCACAGAAAAGAACCAATGAAAAAAGTAATCTTCTTTCCATTCAGTTGAGTAGTTAATTGGTTTTAAGACTCGGGGGGATTCTTAACAATACATGAACATGTATTCGCTTACAAAGATAGAAAAGATTTTCTATTTAGATAGACGTTTAATTTTTTTTGTATATTTTTTTAATAAAATGATCTCATTAAGAAAGCTTATAGAATCTTTGTATGGGGTGTTAAAGTTTCTGTGGTTTGTAATAGCAATAGTAAAGAGTGACTTCCAATGTGTTCTTATAGCTTTTAAGGCTTTTAAGTAGGTGTAATTTTGCGAATCGTAAATGTGAGTAGGCTCTGCTATTATTCCGTTTATTTCTAGTATCTTAAAATCGATTCCTTCTTCTAATTCTTCAAAAGTATTGTATTTTAAATCAATTCGGCCATAGTACCAACCAGGTATTGATTTACTTAATTTGTCAAAGGTTGTAGTTAATTTATCACTTATTAAATGATTACCGTTAATAAACTGTGTTCCTTTGGAGTGGTTACCTATGGCTGTAAGTTTAATAACTTTATTTTTAACAGGAATTCCTGTAAGTTTATCTTGATGAATTTTAGAAAATAACTCTATGTATAGTTTAGCTCTTTCATCAGCTAGAATAAGTTCTTTTAATGTGGAGGTTCCATCTCCTGTAACAGATAAAAAACGTTTTAAGGTTAATGAACTAATTTTACCAGAATCATTTTTGGGATTTCTATGATAAAATATACCACATTCATTTTCGTAATCTAAAAACTCTTGAATAATAATATCAATAGCATATTTTTCAAGATAGTTTTTTAAGGCGTCTTTAGATGCTATTTTTTCAACTAGCAACCCACGAAAGCCTATATCAGGTTTCGCAATTAAAGGAAAGTTGATTTTTTGTTCTTGAATATTTTTACAAACGATTTCAAAATCAGTATTTGGTTTAATTAAAACTGATTTTGGGCGGTGTTTTTCAGGAACCAATAATATAGTTTCGTATTTGCTTTCAGTACCATTTCCAGAGCTTTTTATACATGGGTTAGTAGCACTAAAAAAAGCCAAATGTTTTGCTTTATAAGCTAAATAAAAAGCATATGGAACATTAGGGAGATAAAACATAGCGGATGGCCAGTGTTCCCAATCTGTTATTTTTTTTATGGAATTGCTTCTAATCAAAAGTTATTTGCTGAAAAGGTGATCCAATATGGTTTTAAATGTTTTAAAGCCATAATATACGGTAAAAAGTATTAACAAAATACCAATTACAAGCAATCCGTAAGCAATAAAAACTTTAGGAGATTCTTTAAAAGCTCGTAAAGCTTTAAAAGCAATACTTAAAACTAAGGGAGAAATAATAAGTAATCCTAAGAAAACTAATAGTTTTTTTATTCCAGTTTCAAAAGTAGTAGGTTTATTCATTAGTAAAGTTTTTTATGGCTTCACGAACACTTCCGTATTTTTTTAATAAATCGCTAGCGGTTTTTTGGTCGATATTTAATTCAGAAGCTAACATTTTTTCTCCTCTATCTACTAATTTGTTGTTGGATAGTTGCATGTCAACCATTTTATTTCCTTTAACTCTTCCTAATTGAATCATACTAGTTGTAGAAAGCATATTTAATACTAGCTTTTGAGCTGTTCCTGCTTTCATTCGGGAACTTCCTGTTACAAATTCAGGACCTACAATTACTTCAATAGGAAACTGAGCAGTTAATGCTAAGGGGCTCCCTTGATTACAAGTTATACAGCCTGTTACAATATTATTATCATTGCATTTTTCTAAGGCAGAAATAACATAAGGAGTAGTACCAGACGCAGCAATTCCTACAACAACATCTTTTGATGATATTTTATGCTCTTGTAAATCATTCCATCCTTGATTTGTTGAATCTTCAGCAAATTCAACAGCTTTTCTAATAGCATAATCGCCACCTGCAATAAGTCCAACAACTAATTCGTGTGGAACACCAAAAGTAGGGGGGCATTCACTAGCATCAACAATACCTAATCGCCCACTGGTACCAGCACCAATGTAAAATAATCTTCCACCTTTTTTTAGTCTCAGAACAATTTGTTCTGTAAGCTTTTCAATTTGGGGAAGTGCTTTTTCTACAGCTAAAGGAACTGTTTTGTCTTCTTTATTTATGTTAAATAATAATTCAGAAATACTCATTTTCTCTAAATTATTGTAGTTAGAGTCTTGTTCAGTTGTTTTTGTAAACTTCATGCTTCAAATTTACTAATTAAAAGTTTCAAGAAATTAGAATGTGACAATTATAATTTTGTCGTGTCATAATTATGTGCCAAACAATGTTATGGGGAATTAAATAGTAATTCGGGGGACATTATTGTTTAATAATTTGTTTGGTTTAATTGTTTAAACAAAAAAGCAGGTGATAAAATCACCTGCTTTTGAATTTTATATAATTACTTAATTATATGCTTTGTAATATATTATTAAGAGTGTTGCTTGGTTGCATTACCTCATTAGCTAAAGTATTATTAGGTTCATAATATCCACCAATGTTTACAGCTTTACCTTGTACAGAATTTAATTCTTCAATAATCGTAGCTTCATTCGCAACCATTTTTTCTGCGATAGGAGCGAACTGAGCTTTTAAATCAGCATCTTTATCTTGAGAAGCTAAAGCTTGTGCCCAATACATAGCTAAATAAAAATGAGAACCTCTATTGTCCAACTCTCCAGTTTTTCTTGAAGGCCCTTTTTTGTTGTCTAATAACTTGTCTGTGGCATCATCTAAAGCTTCTGCTAATATTTTAGCTTTGTTGTTGTCATTTGTTTCTCCTAGGTGTTCTAGAGAAACAGCTAAAGCTAAAAATTCACCTAAAGAATCCCAGCGTAAGTGGTTTTCTTCAACTAATTGTTCAACGTGTTTTGGAGCAGATCCTCCAGCACCAGTTTCAAACAATCCACCACCATTCATTAATGGTACGATAGATAACATTTTAGCAGAAGTTCCTAATTCTAAAATAGGGAACAAGTCTGTTAAGTAGTCACGTAATACATTTCCTGTCACAGAAATAGTTTCTTTACCTGCTTTAACTCTTTCTAGAGTATATTTAGTAGCTTCTACTGGAGATAAGATTTTAATTTCTAATCCTGTAGTATCGTGATCTTGTAAGTACTTTTCTACTTTTTTAATAATCTCTCTATCATGAGCTCTTTCTTCACCTAACCAAAAAACTGCAGGTGCTCCTGTAGCTCTTGCACGAGTAACAGCTAATTTTACCCAATCTTGAATAGGTGCGTCTTTTGTTTGACACATTCTCCAAATATCACCAGCTTCAACAGTATGCTCTAATAAAGTAGTTCCGTTGGCGTCAATCACTTCAACTTTTCCGTCAGAAGTAATTTCAAATGTTTTATCGTGAGAACCATATTCTTCAGCTTTTTGAGCCATTAAACCTACGTTAGGAACTGTACCCATTGTAGTAGGATCAAAAGCACCATTCTTTTTACAGAAATCAATAGTTTCTTGGTATAAACCAGCATACGAACTATCAGGAATTACAGCTTTAGCATCTTGAGGTTTTCCTTCTTTATTCCACATTTGACCTGAAGTACGAATCATTGCCGGCATAGAAGCATCAATAATTACGTCAGAAGGAACATGTAAATTGGTAATTCCTTTATCAGAATTTACCATTGCAACATCAGGGTTACTAGTGTAAATAGCTTCAATATCTGCTAGAATTTCTGCCTTTTTATCAGCTGATAACTCTTCAAGATTACTTAGTAAGTTACCAAAACCGTTATTTACATCTACACCTATTTCTTTAAAGGTATCGCCATGTTTAGCAAATAAATCTTTAAAGAAAACACGAACAGCATGACCAAAAATAATAGGGTCTGAAACCTTCATCATGGTTGCTTTCATATGTAAAGAGAATAATATTCCTTTATCGTTAGCGTCTTTAACTTGTTCTTCTAAGAAAGTTAATAGTGCTTTTTTACTCATTACAGAAGCATCAATAACTTCTTTCGCTAATAATGATAAGTTGTCTTTTAATATAGTTTTGTTTCCGTTAGCATCTGTATGTACAATTTGTATATTAGTTGCATTTGGTACAGTAACTGATTTTTCGCTATGAGCAAAATCACCTTCTGTCATTGTTGAAACATGAGTTTTAGAGTCAGCACTCCAAGCTCCCATTGAATGAGGATTCTTTTTTGCGTAGTTTTTTACAGCTTTAGGAGCTCTACGGTCAGAGTTACCTTCACGTAAAACAGGGTTTACAGCAGATCCCTTTACTTTATTATAACGTGCTAAAATCGCTTTTTCTTCATCAGTTGTAGCTTCTTCTGGATAATCAGGTAAAGCATATCCTAAAGCTTGCAGTTCTTTTATAGCTGCTTTTAATTGAGGAACAGAAGCTGAAATGTTAGGAAGTTTAATAATATTAGCTTCTGGTTTTTTTGCTAAATCTCCTAAAAAAGCTAAAGCGTCTTCAACTTGTTGCTCTTTAGGTAAAAAGTCTGAAAAATTAGCAAGAATACGACCAGCAAGAGAAATATCTTTGGTTTCTACTTCTATGTTAGATGATTTTGTAAAAGCTTTTACGATTGGTAAAAACGAACGAGTAGCTAACGCTGGGGCTTCATCCGTTTTTGTGTACATAATTTTAGCAGTCTTATTCATATTTATAAGTAATAAATTAAATTATATTTTGAAGTGATGCAAATTTAAGAATTACGGGTGAGTTTTTTGATGGTAAATTATTATTAATTAGGGTGTTTTATTGTGAATATGATAATTTAGAGAGCGGGAATGGAGATTTTGTTATTAAAAATAAAAGCCATGTCAAACAATTTCTTGTAATTGACATGGCTTTCTTGAAATAGTAAGAGGTACTGAATTGTATTGCTACATTATCAAATAAAACTGTGTTTATGTTTTTTCCTTAGAAAAAACTACGTTACTACCTCAAAAGAAACTTCGCTCCATAAATTATATCATCTATAAAACAAAAGCTTCGGTGTTTTTAAACAGGTTAGTTAAGCTAAATATAAACCAATAATACTTATAAACTTATAACTAGAAAACTATAAATTATTTAATAACTTACAATTAATCAAAAATTATGATGATTGAATTTAGCCTTAATTATGTTTAAAAACAAAATATATAAAGAACGTTACTTTAAAAGGTTTACTTTTTGGTGATTAATATAGTCAACTATAATTCTGACGTCACTTACTTTGTAAACTCTTTTCCAAATATAAGAAATAAATATCTCTTTTTTAGTATTTTAAGTGTTTTGTTGTTAACAAGTTAGGAGTGGTGCTTTATTAACAAATGTGAATAAAAAAACACCATGATTTTCATGGTGTTTTTAATTTCTTTTGAGAAGAAGTTTTTAGTGTCTTCTTTCTTTAATTCTTGCTTTCTTACCAGTAAGACCTCTAAAGTAGTAAATACGAGCTCTACGTACTTTACCTCTTTTGTTTATTTCAATCTTTTGGATAGATGGTAAGTTAATAGGGAAGATACGCTCAACACCTACAGTACCAGACATTTTTCTAATAGTAAAAGTTTCAGAAGCTCCACTTCCTCTTTTTTGGATAACAACTCCTCTAAAAAACTGAGTACGAGTTTTGTTACCTTCTTTAATTTCGTAGTATACTGTGATAGTATCTCCAGCTGCGAATTCTGGTAATTCGTTTTTTGTTACAAATTCGTCTTGAACAAATTTTACTAAATCCATTTCTTTGTTATTTATGGTTGTATAAAAGCAACATTCACGATTTTCGTCAGAGGTTGATTTTGTGGGTGCAAATTTAGAACTTTTCTTTTGATAAAAAAAATAAATAAATAGTTGATTATTAGTTAATCTAACAAATCTGGACGTATTTCTTTTGTCCTTTTGTATGCTTGTTCCGAGCGCCACTCTTCAATTTTAGGAAAATTACCCGATAATAATACATCAGGTACTTTCATTCCTTCATACTCAGAAGGTCTTGTATATACAGGAGGTGATAGCAAGTTATCTTGAAAACTATCTGTTAAAGCTGAAGTTTCATCACCTAAAACCCCAGGAATTAAACGGATAACAGCATCACATAAAACTGCTGCTGCCAATTCTCCTCCAGTTAATACATAATCTCCAATAGATATTTCTTTAGTAACAAACTTATCACGTACACGTTGGTCAACACCTTTATAATGTCCTGTTAAAATGATAATATTTTCCTTTAATGAAAGAGTGTTTGCTGTAGTCTGATTTAGGGTTTTAGCATCAGGAGTCATATATATGATTTCATCATATATCCTTTCTGATTGAAGTTTTTCAATACATTTTGCAATGGGCTCAATCATTAAAACCATTCCAGCACCCCCGCCAAATTGGTAATCGTCTATTTGACGATAGTTTCCAAAACCATATTCTCGTAGGTTATGAAAATGAACTTCAGCGAGTCCTTTATTTATAGCCCTTTTCATCATCGAATTTTCAAATGGGCTTTTTATTAAGTCGGGTTCAACCGTAATAATATCTATTCGCATGCGGCAAAGATAGATGATTTAAAGAGATTTATTGTGGGAATATTTTTTTGAATTTCTTGGGAAGTTCTTTCGAGATGTTGATTGTTTCTTTAGTAAAAGGATGTGTAAAGGATAGGGTAGATGCATGTAAGAACAATCCCTTTCCATTTAAAACCAAATCTTTTATAAAGTATTCTTTATCACCTAAAATTGGATTACCAATCGTAAACAAATGTTTGCGTAATTGATGTTTTCTTCCAGTTTTAGGAGTTAATTTAACTAAGTTCAAGTAATCAAATCTAGCTGATTCAACAGTTTCAATAACTTCAAACGAAGTAAAAGCATTTTTGTCTTCAATAGGAAGGTTAATTTCTCCGTTTTTCTGCATTTCTCCAATACTAATTGCAAAGTATGTTTTTTGAATTTGTTTTTTTTCAAATAGTTGGTTTAACGTAATAATACTGGAGGTTGTTTTTCCAATGAGTAATAATCCACTTGTTGGATAGTCTAATCGATGAACTGGTCGAGGACGAGTAGCATCAGCTAATGTACTTTTTTGTAGGTTTTGTGTAAGAGTATTGTCAATTGTAGCAAAAGAATTCCCACTTACTAAGATTCCTGAAGGTTTATAAATAATAGCTAAATAGTCATCTTCGTAAAGAACTTCTATAGGAAAGTTAAATTGTTTTTTCTTAAGTATTTCTTCTATTTGAAATAAGTCAATAGTTTCTCCTCCTTTAATATATAAAGCTGTTGTAGCTGTTTTACCATTAACGTTTACTAATCCTTTTTTAATGGCTTTTTTTATGCCAGATTTTGTAGGAATAGTTTTGAAAATTCCAACAGCATATTCTTGTAGTCGAATAGGAGTTGCTATATTTTTTACGTTGTGAGTTTCAGAAATTTTCAAAAAAGAAGGACTTTGTTTTGTTCAAAATTAAGCAAATAATTTTTGTTGTCAATTACTTAACGTTCTTGCCTTTTTTTTTAACACTGAAAGAAAAAAATAGTAAATATTTTAGGAAATAAACTATTTTTAAAGAGTAAGTCTTTGAATATGAGATTAAAGCAAAAAAAACTCTTAAATAGTCTTTAACCAAACTTAAATGATGTTAACTTTAAAAAGGATACATCTATACTTTATTAGCTTTTGAAAAAAGATAACTACATAATAGTTGCTTCTGATACCCCGCATACTGTTTCTAAAATAGTAAGTGAGTTAGTTGATTTACGAGGATATAGTACTGTTACAGTGAATTCAATTAAATTATTAAAAGAGTTTTTACATACAATTACACCAAAACTTATCATTCTTAATTTTAAGAACAATAATATAGAAATTAAGTATTTTTTTAACTCGTGCTCAAAAATTATTGCCCCAGTGCTTTGTTTGACTAATCAGTATGAGGTTGTTGATTTTTCATCTGAAAAAACACCCATAATGATTCAAACTCTTGAAAACAGTTTAGGAAATAAGCATTTGTTATGTAATGTGAAAAGTATTTTGTCTCTTAGTTGTATGCATCACAGTCCTAGATTAGATACCAACATAAGAGAAGATTCAAGTTTTTTAATTGAAAATAAAAACTTAGCTCGTTATGTTTTAGAGTTAGATCAAAAAAAGGCATTGTTAAAAAGTATGATGGAACGGATAAAAGAATTGAGCTCTTCAGTGGATCATACAACAAGAGGTAGGTTAAATTCTATTATAAACAATATAAAGTTAAATACTAGAACAAATCATTGGGATGATTTTAAAGTTTATTTTGAAAATATTAATCCTGGTTTTATAAAAGAGTTATCAAATAAGTTTCCTTGTTTAACTGTAAAGGATATAAAATATTGCTGTTATTTAAAAATGAATATGTCTAATGAAGATATAAGATATATTTTAGGAATAAGTAGAGAAAGTGTCCGAACTCATAAATACCGTTTAAAGAAAAAAATGATTTTAGAAAAACAACAAGATTTAAAAAGTTTTATTAGTTCTTTTTAGAAAAAAATAATCTGATTACTTTATAAAAGTGACTCTATTTTAGAGTCACTTTTTTTGGTTTAAGATTAGATGTCTACGTTTTGTCTACGTAAAAATAGAAAGTTGAAAAGATGTCTATGATTTGTATATAGTAGCTTTTAGGTTGCTTTATTTCTTGTGTTTAACTTTGAGAAACCAAACTAAAGTCCCCTGAAAAGCAATGATTTTTAAGTCGTTACAGTTTACGAGTAATATGCTTAATCAGTTTTTAAAAAATAAATTCGGATTAAGTGATGATGTCGTCGTAACTAATAATATTATAGACCAAAATGGAACAGTACCTATTGAAAATCAGAATAAGGTAGTGATAACATTAATTCACATAGGTCAAGAAACCGTCAAATCTTTCTACAGTCGAAATAAACGAACTAGTAATGGTAATTATGTAAGTAAACCATTAGAGGAGCGATATAATTTATACATATTAATAGCTCCAAACTTTGAAGACTATAATGAGGTGTTAAAGTTTTTGAACACATCAATACAATTTTTTCAAATTAATACAGCATTAGATGCTAATACTTCATCTAACATTCCTAAAGGTATCTTACGTTTAGAGTTTGAGTTTGAAAAAGGAGATGGATATCAGCAAATGCATAATTTATGGAGTGCATTAGGAGCTAAATATCAGCCAAGTGTTATCTATAAAATGAAATTGATTAGTATTACTTCAGATGAAGTTAAAGGCTTTACACCAGAGATTACAACAACCTCTAATACTTCAAAGGATGTATAGTAGTAGCTTTAATAAAATGTTCAGTTTAGATGTAATGCATACTTATTTTGAAAATAATATATGTAAAGGTTTACTGTATATAGCATCAAAAGAAACAGAGGATATTATTAAAAGATTCTCTTTGAGGTTAAAAGTCACAGGTACAGGCTTCGAGTTTTATATGGATGCTAAAAATACAATAGAAAATCTTTTAAATTATATAACTCTAGCAACAGGAGAGGATTCTTTTAATTTCAATATCACTGTCACAAATCAACAATTTTATCATTACACAAACTTACCAGTAAATAAAATAGGAGTTATTGAGTTTAGTAGCTCATCAGGGGTAACTATTAATAAAGAAAAGTTGTTGACTCCAAGTTTTAAAAAAAAACAAGAGGTAAATATACTTTTTAAAGTAGCTATAAAATTTGAAGATTTGGTGAAGTTAGATCAAAAAAAAGAGTTAGCTAACTATAAAATTCAATTTGAAGCTAGAGAAACACAGTGGAAGTATTTTGTAGTAAATAATAATAAGCAAAATCTAGGAAGTTTATCAATAAAAGGAAAATCAGATGAACAATTTAGTGGACCTTTTGATGTAGTACTTCAAAATGGACAAAAAGCTCAAGAGTTTTCACTAGAAGAACAATTGCTACCGCTATCTGAAGTTCCAAAATACCAGTTTAATTTGGTAAGTGTTACCAAGAAAAACGGTGTAGATAGGAAAAAGATAGTCTGTAAAGGATTACCAACACCAAATCCTAATACTATTAAAATAATGGGAAGCGAATTAAATTCAGTAGTTGCTTCTTTAATGTATGTATATATATAGAGTAAATAAAAATAACAATAACCAAACGTTTTATGAATTTATCAACCATTAAATCTCCAGGGGTTTATATCAATGAAGTAAATGCTTTTGGAAATTCAGTAGTACCTGTTGCTACAGCAGTTCCCGCATTTATTGGATATACTCCACAAGCTATGTACGAAGGGACATCGTACACGAATGTACCTACTAAAATAACGTCATTCGCAGACTTTCAGGCCATTTTTTGTTTGCCTAATCCACCAGCACCAGCAGACCCAGCAAAACAATATGAACCAGAATATTATTTAGTACAACAAGATAGTCAACCCACACAAGGAGACTATATGATGATAGGGAATACTTTTTATTCAATTCTACCAGACCCTAATACAGTTTACTATCTGTATAATAGCATAAAGTTGTTTTATGATAATGGAGGAGGAGATGCATATATTGTTTCGGTAGGATCTTATGGAGAACCATCAGGAGGTCCAGCCACTATAGGTGAACAAGTAGTAAACCCTAATGTTCAAATTAATCAATTAACAGATGGTTTAGCATTACTTAAGCAAGAGCAGGAACCAACGATGTATATATGTCCAGAGGCAACATTATTATCAGTAGAAAATAATGCTTCTTTAATGCAAGCTATGCTGTTACAATCAACAGAAATGCAAACAGCGGTATGTATTTTTGATATTATTGGAGGAGATAATCCAGACCCATTAATGTATATGGATGATATTGAAGCATTCCGAAATAGTACAGGGTCTAATGGGTTAGATTATGGTACAGCTTATTATCCTTTTGTAGGAACAACGGTAATGCAATCTACAGATATTGATTACACAAATCTTTTTGGAGGAGATGTATCACAATTAAAAGATATTTTAAGTCCAGCAGATAACCCTAATGCAACGGTTGATGCTATTATAGCAAATATTCAAAATCCACCAGGAGGAAAAGCACTAACAGTTAGTCAATATAATAACTCATTATTAGTAGCGAGTCCGACCTATAGTACTATTATAGCTAAAGTATTACAAGACGCAAACTTATTGCCACCTAGTGGAGGTATGGCGGGAGTAATAACAACAGTAGATAATCAAGTTGGTCCATGGCAATCACCAGCAAATACTTCAATGGTTGATGCGGTAAACTTACCAATTAGCTTATCAGAGACACAACAAGCTGATTTAAATGTAGATGCAATTTCAGGAAAATCTATCAATGCTATTCGATTTTTTAATGGATTGGGGATCTTAATATGGGGAGCAAGAACGTTAGATGGAAATAGTAAAGATTGGAGGTATTTATCAGTAAGAAGAACAATGATTTTTTTGGAACAATCTTGTAAGCTAGCTGCAAACGCGTATGTATTTGCTCCTAATGATAAAAATACATGGGAAGCGGTAAAAGCAATGATTGGAAGTTTTTTAAATGGAATATGGAAACAAGGAGGTTTACAAGGAGCGAGTGCTTCTGATGCTTTTTCTGTAGAGTGTGGGTTAGGAACCACAATGACTTCTGAAGATATTTTAAATGGTTTTATGAATGTAACAGTAAAAGTAGCAATCGTACGTCCTGCAGAATTTATTGTATTAACCTTTCAACAACAAATGGCTACTTCTAGCTAAAAGAAAATATTAAAACCTTTAATCAAAGAAATAACTAAACAAACTAATTTAAATTAAAAAAGAAAATTATGGCAACAGATGACGGTAGTGTAGAAGGCGGAACATGGCCCATGCCTAAGTTCCGATTCGAAGTAGACTTAGGAACTGAATTAACAGGAGTAGCATTTCAGGAAGTATCTGGAATGGATGTAGAGAACCAAATTATAGAGTATCGTAAAAGTAACAGTCCTTTATTCTCTACTGAGAAAATGCCAGGAATTGTTAAATACGGTAATGTAACTATGAAACGTGGTGTGTTCGTAAATGATAATACTTTTTGGGATTGGCATGCAGAAATAAAAATGAACACAATTAAACGTAGAACAGTACTTAT
Organism: Tenacibaculum larymnensis; assembly: GCF_028829235.1. GTDB lineage: Bacteria > Bacteroidota > Bacteroidia > Flavobacteriales > Flavobacteriaceae > Polaribacter > Polaribacter larymnensis. The sequence continues at coordinate 115,532 of NZ_JAIWJY010000005.1, read as the reverse complement.
AAAATTATTAGATGAAGGAGGTAATGTAACCATGCAATGGCAATTAAATAATGCATGGCCAACTAAAATATCAAGTACCGACTTAAAATCTGATGGAAATGAAGTTGCTGTTGATACTATTGAGATAGCACATGAAGAACTTATTATAACAAATGGCTAATAAGAACAATGCTAAGACAGAAGATAAAGTAGGTAAGTTTCCTGTAGGCTTTTATTTCTCTGTTTCATTTGATAGTAGTGAAGGATTACCTTTTCAACAAGTATCAGGTTTAACCAAAGAACAAACTGTAGAAGAAGTAGTAGGAGGCGGAGAGAATAGGTTTAAATACCGCCTCCCCGCTGTTTCGATTAGTAAGAATTTGGTACTTAAAAGAGCACTGGTACCTAAAGGTGATGCATTGACCAAATGGTGTAAAGAAACTATAGATGGTGGATTAGCAAAACCAATACAAACAAAAACAGTTTCAGTAAACCTATTGAATAATGAAGGCCAAGTATCCATGAAATGGAACTTTTATAAAGCTTATCCAATTAAGTACTCTATTTCAGATCTAAAATCACAAGAAAGTGAAGTTTTGATAGATACGATTGAGTTAGCCTACATTCACTTTACGACATCATAAAAGTAGTATTAAAAACTAAAAAAATGCCTGTAGAAATTAGAGAGTTAGTTATAAAAACAGAAATCAGAACCGAAACTGAAAAATCGACATCTTTTGAAGAACAAGATTTTAATGTATTGAAAGAGGAGTTAATAAACATATGTAAGCGTATGCTTTCTGAAGGAATAAAAAAAACAAATTATAGACGATAATTTATGGGACTAGAATTTTTGAAAATAACAGGGTATACTGATGAAAACTTTAGCACACCTGTTCCAGGAGAGCCTTATAAAGTAATGATTAATCCAAATTCTATAAAATGGAACAGAAGGATTCAATACAATGAGCAGCAACCAATAGATTCTAGTAAACCTTCTCAGAAATACAAAAACACACCAAGTGATGAACTAAGTTTTGAAATAGTAATTGACTGTACAGGAGTTGTATTTTCAAAAAGAATAGATATGGCGAAAGAAATTAAAGCCTTAGAAGACATTGTGTACACCTATAACGGTAAAATTCATCGCCCTAATTATGTTAAAATTCAATGGGGAGCAAACTTATCGTTTAATAGTGTCTTAAAAAAATTTAATACTACATACACATTATTTAGACCAGATGGAAGCCCGCTTAGGGCAAAAATTTCATTGAGTTTTGGAGAATATGTATCTGAAAAAAAGAAAAAAAAGAAAGAAAAAAAAGAATCACCAGATGTTACGCATTTAGTAGAAGTAATTGAAGGAGAAAGTTTACCACAATTATGTAACAAAGTATGGAATTCTCCTAATCATTATATACAAGTAGCACAGTATAATGGTTTAAATAAGTTTAGGAAATTAAAAGGAGGACAAGAATTAATTTTTCCTCCAATTATTAAACCTATAATATCATGAGTGGAACAACAGACATAAAAAGTGGAGGATTAGTAACTTTTAATATAAAAGTTGACGGTAAGGTAATTCCAGATGTTGTTGAGATAGAACGTATTATTGTTGAGAAATCTGTTAACAGAATAGCAAGAGCCACTATAGTAATTCTAGATGGTAACCCAGCTACTGAAGGCTTTTCAGTAAGCTCTTCTAAAACTTTTATCCCTGGAAATAAAGTACAAATAACAGCAGGATATGATTCTGTAAACGAAACCATCTTTGAAGGAATAATAACAAAACAAAATATAAAAGTACAGGGAAATTCTGGTCCTACATTAGAAGTTGAGTGTAGAGATGAAGCCATTCGTATGATTGTAGGACGTAAAAGTCTCACCTTCACAAAGAAAAAAGACAGTGAAATAATCTCATCGATTATAGGAACATATTCAGGCTTATCAGCTGATGTAACAGCAACAAAAACAAAGTGGCCAGAACAAGTACAGTATTACACTACAGATTGGGATTTTATAATGGCTAGAGCAGAAGTAAATGGAATGGTAGTGACAACTCTTAATGGTAAAGTAGCTGTTTTTCCACCAGATGAAGACAAAAAATCAGTACTTGAAATAGAATATGGAGATAACTTGTTAGAGTTTAATGCAGATTTAGATGCAGTTACTCAGCTAGGTTCTGTAAAAGGGGAGTCATGGGGATTTCCTAATCAAAAAGTAACGTCAAGTTCAGCAAGTAATAGTTATGCAGGAGCAGGAAATTTATCTAGCAAAAAGTTATCAGAAGTAGTGGGGTTAAAAGAGTTTAAAGTGCAAACCACCGCGCCTTTGGAAACGACAGATTTAACAAATTGGTCAAAAGCAACATTGATTAAAAGTGAGCTTTCAAAAATTAGAGGAGAAGTTAAGTTTCAGGGAAGTAACAAAGTAAATCCAGGAAAATATATAACGTTAGATGGTTTAGGAGATCGATTTAACGGAGATCATTTTATATCTAATGTAACACACACTGTTGCAGATGGAAACTGGATAACGGAGGTAACAGTAGGGTTATCACCTAGTTGGTTTACAGAAGAACCGGATGTAATGGCTCCTCCCGCTTCAGGACTATTACCAGGTGTTCAAGGGCTTTTCAATGCAACTATAAAAAAGATGTACGAAGATCCAGATAATCAATATAGAATATTGGTCGATATACCATTATTTGACTCAAAAGGTCAAGGTATATGGGCTCGTTTAGCTAATTTTTATGCAACATCAGGGGCAGGAGTATTCTTTATGCCTGAAGTAGGAGATGAGGTAGTGGTTGGGTTTTTAAATGAAGATCCTCGATACCCAATAATTTTAGGAAGCTTATACAGTAGTGCTAAAAACAAACCTTTTAAAGGCTTAACTCCTAATCAGAAAAATACTAAAAAGGCAATTGTTTCTAAACAAGGAATTTTTATTGAGTTTGATGATGAAAATAAGGTGTTTACCATAGAAACCCCAAGTAAGAATACGGCTGTTTTTAACGATAAAACAAAAGAAATTACCATAAAAGATCAAAACAGTAACAGTATTGTAATGTCTTCTAGCGGGATAGCTATTAAAAGTGCGAAAAATATTTCAATAGAAGCAAACCAAAAAGTAACAATTAAAGGAAAACAAGGAGTAACCGTAGATAGTTCTCCTGGAGATGTTACTGTAAAAGGAACCAATATTAAACAAACAGCCAACGTTAAATTTTCAGCAAAAGGAAATGCACAAGCTGAATTACAAGCAGGAGCTCAAACTACTATCAAGGGAGCTATGGTTATGATAAACTAAAAACTAAAAAATATGCCACCAGCAGCAAGATTAACAGATTTTCACCAATGTCCTATGCAAACACCGGCAGTACCTTCACCTATACCACATGTTGGAGGTCCTATAATAGGTCCAGGGCAACCTAATGTATTAATAGGAGGATTACCAGCAGCGAAAGTTGGAGATATGTTAGTATGTGTAGGACCACCAGATACAATAGTAAAAGGGTCTGCAACTGTAAAAATAGGAGGAATGCCAGCGGCTAGAATGGGAGATGCAACAGCACATGGAGGAAAAATAGTATTAGGAGCTTTTAATGTAATGATAGGTGGGTAGTGTTAATATAAATAGAAAAAAAGAATTTTTAGGCGCGGGTTGGTCTTTTCCTATAACATTTTCGGTTGGAAATTATCAACTTGAAGTCACTAGGTACGAGAATAATATCAAAGATTCTATAGACATAATAATGCAAACCAACTTTGGAGAGCGACCTATGAATCCACAATTTGGATCAGGACTTCAACAATATTTTTTTCAAGAAATGAATGAAACGCTTAAAGCTGAAATAAAAGACACTGTAACAAATAGCTTGTTAAACAACGAGCCTAGAATAAGTGTTTTAAATGTTGAGGTAGATTATGCTGATGTTTTAGAAGGCTTAGTAGAAGTTACGATTGACTACGAATACAATCAAACAAACACAAGACATAACTATGTATATCCTTTCTATTTAAAAGAAGGAACCAATTTGTAATAAATGAATGTAATTGATCAAAATAAAATGCTTAACTCGCTAGAATTAGCGCTAGAGAATCACACTCGTTTGATTGATAGTCGAACAGAGAAAGATGATTTGAATTTTTTGGTTAATTTTGCATCGTTACTTAACTTTTATGACAAAACAAATTCAATAAATGGAGATTGGAGTCCCTTTTTATTGAAAGATCCAGTTTTCTTAATCGCTTCAATAGCAAAAACACCGTATACAAAAATACATTCTTTGTTTGTGCAAACTTGCATAACTCTTGAGGAGTTATTAGCGTGTAAAAAAAATACTTCAGAAGTAAATAAAGAGGGTAAAAGCATTACAAATTGTTTTAATCAGCTATTTAATCAATTAATAGGCATATTTCATTTAGTGGAAAGGTGGATTCATTTTATGCTAGAATCACCTCTTGCTTATAATTTAAAAGACTATACAATTAATCAAGTAAAAGAGAAGTATAGTCAATTTTTATGGGCACTTCTTAGGTTGAAGGAACAATTGCATGTTGGTAAACAAATAAAAGGAATAAATTCAGTAAATAAGTATTTTTATAAATCATTTAATCCAAAAATATGGAAACAAAGTGATGTAAAGCTTTCTTATTTGGAATTATTAGAACTAAAATATCCATTAAAAGAAAATACAGAATGTGATTTTTTCAATTCATTAAAAACAACTGGAGAAACTATTTTCTCATTCTTCAACAGTATTATAGAATATTCATTTGTAGAATTTAAAAATATAAAAAAGGAGAAAAGTTTATTTCCTGATACTTTACTACTTCAAACATTCACTGAATTGATGAAGATTTATAAAAGTCAGTTGAACGGACTAACAGAAAAACATTTAAGGTTCTATTATAAAGACATCTTACGTCAAAAAAAACAATTAGCCAAAGCTGATTCCGTGTTTGCTTGCGCAAATTTATCTGAAATTAATACTCCTTTCTTATTAAAAAAAAATACACTGTTTAATGCAGGACAGTATGCTGATGAATCAACTATTTTATTTAAAACAACAAATAATGTTTCATTGAGTCCAGCGAGTATTACAAAAGCATACACAGTTACTCAAAAAATAAAAAAGAATGGTTTTTCTAAACTACATAAAAAACAAATTGAAGATGTAGGAATAGTAAAAACAAATGAAGAAGGAAACATTCAAAGCTGGAAAACTTTTGGTTCGCAGAATAAACCAGAAGGGAAAGAAGTACCATTAGGATTTGCAATAGCTTCCCCAATGCTACAACTAAAAGAAGGTAGTAGAGAGTTGAATTTAAATTTTACTTTTTTAACCAAAATTAAAAATCTAAGTTTTTTTAAAAAAGGACAATATTTTTTAAGTACGGAAGAAGGGTGGTACATGCTTTCAAAAGAGAATATTGAAATAACTAGAAATGCCAAAAACAAGCATAAGATTCATTTTAAAATAATTCTAGATAAAACAGTCCCAGCAATAGTTTCTTTTCAAGAAAACCCAGATGGTGTTACTAGTACATGGCCAATGTTTAAGATGAGTTATGATGAGTTCGTAGATATAACGAACCCACCTAAAATAAAATCATTAGAAATAAAAGTGGCTGTAAAAGGAATAAATTCATTTCAGTTATATAATGATTATGGATTGTTAGAAACAGAGAAACCTTTTCAACCTTTAGGACCTACACCAGAAAAAGATCAAAGTTTTATGATTGGTAGTTCTGAAATTTTTAGTAAACCAGTAAAAAATTTTTCTGTTCAATTAAATTGGAATAATCTACCTAGTAATTTTACAAGTTACTATCAACAGTACAATAAGTATTTGGCTGGCTATTATAATATGCTGCCTAGTATTATTAAAGCTAGAGAAAAAAAGGAGACTTCTTTTTTTAGTAGAATATGGCCTTTTAGTAAAAAGAAAGAAATAAAAGTAGTACCAGTTTATGATAAACCTTATAGTAATGAGTGCTTTAAGGTAATTTTTCAATTACTACAAAACAAGCAATGGTTTCCTGTTAAAATGGATGTAAGTTATTCTTTTTTAGATAGTTTAATTAGTAAAGAGTTGAAAAGTACCTACAAAAGAGAACTTTTCCAAAAAGTACTTTATACTAATGCTAGTATAAAAGTTAGCGACGTATTAACCATAAAAAAACAGCATGAAGTTAGTGAGTTATTTACAATTAAAGATGTTTTTAAAATTACAGCCAGTTTAAATATAAATGAAGAACTAACTCTAGTAGATAAACTAAAAATAAAAGGATTATTAAGTATAGAAGAACGATTAGTTATAAGTGATATTTTAAAAGTAAAAGATGAACTAAGCATTAATTACTTAACAAAAAATCAAGAAAAAGTTAAAGTAATTGAGCTTTTTGAGTTAAATCAAGACTTAAAAGTAAGTGATGTTTTTCTGTTAAACGAAAAATTAAGTGTAGATAATACATTAACGATTCAAGAACATCTAAAGAAAACAGGAATAACGTTATATAAAAATCATAGAGTTATATCATTAGACTTAGAAGTTAAAAATCAATTCTCTATTAACACTTCTTTAAAGATTGAAGATATTTTTGAAATCAATAAAGACTTAGTGGTTAATGATTTGCTAACAGCTAGAGGAAATGAAGTTATAAAGTTAAAAAACGACGTAACCTTAAATAATTTATTAAACCTATATTTAGGAGACTCAAGTACATTAATAAATTGTGAAGGAAGTTTAGTTTTAAAAGACGAACTGAAAAATAGTACTAATTTGAGTATTTATGGAAAGTTGCAATTTGAAGAAGATATTAGTCTAGAGAGTATAATAAAGATTCAAGAAGAGCTGTCTTTTCGAGAAATAGTTAGTATAAATACTCAGGTAATTGAAAAAAATGCTACAATTCAAATTAATAAACTTAAAAAAGATAGTGTTTTTGGATCTACAAAAATTTCAGAAGTTCAAAAAAATATAAATCCAGCTATTCAAAACACACTTTTAGAATTTACAGAGGAAACTTCTACAGGGTTTATTCGTATGCAATTAGTAGAACCAAACTATGGATTTGGAACATCATTGTATTCAAAAATAGTAAGTGCTATTGCCTTATATAATGCTGATGGGATTGCTTTAAATTTTAATGAAAAGAAGGTTGAATATCCCTTAGCAAAACCAGCCAATGAGCCTTATACACCTATTGTAGGTTTATTTAAAGGAAAGTATACAAGTAGCATAACATATAATTTTTTAGGTGAAGAGAATCAATATCCTATACAGTGTTTTTATTATGATGTATTTAAAAATTACAAAGTATATGATACAAGCTTAACGAAGAAAAAAAATACAGTGATACAAAATGGTTTTCCTGAATTGTTACCAAAAGTTGAAAACAAAGGGAATTTGTTTTTAGCACTAGAAAAAGTAATAGCTCCTTCGGCAGTAAGTTTTTACTTTGAATTGGCACAAGATTATTCTGCTTTAAATCAAGAGAAACAAGAAATTAACTACAAGTACTTGGCGAAAAGTAGCTGGAAAGAGTTGCCTTTATTTTCAGATACAACAGATAAATTAGGTTGTTCAGGTATTATTACTTGTAATATTCCGTCAAGGATAACAACTATACATAACACGATGCCTAATGGTGAGTATTGGTTGTGTATTGGTGTAAAGAGTGATCCTGATGCTTATGGTGAAACGACTTTTTTAAAAACAAATGGGTTTGAATTACAAAGAACAGGAAGTCAATATAAAAACACTTCGAAAAAACCAGTAATAAAACCAAATGCAATAGAAGGACCACATACTGCCATTCCAGAAATTGCAGCTGTTACACAACCATTTTCTTCCTTTGGAGGAAAAATGTCTGAAACAGAAGAACAAATGAATAAGCGAGTGAGTGTACGCTTAAAAACAAAAGATAGAATAGTAACAAGTCAAGATTATTACAGAGAAGTCATAGAAGTATTCCCAGAAATTTATTATGTAAAAGCAACATATGATAAAAAAATAAAAAAAACAGTAGTATATGTGGTTAAAAAGGTTCAGAAATGCACAAGCTCAATGGCGTTTAAACCTTTAGTAAATCAATGCTATCAAGAAAAAATTGGGAAGTATTTAGAAAAAAGAGCTTCAAGGTTTGCTAATATTCAGGTGAACAATTTTGAGCTTATTTATATCAAAATAAAGGGGAAAGTAAAAATAGTTTCTGGCTACGAACCTAAAGGAGTAGCTCGAAAAATAAATAAAAAAATTAACGTTTTTTTATCTCCTTGGATAACGACTTCACAAAAACAAATTACCATTAATAAAGGAGTAAGTGTTGCACAAGTCTCTGAGTTTATTAAGAGTTTTAAAGAAGTTGAAAGTATCGTATTTCTCGAATTGTATTTAGGAAAAAAAGAACAAAGTTCAGGAAAAACTATATATAAAAAACAACCCTATCATACAATAAGTCTCTTAGATATAAAGTCGTCAGATTTGTTAGTGCCATCATTAAATAATGCCGAAATAATCTATATGTAATGGAAGAATTAAATCACATAGAAAATACCATATTACCTATAGAGCTTAACTTTGATGAACTCAAAGAACTAGGACTTGCTTATATTCAAAAAAATAATGATAATACTTGGACGAACTTAAACCCTAGCGATCCTGGAGTTACTATTTTAGACCAATTGTGTTTCGCTTTTACAGAGTTAGGATATTGTAATAACTTTTTGATAAAAGATATTTTAACCAATAAGCAAGGAAAATTAATAGTTAAAAATCAGTTTTACCTTCCTGAAGATATATTAACAACTTCTCCTATTACAATTAACGATTTTAGAAAGTATGTAGTTGATAAAGTAAAAGAAGTAATCAATTTACAAATAACAGCTGTAAAAAGTCAGGCTAATGTTTACAAGGTAGAAGTGTTATTAAACAGAAGAATAGATAAAAAGAAGCTTGTTGAAACAGTTACGTTTAATAATCAAGAAAAAAAAGTAACTGTAAAGAGTCAAGAAGAAATGATTTTAGAAAATACTTTTTTTGTTCTGAATTCTTGTAGAAACCTGGGAGAATTGTTTTTATATCCAACTTCTCTTGTAGCTAAAAAGTACCGAGTATATGGACAGTTAGAAATAGAAAGCGGATACAATATAAACACTGTTTTAATAGAAATAGAGACAGCAATAAATAATTATGTTTTCCCTAAGTTAACCCAAGCTGGATATAATGAGTTAAAGGAAGAAGAGACGACGAATACAATTTTTAATGGGCCAAAATTAGCAAATGGGTGGGTTGCAGAAAGTAATATGGCTCCCAAAAAAAATAAAATTCAAGCTTATGAATTAACAGAGATTATTCAATCGATAAAAGGGGTGTTATCAATTTCAAACGTATCATTTGGTAATGTTGAAGAAATGTACGAAGTATCCTCATCTGAAGATGAAATACTAGTATTTAACTTTATTGATTTGTCAGAGGAAAATAGTAATGGTCTACAAGTTTTTACAAAAGGAAAAGATATAAGTACTAGTATAAATACTTCAGTTATAAAAGAACTATCAGGTTTAGATGACACTAATAGTCAAATAAGTAAAGTTTCAACAGTAAGAATGGCTCCAGAATTGCCTGAAGGAACTTATAGAGATATTAGTAGTTATTACTCTATTCAAAATACATTTCCAGACGCATATACAGTAGGTAGTGAAGGTGTAAGTGCTAATGCAACCGCTTTTCAGATAGCACAATCTAGACAGTTAAAAGGATATTTAACACTATTTGATCAAGTGCTAACTAATCAGTTTATGCAATTGGCAAGTCTTGATAAACTTTTTTCTTTTGAAAACTCAGTAACAGGAGCTCCATCAGACCAAGAACAGTTTTATAGTGTTCAAACCGCTTTTGAAAATGAACATCCAGAATATCCATCTCCCTATGTTTGTTTTTCACCAACATATTACTATCAATCACTATATAAAGAAGTACCACACATACACCCCCTACTGCGTAACTTTAAAAAGCATGAGTTCAGTTATGAAATTCAACCTATTGCACAAGTGGTAAACAATAGCTGGAAAAAGTATCAAACAGATCCATACAATTCTTATATGTGGGGATTGATGGCTTTTATGGAAGATGAAGACATAAACTTAGAAAGGAGAAACAAAATACTCAACCATTTATTAGCGAGACATGGTGAATCCCCAATGCTTCTTGATATTATTATTGAAGGAACTGTGTATTCAGGAAACTCACAAAAAGATAAAGTGATTATTAAAAGTTTGTATTTACAAAACTTAGGGCTTTTATCATACTATAGAGCCAAAGCATATAATTTTATTGGAGCTACCAAATTAACAACTAAACATATTGAAAGCTCTAGTAAATTACCAGAAAAAGAATATCAAGAGTTGCAAAAAAAACTAATTCAAGGAAATCAGAAAAACTTCATTTTTGATACACTTAAGGTAGATGAGGAGCAAAAAATAACCAATCTAGATTTTACAGATTTTTCAGCAGTAGAATTAAAATTAAACCTACTCTTTGCTTTAAATATATATTATCAAGATTATTTAGTAAATAATAATGATGCCTTTGCATATTGGTTAATTACTCAGCGAAAAGGTTTTTTATGTATTGAAACTAATTTATTAAAAGAATCGGTGGATTATGAAATAGTAATTACTGAAGGTTTTAAGGGTGAATTATATTGGAAACTACCACGAAAACTAACTTATAATGAACTCATAGAGTTAGAGTGTTTGTTAAGAAGGCAAGTTGATTTTATAGAATTACGCAGCAAATATTTACTAGTAAAAGAGGAATATAAAATTTATGAAGAGAGTGATTTTACTAGTATAGAAAACTCTTCATATAAATGGTCAGTTAAAATACCTTTAGAAGAGGGAGCATTGTCGATAATAGATTTATTTTTTGAGAACGAACTCCTTTTGATTTTTCCTGAATTTTTTGAAGGCACTTCAAATTTTAAAATATCAGATTTTAAAAACAGATTGTCTTATTTTTTAGAAAGTGAACTACCAGTACAAGTAATGGCAAAAAGTCTTTTTATAAAAGATGACTTCTTGAAAGAGTTAATCTTGGCGTATGCTAATTGGTATAATAGTTTACGCTTTAATCAAGAGAATGGTGCTATGCATGGAGTAGGTTTGAGAAGTAGTGCGAAAGAGTTGGTTAGGATACTTTTTGAATTAAACCGATTAAGTGATGCTTAAAAACAACAATCATATCGTAGCACGTTGCCATTGGAATACTTCTTTTGATAATAAAGATAAGGGAACAGAACTACAAAATACAATTAGTTATTGGAGCGAGCATCACATGCCTAGAGAGATAAACAGTGTTTTTGATGTTGTATGTCCAGAGGAACAAACACTTAAAATTAAAAGTTTAGAACTCAATTTAGGCATTATAAATTATGAAAACTTAGAAGAAAGTTTATACCTAAAATTAAAGGCTCAATTGTTATTGAAGCTTAATGATATTTTAATGTATCCAAGTAAATACTCACAAAGTATTGAGGTTGTAACGGAAGAAAACACTCATTTAACTACGTTAAAATATTTTTTATTAAAAGGGGTGATGCCATGGAATTATCAAAAAATAAAAGGCTCAGTTAACGAGATTTTTGAACATCAATTACAACATAATAAACAAGAGATGATGCTTATGATTGAGGAGGTTGGAGTTAAAGAATATGTACGTAAACGTATTGCATGGCAACTAAAAGAGGAGCATATAAAAGAAATTATTAAAAACATAGAGAGAAGTAATGATAATTACATTATTGAGTTTTCTGAAGAGTTTGTAAAAATTCAAGAACAAGAATCAATTGTTAAAACTAATCTTCAAGATTTTAAAAAGAATTTACTGTTTTGGATTCTTAATTATTTGTTTGCTGAAAGAGGTACAATGTTTAATAAGATAGAGTTTGTACAAAGCAATATTCAACAAATGGCAAGGCACTTTAATATGGAGTATTATGAACTTTTTGCTTTGATTGAAGATGCTGTAGATAATGTACATGAACACTCGTATGTTAAAAATAATTTTATTTTAATTCTGTCTATCCTCTCTCAAAAACAACAAAATAATTTTTACAAGTACCCTTCAACTGAAAGACAGATAGAAAAGCAATGGCAGTTATTAGAGTATTTTTTACAATCACCTAATAATTGTAGTACAGTATATCAGAAAAAAAGATTAGAAGAACTCATACACTATTTATCAACTATAAACTCATTTAGGTTTAAAGAAACAATATCTTTTTTAGATAATCACTCTTTTAATACACTGGCGTTAAGTGAAAATATATCTGAGGAGTCTTTAAGTATATTATGTAAAGCATTGTCTCCTACTAATGGAGTAAAGTTAATAAGTCAGATAACGTTTTTAGGTAAATTGGAGTTAGAAAAACATTTTAAGCTTTCTAAAAAGTGGTTGTTTGGTAAAGGAGTTTTATATTTAAAAGAAAAAAAAGGAAGTTTTTCGTGTAAAGAGTTTTCTAATTACATAATAAATGAAGTAAATAAAACTCAAAAAACACCAAAAATAAAAATCTTTGAAAGAATATTAAACACACCACTTTTAACAACACATAAAAATACAGAAAACCTGGATGTTTTTAAAGGGTTAAAACAGCTCTATACATTAGAGCTTTCAAAAGAAATACCTACTTTTTCAAAAAAACAACTAGTAAAGATTCTAAACGAGTTAGAAAAGACCTCAACAAAAGACAAGCAATCAAGATTTACAGAACAATATTATGCAATTCTTCATGTGTGGCTTAGAGAAAAATCAAAAGTTGTTTGGAAAGTGTTTACAGTTTATAAAAATCAAAAATTTATTAAAGAATTACTTTTTGAATTACTCAGTGACACAAGGGTTGTTATTCCAGTATTAAAAAATGTATTCCCTAAACAATATCGAATATTAAAAAGGTTAGAACTCAGTATCGATGAGGTTGTAAGTAGTAATCAGGCATTGCTTAAAAGTTTAAAAAGTATAAAAAAAGAACTACTAATTAAAGCATCAAGAGTACTTATAAGTAATCAAAAGTTAAACACTACATCTTTTATAAAATTAGTTTTAGAATTATTAATTTTTCAAGAACAACAATTGAATAGTAAGTTGTATGAAGAAGGAGTTATGTGTGTTGTAGAGTCTTTTTTTAAAAAAAATGAAGAGTTTTCTGAAACACAAAAAAAAGAACTAAAAGTATTTGTTAATACAATAGTTAAAGTGTCTGTTTTAGAAAGGGTTAAAAAATACATTGAAGAGCATAATAACAAGCAAAAAGAAGTAGCAGTAATGTTAATTGTTTTGGTTCGCGAGAAAATGGTAAGTTCCAAGGAATTTAAGCAGTATGAAAAAAAAATAAGTCAATATTTACTAAAGGATGGTTACACTCTTCAAGAGAATTTTATAAAAGAATATCAGAAACAAAAAGATCAATTTAGTAGAATTTATTCAGCAGTAGAAATAAAGAAGATTATAACAGAAATATATTGGCAAAGTATTGCAGATTACCAAGTTTATAAAGGAGATAAAATAAAGTTTACAACATTTTTTAAGACTTCTATTTTAGAGTTTTTAGGGGGAGTAAAAAATGAAATAGATAAAGGAGGAAAATCAAAAAAGTTATTTAGAGAGGAGAGAATAAGAAATAGCATAAAGTTAAAAGGGCAAACTTTTTTAGTAAAAGAAATTTTATATCATATTAAAAAAGCTATTAAGAATGGAGTTTTAAAGATTGAAATTAAAGGAAAATCTTTAGGTTTTAAAGAAGTGTTTTTTTTCCTTTTAGAGGAATATCCAACACAAATACATGACTTACTTAGAGATAAAACTATTACAGAAAAACAAATTAAAGGTCTACAGTCAGTTATACCTTTTCAACAGTTTATTATACTCATAGCTAAGGGAGGATTAAGAGCTGTATACAAAGATATTTCAATCTTGTTTTCTTTGGTTCAAGAGTTTGTCGATAGCTCAACTAAAATAGAAAAAGAGTTCTGGAGAGAAACTATTCAGTTAATTAGAAATCATAAAAAAACTAGAGAATTAAAAGGGTTCATTAAAATAGTTTTGGAAGAACTTTCGGTTAAAGAAATAAGAGCATTAGATATTGTACGTGTTATTAAAGATAAAGATATAAAACTACCGAGTACTTTAAAACAACTATTGGTAAAAAGAAGCTCAACTTTTGAGCTGTTAGAGGAGTTAGATAAAGAAAACAATACTCCTAAAATTATTACTCCAAACTATAAGAGAAAAACTTTAGAAAGATTAATAGAATCTCTATGTATAGAAGACAAAATACCATCTTGGTTTTTGCATTTAACACCAGTTACAATTAAGGGGTTAATAAACGAAGTTTTAAGAGATACCCCATTAATAGTAGTGTCAGTATTAAGAAAAAATATAGTTTCAGATACTCAGCTTAGTAAACTAGCAGATAAAATAAAAGTTGAAACTTTAATTAAATCATTAAGGGAGCTGTATCCTAATCAACAAATTCAACTAAATACAATTGAAAAATTATATAAAGCAATAGGACACATTTCAACAAAAAGTATAAATGTAGAAGAAGTTCAGCAAGTACTACTTATAAAAGTGTTGAAAAGTTGGATAACTTCTAATTGGAAACTTATAGGAGCTACTTCAATATGGAAAGAACTTTTATGGGAAGTATGTACTAAGAAAAATATAGAAGAGCGTCAATTTTTAGAAGCTTTAGATGATGTTAAAACGCAACTTCCTACGCAACTACAATTGAGTTATAATGAGTTAGAGAAATTGAAAAGGATAGAAAACACAACTCAAAACAAAATCAGAAAACAAGAAAGTATGAACGAACAAAATAATGATAAACTAGCTGTTGGGATAACTGTCCCAAATGCAGGGATAGTGTTGTTAAATAGTTATTTTTTAATACTATTTGAACGATTAAACTTAGTAAAAGACAACAATTTTATTTCAGAAGAAAAGCGTTTAGATGCCATCCACTATTTACAATATATAGTAACAGGAATGACAAAAACAGAAGAATCGTTACTAGCACTTAATAAAGTGTTCTGTAATGTTCCATTGTCTCAACCTATACATGATGAAATACAAATGTCTAATAAAGATAAGAAGTTGATAGAAGGACTTTTAGAAGCAGCAATTGATTATTGGAATGCTATTGGAGCTACCTCAATACAAGGATTTAGAGGAAATTGGTTAGTGCGTAACGGAATTTTAAGAGAAGAGGAAGACCGTTGGAGTTTAACAGTTGAAAAAAGACCATATGATGTTTTGATGTTAAAATCTCCTTTTTCTTTTTCAATTATAAAGTTACCATGGATGCCAAAACCACTTCATGTAACGTGGCCTTTTTAAAAGAAGTATAAGATTAATTAAACACTCAGTAGAGTGATAAAAACAAATAATAACCTAAACCAAATTTTATGAATTCTTACAATGAAAACCTGCACTCAAGTGTTGTATCGGCACTAAATGAGCAGGAATTAAAATTACAGAAAACGAAAGCTACTTTAGATGCTTCAATGTTTTCTCTATACTATGCTGAAGGAGCTAGAATAACAGCTGCTGAAAATCTTCACAAAGCTAATGAACAATTTAGCTTTCAGCAATTAGTAAAAGAACAAGCAGTTATTGACAGTGATTTGTCTACTAATGTATTAGCTTCTGCTAATTTAGGAAATGAGTTAGTAGCAAAATCAGTAACAAATACCTCGGTTGCAGCTGCAAATGTACAAATAGCATCTAATGCTATTTTAAAATTAGCAAGTGATACAGGAAGCATTTTTAGTATGGTTAATGCAGCCGATTATGGTACAGAAATTTATGATCAAAGTAAAGAAGCTTATGAGTTAATGAATGAGACCGCTTATTTAGCTGAAAAAACATCGCAGTATAGTATGGAAGCATCAACTTTAATAGCAGAAGTACCTTCCAATACACTATCTAAAAAAGCACAAACAACAGACACATCTATTAAAAGTTTGTTAGAGGCAGTTACTACTAATTTTAATACAGCTTCAGCGAATGTGGCAACAGAGTCAGCTTCATTAGCAGATACAAACTCTAAAGAAAAAGCAAAAGAAGGAACTTTAGAAAATATAAATACAGTTTATAACTCTGAAATGCAAGCTTATAGTTTATATAATAAGGAGTTAAATCTAAACTTATTAGTAAAAGTACCAGATGTAATTGGAGAGCGAAGTAATTATAAAGTTAGTTTCAATAGTTATAAAAGTCCTTTTAATAAAGGAAGAAAAAGAGGGTATCCAGTAAAAAAGTACTACATTTTTTTAGTGAAGAATGATAGAAAAGAGATTTTTTCAATTTCTGATGCAGAGGCATTAATTTTAATGGAACCAGACTCAAAAAGGTATTTAGAGTTACCTAGTGTAGCTGATGATAAACACGAAATTGATATTTATCAATCACAATTAAAAGATGTTGATGGTAAATCAATGGGATTAGGAGAAAATTATGTGGTGTTTGTTTTTGCTGTACTAGATAATGAATATAAAAAGCTTTTAAGCACTTTTGATGATTATCTATCTGCTCCGTCAGCTATGTTTCGTTTAACAAAACAACTTGCAGCTCCAGACTCAAATACAATTAAAGTAATAGATAATAAAATGCTATTTCATATTGATGAAAATGAAGATGATGAAGTAGAATATCGTTGTATGTTTTTACCAAATAATAAGAAGCTAGTAAAAGGATTATTAACAGTAGAAGGTTTAAAAACTATTGAAAGCGAAACTAAAAAATTAGAAAGAATAGCTGATAAATACGATCCAATTATAGCTAAGCTAGAGTCAAAAATAAATAACCTTACTTCAGAAAAAGGGGGGGTTGAAGATTTATTATCGGTAAATATAGAGGAACAATCGAGTGATGATTTAGAAGCAAAAGAGCTCAAAAAACTAAAAGATGAACGTAAAAAATTAAAAGTTGAGTATAAAAATACTTCATCAGAATTATCCAAATTAGAAAAAGAGCTAACAATAGTTGAACGTAAAAAGCAGCAAGCTATCAATAGTATTGAAACTCCTGAGCATATTCAACCAGGATTCTTTTTTAATTATACCATTGCTTCAGGGCTAAACATAGAAACTTATTCAGTAGCAAAAAAAGTAGATAAAGAAGGTGAATGGGAAGTTGAAATAACGACAAGTACTACAGATAATTTTGGAAATAGATTACATGAAGAAGATAAATATATTCCAGTAGTACTAGCAATGCCAGATGAAGGAGAAGGCATAAACAAACAAATTGTAGGAGCTTTATCAGACTTTCAAAACACAAAAGACTTTACCTATAAAAAAAAGTCTTCTAATGTATTAACAAATAAAAAATAAATCATGGCAACATTAAATATAATAAATACAAATCCTAATAAGTACGGAGTTACAGAAAAAAAGAAATCAGAATTAGATGCATTGACAAATCAGGTTTTATATGCACAAGACAAAGTTGAACAATTGCAAGCTATTGTAAACTCACTAACAGAAAAATCACAGTTATTACAGTCACAGTTAGCTACTGAGAAGGCAAATAAGGATTTAGCTTTAAGTAATAAAGAATTGTTAGATCAAGTAGTAGATAATGTAATTGATTTGTTAACAGCTTCCCATGGAACTTTTGATAAAGTTGTGTGTTCAGACTCAAGAATCAAAGATGTTTCTAATAGTATAAAAGAGGTAATGGATAAACTGATTTATTCAGCAGAAGTAGTTAATAAACTGTCAAACCTTGTCATAAGGAAAAAAGTGCAAAATCCATTGATATCAGATGAATTAGTAACGATGGTTACCAACGCAGGAAAAGATGCTAATAATGCAGTAGCATTAACTCTTACAGCGTTAAACTCAGTATTTGCTTCGCAAGCAACAACAGTAGAGTCAGAAGGAACCATGTCTTTAGAATATTTATATGCAATTAAGTTGTATGAATTTATTACTGGAGAAAATTTATCAGAAGATCCTGTAGATGATACCTCAAAAAAGGTGATTAATATAATAGATAAAATTAGACTTAATAAGAGAAAGATTATCATTATAGAAGAAGAAACTACAGTAAATGAGCCAGAAAAAGCTTGTATTAAAGAGTTAATATACAAAGCATATAATAAGGCTTCATTAAGGTATAAGCAAGTGTTAATAGCTAGTAATGATGCAATGAAACAACTTAGTGAGGCAGAGACTGCTTTAAGTAAAGAAACAGGGGTTTTAAACTCATTACAATCAGGATTAGCAGCAGCAAATGCAGCAGCTTTAGCTTCTTAAATAATTTATAACATAACGTAGTTGAAATATAATCGTATTTCAACTACGTTTAAAATAGTATTATCATGAAAAATATCACCAAAAAATTTTACATCGATTTTTATAACAGAACTAATGGTTTTATACCTTCAAAACCATTAAATCAACATATATATCCAGGAGATTTTTTTCAAATACATAAAGGAGAAGTTATTGTATTAGGTAATATTTTTAAAAATAACATTATAGCTGTGGATGAAGTAAGTTTAGAATATGGTATAGAGCTGAATTCATATAATTGGAATTTTAGTAATGGAGTAACAAAACCATACTCAGGTAGAGATAGTGGTAAAAACCCTATTGAAGGAAACTTTGGATACAGTAAGCAAATATTAGCTTTTCAAGAGTTTGGAAGCTTCTTTTTTACAAGCCAACAACCAAAAGCAGTTAGAATTTTAAATTGGAATGAAATTGCTTCAGAACTAATTATCAAACTTACACAGGTTTTATATTCTTTTAGAGAGGTATATGTAGTAACAGATAGTGTTGCTACTAAAAGTTGGTCATTAGTAATTTCAGGCTCTAACAAAGGAGAGTTGGAAATAGCTTCAGAATCGGAAGATTCAGGGGTAATAGAACTATTTGGAAAAGCAAATTCAAAAACAATTCAAGCCAGAGAAATAGAATATTATCACAAAGAAAATAAAAAAATACCATCTTTTTTTAAAGCCAAAAAACTCATAGTGCAGCCAGAAAAACTTGAAGTGTTTATAAGTGATTTAATTAGAGAGAGAACAGGGGTAATAGATTGGGCAAATGGTTTATTTAAAAGTAACTTTCATAATGAAACATTCACTATATCAGCACCTAAAAACAAGCCTATATCTGTATTAGATATGTTACAAGCAAATCAGTTAAATCCCAATACAGCATTGCAATATTTTACATGGGAAAATGCGAATTTAGATGATGTAGAAAAATTATTTATTTCTTATGGAGATTAATAATAACATACAAGTATTGTATAATGAAGTTTTATGGCTACAAGAAGTCATACATAATGTTATAAGTACTTATTTAGAACACGAAGGAGAAAGACCTCATTGGACACAAATACCACAACCTAATATAACCAATGAAGAATCTACTTATGCTCAGTTTGTACTAAAATGGGAACTAAATAGCTATCAAAGATTAGCATTAGCATTGGCACTAGCTCCTCAATTAAAACCTGAAATTTTAGATGTTTTCTTTGGGAGGAATAAAATTTATGATCGTGGTTTTACAGAGTTTGGCGGAATAATAGAAAAGAATCATAGCGGTTTTTTACCTACTGGACAAACATTACTATTCTTAATTACTGCAATAGAACCACATTTAAGAAATAAAGTTTTAGAAATTTTTAGCAAAGAGAACATCCTCATAAAAGAACAGGTAATATTTATTGAAGAAACAGAAAGTTTTATACCTGAGTATAATGGAGTCTTAGCTTTTAGCAAACGATGGTTTCACTTTTTTGTTACTGGAGAAAAACCAAAACTAGAGCATAGTAGTAGTTTTCCCGCTCAAAAAATTACAACGCATTTAGAATGGAAAGATGTGGTTTTGAACGATGTGGTAATGGATCAGGTATTAGAATTAAAATCATGGCTTCAACATGGAAACACTTTGATGAAGGAATGGGAGTTGTTTAAAAAAATTAAACCAGGCTACAGGGCGCTTTTTTATGGTCCACCTGGTACAGGAAAAACCTTAACGGTTTCCCTGTTAGGAAAAGTGTCAAAACGAGAAGTATATCGGGTAGATTTATCGATGATTGTTTCAAAATATATTGGAGAAACTGAGAAAAACCTATCAAAAATTTTCGATATCGCGCAGTATAAAGATTGGATTTTATTTTTTGATGAAGCCGATGCGTTATTTGGAAAAAGAACAGAAACCAATAGTTCTAACGATCGACATGCCAATCAACAAACATCCTATTTGTTACAGCGAATAGAAGACTTCCCCGGAGTAGTCATTTTAGCCTCCAATTTAAAAGGAAATATGGATGCTGCTTTTACCAGAAGGTTTCAATCAATGATTCATTTTAATATGCCAGAAATTAGTGAACGTTACCAATTATGGAAAAATGCTTTTTCAGGAAAATGTAAGCTTGATAAAGAGATTGATCTATGGCAAATAGCGGAAGAATATGAGTTAGCTGGTGGAGCTATTATAAACGTATTACGCTTATGCGCTCTATCCGCTATTACTAGAAATGATACTATCGTTACAAAAGAAGAACTTTTAGAAGGAATTCGAAAAGAGTTCAAAAAAGAGAATAAGACAATTACTACTATCTAAGATGGGAGAATATATAAAACATAAGAAAGAAAAAGAATCAAACATTTTTCAAAGAACAGAAGGTAAAGGAAGTTTTCTAGAAGATAATAGAGGTCAAAATTTACTACCCATTCAAAGAGGTAAAAAAAATGAAGATGACGATAGTGGTGATGATTATCAACCACCATGGGCGAAAAAACAAAAAAGATTTGCATTTAAAGCAGATAAACCTACTAAGCTGATCAAAAAAACAGCTCATAAAAGAAAACATTATGATAAAGAAAAATATGATGCAGTTTATACATGTCCAGCCTGTAGAAGACCTTTAGGATATATAAATAAAGGGTCGCAAAAAATGAATTTGACTAAGTTTTCTTATACAAGTAAGAATAATAATTTAAAAAGTCAAAGAGCATTAACATTAGATCATTTCCCACCTTGGGCAGGAAGACTAAGTAAATTAGAAAGTAGAAATGCTACGGATCAAGAAATGAAAGATGATTATAATGATGAAGATAGACTAAGAGCTTTATGTAAAAAGTGTAATGAAAGTCATAAATACGAAAGTACAAAGTATATAGATTATGAGAGTGACGATGATGAAGAAGGATATATGACAGATAGTGAGGAGCCAGAAAATTCAGGAATTCATACTCCTTTTAGATATAAGAAAGATGACGATGATAGTGCTGGTGGAGGAGCAGGCATCTTAGCTTAGAAAAACCTTTTAAATAACTACAACAACATCAACTTATGGAATACAAGAAAGAAAAAATAATTCAGCAAAAGAATAATAACAGGGAAAGAGTTGGTAAAAATGCTATTCAGTTAAAAGATAATCGTTCAAAAGTATCAATATCTAAAAAAGCTGTTCAATTACGAGGGGTAGATGAAGAAGAAGAGTTTCAATTAAAATCGGACACCATCCAAAAAATAGAATTAGAAGAAGATAAAAAAGCTTTTCAAATGAAAAGTAAAGATAAAGTTATACAGAACGTAGGAATTATACAAAGAGGTAAAAAAGATAAGAAAAAGAAAAGAACAGGTAAAAAAGGAGAAACATACGGTGATATTGGAAGTGGATATTCGCAAGAAGATTTAGAAGAAGCTCGAAGAAGAACTGGAGGTATTTCTGCTCATGGGAGTAAAAAATCTGGAGCAGGTATTAGTGACAAAACAAAACAAGAATCAAGACTCTTTACAAGTGAATTAAGAAGTATTAAAGCAGAAAAAAAGGAAGCTAGAAGAATAGCAAAAATAACAGGTCATAAAAAATATGACCCCAGTTCAAAACAAACAGCTAAAATGTCAGATTTTGACAAGGCAGCTAATCGAGCTAGGGAGTTAAGTAGTACAGAAGATCAAGAAGCATTTGATAAATATCTTGAAAAGAGAGGATATGAATTTACAGATGAAGAGCTAGATGAATTATATGCAATACTTTATGCTGGTAAGTTTGATATTGATGAATTTCAAGATGATAAAAAACCAGATAAAGATGATGAGGAAGATCATGATCATTTTGGAGATGAATCAGGATCTTTAATAACCGTATAATACTTAAAAAGAATCTAATAAGTTAGTAATACTTACTAAAAATAAATAATAATAACGTATGTATACCAAACAAGATAAAAGAAAAGAAAATAGTAAAGGGGCTAACACTATTGTACAAAAGAAGAGTGTTATTAAGCAAAAAAAAGGACTTATAGATAATCGAAATGAAGCTGAAATACAAAGGAAATTATATGAAAAACCTGTTCAAAAAAAAGAGAACAATACAGGATTGCCTGATAACTTAAAGTCGGGTATCGAAACTATGTCCGGCTATTCGATGGATGATGTCAACGTACATTACAACTCCGACAAACCAGCACAACTCAATGCCCATGCCTATGCTCAAGGAACGGATATTCATATAGCAAGCGGGCAGGAAAAACATTTAGCACATGAAGCATGGCATGTAGTGCAGCAAAAACAAGGAAGAGTACAACCTACCACCTCTTTTGGTAGTGCTCAGATAAACGATAATAAAAGTTTAGAAAAAGAGGCGGATGTAATGGGAGCAAAGGCATTGTCGAAGTAATTTGATATAATAAATCAGAAATCGTAATTCACCAAGATATGTACACATCAACCCCCCCCTAAAGAGGATAAAAATCGACCAGTTGTTCAGAGGAAAGACACTCATAAACAAGGTTTGAAAATAGAGGATAATCGCTCTGAAGCCGTAGCTCAGCGAAAGCTAGAAGAGGCAGTGAGTTATTCTACTCAAAAACAAACACCTTTTATACAATTTAAAAAGTTAGGTGTTATGCAGCTTGGAAGAAAGCGAAAAGGAAAAGGAAAATTCTCTACCGTAGGCGCTTCCCCAGCTGCATCTGCCGTCACTAATATGTTTATACAGCAACATATAGGTAATCAGGTTGCAGCACGTCAAATGGCACAAAATCGAGCTGGTACAGGTATTGCAGCAAGTCATACGATTGATATAAGTGAAACTGCAAAGTTACTTAGTGAAATGCAGCAAAGGATTAATAGTGGTTATTATATACCCGGAAACCAAGTTATGAGTCCATATGCTGGTGGAATGCAGTATTTAACTGCAAATTCATACAAAATTTGGGAAACGAGCTTTGATAAGAAAGGAAGATTAAAG
This sequence comes from Tenacibaculum larymnensis, assembly GCF_028829235.1. Taxonomy (GTDB): domain Bacteria; phylum Bacteroidota; class Bacteroidia; order Flavobacteriales; family Flavobacteriaceae; genus Polaribacter; species Polaribacter larymnensis. Next base: position 92,257 of record NZ_JAIWJY010000005.1, on the reverse strand, counting down.
AAGACTAAAATGATTCATAAGAAATTTTATTACGATGTCTTAGGTATGGCTGGAAACGCGTTGCATCACTTTGACGGTCCAGCATAGTTTAAATGTTTCCTTGCCGATGCAACAAAGTGGGAATTGAAAAAGAGACTCATAACAGAAGCTAAAAGCTATTGAAAACGTCTTTTAACCCAATTGTTAGATATAATTAAATACTTTATAGGAGGTTTACTAAAGAAAAATTTAAAAAGTGTAAGATATGTACAACCAACAAACCAACCCAAAAGAAAGTACAAGAGAAGCAACTGCTAATATTGTAGCTCAGAAAATGAACACTCAAAAGAAAGGTGTTGGGTTAGTGGATAACCGATTTAATATCATTTCACAAAAAAAGATATTTCAAGCAGCGGATAATGGCTCACAAGTTGGACAATTGGAAGGTTTTAAGCGTTTGGAAAACAATACATCACAAGTTCATCAACTTGCTGCGATACAGATGTTGCAATCATCAACAGGTGTGGTTCAATGCCTTCTAAGAAGTAATGAATTAACTAGACGAGTTCGAGATGTTGATGGAAACCCTGATAATCTGTTTATTTTTCGAATTAGGCAAGCTCTTGTTAGGTTTCACAGGTTGAAAAAGCCATGGTTTTTTGGCAAGCAGGCATATGCTGATAATGCCATGGCTGAATTGGATTATATGGAACACCAAGCTTATAATTATTTAAAAGTAAATAAATCTCAAGCACGTAATCCAGGAACAGAAAAACGGGTCATTCATGAATTATTAGATGATATTCAAGAGGCACATACAGAAACAGTAGAATACATTCATGCGAATAACTTACGCCTCTACATACCTGATCGAGCTGGAATGACGCAGCAGCAATCGACTAATCTTGATAATAATTGGGATGCCATAAGAAATGGTACAGGAACGATTACTATTGACTCTTTGGCTAGAAGTTATGGACCTGGTACTAGCAATGTAAATTTACCGGACTTCGCTAAAAATAATCGAGCAATGTTTGCTAGAATTATGAGTCGTCCAAATGGTAGACAATTGGTAGGTGAACTATTGGATAATAGCGATGGAAATAATATTCCAATAGACATTCGGGCGTATCATCCAGATTTGGTTAATATGGGGTTTGTAGGGGCTGAAGCGAATCCTTATGATAATAATGCTTTAGCCAGGATTCGAGGGGCTTCAAAAAAATTTAGAAGAAGAGGTACGGGTTCTGGAAGCCTCGTTGGTATGCAGGATGGATTGCAAGATTCTATAAATGTTAATCAAGATGCAAGTGGAGACGATCTTCCATCACCAGCATTTATACTCGTAGCACATGAACTTATCCATGCTCTTCATAATAAACAAGGCAACAATCGTCGGAATGTGAAATCGCAAAAATATAATGCTGGTGCTATTCATCATGGGTGGACAAATCAGGAGGAACATACAACGATAGACATGGGGCAAGGTATTACAGAAAATGATTTACGTGAAGAACATAATTTAGGACGTAGACATGGTCATTAAGAAGTGAAATGGAAATTATTCCTGTTCAAAGCGAGGAGCAAGAATAGATATGTTGAGTGTGAAGCAGAGTAAAATTTAGGACACCTAAAGATGTATTCGAAATCACAGGTAATGTCAAGTTCAAATAGAAGCTTATAAAAGTGGTCTATGACAAAAACCAAAAAACTATGGCAACTGAATAAATCTAATTAAAAAGTTTAAAATATGTACACCCAACAACCTAACCCAAAGGAATATCAAAGCCAGTCGGTCGCTGATGCTGTTGCTCAAAAAATGAGTGCTAGAGAGAAGGGTATTGAGTTGGTGGATAATCGATTTAAAAAGAGTATTCAACAAAAGAGTATACAGAGTATTCAAAAAAAGGAAAACACAATAAGTACTCAACAGAACTTAGGAAACCAAATAGTACAACGTATTCCTTTCTGGAAAAAGGAACTAACAGGTGTATCTGTTGTTGGAGGAGCTATTGCAGGGGGAGTTGGGTTGGCCACATCTACTCCTTTGTTAGCTTTAGCAGGAGGCGCAGCGTTACTTGGAGGTGCAGGGTATGCCACATATAAGGGGTATCATCATATAAAAAGGAGAAATACACTCAACCGTATGGTGAATCAAATTGACCAGTTTGCTCCAGGAGCAAATCCTAATGTAGCTTTGAATCCGAATGCTTTAGGGAGAAGTCAGATAGCTTTGGTAAAACCTCCCGGTGCTCTAAATACAGACCCTGCTGGACCTCTTGCAGGAAGACAGTATCGCATAGACATAAATCCGAATAATCCTACGGGGGAGCATGTTAGTGATCCTGATATTATTAGAAGTGCTATGTTACACGAACAAACACATGTAGCCAACGATCAGTTATACAATGCAAATGCAAATAGAACTCACGATACCAATATATACAATGCCACTAATTTGGAAATGAATGCAAACCCAGAAATTGATGAAGTTGTTTATCAGAGAGTTACAAACTTAATGAAAACAGTTACAAATGATAAACAAGTGCCCAATAACTTAAAAGGATATATAAAAAATAGGTTAGATTATATTCTTGGCGGTGCAAACCCCTTTATAGAGTACGATACAGTAGTCAATGAGTTACTCTATTTTATGACAGCAAAACATATTGAAGCAGACTCGCCCACTATGCAGGAAATAACTAAGATGGCTTCAGAAAATATAGTACGTAGAGGAGGCTAAAAATTAATAGGATATTCTCTATTTTCATTATAAAACAAAACTCTCTTACCTCATTTTTACACGTTTAAAGATGTTTTTAAAAAAAGATTTTAAATATGTTATAGCTTTATAATCAAACTACAAAAACTAACCAATTATGAATCATTCAATATTTGAATCAACCATAGGTGTTAACTTTAGTAATACCTTTCAAAGTACAGGGAAACAAGTAAGCGCAGTAATGGCGGCCGCACAAATAAAAGCAACGGGTGTTAAAACAGTTAAAATGTTTACCTACAATCAGACAGATTGTATTAGTGCTTTTGTTAAGGAAGGATTACAAGTTTTAGTTGATATTCCTAATGGAGATTTAAAAGCCTGTGCTAATAATGATACAGCTACTATAAATGCCATTATAAAAGTATTATCAGATTATTCAACCACCATCCCGATGGTTTGTGTAGGAAATGAACCACTAGGAGGTTGGTGGAATAATGCTTATGCACCAGATCTTGTAGATGCTTTGAAAAATATTAAAAGCGCTATTGCGGCGAAAGGGCTAACTACCAGAGTAACTGTTCCTTTTAATTATGCTATTATGGGAAATTCATATCCGCCTTCAGCAGGAACTTTCAATGGTAGTCTTAAGAATACAATTTTAGATGTTTGTGCTATTTTAAAAGAAGATAATTCAGTGTTTATGGTCAATGTATATCCATTTATTACTCAAAAAAATCAGCCGAATAATGTTCATTTAGATTATTGTTTGTTTACTGCAGGTGAAAAGCATTGGGTTCATGATGGAAGTTATACGTATAAAAATATTTTTGATGCAATGTATGATGCGTTATATGTAACATTAGTAAATAATGGATATGGAAGCTTACCTATTGTTATTGGTGAAGCAGGATGGCCTACAGGACCTACAGCTACTTACTCTACAGCAACAAAAGCAAATGCACGAACATTTAATCAAAATTTAATTAATCATTGTAAAAGTGGAAACGGAACGCCACGTAACCCTAATGTTAGAATTCCTTGTTTTATTTTTGAAATGTATGATGAAGATAAGAAGCCAACTGACGCTGGTCTTTTTGAGCAACATTGGGGAGTTTACAGATATAATTCTCAAAGTGAAAATTATGAAGCTAAGTATAGTTTAGCATGGTAACTAGTTGTATGATAAAAAAGAGGATAGTTAATTAACTATCCTTTTTTTTATTTTTAATACCCATCAGGTCTTTTCCATCGAACAGGTGGAGCAGGTTCAGGTTTAGGAATGAATTCATTAGTTTTAAGTAAGCGTAAAGCTTCATCAACAGCCTTTTCGAGCTGGGGATCTTTTCCTTTTAAAACTTTACTTGGTTCTTGGTGTACTTCAATATCAGGAGCTACACCTTCACCTTCAACAGCCCAATTACCATCTAAATCAAAAAATCCACCACGAGGAGCAACCATTCTACCACCATCAATAAAAGCAGGTGTATCCCAAGTTCCTACTAAACCTCCCCATGTACGAGTTCCTACTAAAGGCCCTATTTTTCTTTCTTTAAACATGTAAGGGAAAAGATCCCCTCCAGAGCCAGCACGTTCATTAATAATCATCACTTTTGGTCCCCAAATACCAGCAATTGGGGTTGTCCATGGTTTTCTTTTATTAGCCTTACTGTTAAAATATCCAAAAGGTTTTCTAGATAATATATCAATCATATAATCGGCTGCGCTACCACCTCCATTGTTTCTTTCATCTATAATAACTCCTTTTTTATCTTGCTGAGAAAAATAATAGCGATTAAAGGAGGTAAATCCGTTGTTTGATGTGTTCGGAACATATACATACGCTAATTTTCCACCAGACAGTTCATCTACTTTTCTTCTGTTTTCTTCTACCCAGTCTATAGAACGTAAACTTCTTTCGCTGGCAACAGGTTTTACCAAAATGGTTTTTGCTCCCTTAACTGTAGGTTTAGAATTTACCTTAATATAAATTTCTCTTCCAGCTGTTTGCTCTAAGGCTTTATACAGATTGTCTTCTGAAGTAAGGGTAACTCCATTAACTTCTAATAAATAATCTCCTTCTTTAATATCAATTCCAGGAAGCCCTAATGGGGCCTTAATAGAAGGATTCCAACGCTCTCCTTTGTATATTTTAGAAAACTTGTATAAACCATTTGCTTTTTCAAAATCACAACCTAATAATCCAACAGGAACATAGTTGGTTTTAGGAGTATCACCTCCGTAAACGTATGAATGACCAATAGCAACTTCACCGCTCATAATGTCTACAACATAGTTTAAGTCAGTTCTGTGTCTTACATGATCAATCCATGGAGCGTACCATTTGTAGATTTTATCCCATGGGGCACCGTGTACATTGTCAACATATAAAAAATCTCGCATGTAGCGCCAACCTTCTTTAAAGATTTGATGAGCTTCAGCTTTTGGATCGACCTTAATTTTTAAATTGGTTTTTATAGAGCCTTTACCAGGTTTTACTGGAGGTTTACTACTAACAATACTCCAGTTTCCTTTACTTGATAATAATACAGATTCTCTATCTTCTGAAACTGTTATTGAACGAGCTTCTTTGGTAAATTCAGTCGCTTTTTCTTTTGAAATATCATAGTCGTGAATAGTAGTACTTGGGCTGTTTTCATTTGCTTCTGCTACAAAAACATGATTTTTTGGAGCTTTGTATAAAGCTGTATAATTTTTAGCAGGCAATTTTAAAGCAATAGCTCTATTGAAAATGCCTTCTTCATCAATCACAACTTTTATTTTATCAGCTTCTTTTGATGTTTTTTTATCGTTTTTTTCTTCTTCTTTGCTCTTTTCTTCAGAATCTTTTTTTTCAGCTTTCTCTTCGTCAGTTTTCGGTAGGTTAGGAGCTTTGTCTTTGCTGTTCAGAACAATTGCATATAAACTACGTGTTACTGAAGGGTCGTAAGAACTCATGTCTAGCCATCCAGATGCTAACCCGTAGTTGGTGCTAGCCAAGGTATAAATATATTTTCCTGAAGCATCCCATACAGGAGAAATAGCATCTGCTAAAGGATCTGTAATTTGAACTGTTTTTTTAGAACTGATTTGGTATGCATAAATAGACTTAAAATGATTTTCGTTTTGTTTAGCATAAGCAATCCAATCACTATCAGGTGACCATTTAGGATTCATAGTTCTATTCGGATGAGCAAAATTATCGGTAGCTATTTTTTCAGCCTTCTTAGTTTCTAAGTTAAGAACCCAAATATTAAAATGCGTATCGGTAAACGATACATATTTTCCATTAGGAGACCAATCAGGTTTGAAATAAAAAGTAGGATTAGGAATTTTAATATATGATTTATTATCTCCATTTTGGTCGGCAATTACTAACTCGTATTCTCCATTTTTGTCAGAAAACCAAGCTACTTTATCTCCTTTTGGAGACCAAATAGGGTACCTATCAGCAACACCTGAAGAGTTGGTTAAGTTTCTCCAAGTACCATTTTCTTTTGGAACAGTAAAAATTTCACCGCGGTATTCAAAAATGGCTCTTTTTCCTTTAGGAGAAATATTAGGGTTCGTTAAATTTCTTCCTTTTACATCCATCCAACGCGTTCTTGCATAGTTTAAATCACCATGAACTGTTATGGGTATTTGCTTGGTAGCTGAGGTGCTAGGGTTTAAAAAGTGGATGTACCCTCCTTGTTCATAAACAATCCCGTTTGAATTAGCATCCAGACTTTTTACGTCGAATTTTTTATGAAATGTAAGTTGTTTTTCTTGTTTCGTTGTTAAATTATATGACCAAATATTACTAGTGTAGTCTCTTTCAGAAATGTAGTAAACACTACCGTTATACCAAACAGGATCTAAATGCCTTTCTTTATCTTTTTGAGGAGTTTTAACTAGTTTTTGATTTTGCATATTCAAAATCCAAATAGGCATTGCTTGACCACCACGATAGTTTCTCCATTCTGCATCCCAACTAGTAATAGGAGTATAGGCAAGATATTTACCATTTTTTGAAAACTCTCCATAAGCAGCTCTTGGAACTTTTACAGCTTCAGGTAAGCCTCCCTTTAATGAAACGGTATAAAACTTATTTGTTTGAGTAGGTCTGCTTTCTCTAGAAGAACGGAATACAATTTTGTTGTCAGGTGTCCAGCCTTGTACAAAGTCACCACTTGGATGATAAGTTAAACGTTTGGGTTCACCACCAGTAGCAGGAATTACATATACATCAGTATTCCCATCGTACTGTGCGGTAAAGGCAATCATAGTACCATCATTAGAGAAATGCGGGTTTGACTCATAACCATCATCGCTGGTAAGTCGTATGGCATCTCCGCCTTTAATCGGAGCCTTCCAAAGGTCGTTTGCATAAACAAAAACAACCTCAGAATTAGATATCGTAGGTTGTCTTAATAAACGTGTTCCTTGAGAGAAACCAGTATAACAAACTGTTAAAGTAAGTAAGGTTAGTATTTTTTTCATTTTTTTTGAAATTTTAAACTTTAAAGCTACTTAATTAGCTGTTAAAGGAAGTGAAAAATTTGTTAAAACATAAAAGTCTAAAAAAAACTAAAAACCAATAGCAGTATCATCACCTCTAGGATCTGCACCACCTTCTAATTTTCCGTTAGGAAGTACTAAAATAGCATCCACTTTTCCGATAACAGGTGAGTTTGTTTCATCTAATTTGTATCCTAATTGTTGTAAGTCTTTTTTTACTTGTTTGTTAAAACCTTTAGGCTCCATTTTAATAACATCAGGTAACCATTGGTGATGGAAACGTGGTTGATTCACGGCTTCTTGCATTCCCATGTTAAATTCATGAACATTTAAAATGGTTTGTAATACGGAAGTAATAATTGTTGAGCCTCCAGGAGTTCCTACAACCATATGTAGTTGACCATTTTTCTCTACAATAGTAGGAGTCATAGAACTCAACATACGTTTTTCAGGTTCTATTTTATTAGCTTCAGCTCCAACTAAACCGAACATGTTTGGTACACCTGGTTTGCTTGAAAAATCATCCATTTCGTTGTTTAAGAAGAACCCTAGGTCAGCGCAATATAGCTTAGAACCATAAGCACCGTTAATTGTTGTGGTAGCAGAAACAGCATTTCCAAATTGATCAACAATAGAGTAGTGGGTGGTTTCATCACTCTCAATCATAGTAATGCTTCCATGAGAGACATCGGTAGAAGAAGTTGCTTTTTTAAAAGAAAAATCATTCATTCGATTTTTTGTGTATTCTTTACTTTTGAGAGTTTCAATTGGAATTTTCACAAAGTCTGGATCACCTAAATAAAAACTTCTATCTGCGTAGGCTCTACGTTCTGCTTCTGTGATAACTTGTATGGACTTTGTTGAGTTATGCCCAAACTTGTCTAAGTCAAAAGGTTCAATTCCATTCATAATTTGTGCTAAACAAATTCCGCCACTGGCAGGTGGGGACATAGAAATGATACGTAAATTGTCGTAGGTAAAGGTAATTGGGGTTCTCCATTTAGCTTCGTATTTAGCCAAATCTTCTTCAGTTATAATTCCGCCATTTGCCTGCATAAAAGTAACGAGACGTTTTGCTGTTTCACCTTTGTAAAATTCGTCTCTACCATTTTGTGAAATACGCTCTAAAGTTTTGGCTAAAGCAGGATATTTAATAGTGTCACCCTTTTTCCAAGGTTTATCAAAAAGAATAGGGTTTTTGTTTACTTCTAAAAAATAATGTTGGTATTTTTTTATACGGTCTTCTTGTTTTTGAGTAACAATAACTCCTTTTTTAGCTAAGGCAATGACTGGTTTTAAGATTTCTTGAATAGGTAATGAACCGAATTTTTTATGTGTAGCAAAAACACCAGCAACTGTTCCTGGGATTCCTACTGCCATAGCTCCTAATGTACTTTTGTTTTTAATTACATTTCCTAAGCTATCTAAATACATGTCTTTATGAGAAGCAAGAGGTGCTTTTTCACGATAATCTAATGCGCCAATTTCTCCTGTGCTTTTTCGGTATACCATAAATCCACCACCACCAAGGTTTCCAGCATATGGATATGCTACAGCCAACGCTAATTCAGTGGCAACCATAGCGTCAAAAGCATTTCCTCCTTTTTGTAGAATATCGGATCCAATTTTTGAAGCTTCTTTACGAGCAGAAACTACCATAGCTTTTTCAGTAATTAGACCTACAGTTTTTTCTTTTTTACAGTTGCATAGTAATATTAATGCTGAAAGAAATAAGAATGTTTTTTTCATATGTTTTTAGCTTAGTTCTTTTAGTTTTTGATGAGAAAATTCGCGTAAATCTTCAAAAAAAGTAGTAAAATCATTTTCAAAAATTTGATAATGCTCTAATAAATCTCCAGTAGCCAAATTCATTTTTGATTTACCATTAGTGCGCTTATTCATTCCGTTTAAGACTTCTTGAATTCCTTTAGCAAATTGGTAGTTATATAACCAATTGTATTGTATCATATAAGGAAGTATTTTCTGAGTTTTCTCAGGAAGAATATCAATGTTTTCTTGAAGCAATTTATAAACCGAGTTTACATAAATGTTTAATGGGATTTCTGAGTAATTTCTCCAGTTTTTTGCTAAATAATGATCGTAAAAAATATCAATAATTACACCATCATAGTGTCGGTAACGTTCGTGTAATCTTCGTTTGCTAATTCTAACAATTTTGTGCGCATCTGTATAGGTGTCAATTTCTCGATGTAGTAATATACCTTTTTGAATGTCTTCATGAAAGTGAGAAAACTTATTACCTTTTATATGGTCAGCTATGAAGTTACCAATCATAATATTGGTGTTGCTTTCAGAAAGGTATAAATGCGCTAAAAAATTCATTTTATAAATGTAAACAAAAAACCACAACTGAAAAGCTGTGGTTTTAAAGTTTATGTGTAAGTCTTTAATTCTTTACAGGAGTGTTCTTTAAAATCTCTAATAAAAACTTCCAGAATTTTTGTGTTGATGATATTTGTGCGCGCTCATCTGGTGAATGTGCACCTTTAATATTTGGTCCGAAAGAAACCATATCCATTTCTGGGTAGTTCTGGCCTAAAATACCACATTCTAAACCTGCGTGACATGCAGCTACAATAGGTTTATCGTTGTGTAATTCTTCGTATAAGTTAGTTACAGTTTTTAATATTTCAGAATTTACGTTTGGTAACCACCCTGGGTAAGAACCTGAAAATTCTACATCAAAACCAGCTAATTCAAAAGATGAACGTAACGAGTTGGCTAAATCCCATTTATTAGTTTCAGAAGAAGAACGTGTTAAACATCCAATTTTAATAGCTCCGTCTTTTACAATAATACGAGCAATATTATTTGAAGTTTCTACTAATCCTTCAATATCAGGACTCATACGATATACACCATTTAAAGCAGCGTAAACAGCTTTAATTAATCCTTCTTGAACACCTAAGTCCATTACATTTTCTGGAGTGTCAACTTCTTTTAATTCAATAGTAAGGTTAGGTTCTAATGTTGAAAACTCAGCTTTAATATTGTTAATAAGCTCATGTATTTCAAATAAGAAAGGTTCTTTAGAAACAGCATCAATAACTACAGTAGAAAAACTTTCGCGAGGAATAGCATTACGTAAACTACCTCCATTAATTTCTGCAACACGTAATCCGAAGTTAGTAAAACCGTCAAATAATAAACGGTTCATAATTTTATTCGCGTTTCCTAAACCTTTAATAATATCCATTCCTGAGTGACCACCATTTAATCCTGTAACAGAAATTTCATAGGCGATTGTATTTTCAGGAGTAATCTCTTCATTATAACTTCTAGTAGCAGTAACATCTACACCACCAGCGCATCCCATTCCAATTTCATCATCTTCCTCAGTGTCAAGGTTCAATAAAATTTCACCCTCTAATAATCCACCTTCAAGCCCCATGGCACCAGTCATACCTGTTTCCTCATCAATTGTGAATAAAGCTTCAATAGCTGGGTGAGCAATATCTGTAGATTCTAAAACTCCCATAATGGCAGCAACACCTAAACCGTTGTCAGCTCCTAACGTAGTTCCGTCAGCTTTTACCCAATCACCATCTACGAACATTTTGATTCCTTCGGTATCAAAATCAAAAACAGTATCAGCATTTTTTTGGTGTACCATGTCTAAATGACTTTGCATAACGACTGTTTTTCTGTCTTCCATTCCAGTTGAAGCAGGCTTGCGAATAATTACATTCCCAACTTTATCAACCATGGTTTCAAGATTTAATTTCTTACCGAAATCTACCATAAACTGAATTACTCTTTCTTCTTTTTTAGAAGGGCGAGGTACAGCGTTTAAGTCGGCAAAATTTTTCCAAACAGCTTTTGGTTCTAGGTTTCTTATCTCTGAATTCATGTGAATTGAAGTTTTAATTTAAAAGCTACGAAGATACTTAATCCTTATCGAAAAATTGTAAATTCGCAACATGGATTTTTCGTCAAAATTATTAGAAAATGCGGTAAATGAAGTAAGTCGATTACCAGGAATTGGTAAGCGTACAGCACTTCGTTTGGTGTTACATTTATTAAAACAACCGAAAGAAAATACGAAGTATTTAGCAGAGGCTTTAACGCATTTACGTAACGATGTAAAATCGTGTAAAAAATGTCATAATATTTCTGATACAGTGTTATGTGATATTTGTAGTAATCCGAAGCGAAATGCAGAGATTGTATGTGTGGTAGAAGATATTCGTGATGTGATGGCGATTGAAAATACTGCACAATACAGAGGTTTGTACCATGTGTTAGGGGGAAAGATTTCTCCTATTGAAGGAATTGGTCCTCAAAATTTACAGATTGAATCATTAGTAGAAAAGGTAAAAGAAGGAGAAATTAAAGAGTTGATTTTTGCTTTGAGTTCTACGATGGAAGGTGATACCACCAATTTTTATATTTATAAGCAAATAGAACAATACGGAGTAAAAACATCAACTATTGCAAGAGGAATCTCGGTAGGAGATGAGTTAGAATATGCAGATGAGGTGACGCTTGGACGAAGTATTGTGAATAGAATTCCTTTTGAACAGTCGATTAAAGGATAAAAAAAGCGAAGTTTTCGAACTCCGCTTTTTAAGCTAATTATTTTCTCCTGTAAGCTAGTTCTTCTTCGCCCGCTTCTAGAAAAATTAAAGTATTATTGTTGTCTTCAAATCTAATTGAGGTATCTATGGATGCCCCTTGTTTTTCTAAAGTATATAGGTTTTCGCTTTTTTTGTTCCAATTACCTTTAGTTGTGCCAGTGCTTACACATTCATCGTCTGTTAAAGAAAGGTAAGTGTTAATTATTAAATCAAAATCATTTTCAAAGGTTATTGTTGATTTTTTTGTGCAATCATCAGTGTCATCACCATACTGACGAATTAATTGCCATTTTCCAATAATAATATCATCACTCAAAGGAGTATTCTCGTTTGAAGAACAAGAAAGTAGGCTTGCTGCTAAAATTGATAGTGTAATAATTATTTTCATAGCTTAGTATAATTTAAGAGTTTATAATAGTCGACGAAAGTAGTAAAGTTAATTGTGTAAAAAAAGAAATAAACAAACAGTAATTTTGGTCTTTAGAAACTATAACAAAACGTAAAAAAAAACAGCTTTGGAATTCCAAGGCTGTTTTTTTAAGTATTAATCTTTTCTACGATTCATGATTTTAACTTTTATCATCTTCTTCAATCAACTCTTGTTCGTATTTATCCCAAGATTTTTTAGCTCTTACTTTTTTATAATAACGAATACCAATCATCAATAATACTCCAAATAAGATAATTCCTACAACTCCCCAAATCCAGTTAATAGCACTTTTTAAAACTACTAAAAATACAACAGCAAATAAAATTACAGTTGGAATTTCATTAAACATTCGAAGTTTATTAGGTGTGTATTTAACCTCGTCACGTTGTAGTTCTTTGTATATTTTATGGCAAAATCCGTGATAAAAATACAGCGCTAATACAAAGGCTAATTTTACATGCATCCACGGCATTTTTAAATAATAAGGATTTTTATATAGCATCCAAAAAGCAAAAAAACTTGCTAAAAATAAAGAAGGCCAAGTAATAATGTACCATAAACGTTTAGACATTAACTTGTATTGGGTTTGTAATATAGACTTGGCTGGCTCGTCTTTTTTTTCTGCCTCTACATGGTAAATAAACAGACGACCTATGTAAAATAATCCAGCAAACCAAGTTATTACAAATATGATGTGTAATGCCTTTACGTATAAAAAGTCCATAATTAATTTTTATTGAAATCGTTAATCCATCCTGCTAAAACATCTACCCATTCATCATTATCATTAATACAAGGAACAGTGTAAAACTCTTCACCACCAGCTTCCAAAAATTCATGTTTACCCTCCATTGCTATTTCTTCTAAAGTTTCTAAACAATCAGAAATAAAAGCGGGAGTTACTATCGCTAGTTTTTTTATGCCTTCTTTTTCAGCTTTGTTAACAATAGTTCTGTCGGTATAAGGTTGTAGCCAAGGATCTACACCTAAGCGAGATTGAAATGAAGTTGATACTTTATTTTCGTCTAGACCTAATTCAGAAATCACATTTTTGGTAGTTTGATAACATTGGTGACGGTAGCAATATTTATGAGCTTCAGAAGGATTGTTACAACAACTTAAATTTCCTGCTTCAGGGTTACAGTGCGATTTTGTAATGTCAGATTTTCTGATGTGTCGCTCAGGTACTCCATGATAAGAGAATAAAATATGGTCGTAATCTTTATCAGATAAATAATCTTTTATGCTATTAGATAATGCTTTGATGTATTCTGGTTTGTTATAGAAAGCAGGTACATCGGTAATTTTCATGTTAGGAAAGAATTCTTTTCTTAACTCTTCAGCTAATACCAAAATAGTTTCAGTAGTTGCCATGGCAAACTGAGGATATAACGGAACTAATAAAACTTCAGTAACCCCCTTATCATGTAATTCTTGTAATCCACTTTTAATTGATGGATTTCCATAACGCATTGCTAAAGCAACAGGGAGTTCTGTTTTTGCTTGTACTTTGTTTTGTAAACGTTCTGATAGTACAATTAAAGGGGAACCTTCTTCCCACCAAATTTTTTGATAGGCTTCTGCCGATTTTTTAGGACGAGTATTTAAAATAATACCTTTAACAATAAATGTTCTTAACCAATAAGGAACATCAATAACACGTTCATCCATTAAAAATTCTCCTAAGTATTTTTTTACGTCTTTTGGGTTTGTACTTTCTGGTGATCCAAGGTTTACTAATAAAACTCCTTTCATATTTTGGCTGAATTTATTTCAGAATCTTTTTATTTAATTGGTTTGTTGTTTCGTATAGAGCAATAGCTAAGCTATGAATTACATTCATGCTAGAGTTACGCCCATACATTGGTATAGCTACAGTTGCATCTACTAAGTTAACGTTTTCTATACCATTTCTTTCGCTACCCAAAAGTAACACAATTTTAGAATGTGAAGTAAAATCGTAATCGCTAATGTTTATGCTTTCATCGGTAATTTCAATACCAATAATGGTGTTTCCTTCTTCCTTTAATTGATGGATAAGTTGTTCAAAATTCCCATAGGTATCATATGGTATTTGTTGAATAGTATTTCGAGCAGTTTTCTTAACAATTCTATTATCTATAGAAGGAGAACTTTCATGTAAATAGATTTTAGATACTCCAAAACTTTCAGAAATACGAAAGCACATTCCTATGTTTTCAGGAGTACGGATAGCATCACATACAATAGTTACTGGAAAATCTTGCTGATTATTTTCTATATCATAATGAGTTAGTTGTTTCATTTTGTAAGCTTTTAATTTTGTCTACTGTCTACTGTCTACTGTCTACTGTCTACTGTCTACTGTCTACTATCTACTGTCTACTGCAAACTCATTACATATTGTTTAGGTGTAGTGCCAAATTTCTTTTTAAAGGCAGAAATAAAGTGGCTAGAAGTACTATAACCAACTTGTAACCCAACTTCATTTACATTGTACTGATTGCTTTCTAATAGTTTACGAGCATGTTCCATTTTATAATCAAATAAAAAGCTGTACACCGTATCACCATAAATTTGCTTAAAACCTTCTTTTAGTTTTTTTAAGTTTAAGCCTACTTCATTTGCCAAGTCTTGTAAGCTTGGTGGTTCACTCATTCTAGCAATAATAATATCTTTTGCTTTTCTAATTTTTAAAACCTCACGGTCATCAACTAAGAAAGGACAGTATTCTTCATTGGTGTTTTCGCCACTGTCAAAATGTAAACTCAATAATTCATATGTTTTACCTTTTATATAAAGGTCTCGCATTGAACTTTGGTTTTTTGCAGTTAAAATTTGTTGAAGCACCAATAGAACATTAGCATTTATTTCTGCATTGTCGTAATATTTCTTGTTTTTATTGTTTTCACTTAAAAAAGGGATATAGCTAGCTTCTTTTGAAAAAAATGTATGGAATTTTTCAATAGAAATTAGCACGGATACCAAAGAGGTTTTTGGTAATATTTCTAAGTTAATTGGTAGATCTTGTTGTGGATTATATAAGAAAATTGAATGCTTGTCTAAAACATTAAAAGTGTAGCTGTTATTGTTAAAATGAAATTTACAATTACCTTTAACACAGTAGTGTAGTTGTATGTAAGAGTTGTCTATATCTCTTTTGAAAAACTCTATTTCTTCAGAGTTATTCTGAAATTTTAGTACAAAAAAACCTTGTTCTATAGGAACTTCTCTAAATGTACTTTCTGCGATGTTTTTTGACATGGATTCAGTGGTTTTTATAAATCTTATTATTTAGAATGATTCTAAAATAAAATGTTTCTCCTAGTCTATTTTACTGCAAAAATACACTTTTGTGTAAGTTTTTAAGGTGTTTTTGAGTGAAAAAACGAATAGCGACATTAAAAGTTCTTTTAGCGATACTTTTTTTTGTTCAATATTTATATTTTTGACCGACTTTTTTGAAGAAGACTCAATGACAGTAGAAAATAAACATCATAGTAATTTATACAACATAGGCGTTAGTTATAAAAAAGCTGATGCTGCGATTAGGGGGAAATTTAGTATTTCTAAAGAAAATCAAATTCAACTTTTAGAGGAAGCAAAACAAAAAGGGGTAGACGGAATTTTTGTATTGTCTACTTGTAATAGAACAGAAATTTGTGGTTTTGCAGAACACCCTTTTCAGTTAATAAGTATGTTGTGTAAATACTCAAATGGTTCTGTAGAAGAATTTGCCAACGTATCAAACGTATATAAAAATAAAGAAGCCATTAACCATTTGTTTAGAATGGGAACAGGGTTGGATAGCCAAATTTTAGGAGACTACGAAATAGTTGGGCAGTTACGTCAGGCATTTAAGCAAGCTAAAGAAGTAGGAACTACAAATGCATATTTTGAGCGTTTATTGAATCATGTAATGCAAGCAAGTAAGCGAGTTAAAAATGAAACTAAATTAAGTTCAGGTACAACTTCTGTATCGTATGCAGCTGTTCAGTATTTAATTAATAATTTACCAGATTATAATTCAAAAAACATTTTAGTATTCGGTTTAGGTAAAATGGGAAAACATACCTGTAAAAACTTAGCAGAGTATACTCAAAATAAATCAGTAAGTTTAATTAATAGAACTGAAGAAAAAACTTCAGCGTTTGTAAAAGAGCATAGCTCAATAATAAAAGCATCATATGCAAATTTAGCAGAAGAAGTTCATAAAAGTGATGTACTAATCGTTTCTACTGGAGCTAGTTTTCCAACAATAACAAAAGAACATGTTCCTGCAGATAAAGAATTGTTGATTTTAGATTTATCAATGCCAGCGAATGTATCAAAAGAAGTTGCTGATTTAGATAATGTAACGATGGTGAATGTAGATGATCTTTCAAAAATTACTGATGAAACATTAGCTATACGTCAACAAGAAGTACCAGTAGCCGAAGCGATTATTGAAACTCATAACCAAGAATTTCAAGAATGGTTAAATCACAGAAGATTTACCCCAGCAATTACCGCTTTAAAAGAATCGTTACAAAACATTCAACAAGGAGAAATAGCCTTCCATAAGAAGAAAATTAAAAATTTTGATGAAGAACAAGCAGAAATATTAACATCAAGATTTATTCAAAAAATAACCACACAGTTTGTTAAACACTTAAAAGACGAAGAAACTTCAGTAAACACAAGTATTGAAGTAATGGCTAAAGTGTTCGGAGCAAATTTAGAATCCATCCATGCAGAAGATAATTAGAATAGGTACACGCGATAGCCAATTGGCTATGTGGCAAGCAAAAAAAGTTCAAAAACTTTTAGAAGAATTAGGTCATCAAACTCAATTAATCCCCGTTAAAGCAACGGGTGATTTAGTTTTAGATAAACCCCTTTACGAATTAGGAATCACAGGAATTTTTACTAAAAATTTAGATATCGCCATGTTGAATGACGATATTGATATTGCAGTACATTCTATGAAAGATGTTCCTACAGTATTGCCAGAAGGTATTATACAAGCAGCTGTTTTAAAACGTGCAAATTATAACGATATTTTGTTGTTAAAAGACAATGAAGAGTTCATGGCACAACCTAATGGAGTAATTGCTACAGGGAGTTTACGTAGAAAAGCTCAGTGGTTAAATCGTTACCCAACACATACCGTAGAAGGCTTACGTGGAAACGTAAATACACGTTTACAAAAGTTAGAAGATAACGATTGGAACGGAGCCATTTTTGCAGCGGCAGGACTAGAAAGAGTTGGTTTACGACCTAAAGGAGCAGTTAATTTAACATGGATGATACCAGCACCAGCTCAAGGAGCTATTATGATTACTGCTTTAGATGAGAATGAAGAAATTAAAGAGATTTGTACAGAATTAAATGACAAAGACACTGAGATTTGTACAGGCATAGAACGTGAGTTCTTAAATCGTTTAGAAGGTGGGTGTACAGCACCTATTGGGGCATTAGCTTTTATAAATGAAAAAGAAGAAGAAATTAACTTTAAAGGAGTTTTACTAAGTAGAGATGGTAAAAAGAAAATTGAAGTTAGTAAAAAAGTAAAAGTAGGGAAGCATAAATATGTAGCAAAAGATTGCGCTAATTATGTGATAGATAAAGGAGGAAAGTTAATTATGATGGAAGACGAAGGAATTGAAAAGCAATTTTCAATTTATTCGACAAAAAAACTATCTGAAGCACAAAAGAAATTATTACCGACACATATGAGTGTTCAGGATAGTGATTTTATCAAAATTCGTTTTAACAGAATTGCTCCTAAAGTAGTAAAAGAAGAAATAGAAAATGTAATTATTACAAGTAAAAATGGAGTAGAAGCATTACTAAACTCATTTACTTCAGATGAATTACAATTTAAAAATATTTATTGTGTTGGAAGAAGAACTAAAAAGTTAATTGAACAGCGCATCGGGAAGGTAACACACTCAGAAAGAAATGCTAAAAAACTATCTGAGTATTTATCTAAAGAATTAAAAGGACAAGAGGTAACTTATTTCTGTAGTAATTTACGATTAGATACGTTACCACTTATTCTTAAGGCGAACGATATTGTTGTAAACGAAGTCGAAGCTTATAAAACAATGTACAGTCCAGCAAAAGTTGATGAAAAAGTAAACGGAGTATTATTTTATAGTCCATCAACAGTTGAAAGCTACATGGAAAAAAACACTGCTGATAAAATAGCTTTTTGTATTGGAGATAGTACTGCTAATGAAGCAAAAAAACATTTTAAAGAAGTACAAATAGCAAAGATGCCAACCGTAGAAAGTGTATTAGAGTTGGTAAACCTTCACTTTGTAAAAGAATAAACTATGTTTAGAACACGCAGACTAAGAAAAACAGAAAATATCCGTCGTTTAGTTCGAGAAAACAAACTATCGGTAGATGATTTTGTATATCCTTTATTTATTGAAGAAGGAACAGGTATTGAAACAGAAATTCCTTCAATGCCAGGAATCAACCGTTATTCATTAGACACTATTTCTAAAGAATTAGACGAAGTTGTAGCCTTAAAAATCCCAGCAGTTTTATTATTTGGGATCCCATCTAAAAAAGATGATGAAGGCACCGAAACTTGGAATGACAACGGAATTATGCAACAAGCAATCCGATTCATTAAAAAGAACTATCCAAGTTTATATGTAATTACAGATGTGTGTTTCTGTGAATATACCTCACACGGTCATTGTGGAGTTATACACGATAATGATGTAGATAACGATGCTACTTTAGTGAACTTAGCAAAGCAAACGGTATCACATGCAAAAGCAGGAGCAGATATGGTAGCTCCATCAGGAATGATGGACGGAGCAATCGCTATGATGCGTGAATCGTTAGACAATACTGGTTTTACAAACTTACCAATCATGGGATATTCTGTAAAATACGCATCAGGATTTTACGGTCCTTTTAGAGAAGCGGTAGATTCAGCACCATCATTTGGAGATAGAAGAACTTATCAAATGGATCCTTCTAATAGAGATGAAGGATTACGTGAGGCAACTTTTGATGATGAAGAAGGAGCAGATATTTTAATGGTAAAACCAGCTCTATCATATTTGGACATCATTAGGGATTTAAAAAATAATTTTGATAGACCAATCGCTTGCTATAATGTAAGTGGAGAATATTCTATGGTAAAAGCAGCCGCTGAAAAAGGATGGATTGATGGTGAAAAAGTAATGATGGAGAGCTTACTTTCTATGAAAAGAGCGGGAGCAGATATTATCATAACCTATTTTGCCAAAGAAGCTGCTAGAGTTTTAACGAGATAATTTAAAAATGGGTTTATCAACTAAAAACTCATAATTAACAACTAATAATTAGCGAAGAATGAGCTTTAAGAAATCACAAGAATTATATAACAAAGGATTAGAAAACTTAGTAGGAGCAGTAAATTCACCAGTACGTGCATTTGCTTCTGTAGGAGGGAATCCTTTATTCATAAAAAAAGCGAAAGGAAGCAAGATTACTGATGTAGATAACAATTCATACATCGATTTAGTATTGTCTTACGGTCCAATGATTTTAGGACACCGCCATAAAAAAGTAGAAAAAGCCATTAGAAAAGCTTTGAAAAAAGGATATTCTTTTGGAGCATCAACAAAAGGTGAAATTAAATTAGCAAAAATTGTTTGCGATGCTTTCCCAGGAATGGACAAAGTTCGTTTTGTAAATTCTGGTACTGAGGCGGTATTAAGCGGAATTCGTTTAGCGAGAGCGTTTACTGGAAAAGACAAAATTATAAAGTTTGCTGGTTGCTACCACGGACACCAAGATGCCTTATTAGTGGCAGCAGGTTCAGGTTTAGCTACGTTGAGTTTACCAGGAAGTAAAGGAGTGCCAGAAGGAGCTGTGAAAAATACGTTGATTGCAAACTACAATGATTTAGAAAGTGTAAAAGCACATTTTGAAGCTCATGATGATATTGCAGGAGTTATTTTAGAACCTATTGCAGGAAATATGGGAGTAGTAACTCCACAAAATGATTTCTTAAAAGAATTAAAAGAGTATGTAAACTCAAAAGGAGCCTTGTTGATTATTGATGAGGTAATGACAGGTTTCCGTTCTAAGTTTGGAGGAGCACAAGAAGTATTAGGTGTTGAAGCTGACATTACTTGTTTAGGAAAAGTAATTGGAGGAGGTTTTCCAGTAGGAGCGTATGGAGCACGTAATGAAATTATGCAAACAGTAGCTCCATTAGGAGGAATGTACCAAGCAGGAACTTTATCAGGAAATCCAATTGCCATGGCAGCGGGAATTTCAACTTTAACAGAATTAAAGAAACAAAATCCTTACGAAAAGTTTAACGAGATTGCTCAGATCATTGAAGTATTTTTGTTAGAATCAGCAAAAAAGCATGGAGTTGAAATTACAGTTAACCGATTTGGTTCGATGATAAATCCATTCTTTACCAATAAAAAAGTAACCAACTTTGAAGAAGCACAAACTTCAGATACAAAGAAATATGCTACTTTCTTTTGGGAGATGACTAGAAATGGTGTGTTTTTACCTCCAAGTCAGTTTGAAGCTTGGTTCTTATCATCAGCTTTAACGGAAAATGATATTCAAAAGGTAGCTAATGCCATTGATAAGTCGATGGAAGCAGTTGCTTGCTTGTAGAGGTTAGCTTTTAGCTATTAGAAGAAAGAAAAATGAGAAATTTTAGAAACTTAAATGTTTGGAAACAAGGAATTGAGATTGTAAAACGAGTTTACAATCTTTCTGAAAAATTACCTTCTGAAGAAAAATTTGGGTTAAGAAGTCAAATAACAAGAGCTACTATTTCTATTCCCTCTAATATTGCTGAAGGAGCTAGTAGAAATAGTGAAATAGAGTTTAAAAGGTTTTTAGAAATTTCTATGGGATCACTTTTTGAAGTAGAAACTCAACTTATAATTATAGGAGAGTTAGGTTTTATATCTTCAGAAGAATTGAAACCTATCTTTGAATTGCTTGAAAAAGAAGCAAAGATGATAAATTCATTAATAAACAAAATAAAAAGCTAATAGCTAATAGCCATGGGCTAAATGCTAATAATTAACAGCTATAACATGATAAAAAACGATTTATTTTTAAGAGCTTTAAAAGGAGAAACAGTTGACCGTCCACCAGTATGGATGATGCGTCAAGCTGGAAGATATTTACCAGAGTTTATGGAAATTCGTGAAAAGTACGATTTCTTTACACGTTGTAGAACTCCAGAATTAGCATCAGAAATTACAGTACAACCAATTCGTAGATACGGAATGGATGCTGCGATATTATTCTCAGATATTTTAGTAATTCCACAAGCAATGAACATTGAAGTGGAAATGAAACCTAACTTTGGACCTTATTTGCCAAATCCTGTAAGAGATAAAAAAGGGTTAGACAACGTAATTATACCTGATATTCATGAAGAATTAGGGTATGTAATGGATGCTATTAAAGCAACCAAAGAAAAGCTAAACGATGAAATACCATTGATAGGTTTTGCAGGGTCTCCATGGACAATTTTATGTTACGTTGTACAAGGGCAAGGGTCCAAAAATTTCGACAAAGCAAAAGAATTTTGTTTCACTCAACCAATTTTGGCACACGAATTGCTTCAGAAGATTACAGATACCACAATTGCATATTTAAAAGAAAAGGTAAAAGCAGGTGTAAACGCTGTACAAGTTTTTGATTCTTGGGGAGGAATGTTATCTCCAACAGATTATCAAGAATTTTCATGGCAGTACATCAATCAAATAATAGAAGCATTGAAAGATGATGCTCCAGTTATTGCTTTTGGTAAAGGTTGTTGGTTTGCCTTACATGAAATGGCACAATCAAACGCCTCAGCTTTAGGAGTAGATTGGACATGTTCTGCAAGAAATGCTCGTTATTTAACAGGAGGAAATATTACCTTACAAGGTAACTTTGATCCTTCAAGATTGTTGTCTCCACCAGCTGAAATAAAAAAGATGGTACACCAAATGATAAATGAGTTTGGTAAAGACAAATATATTGTTAACTTGGGGCACGGAATTTTACCGAACATTCCGCTAGATAATGCAAAGGCATTTATTGATGCGGTTAAAGAGTATAAAGCCGACAGATAACCCCCTTTAAATAATTAAAAATGAAGAAATTATATTTTGTTTTGATGTGTTTTTTAACAACCGTTATTTTCGCACAAAATAAAACGTATTACAATTTTGCAGTAAACAATTGTGTAGAAGAAAGTGCTGAAGGTTTGATTGATAAGTGCATTAAAGGCTCTTATTTGTTAAATTATAATTTTACTACGATGGATAGTAAAACGGTAAGTACTGACAAAATTAACAAGCCAATTGTGCTTATAGCCAATGCAACTTGGTCAGCTCCTTGTTGGGGAGATGTGCCAGCTTTAAACAAAATGGTTGAAAAATATAATGACCAATTAGAGTTTGTTATGATTTTTTGGGACAAAGAAGCTAAAGTTAAAAGAATGGCTGAAAAACTAGATAAAAGAATCAAACTAGTACCTGCAAGAGAAATAGATAAAGTTAAAAAAGGTTATTTAGATATTAGTGGATTTGTTCACAAGTTAGATTACCCTACAGCTTATCTAATTAACAAAGACAAACAGTTTGTAAACGTTAAAAGAGGAGCAGCAACACCAACAAAAGAAGTAGGTTGGGATAAAGTAAACGAAATTAATACAAAGAATTTTGAAGACTTTTTAGCGCCAATTTTAAAGTAAATAAATTCAACAATATTTTACAGGCCTCTTTCTTTATTGAAAGAGGTTTTTTATTTTCACAGAAAAAAATATATGATACAAAATATTGTAAAAGGAATTCAAGCTTATTTTGGAGCTTTTGGAATGATTTCAAAATTAAAGCTATGGAAGTATTTTATCATTCCAATGTTTATAAGCCTATTAACAGCAACATTTGTTGGTTTTATGGCATATACATTTTCAGATAACATAGGTCATTATGTAGCAAATTTTTGGAAATGGGAATTTGGAAAACAAACCTTTGAGGTAATTAGTACTTTTATAAGTGGATTACTTATTGTGGTAATAGGTTTGGTATTATACAAACATATTGTAATGGCATTATCTGCACCTTTTATGAGTCCCGTTTCAGAAAAAATTGAAGATTACCTTAGAGGAGAAGATCATACGCATAGAATAACTTCTTTTCAAGAACAACTCATAAGGGGGATTCGCATCAATCTAAGAAATTTAGCAAGAGAGTTATTTTTTACGATTCCTATTTTATTACTTGGATTTATCCCAGTAATAGGTATTGTTTCAACTGTGTTACTTTTTTTAATGCAAGCATACTATGCAGGTTTTGGAAATATGGACTATACACTTGAACGTCATTTTAAATACAGAGAAAGTATCAATTTTGTAAAAGAAAACAAGGGGTTAGCTATAGGAAATGGAGTTGTATTTATGCTATTTTTATTAATTCCTGTAATCGGAGTAATTCTCGTATTACCATTATCAGTAACCGCAGCTACTACAGAAACTATTAAGAAAATACAGCTTAAAAAATTACCAGAATAAGTACTTTTGCACTTCAACAGAAACAAACACATGAAAGAACAATTTTACGCCTACATTCAAGAATTACAAGATACCATAACATCTAAATTAGAAGCTATAGATGGTAAAGCTAAGTTTCAAGAAGATTTATGGGAACGTGCTGAAGGTGGAGGAGGTAGAACTCGTGTGATTGAAAATGGAAATATTTTTGAAAAAGGAGGTGTAAATATATCTAAAGTTTTTGGTGAGTTGCCTGAAGCATTAAGAAAGCAATTTGGAGTGGAAAGTGGAGACTTTTTCGCTTGTGGATTAAGTTTAGTAATCCATCCAAAGAATCCATTTGTACCTACAGTACACGCTAACTGGCGTTATTTTGAAATGTATGATGGTGATGGAAACATTGTTACACAATGGTTTGGTGGTGGACAAGATTTAACTCCGTATTACTTATTTGAAGAAGATGCAAAACATTTTCACACTGTTTGTAAAGAAGCTTGTGATAAGCACCATCCAGATTTTTATCCAAAGTTCAAAGAAACCTGTGATAACTACTTTTGGAATGCACACAGAAATGAAGCACGTGGTTTAGGAGGTTTGTTCTTTGACTATTTAAAAGAAACAGAGGAGTTCTCTATGCAAGATCGATATGATTTTGTTACAGAAGTAGGAAATAGCTTTTTAAACTCATATGTACCAATTGTTGAGAGAAGAAAAGATATAGCATACACTCAAGAACATAAAGACTGGCAAGAAGTACGTCGTGGTCGTTATGTAGAATTTAATTTAGTACATGATAGAGGAACCTTATTTGGTTTAAAAACGAACGGACGTATAGAAAGTATTTTAATGAGTTTACCACCAACGGTACAGTGGAAATACAATCACCATCCAGAAGAAGGTTCTGAAGAAGCTAAATTATTAGAGGTATTGGCTAAACCTAAAAGCTGGGTGTAATTTAATACTTATTTCCAAACAACATTTTTCTTAGTAAGTTCACTATTCACATTATGAATATGGAAAAGACTTGCCTTTAGTAACAGTTTTCTTCCATCCAAAGTTCGTGTGTATACTAACTTAGATTTACCAAGATGTTTGCTCCAATTAGATTGAAAAACCAGACATTCTTTTTTGCGAACACCAAAAATTTCTGGAACAGGAAAGAAATTATTTAACTTTAATTTTCTGCGGAACCAACTCGTTTTTATCAGTAAATATTTGGGGTTATCGATAGGTTGTAACAACTCATCCAAAGCCTTTATGAATAGTGTACTTTCATACCTGTTTGCTCCGTGAATAGTACAAGAAACATTTCCTTTAGCTAATAATTGAGTTTGAACTTGTATATCGTTTAATGGTGTTGTTAAAAGGTTTAGCTCATAAAGAGATTCCAAAATAGCCAATGCGATTTTATCTATTTTTTTATGAATCAATCCGAAGTATACATACAATTGAACAGACTTATAAATTTTATAACCAAAAGTTAGTCCTAAGGCAGAAGACAAAGCAAATAGGAAGTAAATAATTCCCTTTTGTAATAAAACATTAAAGTTTTTGATGATAAATTCAGGAAGAAAAAAGGATAAACCAATAATAATTTCACCAATCGTGTATTTTACAATATCTTGATAATACAACTTTTTCTGTTTAGGATATTGTTTATTCTTTTCATTAAAAAAGGTAAGTTCTTTAATAATTCCTTTTCCATTGCTAATGGCATTTGTCCATCGTTGAGAAATTAAATTTCTGTTTTTAGAAAGCTCTAAAGTCTTTTCATTTTGTTGTTGAATATCTTCATCAATAAAATTAGCAGGAAGCTGTAAACGTTCAATTCCGCTAGTTATAACAGCTTTTTTACCATTGGAAATACCTAAGAAAGCATTAAAACGACGAGTAAGAATTTCAAAGTCTCGTCCTCCAAACTCATCCGAAATATCAATACAAGCCAAATGCCAAATCAACCCTACTTTATTAGGATTTTTGCTATCTACTCGAATTGCACGACCACGCATTTGATTTGAAGTAACGAATGAGCCTACAACAGAAGCCAAAATTAAGCTATTAATGGATGGAGCGTCCCAACCTTCACCTAATAACGATTTTGTACCTACTAAAACTTTGATATGTCCGAGTTCAAAAAGTTGAGTGATGACTTCAACAATACTATGTTTAGATGAACTTTTAGTTGTAAGAATTACAAACTCAGTATCTGATTTTAAAGGAGTGTAATTGTAGTTGTCAATAGCATCAATCAAACCAAGTTTAGCAATATTACTACTGTGAATAATTACTAAACTACCTGTAAGAACAGCTAAACTATTTTTGTTTTTAGTAGTTGTTCTAACATGATGAAAAATAGGAATAACTCCTAGTTTTTTAATTTCTTTTATTTCAGGTAAAGAACAGTTTAGGTATTCTTTTCTAATATAATCTGATAAAATAACACAACGTAAATCGTGTTGTAAATTTTGTTGTTCTTGTTGAACAATCGTGGTAATACTTTTTAACTTACTAGGACTATTACTGAGTGATTTATAAAAAAGTTCATTTCCTACTAAATTGACTTTGTTTTTACTGAAAACGGCCAATTTTCGAAGTTTTTTTTCTAAGAAATCTAAATAAACTTCATCTTCAATAAGATTTTCACGATCAGTTACTAATAAGTGTTGAAACAAAATTTGAATCCATTCATTTGCAATTGAAGGAAAATCAATCTCTTCATCTTTATCAAAACCTAATACTTGTAGCTTTTCCAAAGGAATAGTTTCTCCTGCTTCGTGTAAGAAGATTAACATAGAAGAAAAGAAATCAGAATACTTGTAGAGTTCTTCTAAGTTTTCCTCTGTTTTAGCATAAAATCTGTGTTGTTTTAGAAAAGAAATAAATTCTTCATCTTTTAAAATGTCAGTAACAAACTGAGAAATTTTAAGCCTAAAATCAGTAATAAAATTAATTTCTTGATCTTCAGGTTTGGAAAGAAAAACTAAATCTTGATGCGGACAAAGATTTTGCTCTTTCACTAAATCAGGAACTACAATTTCATCATCAATCTCTCCACACAGCTTAAAATACTTTTGAATTTCAGCATTATCACTATCGTAAGGTGGAGTGGCGGTTAAAGCCACTACCGTTTGCATGTGCTGCTCTTTTAAATCAAACAAACATTTCCACCAAGCGTTTTTTAAGTGATGGGCTTCATCTAATAGCAAAACTTCTATTTGATGTTTTTTAAAGAAATTATAATATGCTTCCTTAGTATCAAAAGACTTATAGAAACTGTGTAAGGCCTGATATGTAGAAAAAGTAATATCAGAAGGTTGTTTAATATCAAATGAAATCTGAGAAAAATTACAATCGGTAGTAAAAAAGTTTTGTAAACGATCTTCCCACTGGTTTCTAATGGTTAAAGTGGGAGCTAGAATCAATGTTTTTTTACCTATTCTTTTAATAATTTCTATTCCTAAAATTGTTTTCCCAGAACCAGGCGGCGCAACTATATGAAAATGATCATCCTGTATATGAGCTGAAAAATTTTTAAGCACTTTTGCTTGATAAGGTCTCCAGTCAAATAAGAAGTTAAGTTTGGTAATAGCTTCGTTCAACAATTTTTAATTAGGTTAAAGAGTTCAAAAATAGAATTTTGAGCGAACAAACAAAAGTTTAATTAGATATTAAATTATTCGTAATGATATTTGTTTTTTATAGAGATAACAATAATCTATTTGTTGTTTTTTATAGTTGAATTGAGGATAATCTAATCAGTAAAGAAGAAAACAAAAATATTTAACGGATAAAATCATGAAAAAATCGTTGCTTTTTAGTAACTTCGCAAGCGTTTAAAATTATACACTATGGCTAGATACGAATTGAAGTTGCCTAAAATGGGCGAAAGCGTTGCAGAAGCAACAATAACTTCTTGGGTAAAAGAAGTTGGAGAAACTATTGATATAGATGATACCGTTGTTGAAGTAGCTACAGATAAAGTAGATAGTGAAGTACCTAGTGAAGTAGAAGGAACCTTAGTTGAAATCTTATTTGAAAAAGATGCTGTTGTGCAAGTAGGTGAAACTATTGCAATTATAGAAACAGAAGGAGAAGAGGGAGCTACAGTAGATGCACCTAAGAAAGAAGAGGTTAAACCAGAAACTGTTGCAACAGTAGAAAAAACAGTTGAAGTAGCTAAAGAAACAGTAGCTACTACGATTGATACTTCATCAAGTGATCGTTTTTACTCACCATTAGTAAAAAGTATTGCACAAACAGAAGGAATATCAGTTGAAGAGTTAGAAACTATAAAAGGAACTGGTAAAGAAGGAAGAGTTACTAAAAATGATATTTTATCATATTTAGATAATAGAGGAAATCAATCAACAGTTGCAGCGCCAACTTCAACAGAGAAAAAATCGGCACCTCAATCAGCACCAGCACCAACTCCAGTTTCATTAAGTGGTCAAGATGAAATTATAGAAATGAGTCGTATGGGGAAATTAATCTCTAAACACATGGTCGATTCTATTCAAACATCAGCTCACGTACAGTCATTTATCGAAATTGATGTAACAAATATTGTTAATTGGAGAAATAAGGTTAAAAATGCTTTCCAACAAAGAGAAGGAGAGAAGTTAACATTTACACCAATATTTATGCAAGCTGTAGCTTCTACAATTAAGAAGCACCCAATGATAAACATTTCTGTTGATGGTGATAAAATCATTAAAAGAGGAAATGTAAACTTAGGAATGGCAGCAGCTTTACCTGACGGAAATTTAATTGTACCAGTAATCAAAAATGCTGATATGTTAAATTTAGTTGGTATGACTAAGCAAGTAAACGATTTAGCAGGTAGAGCTCGTGCTAATAAGTTAAAACCAGACGAAATTCAAGGAGGAACTTATACAGTAACGAATGTTGGTAGTTTTGGAAGTATTACAGGTACACCAATAATTAACCAACCTCAAGTTGCAATTTTAGCTTTAGGAGCTATTGTTAAAAAACCAGCTGTTATTGAAACTCCAGAAGGAGATTTTATAGGAATACGTCATAAAATGATTGTATCACATTCTTATGATCATAGAGTGGTAAATGGAGCTTTAGGAGGTATGTTTATTAAAACATTAAAAGAAATTTTAGAATCTTGGGACGTAAATCAAGATTTTTAAAAAGCGATATAATATTTTAAAAGGCTTAGGTATTCACCTAAGCCTTTTTTATTTTTAACTATATTAGCTACTTTAACTACTAATAGAAATCAAAAAAAGATGAGAAAAATTTTAATAGCACTTTTGTTAGGTGTAACAATGGTGAGTTTTGCACAAGAAAAGGTGTTACTTCGTTTAAACTATGAGAAAGGACAAAAGTACACTATGGATATGAAAATGGCTCAAGTTATAGGTACTGGAATAATGACAAATAATATGCATATTCAAATGAAATATAATATAACAGGTGTTTCAGGCGATACATATGAAAGTAGTTCTAAAATTACCAAAATGGTAATGGATATGAAGCAAGGAGCAGTGAATATATCATATGACTCATCTAAAAAGGATGAAGAATTAGATGAGACAGGAAAAATGATGAAGTCTAAAATGCAGCCTATGTTATCAGCTACAATTATGACTAAAGGTGATAACCTAGGAAATATCTTAGAAACAAAGGTTGAGCCTAGTAATATTCAAGGGGCAAAAGATATTACAAAACAATCTAGTAGTGTAATTTACCCTAAAGAGGCAGTTGCTGTAGGAGATACTTGGACAAAAACTAAGAATGACGGAGCAATGAACTTCAGTTTTACCTACAAAGTAAAATCAATATCTTCTAAAAATGTTTTAATAGATATTTCAGGAAAAGTTACGGGAGCAGCTGATGGAGATATTACAGGAGCGATGGATATAGATAGAGACTCAGGTATGCCTTTAGAGTCAAATATAAATATGACAATGAAGATTCAAGGGCAAGATGCAACAACTAATATGACAGCTAAGTTTACTAAAGGTTAAAAACATATTAATCATATACTTACTTGAAAGCTCAGAATTTATTCTGAGCTTTTTTTATGATAAATACAGTTAAAATACTTATTCATAATATGTTATAATTTGTTAATTTTGTAAAACTCTCATTATACTTCTCACAAAGGGGCTAGTTTATAATTTATTTCTTAAGCAAACCCATAATTACATTTTTCAATCATAACTAAAACTTAACTATTATGAAAACAGTTAAACTTAAGCTATTAATGGGATTTCTATTACTTATGGTTATTCCATCAACCATCTTTTCGCAAGAAGAGAATCAACGTCCTGAGTATATAACGGTCACAACGGGGCACTGGAACTTAAACTATGAAAATTTTGATAAAGGAGAATGGATTGCTGTAGAAAAAGAGTTTTTAGATAAAGTTGTAAAAAAGAATGAGTTTATCTTAAGGTCGTTTGTGTTTTTACATCGCTTTACACCAGATAATACAGAGATAATTTTTGTAACCACGTATTCTTCTTGGGATAATATAGATAAAGCTTATAAAAGAAGTGGTGAGTTAGCAAAAGAGGCTTGGCCAGACAAAGATGAAAGAGCTGCATATTTTAAGAAAAAGGATGCTTATTACACACATCATCATTCAGATGAAATTTATGCACCAATTGGAGGAGCAAAGATGTTACAACCTTCAAACAAAGAAATGATTTGGTTAGTGGTAAAAGGGCATTTTGCATTTCCAGAAGATGGCTCAATGAAAGAATTTGATGAATTATCAAAACAATATTTAGATAATGTTATTCAAAAAAATGAATTTATAAAAGGATTTTATCAACACGGACACGCATGGGGGTCTGACAGAACAGAGTATACCAGGGCTTATGTAATAGAGTCAATGGGAGATTTAGATAAAATGGGAAAAAGAAGTAATGAGCTTTATAGAGAACATTGGTCTGACGAAGCAAAAAGAAAAGAGTTTGGAAAGAAAATGAGTAAGTATTTTACAGGTAAACATGGTGATTATATTTATACATCAGTACCAGAACTAACCAAATAAAAAGAAAAGAGCTCAGGAATTTCTGAGCTCTTATTTTTTATGAAAAAACCACCAATTCATATCTCTTGTTAGTTTATACCCCAGTTTTTCATAAAGCTGTATTGCAGGGTTTCCTTTGTTGGTATGCAAAATAGGATGTTTCTCATCTTTTAAAATTTCTTTAGTAACATGTTGAGAAAGTTGTTTAGCTAATCCTTTTCTGGTATGCTCAGGGTGAGTGACTACAGCACTAAGTTCAATAAAATTGTCAGTTTGCATGCGTTGTCCAGTTACAGCAACAAGTTTATTATTCTTAAAAATTCCAAAATACTTTCCCATATCAAATGTTCTTTTTCTGTAATAACCAGGCATTACTAACCATACTAGGTTATAAATTTCATCAACATGTTTTTCAGTTAATGGTATAATCTCTTCGGTAATGTCAACATCTGTTATGTTTTCTAAAACCATTTGACAGCCATCAATCTTTTTGTACAGAAGAATTTTGTCTTTGTCGTAAGTAGGAGTTTTATTTTCAGAAACCAAAAAGAATTGATCTGTAAGTTTTGAATATTCATTCAGCGCATCTGTAGTTTTTGAAGCATCAGTAAAAGCACCGAAAGGACAAACTGTAGGATTATAAAATTTCACACCATCATAATTAACAGC
Organism: Tenacibaculum larymnensis; assembly: GCF_028829235.1. Classification (GTDB taxonomy): domain Bacteria; phylum Bacteroidota; class Bacteroidia; order Flavobacteriales; family Flavobacteriaceae; genus Polaribacter; species Polaribacter larymnensis. Next base: position 60,859 of record NZ_JAIWJY010000005.1, on the reverse strand, counting down.
AAATTTTTCATGTGTTTCACACAACGAATGCCAAACAGGATTTTCAAGCTTATTATTCATTATAAATATTAGTTAAAGCAGTTTTTAAGGTTGGAAAAATAAAAGTATAATTACTATTTGTTTTTTTTGAAGAAACTCTACTTCCTTTTAATAAGATATAAGCCATTTCTCCTAAAGCAGTTTTTAAAATAAACGAAGGAGCGTTCATTGGAAGCACTGGTTTATTAATGCTTTTTCCAAGTAATTTTGTAAAACTTTCGTTGGTTTGATGTTCAGGAGCAACAGCGTTAAAAATACCATTAAAGTCTTTGTCTTCTATTGCTTTTGAATAGAGTTCACATAAATCATCAATATGAATCCAAGGCATATATTGTTTACCGTTTCCTAAGGCAGATAAAAATAAAGGAGTATTCATTTTTTGTAAAGCCCCTCCATTTTTTGAAAGAACGACACCAGTTCGTAAAATGGTTACAGGAATATCTATTTGTTCAAATTGAAGAGCAGCATTCTCCCATTTCACACAAATTTTAGAGATAAAATCATTTTCAGGTCTATCTTTTTCTGTAAATATTTTGTCAGAAGTAACAGCTCCATAATATCCTATACCAGAAGCAGAAATAAATTTTTCAAGAGGTACTTGGTATTCTTGTACTTTATTGAACAGTAAATTAGCTGTTTTTACACGGCTATCTATCAATTCTTTCTTTCTTTCATTAGTCCATCGTTTATCTGCTATACCTGCTCCAGCTAAGTGAATAATATGGCTAACATTGTTAAAAGCATCCTTATCAATAAAACTTTCTTTTACATTCCAGCGAAACTCATTGTTCTTTTTAGGTGTTCGGGTAAGAATGTTTACCACATGCCCTTTACTAGTTAATTTTTTGGTTAACTCTTTTCCAATCAATCCTGTTCCGCCTGTAATTAATATTGTAGCCATAGTACTCAAAAATAAACATTCATTTTTAAAGAAATGAATAGATAAAAGAAGAGTATAAAAAAAATCACCTGTAATCCCTTTAAAATAGGAGGGTTTCATGTTTTTATAAAAAAAAGTTAAAAAAATAAAAACCGTCATTGCTATTTTCTCGTAAGTATGGTTGAATGAGTAATTAACTTTAAAATTTACAACCATGAAAAAAATGAAATTAATTATTGGAGCCGGTGCTTTAGCATTAATAGGTTTAGTCTTATTAGCAGCCGATCACATTGATGCTCCAGACGTAACAGGAGGCTCAAGTGATATTACAGACTTTTATGCTTTCCAAGGAGAAAATACAAGCAATCTTGTTTTTGTAGCAAATATTCAAGGATTATTAAGTCCTTCAGCAACAGTATCAGCAAGTTTTGATGAAAATGTATTGATTGAATTTAATATCGATAACAATGATGACAAAGTTGAAGATTTAGTAATTCAAGCAATTCCAAGAGATGGAAAAATGTACTTTTTTGGTCCATACAATCCATCAACTACAGGTTTAACTAGTACGTTACCACAAGATGGATCAGAGTATGGGGTTTCTATAACTCCTTATGGATCTAGTGCTATAGTTGGCAGTAAAGGAGGAATGCAATTTTTTGCAGGACCTAGAGATGATCCTTTCTTTATGGATTTTGCTCAATACGGTGAAATCATAGCAGGAAATGCAGGTGGTTTTAACGATCCAGGAGCAGATACTTTTGCAGGTACTAATGTATTATCAGTAGTAGTAGAGGTGCCAAAATCTATGATTGGAGGCTCAGGTACTATTAATACTTGGGTAGAAACTAAAACGAAGCAGTAAAAAACAATCAACTTTAAAATTCAAAGACATGAAACTTAACAATATAAAAATCTTAGCAATCTCAATCCTATCAATCTTTGCCTTAGCAAGTTGTAGTGATGATGATAATAACATACCACCAATGGCTTCTATTGACTTCTCAGGAAGTTACATGCAAAAAGACCAAATGGGTAGACCAGCAGTGAATACTGTTTTTGTAAATAGCGATATGAAAGATGCATTTAATGTAACAATACCGTCTGAGCAAGGAGCAAATTTTGCAGCAATGTTTGAAACGAATTTAAAAGCGTTAAGCCCTGCATATGCAAATGATGGTGATACGAATGCATTAGGCTTAGACGCTGCAACTTTTGCGAGTGTTTTAGCTACCGATGTATTAACCGTTTCATTAGATGGTACAACAACTTTTTACGATGGAACTAATGTATTAACAGGTAGAGCATTAGCAGATGATGTGATTACCGTTGAACTATTATTGATTTTTGGAGGAGAAGATTTTTCTGAGAACCCAACATTGTTAAATGATAACGTAGATGCAAATGATAAAGACTTTTCAAGTTCTTTCCCATATTTGGCAAGTCCTTGGTAGAACGGGAAGACTAAACCTCCTGGGGTTAAAATTGGTTGCTTTTTAGCAACCAATTTTTAAATAAACTATTAACTAAAAATCCTTCTAAAATGAAAACTGTTAAAATAATTATATGTGCTATTTTAAGTAGTAGTATATTGAGTTGTACAACTTCAAAAACAACAAAAGTAGCTAATCAAGAAGAGTATAATAAGTATATAAAAAATACAATAACTATTTCAGAATCGTTAGCACAAAAAGAACTAGACTTTTGGCAGAAAAAACTAAACGATCAGCCAACGCAATATCCATATTTAAGCAAAATAGCAAAGGCTAATACATTACTTTTCTCAGAAAAAGGAAATATTTCTTATTTGATAGAAGCGGAAAAAAAGCTGTTAAAAATCAATCAAAAAACAAATTATAACAAAGCTTCACATTTACGATCATTAGCAAGAAACTATATCTCTCAACATCGATTTAAAGAGTCGTTAGAATTACTAAAAAAAGCCGAGGTAAATGGAGAGAACCTAAATGCTACTCAAAAAATGTTGTTTGATGTTTATTTAGAGTTAGGAGCACCTGATAAAGCTTCTAAATACTTAGCTAAAATTGAAAACTATGCTGACTTTGATTATTTAATAAGAGTATCTAAATGGCATGATTATAAAGGAGATTTGTCTTCAGCAATTCGATTTATGGAAAAGGCCATGAAAAAAGCAGAAGAAGCTAGTAATAAAGATTTAAAAGCATGGAGTTATACCAATTTAGCTGACTTTTATGGACATAATGGTCAAATAAAGGATTCTTATAATTTATACTTGAAAGCATTAGAACTAGATAATAGTAATGCGTATGCAAAAAAAGGTATTGCTTGGATTGTATATTCTCATGATAAAAATGCAGATGAAGCATTACGAATTTTAGATATTATAAGTAACGAACACTCTTCTCCAGATTACTATTTGTTAAAGGCAGAAATAGCCGAGTTTAAGAATAATTTAACAATGAAAGAAAGTAATATAGAGGTATATTTATCGGCTGTAAAAAATAGCTCATATGGTGTAATGTATAATCAGCATCTAGCTAAATTATATTTAGAAGAACTTAATGACACACCTAGTGCATTATCATACATCGAAAAAGAAATTGAGAGTAGGCCTACGCCACAGTCTTACGATTTACTAGCTTGGTATTATTACAAAAATAAAGAGTTTAAAAAAGCTTTAGAAGTAATTAACACACATGTAGTAGATAAAACTTTCGAGCCCGAAATACAGTATCATATAGCTGAAATTTACAAAGCAAATGGAATTAATGATAAAGCTATGGCTTTAAAAGATGAGTTGTTAGAAAGCTCTTTTGAATTAGGTCCGTTGATGACAGAAAAAATTTTAAGTATATAATTAAACCCCTGTATTTTGAAAACAAAGATTTTATTTTTAGCATTATTTCTAGGTAGTTGCCATGTATTTTCGCAACAATTTAAAGGAAAGGTATTTAATACCAATAAAATGCCTTTAGAGAATGTGTATGTATATAATACTACCAGTAATAGCCACACACATACGAAAGTTAATGGAGAATTTATCTTAGACAACTCAAAAGTAGGAGATATTATTGAATTCGGAATTCTAGGATATAAAAAAATTAACTTAGAATTAGATAGTGATGACCTAAGCTCTCCAAAAACAATTATTTTAGAAATGAAAAGTTTTTTGTTAGATGAAATGGTATTATCTAATAAAAGAGATCCATTACAAACAATTGTTAGAGTTGATTTAGATAAAAAACCAGTAAACTCATCTCAACAAATATTACAACGAGTACCAGGACTTTTTATAGGTCAACATGCTGGAGGAGGAAAAGCTGAACAAATATTTTTAAGAGGTTTTGATATTGATCACGGTACAGATATAGCGTTGTCGGTAGACGGAACACCAGTAAATATGGTTTCTCATGCACACGGACAAGGGTATAGTGATTTACACTTTATAATTCCTGAAACCATCGAAAAAATTAACTTCGGAAAAGGACCTTATTATGCTAGTAAAGGAGATTTTAATACAGCTGGATATGTAGATTTTAAAACAAAAACATATTTAGAAAACAGTAGAGTAGAAGTAGGTATTGGACAATTCAATACATTTAGAACATTAGGTATGTTTAATTTGTTAGATAATAACAGTACAGATAATGCTTATGTTGCTATTGAATATTTAGAAACAGATGGTTTTGTAGAGTCTCCACAAAATTTTAGTCGAATTAATATTTTTACGAAGTATAGAACCTTTTTAAAAGATAATAGCAGCTTGTCAGTATCAGCTTCGCATTTTACGAGTAAGTGGGATGCTTCAGGACAAATACCACAAAGAGAAGTAGACAATGGAAATATTACTCGTTTTGGTTCAATTGATGATACTGAAGGAGGAACAACTTCACGAACGAACATAAACTTAGAACACTCAAAAGTTTTAAAGAACGATGTTAGCGTAACTTCAAATGTTTTTTATTCAAATTATAATTTTAATTTATTTTCAAACTTTACTTTCTTCTTAGAAGATCCTGTAAATGGAGATCAAATAAAGCAAACTGAAAACAGAGATGTTTTCGGGTTTAACACACAGTTTAAAAAGAAAACACAATTATCAAATACACCTGTAGAGTTAACTTTTGGAACAGGTTTACGTGCTGATATTGTAGATAACTTAGAGTTGTCGCATACACTTCAAAGAAAAGAAGTACTAGATCAAATTCAATTAGGAAAGGTAAATCAAACGAATTACTATGCTTTTGCAAATAGTGAATTTGAGTTTGGAAAGTTTATGGTAGCACCGGCGTTACGTTTAGATTATTTAAAATTTAACTACAATGATTACTTATTAGATGAGTACAAAACATTTTCTAAATCACAAGTAGTAGTAAATCCTAAAATAAATGTAACCTATACTCCAAATGCTAAAATTCAATGGTTTTTAAAATCAGGAATAGGTTTTCATTCAAACGATACTAGGGTAGTGGCTACACAACCTAATAGGAAAACATTACCAAGAGCTTATGGTGTTGACTTAGGAACTGTTTGGAAGCCTACTTCAAAAATAGCTATAAATACAGCATTATGGTATTTACTTTCAGAAGATGAATTAGTATATGTTGGAGATGCTGGTATTGTAGAGCCTTCAGGAGAAGCACAACGTTATGGTATCGATTTAGGTCTTAGATATCAATTAACAGATTGGTTATACTTTGATAGTGACGCTACTTTTACAAAAGCGGAAAGTGTTGACGATCCGTCTGGAGAAAACAATATTCCGTTAGCTCCTAAAGTGACTATAACAGGAGGATTATCTGTAAATAATTATAAGAACTTTTCAGGAGGGGTAAATTACAGATATATAGGTGACAGAGCAGCAAATGAAGATAATTCAATAATAGCAGAAGGTTATTTTGTTACCGATGCAAATATTAGTTATAAAATAAACAATATAACACTAGGTGTAGCGTTAGAAAATATTTTTGATGTAGCTTGGAATGAAACACAGTTTGCTACAGAATCAAGGTTGCAAAATGAACCAAATTCTGTAGAAGAAATTCACTTTACACCAGGAACTCCGTTTTCTGCAAAAGCCACAATACGATATTCTTTTTAAAATAACGATAGTCCGGGGGGACTTGATAAGTTGTCATTTTTTTAGAAGGATTAATGGCAACAAAAATATAGCCGCTTTAAGCGGCTATATTAATTTATAAGTAATTATTATTTATACTGCACCTAGAGTATATAATTGTTCTAAAGTAGGTGTTTCGCTTCCACCTGCAGGCTCTAAAGTAATACCGAAAGCTTGTGAATCATTAGGATTATTAATAGTAAATATTTTACTATCACTAGCTGTAAAGTTATCTATAGTTCCTAAACTAGTTGGAGATAACGGATCAAGTTTTAAAGACCATACTTGGTATACCTTTCCTTCTGGTGGATCAGGTAAACCTTGAACATCTAAGTAAATATTTTTAGAGTTTTTATTCCAGTATACTTTTGCATATGCCTCAGGAGATACTTTTTGCCCCTGCAGTGGAACAGTAACTATCTCTTTACTTCTTATTACTGCTAAAAGCTTTTTGTTTTCAGCTAAATCGGTATTTGTTTTGTCTAACTGAATTTCATATTGCTCTTTAGCCTCATTAATAGTGTCTATTTGACCTTGTAAATTAGCACTTTTATTTAAAGATAAAATTAAGGAACTACCAACAACTAAGGCTGCAGCCCATCCAGTATAAGTTACCCAATTATTTTTTGATGTTCGTAAAGGAATTGTCTTTGCTGAATCTTCTTTTTCTTGTAACATTTTTATTAAAACGTCTTTAAAAGAATTTTTAGCATCTTTAGGAGCAACATGAGAAGTAAGAATAAAAATAGACTTTTCAATCTCTTTTACTTCTTCTAAAATTTCAGGATGTTCCATCATCAAACTATATACTTGCTCATTTTCTTTATCAGAAAGAGCGCCAGCTATGTATAGTTCTAATATTCCAGATTCTATGTGTTTATTTGTAGCCATTATTTTAGCATAAGTCTTAATTCGTTAATACAATTTCGGCTTCTAGTTTTTACAGTGCCAAGAGGCATTTTTAAACTTTCAGAAACTTCTTTTTGTGTAAAGCCTTTAAAGTAAAGAAGCTCTATAACCTTAATACAAGTATCTTTTAACTTGTTTACAAAGTTTTTTATACCAATTGCATCAGTTTTAGAGTCTAAATTGTCGTGGTTCTCTAATATATCTACGAAAATTTCGGCATCAAGGTTTTTAGAACTGTTCTTAAAATTTTTAGATCTTGTTTTATCAATAGCAGCATTTCTAGCAATATTGATAATCCATGTGAAAAAACGTCCTTTTTTTTCAGAATATGTGCTTGCATTATTCCAAGCTTTTATAAAAACATCTTGTGTTATTTCTTCGGCTATTGTTTGGTCTCTAACAATATTGTAAACTACTCCAGTAACGCTTTGTTTGTACATTTCGTAGAGGCTTTCAAAAGCCTTTACATCTTTGTTTTTAAAATTTTTAACGAGGGATTCTAGTTGCATATAGTTAATTGATTGGAGTACAAAATACTAAAAATCATTTAGAATCTAATGATATATCTTTTCTATTAGGTTTATAGCTTTGGAATTAAAAGTTATAGACTTATAATGAAAAAGAAACCCCATCATTACAAAATGATGGGGTTGTGTTAAATTATTAATACTATTTATTACTTTACGTCTTTAAGAGTATTATTAATTAAGAGTTTTAATTGACTCTTATGAGCTTTTGTAGAAATATTACCAACACCATTACTTACCCATGATTTAATCCTGTTCAAGTTGTATAAAGCCATAGCTTTAGAGGCATTTGTATATTTACTTTTACCATTAACCATTTTTAATAACATCTTAGTATACTCAGTTTGTAAGTTCTGACGGAAAGAATTTATATTGGTATTTACATCAGCTCTAAAAATTGCGTTATTAAGATCTGTCATAAAAGTAGACAGTTTATATTGGTTTCCATATAATTCAGAATCAGAAATTCTTTGTAAAGTATTTCTATGTAAAATATGGTTTAAGACCCTTTTTTGGTAACTTAAAACTTGCGCGTGGATTTTTGGATCTTCTGGACCTGAGAAAAAGTTATAGCCACGTCTTTGTCTGGCTAGATAATTATACAAATCTTTAGGTGCTTTAAAAGCATTAGGAGCAAAAACATAAGTTTTTAAAGCTTCCATAGCTCTTTTTTGATCAGCTAAACTAACTGGAGTGTAGGGTTTTGTAGCTCCTTCTTGACCAGATACAGCTCTGTCTACATAAACACCACCTATAAACCTAGAAATTACATCACCAGCTCTAGCAGCTTGACCATTTAAGATATAATAAGCATTTCTAAGTTCTTCATAGGTTTCTCCATCTTTTGAAAAACGCTGTTTAATGTTTTTCATCATATTGTTAGCTAACTTAATTCTGTCAACAGAATACTTTATTTGATCGTTTGATAAGTCACCTGTCATAACACGAGGGTCAATTGCTTTACCAGGAGAACGCATATCATCAGCATCGTTACCAAAAATTAATTCTGGTTTTGTTGATTGTGATAATAAAGCATCTATTTCAGCTCTATTTTTAAAAGGAGTATAACCAAATTGAATAGCCCAAATATCATAAGGTCCTACAGCAGTATCGTAATATTGACCTTGTTTACTTCTATCAAGAGTTAGGTTAATAGCAGCATAATCCATTACAGAACCAGTTAAACATTTTCCTTTTATAAAATCAGAATCAGCTAATTGTTCAGGTGAAAATAACTGACTTGCTTTCATATTGTGATTTAAACCTAATGTATGACCAACTTCGTGCATGATTAATGATTTCATAGCTTCTCTTTTCATGCCTTCCATTTCTAAATCAGATGCACCTGTCGCTGCTAATACTGTTTTACCAAACATTGTGTTTTCATGCATCAAATGACCAGCTGAACAATACATATGGTTATTTTCATTGTTTAAAATAGCACGAGTCTCTTCTTCTGAAGATGCTTTTGAAACATCACCAAAAATTTTATTATATATCACACGATTGGTAAAGTGAACATATTCAAGCATTATATCAGCACCTAAGATTTCTCCTGTTTTCGGGTTAACAAAACTTGGTCCGTAACCACCAAAAGGAGGGTTAGGAGAAGAAGTCCATCGTAATACGTTGTAACGAACATCACCAGCATCCCATGTAGCATCATCTGGTTGAACTTTTACAACCATTGCATTTTTAAACCCAGCTTTTTCAAAAGCCTCGTTCCAGGCTAGAACACCTTCTTTTATAGTTTCAATAAACTCTTTAGGTGTTGAGTTTTCAATCCACCAAGTAATTGGTTTTACAGGTTCTGAAATTGCTAACTCAGGATTTTTCTTTACAAGTTTCCAACGATGTATAAAATCTCTATAATTTACTGTACTTGTAGAGGTCATGTCGTTAGTATTGGTTAAGAAATAACCTACTCTCGGGTCATCCATCCTAGTTTGATAGTTGTTTTCAGGAAGATTCATAAACGTATGGAAAACCTTTATAGAAACATATCTACCATCTTTAATAGCATTAGATCCTTGGTTTAAAACTGAAGGATTGTTATATACATACTCAGTTTTAATATTAGTATTTTCAGGATAGTTTTTTATGGTATTTATTTTTGACTTTTTCTTGTCAAACCTACCTAGCTTGAAAGCAAAAGGTGAGCTTTTAGGAAAGTTTGGAGCTTTAATTCTAGTAAAAGCTTCAGAAATAAATAAAGGATTAGCATCTATTAAATATTCTCCTTTTTTTTCATCTGAGGCTAAAATTTTAGTACTTGCTATTATAGCATCACTAATATTTGCTTTTGCTGATTTAGAAATAGCGTTATTTTCATCGAAATAAAAAGAAGTATTTGGAGCTACAAATTCAATATTATTAAAGTGCTTTTTTATATTGAAAACACTAGAGCCTCTATAAGATCCTCTAAATGCACCAGCTTCTAGAACACCATCAGCTATTTGCGAGAAATAGATAAAATCTTTGTCTAGTTGATCCTTTTTTAATAATAACTTAACGTCTCCAGTAACAGTGTCTTGGAAGATGGTAAATAAACCGTCTAATTTTTTACTGCTTTTAGTTAAGCTCTTAATTGTTTTCTTAGGTTTCTTTTTTTTAGGTTTGGAAGAAACTTCTGTTTTAGCTTTGTTCTTTCTCTTTTTCTTTTTTTGAGCATTTATGTCTTGAATGCCCATTATTGAAATTGTTAAAAAAAGTAAACAAACTAATTTTAATTGTTTTGTAAACATAATAAATTGTTTGAGTTGATAAATAAGGTTCCCAAATTACTTTTATTATTGTTTATTATTGTTAATTATATTATAAAATTTAACAGTTTATTTAGACTTTATATTGGCCTCACACAAACGAATAATTTCATTAATCCGTTTTGTTCTTGTAGCTTCTCTTTTAGCCTGATGTATCCAGTACAAGTAACTCTTACGGTAAGATGGTGCAAAGTTTTGATAGTTATTAAAAGCAGTAGGGTTTTTATCAAATTTAATTTGTAGGTCTTCTGGAACTATTAAGTTTTCTACAGCATCTAAAGCATTCCAAGAACCATTTTTTTTAGCAATTTTAACAGAAGCAATTCCGGATGGATGCATTAATTCGGAAGCAGTTAGTTCTTCAATATATTTTTTATTGAGTGCACTCCAAACACTTTTAGGTTTTCTAGGGCAGAAATATTGCCTCCTTTTCCCATCTCCTAAACTTTTTACAGTGCTATCAATCCAACCAAAGCATAAAGCAACTTTTACGGCTTCTTCCCATCGCATGCTAGGTATGTCAACATCAACTTTGTATAAAATTAGATGAACACCATCACTTTCATTATGGTTGTCTAATAACCAAGCTCGCCATTCAATATGAGTTTTAAAATATAGATGAGGTTTATTATTCATTAATTAACGTATAATTTTTGAAGGGAATGAAACTATACTTTCATGTCCATTTTTACCAACAGCACTTACTCCGAAGAAGTAATTATCTAAAACAATTCCGTCTAAAGTAAACTCAGTAGTATTTTCCACATATTTAAAGTTATCCCAAGTAGGAGAAGTAGTGTCTCTCCAGTAGATTTTATATCCTTTAGCACCATCAACTTTATCCCATTGAAGTTTAGCAGAAGCTTCAACAATACCACCAATTCCTACATTTTTAGGAGAAGGTGGTGCAGCAGCAATACTCGCTAAGTTAATAGCGTTCACAGCGGTTAATTTTTTAGCATAATCGAAGTTTACAAACTTAAGTCTATCACCATATTCAATTCCGTTTTCTGTTCTAATATCTTGGTGTTGTTGTGTGTAATTCTCATGAGCTTCCATGATTCTAATACCAGCAAAACCAGCATCGTTAAAAGGTCTATGATGTCCACCACGACCAAATCTATCTAAGCGATAAATCATTTTCGGATTCATTTCTGGCATATACGTTTTGGTAGTTTTGTATATATAACGTGCAAGCTGTCGTGAAATACCATCGACCTCACCACCATAAAAACGACGTGCTTTTCGTTGGCGTTCTGTTTCTGTTGGAGGAACAGGTTCAGAAAAGATTCTAAACGTACGATTATCAATTACGCCGTCAACACCTTTAATATTTCCTATCATGTCATTATTCATTACACCAATAATGTTCCAGTTTTTTTCTTTAGCATATGTAGCTAGTCCTTTTCCGCCAAATAGACCTTGTTCTTCACCAGACAATCCAACATAAATAATACTGTTTTCAAAGTTGTAATTACTTAAAACACGAGCAGATTCAATTGTTCCTGCTATTCCGGAAGCATTATCATTAGCTCCAGGAGCATCATCGGTATAATTATTAGGGTCAGAAATTCTTGAGTCAATATCACCACTCATTACAATGTAATTGTTAGGATATTTTGTTCCTTTTTGAATAGCAACAACATTAACAACCCAAACATCTTTGGTGATTCTGCTATTGGTTCCTTTTTTTACAAAGTCTTTTTGGTAAAATACCTCTAAACAGTTGTTGCAGTCAGAAGATATTTTATCAAACTCAGATTTAATCCAACGACGTGCCGCCCCAATTCCACGAGTATTTGAAATAGTATCGCTTAGTGTATGACGTGTTCCGAAATTTGTTAGAGTAGTAATATCAGTTTTGATTCTATCTGCTGAAACAGCATTAATAATATCGTATATTTTAGTGTCGGTTTGCGCTAATATTGTTGTAGAAATTAGTAAGAATAGTACTGTAAATTTTCTCATGTTAAGGAATTTAGCTTACTAAATTACAAAACAAAAAAGAGAATAAAATTAGCATTATTCTCTTTTAACATATTTAGTAAAATAATTTATTATTTAAACAAACGTTATTCGTTGTCTAATTTTTTAGTTTGATTAAATCCAATTAATAAGGCTCCTCCGGCGCATAAAAAGATAGATGCAATAAAGAAAACTTCAGAATCAATGGCATCTGCTGGACGTGTTTCCCACGGACCATTATAACCAAAGAAAGAACTCAAAATAGCACCTAATAAAACACCAAAGCCAATTCCCATAGCTAATAAAGCTAAATTTAAGATAATTACTCTACCTGTTAAAGTTGAATGCTTTTTTTCTCCCTGCATAAAAATTTTGGCATCTACACCTTTTTCAATTAAAGCTAAACGTTCCTTATTTCTTGTTGAATAAAACAAGTAAAAGATTCCGAAGATTACTGCGAATAAGAACATAAATACAATTGCTACTTCCATATTTTTGAGTTTAAAATGATTATTTTTAATGTGTTTACAAGTATGACAGCTACATTTAAAAAAAGGTTACAAAATATTTTTAATTTTTTTAATGAATAGTTGTAACCTTTTTTAACTAAGTACAGTCATAGTATAAAACGACCATTATTAACGATCAAACTTATATAGATAAGATCCTTAGAGGAGATGCTAATGCTTATGCTTTTTTAGTTGAAAAGTATAAAGTAATGGTGTTTTCGTTGGCGTTAAAAATGGTAAAGAGTAGAGAAGAGGCTGAAGAAATATCACAAGATACTTTTATAAAAGCTTATAAGAATTTGAGCAAGTTTAAAGGAGAGTCGAAGTTTTCTACTTGGTTGTATAAAATAACATATAGAACTTGTTTAGACAGTTTAAAAAAGAATAGGGAAAGATATAATACCGATACAATTGACGAGATTACAATTAATAGAATTAAATCTGCTGATAGTATTTTAGAAGGAATTGAACGAAAAGAACGAGCACAAGTAATTAATAAGTGTTTGTTAAGTTTACCTGAAGAAGAACGTACAATTTTATGGATGTTTTATTTTGAAGAATTAAGTTTGAAGGAAATAGTAGAAGTAACCGATTTTTCTGAAGCGAATGTTAAAGTAAAATTACATAGAGCTAGAAAGAGTTTACTGAGTATAGTAGAGAAAAAAGTAGAACCTGAATTGATTAATCATTATGGGAGAAAATAAAGATATTAAAGAGTTGGACGCTTTTACAAAAAAGTATATCAACGAAATAGAAGCAGAGACACCATCTATTGATTTTACAGCAAATATTATGGATGCGATTTTAAAAGAAGAGCAATCTTCTATTTATAAAGCAACACCATTAATATCCAAAAGAGTATGGTTTGTATTAGCGGGTATATTAGCTGTTAGTATTTTGTTTGTATCGAAAGGAGCTTCATCAAGTTGGCTTCAAATACCCGAGATAAAAATGGATTATTTATCGAATATTCAATTGCCAAATTTATTTGAAAATATCACAGTATCAAATTTAATGCTAAGTGCTTGCTTCTTTTTTACCGTAATGGTATTTGTACAAATCTATTATTTGAAAAACCATTTTACTAGAAACCTGAACTGATAAAAAAATCCGCTTTGAATTTTCAAAGCGGATTTTACTTTTAATAAAGTGATGATATTATTTTTGAGAAGCAATCCACTTGTCAATTTTGTTTTCTAATAACGCTAAAGGAATACATCCAGTTTCTAAAACCTGATTATGGAATTCTTTAATGTCGAATTTATCGCCTAATTCCTTTTTGGCTTTTGCACGTAATTCACGGATTTTCAATTGTCCTATTTTATAAGATAACGCTTGTCCAGGATTCGCCATATAACGCTCAATTTCAGAGATAATACTAGCTTCACCTTCAGCTTCGTTATCTAATGAATATTGAATTGCTTTTTCACGACTCCAACCTTTAGCATGGATTCCTGTATCAACTACCAAACGAATAGCTCGGTGCATTTCCATACCTAACATTCCGAAGTATTGATAAGGGTCAGTATATAAACCCAATTCTTTACCTAAATTCTCAGTATATAATGCCCAACCTTCACCGTAGGCACTGTACCATAAGGTTTTTCTAAAGTCTGGTAACTCTTCATTTTCTTGTGTTAATGAAATTTGATAGTGATGACCGGGAATAGCTTCGTGTAAAAACAATGCTTCATCAGAAAATACATTGTATTTAGTTGCATCAGGAATTGGTGTATAGAAAACTCCAGGACGAGTTCCGTCTAACGAACCTGGGTTGTATTCAGCACTAGCAGAAGCCTCTCTGAATTTTTCAGTTTGTTTTACCACAAAAGGAGTTTTTGGCTTGTTACCAAATAACTTTTCTAATTGAGGCTTCATTTTTTCGTGAATAGCATTAAAATTATCAATGATTTGTTGTGGCTCAGTATACGGCATTAATTCTTTGTTGTTACGAACAAAATCAAAGAATTCTTTTAAGCTTCCTTCAAAACCAACTTGTGCTTTTACCTTTTCCATTTCTGATAAAATTCGAGCAACTTCTTTTAGTCCTAACTCATGAATTTCATCAGCGGTCATGTTGGTAGTAGTGTAGTTTTTAATAGCGTGTTGGTAGTATGCTGTTCCGTTAGGAATATCAGAAACACCACTACTTTCTCTACCAGCAGCTAAATAGTCAGAGTTTAAAAATTCATACATTGCTTTGAATGACGGAATTAATTTATCATTCAACATATTGGTATACGCTTCTGTTAAACGTGTTTTATCAGCATCAGAAAAGTCTGTTGGTAAAGCATTTATTGGAGAATAAAATAAATGCTCTGAAAAATCAGTAATTCCTTCAGGAGAAGTTTTTACAACCGTTAAGCTTTCAAACTGCGGAATTACTTTTTGGATTAATGATTTTGGTAATACATATCCTTCTTCGATTCCTTGCTGCATATGTTCTTTAGCCGATTGTAACCAAGTATTGTATTTGTCTAATCTGCTTAACCAATTGTCGTAATCTTCAACTGTTTTAAAAGGTTGTGCACTACTACCACTTGCCAATTGCCCCATGGTAAGGTTAATTGTCCACATTTGGTTGATTGGCATTAATAAGTCATTTTTATAACTAGCTTGCGCCAATGCCATATCACAGTCCCAAGCTAATACAGCTTTACTCATTTGTTGACTTTCGGTTAAGTCAGCGTCTTTAAAGCTGTTAAGTTTTTCTTTATAATTTTTGAAAAACTCATTGCTTTTTGCTTGATATTCATCAGATAAGGTATTTGGGAATTGGTCGTTAAAACGATTATCACCTGCAAAAGTTGCATTTACAGGATTCAATTGTAGCTTACCTTCGTTGTAATCTTTTAATAACTGATTGAATTCAGTATTTTCTGGAGTAGGAGTGCTTACTGCTTCCTTTTTTTCTTGTTTACAAGAAACTAGGAAAGTAGCTGTGGCTACTACAGTTAAGAGGATTTTCTTCATGGTTATATTTTTGAATGTGAACAAATATACCAAAAAGAAAAAGAGAGAATTAGATTGTTAATCGTGATTTGGTAAAATAACCTCTTTAACTATGTTGAATATTTTTTCATGTCCTTTTGCATTAGGATGAACACCATCGTAGGTGAGTAGTTCCTCTTTATCAAAGTCAAATTTGCTATGTACATCAACAAGATTAATGTTTTGTTTTTGTGCTATTGATAACAATATATCGTTGTATCTTAAAATGTCTTTTGGAGACCTTTTTTTAGTATTGTAATCGTTTTCTATGACTGGAAGTATATTGATTAAATATACCGTAGCATTGTGTTTTAAGGCATGTTCAATACACACAAGTTGAGATTATTACGAAACTTTTCTATCGAAACAGCGTTTTTACCATTTAAAGAAGCTATATCATTGGCACCATAAGCTATGGTAACAATATTGTTTCCGTCTTTTAAAAGTCTTGTGTTGAATTCGTTTGCAAATCGTTTAATCAGGCCTTCTGTTGTTTCTCCGCCAATTCCCATGTTAAAAACACAAATTTCATCTTTTCTATTTTTTAGAAAAAGCTTCATGCAGTAAGCTTTCAAACGATCTGTCCAACCTCCTTTTTCACTATCATTTTCACCTCTGGTAATACTGTCTCCAAAACAAATAATATGTTTCATAGTTTTAAATTGATGTTATTTTCTAAGTGAAACGAAGCTAATAATTTTGTAGATAAACGAAAAAGAAAAACCTCTCTGTTTTCACAAAGAGGTTTTTTTAATTTATCTATGACGATTCATCATTATTTAATTAATTCGTAAGAACGTTTGATAAAGTTGGTTAACTCTTCACCATGTAATAGGTTTTGAGATAATTTAGCTAAATCAAAAGCTTGCGAAACTAATTGTTTTTGCTTGTCTTCATCAGCATTTAAAATTTCTGATACTAACTCGTGGTTGGTATTAACTACCAAGTTATACATTTCTGGCATGTTACCCATTCCCATCATTCCACCACCAGTAGCACTCATTTCTTTCATACGACGCATAAATTCTGGTACGGTAATTAAGAAAGGAGAAGCACTAGAATCCATAGCTTCTAATTGTACTGTATAGCTAGAGTTGTTTACAGCGCCTTCGATAACTGGTTTTAATTTCTCTTTTTCTTCGTCAGAAAGTTTAGAAATTACAGTGTCGTCTTTCTTAATTAAATTATCAACATGGTCAGCATCTACACGTTTAAACTGTACTTTGGCATCACCAGATTCAGTTTCTAACTTCTGCATTAAATGCGGAACAATAGGAGAATCTAATAATAATACTTCATACCCTTTAGCTTTTGCTTCTTCAATATAACTGTGTTGAGCATCTTTGTGTGCAGCATATAAAACAACGTGATTTCCGTCTTTATCTGTTTGAGTATCTTTAGTTTTTTCAACTAATTCATCAAACGTAAAGAATTTACCATCAACAGTTGGATATAAGGCAAACTTCTTTGCTTTATCAAAGAATTTTTCTTCTGATAACATTCCGTATTCAATAATAACCTTGATATCGTTCCATTTTTGTTCAAAGTCTTCACGGTTGTTTTTGAATAAAGAAGAAAGCTTATCCGCTACTTTTTTAGTAATATACCCAGAGATTTTCTTAACCGCTCCATCCGCTTGTAAATAAGAACGAGAAACATTTAAAGGAATATCCGGTGAGTCAATTACACCTTTTAACATTTGTAAGAAATCAGGAACAATTCCTTCTACATTATCCGTTACAAATACTTGGTTTTGGTATAATTGAATTTTGTCTTTTTGCATATCCAAATTCTGTGTCAACTTAGGGAAGTATAAAATTCCTGTTAAGTTGAATGGATAATCTACATTTAAATGAATATGGAATAAAGACTCTTCAAATTGCATTGGATATAACTCACGGTAGAAGTTTTTATAATCCTCATCTTCTAAATCTGTTGGCTTTTTAGTCCATGCAGGTTCTGTGTTATTGATGATATCATCTACTTCAATTTGTTTGTGAGGTTCCGTTACTTCTTTACCATCTTCGTCTTTTGTAGTTTGAGGAGTGAAGTCAGGATCGTTTATTTTCTTGGTTCCAAACTTAATTGGCACTTGGTTAAAACGATTGTACTTAGTTAGTAATCCACGAATTTTACCTTCTTCTAAAAACTCTGTAGAATCTTCAGCAATGTGTAATACGATTTCAGTACCTCTGTCAGCTTTGTCATGTTCAACTAAAGTATATTCAGGAGAACCATCACAAATCCAGTGAGCAGCAGGCTCATCTTTGAATGATTTGGTAAAGATTTCTACTTTATCAGCAACCATAAATGCAGAGTAGAAACCTAACCCGAAATGACCAATAACGCCCGTCTCGTTTTTATCATCTTTATACTTTTCTAAGAATTCTTCAGCTCCAGAAAAGGCAATTTGATTAATATATTTTTCAACCTCATCTATTGTCATACCAATACCTTGGTCTTTTATAGTTAAGGTTTTTGCTTCTTTATCAATACTAATTTCAATTTTAGCATCACCTAATTCAGTTTTTGCTTCACCAATTGAAATAAGGTGTTTTAATTTAGTAGTAGCATCTGTTCCGTTAGAAATTAACTCACGTAAGAAGATTTCGTGATCAGAATACAAGAATTTTTTAATCAGTGGAAATATATTTTCTACCGATACATTAATGTTTCCTTTACTCATAAGTATATATTTTTAATTGATATTATTTTCTGTTGAATGAATAGTCAAAAAAAATACCAAATGAAAAATAGTGACAAGATGACACTTTTTGTACGAATTATATAAAATTCATACTTTTACAGGCTTTTAATTTGTTAACAACAGAATAATCAACATAAAAAAATATGTATAACTCAAAAATTACAGGATTAGGTTATTATGTTCCTGAGAACGTAGTGACTAACGATGACTTGACTCAGTTCATGGAGACGAGTGATGAATGGATTCAAGAAAGAACTGGTATTAAAGAGCGTCGTTGGATTGATCCAAAAACATCTGATGATTCTACATCAGTTATGGGGGCTAAAGCAGCTAAAATAGCTATAGAGCGTGCTGGTTTAACAAAAGATGATATAGATTTTATCGTTTTTGCTACGTTGAGTCCTGAATTATATTTCCCTGGAGGAGGAGTACAAATTCAAGATTTGTTAGATATGCCTACTATTGGAGCATTAGATGTACGTAATCAATGTTCTGGGTTTATTTATGCAATGTCTGTTGCTGATCAGTTTATTAAAACTGGAATGTATAAGAATATCTTAGTAATTGGATCTGAAAACCATTCTGGAGGTTTAGAAAAATCTACTAGAGGTAGGGGAGTGACTGTAATTTTTGGTGATGGTGCTGGAGCAGCAGTTTTATCTCGTAGTGAAGAAGAGGGGAAAGGGATTTTATCTTCTCATTTACATTCGGAAGGAAAGCATGCTAAAGAGTTGGCATTAATAGGACCATCAACAGGAAGATGGGTTGATACTATTATTGAAGAAAACGACCCTGATGATACTTCATATTATCCATATATGAATGGACAATTTGTATTTAAACATGCAGTAGTTCGTTTTTCAGAAGCTATTATGGAAGGTTTACAAGCTAACGGTTTGCAAAAAGAAGACATTGATATGTTAATTCCTCATCAAGCAAACTTACGTATTGCACAATTTATTCAGAAGAAATTCCAGTTGTCTGATGATAAAGTATATAATAATATTATGAAGTATGGTAATACTACTGCTGCTTCAGTTATCATAGCATTGACAGAAGCTTGGGAAAAAGGAAAAATAAATGAAGGTGATTTAGTAGTGTTGGCTGCTTTTGGTAGTGGATTTACTTGGGGATCGGTAGTGATTCGTTGGTAGTTTTACTGTGTGTAAAATAAAAAGTCCGAAGCATTAGCTTCGGACTTTTTTATTAAAACATGCCTCCTTGAGCTTCATTACTGTCTCTGTATTTTCTACCTTTACTTTTGTTTTTACCGCTTCCAAAATTATAGGAAAATCCTAGATAAACTGAATTACTTTCCAATGTATACTTTCCTTTTTGTATAAACGGTGTATTTGAGTTATAATCAAAATTTACATTATTAAAAATATCAGTACCTCTTAAGGTAATGTTTCCTTTACCATTTAATACTTTTAATCTAGCCCCTGCATTAATCATAGTATATGGTTGAATAGTATATTGAATGTTTTTACTTTCACCTCTAAAAATACCTGATAATTGGAAACTCAATTTTTTTGAAGCTTTAAAAGAGTTACTTATACGTCCTTTTACTAAAGTGTTTTTTACCGTTTCAAAGTTATCGTTTAAAACACCTTGAGAGTCTTGAATGTAAGTTTCAAAAGCAGGTCTAAGTGTCCACCATTTTTTAGGTTTAAAACTGGCAGATAGCTCAAAACCATAACTATCTGCAAAGTTATAATTAGTAAAAGAACTAATAGTTTTATTAGAGTTTTGATTGTCTTGTTGTAGTAAACGACCAATTTTGTCATTTGTTCTTCTGTAAAATGTACCGAATGATATATAGCCCTTTGTAATTGTTTTGGTATAATTAAGCTCTAATGAGTTTGTAAATTGTGGTTGTAAGTTTAGGTTCCCTTTTGATATAGTTAGTGGGGAGAACCATTCTTGAATAGGAGTTACTTGATAAGCTGAAGGTCTATCAACTCTTCTACTATATGCAAACTGTAAATTATCTTTTTTCGAAAAGTTATAGGTGATTGATAATGATGGGTATAAGCTAAAAATATTGTCTTTTAAAGGAGTACTTCCTTGTTCAGTATTTGAAAAAAGAGCATCTAAATTAAATTGTTCTATTCTAATTCCTGTTTGAACTGCAAACTTGTTGAATTTTTTATTGAAGTTGATATATCCTGAGTAAATTGAGCGATTGTAGTTTAAAGTAGTATTACCTACAGGTTGTAGTGTAGCTGAACTATTTATTGCTTCTCTATCTGTGAGTATTTGATTGTAAAAATCTTGCTTTCTGTATTCAACTCCAAATTCTAGTTTTCCAGATTTTATAGGTTTTACATAGTCAATATTTAATAACCATAACTTTCGTGTATCTTTAATGTTGTTTGTATAATTATACTCCTTTGAATTTGGATTAACTAATTCCTCATTAATAGTTTTTTCAGGGTTTTTTGTGATAGAATGATTGAATTCAACTTCTAAGCTTTGACCATTATCATCAAAGTTATAAAGATAATCAATGTTGTAAGTTTCGTCCTTTTGGTCATAATCAGAAAAACTTTTGTTGTTGAAAACTAAAGAATTGTTTTCATGGACAAGAGTATTGGTAGCTAAACTATTATTATCAAAATTTAGAGAAGTATACATAGATAATATACTTTTTGAAGTAATATCTATATCAACACCAAACTTAATGTTGTGATTCTTTGAGTTACTTAAAAAGTCAAAATCTTGAGTTAAGTTGATGTCGGTTCTTTTTAAATCGTTGAAGGTTTCATAGTCACCCCAACTTGTATTATAGTTAAGGTAAAAATTAGTTATACCTGTTTTATAGTTTGTGTTTAAGGAAAGTTCGGGTCTTAGATTTCTACTTTGAGTTGCTCCAGCTGATAAATTTCCGTTAAAACCAATTTTTGTATTCTTTTTAAGAATTAAATTGATAATACCACTCATGCCTTCAGGTGTGTGTTTAGCTGAAGGATTAGTGATTATTTCAACGCTTTTAACTGAGTTAGAAGGTATTTGTTTTAATAATTGAGCTGTATTTATATTGGAAGGTTTTCCGTTTACCAAAACCATAACATTTTCATTTCCTCGCAAACTTATGGTTCCAGAGAGTTGATTAACGTCTACTGAAGGAATGTTTTCAAGCATTTCTAGGGAGTTAGCTCCAGCAGCAGTTAAGTCATTACCTACATTAATAACTTTTCTATCAATTTTTTGAATAATAATTGAAGTTTCTCCTTGTATTTCAACTTCATCTAATTGAGTAGTATTTTCTTCAAGGAAAACTGTTTCTATTTTACTATGCTCTTTTAAGTCAACCTTCTTTTCGAAGGTTTTATAACCAATAAATTGAAAAGTTAAGAGCAAACTTTCTTTAGGAAGTTTTTCAATTTTAAAATTACCTTTTTCATCAGAAATGCTACCTGTTAGTATTTGGTTAGAAGTGTTTTTACAAGTAATTGTAACAAAAGGTAATGGTTGATTATTTTTTTTATCTAAAATAGTTCCGGTAAGTCGTAAGTTTTGTGCTTGACAAAAAGTAGTACTTAGTAATAAAATTAATATTAGCAATCTTTTCATAAATTGAAGGGAATGAAATTGCGCTAAAAATAAAAAAAACGAAGTTAAATACTTCGTTTTTTTAAATAATTAATTAAAAATTAATTTTATAGGAAACCTCCGCCTCCTTGTCTTTCATTGTTATCACGTTGTTTACGAGAGCGGGCTTTGTTTTTTCCTCCACCAAACCTGTAGTTAAATCCAATATAAGCAGTTCTACTTTCCCATTTAAAACGTCCATTTTGAACAAAAGGTCTTTCAGAGTTAAATTTAAATCTCATATCGTTAAAGATATCATTTACTCTAAGGTTAATATTTCCTTTCCCTTTAAGAATACTATAGTTAGCACCGATGTTAACCATTTTCATAGGGTCTACGTTCCATTGAATGTCTTCTCTTGGACCTCTGTACATTGCAAATAATTGTAAACGTAACTTTTTAGATACTGTAAAACTATTACTTATACGTGCGTTAAAAATATCTGTTTTAACTTCGGTAGTAGGAGCATTAGGGTCACTTAAATCTGTAGTTCCAAATTGTTTTTGAGAATAGTAGTCCATACTAGCGTTAGCTCTCCACCATTTAGCTATTTTATAGTTTACAGAGAATTCTACACCATAAGCATCTGTGTCATCGAAATTAGCAAAAGTTAATATTTGTTTAGTGTTGGTTTCATCTAAAGAATCCATGTAAGTAGCTCTATTGATTACATCAGTAATATTTCTGTAAAAACTACCTAATGTTATAGATCCTCCTTTTACTTTTCTAGTATAGTTGAATTCAACAGAGTTTGTAAATTGAGGAACAAGCTCGGGGTTACCAACTGATGTGATTAAAGGAGTACTCCACTCTCTAATAGGGTTAACTTGTTGTATACTTGGTCTGTCTACTCTTTTGCTATAGCTTAATTGAAATTGATCTGCTTCATTAGGATTATAAGTGAAAAAAGCTGAAGGATATACACTGAAAATGTCATCAGTAACTTTATCGTTTTTCACATCACCATTTACGTCTAGTCCTGTAAAGTTACCTTCAATTTCATATTGCTCAAGACGAGCTCCTAATTGCATAGATAGTTTACCAAACTGATGGCCATAGTTTACATAAGCTGAATAGATATCTCTGTCATAGCTAAAATATGAGTCTCCTACATCTCTAAATGTTTTATTACCATTAATATCTTCTAATACAATTTGTTGGTTTGTAAGATTAATGTTGTCTGTACTGTTTACTCGATACTCTAAACCTAATTCAAGTTTGCCGTTTTTAGAGATAGGATTTGTATAATCTAAATTTAATAATGTACTTTTTCTATCATTATTAATATCATTGAAGTAATCAGGCTGAGTACCTTCTAAGAAATAGTTATTTAAATAGTTTGGCGCATCGTTTATAGAATAGTTAGCTTCAAACTCAATAGAGTGACCTTCTTTAGCAAAATCGTGTTTATAATTTACATTGTAAGCTTGATTATGACTTTCATTGTTTTGGGTGTTAGGAGAGTACTCTATTAAATCACCATTATTATCTGTAATTATAGCGCGTCCTTTAGCAAAAACATTAAACCAGTTTTGGGTTGTATAAAGCGAAAGGGTGTTTTTATCATCTAAATAGATGTCTGCTCCAATTTTAAATAAGTGTGACTCATCATCATTCTGAAAAACAAAGTCTTGATAGTTTTCACCAGGTCTATTAATGTATCCATAATTATAATTATCACCTCCTCTAAATCCATAGTTACCAAAAAAGTTTACTTTACCTGTTTTATAGTTCATGTTTGTAGAAGCATTGTAACGAACATAATGACCAGCTTCAATTCCAGTATTTATAGAGCCATTGAATCCCATGTTGGCATTTTTATTAAGAATGATATTAATAATACCACTCATTCCTTCAGGGTTGTATTTAGCAGAAGGATTCGTAATTAACTCAACACTTTTAATAGATGAAGAAGGGATTTGTTTTAATAATTCAGAAGCAGGAATGTTTGTAGGTTTTCCGTCAACTAATACACGTACGTTCTCATTACCACGTAAGCTAATGTTTCCAGATTGGCTATCAACACTTACAGATTGTACATTATTTAATAACTCAGAAGCAGTAGCACCTGCTGAGGTTAAATCTTTACCAACGTTAATTACTTTTCTGTCTACTTTTTGAGTAACTGAAGAGGTTTCTGCACGAATTTCTACTTCATCTAAAGTAGTACTGTCTTCTTTAAGAGGAATAGTACCTAAATTAACTTTACTTGATTTACGGCTTACAGAAACTGGCTTTGAAAAAGTTTTATATCCTATAAACTGAACCTCAACAATACTATTTCCTTCAGGTATATTTTTTATGGAAAATAATCCGTTATCATCAGTAATTCCACCAGTAATAATTTTTTTGGCAGCATCTTTGATTATTATATTAACATAGGGAAGAGGTTGTTTGGTCGTTTGATCGACTACTTTACCAGTAATAACTCCTGGTTTAGGTAGGCTACTTTTAGGCATTTGTGCATAAATACTTGTAGTAAATACAGCTAAAAGTATTAGTAATATGTTTTTCATTTTTGTTGTTTTTGAATTGTTTTGGTGCTTAATAGACTCTTAATTGTCTAACTTTGTTACTCAGTTTAAGAGAGTTTAACGTATTATTAACAGAAAATGAAAAAACGTACTTTGGTACTAGGAGCCTCTTTAAAGCCTTCTAGATACTCTAATATTGCTATTAAAAAGTTAAGAGACAATGATATAGAAACTGTAGCAATTGGGTTACAAAAAGGAAATGTTGGAGATGTAGTCATTGAAACAGAAAATATTTTTTTTAAAAATATTGATACTGTAACATTATACTTAAATCCAGAGCGTCAGAAATTGTATTATGAGTATATAATTAATCTACAACCTCGCAGAGTAATTTTTAATCCAGGAACTGAAAATATTGAGTTTATAGAGTTGTTAAAAGAAAATGGGATTGAGAGCGAAATAGCCTGTACTTTAGTACTCCTATCAACAAAGCAGTATTAATTTAGAACTTCAACAGGAAAAGAATTAGTGCTATATCTTTTTCCTGCCTCTGCTAATTCAGTGTTTTTGAAAACTGTTTGAGCTTCAGTTTTAAAATCATTAATGTTTTTATATCTGCTAGAATAATGTCCAATAATTAACTTATTTACATTTGCTTGGTTGGCAATAGAAGCAGCTTGTTCTGCAGTAGAGTGTTTTGTTTTATCGCACAAATCTTCTCTATCTTTTAAAAATGTAGCTTCATGATATAATAAGTCTACCTCTTTAATTATAGGAATAATATCTGGCTTATAGGCAGTATCACTACAAAAGGCAAAACTTAAAGGCTTAGGCGGATCAATAGTTAATTCTTTATTAGGAATCACTTCTCCTGTAGAGAGTATAAAGTCTTTACCAGCTTTAATATTATGAAAATCACAAGTCTCTATTTCATTGTATTGCTGAATATTTTCAATATGTAATTTTCTAAGTTTTGGTTTTTCGGTAAATAAAAAACCATTAGTATACACTCTATGATTTAAAGGGATAGTTCTAACAGAAACCTTATCATCTTCAAAAATAAGTTCACTTTCTTTAGATTCTAATTCGTGAAAAATAATAGGATATTTAGTCCATGATTTAGAAACCTTTAACTGAAGTGTAGTAACTTCTTTAATGCCTTTTGGTCCGTAAATATGCAGTTCTTTCTCTCTGTTTAGAATGCCAAAAGTGGCAATAAGTCCAACCAAACCAAAAAAGTGATCACCATGTAAATGAGAAATGAAAATATGGTTGATTTTTGAAAAACCAACTTTATACTTTCTCATTTGACGTTGTGTGCCCTCACCGCAATCAATTAAAAAATGACGATTGTTAATTTCTAAGTATTGAGAGGTTGGGTAGGCATTAGCTCTTGGTGTAGCAGAATGACAACCTAAAACAGTTAAGTGTAAACTCATTTATTTAATTACAAAGCGTTTTGAAATTATCTCTTTATTACTTTGTATTGCATAAATGTACATTCCAGACTTTAAGTCGTTGCGTTGAAATGGAAAAGAGTTACGTCCCTTAACCACTTTAAGCTCTTTATTATAAACAGTTTTACCTAATACATTTCTAACAGTTAAGATAACTGTTTGATCGTGTTTTGCATTAAAATAAATAGTAGTATTATTCGTAAAAGGGTTAGGGGATGCTACTAACTTCTCAATTGATTTTTCTTGAGAAAAACCAACGGAAATAGCTAAGAAAAAAGTTATAAATAGTATTTTTTTTACCATAAATTATCATTTAGGGGATGGATAATTATTTAAAAATATAAGGTTAAAAACCTAAATCACGTTGAATGTTTTCCATTTCTATAACATCTTCTGCCTCTACTAATGTAGGAACAATGTTAAAGGTATCAGGAAAATCATCAATAGTAACATCTTTAGACACAACTACAAAAGATGTGCCATTGTTCTGATGTTGTTCCGCGTATCTCAAAAATAGCAAAATATTTTTGTTAGGGGCATTAAATTCTTCTGAAATTACAATAATCAGGTTTTTTCCTGTAAGGTTTACATATTCATTATCAAAGTTTTCTAAGAAACTAGAAAATGTTTTCTCATCAGAAGTAATTAAAGTGTAATCAGTTTTATCTACTATGTTCATGACTATCTTTTTATTTGTTGTGCTAACAAATAAATAACTGCCATACGAACAGCAACTCCATTTTCTACTTGATTTAGAATAATTGATTGATCACTGTCGGCAACATTACTTGTTAGTTCTACACCTCTATTAATAGGTCCAGGGTGCATAATGACAATTTTTTTACCAAGATTGTCTAATATTTCTTTGTTAATACCAAAAAGTTGTGTGTATTCTCTAGTTGATGGAAAATATTTAATATCCATACGTTCATGTTGTACACGTAATACATTAGCAACATCACACCACTCTAAAGCTTTTTTAAGGTTTGTTTCTACTTCAACACCTAAACTAGAAATGTATCTAGGAATTAAAGTACTTGGTCCACAAACTTTTACCTTAGCGCCTTGTAGTTGTAAAGCGAATATGTTTGATAAAGCTACACGCGAATGTAAGACATCACCAACAATTACAATTTTCTTTCCTTTTAAGTCGCTGTTTAAAGCTTCTCTCATAGAAAAACTATCTAATAATGCTTGTGTAGGATGTTCGTGTGTACCATCACCAGCATTAATAATTTTAGCATCCACATGGTTCGATAAGAAAATTCCTGCTCCTACATTTGAATGACGCATTACAACAATATCAACTTTCATTGATAAAATGTTGTTTACAGTATCAATTAAAGTTTCTCCTTTTTTTACTGAAGATTGTCCTGCAGAAAAATTAATAACATCTGCAGATAAACGCTTTTCAGCTAATTCAAAAGAAAGTTTTGTACGTGTGCTATTTTCAAAAAATAAATTAGCAATTGTAATATCACGTAATGAAGGAACCTTTTTTATAGGTCGGTTAATGACTTCTTTAAAATGAGCAGCAGTTTCAAAAATAAGCTCAAGGTCATTTTTGTTAAGGTATTTGATTCCTAATAAATGTTCAACACTTAACTGCTTCATTTTAGTTTGTTTTTTTAATCATAACTAATCAAGCTTTGAGGGCTTGGGTTCAAGGTAAATTGTATCTTCTTTATGAGTTTCTTGCCAGTTAACAACTACTTTTTCTTCATTGATGGCATCTACTTGTCTTCCTCTGTAATTAGGTTGAATTGGTAAATGACGGCTAAAACGACGATCAATTAATACTAATAACTCAATATTATCAGGTCTTCCGTAGGATTGTAGTGCTGTTAAAGCACTTCTAACGCTTCTTCCTGAAAATAATACATCATCAATAATAACCACCTGTTTTCCTTCAATTAAAAAGTCAATTTGTGTGGAAGTGGCTTCTAATGGTTCTTCTCTTCTGCGAAAATCATCACGATAAAAAGTAATATCTAACAAACCTAATTTTAAGTCTTTAATATGATATTCCTCTCTTAATAACTTAGCCAATCGATTTGCTAAATAAGAACCTCTAGGTTGTAATCCTATTAAAACGGTGTTAGAAAAATCGTTGTGATTCTCGATTAACTGGCACGCTAATCGATGCAGAATGATTTCAATTTCTTTCGAAGTAAGTAGTGTTTTTCTGCTCATTTGTTGCTACCAAATTGGTTTGATAGTTCAACGTTCAAAATTAAGGCAAAAATTTACGCTGACAAAATTAAACTTAATGAAACGTAAAACTAGGTCTATAAAATTATCTTTACATTTGCGCACTTTTACAAAAGACTCTTAGAAATTATGATGAAATACATTAAAAGTAAGAAGATTAACATAAAAGACGATTCTTTAGCAGGTATTACAGTATCGTTAGCGATGATACCAGAAGTGGTAGCTTTTGCTTTTGTGGCTCAAATTAGTCCTATTGTAGCACTGTTTGGAGCTTTCGTTGTGGGAATTGTTTCAGCAATTTTTGGAGGAAGACCAGGTTTAATTTCAGGAGCAGCAGGAGCTGTGGCTGTAATTTTTGTAAACATGATACAAGAAGGGCACGCAAAAGGATTGTTGTTTGATACACCTGTAGAAAATATGGGGTACTTCTATTTACTAGCAGCTGTAGTTTTAATGGGGTTAATTCAAGTATTAGCAGGAGTATTTAAACTTGGAAAATTAGTTAGACTAATTCCACATCCAGTAATGATGGGATTTGTAAACGGTTTAGCTGTAGTTATTTTTATTGCACAACTAGGAATGTTTAAAGAAAATAAGAAAGATATTTTCGGGCAAAACATGCGTAAAACCGAATCGAAAGAACTAGTTTATAAAATAGCAGATAATGAAGTACAAGACCTAGTATCAAATGCAGCATTATTTTCAATCAAAGGAAATTCAGTAATTAACAATCAAACAAATCAAGAAGTTTTTGTAAAATCAGATACACAAGTTTTTGATGCTAAAACAAAAAAGGTTGTTTTTAATATAGAAAATGACGGATTCTATTCAGTAAAAGATAGTGGAGTGGTAAAGTCTACTTTACAAGGAACAAAACTATATACTATGATTGGGTTAGTATTGTTAACAATGCTAATTATATGGTTGCTTCCTAAATTAACAACAAAAGTACCAGCAGCGTTAACAGCTATTTTAATTGTTACGTTTGTGTCTATTTTTGGAGGATTAGAGTCTATCAATGTTGGAGATTTTATTAGAGATGGTGGAGGAGCAGGTTTAAATGGTTTTGATGAAATTTCTAAAAAAATGAATTTAGCAGAACTTTGGAGTAATTTACCATTTAACTTAGATACTTTAAAGTTTATAGCACCGTATGCCTTTTTAGCTGCTTCAGTTGGATTGATTGAAACGTTGATGACGATGAATTTAGTAGATGAGTTAACAGATTCAAGAGGTGATGGTAATAAAGAATGTGTAGCACAAGGAGCTGGAAATATGTTAAGTGGTTTGTTTGGAGGAACTGGTGGTTGTGGTATGATTGGTCAAACAGTAATTAACATTAACGCAGGTGGTAGAGGTCGTTTATCAGGAGTTATGATGGCGGTTACTTTATTAATTTTTATCCTTTTTGCAGATAAATATATAGAACAAGTACCTATTGCAGCTTTAGTAGGAGTAATGTTTATGATGGTAATTGACACATTTGCATGGTCGAGCTTTAGAATTATGAACAAGATACCAAAATCAGATGCGATTGTGTTAATTATAGTATCTGCGGTAACCGTGATTTTTGATTTAGCAATTGCTGTATTTGTTGGAGTAATTATTTCAGCATTAGTTTTTGCTTGGGAAAATGCTAAAAAAATTAGAGCGAGAAAACGTTTTAAACAAGATGGAACTAAGGTTTACGAAATTTGGGGTCCTTTATTCTTCGGAAGTATTACTGCTTTTAACGAAAAGTTTGATATTAAGAATGACCCAGATAATGTGGAGATTGATTTTGTAGAATCACGTATTTCTGATCACTCAGCTATTGAAGCTATTTTTATATTAGTAGAAAAATATCAAAAGGCAGGGAAAAAGGTAACCTTAAAACATTTAAGTGAAGATTGTAAAGTATTGCTTTATAAAGCAAGCCCGATTTTTGCAGATGTTATTGAAGAGGCGGTAGATGATCCTCGTTATCATTTAGCAGCAAATCCAGAAGATTTTCCAAAGCCATTATCAGAATATAGTTTTTAAATCGCTTAACGATAAAAAATAAAAAATCCCGCTATTAGCGGGATTTTTTATGTGTTTTTTAGAATTAGGCGTATAATGATTATTGCAACTATAAATAATAGATACTTTAGAAATTTTGTACTTAGTTGAGTGTTTTTATTTAAGTTATCAAGAGGAGAAGAAACTTTTCTTATGTTAGTAGGTGTTTTTGAAAAACTATATCCTTCGAAGTTAGTATCAAATAATAACTCATCATCTGAATCCAATTGCTTTCCAAAATACCTTGTACATAACTCAAATACAAAATTTTCACCTACTTGGTCTTCAGTAAATTCTCCTTCAGTAAAATCATCGAAA
The DNA here is from genome assembly GCF_028829235.1 of Tenacibaculum larymnensis. Taxonomy (GTDB): domain Bacteria; phylum Bacteroidota; class Bacteroidia; order Flavobacteriales; family Flavobacteriaceae; genus Polaribacter; species Polaribacter larymnensis. Next base: position 30,375 of record NZ_JAIWJY010000005.1, on the reverse strand, counting down.
TTATAAAGTCTATTCCCATTTTCATCTATTTTTGACTTAGATAATAGTTTTTCTTCCTCTTTAAGAGGTTCACCGAAATCAATAAAGGTACCTAGTTCTGATGTTCCTCCTTTAACTCTTAATTTTTGATTATTTTTAGTAACAGAATACCCCCAAAAATTAACAGTGCTTTGAAGAGCAATAGAACATATTTCAGTATCAGGGAAAAAATCAGATAATGTATTTTCCTCATTGGAAGTGTTTTCTTCAAATGATTTTATGGGCAACTCTTGTTCACATATTATCCAATTACCTTTGTATTTTGTAATATAAACGGTATTATCTGGAGGTAACATAACCTCTTCAAACGTTTTAGGAACTATTTTTTTTAGATTATGAAAACCGATACTATTTAAGAGTTTTTCTTTCTCTACTTCTTTGTTAGAGTTAATAATTACGCATGATGTTTTCCATCCCATAGCTAGGTCAGTTATTTTAAAATGTTAGCTTAATGAAGTTTATTTTTTCTGAAGTGGACTTATAATTTCTACATCACTAAAAGCAATAGCACCTCTAATAACACTATCAATTGTAGTTTTTAAAGCTTCTATCAATTGCATTTTCAATTGAGATTTATGATAAATTAAGCTAACCTCACGTGCAGGAGAAGGTGTTTCAAATTCTCTTAAATGAGTTTTGTCTCGCTCATTTAAGTCCAAAGTATTTAAGTAAGGAAGTAATGTCATTCCTAAACCGTCTTTAGATAACTTTATCAGTGTGTCAAAACTTCCACTTTCTAATTGAAAGTGATGTGTTGAACTTCTTTTATTTGTTCTGCAAAGATTAATTACACTGTCTTTAAAACAATGTCCGTCTTCTAACAATAAAATGTCATCAACCTCTAAATCATCAACTTTTAATTTCTTTTGTTTAAACAAACGATGTTCGCTAGGAACCAAACCAACAAAAGGTTCATAATATAGAACGCGCTCTTTTATAGCTTCATTTTCTAATGGAGTTGCAGCAATAGCAGCGTCGATATAACCATCCATTAATTTTCTAACAATTTCCTCTGTAGTTAACTCTTCAATAACTAATTGAACTTTTGGATAGTTCTTACTAAAAGTTTTTAAAAACATAGGAAGCAACGTAGGCATAATTGTAGGGATAATACCTAGTCTGAACTCACCACCAACATAACCTTTTTGTTGGTGTACAATATCTATAATACGATTACTTTCATCAACAATAACTTTGGCTTGCTCTACAATACGCTTACCAACTTCAGTTAACTCAATGGGTTTTTTAGAGCGGTTAAAAATCTTAGCATCTAATTCTTCTTCTAATTTCTGAATTTGCATACTCAACGTTGGTTGTGTAACAAAGCAATGTTCTGCCGCTATGGTGAAGTTTTTATATTCAGCAACAGCTAGTGTATATTTTAATTGTGTTATAGTCATTTCAATAATAATTTTCGATAAAGATATTAAAACAATCGATTACCTTTATAGTAAAACTGTTAAAACTTACCCTAAATTTGTAGTAGAAAAAGTAAAAAACTTAAAATCAAAACAATATGTCAACCACAATTTTAGGATTAGATAAACAAAAAACCGAAAACTTAGTAAATGAGTTAAATACATTACTAGCAAATTTTCAAGTGTATTACCAAAATGTAAGAGGGTTACACTGGAATATTAAAGGGAAAAACTTCTTTGAGTTGCATATGAAGTTTGAAGAATTTTATACAGATGCACAAGAAAAAGTAGACTTAATTGCAGAACGTATTTTAACATTACAAGGAACGCCATTACATACTTTTGAAGATTACACTAGTGTATCAAGAGTACCAGTAGGAAAAAATATATCAAATGATGTTGAAGCGGTAAAGTTAATTATTGACTCACTATCAGAATTATTAAAAATAGAACGTACAATTCTTGATTTGTCTGATAAAGCTGAAGATGAGGGTACAAACTCAATGATGAGTGACTTTATAGCAGAACAAGAAAAAACATTGTGGATGATGAATGCTTGGTTAGGCTAAGAAATAGTTATCTATGTTTTGGGGATGAAAGAGCAACGTATTTACGTTGCTTTTTTTGTTTTTAGTAAAAAATGATGTAACCTATTTTCTCTTATGTCGTCCTAAGTGTAATAATCATGAAAACAAATCAAATGAAAAACCGAATTCAACTAAAACAAATATTACTCTTCTCTTTTTGCTTTTTATTAACAAATTTAGTGTCTGCTCAAAATTTGACATCAAAGGTTGATGAAATTTTACAAACGCAATTCAAAAATAATGAAACCGGAGCAGTAGCTTTGGTTGCTAAAAAAGGAAATGTTATTTATAGAAAAGCTTTTGGAAAAGCTAATTTAGAGCTTGATGTGGATATGGTAGCAGAAAATGTTTTTGAAGTAGGTTCAATAACAAAACAATTTACATCAGTTTCAATATTAATGTTGTTAGAAGAAGGTAAGCTAAGTTTAGAAGATGATATAACTAAGTTTATACCTGATTATCCAACGAATGGAAAACAAATTACTGTTCATCACTTATTAACACATACATCGGGAATTAAAAGTTATACATCAATGCAAAAGTTTGGAGAGGTGACAACTAAAGATGTAGAACCTTTAAAATTTATTGATTTCTTTAAGAATGAGCCAATGGATTTTGAACCCGGAGAAAAGTATAAATACAATAATTCTGGATATTTTATTTTAGGATATATTGTTGAAAAAGTAAGTGGAATGAGTTATCCGAAATTTGTTGAAGAACAAATTTTTAAGAAGCTAAATATGAATTCTTCTTATTACGGAAGCCATACAAAATTAATTAAAAACAGAGCAGCAGGTTATCGAAAGAGAAATGGAGAATATTCAAATGCTCAATATATAAGTATGACATTACCTTATGCAGCAGGTTCAATCATGTCTAATGTAGATGATATGTTAAAGTGGCAAACAGCCATTCGTAATAATACATTAGTAAAAAAAGAAACAATTGATAAAGCGTTTACCAATTACACACTGAATAATGGTAAGAAAATAAACTATGGATATGGTTGGAGTCTAAACGAAATAAATGGAGTGCCAACTTTGGAACACGGTGGCTCAATTCCTGGATATAAATCTATGGGAGTATATGTACCTAGTGAAGATGTGTATGTAATTGTATTTTCTAATTGTGGTTGTAAATCACCAACAGCTTTGACTATAAAAATAGCAGCTTTGGCTATTAATAAACCTTTTTCTTCAGGTAATAATGCCGTTTCTTTATCAAAAGAAGAGTCGCAAAAGTGGGTAGGTGCTTATAAGTTTGAAGATGGAGGAATTCGTATTATCACGATGGAAAATGGTCAATTATATAGTCAGAGAGAAGGAAGTTCAAGTAAATTTAAGATTTATCCAACTTCATCTAATGAATTTTCTTTTGAAGATGGATTTTACACGTATAAGTTTTTAGAAAAAAAAGGAAAGAAAATAGCAATCTTTCAAAACAGAATAAAAAAAGAAAAAGGTATGTTTACAGCTAACCAAGGCTAAAGGCAATAAAAAGGGGCAAAAAAGCGAAATTAGAATAAATACTTAATTAAAATACGAACACTTACAAAGGCAATCAAAATAGCGGTTGCCTTTTTTAGTTGTGTAGGAGTAAAGAATTGATTACTCATTCTACTACCAATTTGCCCACCAATAAAAACGGTAATTAATAAACTAGAAGTTAGTGTCCAATTAATAGAAAACTCAGGATTTGTATACTGACCTATCAACCCAGATATAGAGTTTACCAAAATAAAAAAGCTTGCTGTAGCTGCTATTTTCTTTGGAGTGTCCCAATTGGTTAAATGAAGCAATGGAGCTAAGAAGATACCACCACCAATACCAACCATCCCAGAAATAAAGCCAATGATTCCGCCATAACCAGCATTTTTTGACAAGTTTAAATCTTTAGTCTTACTGTTATTGGTAACTACTTTGTTAGAAATCCACATGGTAATAGCAGCAAAGAGTAGTGTGAAACCTAAGAGAATAAAGAAAAAAGTTTGACTTATTCTTAAATAGCCACCTAAAAAAGCCATAGGAATGCTAAATAAAGTAAGCGGAATAACCTTTTTCCAGTTATATTGTTTTTGTTGCATATACAGTAAAACATTACCCGTAACAACCATTACATTACATAGTATAGCTGTAGCTCTAATTTGTGTAAAAAGTAACCCAGTAAGTGCTAAGACAGCTAAGTAACTAGAACCTCCACCAAATCCGACAGAGGAGTATAGAACAGCTACGATAAAGAAAAGTAAAATTATGTACCAATTAGTACTTAAAACATCTAAAAAAAGAGATATCATCATATTAAACAAATGTAACTATAAAAGTTTTTTGAAAAAAGCTGATGATTTACTCTTTTAGAAAAGACTTTTTAAACTGCTGAGGAGTAATCATTTCCATTTTTTTAAATTGTCTGTTGAAATAGCTAATATTGTTAAAACCAGATTTGTAGGCTATTTCAGAGATTCGTAGGTTTTTAGATTGTTTTATAAGTTTCTTAGAAAATTTAATCTTTTCAGAGTTTATATAGTCAATAGGAGAAATTCCTAAGGTGTTTTTAAACTTTTTATGAAAATGAGATGTACTCATACAAGCTTTCTTAGCTAATAATTCAACAGTAATATCTTTATTAGTAAGATTGTTTTTTATAAACTTAATAACCATTCCTATACGTGTATCTGTAAGCGTGCCAGAAGGATCATTTAAGATAAAAGCTTTAGCCTTAGTTTGTAATAATCTCACAATAAGTTCTTGAATCATTAAATCAAGAAGAATGTCTTTAGACTTATTTTGGTCAGTAAAAGTGTGTACCAAACGTCCTACTAAATGATTAATATCTGTATTGTGTACTAGGTGAGAAGAAGTTTCATTTAGCTTCCAATTATTGTTTTCACGTTCAATAGCTACGTTATGATTAAACTTTTCTACTATCTCATCAATCTTATTAGAATCAATGCCTAAAGCCAAACACTGAGTAGGATTATTCTTTTCAGCTAAAGGAAAATCGATAATCATTTCTTTGTTAGTCGGCATTACTACAGATTCACCAGGAAAGAAATCAAAAGGTTCCATACCTTCTAAATGCATTACTTTTTTTCCGGTAAGCATACTTGCAATAACAGGAAAATCAAAAGTTAAAGATATCTGCTCTGCACTTTTATGAGTCTCAAAAATATTCAACTCAGCATATTCAGCATTATACGTAGTTCTGTTCTCAATTAAAGTAGTGAGTTTTCTACTTTCTTTATGTCGACTTAATAAATGGTTCATAATCAATAGTACAAAATTCTATCTATGTATTTTTTAAGATAATAGATATGTGTTACAATTTAATAAATACGTTCAATATATTGACTATATGATATTTTAATTTTACAAAAATTACGAAATATTCATTTTTAACACATGTTGATTAAGGAAGTGATATTTCGATAGTTGATTTAAGTAAAAAACAAAAATACAAAGTTTTATGAGTTACACGAAACCAAAATTTAAAGACACTTATGCAAATTTTATCAATGGAAAGTTTGTGTCTCCATTAGGAGGAGAATATTTTGAAAATACATCTCCAATTGATAATAGCATTATAGCAAAATATCCAAGATCACAAAAAGAAGATGTTGAATTAGCATTAGACGCAGCAAATGCAGCCAAAGAAAGCTGGGGAAACACTTCAGCAGCAGAACGAGCATCTTTATTAAATAAAGTAGCAGATATTATTGAGGCAAATTTAGAAGAGTTTGCATTAGTAGAAACGTGTGATAATGGAAAACCAATACGAGAAACATTAAATGCAGATGTTCCTCTAGCGGCAGATCATTGGCGTTATTTTGCTGCAGCAATTAGAGCAGAAGAGGGTAGTGCTACCGAGCTTGACCAAAATACCTTATCAATGAACATTAAAGAGCCTTTAGGGGTTGTTGGACAAATTATTCCTTGGAATTTTCCTCTTTTAATGTTGTCATGGAAGTTACCTCCAGCACTAGCGACAGGTAACTGTGTAATATTAAAACCAGCTGAACAAACTCCATCATCAGCAACACTTTTAATGGAAAAAATAGCAGGTGTTTTTCCTCCAGGAGTTATTAATGTGATACATGGTTTTGGACCAGAAGCTGGTAAACCATTAGCATCAAGCCCTAGAATAGATAAAGTAGCATTTACAGGAGAAACTACTACAGGACAGTTAATTATGCAATATGCCTCTAAAAACTTAAATCCAGTAACGATGGAGTTAGGAGGTAAGTCTCCAAATATCTTCTTTAATAGCGTAATGGATGAAGACGATGCATTTTTAGACAAAGCAGTTGAAGGTGCAGTGTTGTTTGCTTTTAATCAAGGAGAAGTATGTACCTGCCCTTCGCGTATCTTAGTACAAGAGGATATTTATGATAAGTTTATGGAGCGAGTAGTAGCAAGAACAAAAGCTATTGTTCAAGATAGTCCATACGATGTAAATACGATGGTAGGTGCGCAAGCATCAAACGATCAATATGAAAAAATACAAGCCTATATTAATATAGGAAAAGAAGAAGGAGCGAAAGTGTTATGTGGGGGAGAAGCTAATAAATTAGAAGGAGAGTTAGCGAATGGATTCTATATTAAACCAACTATTCTAGAAGGACATAACAAAATGCGTGTATTCCAAGAAGAAATTTTTGGTCCAGTAGTATGTGTAACAAAATTCAAAGATGAAGCTGAAGCATTAGAAATAGCAAATGATACGATGTATGGATTAGGAGCAGGAGTTTGGACGCGTGATGCACATCAGTTATATCAAATTCCAAGAGCTATTAAAGCAGGTAGAGTTTGGGTGAACTGTTACCACTCATACCCAGCACATGCGCCATTTGGAGGATATAAAAAATCAGGATTTGGTAGAGAAACCCACTTAATGATGATGGACCACTATCGTCAAACTAAGAACATGTTGATATCGTATGATAAAAACAAGTTAGGGTTCTTTTAGTTGTTTGTAAATACTGGGCATCAGCCCAGTATTTTATAATTTTAAAAAAGAATATGCAAAGAGTAGCAATAACAGAAGCGGCAAAAGAAATAGTTGAAAAACTAAAAAAACAGCATGGAGCATTGATTTTTCATCAAAGTGGAGGGTGTTGTGATGGTTCGTCTCCAATGATTTTTCCTAAAGATGAAATGTATTTAGATGAAAGTGATATTCTGTTAGGTGTGTTAGATGAAGTTCCTTTTTATATGAATAAAGATCAATATGAATATTGGAAGCATACGCACTTAACGATTGATATAACTGAAGGAAGAGGATCAAGTTTTTCATTAGAGATTCCTTTAGGAGTTCGCTTTATCGTACATTCACGATTATTGCAACAAGAAGATGAAGATTAGTATGTGTTTTAAGAAGAAGAACTAATAAGTTGATAAACAATTAAAAATGATTTATTTTAGTAGCTTAAGCTAAAATAAAAGAAGTATAAGAATGAGTAATTACCACGTAAAAAACCTAGAAGAATATTTTCAAGTATATAGAAAGTCCGTAAGAAATCCAGAGTTATTTTGGGAAGAAATAGCAGAAGAACACTTTGTTTGGAGAAAAAAATGGGATACCGTTTTAGACTATGATTTTGAGAAAACTGAGTTTAAATGGTTTGAAGGAGCAAAACTAAATATTACAGAAAACTGTATAGACCGTCATTTGCATATTAGAGGAGATAAAACTGCCATTTTATTTGAACCAAACAACCCAAATGAAGAAGCCGAACATATATCTTATAAAGAATTACACAAGCGTGTTTGTAAATTCGCTAATGTGTTAAAAGACCATGGAATTAAAAAAGGAGATAGAGTTTGTATCTACTTACCAATGATTCCAGAATTGGCTATTTCAGTTTTAGCTTGTGCTCGAATTGGAGCAGTGCATTCAGTTGTTTTTGCAGGATTTTCGTCAACAGCATTAGCTACGAGAATAAATGATTGCGAAGCAAAAATGGTAATTACTTCAGATGGTTCATACAGAGGAGCTAAAACAATTGATTTAAAAAGTATTGTTGATGAGGCATTAGAAAATTGTCCTACTATAGAAAATGTATTAGTAGCCAAAAGAATTAATTCAGATATTCAGTTAAAAGAAGGACGTGATAAGTGGTTAGAACCTCTGCTAGAAGAAGCTTATCAAGACTGTGTTCCTGAGATTATGGATGCTGAAGATCCATTATTCATTTTATATACTTCAGGTTCAACAGGAAGTCCAAAAGGAATGTTACATACTACAGCTGGTTATATGGTATACACAGCATATACGTTTAAAAATGTTTTCAATTATAAAGAAAATGATGTGTATTGGTGTACAGCAGATATTGGCTGGATTACGGGGCACAGCTACATTGTATACGGTCCCTTGGCTAACGGAGCAACAACTGTAATGTTTGAAGGCGTTCCTAGTTATCCAGACTTTGGTCGTTTTTGGGAAATTGTTGAAAAACACAACATAAATCAATTTTATACAGCGCCAACAGCAATTAGAGCATTAGCAAAAGAAAATTTGGATTTTGTAGATAGTCACGATTTATCCTCAATAAAAGTTTTAGGAACAGTTGGAGAGCCTATTAACGAAGAAGCGTGGCACTGGTATAACGATAATGTGGGAAAAAAGAAAAGCCCAATTGTAGATACTTGGTGGCAAACTGAAACAGGAGGAATCATGATTTCACCATTACCATACATTACTCCAACAAAACCAACTTATGCAACATTGCCTTTACCAGGGATTCAAATAGCGTTAATGGATGAAAACGGAAAAGAAGTAAAAGGAAATCAAGTTGACGGAAGATTGTGCATAAAATATCCTTGGCCATCTATGGCAAGAACTATATGGGGAAACCATCAGCGTTATAAAGAAACGTATTTCTCAGCATTCGATGATATGTATTTTACAGGTGATGGAGCGCTTCGTGATGAGGTGGGATATTACCGAATTACAGGTAGGGTAGATGATGTAATTATAGTTTCAGGTCATAACTTAGGAACCGCACCTATTGAAGATGCAGTAAATGAACATCCAGCCGTAGCTGAAAGTGCTATTGTAGGTTTTCCTCATGATGTAAAAGGAAATGCCTTATATGGTTATGTTATTTTAAAAGAAACTGGAGAAACAAGAAACCAAGACAATTTATACAAAGAGATAAATCAAATTATTACAGAACATATTGGTCCGATAGCGAAGTTGGATAAAATTCAGTTTACAGAAGGATTGCCTAAAACACGTTCAGGAAAGATTATGCGTCGTATTCTTAGAAAAATTGCACACAACGAATTAGATAATTTAGGAGATGTTTCTACACTTCTAAACCCTGAAGTTGTACAAAGTATAATTGATAATAGATTGTAAAATAGTGAAAAAGGGTTCTTATAAGAATCCTTTTTCTTTTGCTATTAAAATTAAATCACGATCATCAGAATTGTCAACCCCAAACACTTTAGCCATTTGTCTTTTTCTTTTTTGAACAGCAGCTAATGATAATGGAAGAATATTAGGTAATTTATTTACACGATTACCAATAGATAATTCGTACAAGATTTTTCTATCTAAATCATCTAAAAAGTACTCATTAGAAACTTGACTTCTCAGCATTTTCATTACAGTTTTACTGTAATATGGAGGGTCGCTAAGAACTTCTTTAATGGCGTGAACCAATTCTACAGGAGTAATGTCGTTTTTAACTAAAAAACCATCAGGATTTACATTTTTTAAAATACTGTGTACACGGTAATTGTCGTTAAAAGTAGTAGAAATGATAATTTTAGATTCAGGTAGTTTTTCATTAATAATCAAACCTAAATCTTCACCAGATAAAATGCCTTTTTCTTCCATAGGAGGGAGGCTAATATCTAAAAAGATAATTTCAATTGGTCGATTAGAAGAGGAGTATGCCTCTATAATTTCATCGGCAGCACCACAATTATTTGCTATTTGTACCTGAAAAGAGATGTTTTCACCTTGGCTTTCAATATAAGTAAAAGCACTTTTATAAGCTTCTGATATTAAGGGGTGATCGTCAATTATTAAAGCGTTATACTTTTTGTTTTCCATTTGTTGCATTAAAAGGGGTTATAATGACAAGCGTAGTTCCTTGGTTTTCTTTAGAAATAAACTCTAAATCACCACCTAGTTTTTTTACTCTTGCTGTAATATTTTTTATACCAATTCCCTTTTTCTTTTTCTCAGTATTAAAACCAACTCCGTCATCTTTTAACGAAATAATAAGCTCTTTTTTATTAAATGAGACGTCTAAGGTAACGTTTTTTGCCTTAGCATGCTTAATTATGTTTTGTAAAGCTTCTTGTATTATACGATAAACATTAGCTTTTGTAACCTCATTAATTTCACTCCAAGGAATAGTTTTATCAAAATCAAATTGATAACTAAAGTTACCAATGGCACTCCTGTCTTTTAAAAGCTGTGTTAAAATTGTTGTAAAGTTAATATTAGCGCTATCAAAATTATCGCTTAATCTGTGAGAAACATCTCTAATTTCCTTTTCTATCTCTTGTAGTTCGTCTAAAAAAGCTTGGTGTTTTTCTTGAGTTTCAGGTTTCATTTGCATGGCTAAAAAACCAAGATTTACACGAGTACCAAAAAGTTTCCCTAAAACCCCATCATGAAGTTCTGCCGAAATACGGTTACGTTCGTTAACACGCTCTTCTTCTAATTTAGCCTGTTGTTGTAGTGTTAATACATACACTTCTTCATTAGCTTTTTGTTGTTCCGCCTCTAGTTTTAATTTCTCATTTCTTACTTTTTGTACACGTAAAAAATAAAGTAGGCTAAGAACTAACAGACCAGCGAAACTAGTTACTATAATCCATATACGTTGTTGACTTAAACGCTCGGTTTCCTCAATATATTCATCTGTTTCAAACTCAATACGAGTAAACTTATTTTGTATTCTTCGCTCAGCACTAATTAAACTATCGTTAAACACTATATAACGATCTAAGTATTTTTTAGAATTTTGTTTGTCTAAGTTGGCAAGTTGTTTTAAAGTAGTTAAATAATCTCCCCCATTTTTTAACTTTTTGGCAAGTAAATTGGCTTCTTTAGCGTATTGTATAGCCTTAGTAGTATCTTTGATGTATTTATAATAATCTGAAATATGAATTTTTGAAGTTAAAATATCAGTTTTATCACCTAGGCTATCTCTTATAGTCAAAGCTTTAAAGAAATCTTTCTTAATATTAGAAGTGTCATTAATTAAAAGTTTACAATGAGCTCTATTACTAAGTGCTCTTACCTTATTGGTAATATTAATACTTTTCTTTAAGTCAATATTATAATATTTTAAAGCAGATTTATAATCTTTCTTTATCTTGTGTATATTGGCGATGTTATTATAGGTGCCTAAATAAACATTTTCTTTGTTTTTTAACTTAGAAAGGTATTCAAGTGATTTATTATAATAAAATAAAGCCTTATCATACTCTCTGATATCAGCTTGCAGTAAAGCAAGTTGATTGTAAGAAAAGTAAAGGTCTTTATTTTTGTTTAAATTCTTAAAAATTTCAATGGCTTTTATAATAGATATTTCACTGCCATAAAAGTCTCTATATCTACCCTTGATATGAGCCATTCCGTATAGCATCTTTCCTCTTTCATATTTAAACTTTCCTTTATCAAAAGCTTCATAACCTTTATTGAAATGATAATAAGCTTTAGGGTAATCTTGCTTTCTTACATAATACGTAGCAAAATTCCAATAAGCATCACCTAAAGCATAATAGTCTTTTTGAGCCTGAGAGATCTCTATAGCTTTATTATTTACTTTTTTAAATGAAGAAGTATCTTTTAGTTTATAATATTCATAAGCAATAGAACTTAAATCTAGAGATCTTTTCAAGTTGTTGTTTAAAATATATTGATATGATTTAAAAAGTAGTTTTTTTCTATTATCAATATCTAGTTTTTGATTTTTGGATTCATTAATCCAAATATCAATACTATCACTTTGAATAAGGGTAGTATTTAAGTTGTAGCCAAAACAATTTTTAGAGAATATAATAAACAAAAAAAATAGAGTGCTTTTTTTTACCATCTTAATTTTATGTAGGGAAGCAAATCTAAAAAAAAAAGCCTTTAACAAGAGTTAAAGGCTTGGTTTATTAATAAAGGTTAGTTTCCTTTACCACCATCATTACCGCTACCATCACTACCACCTGTGTCAAGGTCGGTAGTTCCACCAGTACCGTCATCGCTGGTACCATCGGTAGGTACATTAGTACTTGTAACTAATTCTGTTTGGTTAACAGTGTTGTTTGGTACAATATCTTCTGTTAAGTCTGTACAACTTGTAGTTAACAAAAATAACATGCTTATTAGTAGTGTAAATTTTAAAGTTCTCATAATTTCAATTTTTAAATTTTGACAATAGTTTTCCTAGCCGCATGTGCAGCTCGTATAGCATCGAAATAAATTTTCGTGTGTATTACATCATTTTTTAAATGAGGCAATAGTCATCTAACCCAAGTGTTTGGGTAGTAGGTAGAATTAAATTGATAGAAACATCAATTCATGAAGATGCGTTACTACTAAGGCCTATTGAGTACAACAGACTTCAGGAAACTCTACTTTGTCATAAAGGAAGCGTTTGCAATTTTTTTTAATGAACGCTAGTTGATTTCTGATTCTAAAATAGTGACAACATTATTAATAATGAAGATGATTTTAGTAAGCGTTCTTGTTTAATGAGTAAACGTCCTTTTTCATTTAGTATGTGCAATTTTAATGTTTTCATAGCATTTATTTTGTCTTCTTAATATAGTGAAAAAAAACGAATTATACAAGTTTTAACTTGTTGAAAATGTGTTTTTTTAATAAAAAAAGCGTCTTTTTTAAAAAAGACGCTTTTGTGTTATATATAAGTGTAGAATAATTGCTAATTCCTCATTAAATATTTTGCTCCACAATAAACATCCTTGTCTTTTTTTGTTCTGTAACCAGCCCCTTTTATGTAAGCTAAGCTGATACTTTTGTTTATGTTAGTTAATACCATAGTTTTAAATTATTATTTATTAATAATACTAATTAAGTATACCTTAATTAAGTATGGTACAAATATACGAAAATTTTACAATAAAACAAGTGTTTTAAGTATTTAAAACATTGTTAATCAGTGTTTTATGTTGTTTTTAAAGTAAAAGGGGGCTGTCCGGATAATATCCAGATAAGTAGTGTTTTTGTAACGTTTTGTACGTTAGTTTCTTAGAGTTCAATTAAGAGTTTTTAATATGTTTTAAATTAAAATTCCATTTTTCAAAAAAAAAATAAAAAAAAGCGTCCAAAATTAATTGGACGCTTTATATATTATTAGTTATTATAATCAAATCATATTTGAGTTTTCATTATAATTAACATACAACGTCCTGTTTCGAAAGATTCCTTCATCAGGATTCCCGCGAAAACCACATGTTAAGCTAACAAGCTCTTGTGCTATATGTAAATTCATTTTTTTCATGAAAAGCAAATATATAAAATTTTAAATAATTATTGTTTTAACAATATTTTTAGCTTTTAGGGTCTTTTTTGGTCCATTTTGGTGAAAAAGTAAGTCACTGACTTACTAAAAGTAAGTCAGTGACTTACCAAAAAGAAAATTAGACGGTTTATTTTTGTCTCGGTTAAAATTTAAGCCTTCAATAAGGTTAAGATATAAAATGGGGAATTATATCACGTCGTAGGGAAAGTTCTATGAAGAAAAAGAAAAACAAAATGATTTTTTACTCTAACCAAAGTAAAAACTTGATGCAAACTAAGAGTGCCTTTTAAGGTGCTCTTTTTTTTTAGAAAAAAGATATATGCTCCGAAGTAATATGGGGTAGGTAAGTTAAGAGATGGTTAAATACTATATCGGTAATAACTAGTGTTTACAGAAAGTTATGAAAAGTAGATGTATAGAACTGTTTAAGTTTAGTTAAAGTTGGTAACCTTTTGATGAGGTAGATTTAAACTACAGCTAAGAACTTCTTAAAGTAAGTGTTGTTGATTTGCGGACATAAAACAAAAATTAACAGAATAATGAAAAACTTACTTAAATTAGGATTCTTTGGTGTTTGTGGTGCAATTGCTTTAACATCTTGTGATTCTGATAGTACACCTAACCAAGGAGATTCAATTGAATTAAAAGCACATTCTATAACTCCAAACTTTTTAAAATTAGAATCAGAGTTTTCTGGAGTAAACATCTTTCCTTTATTATCATCTGAAGATAAATTAGAAGATGCTCCAAACTTTGTATACGGTTCTATGGCAGATGGAGCTGGTTTAATGAGAAATTCAGACGGTACTTATACTTTAATTAATAATATAGAGGCAGATTATTCAATTGCTCGTATTAAATTAGATAAAACATTTAAGCCTGTACATGGTGAATATATTTTAAATGCGAATGCAACAGCAAGTACAGCTCAGTGTTCAGGTTCATTAATTACTGAAGCAGAACATGGTTTTGGTCCATTATACTTATCTGGAGGAGAATGGGGAGGAGCTTCTAAAGGGGTTTTTGCAACTGATCCTTTAAAAAATGCTTCAGCAGCAAGTACTCCAAGAATGTTAACAGCTATGGGGCAATGGTCTACAGAAAATGCAGTGGCAATTGGTAAAGATGCGTACGCAGATAAAACTGTTGTATTTATTGGAGATGATCATTCAGATAATGAAGTTCCTTCAGGTCAATTAGGAATGTATGTAGGTGATAGAGGAGATTTAGAAGGTGGTAAATTATATGGTTTAAAAGTAACGGATGAAGGTATTACTTATGAGGTAGATATGAAAGAAGGTACAACTTACAATGCCTCTTTTGTTGAGTTAACCGAAAAGAATATCGATTTATTAGATGCGGAAGCTAAAGAAAAAGGAGTAATGGGATTCTCTCGCTTAGAGGATATTGACTGGAGAAGAGGTTCAGCTAAAAACAACCGTGAAATCTATTTTTGTGTAACAGGACGTAAAAAAGATGGTTTAGTAGGAAAAGGAAGTATCTATGGACGTGTTTATAAAGTAGAGTTAAATGAAAACGACCCTACAGGAGTAGCAAAAATTACTTGTGTATTAGATGGTGATAAATTAGAAGGTAAAGCAAGGCTTTTCCATAGTCCTGATAATATTGTAGTAACTGAAAACTATGCGTACATTCAAGAAGATCCAAACGGATATTTTGATGGAGAAAAAAATCATGCTACAAGTTTATATCAGTATAATTTAAAAACAGGAGAGTTAAAGAAGGTGTTAGAGTGTGATCAGGTTACAGCATCAGCTAAAGGTTATGGAGCATCTTATCAAGATAGTGCATGGGAAATCACTGGTATGATTGATATTTCTGAAACTATTGGTGTAAGTAATACTTTTTTATTAATTACTCAAAATCATGGTTGGGAACCTGCTGATGGAGGAGCGTTTACTGATCCTATGGCAAATGATGCAGCAGAAACAAGAAAGGAAGGAAGTCAATTATATGTAGTTCAAGGATTAGATAGATAATGACAAACAATTTTAAAAAAATAAAAAAGGCACATATTATCATGTGTCTTTTTCTAGTATCTATAATTAGTTGTAAACAAGAAAAAACAGCGAGTTATACAAAAGTTGATAATCAAGCTTTAGTAGCTAGAGTTCAGGAATACTATTCAAAACATCTTGACAGCTGTATTTCAAATTTAGAAGAAATTAATGCTGTTGAAGAGGTCTCAGAAAAACTGAAAAAATACAAATTAGCAAGAAGAGAGTTTAAGTTAATAGAGCCTATTTTATCATTCGTTGATAAAGAAAATTATAAGAGCTTAAATAGTCCTAATCTTTTAAGAATAGATGAAGAAGATGCTACAAACATAAACATAAGAAACCCTTTTGGATTTCAGGTTATAGAAGAGTTGTTGCATGAAAATGAAGTTGAGGTTGTTGCTTTAAAAGATACTGTAAATATAACCAAAAATAGACTAAAACTAATAGCGGCAAACAATACATTGTATTTAAAAAAGCATCATATTTTGTGGTTGTTACGCGATCAAATTGCTCGTATAGCTTTGGTGGGAATTACAGGTTTTGACTCACCAGTATTAGAACAATCATTAATAGAAGCAAAAACAAATTACGAAACCTTATTTTTTATTATAAATACGTATAAAAGTGAGTTTTCAAAAGACAGTTTATATAGCGATTTTTTAAATGAGCTACAAATAGCTCAAAAAGTATTACAAAAAGGCGATTTTGAGTCGTTTAACCGCTATGATTTTATAAAAAACCATGCGCATAAGCAATTGGAGCTATTAGCGAAAACTTCGGAAGATTGGAAAGTGGAGTTTCCATTAACTATGGCATTTAATAACAATATCACTTCGTTATTTTCTAAAGAAACATTTAATATTAATTTCTTTAATGACTATCATCAGTTAGAAAACGCAATGTCAGATGAAAAAATAGCTTTAGGAAAAAAATTATTCAACGATAAAAGCTTATCAAAAGACGGTGTTATGAGCTGTGCTACTTGTCATATTAAAGACAAAGCTTTTACAGATGGATTAGCAACTTTTCCGAAGCAAAAAAGAAATACACCAACACTACCGTATGCTGCGTATCAACAAACTTTTTTTCATGATGGAAGAGCAGGAAGTTTAGAAGGACAAATTGTTGGAGTTGTTGAAAATAAAAATGAGTTTCATACTAATTTAGAAAATTTGACAGAAACTGTAAAAAGTGATAGTGTGTATACGAAATCATTTACTGATTTATATGGAAAAGTAACTGATTTTAATATCAGAAACGCGATGGCAAATTACATTAGAAGTTTAGGAGACTTTAGCTCAAAGTTTGATAAAAACATCAATAATAAAGAAAACACCTTAACAACATCTGAAATCAACGGTTTTAATCTTTTTATGGGAAAAGCAAAATGCGCGACCTGCCACTTTCCACCTGTGTTTAACGGAACAGTTCCTCCTAATTTTACTGAGACTGAGGTAGAGTCTATAGGAGTTCCAAATTTAGAAGAAACAGGGTTAGATGATGACCTAGGTGCTTATGATATATTTAAAACTGAAGAACGAAAATACTTTTTCAAAACTTCTACCGTTCGTAATGTATCCAAAACGGCTCCCTATATGCATAATGGGGTATATGAAACCTTAGAACAAGTAGTTGATTTTTATAATAAAGGTGGTGGACAAGGATTAGGATATAAAGTTCCAAATCAAACGTTACCATTAGATAAATTGAATTTGTCAGAAAAAGAAATTAAAGACCTAATAGCTTTTATGGAAGCCTTAACGGATGAATAATTCATTCAATTTTTATAAGTTAACATAAAACTCTCTAAATGTATTTTAGAGAGTTTTTTTATTTTTACTGTAATTTTTAGCGGCAGTTTCGACCAATCAGAATAAATCAATTATCATGAAAAAAATAGTACTACTAATAACTATAGCTCTTGTTTCAATAGCGTGTAAAAAAGAAATTAAAAAGGAAACAAGTAACAAAGAAGAGGTAGCAGTATCAAAATACCCAAAAGCTTTAGAAGAAGTTTTAAAAGAACATGGGGGAATTGAACAATGGAAGAAAATGAAAACATTGTCATTCACATTAAAAAATGAAGAGCATACTACAGATTTACATTCACGAAAAACAGTAGTGAATTCACCAGAATATTCTTTAGGCTTTGACGGAACAGAAGTGTGGTTACAACAACAAGACTCAACCGCTTTTAAAGGGAATCCTGAGTTTTATTATAACTTATATTTTTATTTTTATGCAATGCCTTTTGTGTTAGCAGATGATGGTATTGTATATTCAGAAACAAATCCACTAATTTATGAAGGAGTAACTTACCCAGGAATAAAAATTTCATACAAAGCAAACGTTGGAACTTCACCAGATGATAATTATTTTATATTTTACCACCCAGAAACAAAACAAATGGCTTGGTTAGGGTATACGGTTACCTTTTTTAGTAAAGAACCAACCGATGCGTATAAAATTATAAGATACAACGATTGGGAAAATGTTAACGGTTTGTTGTTACCAAAATCCATAACTTGGTATGCTAAAGATGAAAACGGGCAACCAACGGAACCAGCAAGAGAACCAATTCAGTTTAAAATGCCTTTGTTAAACGAAGCATCTTTAGCTAATAGTTTTTACGAGAAACCAAAACAATAATCAACTAATAAACAAACAAAGTATGGATAAAAAGTATGTATGGAAAAAAGAATACACGTTAGTCTTAGTGGCTAACTTAGTATACATCGTGTTATTTTATATAATCACTAACATATATACAAAATAAACCATGCAAATAGTAGATTGGATTGTTCTTTCAATAACCTTATTGTTTATTGTTTTATATGGAGCTTGGAAAACCAGAGGAAGTAAAAATGTTGAAGATTATATAAAAGGAGGAAACGAAAGTAAATGGTGGACGATTGGTTTGTCGGTTATGGCAACACAAGCCAGTGCCATTACTTTTTTATCTACTCCAGGACAAGCGTTTCATAGCGGAATGGGCTTTGTACAGTTTTACTTCGGGTTGCCAATAGCAATGGTAATTATCTGTTTGGTGTTTATTCCTATTTATCACCGATTAAAAGTTTACACAGCTTACGAATATTTAGAAGGAAGGTTCGATCAAAAAACGCGAACCTTAACTGCAATTCTGTTTTTAATTCAACGTGGATTAGCTGCAGGAATTACCATTTTTGCCCCAGCTATTATTTTGTCAGCAGTTTTAGGTTGGGATTTAATTACTTTAAATATCATCATTGGTGTTTTGGTAATTATTTATACTGTTTCTGGAGGAACTAAAGCAGTGAGTGTTACGCAAAAACAACAAATGGCTGTAATTTTCGCAGGAATGTTTGTAGCTTTTTACTTGATATTACAATATTTACCAGACGATATTACATTTACCAAAGCATTAGAAATTGCAGGAGCTTCCGATAAAATGAAAGTGCTAGACTTTTCTTGGGATTTAAATAACCGTTATACTGTTTGGACAGGTATTTTAGGAGGAACATTTTTAATGCTATCTTACTTCGGAACTGATCAAAGCCAAGTACAGCGCTATTTGTCAGGGAAATCATTAAGAGAAAGTCAATTAGGATTGATTTTTAACGGGTTGTTAAAAGTACCGATGCAGTTTTTTATTCTGTTAGTAGGAGTAATGGTGTTTGTATTTTATCAGTTTAATCCGTCACCATTAAATTTTAACCCAAAATCAGGAGAAGCAATAGCAAATTCCAACTTTGAAACAATAGAACAATATGTGAAGTTAGAAGAGCAACATCGTTTTATTGAAGGAAGAAAAAAAGCGCTGATTTTTGAAGGGTTAACTCCTGAGAATGTAGCACAGATTCAAGAGTTTAATGAACAAGATAAAGTACTAAAGGAAGAAGCGAAAACTATTATTTCAGAAGTAGATCCTTTAGTAGAAACAAACGATAAAGATTATGTGTTTATTCATTTTATTCTAAATAATTTACCCAAAGGATTAATAGGTTTACTATTAGCGGTAATTTTATCAGCAGCAATGTCTTCTACAGCATCTGAATTAAACGCTTTAGGAGGTACAACAGCAATTGACTTGTACAAACGCAATACCAAAATAGAATATAGTGAAGAGCATTATGTGAAAATGTCAAAATGGTTCACTTTAGGTTGGGGGATTTTAGCAATTTTAGTCGCCTGTGTAGCTAATTTATTTGATAATTTAATTCAACTCGTAAATATTATAGGTTCCATTTTTTACGGAAACGTGCTAGGGATATTCTTATTAGCCTTTTTTATAAAATATGTAAAAGGGAATGCGGTATTTGTTGCAGCAATAATTACACAATTAATTATTATAGTAGTTTGGTATATTGACTTGCTACCTTATTTATGGTTAAATGCTTTAGGTTGTGGATTAGTAATGTTATTAGCAACACTATTCCAAACACTTTCTAAAGACAACTAACTTTTCTCTATTCGTAAAGCATCAATAATATCAGAAGTAATTAACGCATTGTATCCTTTTTTACTAGCAGCTTCGTCACCTGCTTTTCCGTGGAAAAATACGCCTAACAAAGCGGCGTGTAAAGGAGTGTAGTTTTGTGCTAATAATCCAGTTATGATTCCTGTGAGTACATCACCGCTACCCCCTGTTGCCATTCCTTGGTTTCCAGAAGTGTTGAAGTACAAATTTCCTTCAGGAGAAGAAATCACAGTATATGCATTTTTTAAAACTACGATACATTGATATTTTGCAGAAAACTCAAGTTGCTTTTGAAAACGTTCGGTTGAGGTGTCAGACTTTCCTACCAATCTATCAAACTCTTTAATATGTGGAGTTAAGATAGAGTTTTTAGGAAGTAACGATTTTAATTCTTCGTTTTGAGCAATAATATTAATAGCATCGGCATCAATAACTAACGGGCTACTACTTTCCGATACTAATTTTTTTACAAGTTGTGTTGTTTTTTCGTTAACATCCAATCCTGGACCTATCGCGAGAATGTCGTATTTGAAAATTTCTGGGAGTTGGGTCACGAATTCTTCATTCTCGTCGGTTAGGCATATTGCTTCTGGAATGGAAGATTGCATAATTTGGTACCCGCATTTTGGTATGTAACTAGTTAGCAGACCTACACCACTTCGCAAGCAAGCTTTTGAAGAGAGTACCGCAGCTCCCATTTTTCCATAAGAACCTGCAATTAATAAAGCGTGTCCGTAACTTCCTTTGTGTGATTGACGTAATCGGGGTATTAAAATTTCAGTAATCTTTTCGTTTAAAATAAAACAGTTACTTTTCTGCTGTTGAATAAAATCTTCATCTAAACCAATATCAACTGTTTTCCAATTTTTTACATGGTTTCCGTTTTCAGGAAAAAAGAATGAAAGTTTTGGTCTCTGAAAGCTCACTGCTATATCTGCATGTACAACAGTTTTAGAATCAGGAAGCTTATCGCAATATAAACCAGAAGGAAGATCAACAGCGTATATGGTTTTTTTAGCATTATTAATGTTTTCAATAACATGCTTTATAAAACCAGTAACAGGCTTGGAAAGCCCAAAACCAAAAATAGCGTCAATAATAACATCATATTCAAAAAAATCAGGAATTGTACTGGTTGATTTTATAGTGAAAGTATCATCAAGTTTTTGAAAATTAATATCACAATCTGAGCTAAGTACATCTTTAAACTGAACTAAAAAAGGTTGTACAGTATATTTCTTGCTTTTTAAAATTCTAGCAATAGCAAATCCGTCACCACCATTATTACCAACCCCACTAACAATAGCAATTTTTAGAGAACGGTTTAGTAAAGGTTCAATAGCTTTTACAAAGGCTAAAGATGCTTGTCCCATCAGAGCAAAAGAAGTAATTCCTTTTTTACTAATAGTATGTTCGTCAGCTTTTCGTATTTGTGTAACGTTGATTATTTTTTGAAGATTTTCCATGTTAGAAATTTACAACTTTACATAAAAAAAGCAAAAATAAACCCACAAAATTCTTTGTGGGTTTATTATAATCAATAGTATATGAAGTTTTTATTGAATTCTAGCATTAACTAAACTCATAATACGTTCAAATTGTTCTTTAAGTCCCATGTCAGAATTATCAAACTCAATAGCATCGTCTGCCATGACTAAAGGAGAATCTTCTCGGGTAGAATCTATTCTGTCACGTTCTTGTACGTTTTGTAAAATTTCTTCGTACTTAACCTTGTCACCACGATCTATTAATTCTTTATAACGGCGAGTAGCACGTTTGTAGGCAGAAGCAGTCATAAATAATTTTAGTTCAGCATTAGGAAAAACTACGGTTCCAATATCACGACCATCCATAACAATACCTTTGTTTTTACCCATTTCCTGCTGCTCACGAACTAACTTTTTTCTAATTTCAGAAACTTCAGCAACTTTGCTTACCAATTTAGAAACTTCAATACTTCTAATTTCTTTTTCAACATTGGTTCCGTTTAAAAACATTTCAGCAAAACCAAGTTTTTCATTAAAAGTAAAAGATAGAGAAATGTTAGGTAAATCAGCAACTAAATTTTCTGAGTTAAAATGGTTTTTAGAAATATAATTATGCTGCATAGCATATAAAGTAACAGCTCTATACATAGCACCAGTATCAACATAAATATAACTAAGCTCTTTAGCTAATTGTTTAGCAATAGTACTCTTTCCTGTAGATGAAAAACCGTCAATGGCTATGGTGATTTTCTTTGTCATGATAAAAAAATAGATAGCAAATATACGGTGGATTTTTAATATAATGAGGTTGCTTTTTTGTGGTTAAGTTTAAGATTTTTTGTTTTTTTTAAAGTGTTGTATTGTAGTGATTTATAGGTTGTTTTTTTGTGTTTGTAAACTTTAGTTGTAGGTTACACATAGATTTTATATATTTCGGCGTTAAATTTTGTTAATTTTAATGCCGTTTTTGTTAAGAAAAACTATAAATTTGACACCCCTTAAAGGATCCCTTAGATGAAAAATTACACTAAAAGCATTTTATTACTTTTAGCGACACTTCTGTTTTGTGCAACAAGTGCTGTATCTCAGACGCTGCTTAAGCCTGAGATTCAGTTTTCTAATGCTTGTAATGGTGCAGCTACAGATTTTAATGTGATTTTTAAATACTCGGGGTCAGATTTTAACTCTAATAATGTATTTACGATAGAATTATCTGATGCTGATGGAAATTGGGGAAGTCCGATTAATGTAGGGACAGTAACTACTGAAAATTCTTCATATACTTTTTCTAGAACTTTTCAATTGCCTGATAATACTTACGGAACTAATTACAAGATACGTTTGGTTGCTAGTTCACCAGTAATGACCAGTCCAGATTCAGATTCGTTTGCAGCATATAAATTTTCAACAGATACTTTAGTTTTAAATAATTATGATGATGTTGTACTTTGTGATAGTGGATCAGCAGAACTTATATTAAATACTAATCAGAATGGTAATTACGAATGGTACAAAGATGATGTATTATTTACCACTACAACGGAACCTAAACTAGAGGTCACTTTATCTGGAAAGTATGAAGTGAAAATTGATTATGGAGCTTGTGGGTTTAGAGAGTCTACAATATCTAATGTAATTATCTTAGATAATACAGCCAAACAAATTAAAGGGCCTTCAACCGTAGAAATATGTGGAGATGAGTCACATACTTTTGAAGCTAACACAAATCGTTCAGGTTTAACCTATAATTGGTACTTAGACAATAAATTAGTACAATCATCTAATTCTTCAACCTATACAACACCAACAACAGGGCAGTTTGGAACGTATCATTTGGTAATTGATACAGGAACCTGTACTACCAAGTCAAACGATGTAGTGTTACAACAACAAACTACAGCAGGTTTTACAGTAACGAATGTTGGAGCCTTAGAAAGAATTATTTTATTTGGTGAAAAAAAAGAATTGTGTATTACACATGATGCTGACTCCTCAGAAGTTACTATAGAATGGTATAGAGATGATGTAACTATGGGAACTGCTGTTAGAAATCAGTTATGCATAGATGCAGCTACAGCAGGGGTATATTATGCAAGAGTAACAAAGAGTACAGGTTCAGCTTGTGATGATATAGTTGATTCTGAAAAGTTTACATTGTTAAATGTAACGTCATTTGAGCCAATCATTAGAGTAGAAACGAGCTATGAGGAATGTAATACTAGAAGTACAGAGTTAAGTATAGTAGGGGTGAAGGCAGAGGCAGAAAATGGAGATATGTATGATCTAACATCAGATCAAATAGCTTTACTAAGTTTTGAATGGTATAAAAATAATGTATCAACAGGAGGAACAGTAAGCGAATACGAAGTTAATTCGTATTTAGATAATGGGACATATACATTAAAAGTAAGTTTTAATGGTGTAGAGGGGGTGTCTAATGAATTGGATGTTAAGTTGGCTGAAGTACCCGAAATAAGAAGCACATCAACTTCAAACTCACTTTGTGCTGGGTCTTCTATAACTTATACAATAAATAATGTAGTAGCAGGTTATACGTATCAATGGATTAAAGATGGTACGGATGATGTTACCCCTGCTAACCCTGAAAACTTAATAGTAACTGAAGTTGGAGAATATGTGTTGAAATATTCAGGTTTTGGTTGTGATAATGAACTAGAGCCTATAAACGTAGTGATGTTTGATGATTCTGCGGTAACCATAACTCCTTCTGAGATTGTGGTAATGGAGGAAGGAAGTTCAGCAACTATAACAGCAGCAGGGGGAGAGTCATATGAGTGGTATCAAGGAGAGAGTATATCAGGAACCACATTATCAACAACAGAACAGTTAGAAGTAACAGAGCTAGGTTTTTACACAGTATTAGTAAAAGTAGGGGCCTGTTCGGTAACAAGAACGGTAGAAGTTGTAGAGCCAGATGATCAAATTATAGTACCCAACACCTTAACTCCTAATGGAGACGGTAAAAATGACACATGGAAGATATCAAACAAATATGCGTTTCAGCCACTAGTAACTGTAATGTTGTATAATGCTAATGGTAAAGAGATTTTAAAAACAACTGAGTACAAAAATGATTGGCCAACAGAAGATTTAGGAAATCAAAAAGTTTTTTATTATAAAATAATAAGAGAAGACAAATTGATTAAAGCTGGAACGATATCTGTTTTACACTAAAAAGGTTAGAATGATTAGAAAAATTACCTTACTTATTATATTGATATTAAATGTGTTTGTTATACAAGCGCAAACTTCTGGTAATGAACAGCAATATAATAGCTTCAGTTCTCGTAACTTTATGAAGTTTAATCGCTTTTTAACCGTGCCAACATTTTCTGCATTACGAGAAAACAAAACATCTCTTTCAGCTATAGTAAGAAATAGTAACATAGATTTTGATGATAATCCCCGTTTATATGTGCTTACGTATTCAGGGAAAATGAGAGAAAATGTTGGAGCAGGAGTGGCTGTATATCAACAAGATGTAGGGTCGGTAAAAGATTTTGGAGCTATAGCAAATTATGCACATCGTTTACAGTTAAATGAAACGATGGATTTAACTTTTGGATTTAACTTTTTATATAGTAGAAGAAGTTTAAACTGGGGGAAGGTTCTAGTAACTGATGATGACGATACTTTTTTAAGTAATTATCAAGATGATCCTGTGGTTAATTTTCAACCAGCAGTAACGTTGTCTATTGGAAAGTTTGATGTTGGTGTCTTTTTCGAGAATTTAGTAGACTTTAATCTTAAAAAAAGTGAGATGGCAACTTCTTTTGGAGAAAAAACATTTTCGGGACATCTAATGTACTCTCATGAATTTACTTACGCATCAGGGCTTTTTGAAGGAGCTGATGTAAGATTCCTAGCAACCGCTAGAAAACCAGGGAATGATGATTTTGGCTTTGGAGGGAGCGCTATAATAGATTTACCTAAAGCAGGTTGGGTTAAAGCTGGTTATGACAAAGCATATGGAATTTCAGCTGGTGTTGGAATAAACCTTTCAGAAAATTTAGCGATAGGATTTAGTTACGAAAAAAGTAGTTTTGCAGCAACAAATGAAGTTGGACTTATTTATAATTTTGGTAAAAAAAGGTTTACAAGAGAACGACCTAAGAGGAGAACAGGAAATATTAAAGTTAACCTTCCAGAAAGAACACCTAAAAAAGAAATAGAATATAAAAACCCAGAACATAACGATTTATCTGACGAGATTCAACAAGCACAGGATTCTATTGATATACTAAATAAAAAGATAGATGAAGTATTACGAATACTGAAAAATCAACCGGCTCCTAAAGTAATTACCAATACTAATACAGTAATTATTAAAGATAGTGCTCAAACAAAAGATACCACATTAAGAAGAAGATCAAATAAACCATGGCGTAAGAGTACTGTAACTCGCTCTGGTGGAGGAGGAACTATGTATTATGTGGTTTCGGACCAATTTAGAAGTAAAGAAAATGCAGAAGCTTTGATAGATAAATGGGCCCGATTAGATATTGAAGCTAAGTATGTATTTGAACCTAATAAAAAATTATACTATGTATACATAGATAGGTTTGCTAAAGAAGAGGAGGCAGAAGAAAAGGTAGACGATTTTAATGATAAAACACGTTTATTTGAAAAGAATGATGAGAAAAAAGATAATTCTACAATAAAGGTTAATAAGACTACTAAAGACCCTGTGTACGTAGTTAAAATTACCTTAGGAGGAGAGCTTAGTAGTTATGAAGAGCCAAAAACTCAACCACCAGCGAGGGTTTATCCAATGCAGGCCGAAGGAGTTGAGCCCGGATATTATTTACGAGTATACGTAAATTCTCAGAAAGCATTAGCTGATAGAAATGTAGATGAATTAAGAAACGATGACATAGATGCAGATTATTTTGTAGATCCAAAAACAGGCTACATGCATATATATATATTTAAAACAACAGATAGATCGGAAGCGATTAAAATGTACAATACAAATTTAAATGGTGCTTTTTATGATCGTAAAGCAATCATTCAAATTAAATAATATAATAAAAGAACTTGATTAATTAATTTCCCCAATTGATATTATGAAGAGAATAATTACCCTACTAATAATTGTATTACAAACCTTTTTTTGCTTTTCTCAGGAGAAACAAAAACCAACATCAAAACCATCACAAGTAGTTTTAGATGAAACGGTAGGTTATGAAAAACTAATAGAAAGACTTTCTAAAGAGAAGGCATTAAGACCACCATCAACGCCTTATTTTGACCAAAGAGTTGTTAAGCCAGATGGAACAAATGGCGGTATAAATATAAAAGGAGATATAACATTTATATCAAATAATGTATTAAGTGTAGAAGGTTGGGTATACGATAGTGGATGGAATTATTATAATTCTGATGACCCTTATGATGGATCTAATTCAAACGGAAATGTTAATATGCAGTATATTGACATTGATGGGGATTCATCTACAGATTCATCAAGTTCAGATGAGTTAAACTTACCAAGTTGTTCTAGAGTAGTATATGCAGGATTGTATTGGGCTGGTGTTTATCCATACGAAACTTGGGGGGGACGAGAAAGTAGGAGATATAATCCATATCAAATAAAATTCAAATTACCAGGAGGAAACTATCAAGATATAGAAGCAGATGCAAGTGATGTTACAAAGAGGGAGTTGATTTATGATAATGGTGTTGCCTATATATGTTATAAAGACATTACTTCAGATATTCAAGGGTTAGCAACTGTAAACCCAGAAGGGCACAATGGTACCTATGTAGCAGCTAACATTAGAGCAACAAGAGGAGATGATCCGAGTGGTTTAGGAGGTTCTGGAGGTTGGACAATGGTAATAATTTATGAAAATGAAACAGAGTCAAGTAAAAATATATCTATTTTTGATGGTTTTGCAGATGTGCGTAATGGGAATAATGTAGATTTATCATACTCTGGATTTACAACAGTACCTGTGGGACCAAACCCAGCGAATCCAGCACCAGTTAGAGCTACATTATTAGCTGCAGCCTTAGAAGGAGATAAAAGTATTAATGGAGATAGGTTTCGTATTCGTGATATTTACAATAACTATAGAGCACAATCTACCCCAACCGTAAATCCAATATCTAATTTCTTTAATGGTTCTATTAGTAGAAATGACCAGTATGTAACTACACGTGTTCCTAATAGTGAAAATACCTTAGGTTTTGATGTTGATTTATATCAGTTACGTAATACAAATAATAGTATAATAACAAACAACCAAACATCTGCACGTGTTAGATTTACATCAAGTCAAGATACTTATTGGCCTTTTTTAAACGCTTTAGCAGTTGAAATTATAGAGCCTAAAGTACAACTGATAAAAACAATTGAAGATGCTAGTGGTAATGATATACAAGGTACACCTGTAGGTTTAGGGAGTGAATTGTTTTACAATATAAGTTTTCAGAATGTAGGAACAGATGATGCTAGAAATACAATAATCACAGATAGATTACCAAAAAATGTAGATTTATTAACAACTACAGCACCAAATGGCTCTGTGGCTCCAGATGGAACACGTTTTGATATAGATTTACCTCCAGGAGTATCTATAACAGCATACGATCCACCAAGCGCAGCTAATGATAATAGAGCTGAATTAGAGATTTCAGTACCAGATAATATGGTTTTAGAGGGAGGCGCCCTTTATAATATTCGTATGCACGTTCAAGTAGTAACAGATTGTAGTCAATTAAGAGATGTGTGTTCTAATGAAGTTAGAAATCAAGCTTTTGCCAGATACGAAGGAATTAGAGGAGGAGTTGTAGTTAATAATGAGCCAAGTTATGCAGGTATAGATGATTGTGATTTTGGTATTGTTGGAACTTCAAACTTTTTAGTTGATACAAGTGGATGTTCTTTTGAAACGACACAAGTAATGTGTGGTTCTAGTATAACATTAACTGCTGGAGCAGGATTTGAATCATACGAATGGAGAGATGCCTCAGGTACTTTATTAGGAACTACTACAGTACCATCTTTTGATGTAACTAATGAAGGAACTTACACAGTTAATAAGATAGCCTCAGCAGCATCAGGATGTATAAATGCTGAAGAAACCATACATGTTGTAGGGTATAATTCAGAACCAAATCCATTACAACCATTTGCAGACCAAGTATTAACTTGTGCAAGTAATGGAGAAGAGTTAGCTGAAGTTTACTTATGTGGTGATAGTGGTTCTAGAACTATTAATTTACCATTTGATACCTCTTCAGCTACAACAGTACAATGGTTTAAATTGGATGAATCTTCTTGTACCGATGTAACAGAATCAGGATGTCCTAATATAAATACAGGCTGTACATGGAATGAGGTAGGAAGCGGAGAATTTTCTAGAAACTTTGCAGATGCTGGAGAATATCGTTTAGATGTTTTATATGATGGAAGATGCCCTAAAAGTTACTACTTCAATGTGTACAAAGCAACTTTAAATCCTACTTTTATTACACAGGATATTTTATGTGGTAACAATGGGTCTATTACTGTAAACAATATACCAGCAGGTTATCAATACAGTTTAACAGGTCCAGGAGGTTATAATGCTCCTTTTCAAAATAGTAATGTTTTTTCAAATTTAACAGCTGCAGGAAACTATAACCTTTCAATTCGTGTAAGTAGTGCGTCTGCTGCTTCATGTACATATACTTTTCCTCCTATTAATATTCAGGAAAATGACATAGATATGGACGTCATTACAACACCTATGCAGTGTTTTAATGATTCAGCACAAATAAGAGTTCAAGTAAATAATGTTCCTGGAGATTATACATATGAATTATTACAAGGTGGAAGTGTAGTAGGAATAGAAGGTCCAACTGCTAATAACGATTTTACTTTTAATGTTACAGATGGTGGGGCTTACACAGTGAGAGTTACAACACCTCAGTGTACCGCTACAGAAACGATTGTTATTAATGAACCAGATGAGTTATTACTTACAGCATTAAAAACTAAAGATATAACTTGCGAATCAGGAAGTTCAGACGGAATTATTCAGTTAACTGCAAGTGGAGGAACATTAGACACATCGTCAGGTAATAATTATAATTTTGCTGTATGGACGAGTCAGGGAACAGATTTATATACAAACCCATCAGACATTCCTAATACTGCGTTTTTAACACCAGCAACAAACCCATACACCTACAATGTGCCTGTTGGTAGTGAAGGAATATATCGATTTATTGTTATTGATGATAATAACTGTTATACAATTTCAGACCCGGTAGAAATTACTGTAGAGCCAGAATTAGCTTTTACTCATTCAGAAACAGATGTAACTTGTAATGGTTTAACAGATGGAACCATTAATGTTAGTGTTAATGGAGATAATTTAGGATATGCAGTAGAATATAGCATTGATAATGCTACATGGAACACTACAGGTGCTTTTGATAGTTTAGGTGATGGAACTTATACCATTTATATAAGGGCATCAAAAAATTCTTATCAGTGTTTATATGAAATTCCTAATGTAGTAATAAATGAGCCAGCACCACTTAATGGAGGAAGTGCAACAAAAACTGATTTAGAATGTAATACTTCAGGAGGAACTACTTACGGAACTATTACTTTTACAGCCCCTACAGGAGGTACTCCTAATTATACATACTATTATAAGTTAAATAGTGAATCAACTTATACATTAGCAGCGAATAATCCAGTAACAGGACTTCCTGCAGGAATATACAACACAAGAGCAATAGACGCAAGTGGATGTATAATAGATTTAAATAATGTAACTATAAATGGTTTACCAACAGAGCCAACTTTAACAAGTTCAGTTGTTTATAATTGTGACGGTACAGGAAAC
>NZ_JAIWJY010000049.1 GCF_028829235.1 Tenacibaculum larymnensis | reverse complement strand
ACCTACCTGTTGGTAGAACTCAATCCCCAAACAAGAGATAACGCTTACTTCTGCATCAGTAACCACGCCCCCAGGTATAGTAGCTGTCAACGTGATAGCAGAGCTATTGCTACCCAAAGGCTTTACCGTATCACTTGCTACAATACCAATGCTGTTTTGCTCAGCAACTACAGGTTCATAAGTACTTGCTCCCTCATCGTAGGTGTAGTCAGAAACTAACCCCACCGCAGCTACTAACTTAAAATGAGTAGCTCCTGTAGGTGCAACAATAAAATTAGCAGGTGTAAAAGCAGGAATATCA
>NZ_JAIWJY010000048.1 GCF_028829235.1 Tenacibaculum larymnensis | reverse complement strand
GGCTTCTTTTTCTTCACTAGCACTTAATTCTTTATAAAATGGTTTGTTTTCTTGTTCTTGTTTATCCAGTAGTAAAAACCTGTAATTTTCTAACTCGTGAGTTAATTCTTGTAAAGTCTTTCGTACAACACTCGTACCGATGGTTAATCGTTCTGCTAGCTTACGTACAAACTTTTCTACTTGATTATCGTTATATAAGTCTATGCTATGACGTACTATACTTTGTGTTTTTAGTTTCTGAACCGATACCGTTACCCGTAAACTTTCTAATTTATTTACTCTAACACCTCCTAAAATGTGGATTTCTAGGTGTTTTGTTAGGTAACTGTAGTTATTTGGG
>NZ_JAIWJY010000047.1 GCF_028829235.1 Tenacibaculum larymnensis | reverse complement strand
CTATTTATACGAAGCTCGTCCAAACTTTTACAACTTTGATAGTAGCGATGCTTTTTTTATCAGTACTAAAGGCAGTAGAATTACAGGACAAACCCTCTACAATCGAGTATTAGCAATAGCCAAAGCCACATCTGATAAAGCTATTATAGAAAAGTCGATTACACCCCATATACTCCGTCATAGTATTGCAACCCATTTATTAGAAAAAGGAGTGCCTATCGAGAGTATCAAAACATTTTTAGGACATAGTAGCTTAGCATCTACACAACTCTATACACACTTATTAAAAACAATTAGCGATGAATAAGACCAAAAAAAGTACCTCCAATTATGTAGACTTTATGAGCTACTTACAAACC
>NZ_JAIWJY010000046.1 GCF_028829235.1 Tenacibaculum larymnensis | reverse complement strand
TTGGTGGTGTCTAGCATTGTTAATAAATATTTTATAGACATATATGACTACAAATATATACATTTTGTCTAATTGTAATTATATATACTGACTAATATTTTCAACAATCTTATATTTTATGTTTATAAATACCTAGTTTTGTATAGCATATTTGATGTTTTAATAACTAATAATTACAGTTATGTCGTTTGGAGAGAACTTAAAAAAGATACGTACAGAGAAAAATATTTCACAAGGTGATTTAGGTAAAATGATTGATGTACACTCCACCCATATTTCACGCTATGAGCGTAACTTAACTTCACCCACTATTGAAGTAACAAGGAAGATTGCAGATGCTCTGGAAGTAACTACTGATGC
>NZ_JAIWJY010000045.1 GCF_028829235.1 Tenacibaculum larymnensis | reverse complement strand
GACCGTTTTAGTAATTCTCTTTTTAGATTGTAATTCTCTAAGAGGGTAGAGTACACTTTCTGCACCGTCTAGATCTTCTATTAAAATTAACTTGTGTTGTAATTCTGTTCTATTGAAGTAATAAAAAGCATTGGCACTTAATACCGTAATTTCCACCTTATCTTCTTCGGGTATAAGTTCTGCTACTTTTGATTGTAGATGTGTTTTTCCTGCTCCTGAACTTCCTAAGCTAATACAGTGTAAAGGATTGCTAGTTTTTCTGCTTGTAAATATGAGATACATCAGCAGGCGATTTATACTTTCACCTATAACACCGCTCTTGCCGATGCACTCATTTGTGTTAGCTAACAACTTCCTCTTTTTCAAAAAGGCTTT
>NZ_JAIWJY010000044.1 GCF_028829235.1 Tenacibaculum larymnensis | reverse complement strand
GTAGACTGTGAAGCAATTCCAGCAGTACCAACCATCACAGCAACCGATAACTGCGATACTGTAGTAGATGTAGTGTTTACCGAAGTAAGTAACACGGTAGTAGACGGCTGTGGAGAGATCGTACGCCAATGGGAATCAACAGACAACTGTGGAAACACAGTAAGTCATACCCAAACCATCACTGTAACCGATACTACTGCACCAGTCTTATCATCAGAACCAGGTGATGTAAGTGTAGACTGTGAAGCAATTCCAGCAGTACCAACCATCACCGCAACCGATAATTGTGATACAGTAGTAGACGTAGTGTTTACTGAAGTAAGCAATACAGTAGTAGATGGCTGTGGAGAGATTGTACGTGAATGGGAATCAACCGATAAC
>NZ_JAIWJY010000043.1 GCF_028829235.1 Tenacibaculum larymnensis | reverse complement strand
TCCAATTTAGAAGCACCAAAATAGATATAAGAGGAATAAACAAAGGTAGGAGAGAGGTATGTTGCAAAAAACTTTTGTATGTAACTAATTAGATTTTAAAGTATTAAAAAATAGTTTCAAAAAAAGGCAAAAAAGATGCTTGTTGAATGGAAAAAGGTATCTATATTTGCACCCGCAAACGGAAAAGCGGTAAGCAAGGAAGTTAGTAAGAGTTCATTAAAATAGGGTTTAAGATATTTAAAGAAAAGGTTAAAAAATAGTTTAAATTTTTCTTGTTTAATAAGAAATAAAGTGAGTATCTTTGCAGTCCGATTTTTAAGGAAAACAGTTCATTAAAATAGTGTAGCAAACAAACGAAAAAACTTCAAAAAAAGTTTTGCCAGATTAAAAAGAGTTTGTAGTTTTGCATCCGCTTTCAC
>NZ_JAIWJY010000042.1 GCF_028829235.1 Tenacibaculum larymnensis | reverse complement strand
TGCAACCGATAACTGTGATACTGTAGTAGATGTAGTATTTACAGAAGTAAGTAATACGGTAGTTGACGGTTGTGGAGAGATTGTACGCAAGTGGGAATCAACAGATAATTGTGGAAACACAGTAAGTCATACCCAAACCATCACTGTAACCGATACTACAGCACCAGTGCTATCATCAGAACCAGCTGATGTAAGCGTAGACTGTGAAGCAATTCCAGTAGTACCAACCATCACCGCAACAGATAACTGTGATACTGTAGTAGATGTAATTTTTACCGAAGTAAGCAATACGGTAGTAGATGGATGTGGAGAAATCGTACGCAAATGGGAATCAACAGACAACTGTGGAAACACGGTAAGTCATACCCAAACCATCACTGTAACCGATACTACAGCACCAGTATTATCATCAGAACCAGCC
>NZ_JAIWJY010000041.1 GCF_028829235.1 Tenacibaculum larymnensis | reverse complement strand
GCATTATATAGTAGTATAAAAAAGTGAAACTTCTCCATATTATAAGCATCCAAATAGTAATAAGTATAATAAACAAAGGAAGGATAGGGGTATGGGATAAAAAAAAATTGGATGTAACTAATTAGGTTTTAAAGTATTAAAAAATAGTTTCAAAAAAAGGTTAAGAAAGTACTTGTTGAATGGAAAAAGGTATCTATATTTGCACCCGCAAACGGAAAAGCGGTAAGCTAAGAAGTTAGCGAAAGTTCATTAAAATAGGGTTTAAGATATTTAAAGAAAAGGTTAAAAATAGTTTAAATTTTTCTTGTTTAATAATAAATAAAGTGAGTATCTTTGCAGTCCGATTTTTAAGGAAAACAGTTTATTAAAATAGTGTAGCAAACAAACGAAAAAACTTCAAAAAAAGTTTTGCCAGATTAAAAAGAGTTTGTAGTTTTGCATCCGCTTTCAT
>NZ_JAIWJY010000040.1 GCF_028829235.1 Tenacibaculum larymnensis | reverse complement strand
ATTTCCTGTACCGTCACAATTATAAACAACTGAACTTGTTAAAGTTGGCTCTGTTGGTAAATCTGCTATTGTAACTGTGTCTGTATACCCTCCACATCCATTTGTATCTTCTATAAGAACATCATAAGTTCCTGCTGCTAATCCTGTAACGGGTGAAGTCGTACTACTTAAGAATGTAGCACTACTTGTTAATTTATAAAAGTAAACATAAGAACCTGTTCCTCCTGTTGGATCTGTGAAGCTTATACTTCCTGAGTTAACCCCTCCTGATGGAGCACAACTTAAATCTGTTGTAGTTGCTCCTCCTCCTGTTAAGGCTTCTGGAACTATAATCGTTGCAGTTGTTTGGAAATCACATCCCTCTGCATCTACAATCGTTATGTTATAACCACCATCTCCTAAACCTGTAAAGTTTTCTGCTGTGGTTCCAACTCCTGTTCGTGTTATCGTAGCAGCTCCTGTTATATTAATCGTATAAGGTGGTGTTCCTTGAGAAACGGTAATACTTAAACTTCCTGTATCTGT
>NZ_JAIWJY010000004.1 GCF_028829235.1 Tenacibaculum larymnensis | reverse complement strand
CGGGTCAACACACGAAGCCTAATCGGGTCAACACTCCTTGCCTAAGGGGAGTGACACTCCCTCGGTAAGGGGAACGATACTCCCCGCCTAAGGGGAGTGTTATTCACTGCCTAAGGGGAGCAACACCAAACAACAAAAAAGATAAAAATAGGTGCGTGTGTAGAAAAATGTTTGTTAAGTGCTGTGTTATGTAAAGAAGGCATTAAAAAACGCTGTTAACATAAGTATTAACAGCGTTCGTTTGTAGAGGATGTGTTTTAAATTTCTCCAATTTCTTGATATATCTTCTTTTTAGAGTTTTCAAAAATAGCCCCTCCAAACTCCTCATTATCTAAAGAAATTATAGAAACATCTTTAATCCCCATAATTCCAAAAACAAACTTTAAATAGGTAGTTTGGAAGTTCATGTGCTCGTTTTTTTCATTTTCACCATAGCCAGTATCACCTCGGCTAGATAGAATAAACATTTTTTTGTTTTTCAGTAAGCCAACATAATCACCATCGGGTGTACCTGAGCGGAATTTCCATGTTTCATTAATTCTCATAAGCTGATCTATGTAAGCTTTTAATCCGCTAGGTATAGACCAATTGTACATAGGTGTTCCAAGAACATACACATTGTGTTCTTTAAACTCTTTAATTAGCTTATCGCTCAAGTTAACTCCTAATTGATTTTCTGCTGTTCTGTCTTCAGGCTTAATAAAGGCACTAGCAATCCATTTTTCATTGATAGGAGGTATTTCTTTTAACCCAACCTCTCGGTATGAAAATGTATCGTTAGGATGCTTTTGTTGCCAATTTTTTACAAAGAGTCGAGTTAATTGCCTACTGTGCGATTTTTCGTTTCTTACACTTGCGTTGATAATAAGTACTTTGTTCATATCTTAATATTGTTTACATGATATGGCAAAGTTCGTTGTATAAGAAATGAAAAAAATTGACCTAGTTTAAGATGGCTTGTGTTTTTTACGAATTCTGCTTAAAAACTCAGGAGTTACACCTAAGTACGAAGCAATTAAGTATTGAGGAACTTTGTCTGCTATTTTGGGGTAGTTTTTTATAAAATCAAGATACCGTTGTTCTGCATCATACACATTGTTGTGAATTATTCTTCTTTGCAAGCTGCCAAGATAGTTTTCGAGTATAATTCTAAAAAAACGCTCCAGCTTAGGTATTTGTTTTAGCATTTCTTGAAAAGAGTCATAG
Organism: Tenacibaculum larymnensis; assembly: GCF_028829235.1. Taxonomy (GTDB): domain Bacteria; phylum Bacteroidota; class Bacteroidia; order Flavobacteriales; family Flavobacteriaceae; genus Polaribacter; species Polaribacter larymnensis. The sequence goes on along the minus strand of NZ_JAIWJY010000004.1, from coordinate 402,920 downwards.
CGTATCTGTAACAATTCAGTTTCTTCTATTGCTTGGATATTATAAATAGAAGGTTGTTGCTTTTGAAAGCTATCAATATCTGTAGCCCACCAATTTTCTATAGCAAAATATAAAACTTCTTCTGTTCCTGTAGCAGCGTTTATATAAAAGGCTTTAAGAGTTCCATTAACTACAAAGTTATCGGTTCTACATACATCACCATTTCTTAAAAGGTATTCTCCTTTTTCAAGAGTCTTTTCAGTCCAAAAGCTTTTAATGATATTCTCTTCTTCTGAAGTTAACTTGATGTATTTTGAAATTGATGTTATTAGTGGATTTTTCATTTAAGCTGTTGCTAGTATATTATTCTTTTTTTATTTTGGATAAGCTATTATTCTTAACCCGAAAGCTGAAAACTTATCACCCACAAAAGGTAAGCTTTTTATAAGCTCTTTGTTAGTGTAGGTTAAAATAAAATATACTAGGTTTTAAAGCTGTTTTATATTCTTTTATTATTGATTTACCCAGTTCAAAAAATCTTTAAAAACAACGTTCCAATACTTTTCATATTTTCCATTCTCTAGTTCTTTTCCAAATCCATGGTCTAAACCTGAATAAGCTTTGAATGTTAAATTGTTTTTCTGTTTCCTAATAAACTCTATTGGAATTAGGTAAGCGGATTCAGGAGCCACAGCCTGATCTTTTGTTCCAATGGCTACAAATAGAGGCTTTGAAATTTTTAATAAATTGTTAATTGGTGGCTCAGAAAAAGAACTCCATCTTTTATAACTATTGTTTTTACCAGCCCAATATTTATCGGTAGCATTAGGGTTTGCCATTATTTTTTTAAAATCTTCTAATATTGAACTAATCTCTCTTTGTGCTTCTTTTTCACTAATTAAGCCTTTAGCTAATTTCTTTCTAGTAAATGTAATAAAGTCAATAAACTGAGTGCTACCTCCACCAGACAAATACCCAAAATGAGTTATACTATTATTTACAGTTCCTAATTTAGCAACAACATCGCTCCCTTCAGAGTGTCCGAGAGCAATAACTTTTTTGAATTTATTTGGATACTTTTTAGTTATACTGTTAATTACTAGGTTAGCTTGATGAGTTCGATACGCTAATGTTTGGTTTTCATAATATGATTTAGGAACAGGAAACTCCTCATCCATTTTTGTTAAGAAAGGAAAACCCTTTTTAGATATTACGACAAATAAATAATTATCAGGCAAAAGGTTAAAATCAAGAGGCAATGTTGTTCCAACATACGTTTTTCCGTTTTCTTTCATTGTTTGATATAGAGACATTGCTTTGGAACCTTGAATATATAAGAGAAGAACATTGGTAGATTCAATATCTTTTTTAGCATATGTATGATAGTTAATGGTGTCTTTACTTGTTACTACAGAATAGTGTTTAAAAGTCTTTAAGTCTTTTGTTCTTTGGCTAAAGGATGTTGAACAAATACATAACGATAATAATAGTGCAAGTAGTTTCATATAAATCTTTTTAATTTTACATTAAAGACTGAAAAGAAAAAGACATGTTGCAAAACTTATATTTAAAAGTGTATTTATCTGGTATTCAGCTGTATAATTTCGTAACTTAGTGTTGCTTTAATATAAAAACTAAATAGTTATGCATTATCACGACGGACATTTTTGGGGTATGCACTTTGTATGGTGGATTGTTTGGATAGTAATAGGAGTATTCTTTTTCTTGTTTTACAGTTCTTTATTCCAAGTAACAAAAAAAGAATCTCCGTTAGAAGTCCTTAAAAGACGTTTTGCAAAAGGTGAAATCACCAAAGAAGAATATGAAGAAGCTAAAAAAGTACTAGATTCTTAAGTGTAATAAAAAAGAAACCCTTTGTAAAAATTACAAAGGGAATATTATTCTACAGGTTTATCCTGAGGTTATTTGCTCTAATATTCTATTTTATCTTCTTTTTCAGACCATTTCTGGAAAGGTTCTAGCGCAATATCACGTCCTATTTGCTCAAACGGAATACTTCTCTTTTCGTATGGTAACGGAATTTCTTTGTAAATAAACTCATCATCAAAACCAATATTAGCAGCATCTTGTTGATTACTACCATAAAAAACTTTATCAGGACGCGCCCAGTAAATAGCTCCTAAACACATAGGGCAAGGTTCGCAAGAAGTGTATACAATACAACCATCTAGCTGAAAAGAACCAATATTTTTACAAGCATCACGAATGGCAGTTACTTCTGCGTGAGCTGTAGGGTCGTTAGTAGAGGTAACTTTGTTGTTACCACGCCCAATAACTTCTCCATCTTTTACTACAATACAACCAAAAGGACCTCCTTCGTTATTTTGCATTCCTTTTAAAGCTGCTTTTACAGCTTCACTCATATATTCTTCGTGTGTATTCATTGTTTAGTTTTTAATAAAAAAAGGGTTACAAAACTAAGCCTTTTCTTTGATTCAATTTACGAAATAAAACACTTTTTAAAGTAAGAGCATAAAGGGTATATACACTTGGCATCAAAAAACAGCTTTTTATAACTATAATTTAAGAGTTTATGCCATCTTTTTTAACAAGCTACTAAAATATTCGCTAATTTGTAACTATTATCAAAAACTAATCAATCATGAAATTAACAACCAAACTTATTTTAAATGCAATGCTTGTAATGGGTGTTGTATTTTTTAATTCTTGTAAAAAGAAGAAAAAAGAAAACGATGCTGTAGAGCCAGTAGAAGAAGTAGCTTACAATAAAACAGCAACCCAAAGTTTATGTGAAAGTGATTGGTTCCCTCACACACAAACCCCAGCCCCTTCAGAAGGAAAAGGAAGTCCGTTTGATGTATCGAGCACAACCAATGCAATTTTTCACCAATGGTCTTGGCAAAAGTTTTTATGGCTAACCAAACCAGAGTATCAAATAGAAAAACTAGCAGTAAAGCAGGAGGGGAAGGAAGTTCCTTTATATGTAGGAGAAACGTTGCCGCTGTTTTTAAACCCAAAGAAAATGTATCAAGTAACATCTCATATGCAAGATGTAAAACAAAAAGAAGGAGCTGCTTTGGTTTTGGTAGATACTGCTCAAGCAGGATCGGGCGGAACTTTAAAAACAAACCCTGCTTATAACGAAGACGGAGTTTCAGAAACAGTATTTTACTCTATTCACATAAGCCCTACAATGAGAGAAGCATCAAGAAAATATAGAGATTCTATAGTTAGCGGAACTTTAAGTGGAAATAATCAAGCATCTTTTCCGGTGGGCTCTTTAGAGTTAAAAGTATCATGGACACCAGTAACTGCTATTGCTGAAGAAGAGATAGGTAACTATTATACAACAGTTGCAGCCTTAAGTAGAGATGGAGAAACATATACTAATACTGAGGTTGCTTTATTAGGAATGCACGTTGTAGGTATTGTAGAGAATCACCCAGAGTTTATTTGGGCTACGTTTGAACATGACGATTTAGCACCAAACTATAACTGGAAAGACAATAACGCATCTTCATCTACCAATAAATTATTATTTGCTGAAGGTACTACTACAGGAATTGATGGAATTGTATGGAGTAATGGTAGTGCAAAGTTACCTTATAAAGCATACGATTTATTTAAGTATGGAGTTCCAAGAGACAGTGTAGGAAACTTTATGAACACAAGCCAATCAGAACCTGTAAACTTTAATAACATAGAGAACCTTAATCTTTGTGTAAAAGAGAATTTAACTGATGTATGGAAAAATTACTTCTACAATGGTTCTCTATGGATTGATACAGATGGATTGACACCTGAAGAGCAAACAGCTAAAATAAATAGTTTAGGAGGAGATATTGGAAACGCAACACCTGATAGTACTTCGGTAGCAAGAGGGTCAGTAAACTGTGCTAATGTTACCATGGAAACGTATACACAAACTTTTAAAAGTAGTTTAAAAGACATTGATGCTGAAAATTTAGCAAATTGCTTTAGTTGCCATAATGCTGTAAATTTTTCAACAAATAAGAAATCACCATTGTATATAAGTCACGTTTTTAATGCTTATTTATTAAGAGGAGAAGGAAAAACATTTAATGAAGTAGAAGCTCTTAAAGCGAAACAAGAAGTAGAAGACTTTATGAAGAACAGTTTAAAGTAAAGTTTTTAAGATTGACTTTACAAAAAAGCCTCTCCAGTCTATTTTTAGTTACTGGGGAGGTTTTATTTTTGTTAGTTGTTGGCATGTTTTACTTGAAAGAACAGTCATTCCGAACGGTAGTGAGGAATCTCACTCAAAGGAGTTACTCTTATTCTTTTATTGTAAGTCTTTATTTTTTGTTTCTTTTTATCGTCATTAAGAGGAAGATATGACGAAGTAATTTGTCCGTAAAATTATCAGCTAATATTACGCCTTTTCCAAAAAGGAGCTTCTTTCCATCGAGTCTCAGTACTATAAAAGAAGTATTTATGCTTAAGGTAATGATTCCAAACCTGTTGTATTTGTTGACTATATAATATATTGAATTGTTCCATCTTATAAGGATGTAAATCCTTAATAAAGTCAATATTTATAAGTAATTTTTGCATTTGCATTGCATTTGCCATAGCATTAAACATACCTTGAGAAGAAAGCGGATCAAAACTCATAGCAGCATCGCCTAAAGCAAGCCATTGTTTGCCAGCTACCTGTTCTAAACGAGTAGAATTGGCACTTACCGTACCATGAAAGTTAATGTCTGCTTCGTTACCTTCAACTAAAGGAGCAATGAGCTCGTGTTGTTTGGTAAAAGCTAAAAAAGCATCTAAATGTTTAAAGGTATTTCTATCTACCAAATCTGCATCTGTTTGAAAAGCAAGGACTCTTTTATTATTAGGAACTATAGCGCTATACCACCAACCTAATTCATCAGCAACAATAGTACTCATGGTATTTTCTTGTGTATTGGGTAAACTCATCCAACAAGATATAAGCTTATCATAGTGTGTGCGTTTAATACCTAAGCTCTTTGTGAAATGAGATTGCCTACCAGTAGCATCAATTACAAACTTAGCATGAATGGTATGTGTAGTTCTGTTTTTTAAATCATCAGACTTTGTTATTACTTCCCAGTAATTATCTTCGTAAGAAGTATTAGAAAGGCGTGTTCCCCAAACACAGTCAACACCTCTTTCAATAGCAACCTTTCTTAAATAAATTTCAAACTCTTTTCGATCTAAACTTCTAGAGAACCCATCGGGGTTTCTCATATGATCAACAATATGAAGTTGATTGCTTCCCCAATAGGATTGCATTCCTAAATTATTACGGAATATGGTTTGCTTTACATCATCTGATTCGTTTTCTAATAAATCTAACTCTTTTAAAATCCGTTGTGCAGCAGGTGCTAACGATTCCCCAATTCTATCAACAGGTTCAAGCTGTTTATCTACTATGGTAACATTATAATAATTAACTAAAGAAATGGCGGCAATGCAACCTGCAATGCCACCACCTATAATTAGTATGTCAGTAGTACTATTATATTCTTTCAATTCGTATATTATTTAGGAATATATCTTGAAAAACGCGTCATCTTCTCAGGAATACCAACTTCAACTCTTTTAGGAGCTGCTTCTTGATGTGAATCAGACTGTTTCATGTGGTGTAACTTAGAAGCAATTAAATGTATGGTTTTAATAACATTTGGTGTTGCTTTAAAGTCTTTTGCTAGTTCATCTTCCGTTAAGCTTAATAAACTACGCTGAGCATCTTCCAATACAAATTGCTCGTTTAATAAATTATCGTGCGATAGTTTTTTTACAGCTGTATCTATTGTATTTTGAACTCCTTTTTGTAATGTACGTTTAGCTGTTAAAACACCTTGTAAATCTTGTATCGTAGCTTTTAATAATGTAGCTTCTTGTTCAGGAGTAGGAGTGATACCCACTTGCATTTCTTCAGGGAAATTTGGGTCATGCTGAACTCCCGGACGCTTTTGAACCACCGCTAACTTATCAAAATACTTAATCATACTATTAATTTGATTTGTATAAGTTGGAGCTTCACCATCTAAAGGAAGGTTGTCTAGCCAATCGGAACGGAAATTAAAGGCTTGAATACGGGTTTCTTCTGATAAATTAGTATCCATCGTTTCTTTATAACGCTTTTCATTTAAGATGTTATTCGGTACTCTCGCAGGCCAAAATGTGGGCAAATACGGATCGTACTCACTAGTGTATCCGTCTCTACAACTCGCCGTGTCTGTTTGCCAAGGTATTGCCATCCAACGCGTAACTCCTCCAGCTACTTGTCCGCCTAAAATAGGCCCTTTTGCCAATGGTAATGTATCATTATTCATCATTGGTCCGTAATACGTGGTATTCACAGGCGGTGTTTTAGGTGCATGTTTAATTCTAAAAGGTGCCATATACATTCCTGACGAGCGCATAGGCCAAGTCATTTCACAACCAGGATGGAAAGCATCTGCTAAACAAAATTCCATGGCAGCTTTGGTTAACATATCAGGTTGTTCAGCAACAGGAAGTTCATCTATCGTTGGTGGTTTGGGTACATGCGGACATCCAGTCATATCCACATAATCTGCATCGAAATCACCTTGTACCCATTGGTCTAAAAACTCTAATTGTAAGTCTGATAAGGTAGCGTGCTGGCGTACAGAACCTGTAGTAGGAATGCTAATTGCATCACCATATAACCAAGGCCATAGTTGAGGTGCTTCTGCTCCCGATACATCAAAACGACGGAAGTTGTTAGAAATCGTTCTTCTCATTTCCATATAGGCAGGTGATGGATTCCCTAATCGTTTAATCCATTCGTTTGTGGTATAATCAAACTGACCTCCAAAACCAAAAGCTCCTGCAAAACCTGCATTCACCCATTGTAAGTCAGTCATACGTTGGAAAATTGGTAAAATATCTTTGGTAAAAGATGGTCTGGTAGGACGTACTAACATTTTAGACTTTACAGCTACATCACGCATTAAATCCCACATAGTACGTACCGATTTTTGCATTGGTGCATAGTCAGGTGGAGCACAAATAACCCAAGCAGGGTCTACTTTTAATTTTACACCTTCATATTCAACTTCCGCAGTAACAGGTCCGTCTGAAATATCATCGTGCCAACCTTCGTTATTTGCAAACGTAATAGCGATATCACCATTGATGTTTTCCGATTTTCCATGTCCGCCTAACATCACTAAACGTCCTTTTTCATCCGTACGCATCTCACCTAAGTACACTTTTTTAGATAGAAATTCTCCTTCAAAGAAAGGACCTTCGGTAACATTGGTTCCAGTAATAGACTTTGCTCCGCCGTCAATTAATAAAGAGTTACGGTCTTTTACATCAATATTACGTAACATAGAAGGTGGCATATCGGCCGCTTCAGGAATATCTAAGGCAATGTTAAACTGATACCAAGATGATTTTTGATTGGCTAAATGGCTATGCCAGGTTATTTTGGCATTTTCAGCAGTTAATTCTTTTACAGCTTTTCCTGCAGCATTGAATCCGTAGATTCTAAACTGTGCTGCTTGTCTTTTTAAGGCACCTGTTTTATCTCTATATGCATACGGATCGGTTTGTGGTTCAGGGTTGTCAACCAACGGACCGATAAAGTATTCATTTTCACTATTTCCAACACGCATGACACCAATAGGAGGATAGATACCTGCTTTTACAATACAGTCGCTATTTTCATCGGTGTTACCTTCAAACTGTGGATTGATTTCTTTGGGTTCTTGTAATTGTTGCCCGTTTGCTTGATGACGTGCTTCGGCACTTGCAGCATATACTACTTTTCTTGCTTGTGCAATAGATCCTAATGGTTCGTGTTGAGGTAAGGTTCTCCAAATATTAAAGGCTAAGTTGCTTCCAAACTCTGCTTGCCCAATACTAGCCACATCTTGTTGAGGTAAATGTAATTTAGCAATACATATATACGGACTCTCTTCTGTACTCCATACTACCTGTGCATCATCTAAAGGCATGGTAGCATCGTTGGTACGCAATTGTATTTCGAAGCGGAAGGTAGCTTCTTTGGTTAACAAACGTTGTTGCAAATCAATACCTAAGTAATTGTTATCGTTAAAAGGAGTTCCTTTATAGGTGTTTTCAGGAACCAAACGATATTTTACAATTTGAGAATCGCCTAATTTAAAAGGAAGAATTGCCCAGTAGCTAGCACTTAATACACTAGCTTCTTCTTTGGTCATTGCCTGTAAAATACTCGCTAATTCGGGATGTTTTGCTATGTAAGAATCATAATCACGGTCAATAACACCAGCAGTGGTAAAGCTACACATTTGTTGCGCATCACGTGCAAAAAAACGGTCGATGTTTTGAAAGATAAAATCAGCATTGGTACCATCTCCTAATAGTTTAGGTCCATCTACACCGAAGAGTTTTAAACCTAAACCTAAAGTAGAGTGTAAATCAGGAGAAGTTGGTCCCGTATCACTTGAAAAACGAACGGCACATTCGTAAGCGTCACCAGCAAAAATTCCAACTTTGAACTTTTCGCTTATGTCTTTGTTTACAACAAAACGACCGTATGCAATCCCGTGTTGTTTTCTAAATACCGCTCTTTCGGCAGGTTGTTGTCCATTTTCAATGCGTGTTTTTTGCCCCATTTCCACAAACATTTCTTTTAAACGTTGTGTAACTTGGGTAATGTCTCCATCGCAGTTCCAGCATGATGAAGATTTGTCTTGTGAGGGGTTTGTCATTTTTTTGGTTAGTTTAAGTTTGACATTATATACCTTTAAAAATAAGGAATATAAGTTAGAGTTGTTTTTAAGAAATTCTTAAGCGTTTAGTTTTTGGGTATTAATTGTTTGCATTTAGATTTGAGAGGGATATTTATAAAGCTCTTTATTGTTAGATAGAATAGTTATTGAAGGCTTTATGTAACTATAGATTAGAAGTTTTTCTATAGAATTAACGTATATCCTTTTGTAGAGTTATTAGTTATCCGTAACTTCATACTTTGAAAAAGCAAAAGTAATTCTTACTACATTCCTTTTATTTTTTTGATTGAACAGATAATACACTATGTATATACGTAATGGTGTATTACCATAAATTATGGTGTTTTATAATATGAATGATAATTGTAAAAAGAAACTATTAAAAACCTAAATAAATAATTATGACAAAGACAGAAATGAATAAAAAAGGAGTAATAGGTATAACCAAACAAGCAAGTTTAATAGATAAGAACATTGGTTTGTATAAAGAGCATTTTATAAATGAAGATTTTGGGTATACTGTAAGATTATCTAATGGAGCTATTGAAGTACCAAGAAAAACTGCTGAAGATTATGAGGTGCAAAAAGGAATTGTTACTCCTGAAAGAATAAAAAAAATAGCAGAAACATATAGACATAAAGAGATATAATTTATTTTAAAGTTCGTTAAACAAAAAACCACAACAAGCGTTGTGGTTTTTTTATGTTTATGTGAAGGAAGTGATTATTTTAAACTTCCTGTCATGTCTTCTGGTTTAACCCATTCGTCATATTGCTCTGGAGTTACATATCCTAAACGTACAGCTTCTTCTTTTAAAGTAGTTCCGTTAGCATGTGCAGTGTTTGCAATCTCAGCAGCTTTGTAATATCCAATTTTGGTATTTAATGCTGTAACTAACATTAATGAGTTGTTTAATAACTCAGTAATTCTTGTTTGGTTTGGTTCAATACCAGCAGCACAGTTTACGTCGAATGATACACAAGCATCTCCAATTAATTGAGCTGATTGTAATACGTTAGCCGCCATCATAGGTTTAAACACATTTAACTCATAGTGTCCTTGTGTTCCACCAACAGTTACTGCAACATCGTTACCCATTACTTGTGCACATACCATTGTAATAGCTTCTGCTTGTGTAGGGTTAACTTTTCCAGGCATGATAGAAGAACCTGGTTCGTTTGCAGGAATGATAAGTTCTCCAATTCCAGAACGTGGTCCTGATGCCATTAAACGAATATCGTTGGCAATTTTATTTAATGAAACCGCTAATTGTTTTAAAGCTCCGTGTGTTTCCACTAAGGCATCGTGTGCAGCCAAAGCTTCAAACTTATTTTCAGCAGTTATAAATGGTAATCCTGTAAACTCAGCGATATACTTAGCAACTAATACATCGTAACCAGCTGGAGTGTTTAGTCCTGTTCCAACAGCAGTTCCTCCTAAAGCTAATTGAGCTAAGTGTGCTAATGAATTTTTTAAGGCATTTAATCCGAAGTTTAATTGAGCAACATATCCAGAAAACTCTTGCCCTAAGGTTAGGGGAGTAGCATCCATTAAGTGTGTACGTCCAATTTTAACTACATCTTTAAAAGCTTCTGATTTAGCTTGTAACGTATCTCGTAATTGCTCTACACCAGGAATGGTTACTTCTACAATCTTTTTATAAGCTGCAATGTGCATTCCTGTAGGGAATGTATCGTTAGATGATTGTGATTTGTTTACATCATCGTTTGGTTGAATAGTTTTTTCACCTTCACCAATTACATTTCCTGCAATTTCGTGTGCACGGTTAGCAATAACTTCGTTTACATTCATATTCGACTGTGTACCAGAACCTGTTTGCCAGATTACTAATGGGAATTGGTCGTCGTGCTTTCCAGCTAAAATTTCATCACATACTTGTGCGATTAAATCACGCTTTTCAGTAGCCAATACACCTAACTCTGCATTAGTGAAAGCTGCTGCTTTTTTTAAGTACGCAAATCCGTATACTACTTCTAATGGCATAGAGGCAGCAGGACCAATTTTAAAGTTATTACGAGAACGCTCAGTTTGTGCTCCCCAATATTTATCAGCTGGAACTTCTACTTGTCCCATTGTATCTTTCTCAATTCTATATTTTGTCATTTGGAATGATTTAAAATGCTTAAAATTAATGATGTCCAAAATTACAAATTCTAATAGTTTTTAATAGTGATTTTTATCAGATTTTATTGGAGGAAAAGAAAAATAGTTATAATTTTGTGGCATAACAATTATTAATAAGAAACAAATGTTAGATTTTTCAGAATTCTCAGGATTGGTATTATTCATGTTTATTTTTACAGCTGGATTTTGGCTGTTAATTTTCTTATTAACATTTGTAGTTCCTTACTGGATTGGTGGAACTATCTGGGAAAACATGAAGTTAAAAAGAGAAGCTAAAAAAGCTGCTGAGGAAGGTAAGTAAGCTTTTTATTACAATATATTCTAAAAACCACGCTAATGGGCGTGGTTTTTTTTATGTTCTTATTTTAATATTGGGAACACTTTAACCTGATTTAATTCTTATTGTAAATAAAAAAAGAGAACTTTTAAAGTTCTCTTTTTTATTAAGTTTTATAATGTTTAAGAATTAGAATCCTTCACCGCCTCCATCAAAGTCACCATTACGACCTGAACGTTCACGTTTCTTCTTTTGATTAAATCTATAAGTAAAGCTTAGTGTAATTTGACGCTCTCTCCATTGAAATTCTTGATAAGACATTACTCTAGCTGTATTCGTGTAGCTTTTTCTTTTACGTTCGTTAAATAGATCACTAACGTTTAAAACTAATGAGGCCTTGTCCTTGAATATATCTTTACTGAATGCTAAGTTGGTAACAAAAATACCTTCTCTACTACCTTGTGCATCATCTTGTGGTCCTCGATACATAATACGTGTTTGCCAATCTATTTTCGCAGGTAAAGTAATTCTAGAGTTAAAACGAGCAAACCAACTGCTACTATTTACTTCAGGTAAAGACTCAGTTTCGGTTACTAGATCACCATTGATAGGATTAGTATAAGAATAAGTGTAGTCGAAAGCATCTGTTCTAAACTTAAAATAGTTAAAAGTTGCTGATAAACGTGCCCATTTTGCTGGATTATAATTTGTTGTTAGTTCAAGTCCGTAACGATCTTCATCATTTAGGTTTAAGAACTGACGTACGAAAACATTTCCTTTATCTCTTGTTTCAATTCTAGAAACAGGTCTGATTAAATCAGTTGAAAATTGATAGTACAATGAAGAGTTTAAGGTTACTTTACTAACTCTTGTAGTATACCCTAAGTCAAAAGAACTAGTATATGTAGGGTTTAAGTCTGGATTTCCTTTAAATACGTAAGTATCTGAACTACGTGTTTCGAATGGGTTTAAAAACCAGTGACGTGGTCTTCGTAATCTACGAGCATACCCTAAAGTTAAGTTATCTGTTTCACTAAATTCATACCCTAAATTAACGGTAGGGAACCATTCAGTATAGTTTTTATCAGAAAATTCACCAGTATTTAATACTGTTAAATCAACATCAGTGTATTCAGCACGTAATCCTAATAGGTATGAAAATTTATCTATTTTACTACCATATTGGGCGTAATAAGCGTAGATATATTGTTTAAAATCTATAGCATTAGAAGGATCAAAATCAAAAGGTTGTCCATTTTCATCACGAACTCTAAAATCAGAAGTTAAATCTTGTAAATCCGCTTTATGACCTAATTCTAATTGACTTTTCTCTCCTAAAGGAAGTACATAGTCTATTTGTAATAACCTGTTTTTAGATTTAGTAACTTGACTATTTTGTTCAGCTAAAATATTGTTGTTAGTAATATTAGCAAGTTCATCTTCTTCGTTTTCGCTATACTGTAAGTCAATAATTAATTTTTGACCTTTGTCATCAATATTATTGGTATAGTTTAACGAATATTGAGTGTCAATATCGTCTTCAGTTTCAGTTTCTACTCTCTTTAAACTTCTGATAGGGTCGTTAGCAGGAGAAAAAACATCTGTATTGTTTGTGGCAATATCTTTACCGTCATTATTTCTATAAAAAACTGTTCCTGTAAGAGAGCTTTTATCGTTTAAATAATATTCCAAACCAAAAGAACCGTTAAAACTTTTATTTTTTCGGTCATAGTCTCTTTTTTCAATACTTAAACTATCGATAACACCATCGGTTAAATATGTAAAATCACTAAAGGCATTTCCTGGACCTTTTCTATAAGAGTAACCAAGATTTGAAAAAATATTGAACTTTTTTGTACGGTAGTTTAAATTACTACTAACCCTGTACAAATCAGGATTACCTACAGAAAAGTTTAGAGAACCATTGAAGCCTCTTACTTTTCCTTTTCTAAGAATAATATTTAAAATACCAGCTGTACCTTCAGCATCGTAACGAGCCGAAGGAGAAGTAATAACTTCAACTTTTTCAATAGCATCAGCAGGTAAGTTACGTAAGGCATCTGTACCACTTAAACCTACTAGAGCAGAAGGCTTTCCGTCTATTAAAATACGTACGTTTTCATTACCACGCAAGCTTACAGATCCTTCAGCATCTACATTTACTGATGGGACATTATCTAAAACATCAGAGGCGTTACCTCCTTTTACAGTCATGTCTTTACCAACGTTATATATCTTTTTATCTAACCGTATTTCAACAGTAGATTTTTCTGCAATAATTTCAACTTCTTCTAATGTCTCTGCATCTTCTGAAAGTAAAATAGTTCCTAAACTTTTATTTTCAGTTAGAGTATGATTTCCTAAACTTTTAGTTTTAAACCCTATAAATTCAACTTTTATATCATATGTGCCAGATGAAGCATCGATAGAAAAGCTTCCATTAGCGTCAGTAACTCCTCCAATAATTTGTTGTGTGTTAGTGTTTGTTAATACTAAAGTTGCGTACTCTAAAGGTTGTTTAGAGTTTGTTTCTAATACTTTACCAGTTAGGGTAACTTTAGAAGCGATACCTTTTGTAGCACGCTGTGCAACAGCTGTAAAACTAATTAGTAAAATAAGTAGTGTAATTTTCTTCATTATGTTGATTTATAAAGCTTGTTTGACCGCAAATTTCCCCAAAGGTTTAATGGGGTTTAGTTAAAAGAATGTTAAATAAAAAAAGGATGCTTTTAGCACCCTCTTTTTTATCAAAAATATATTGAAATTATTTCTTTTTAGCACGTTGTTGTGCAGCTTGTTGTTCTTGAGCTTGTTTCATGGCAGCATCTAAACGCTCACGGAACTTACTCTTTTTAACAGGCTTCTTTTTGTTCTCTTCAATTTTAGCATGAATCTTAGCTTCATCAATAACATAGTTCTTAATAACAAACATAATTATGATGGTTAGTAAGTTTGAGATAAAGTAGTATAAACTTAATCCACTAGCATAGTTGTTAAAGAAGAATAACATCATAATAGGAGAGAAGTAAATCATCCATTTCATCATTTTACTCATATCAGGCATTCCTTCTTGAGTAGGTGCTTGCATGTTAGCTTGTTGGCTTTGGTTCATTTTCATATAGAAGAAAATGGCTACAGACGCTAAAATTGGAAATAAGCTTACGTGGTCTCCATAGAAAGGAATTTTAAATGGTAATTTAAAAATAGTATCATAAGATGATAAATCGTTAGCCCATAAGAAACTTTTTTGACGGAAGTCAATATTCGTAGGGAAGAATTTGAATAAAGCAAAGAACACAGGCATTTGCATTAATGCAGGTATACAACCAGACATCATACTTACTCCAGCTTTTCGCTGTACTGCCATAATTTCTTGTTGACGCTTCATCGCGTTTTCTTTCCCTGGATATTTTTTGTTGATTTCTTCCATTTCTGGACGAATCACCTTCATTTTAGCACTTGATAAGTATGATTTGTATAATACTGGAGACATGATTATACGTACTACAATTGTCATTAAAATGATAATTAATCCAAAGTTGCCAATAAATCCTTTTAACATATTAAATACAGGGTAGAATATGGTACGGTTTAAGAAACCAAAAATACCCCAACCTAAATCAGCAATTTCATCTAAACTAGTTCCTTCGTAAGACTTTAATAAATTATAATCTGTAGGTCCATAAAACCATTGCATGTTATAGTTTAACTCTCCATTTGTTAAAGCTAACGGAGTTTTTAATCCATAGGTTTTAGTGTATACACTATCTTTATCTTCACCTGCAAAGTCAACAGATTTTAAAGTGGCATTACTAAATGGTGTGTCTGATGTTAAAATAGAAGAGAAGAAGTGTTGTTTATAAGCAACCCAATCAATATCACTCACAACATCATCATCATTCATTTGTAAGTAATCTACTTCGTCATCAGCTTTATAATAGTAGTAAGAGTACATGTTTTCGGTTTTCAAACTCTTTTCGTGTCTAAAACCTTTTAAACTCCAATCTAAATTTATTTCTTGTGAACTATTAATAGTATTACTCAACCCTTGTGAACGAACGGCAAAGCCTACACGGTAATCACCTTCCTTCATTTCGTAACGATACTCTAAAAACTTAGCTTCAGAAACCTTTAATTTCATAGAAAGTACTTGAGTATCTCCATTTTTGATTAGAGTAGGAGTAAATAGTAAATCTTTAGTATTTAAAATTCGGTTATCAGTAGTTCCGAAGTTAATATTAAAAGAAGCATTGTTATCCTTTACTAAATAAAGAGGTAATGAATCGTATGTTTTATAGTTTTTAACTAAAGCTTCTATAATCTGTCCACCTTTATTGTCGATAGTTAACTTTACAAGATCATTTTCAAGTGTAGTATTTCCCTCTTGACTTTTAGAAGCCCCGTATGCAAAAGCACCAAACTTATTTTGTAAAGCAATTTGTTGTAATGAATCGTTTACTATTACATTATCAGTTAAATTGTTTTGAGTGTTGGTTGTTGTAGCATCAGTAGTTTGCTCTGTCTGGGTAGTAGCTTCAGGAGTTTCTTCTGGCTTTTGTGTGTTCATCCACCAAAGCATAATTCCTCCTAATAAAAGCATTCCTATAAAGGAATTTAAATCAAATTTTTTTTGTTCCATTGATATATGTTAAAATGTCAACTTGTCATTTAAAGTTTTTCTAAAAGCTGAAAAACCCGACAAAGGTAGTAAAACCCTATAGTTTTTTTGAGGTTTTACGGTGAATAATTTTGTTAGTATAGGTAGTTCAAACAGTGTTCCAGTTTTTATATGTCAAAAAAAATCCTGTAATTTTAGTTACAGGATTTTTTAACTTATTTTTTTGATTGTTTTAAAGCTGCTTTGATAAAGCTTACAAACAACGGGTGTGGATTTAACACCGTACTCTTGTATTCTGGATGATATTGAACTCCAACAAACCAAGGGTGTGAATCAATTTCAACAATTTCTACTAACCCTGTTTTAGGGTTAACACCTGCTGTTTTCATACCAGCATTTTCTAATTGCTCTTTATAATCGTTATTGTATTCGTATCTGTGACGGTGACGCTCACTTATCAATTCTTCTTTATATGCTTGAAATACTTTAGAGTCTTGTGTTAATTGACAGTCCCAAGCACCTAAACGCATTGTTCCTCCTTTGTCAGTAACATTTTTTTGCTCTTCCATTAAGTTAATTACTGGATATGCTACTTCAGGATTCATTTCAGTAGAGTTAGCTTCTTTAAGTCCTAACACATTTCTTGCAAATTCGATAACAGCCATTTGCATTCCTAAACAAATACCTAAAAAAGGTATGTTATTTTCACGTACATATTGTACTGCTGCAATTTTACCTTCAATTCCTCTATCACCAAATCCTGGGGCTACTAATACACCATTTAATCCTTCTAGTTGTTTGGCAGCATTCTCTGGAGTTAACTCTTCAGAGTGAATCCAACGAACGTTAACTTTTGTTTTATTGGTAGCTGCAGCTCCTGCGTGGATAAATGCTTCGGTAATTGACTTATAAGAGTCGTGTAACTCAACATATTTTCCTACTAAACCAATTTCAACAGAAGAAGTTGGGTTTTTATGACGTTCTAAGAACTTATTCCATGTTTTTAAGTTAGGCTGTTTACGTGTAGATAAATTTAACTTATCTAAAACTACATAATCTAACCCCTCTTTAAACATTAAGTTAGGAACATCGTAAATAGTCTCAGCATCTAATGATTGAATTACATTTTGCTTTTTAACATTACAAAATAAAGCTAGTTTACGTTTAATGTCATCAGAGATTTCATGTTCTGAACGACATACTAAAATGTCAGGTTTTACACCACTTTGCATTAATGTTTTTACAGAGTGCTGTGTAGGCTTCGTTTTTAATTCACCAGCAGCTGCTAAATAAGGAACTAAAGTTAGGTGTATAACAATTGCGTTATCTTCTCCTAAATCCCATTGTAATTGACGAACAGCTTCTATATACGGTAAAGATTCAATATCACCAACGGTTCCTCCAATTTCAGTAATTACGATATCATAATCACCTGTATTACCTAAAATTTGGATTCTGTTTTTAATTTCATCAGTAATATGAGGAATAACTTGAACGGTTTTTCCTAAAAACTCTCCTTTACGCTCTTTGTTTATTACAGATTGATATATTCTTCCTGTGGTAACATTGTTAGCTTGTGAAGTAGGAATGTTCAAATAACGTTCATAGTGTCCTAAATCTAAATCGGTTTCAGCACCATCATCGGTAACATAACATTCTCCATGTTCATATGGGTTTAATGTTCCAGGATCTATATTAATATATGGATCTAATTTTTGAATGGTTACTGAGTATCCTCTTTCTTGTAATAATTTGGCTAAAGAAGCGGCTATAATTCCCTTCCCTAGTGATGAAGTTACGCCTCCGGTTACAAAAACGTATTTTGTGTTGTTCATGGTACTGTTAGGTTTGCGCAAAAGTAAGAAGTCTGGCAATTAGAACAAATAAAAAAGAGAAAAAACGTACAGAAAAATTATGTATGTTTGCCAAACAAACTTTTTTTTAAAAAAAATAAAATAAGGGTTTGTCAGACTGAAAAACTGTTGTATATTTGCCCACGCTTTTAGCAGACGGAATTTCACAAAAGCAAAACATTTTTAAAGAAGATATTTAAGATATACTGTAATGAGTAAAAGAACGTACCAACCATCGAAGAGAAAAAGAAGAAACAAACACGGTTTCCGCGAAAGAATGGCTTCTGCTAATGGACGTAAAGTATTAGCTAGAAGAAGAGCAAAAGGAAGAAAGAAGTTGTCTGTTTCATCTGAATCAAGACCAAAGAAATAATGATTAACTATTGTTAATATTTTAAAGGCGTTACTATTAAGTATCGCCTTTTTTTATAACCAAACAATTTTTATTTTTACACCACAACACAACACAGACTAAAATGCCTAAAAGACAAGACCTTAAATCAATTTTAATTATTGGATCTGGACCAATTGTTATTGGTCAAGCATGTGAATTTGATTATTCAGGTTCTCAAGCGTTAAGATCTTTGAGAGAAGATGGAATTGAAACCATCTTAATTAATTCGAATCCTGCAACAATTATGACAGACCCTTCGATGGCTGATCATGTATACTTGTTGCCGCTTAACACGAAGTCTATTGTTCAAATTTTAAAAGAACACCCACAAATTGATGCCGTTTTACCTACAATGGGAGGGCAAACTGCATTAAACCTTTGTATTGAAGCCGACGAAAAAGGAATTTGGGAAGACTTTGATGTTGAAATTATAGGAGTAGATATAGACGCCATTAATATTACAGAAGATAGAGATAAGTTTCGTTTATTAATGGAAGAAATTGGCGTGCCAATGGCGCCTCAAGCTACTGCAACATCTTTCTTAAAAGGAAAGGAAATAGCACAAGAATTCGGATTTCCATTATGTATTAGAGCGTCGTTTACCTTAGGAGGAGCAGGAGCGTCTATTGTATATGATGAAAAAGAATTTGAAGAATCATTATCAAGAGGGTTAGAGATTTCTCCAATTCATGAGGTAATGATTGATAAGGCAATGATGGGATGGAAAGAATACGAGTTAGAATTATTACGTGATGATAATGATAATGTTGTAATTATCTGTTCTATTGAAAACATGGACCCAATGGGAATCCATACAGGAGATTCTATTACAGTAGCTCCGGCCATGACATTATCGGACAAAACGTTCCAAAAAATGCGTGACATGGCAATTAAAATGATGCGTTCTATTGGTGAATTTGCAGGAGGGTGTAACGTACAGTTTGCGGTTTCACCAGACGAGAAAGAAGATATTATTGCGATTGAGATTAACCCACGTGTATCTCGTTCATCAGCATTAGCATCAAAAGCAACTGGATATCCAATTGCAAAGATTGCTGCGAAATTAGCAACAGGTTATACTTTAGATGAGTTAGATAACCAAATTACTAAATCTACTTCAGCTTTATTTGAGCCAACATTAGACTATGTAATTGTAAAAATACCTCGTTGGAACTTTGACAAGTTTGAAGGTTCTGACAGAACGTTAGGTTTACAGATGAAAGCGGTTGGAGAAGTAATGGGGATTGGACGTTCGTTCCAAGAAGCTTTACATAAAGCAACACAATCGTTAGAAATTAAACGTAACGGAATTGGAGCAGATGGTAAAGGTTATAAAGACTATAACCAGATTATAGATAAATTAAAGTACGCTTCTTGGGATAGAGTATTTGCTATTTATGATGCAATTCAAATGGGAATTCCGTTGAGTAAAATCCACGCAATTACTAAGATTGATATGTGGTATTTACGTCAATATGAAGAGTTATATATGTTAGAAAAAGAAATTTCTACATATACTGTTGATACACTTGATAGAGAACTATTATTAGAGGCTAAGCAAAAAGGATATGGTGATCGTCAAATCGCTCACATGTTAGGATGCTTAGAAAGTGAAGTGTATAAAAAACGTGAAGAATTAAAAATAAAACGTGTATACAAGTTAGTAGATACTTGTGCTGCTGAGTTTAAAGCACAAACTCCTTACTACTATTCTACTTTTGAAAGTGAAATTGAAACTGCTAAAGGTGAAGTTTCTGTGTCAAATGAAAGTGTAGTTTCTGATAAGAAAAAAGTAATTGTATTAGGTTCTGGACCAAACAGAATCGGTCAAGGAATTGAATTTGATTACTGTTGTGTTCACGGTGTATATGCAGCGAAAGAATGTGGTTACGAAACTATTATGATTAACTGTAACCCTGAAACAGTTTCTACTGATTTTGATACGGCAGATAAATTATACTTTGAGCCAGTTTTCTGGGAACATATTTACGACATCATTAAACATGAGAAACCAGAAGGAGTTATAGTTCAGTTAGGAGGACAAACAGCTTTAAAATTAGCTGAAAAGTTAGAGCGTTATGGAATTCCGATTTTAGGAACAAGCTACAAAGCATTAGACTTAGCAGAAGATCGTGGAAGTTTCTCTAGCTTATTAAAAGAAAACAATATTCCTTATCCAGAGTTTGGAGTTGCTGAGAATGCTGATGAAGCCTTAGCTTTAGCTGACGAATTAGATTTTCCAATTTTAGTGCGTCCATCATATGTATTAGGAGGACAGGGAATGAAAATTGTGATTAATAAAGAAGAGTTATTAGAACATGTAGTAGATTTATTACGTAAGATTCCTAATAACAAATTATTATTAGATCACTACTTAGAAGGAGCAATTGAAGCAGAAGCTGATGCAATTTGTGATGGTGAAAATGTATACATCATCGGAATTATGGAGCATATTGAGCCTTGTGGAATTCACTCAGGAGATTCAAATGCTACCTTACCAGCGTTTAACTTAGGAGAGTTAGTATTAGAACAAATTAGAGAGTATACTAAAACAATTGCTTTAGCACTTGATACGGTTGGATTAATTAATATTCAGTTTGCAATTAAAGATGACAAAGTATATATCATTGAAGCAAATCCACGTGCATCTCGTACGGTTCCATTTATAGCAAAAGCTTATAAAGAACCTTATGTAAATTATGCTACTAAGGTGATGTTAGGAGAGAAGAAAGTTACTGATTTTGATTTTAACCCTCAGTTAGAAGGTTTTGCAATTAAGCAACCTGTATTCTCTTTTAATAAGTTCCCGAATGTAAATAAGAACTTAGGACCAGAAATGAAATCTACTGGAGAAAGCATCTTATTTATTGAAAGTTTAAGAGACGATGCCTTTTACGACTTGTACGCAAGACGTAAAATGTATTTGAGTAAGTAAAAGCGTTTTAGAATTAAAATAGATAAAATCCGAAGTTTAATAAACTTCGGATTTTTTTATTGGTTTAAAAAGTTAACTAATTTCTTAGCGTCAATGGTATACCTTTTTTCAATAAGCTTCTCTTTTTCTAATTGCTTCATCTTTTCTTTTGAGTAAACTTCGGTATCAAAGTTCTCCATATATCCATTTACTTTATAAATATAGATTTCAAGTTGTTTGATATTGCTTTTTTGAGCAAATTTTTTAGGTAAATTGATGTTTTCTGAGCCACTCTCTATAGTTTTTTCTATCTCTTGTTCTCCCACAGGTCTTATGGTCAGTGGATCATTCAATTCACTGTAAAAGAATAATTTTTCATTTTTATACGCTACTAAAAACATATCCGTAGGAATTTGAACATCAAATAACAAATTACCTTCATTTTGAGACTTCGAAATCAGTTGGTAATCCTCTTTTGTAAATTCAAAATTAACAGTGAAATAATAATCTTGTGTTTTAGAAATACTTTGTGATGAGTTAAAATCGCTTTGTGATTTTTTAGACGTATAATTTTTACAGTTTAAAGTGAGAAATAGGAAAGTTAAAGGTAATAAAGCAAAATGTTTCATAATAAAGACTTTATAGTTTTTAAAATTAAGAATAACACGGATAAAATTAACCGTGTTATTCTTTTTTTTTATAAAATTACTTATTAATACCATCCATAATCATGATACTTAAATGCATGTATATAATCTTTATACATTCCTTTTATGTACATGTTAGATGAACCTGGCCACATGTAAGCAAACCAGTTAGTATTGTGTATAAATAAGTTGTCTTTTCCTGTTTTACGGTTGTCTACAATTAATTTATCACTACTTCCAAGATTCCAGCCACCAATCCAGTCGCTTTGATAGTTTACACTTACTGTACTACCATTGGTAATTACACGTCCTAAGTATTGAGTAGACCAATCTTGATTATTGAATACATATAAATCATCTTTTCCATCACCATTAATATCAGCAACATAAAACTTATCACGGTTATTCATATTCCAACCTGGTAAAGCATCATTATATCTTTTAATATATTTGTATTCATTTCCGTCAGATCTAAGCAATAATAGATATTCAGGCCCCCAGTTTGTACCATTAAAAATATAGACGTCATCTTTTCCGTCTCCATTAATGTCAGCAATATGGTATTTATCACCAGATTTACTTGTCCAGCCTGGTAAACTAGCAAAATATTCTTTGGTTTTTGTTAGTGAACTTCCTGTAGATTTAAACATTCTGGTAACTTTAGAACTTGTATTAAATAATACCAATTCTTCTTTATTATCACCCGTATAATCAGCTACAAAATACTTATCAGTAGAACTCATGTAATGACCAGGTAAATATTTGTCGTATCTTCTTACATAAGAAAAGTTACTACCAGTTGACTTGAACATTCCCATATACCCTTGATTCCAGTTAGTAGCATTAAAAATGTAAAAATCATCTTTTCCATCTCCGTTAAAATCAGCAATAAAAAATTCATCACCATTACGCATCTGCCAACCAGGAAGGTTGTAATATATCTTTTTAACACATTCAAACCCATCAGGAGTTGATTTTAATATTCCTAATCTTGAATATTGATTATTAGGATAGAATACAAGTAAGTCATCGTAGCCATCACCAGTAAAATCTCCTACATAAAACTTGTCTTTTGAAGATACATACCATGTGCCACCTGGACCTTTAACCCTTTTTGTGGTTACATAAGAGTTAGCGGGACGCGTTATGTTTGCTCCACTACCTGTAAAACCTTTTGGGTGTTCGGTAGGGTAGGCTGCAATATAGTTTCCATAGTGAAGTACCACATCGTTATAGCTATTTCCTTGAAAATTACCTACTATTGGTTTGTTAAAATTGTAATTACTTTTTGATTTATTTCTTTTCCAGAATTCGTTATAACTTGGTGGATTAAAAAGGTTGGTGTTTCCTCTCATTGTGCTATTGGTTGAAGGACGGTAAATACACGTTGTATTATAGCGTCCACCTTCAAATCCATCTACATTATATTCAGATGGAGATCCAGTAGTTACAGTACTTCTAGCAAATTTATTCCACTTGTTTGGATTATTATTTTTATCAACATTAACTGCAGAAGGATTGGTTCCGCTAAAACAACCAGGTCTAGAATATTCGTCGGCTAGTTTACCAACTGAGTGCCCTAATTCATGTAATAATACATTGTTACTAGTAGATTTGGTAATAGATAAAACTTTACCATAAGAGCAACCTCCAAAACCAGATTCATTTAAGATAACCACTACAAAATCAGCACCAGATAAACCAACTGTGCTTAAAGCGTTATTAATTTTGGTATCGGTATTTCCAGATTTTGACATCCAACAACAATTCCAACATCCTGAATATCTAAAGTTTAGTGCTGTATTTCTACTACTAGCTGGATTGTTACTACAGTCGTCATTGTCACATGTGTATTGAGTTACTCCTGATTGACTTGAGTTTAAGTTTACTCTGTATACATTAAAAGCATCTTGTAATTCAGATAAAACATTGTCTAAATTACCGTTTTCATGTGTAAACATTGCTTTAAAATAATCTGCAACCAAATTATTAAATTCAGTTTGGTTAGATGAAGTAAATCCATCTCCCATGAATACAATATCAAATTTTGATGCTGAACTTCCATTATAAAGTAAGGTGCTTTTTGTTTGTGAATAAGCCGTAACAGCTAGAAAGGTCATTAATATTATTAGTGTTTTATGTAGGTTTTTCATTTTTTCTGATTATTGGTTAGTAATTTTTTTCAGTTTAGAAAAGTCAGCTTTAGGAGCTGTTCTTACGATTTGAAAAGAGGAGTTTAAATCACTTTTTCTTAATTGCTTCCTATTTACTCTTTGTAAAACATTTTTAGCTTTAGAAACATCTTTAAACTTAACTAGTTTTAAATCTAATTTTTCTGAAGCTACTTTAGATTTGTATTTAATAGGCATCTTTACAGAAACATAAGCTTCTTTTGCGGTGAACTCTTTATGATCACTTTTTTTAGGATCAAAGATTGTTCTATAATTAAGAGGGTTTTCAAAAGTTTCAGCAAGCACAGTATTATTACCATCTAAGCCAATGATGGCCCAATCTCCAGATTCTTCAGTTGGTAAAGAGTAACTACCTTCTGCTTCAGTTTTTGAAACAGGAGTCATTCCGTTGTTAGTAATTTTGTATGTTACTACTAAGTGTTTTTTACTGACTCTGTTTTTTTTGTTTTGTAATCTAAGTTCAGGAGATAGATTGTCAATTTTCCTAATACTCCTAGCAGAAGCAGGTTTAATTCCTCCAGATTTACTCATTGCTGTAGTACCTCTAAACCTTACATTTTTAGGTTTAAAAGGATCTTTAACATTTTTTATGTTCTTAAAAGTGTTAATTCTTTTTACTTGAAGTAAGTTAGTACTGACTCCCAATTTAGGCTTGTTTTTGTCTATATTTTTGTTTTTATCATTTGTTTGTTTTAGTAAGAGTAATTTTGAAGTTTTTAAGCTTACTAAATTGTTAGTAGTTTTAGAAATCATATTTTTTTCTCCCTCTTTAGAGTCTATCTTATAAAAGTATTTGATGTTAGAAGGAATGATTTCTGAAAGGGCACGATCAACAGGTGTGTTTGCTAATTGACCTGTGACATTAAATTTTTTATTGTCTCCAACTATAAATAAAAGAAAGTTTTGTTTAGAAAGCTCTTTTATAACTGAAGAAATAGGGGTTCTGTTTAATTTACCTGATAAGGTGTGGTTGTTAACGTTATACTTAATGTTTACTTGTTGTGAAAACAAATAATTAGTCATAAGTAAACAGATTACTACAATAGTTAGTTTTTTCATTACAGTGTTTTAAGTTAATGAGTTGATTATTAGTTTACAAAGTTACTTTGAGACTTGTTTTTTAGGAGAATGCAAAAGAATGGTTTTAAAGGAGGGGTTTTCCCTCTTTTTCTATAGGTTATATATTGTAGATATGATATATTTTTCCTTGAAAAGAAGAGTAAAAATATGGTTATAAGGAAGTAGACCAAAAACACATTATCCATATAACTGTGTAGTTATATGGATAAGTAAAAGTTAAATTAAAAAGTAGAATGTTTTATTCAAAAATAGCGACCGCTCTTACTGGCGATCCTGTTCCTCCTCTAATTTTTAAAGGTAAGGCTATAAAGCGAAATCTGCCTCTGCCTATTAATTTATCAAGGTTTATCATGTTTTCATAATGAGTAAACCCCATTTCTCCACAAATATGATGTACTTTTTTGTTGGATACTTTAGGAACACCAGGAGACATAGTTTCTACACCAAAAGCAGCAATTTTTTGTTCTCCAAGCCAAGTGGCACATTCAGCTGTAATACCTGGACCTTTTCCCCAGTTTTCAGTATTAAAATGTTTAGCGTAGTGGTTTGTACAAATAAGAACAGTATCACCTTTTTTTATGCTGAGTTTTTCTTTTTCTAACTGTTCTTTAACTTCTTCAGAAGTAATTAATTCCTGTAAGTTTTTATGAGAAAAATCTAAACAAATACCTTCAGTATAAAACATAGAAAGTGGCATAGTATCTATAGATTTTCCTTCATGTTTAGCAGCCATATGGTTTAAAGCGTCAACATGAGTTCCTGTGTGTTCTCCCATTTCTAGTTTATATACAGCAGGAGTTTTAGTAGTAGGATTTTTAATTCCGTCCCATTCTTCATGGGTATTGTGCACAGACATTTTAACTTGTGGAAGACTTTTATAAACTGGCATTCCGTCAAAAATATCTTGACTTAGATCTATAATTTCAGTCATAGTTATAATTCAATCTTCACGTTATAATTTTTAAGCTCTTCGATGTAGTTTTGAGCAGTAAAATTATCATTATCAAACTTCTCTTGTCTATTTTTTTTCATCTTAATTCTATGGATAGCTTCTAGAAAGCGACGCATTTCATTATCATCATTAATAATAATTCCAGGAACTTTGGCATTGTCACCATTATCCTTTTTGGCAACCATAGTAAAATAAGAAGAATTACAGTGCTTGGTCTTTCCTGTTTGTATATTTTGTGCTTCCACACGTATCCCAACTACCATTGAAGTTTTTCCAACATAATTAATAGAGGCCTTCATGGTAACTAATTCGCCTACTTCAATAGGGTTTATAAAATTAACGGTATCTACAGATGCTGTTACACAATAGGTTCCTGAATGTTTAGAGGCACAAGCAAATGCAATTTGATCCATTAGCTTTAAAATATATCCTCCGTGAATTTTACCACTAAAATTAGCATGAGAAGGAAGCATTAACTCAGAAATAGTAATGCGGGTATCTTCTATATTTCTATAAATATTATTGTTCATTATCTTTTCTTATTCCTCTAAAGTGAGGAGATTGTTCTTCTTCAACATGAGTTATAAAATACTTTGTGTCACCTAACCAAAAGAAAGTTCCAAAACGCTCTTTGTAAGTAACTTTTACATAGCGACCTTGGTATTCTTGAAGTTTCTCTATAACTTCTTTTTTGTTGTCTTCTACAGAAAAGGCAAAAATTTGTGCCCCAGAAATACCTTGGCTAATTTCGCCTTCCCAAGTTTTTACTACTACACCTTTATAGCTAATTTTAATGAGTTCACCTGAGCGAACACCTTCACTATAAGGAACAAAATAAATAAAAGCATAGTATAGCGCTGCTATAAGAGCAATGCCAATTAAAATTAATCCTAAAATTTTTTTCATAGTAACATATTGAAGAATGTATAATAACAAAAGTAAGGTTTATATTTTGACTTGTAAAATGAATTGAAAGTGGTAAGTTTGTGATGCTTCAAAAAATGATTAATATGAATTATATTTTATTTGATGGTGATGTACGCACAGCCTTATTACCATTTACATATACGAGACCAGTAGCCGATATTAGAGTAGGGATTTTAACCATTAGAGAAAAGTGGGAAAAATATTTAGGTTTAACAACTACAACTGTAACGGAAGAGTATTTAGAAGAAAAATACCCTATGGTTGAAATGGAAGAAAATGTATTGTTAAATGCTTCTTTCTTGCCAACTAAGCCTTTGGTTGAAATGGTAAAAAACCTGCAAGCTAATCAAGCTATTTTCAAAGGAGAGGATGTAATTGCTTTTTATGCTGCCGATACTCAAGAAGAAGTAGATTTTTCTTCTTATGAGCATATAGAATTTGAAGATGATATAATTCAAATAAAAAATACTTGGGATATTTTCTCATTAAATGATAAAGCAATTAGAGCTGATTTTGATTTAATTACTGAAGGAAGAAAATCACAACCAATTCCTGAAACTGTTAACTGTGTTAATAGAAATGACATTTTTGTAGAAAAGGGAGCAAAATTAACTTTTGCTACGTTAAATGCTTCTACTGGACCAATTTATATTGGGAAGAAAGCTGAAATAATGGAAGGGGTAGTTGTACGAGGTGCTTTGGCCATGTGTGAAAACTCAGTATTAAAGTTAGGGGCAAAAATTTATGGAGCTACTACTTTAGGACCTTATTGTAAAGTAGGGGGAGAGGTAAACAACTCAGTATTATTTGGGTATTCAAATAAAGGACATGACGGATTTTTAGGAAACTCAGTATTAGGGGAGTGGTGTAATATAGGAGCAGATAGTAATAATTCTAACCTTAAAAATAACTATGCTGAAGTTAAGTTATGGAATTATGAAACTGGTCGTTTTGCTAAAACTGGATTACAATTCTGTGGATTAATGATGGGAGATCATTCAAAATGCGGAATTAATACGATGTTTAATACAGGAACAGTTGTTGGTGTTTCTGCGAACATTTTTGGCAGTGGGTTTCCAAGAAATTTTGTTCCTTCATTTAGTTGGGGAGGAGCTTCAGGATTTACTGAATATAAAACAAATAAAGTCTTTGAAGTAGCCGATGTAGTAATGAAAAGACGAGGTATTGAGTTCGATGAGAGAGAAAAACAAATTCTAGAACACGTTTTTGAAGAAACAAAACAATATAGAAACTATTAAACTATAAGAAAAAGGCTTTACATTTTGTGAAGTCTTTTTTAGTTAAAAACGAATCCTGAAAACAAAATTAGGAGTTACTCCTAAAGACATTTTATCTACTTCTTTTAGTTTATATTCAATTTCGTTATCTGAGTTTCTAATAGGAATAGCGTTATAGGTTCTACTTAAAATATTTTTATTATTGAAGATATTAAGTAAAGAGACCCCTAATTTACCTTTCCATCTTTTAGAAAAGTTAAAAGAATAGGTCATAGAAGCATCTATTCGACTATAATTAGGTAGTCTAAGAGCATTGATATTATCTGAGTCTAGGTTAATGTAAGGAGCCCCATCGTCATCAGTATAAAACTCTTTAACAGCAGTGTAAGGATTACCAGTTCTATAAATCCATCCAAGAGAGAATTCGTAATTATTTAACTTGTAGGCATGAGACCATGAAAAGTAGTTAGTAATATCGTGATTAGCAGGGAAAAACTTGTTTTCTAAATCTAAGAACTTAAATCTATTTTTAGTGTATGAATAATTAACCCAAGTTCTGTAATTGTTAATTTTTTTATTAATTAGTAAGTCAATACCATATACTTTGCCCTTACCATTAGAAAAGTCATCAGTTTGATCATTATACCCACTTGTTTGCGATGTCATACCGCTAACTTTTTTATAATATGGTTCAATATCTATTTTCCAATTATCTTTATTAAAAAGGATTCCAGTAGAAACCTGCAAACTTTTTTGCAGAGGAATATCGTCGTTATTAACTTGAGCCCATATTTGGTTTTCTAAATCAAAGCCTAAACTAGAGGTTTGAAATTCTATAATTTGACTTAATGTTTGATGTTTTTGTTCAAAAGAAGCTTTAATACTTAAGCTTGAAGCAAGTTTTTTCTCAAAATATAACCTAGGCTCTAAAACAAACTTGTCAATTTTAGAAAAGTAATTAAATCTAATTCCAGAGTTTATATTCCAATCATCATTATCGTATAAATATTCAGCAAAAATAGAATGAGTGTTGTTTGTTCCTTTATCTTTTTGTATTGAAGAGTATCGGTTTTCACCTTCTACGTCAGCTAAATATTTTAATTCATAAGCAGCTTTGGTTGATGTAAATTCATAACCCCAAAATAAATCTTTTCTATCATTAAAAGAGTAGTTCATGTTATATGAAATACCAAAATCAGTTAATGAGTTGTTTTTTGAAGACAATAAAATAAGGTAATCATCTATGTAATTGTAGTTACCAACATAATCTAAGTGAAAACTAGAAAAATAACTTTTTATACTGTGGGTCTTTTTTTCAGATGATTGTTTCTTCCAGTTTGCGCTTATACCAGTATTATCGATATCTAATTTGTCATTGTATTTATCTTGGTATGTTGGAATTGTAAAATCATTAAACATTTGATTTCTTGTGTGTAAGAAACTGATGCTTAAAGACTCATCTTCATTAGGTCTGTATATAAACTTGGTAGTATAGTCCGAAAACTTAAATTCGTTATCTCTTTCAAACTTAATACTTTTATCTATAATTTGGTTCTCTTGATTATCATCAAATGTTTGAAAAACACGCATAGACAACTTATCAAAAGTAAATGTCTTTAAAACATCAGAAAAAGATCTTCGAGCTGAAAAAGAAAGTGCAGTTTTTTCTGAAAAAGGAACAGTAATAAGAGCATCAGCATGCGTCATATTCAAACCAAAATTCCCTGTGATTTTTTCTGGTATTTTTTCTGTTGTTTTAATATCTATAACACCGGAAACTCTATTTCCATATCTGGCACCTGTACCACTTTTAGATAAGGTAACTTCTTTGGTTGTATATGGATTGAAAGCAGAAATCATTCCAAAGAAATGCCCAGAATAATACATTTTTATACCATCCCACAAAACTAAATTTTGATTAGGGGTACCACCTCTTATATAAATACCTGCTGCTGTTTCGTTAGGACTTTGAACACCGGGAATAATTTTTAAACTCTCTAACACATCTGGTTCTGTTAAACCAGGAAGAACACCTAATTGTTTAGGAAGTATGGATATAGCTCCATTTTTCTTTTTATTAATACCAGAGGTAATATAGTTTGTTACAAGTATCTCTTTTAAAAGATTGTACTCATTAAGTTTGAAATTAGAATTTTTAGTTATGTAATAATAACGTTCATTAATTTGGTTAAAAATTAAAGGAGTTTGACGTTCAATTTCACCTATAAGGTATACTAGCTCACATTTTTTCTTTTTAAAAGAAAAGTTTTTTCCACGAATTATCTCTGTATTAAAAGAAAACTTTACGCCAAAATTGGTTTCTGTTTCTTTTAATACATCCAATAAAGGTGTATCAATAAAAGAAATGTCTACCTTTTCTTGAGAAAAAATAGACATCGCTAAGCATATAAAAAGTATACTTAATTTTATCTTCATTTACTATATGTCAATACAACTGAACTATTTTCTGCTAATTTATAAGAAATTTTCATAGGAGCAAAAACAGTTTGCAATGCTATATTAACATCTTCATGTGTAAAAGTACCTGTAAAACGTTGAGAGGTATCTATTCTTGAAGCGTCAAATTTTAATTTGAATTGATTTTCTAAAGCTTTTATAACTTGATGTAAAGGGGTGTTGTTAAAAGAACTTTCACCTTTTATCCAAGAAGGAGTAGTATCTACAAACTCCCATTTTTCACTAGAGTTACTATAGTTTCTGAAGGCTTTTCCTTTAGTTAAAATAACCTCCTCTTTATTTTTTGAAGTAACTTTTACTTTACCTTCGAAACATTTAACTTCAAAATAGTTTTCAGAAGTATTTACAGTAAACTTAGTTCCTAGCACAGTTACATTTCCTTCATTTGATTTTACAGTAAAAGATTTACCTTTTTCTACTTCAAAATAAGCTTTACCTTTTAATAATAATTCTCTTTTATCATTCCAATTTTGTTTTTTGTATGTTATTTCAGATTTAGGTGATAAATGAGCTTTAGAGTTGTCAGGTAAAGTAATTGTTAGTTGTTCTCCATAACCTGTAGAAAAATCAGTTGTATTATTATTAAAGTATAAAAAACTAATTAACAAAGCTATAGATGCAACTGCACCATACATCCAAGTAGGGATTAACTTTACTACTTTTTTGTTAGTTTTTGTTGGCTCTAAGTTTGTTTGAATTTTATTAAAAGCATTTTCTTTATTATAGGAAGGAGCTTTTAATAATTGTGAAGCATCATCAATAGCTTTAAATTGATGATAAACTTCGGTTTGTTGAAACTCTTTCAATTCTTCAGCCGATAGCTCATTGGCTATCCATCTCGCTAAAAAAGTTTCATCTTTATAATTTATTTTCATTTCCTATTATTCGTGCTATTTGTATTAAAAACAAGTAAAAGACTAATTACCCTACTACAAATATTGTTTTTTATTACACTTTACCTATTTGCTCTTTTAAAGTAAGCAGAGCTTTGCTCATTCTTTTTTCTACTGCTTTCACAGAAACTCCAACTATATCAGCAATTTCACTATACTTTTTTTTGTCTATTCGACTAAGTAAAAAAACTTCTCTTTGCTTTTCTGGTAAGTCGGCAATGGCTTTTTTTAATTTTGAATGAAATTCTTCTTCTTCTAAAAGAAATTGAGGTGTTTCATTAGTCTTACCAGAAGAAACACTTTGTTTTTGATGCTCTAATACAACCTTTTTGTGAGCTACATCATTTAAAAAATGATTATTAGCTACTGTATACAGGTAAGATTTAGCTTTTTCAAAATAAACTTTAGAGCAATTATTCCATAATTTTATATACGCTTCCTGTACGATGTCTTCAGCTTGCTGAGTATCACCGCACTTATAATATATATAATTTCTTAATGTTTGTGAGTGCTGATTAAAAATTTCTTTAAAATTATTCTGCTCACAAACAGACTTTAAGGGTTCTTTATTCATTTAGATTAAATTCTTAATCAACAGCAAATGTATGAAAATGTAATTAAGAGGTTAAAAAATTATTAATATAACTTATAAGTAGGTAGTTTTTTGTGTGCTTTTTCGTAATGTGGAGTTTTTTTGTAAACCCAATACAACTGTGCTTGTGAATTTTTAGCAAAATCTTCCTCAGATTTTAACTTCTCTAAAAACTCTTGTTTTATTATAGGGTTATTGTTTAAAAAGTCTTCAGCAATATCTTCAAAAACGTAAGAAGAATATCCTTCTTTTTGTTGTAATATAGTATCAAAGAAGTTCCAGTTAAAAAAAGAATCAGGAGCTTCTGCCTCTAAGGTTTCTAAAATATAACGTATTCCTGGTTGATTTGTTGGAATATAAATATCTCCTTTAGAAAATTTAATTTGTTGATTTCCTGTTCTTTCAACTTCAGTATTATAATGTAAATAATGACCTTCGTATGCCATTTTTCGAGTTTCAAATTCTTTAATGTGTTGAACTTCGACAGTTAATATGGTATCTTTTTGAAAACGAGTAAAATCAATTTTATTATTTTGTAATCGATCTACAACATTATGCCAACCTTTTTGTAAAATATATGCTTTTGGAATTGTAATTTCTTTGGTAGAAATAAAGTTGTTATAATAGGACACCTTTTTATTATAAGGTTTTGTTCTATCATAAAACAAACGCTTTCCATTAGTTACTTTGCTGTCTATAAGTGAACCTTCATAACCTTTAAAATGTAACGCATTAGGAGAATTTTTATCGACTTTAAAAGAAATAGGATACGTTTTTTTATTAATAACTTCTTCAACAGCTTTTTTTCGTAAACTTTTTATTTTGGCGCTGTTTTCTTTAGAAAAATCTAAAGTAGAAAATAATAGCTCATAGGTTTGTTCTACTCTAATTTTGTACGGTTTTAACATATGAGTTTCAACCATTAATCCTAACGTGTTGAATAGGGTAGTGTAACCAGTAGAATATCTAGGTGAATCGAAAAACTGTGACCATCCGTTTTCTGGAGTTGTTCCCCAAACATTTACATAAGGAGTAATAATAATATCTTTTTTTGCTAAAGACTGTTCTATTTGAGGACGCATTTTTGTTTCAATGAACTCACCAAGTTTTCCTCCTAATTTATTATGCTGAGTGAATAAATGAGTAATAGAGTACTGATAATCAGCACCATTACTTACGTGATTATCAATAAAAACATCGGGGTTTACAGTGTGAAAAATCTCAGCAAAAGCAGCGGCGTTTTTGGTATCTTGTTTAATAAAGTCACGATTCAAATCGTAATTACGAGCATTTCCTCTAAAACCGTATTCTTTTGGTCCATTTTGATTGGCTCTTGTGTATGAGTTTCTGTTGAATGCACCACCAATATTATATACAGGAATTATACAAATCAAAGAATTTTTGTATTTGCTTTTTAAAGAGTCATTTTGAACAATGTTTCTTAATAGTAACATTGATGCATCAATTCCGTCAGATTCTCCAGGGTGAATACCGTTATTAATTAAAACTCTATTTTTTGAAGAGTTCTTGAGTGCTTTAATATTGGTTTTTCCATTGGCATTGAAAACAACTAAATGTAAAGGTTTTCCAATATCTGTAGTACCTATTTCAAACAAAGAAATTTCAGGGTATATTTCAGCTAAACGTTCATAAAAAGAAATTACTTCTTGATACTTAGGAGTTTCTGTTCCGTTAGATGTTTCAAACAGTGTAGTGAAATCGTTATTCTTTTTTGTTGATTCTGGTTTACAAGCAACAGTAATTATTAGGAGTAGTACAAATAGTTTTTTCAAAGTAACGTATTTAAAAGTTTAAATTCTAACTGCGTCAGGTACTAATCCTGTATAGTCACCATTATTTCTGATTACATCTCTTACAATTGATGAAGAAATATAACTTTTACCCGAGGAGGTTAGTAAAAATACAGTCTCTATTTCAGAAAGTTTTCTATTAGTATGTGCAATAGCTTTTTCAAACTCAAAATCGGCAGGATTACGTAAACCTCTTAAAATAAATTGAGCATCTTGCTCTTTACAAAAGTTCACGGTAAGCCCACTATAGGTAAGCACTTTTATTTTTGGCTCGTGTTTAAAAGTCTCTTCTATAAAACGTTGGCGTTCTTCTAATGAAAACATGTATTTTTTATCTGCATTTACACCAATTGCAATGATTAACTCATCAAAAAGGGTAACACCACGTTCAATAATATCTAAGTGTCCTAAAGTTATTGGATCAAAAGATCCAGGAAAAATTGCTCTTTTCATTATATTTTGTCATTTAAAGCCATTTCAATAGCATTTCCGAATAATTCCGTTAAAGAAATACCCGCATGATTGGCTTGCTGTGGTAAAATACTTGCCTCAGTTAACCCAGGAACAGTATTCATTTCTATAAAATGTGGCTCATCGTTAACCAAAATATATTCAGAACGAGAAAAACCACGCATGTTTAAAATTTCATATACACGCTTAGCTACTTCTTTCACTCTTTTTCTTTGAGAGTCAGTTAAACGTGCAGGAGTAATTTCTTGTGACTCTCCTTCATATTTAGCTTTATAATCGAAAAAATCATTTTCTGAAACAATTTCTGTTATTGGTAGTACTTTTGTTACTCCTTTATATTGAATTACTCCAACAGAAACCTCAGTTCCGTCTAAAAAGCTTTCAATTAATATTTCAGTATCTTCTTCATATGCTTTTTCTATAGCAGGAATTAACTCTTCTTTAGTATATACTTTCGATATACCAAAACTAGAACCCGCACCATTTGGTTTTACAAAGCAAGGAAGTCCCACTTTTTTTATGAAAGCATCACAATCTATTTCATCACCCTTGTTTAGGTATATAGAAATAGCAGTTGCTATTCCGTATTGTTTTACCACGCTTAAGGTATCACGTTTATTAAAGGTTAAGGCCATTTGATAGAATGGGGCAGAGGTGTGTTTTATGCCAATAAGATCAAAATAGGCTAAGATAATTCCGTTTTCACCCGGTGTACCGTGAATAGCATTAAAAACACAATCGAATGTGATTTTTTGCTCTTTAACTTCAACTGAAAAATTTTCTCTATTTATTGGATATTCTACATTATTATCATCAACATATACCCATTTATTTTCTAAAATATGAACTTTAAAAGCGTTATACTTTTCTTTATCAATATGTTTGTAAACTACATTACCACTTTTTAGAGAAATTCCTACTTCTGAGGAATAACCTCCCATAATAATAGCGATGTTTTTTTTCACTTCAAATGTATTTCAATTACTGTTTTTATCATTGTTTGTCTAAAATCCAATCATTGGATTATACAAACTTACCAAAAAAACTCGTTTAAGACTTGTCGAATTTAAAATAGTAATATTTTTACTGTAAATTTGTGCGATCTTACAAAAAAATGATATGAGTAATTTTACAGAAAAAACTGGAGGTTTATTTCAATTTATAAAAAGTAAATCTTTTTTAAAAAACATAATTATAGCAGTTGTTTCAATACTAGTTTTTGTATTTGTATTACAATGGTGGTTAGGAGTTACAACAAACCACAATCAAAAAATACAAGTACCTGATTTGCATAAAATGTCATTAGCTGATGTTGAGCAAAAACTAAGTGAATTAAATTTAGATTTTGTGGTAATTGATAGTGCAAGCTATAATCCTGAATATCCAAAAAAATCAATTATTGAACAAGATCCGGAAGCAGGTGATTTTGTAAAAGAAAAGCGTAAAATATATTTAACATTAAATCCATCTAAATATAGAGATGTAGAAGTTCCTAATTTAAATGGGCGTACCAGACGTCAGGCAACAACACATCTACGCTCAATAGGGTTTAAAGTTGGAACGAATGTTACTTGGGTTCATGATATAGGAAAAGATGTGGTTCGTGGATTAAAACATAACGGACAAAAAATAGAGCCAGGAACTAAGTTACCAAAACAAACAACCATCGACTTGATTTTGGGTGATGGTAATGGATACTAATTTTTATAACTGATTGATGCAGGAAGATAATACTCCAGAGATAGAGAATGATGATTTATATGAACATCATAGGTTTGTAGCAACAGATGGTCAAGTACCATTACGAGTAGATAAGTTTTTAATGAATTTTATTGAAAATGCTACTCGAAATAAAATACAGCAAGCAGCTAAAGCAGGAAATGTTTTAGTAAATGATGTTGCTGTAAAACCAAACTACAAAGTAAAACCTAAGGATGTTGTTAGAGTGGTATTAACATATCCACCTCACGAAAACTTATTAGTAGCAGAAGATATTCCTATTGATATAGTATATGAGGATGATGAAGTAATAGTGGTGAATAAGCCAGCAGGTATGGTAGTACATCCTGGTCATGGAAATTATTCAGGTACGTTAGTAAATGGACTGATTCACCATATAGAAAACTTACCAAAGAATTCTAATGAGCGCCCTGGTTTAGTACATCGAATTGATAAAGATACTAGTGGGTTGTTGGTTGTTGCAAAAACTGAGTATGCAATGGCTCATTTATCTAAGCAATTTTTTGATCGTACTACAGAACGTTTATATTACGCTTTAGTTTGGGGGAATATAGAAGAGGATGAAGGAACTATTGAAGGAAATATAGGACGTAGCTTTAAAAATCGCTTACAAATGGATGTTTTCCCTGATGGAGAGCATGGTAAGCATGCAGTAACTCATTATAAAGTGTTAGAAAGACTTACGTATGTAACATTAGTGCAATGTAAGTTAGAAACGGGTAGAACGCATCAAATTAGAGCTCATTTTAAGCATATTGGTCACACACTTTTTAACGATGAGCGTTATGGAGGTAACGCCATTTTAAAGGGAACTACATTTACTAAATACAAACAATTTGTAGATAATTGTTTTAAAATATTACCAAGACAAGCTTTACATGCAAAAACGTTAGGTTTTACGCATCCAACTACTGGGGAATTTCTAAAGTTTGATTCTGAAGTACCTGAAGATATTACCGCTTGTTTAGAGAAATGGCGTACGTATTCTGAGCATTCTAAATTGGAAGAATAAAAACTTATTCAAAGGAAAAGGCTATATAAAATGAATTCATTTTATATAGCCTTTGTTTCATTTTTCTTATAAATCCACTCAATAATAAAACATAGGGTAATAATTCCAAGAGATACAAATACTCCAATTAGATTCGATTGAAGTTGTTGTTTGATTAGAATAACTAGAGCAATTACACATAAAAAACATCCTAATAAAGGAATTATTTTATTAGCACCTGTTTCTTTTGAAAGTTTAAAACCTACGTAATTTACAATTCCGAAAATAAGGATGAAGCCAACACTACCAGCAGTAGATATACTTTCTAAATTTAATGTGTTAACTAATACTAGAGTTGCTATAGCGGTAATTAGTAATCCGATAGGTTGATTCCAAAATTTGGCAAGAAAATGATGTGGTAATTCATCATCTTCAGCAATTTCATAGTTAACTTTACTACCTCCATATAATGAAGCATTAATGGCAGAGAAAGTAGAAATTAATGCAGCTATGGTTATGATAGTAAATCCTACTTGTCCTAACATTGGTTTAGCGGCTTCTGCTAGTACATAATCTTGCGCTTTGGCAATTTGATTAAATGGGAGAGAACCTACAGTAACAAGAGCAATGATAATGTACAACACAATAACAAATATTACAGAGTAGTAATAAGCTTTTGATATGTTTTTTTCAGGATTTAAAATATCGGGAGCAGCATTGGCTATTAACTCAAAGCCTTCATAGGCAACAAAAATAACCATACCACCAGCAAATAATTTGATAGGGTTTTCCCAGTTACTAATAGATAGTTGAGCCATATTAGGATTTCCTATTAGTCCATAAGCTCCGATGGCAATAAAACCAATAAGAATTATAAGTTTAATAACTACTGCGTATGATTCAATTTTTCCCACTACAGCAATACTGTAGTAGTTAATTGCTGTAGCTATAATAATAATAGCACTGGCATATATATGAAAGTTGATTGTTTTGTTTTGAGTTATTTCCCATAGGTTAGGAGCATAAGAGCCAAAAGCAGAAGCATATAAAGAAAGCATTACAATATAGCTTACCCATAAAAGATTGTTAATAGCTCCGCTAAAAATGGTTCTTCCAAAACCTTGATTAATAAATTTTACAGTGCCACCTCTATCTGGATATTTTTTTGAAAGATTTACATAGCTATATGAGGTTAATAAAGCTAGTATTCCTGCAAGTAAAAAAGCAATTGGAGTTCCTCCTTTAGCAAGTAAAACAGCTAGACCTAAAACGGCAAAAATACCACCGCCTACCATACCACCAATCCCTATTGAAATAGCTTCTTTTAATCCAATTTTTTTAGACATAGTTAGTGACTGTTAGTTAATATTACTAATAAATCATATTTAATAATCGTAAAACTCTTTTAAGATAATATCTTTTCCTTTGGTTAGGTTTTTTAATTCACTCAAAAGGTAATATCTGTGCATGAATCCACATAGTACAACAATTCTTTTTCCTTTGTTTTGTTCTGAAATTCGCATTATATTTTTAGCCATTGTCTGATTTCTTAAACCCCAAAAATCACAAGCCAACTGAAATCCGTCACGGTAACTTATTTTTTCTCCATTTGGTTTCGTATGAAAACGAGTAGCAAATTCATCTCTTACACTGGTTATTTTTGGTAACATTTTATATTGATAATATTGTCTTTCGGCACAAATACTATCTGTTGTAGGATTGTTAAAGTTTTCAGGTGATTTAGAAGCTAATACTATTAAAGGTTCTAAAAGAGCTTTATATTTATTATGAATTACAGACTCTGTAGGAGACAATAAATTAGCCTTGTTTAAACTGTCTAATAACTTTGTGGTTAAGCCATCAGTAGGACGAGAGCCTATGTTTATTCTATATTCATTTCGTCCTTCAAACTCATAAGGTCTTAATTTTGTTGAAGGATACTTATTAACATATTTTTCAGATGCCATATCTTCATTACTATTAGAAATATTTTTGTATCTAAAATTAGAAGTGAAAAACGAAGAATCTAATTCTTGCAATATAAAATCAGGCTTTACGTCTTCTAATATTTTAAAGAGTGTTTCTGAATTAAAATTAGGTTCTGGTTTATGTAGAGTTCCTATAACGATTATTTCAGTTGCTTTTTCTGTTTTACAAGAAAATGTTATTGTTAATAGTAGTAATACTAGCGTAATTTTTTTCATTATTTTTAATTATCTATGTAGAAGTTTTTTGTGATTTTGTTCTTTTAATCAATGGTAGCCAATATAAAATAAAAAAACTACAAAAGATATAGTAAGAAGGTGACCAGTAACTACAAGTAGTCCTTTAATAATCAACAACAATTTTTTAAAAAACATTACTCATTTTTGATAGGGCTACAAATTTCTATTAAGAAACCATTAATGTCTTTTACATAACCTGCCTTTTGTCCCCAAGGTTTTTCTTTGAGTGGTTCAAATTCAATAGCACCCATGTCAATGGCTTTTTTAAAATCGACTTCTATATTTTCTGATACAAAAGCCATTTCTATTCCAAAAGGTTTATTAGATGTATTTGATTTTACAGTTTTTTCTTTAAAGTTAGATTTTTCCAATTCATAGGAAGCAAAAGCAATAGTTGTTTCTCCAGAAATTAATTCTCCATAATCATTTTCAGGTGTGATAAATTTTGAAGTAAAACCGAAAGCTTTTTCGTAAAAGTCAATAGTTTCTTTTACGTTTTTAACATAAAGTATAGTATATCCGTATTTCATTATAGCTCTTTTTATACAAGTAAAATTACTTATTTTTTAGATACTTTGTATAAAAAAGCTATTTATAGTGTAACCTATGAGGCTTTTAATGTAAAGCTTATTATTTTATTTATGCTTACTACCAAATGGAGCTCTTTTAATTAAATACTTAATTGTACTATGGTATTTATCTAAACCAGCCATAAATGGTTTACGAGAAACAGAGTAAATATTAGAGCCTTTATCATTATATATATCCATTGTAATCTTAGAGTCATATGTATCTGAAGTAGATGAGCTACCAGAACTAATAGCTGTTCCTTTTCTTTTACTTCTGTCTTTTTTTGACTTGTATGTAGTTACCGTAGATCCTGAGGTTCTAGTTCCTGTATTTTCAACATCATAAGAACCAAAAACTACATGCTCAACGCCAAGTGTAATAGCTAACTCATTAGGTAACATTGTTTCAAACTGATTAACAGAAATATTGTTTTTAGCTAAAGTAGCGTTAACAATTCTAGGGTCTATAACTTCAATCATAGGTGACTCCTTCTTTATGGTATTAGTACAATCAGTCTGAATTTGTCTTCCAATGGCCTCTTTATCTACTGAAGCCATATTAGTTATAACTTTAAAAGGAAGTACAGCCATTTTACCTTTTCTAATAACAAGGTTTGAGGTACTTTGAGTATTTTGTTTTGTTGCTTTTTCAGAAATTAATTGAGTTCGTCCGCTGGCAAAAATAATTTTATTGACTTTAGCTCGTTTGATTTTATATTCTAAGGTTTCACCGGTAAAAATGAATGTAATTTCACTATCATTAATGACTGTTACTTTTCCTTTTCTTTCTTTTCCATCCATCATAATAACTGTATCAGCAGTATCTTGTGCAGTTGCTGAAAATGATAAAAAGAATATTAAAAAAGATAAAACTGTAAGGGGGTAGAGTTAAATAAGCTTTTCATGGTTTTGTAATTTTATTGGAAATGAAAATACAAAAAAATGATTAATTTCATTTTAAATAATTAATTATGTGCTGTATAGCTGTTTTATAACAAGCTGAATTTTAGTTATCTCTTACAATTTCATCACCTCTGTAGGTGTGATTTTTATCTTTATATAATAATGAGTGTTTTTTATTTACTGGTCCAAAAGTAGCTACATCAGCACCTTTTAATAGTTTACCGTATACGTACACGTGACTTTTATCTTTTGAGTAATAAGACGTTTCAAAAATACTAAAGGTCTTTGGATCAGCTTTTTCTATAATATTTTCGTGATAAAACACATGATTTTTGTCTCTAGAATAAGGAAATTGAATGATTTGAAAAGACGAAGCATCAGCTTTTTCAATTATAATTCCATCATACATTACCTTATTGTCAAATAGTAGAAACTTATCTTCTAATATGGTTAAATTATCAATGCTTTGGTAAGGTATAGAAGTGAGAGAATCTACCTTTTCACCATTTATATATTCTTGAAAATCATAAATATTGTTATTATCTGCAATATATCTACTATTGATTTTTTTTGTTGTAGTAGGATCTATTGTAGAAGCTAGTAATTCATAGTTTTTTAAAGAATATACTTGGTTTTTGTCTTTAGTAAAGCTTTTATTTAAAATAGTAAAAGAGTTATAATCCACATCAATAGGCACGTAATTATAAAAATAATGTTTGTCGTCTTTAGACCAGTCGCTATCAATTTTTTGAAATGTTTTCGGATTAGCTTTCGCAACTTTCCATAAATGCTTTTTTTCTTGGTTGGTTTGAGTAAAGTCGTGAGGTAAATAATTTAAAGCTCTATATACATTGTCTTTATCAAAACAGATGTAATTGTCATCATCAACATAGAAAGTAGCGGTATCTACTTCATTATCTATAATATGAGTTTTAAAGAATAAATGATTTTTGTCTTTCCCAAAATCTCTTCCTAAAACTTTAAAACTCTCAACATCTGCATTTATTTTGGTATTACCCAGTTCAAACCAATTTCCCATAGGGGAATAACAAATATTTCTTTTTGATTTTGAATAGTAATAAGAATCTGAAATGGATTTATCAACGGGGCCTGCAAAAGGACTACAGGCTTGGCTAATTATAGCCATGATAAACAAGGATACTTTTACAAGTGGGGAATGTTTAGCTCGTGTAATTTTTTTAATTATAGAATTCAAAATAAGTATAATTATGATTGTTGATATATAAGGATGGTCTGTAATTAAGTTCATTAAATAACTATAATCTTTTTATTTAACTTTTAGAGTTTTGTTAAAAAATATTATTGGTTGATGCCTTTTTTATTCAGTTTTGAATAAGTTAATAGTGTAGTCTAATAACTTCATATCTCCATATTTTCCGTGTCCAGGAACAACAATTTTTATATTGGGGTATTCTAGTTTAATCTTTTCAACAGTATTAGACCATTCTGAAACATTGGCATCTGCTAAATTTCCTTTGCTGGCATTAAGTGTTTTTGTTAAACATCCTCCGAACATAATATTTTCATAAGGGAAATAACCAACAACGTTATCTTTCGTATGTCCTTCTCCAAAATATTTTGCAATAATATCTTTATTACCAACTTTTAATATAAGAGAATCTTTAAAGCTGTTTTGTGGAGCTTCAGAATTATTTTCTTTAGCAAGCTCTATAGTTTTATAATATGAATGAGAAGGAATTTGATGTTGGTGAAATGCCTTTAATCCACCTAAACAATCATCATGAAAATGAGTTGGAATAATTGCGTTAATTTTTGAGTCAAGAGTTTCATTTACCCATTTTATTAACTCTTCTGAGGTAGAGTTATCTGTTGGGGTATCAAAAATTATAACTTCATTCTTATAGCTAAAAATTAAACCGTTACAAGGAACATTTCCGAAACTTTCAGTTTGTAAAAAAGAGGTATGTTGAAATGAGTTTTTAGAAATTTGTTTGATAATCAGGTTTTTAGTTTTATAAACCTCTTTAGATTTAAAAGAATCATTTTTTTTATGGTCACAGCTTGTAACTGTTAATGAAATTAAGATTATAAATAAAGTTTTTATTACAGCTTTCATTTAGGTATGTATATTAGTGTTTTTTTGATTTAGTTCTTCAAATTGTCATTAGCGCAATTTTATAGCTTCTCTTTTTATCCATTTCATTGCTATGTTAAATGGTTCTTTAGAGGCTGAATATCCAGTGTTATGACCTAATGCAGGGAATAGAACATGTTCGAAAGGTTTGTTCTGAGATTTTAAGTTATTAAGGTTTTCTATGCACAATTTTGCAGGTATCTGAATATCTTTTTCACCAAAAAGCCAAAGACCAGAAATTGAAAGATTACTCAAAGCATCTAGAGGGTCAGTAGCTTTAAATTGGTATCTGTCAGGATCATTTTTAGTGTGTTGTTTGGCATCTTCTTCGGTATGATTTTTCCAAAAGTCAGAATTTCCATTAGTATAAAATTGAAACCTGAGCTGTTCAAGAGTTGTAATAGTAGGACAACTAAACAATACCATGAATTCTACACGTGGATTTTTGTTTGCAGCAATTGGAATTATCC
This sequence comes from Tenacibaculum larymnensis, assembly GCF_028829235.1. GTDB lineage: Bacteria > Bacteroidota > Bacteroidia > Flavobacteriales > Flavobacteriaceae > Polaribacter > Polaribacter larymnensis. The sequence goes on along the minus strand of NZ_JAIWJY010000004.1, from coordinate 359,724 downwards.
AACCTGCTTGGCTAAAACCTAATAAACCAATAGGTAGACTTTTATTTTCTTGTTGAATCAAATTTACAGCTGCACTTGCATCTTTTGCTAATAAATCAAGATTATCTGTACTAATATTGTTCGTACCTACTTCAGGTCCTGCATAAATTCCACCTGATTCTCCAACACCACGTTTATCGTAAGTAAATACTAAAATGTTATTTTTAGCTAATAATTCAGCGAATTTGGTCATTCTCGGAACACTATCAGAACCGTGTACTATAACAACAGAAGCATGAGGTTTTTTTGGGGTGTAAATTGTACCAGCCAAAGTAACCCCTTCACTCTCAAATGTTACATCTTTTGTTTTTATTGAATCTATTGATTCGACTTTTGCTTGAGTAACTGAGATGCTTTTTTGCTTACCTAATTTATTACAACCAATTAAAGTTATACATAAAAATAGTAAAAGGAGACTGATATGTTTCATAAGTGGGTTATTTCTTACTTGAATTTAGAATGTATTGCTACTACTAGTTTATATACAGAATAAATTTACTGTTATATTCCTTTTATGGTATGATAAGCGGAAGTTTTTAGCAATTTTTGTTTTTTTTATTAGCGCTAGCCAAGATAAAACAAAATAAAAAACCGTACAAAAATGTACGGTTAAAATGGTGTTTTTGAGCTGTGATAGGTGAATTTCGAATCCATTGTAATGTGGCTATATAATATTTTACTTACGATTTTATTTTTCAATTTTTTTCCACCATTAAAAGTATTTCTTTATTAATTATATCAGCGTTTTCCTTTTTGGTAATTATAGTACCATGATTTGATTCAATAACAAATTGTTTGCTATTAGCAGATAGTTTCGCCAGTTCTTTTTGTATATCTAACCATAATTGAGTTTGTTTGTCAGGATCAATACCATTCTTTCTATATCTTTCTTTTTGAGACTCTCTAAACTGTTCTGTTGCGGTAAAAACCAAAATAGGTAATGAATCTAAACTTTTTGCTTGACCTGCTCGCTTAAGTATATCATCATTGATGCGGTTTTCTTTTAGGTACCTATGATAAACCTTACCTGAATAACAAGCAAGATTAAGGTTACGGATATGACAATCTTTAGGTAAGCCATCATTTTTAGCCTTAGGGCTAGTTATTTTATTATAGATTCCTCTTATACCCATATCTGAAATAACTGCAATAAATTTTAATAAGTTAATTTGTTCTTTGGGAATTAATTCATTTTGAGCTAGTCGTTCCCATTGTCTAGGGTGGCTCGAATCTAAGAAGACCATTCCTTTTACTTCATTTGGATACAGATCTCTGAATATTTGATTGTAGGACCCACCCATAGAATGACCAACTAAGATATAAGGAGGCTTTTCTCCATTTTTCTCAAGTAATTTGTGTAATTGGTGGGCATAAAATTCTGATGTAATACTATCTTTACTTGATTCGCTAAACCATTTTCCTTCTCTATCATAGCGTATTACTCTCATATTTTTCTTCAACCCTTCCGCAATCCAATGAAGCATATCTGTATGACTGTTTGCACCTGCTTCAAGAATAACAGTTGGTAAATCGTTTTTTTCACCTTCAGCTCTTATATGAAGTTTTGTTCCATTAACATCAACTAATTTTCCTGGAGGAACAGGTTTTGAACTAAACAATCGGTAACATGCTCCTGATACTATTAGCAGTAATATAATTCCAGCTAAAAATATACCTATCCATTTGAAGGTTTTTAGAATTAATTTCATAGTAATTTTTATATATAATAAACTTATTGTGTGTTCGTATTCTTTTATTCCATTAAGAACTTCAATTCTTCACAAGTTTTACTCGGTGCAAATTCAGTCAGTTCATAGTCTGCTAATTTATTTTTCTTGAAAGGGTCTTTTTCTATAATCTTCTCCAATTCAGATTTAGATTTGACATTCGATAATATTACTCCGCCTGTTCTTGGTGTTTTTCGTCCAGAAGCTATAAAATGTCCTAATTCATATTGCTCATTTAGAAATTCAACATGCTCATTAAGAAAGTGGTCAATTTTTTTTAGTTCTGTTTTATAAGTCAGATTAATTATAAACATTTAAAGTTTTTTATTCAGTTATAGTTTTTTACGTTTGTTTGGGTATGAATCATAGCGGTTTTGGCTTATAAATAGTACTAGGATTAATACCTATAAAAAAATCAATATCATTAAATAGTCTATTCTAAATTATGCTAAAAGTCTAATAACTTACAGACTACAATTGTTTACATTAAAATATTTTCTTGTATTTAAATTGATAAGACCTGGACCTGCATGTCCATAATGAGAAGGGTTGTGAGAGTATGCAACATTACGGTTTACAATAAGTTCATAGGCAGGAAAATTATTATGAAAACCTTTTACGCTTATACTAAGCGATTTATTTGCTAAATTTTTATACAATATAAATTCTAATTCAAAATCAATATTAGGAGAAAATGGTTCAGCAAAAGGATAACCAGCAGAAGCAGATACTTTTATAGTAGTTGTATCATTGTTAAGAACCGTTCCTGATTCATGAAAATATGTACCTGATAACGAATTTTGTATATCTACGTTTAATGGAAGCTCATCAGAACGATCATGAGAAATAGTATTACTACAAACACCTACGTAGTGGTGCCCAGTTTGAATAAATGTAGTTCCAGTATCTACTAGTTCAGGAACTTTTTTTATATAGGCACATACTTGATGGCTTTCTCCTGAGTGTTGATTAAATGGATTTCCTTTTCCTTTTTTATGTTCAGGGTGTTTAAATATTTCATTATAAAAATTATAATTTCCTATTTTTTTAGGTTCAATTATCATTTCTATGGCTAAACGTGTTGAATGTTCACTATGGTGGTGATACATTTCTACGCTATCAGTAGCATAATATTTATTACTAAAACTATTTCCAGGTTCTGGAAGCCAAGTAAAACCTTTAGAATCTATATTTCTGATTTTTCTAACAAACTCTTCCTTGTTGGTTAAAGAATTAAAATGTTCTGAGTTTTGAAAATAACTTAATAAAGGTTTTCCTAATGATTTAGGTATAAATGCTTGAAATTTTATGATTATTGGTAGCATGTTTTATTTTTTGTGATGATAGTTTTGTAATTCATAATAATGCTGAAATTCCTTTCTTAATATTCGAGTATCAAAAAATTCTCCTTTAGAAGGTTCTCTATTATATTTTTCTCTGTAGCGTTCAATCATTTCTTCTTCAGTTAGATAATAGTCATAATATTTATTAGGCGTTGTTACAGTAAATAATAGAAGTGGATAATAGAAGTCTACTCCCTCTTTATATATATATACACTATCTTGTTTATTTTCCCATTTAAAAAAAGAAGCTTCTTTAATCTCATTATCTAAATCATCTTCATAATAAATCTTTAGTCCTTTAGGAGAACTATGTTGTTGTGCCCCAAGAAAAGGTATAGCATTGTTATGATATGTAAATTGCGATTTAGCCATACCAGTGCTATCTACTTTAATTAGTCGAGAAGCACCTATGCCTAAAAAACCTCCAGTCCATTCTTTTGCTTGCCCATCAGGTATATTATACTGTACAGCTACAATACCTTCATAGTTTTTAGGTAAAATAATAGCTTGGTTGTATGGTCTCCATACATACCAGCTAAAAAGAATAACATATATAAAAGGAAAAAGGATTAAAAAAGCATCCCATAAAATGAGTTGCTGTTTTGTTAAATTATTTTTTATGTTTTTCTTTTTAAAACCAAACCTTAAAATAAGGTAGAATAGTAGAAGTAATATTCCTAATATTGAAATAGGCCATAGTTTAAAAAAGAAAAAACTAACAGTTAGTAAAGCTCCAAAAATGATATAATATATCGCTGTGTTTCTTAATCTTTTCATTTTGTTTAGCTGTTTAATGACTAAAGTTAAATGAGAATAAAACTGTTAGCAGAATTCTATTTTTGATAGATAAATGAAAGTTGTAGCAATTTTATTCTTCTTATTCAATGGTAGCCAAGATAAAACAAAATAAAAAACCGTACAAAAATGTACGGTTAAAAAGATGATTTCAATTTTGATAGATAAGTTATGAACCTACTGTAATAGAGGTTGTAGATAATATAACTCCCTAAAATTGTATTTTATTTCCTTTTAATGTTTTACGAAAATATTTCCCGTTTTTTATAAATAATAGTTCACCATATTCTCCTTTTTTAATACTAGAGTCTACTCCGAAAACTTTGTTGTTAAACAAACTAACTACTTCTTTGTTAGAACAATGTCCTACTATTATATGTTTTGAACTTATATCAGTTAAGATATCAGAAATATCTTTATCCTTTAGATTGTCTCTAAAATATCCACGATACCATATTAAACTTGTATTACCATAATAGGTTTTATAAAAGTCTGTAGATTTCATTTCTTTTTTGCTACGATCTATAGAACTTCTCATTATATCGTTTATGTTTTTGATATTAAAATCATTTTGAGCTAAAAAGTCTTTTGAAATTCCACCGTGAACAAAAACGTTATTATTTATTTTTACTATTGTTGGTTTAGAGCGTAACCATCTACCAATAAGAGTCTTTTTTCCATATAACTCATCATAGTCTACGTTTAATAATTTAGAGGTTAACTTGTATTTTTCGTTTATGTATCTTAAATCTTTATGGAGAATCATATACTCGTGATTACCCAATAAAAAATGTACACGTCCACCTTTTCTTTTTGCTTGGTGTTCAAGTTTATAAATTAACCAAAGGGTTTCATTAACTTTATCACCTCTATCAAAAATATCTCCAACAATTATTAAGTGACCTTTACCAAAATTCCAATTCAGTTTGCTGTCAATTACCTTATTGTTTTTTAATATTTCAATAGCTAAATCATATTGTCCGTGAATGTCACTTAACGCAGCTATTTTTCTTATGTTATTAAAAACAGCTTTGTCAGGATTAAATATTGTGTCATAAGCATTAGGTTCTAAAACTTTAGAGAAAACCTGACCATTTATTATTGATTTTTTAATCAGATTATTGTTTTCAATAAATATATATGGTCCATCAGAGAATTTATTTTGAACACTAGTTTTTACATTTGTAGTATTTTGACAAAATACAGGTGAAATAGTCATAAAAACTATTACTACTATTAAAAATTTTTTAATCATAAATTTATTTTTGGTATTACTAATAACTATAATACTGCTATTATCCAGATACTTATAGGCAATAAAAGGGAGTTGTGGTAATTTTTGTTCTCTTAATAAGCGAAAGCCAAGATAAAACAAAATAAAAAACCGCACAAAAATGTACAATTTAAAGTAGTTTGTTTTTCAATTTTTTAATCCTCAATATTCTATTTGTTATAATTCCAACGTAACAGGTCAAAATTATAATGAGAGATAAAATGATTTGCCAAGACTCAGATTTTGGGGAATCAAATAATAATTTAAATTGTGGGATTTGAATTATAGTCAGAATTATTATGAGAGTTGAGAATATTAGTAATGATTTCAGATTCCGAGCTATTGATGTTGGTTTATATCCAATTAATATTTCTTTTGCGTAGAATATAAGTAGTCCAATTGTCAAAATATTTGGTATAAGTAAATTCCAAGAGCTGTATTGATTGGTTTCAATATTTCCGAAAGTCAAATAAATAAAAGTCAACCAACCAAAAATATAGATTGTGAACAAAGTTAATCCAACCCATAAAAGTTTAAATAATATTTCTAGTTTGTTATTTTTCATTTAGTCTAATTGCATATAACGGTCTTGTATGTGAAGCGTAGCCTGCCGATAGGTGGCTATGGTTTATATACAGTGTTAGGCTCTTTTATGGTATTGTAGAAAACTCCAAATGCTTCATTCTCATTCGCAAGCTTTTCAATATCAGTCTCTTCAATAATTCTTTTAATTTCTGTTCTAAAATCACCACCTTTACGAAGTTTAGCCTTTAGTTCATGTCTATCCTTAAATCCTAGCCATGTTTCGATTTCAGGATCGGGAATAGCTGCGTTCCAATTTGGTGAATCAATATTTCTTTTGAACAAGTCTATTGTTTTAGAAGTATCTGAATCAGAGTCGGCAACAATTAAAACAGGTGTTTTGTAATTAAGGTTGAAAACTGAGTTAGCAACTTTTGGTATGGTAAATTTTCCCATTGCAACTATAATCTTTATAGAAAGTGTAGAATTCAGTTGATTAAGAATTTTAGTTGACATGAAAGAGATAATATCACTATCTGTTTTTCCTTCACAGATAATTACCAAATCAGTATCAATTTCATCAACACCTTCATTTTTTACAATTTGAGTTGAATGTCCATCGTAAAGGTAATTTTCAATTTTCGTCACTCCTTCTTTCGTTACTTGTTCTGACTCAATTGGTAAATAAACAATTCCTTCTTCTGCTGCTTTTCTAAGTTTAGATTTTAGAATATTCTTGAAGGGTTTATTGTGTATTATAACTGAGTCAATATCGTCTTTTCCAAAAAGAATAACATTTAAAGATTTTCCTAGAGTTAAAGCATCTACAGCGTCATTAGAGTAACCCGACATGGAAATAAATATCCCAATAGTTCCCAATAGTTTCCCGTCAACTTTTCCCTTGAACTGATAAATAGATGATGCTGGAAGTTCATCTTTGTGCCATTTGGCTTCAAGTAGAAATACCGCTCCGTCTAAAAAAAATGAACCATCTATTTGTTCTCCTTCTGGTTTATATCCAGATCTTGGCTCTAATCCTTCTCTTTTTAAAAGTTCATTTAAAATTCTTTCAAATTTGAATCCACGCTGTCTAAACCAGCTCGGTTTAGCATTTTTTGGTGGTGATAAAAGTTCTGTATATTCTTTATTTATATCCATTTTTGAATTGAGCCTAACTTGTTTATATACACATTAAATACATCATTACACAACCAAAAAGGAGTTATAAGAGTACTATACTGTTCTTTTATTGCTAAGCTTACTTGTTTTGAAAAAAAGGAAATCTATAGCAATTTTTGTTCTTTTTATTAGCGCTAGCCAATATAAACAAAATAAAAAACCGTACAAAAAATGTACGGTTATAATATTGTTTTTCAGGTTTAATAAGTAAACTTACTTTATAAAATTACGTTGTCGCTTAGCTTCAAAAGTTAAAATAGCTGCAGCAACCGATACATTCATAGAATCAATTTCTCCTTGCATAGGGATGTTGATGTTTTGAATAGCTTCGTCTCGCCAAATTTGTGTTAAGCCTGTAGCTTCGGTACCTACTACCAAAGCCGTAGCTTTTGTGTAGTCGTTTTTATGGTATTCGTTTGAGTTTTGTAGCGTAGCACTATAAATATGGATGTTTTTCTTTTGTAAAAAAGCAATAATTTCTTCAGAAGAACCTACACCGATTTGATTGGTAAACACACAACCTACACTAGAGCGAATGATGTTGGGATTGAATATATCCGATTTAGGATTGGCGATAAAAACAGCATCTACATTCGCAGCATCGGCAGTACGTAACATGGCACCAATATTTCCTGGTTTTTCAATACCTTCCATAATCAACACGAGTGGAGTAGTGGTGTTGAATTCAATAGCGTCTAAATCAAAACTTTTAGATTTAACCACAGCAATAATGCCTTCGGTAGTATCGCGATAGGCAAGTTTTTGATATACTTCTTTCGTAATTTCGATGCAATTAGCCGTTTGGTTTTTTATTTCAGTTAGATTTTCTTCTGTGAAAAGTTCAGGTACAAAAAGTACAGTGTCAATTTCATATCCACCTTTGAGTACTAACGAAATTTCGCGTTGTCCTTCAACTAAAAAAAGTCCTTTTTTCTTACGTTCACGCGATTTTTCTTGAAGCTTTAAAAGCTCTTTTATATAGGCGTTTTGTGTACTGCTAATCTGTTTCATTCTTGCAAAAATACGAATATAGACTTAATCAATTACCTAGAGAGAAATACATGAGTGTAGAAATGAAATGATTTAAAGTCAAGTTGCAGGAAATTAACTGTTTGGCTATCGTTTTAGAATAAAAAAAGCTCGGGTAACCGAGCTTTTTTGAGAAAAAATTGTTGTCATTTCAAACATAAGTGAAATGGAAGGAGAAACTTGAATGAGATTCCTCCCTATTGCTCGAAATGACTAGATGAATTGTTATCTAGATTCCTTAGTCCAACTTCCTCGGAATGACGTTTTATTGATTCTTATACTTATCAGAATAACGTTTCCATAATTTGGTTTGGTGCGACTCTAAACTAATCTTTCTTCCTTGAATAAAAGCTTCGTTTAAAATATTTGTTCGCATGTCTAAAGCATCTCCTTCAGAAATAAATAGGGTAGCATCCTTACCAACTTCTAAAGTACCTACTTTATCATCAATTCCTAATATTTTGGCATTGTTACCTGTAATTAACTGAACTGCTTTTTCTTTATCTAATCCGTAAGCAGCGTAAGTACCTGCATAAAAAGGAAGGTTACGTGTACTCATACGTTCCATTTCTCCTTCCATACCTAAACCTACTAAGATACCTGCATCAGCTAATATTTTAGCAGCACGATAAGGTCTGTCATAATCAGTATCTTCACCATTAGGTAAACGGTGCGCACGTTCTAAAATAACAGGAATGTTGTTAGTGTTTAATAAATCGGCTACTTTTTCAGCTTCTTGTCCGCGTACGATTACGATGTTTTTAATACCTAATTCTTTACAAGTATTTACCGCGTCGGTAATTCCTTTTTTACCAGATACGTGTACAAACATTTTTTGAGAACCGTTTAAAACACCTTGTAAAGACTCATAAGGTAAGTTTTTAGTAGACTTATTGCTGGCTAAATAGCTTTTTGCGTTGGCAAAAAAGTCTTTAAATTCCTCAATGTTTTTTTGATAGTCTTTATTTGGTTTTAAACCAGGATCTTCTCCCATCCACCAACGACCACGGCTAAAAGCATTAGGCCAATTCATGTGAATTCCGTCATCAGTTTTGATAGAAGCGTCTTCCCAATTCCAAGCATCTAGTTGAACGATAGAAGAGGTGCCAGAGATAACTCCACCACGAGGCGCTACTTGTGCCATTAACACTCCGTTAGGACGCATCGTTTCTACTACTTTGCTTTCGGTATTGTAAGCTATAATACTACGTATGTGAGGCAACATGGTACCAACTTCGTCAACATCTCTTGTAGCACGAACGGCATCTATTTCAGCTAATCCTAAAGAGGTGTTTGCAGCAATAAATCCTGGATATACATGTTTTCCTTTTGCATTAATAACGGTACCCATGCGGGCAATTTTCATTTTAGCACTTCCTACAAACTTAATTTTTCCGTTAGAGAACATAATTAAAGAGTTTTCAATCACTTCTCCATTACCTAAATGTGCTGTAGCTCCTTCAATAGAATAATCTTGAGTCTGCTTAGGTGCTGGTGTTTGTTGAGCTAGCATGTTTCCTAAGAATAAGAAACATACCAAACTATATATTAATTTAATTTTCATGTTTTGTATTTTTAAGTTCTTATTCTGTATCACAGTGAAATAATTTTTGAGTTTTTTTCTTAGGAGCTTGTGTTTTACCACCTTTTAACTTCTCTTGTAACATCATATTGATCAATTTAGCACGTTCTGCTTTGATAGCTTTACGTTTTTCTAAATCTTTTTCAATATCGAAGTATACTGCTCCATCAATAATTGTTTTCTCTGCTTTTGAGTACACAGATAAAGGATTTCCGCTCCATAGAACTACATCGGCATCTTTACCAACTTTAATACTTCCTGTACGATCGTTTAAGTGTAATAATTTTGCTGGATTTATAGTTACCGTAGCCCAAGCTTCTTGTTCGCTCATTCCACCGTACTTTATCAATTTAGCAGCTTCTTGGTTTAATCTACGAGACATTTCAGCATCATCAGAATTAATAGCAACGGTAACTCCTTGGTTGTGCATAATTGCCGCGTTGTAAGGAATAGCGTCGTTAACTTCATACTTGTATGCCCACCAGTCAGAGAAAGTAGAACCACCAGCTCCGTGTTCTTTCATTTTATCAGCAAGTTTATATCCTTCTAAAATATGAGTGAATGTGTTGATGTTAAAGTTGAATTGTTCAGCTACCTTCATCAACATATTAATTTCTGATTGAACGTAAGAGTGACAAGAAATGAAACGCTCTTTGTTAATGATTTCAGCTAAGGTTTCTAGCTCAATATCTTTACGATATGGTTGTCCGCTTTTCTTTTTAGCATCGTATTCTTTAGCTCTTTGGAAGTAATCGATATATACTTGTTCAACTCCCATACGAGTTTGTGGGAAACGAATGGTGTTAGAATCTCCCCAGTTAGATTGTTTTACGTTTTCACCTAAAGCAAACTTGATAAATTTAGGGGTATTGTTGTATAATAATCCGTCAGCATTTTCTCCCCATTTTAGTTTAATAATAGCAGAGCGTCCTCCAATAGGATTGGCTGAACCATGTAAAATTTGAATAGAAGTAACACCACCAGCGATGTTTCTATAAATATTAATATCGTTAGGATTAATCACATCTTCAATAGTTACTTCAGCAGAAGAATTATGACCTGATTCGTTAATTGCTGACGCAGCAATATGTGAGTGTTCATCAATAATACCAGCGGTAAGGTACTTACCTGTTCCGTCAATTACTTTTGCAGCTCTACTAGATAAATTAGCTCCTATTTTTGAAATTTTTCCGTCTTTGATTAACACGTCAGTATTGTTCAATACTTCGTTGTTTTCAGAAGTCCAAACAGTAGCATTTTTAATTAAAATAGTTTCATTTTGAGGTTTAGCAGCGTTACCATAACCTACATTAGGGAAAGAAACAGCAAAAACTTCAGGTGTTTTGTCGTCTTTTTTCTTGTCTTTCTTTTTCTCGTCTACTTTTGAAGTATAAGTAGCTGACCATTTACTTTCGTTTCCGTTATTATCAATAGCGGTACCTTTAATTTGTTTATTGTCTAATTGACCAGTTAAGCGTGTAAAATTATCACCTTCTCTTAAAGTAATGTTTATCCAATCATTAGCAAATGAAAAGTTTGAATTGATTTTCTCTTCACCTTTTTTAATTTCTGCAGTTTGTTTAGCGCCTGAACCTGTAATTGCCATGGTATACGTCGAACCATTAACATTTAAGGCATAATTACCCGTAATATCTTTGATATCCATAGGGTTGATAACATTCTTAGCTCCTTGAACCCAGTTTTCAAATAGGGTAGTTTTTGAATCAAAAATATCTCCAGAAGTAATTAAAAAGTTAGCATAGCTTCCAGCTTTTAAGTTTCCTATTTTAGTATTATTTAAAATGTTAGCAGGAACCGTTGTCAATGCTTCTAAAGCAGTAGTTTTATCTAATCCGTGAGCTATAGCTTTTTGTAAGTTAGTGCTAAAATCTTTTACATTTTTTAAATCGTGTGTAGTTAAAGCAAAAGGAATTTTATTTTGAGCAAAAACAGCAGGATTTGAAGGCTCTTGATTCCAAGCGCGCATATCACTCAACGCAATTTTATCCGTTAAAAATGGGTTAGATACATCGTAAGCTTTTCTAAAATTAATAGGAAGGATATAAGTAGCATTGGTTGCTTTTATATCATTAATTCTTTCGTACTCATTTCCTCCACCTAAGATAGTGTATTGAATACCGAATTCATCTCCAATTTTATCAGCTCGTAAATTATCTAAATAACCACCTGCATTAAAAATTTGTGGTAAGTTTTTGTTGTTATTTAAAGCTTCTAAAGCTAAGTCAGTATTTTTAGCATTTCCATTAGCATACCAATCAGCATCTAAATAGGTTTGGCGCAGTAAAGCCATAGCTCCCATACGTGAAGTTGGGTAACTTTGACGTGATTTTACACTTTTAGAAAACGACAAGTAGTTTCCTGATTTTTTATCTAGAATTCGATACGCGTCAGTATTGTTAGGATTTAAGGCAACTAGAATTCCGTTTCCTTGCATAATTCCATCTTCTAAGTGCGTATTAACAGCACCAAAACCAGCAGCTAATAATTCTTTAGCTTTTTTAGCGTCAAATTTGAATTCTGAAGCAGGGTCTATATCAGGGCGAATATGATCGTTCCAATAATATCCTTTTCTGCCAGCATCGTATTGAGGCCCTTGTCCGCGACCACCTTCCCTTTTTGGTTTTTCAATACCAAAAGTAGCATAAACATCTACAAAAGAAGGATAAATAGATTTGCCATCAAGATCGATAGTTTGTGCTTCGTTAGGAATAGTAACAGATTTTCCTACAGAAACCACTTTTCCGTCTTTTACAAGTAATGTTCCTTTTTTTATTACTTGATTAGGAGTAACATAAATGGTAGCATTGGTAAATGTATACACATTGTTTTTGGATGACTTTACTCCTGTGTTGGTAGGAAAGTACTCTTGTGCAAAAGAACTACTAATACACAAGGATAAGAGTAAGAATAGTATTTTTTTCATTGATTATTGAGTTGATTAGTTCATAAAAGTATGTAGTAAAAAAGAAATAAAATTCCTTTTAACAAAACATTAAGAATTAGTTAAGGATTAATTTTCCAATTTTTTCGTGACCTGATAACCAAGCAGTATTGCTGTCTACAAATTGAATCGAATAGTATCCTTCTTTACTAACATCCGTCCAAGTGTGTCCACCATCATTAGAAAATGAAACGCCAGTTTTTCCAACCGCAAAAACTTCTTTTCCGTTAGTATTAGGCACATATTGCACACAGCTTTTATAATTAGGATTTTGATTGTTAGCTACAAGTGTCCATGTTTTTCCTCCATCAGAAGTAACAGCTTTGTTAGCAAGATTTTCTTCAGGTTTTGAATAGTTTCCTCCAATGGCGATTCCGTGGTTTTCATCGTAAAAATCGATAGAGTAAATTCCTTGTGGTCCGTCACCTTGTACAATTGGAGTATCAAAAACCTCCCAAGTGTTTCCAAAGTCGGTAGATTTTAAAATACGTGCTTTTGTTCCACCAGATCCAATCCAAACCGTGTTGTTTACTATCGAAATGTTGGTGTTACTAGCGGCAAAAAACGCTTCACCTTCTTCAAAAGTTGGTAATTGTGTGCATGGTAGTTTAGTCCAAGTATTTCCTCCATCCGAAGTAAGAATAATAGAAGGACAATCTTCAGTAGGGTCACCAACTGCAATTCCGTGTTTTCCATCAGCAAAGAATTTCATACTGTCGTAAAATACTTTTTCATTTTTTTCAATATAAACCAATTGAAACTCTTCTTGACTTTTTTTGTATAGCAGAGCTGGATTAGCTACCGATAGAACAAAAACATTGTTATTATTTTGAGCAATACTTCTAAAATGTGGGATGATAGAATCATTGTATTTCAGTTTTTGAGTACTCCAAGTTTTACCTCCATCTTCAGTAGTTGTAATATCTCCTATAGAACCAGCATAGGTTAATTTATTAGTATCAATAGCTAGTATAGCTCTAATACTAGTGCTGTCTTGTTTCGTTTCTGTTATAGTAACAGAATTAATAGTTCTTGGAGTGTATTGTTTTTCAGTTTTACAAGAAATTAACACGTAAAAGAGAAAGAAAAGTACAGATAGTTGTTTCATGTGTTTGGTTGCTTTTTTTTGATATTTTTACAGAACTAAAAATAGATAAATCAAACTTAATTCAATGAAAAAAGCCTTGGTAATTTCTGGAGGAGGAAGTAAAGGAGCGTTTGCAGGCGGAGTTGCACAATACTTAATGAAGCATAAAAATAAAGATTACGATATGCTTTTAGGTACTTCTACAGGTAGTTTAATGGTATCGCATTTGGCTTTAGGTATGGTTGATGAATTGAAAGAGGTATATACTTCGGTAGATCAAAAAGCTATTTTTAGTAACAGTCCGTTCAGAGTAAAATCAGTACATGGTGAAAAGGTGGTGTCAATAAGACATAGAAACACGTTTTGGAACTTTTTAAATGGAAGTAAAACCTTTGGTGAGAGTAAAAATTTACGTAAGCTCATAAAAAACAGTATAACCAAAGAAATGTATGATGAGATTAGAAGGTTAAATAAAGAAGTAGTGGTAACAGTTTCTAATTTAACAGCGAATCAAATTGAATATAAGTCGATTTTAGAGTGCGAATATGAAGATTTTTGTGATTGGATTTGGGGTTCGTGTAATTATGTGCCGTTTATGAGTTTGTTAGAAAAAGATCACTGTCAGTATGCAGATGGAGGTTTTGGAAGTTTAATACCTATACGAGAAGCAATTTCTAGAGGAGCTACAGAGGTAGATGCAGTAATTTTAGCTACCGAAGTGACACAAATGAATAGATTGCCAGCAAAGAACCCATTTTCTTTGATGATGGACACGTTTGATTTCATGTTAGAGAATGTAGAGCGACATAATATTACCATAGGGAAATTATCAGCAAAACAGCACGATGTAAAGTTAAATTTATACTATACACCAACAGTTTTAACTACAAATTCTCTAGTATTTGATAAAGAGAAAATGAAACAATGGTGGAAGTCAGGATATAATTATGCTAAAAAGCTAAATGATGATAGAATGACAGAGTTTAGACCAGAAATGGTAGATAATCAGGAAATTGAAGAAGGAATAGAAAACAATTAAGTATGAAGTTTGGAAAGGTTGAACACCCTGAGTTAATAGATTTTACATTACCTGAAACTCACCCTAAAACAATAGAGTTGTTAAGTTCTTATGAAAAGAATGATAAACCAAGTGTTTTTGTAGGGTGTGCTAAGTGGAACAAAGCCGATTTAAAAGGGTTTTATCCGAGAGGTACAAAAGATGAATTAGAATATTATTCGAAGCAATTCAATTCTATCGAATTAAACGCTACTTTTTATCGTCAATTTTCTGCGGAACAATTTGCTAAATGGAAAGAAAAGACTCCAAAAGGGTTTAAATTTTTTCCAAAGTTAGGGCAGGAGATAAGTCATTGGAAACGACTAGAAGGTGTTCAAGATGCGGTAAATGTTTATTTAGATAATGCCTCGCATTTACAAGAGAAGTTAGGCACCATCTTTTTACAGTTACATGCTAATTTTGGAAATAAAAACTTTGACAGATTACAAAACTTTGTAGTGAGCTGGCCTAAAGGTATACCATTAGCTATTGAAGTTCGTCACCCAGATTGGTTTGAAGATACAACGGTATTTGATGAGTTTACACAGTTGTTTGAAGAACATAACATAGCCAATGTGTTAGTAGATACAGCAGGTAGAAGAGATATGATGCATATGCGCTTAACGAATAACGAAGCTTTTGTTCGTTATGTTGGAGCAAATCACCCGTCTGATTATGCACGTTTGGATGATTGGGTAGAGAGATTAAAGGAGTGGAATGATTTAGGATTACAGAATATTAACTTTTTTATCCATCAAAATTTGGAGGTAGAATCTCCTTTGTTGGCAGCCTATTTTATAAAAAAGTTGAATAAAGAATTAGGAATTAATTTAAAGATTCCTAATGAAGAGAATAACCAACAAATGAGTTTGTTGTAATAAATAAAATCCAGCTTACTCAGCTGGATTTTATTTTATATCGTTTAGTTCTCTATTTCAACTCCACATACATATTGTTATAATCAGGGCGCATCATGTTTGAATTCCATGATGGAGAGAATTGAACTCCTTTTTTCATGGTAGGTACTCCTTTTGCACCCGTAGTAATGTATTGAATAGTTCTTTCTAATAAAGGTTCTGTAGAATCCCCCAAGATACCTAAATTCCCAGGATCTTCATCTATAAGAATATCAGGAGTAAATCCTTCAGGAGAATTTTCTCCATCTACATTTTGAATTTCAGAAACAATAGGCTGTAGAGCCCAAGTATGACTTTTTAAATTATTTCCATATCGAGTATAATCGTCAGAATCGTACAAAGTTATCGAACCAACATGTTTTCCATAAGTTTGAGCTCCTACTAGTTTAACATCAATATATGGTTTTAGAGAATTGATTACGACTTCAGAAGCTGAGGCAGAATTACTAGAAACAATAAAATATACCGTTGTTAAATTCAAACTGTTAATGGTTTCTTCTAACACAATAGTTCCTTGCGGATCTGTATTTTTAATTTGATTCGTAAAATTGTTGATGAATGATTCAGCAGGGCGAGAGTTCATTACTTTTTGATTCCATAGTTGTTTTGCAAACAACTCATCAGTAAATTGTCCAGTAATCATACTACCTAAATAGGTAGCTGTTTGTAGAGAACCACCACCATTGTAGCGTAAATCGATGATTAAATCGGTAATTCCGGCAGCTTTAAAGTTGGCAAATTCGGTATTTAAATCTCCATCGAAATCTTTAGAGAATTGATTGTAGAGTAAATAACCAATTGTATGACCTCCATTTGTAATTACATTGCTTACCTTAACAGGGTTTTCAGTTACTTGTGATTTGTTAACCGTGATAGTTGTTCCATTACTAATAGGATTTCCTCCGTTATAATCCGCCAAATGAATGGTAAATGTTTCATTGGCAAATAAATCATTTACATTAGCCCTAGTTAAAGTTGTTCCGTTAACTTCAGTAATAATCATACCTCTAGTTACTCCTTGCATTTCAGCATCAGAGCCATTAACAACATCGTATACGTAGACATAATAACCACCAGAACCGTCAGAAAAATCAGCACCTATAGCCTTAATACCACTTGTTAATCGTGTACCTGCAAAAGACTGCTCAAGGGCAATATAATCATCTACAATCCAAGAATAAGTTTTATTAGGGTCTTGTGGATATTCATTATCCATGTATAATAAGCTATAAAAAAGATCTACTGGGTCATCATAGCCCGATAAATAACTATATATTTCGTTATCGTTACTAAAACGTCTGTCATCTAAATCAGGAACTAAATCTTGCCATAAGTAGTATGCATTTAAGCCTCTCCAAACAAAATGTTGAACTTCTATGTTTTTTGGGGCATCATCTTTTTCACTACAAGAAACAATAAGTATAGAAAATAAGAGAATAAGGGCTGTTTTTACTATTTTCATCTATTTTAGATTTTTGTAATTGTTTGTTTTATTAATGATTTAATCAAGTTATGTGAGTGTGGTATACCTAAATGCCCATTATGGACTTTTATAAGGAATGTGCTAACTGTAATACCAACGCAATTTAACGAATAATATTATTTTTTTTATTATTGATGTAACAAACTTGAAACTGCCTCGTCGTAGTTATGTAAGCCTGATAAATAAGAAGTGTTTATTTTAAAGGATTACACAATTAATCAACTAAACAATGAACCAAACAGACTTTTTAAAAGTTGTATTACCATTTAAAGACAAAGTCTTTCGTTTAGCGAAAAGGTTGTTGGTTTCTACAGAAGAAGCTGAAGACGCTACGCAAGAATTGTATTTTAAATTGTGGAGGAATCGGGAAAAACTGTCCGACTACAAAAATGTAGAGGCATTTGCGATGACGATGACAAAAAATTATTGTTATGATCGATTAAAATCGAAGCAAGCAAGTAATTTAACATTAGTGCATAGCAATTATAAAGAAAAAGAAACATCGCTAGAAAAGAAAGTAGAACATAACGATAGTGTAAACCAAGTACATCAGCTCATTGAAAAATTACCAGAACAGCAAAAAATAATCATTCAGTTACGTGATATCGAACAGTATGATTTTGATGAAATATGCAAAATGGTAGATATGAAACCTACCGCTGTAAGGGTAGCCTTATCAAGAGCAAGAAAAACAATAAGAGAAGAACTCATTAAAAAACATAACTATGGAGTTAGCTAACATAGAGAAGTTATTAGAAAAATATCTAGACGCAGAAACAACGTTGCAAGAAGAAAAGATGCTACAAGAGTATTTTACCTCAAACAATGTGGCACCTCATTTGCAAGAGTACAGTATGATGTTTGGTTATTTTAAACAAAGTAAAGATGAAACCTTTACCCAAACCATTCAGTTAAAACCTGAGAAAACTAAGAAGAACTGGAAATGGTTGTCGGTAGCAGCGTCAGTAGTCTTACTATTTAGTGTATTTATAGGTAACGAAGAATACCAAAAGTATCAACAACGTAAACAGTTTGCGCAAATTAAAGAAGTGTTACAACTAGTTTCAGTCAATTTAAACAAAGGAAACGAAGCTATATATGCCGTTTCAAACAACCTAAAAAAGGGAAGTGATGCAATTGAACATTTAGAAACCTATGAAGAAACAGTAAATAAAGTAATAAACACTGTAAATTAATAAAGAAAGTAAAACCAAGTACTTATAAACAAAAGAAATCATGAAAAAAGTAATAGTATTATTAGCATTAGCATTTGTATCTAACTTAAGTTTCGGACAATCAATTTTTGATAAGTTAGAAGATATTGATGAAGTTTCATCAGTTGTTGTAAACAAAGATGCTTTTGAAATTTTATCAAAATTTAAAGTAGAGTCTGAAGACAATGAAGCAATGGAAGTTTTTAAGATGATTCAAGACTTACAAGAATTAAAAGTTTTTTCTACTGAAAATGCTGCCGTAGCAGCTCAAATGGAAAATATGGTAAAATCAGCTGTAGGAAAAAGTAACTTAATAGAGTTAATGCGAGTAAAAGACAAAGATTCTCGTGTAAAGATTTATGTTAAGGCAACTAAAAACAAAGATTTTGTAAGTGAAGTGTTAATGTTTGTAAAAGACAAAGATTCTAAAAACGGATCACCAGAGTCAGTAATTGTTTCGTTAACAGGAAATATAGATATTAACAAAATGTCTAAACTAGCAGAAACGTTTTCTAAAGACGGAAAGAAAGATAAATAAAACAAACAGAGCAGCGTTAATTCGTTAATGCTGCTTTCAATCAAAAACTAACAACAATGAAAAAACTAGTTATATATTCAATGTTACTAATAGCATTTGTAACAGTTTCTTGTAAAACAGAATCGTTACAAAGTTATTTGGTAGAAAGTCAAGACAAAGAAGGTTTCATGTCGTTTGACTTACCAGCAAGTGCACTTCAATTAAGCATGGATAAAGCTTCTGAAGAAGATAAAAAAGCCTACGAAAGCATAAAAAAAATAAATGTTACAGGTGTTCCGTATAAAAACTTAGACGAGGCAAGTTATAAAGCTGAAAAAGAGAGATTAAAATCTATTTTAAAGAAATCAAACTACAAAGAGTTGATGAAATTTAAAAAAGACGGAGCCAATGCTGCAATTTATTATTTAGGTGAAGCAGATGCTATCGACGAAATTATAGCTTTTGGTTATGGAAAAGGAATGGGAGTAGGTGTAGCACGTGTTTTAGGAGAAAATATGGATGTTAACAAAATTATGGGAATGATGCAGAAAGCTAATTTCGATGCAGGAAATGTAGACCTAAAACAATTTAAAATGATTTTAGGAGATAATGATATAGTCTCAGATAAAGCAGAGTAACCGCCATTATTAAAAATATTAAAAAGCCATCAGATTATCTGATGGCTTTTTTCTTTTTAACGGGGCATTAACAAGCCTACCAATAGATTTTCCTATTTTTGGAGTCTAAACAAAAATATATGAAGTTTCAAAAACTCCTTGTTGTCGTTGTTACCCTTTTTACAGTAACATTATTCTCTCAATCAAATAAAGTTTATAGAGCTGAAAGAGACAAAGTTCATAGTTTAATTCATACGAAGTTAAAAGTAGATTTTAACTTTCAAGAACAAGAAATGAATGGAGAAGAATGGGTAACACTAAAACCACATTTTTACGAAACAGATAAAGTTACTTTAGATGCCAAAGCAATGGAAATTCATAAAGTAATGATGAATAACCAACCATTAGATTTTAATTATGACGATTTTGAGTTGGTTATCAATTTACCTCGCAAATACAATCGAAATGAAGAGTTTACGCTGTATATTAAATATACTGCACGTCCTGAAAGAGTAAAACAAAAAGGAAGTGCTGCAATTACTTCAGCAAAAGGGTTATATTTTATCAATCCGAAAGGCTTAGATAAAAACAAACCGACCCAAATTTGGACGCAAGGTGAAACTGAAGCGAGTAGTTGTTGGTTTCCAACAATTGATGCACCGAATCAAAAAACATCACAAGAAATTTACATGACGGTTCCGCAAAAGTATGTAACACTTTCTAACGGAAAATTAGAAAAGCAAAAAACAAATGCAGATGGAACTCGTACCGATTATTGGAATTTTACTCAAAAACACGCTCCGTATTTATTCTTTATGGGAGTAGGAGAGTATGAGATTATTAAAGACAAGTACAAAGATATTCCAGTTGATTATTATGTAGAAAAGGAATATGCTCCGTATGCAAAAGATATTTTTGGAAATACGCCTGAAATGTTAGCTTTTTTCTCAAAAATTACAGGAATTGAGTATCCTTGGAATAAGTATGCACAAATAGTTGGTCGCGATTATGTTAGTGGAGCGATGGAAAATACCACAGCGGTAATTCATGGAGAAAACGCATACCAAAGACCAGGGCAGTTAATTGATGAAAACGTACAAGAAAATACCATTGCACACGAAGTTTTTCATCACTGGTTTGGTGATTTAGTTACAACTGAAAGTTGGAGTAACTTAACTGTAAATGAGAGTTTTGCGAATTATAGCGAATATTTATGGTTAGAGCATAAATATGGAAAAGACGAAGCAGATGCACATTTGTTTGAAGATAGCGAGGCGTATAAGCAAGGGCAAAATTATGACAAGCATTTAGTTCGTTTTTATTACGATGATAAAGAAGATATGTTTGATGCGGTGAGTTACAACAAAGGTGGCGCTATTTTACACATGTTACGTAACTATTTAGGCGATGATGCTTTTTATACGACATTAAATACCTATTTAACCGATTATAAATACGGAACAGCAGAAGCACATCAGTTACGTTTGGCTTTTGAAAAAGTTACCGGAAAAGATTTAAACTGGTTTTTCAATCAGTGGTATTTTAATAGTGGTCACCCGAAGTTGTCTATTTCGTATGATTATAACAAGTTACGTAAAACGGTAACTGTAAATATCATGCAAACACAAATTAACGAGTTTAAATTCCCATTTGCAATTGATGTTTTTGAAGGAGGTAAACGTACACGTCATAATGTTTTTGTGGATGGTAGAGATGCTTCGTTTACCTTCCCTTTTACTAAACAACCAGATTTAATTCAAGTAAATGCAGATGGAGTATTACTATGTGATATTTCAGAAAATAAAGTGTTGAGTGATTATATCCATCAATTAAAATATGCTCAAAACTATGCTCATAAAAGAGAAGCGTTGTTAGAAGTTGCAAAACATCAAGATGATAAAAATGCGTTTAATGCAGTTGCTGGAGCGATGAATGACGATTTTTATAAAATCAGAATTTTAGCGTTGGAAAACATCAATCTAATCAATAAAAATTCAAAGAGAAATGTGATTGATAAAATTATGAAAATGGCTAATAACGATCCTAAAACATTAGTACAAGCGGCTGCTATTGAAACCTTAGGAAAGTTAACTGACCCTGCATTAAAATCGGTATTTGATAAAGGTTTACAAAGTAAATCATACTCAGTATTGGGTAAATCATTGGTAGCAATGTATTATATCGATAAGCAGTTGGCAATTCAAAAATCAAAAACCTTACCGTTAGAAGTAAAAAAGATTGTAGCCACTCCGTTAACACGTATTTATTTAGAAGAAAATGACGATACAGAGTTAAGTTTTATTGCGGGTAATGTAATGGCAGGAATGTTCTTAAGTCCGAATAAGAAAATTCAATCTTTATACAAAGAAGCGTTTGATAAAATTGGAAAAAGTAACAATACAGAAGCCATTCAAAATTTAGCGGATGATATTGTAGCGAAAGGATTGCAATACAAGCAATATAATTTTGATAAAGTAGGAATTAACTTGTTACGTCAATTAGTAGAAATGCAAAAGGCAAACAATCCTTCAAACATTGATAATAACTTACGAGTTATACAAATTGCAACAGCAAAATTGTTAGAGTAAACAAAATTAAACTCTTAGCACATATTATATAAAATCATAAAGTTTAAGTTAAAAAGAATACTTAGTTTTGGCACAGAAATTGAATTTTCTAGCGAAACTTAAACTTTATGATTAAAAAAACTACCCTACTATCTATTTTTTCAGTGCTAGTATTAGCGTCTTGTAGTAGTATTAAAACTACCGAAAAGGCTATTAATTCTGGTGATTACGAAAAAGCTATTTCTTTATCAATAGAAAATTTAGCAAAGAACAAAACCAAAGAGAAAAATCAGCCGTATGTGTTGATGCTTCAAGAAGCTTTTGCTAAAGCGACTCAAAGAGATTTAGACCGTATTTCATTTTTAGAAAAAGAGCAAAATCCGTCGAATTTAGAATCTATTTATAATTTATACCAACGATTAAATAATCGTCAGGAAAGAATTAAACCATTATTACCGTTACGAATTTTATCATCAGGAAGAGATGCTAAATTCAAAATGGTTAGTTATGCTGATAGAATTATTGAAGCTAAAGAAAACTATGCCGATTATTTATACGAAAATGGAGTTGCCTTGTTGAATGACGGAAAACGTAATAAAATTAATTACCGACATGCTTTTGATGAGCTAAGACATTTAGATAAAATCAACCCGAATTATAAAGATACAAGAGCGTTAATTGAAGAAGCTCATGAGTTGGGGACAGATTTTGTACATGTATCAGTAAGAAATAAAACCAATCAAATAATTCCTAAAAGATTAGAAAGAGATTTATTGGCGATTGATACCTACGGATTAAATGATTTATGGACCGTATATCATGCAAATAAAGACAGAAAAATTCGTTATGATTTTGATTTGGAATTAGATTTTAGAAATATTGAAATTTCTCCTGAACAAGTTCGCGAAAAAGAAATCATTAAAGAAAAAAGAATTAAAGACGGTTACAAGTACTTGTTAGATAACAACGGTAACTACGTGAAGGATAGTTTAGGAAATAAAATAAAGGTAGATAAGTACAAAGTAATTCGTTGTAAATTATATCAATTTACGCAGTTTAAAAGCAGCCGAGTTAGTGGAGTTGTAAAGTATATTGATAACAGAACGAATCAATTAGTACAAAAGTTTCCTATTCAAAGTGAGTTTGTATTTGAGCATGTATATGCCGATTATGATGGTGACAAAAGAGCGTTAGAGACTTCACTGTTAGATTTATTGAATGAAAGAGTAGTGATTTTTCCATCTAACGAACAAATGGTATACGATACGGGTACCGACTTAAAACAGAAACTAAAACATATTATCACACGAAATAAGTTTAGAAATTAAAGAAAAGCTCCTGTAATCTACAGGAGTTTTTTAATTTTATAGCGATGGACTTATTCTTACAATTTGGCGATGCTCCTAAAAACTTACTTCCGAAAGATGGAACGGTAAACTACTACGGAATTGTTTTGTCTAAGGAACTAGCAGACCATTATTACGAGGCTTTATTGAATTCTATTGAATGGCGTAACGATGAAGCTATTATTTTTGGTAAACGCATGGTAACCAAACGAAAAGTAGCTTGGTATGCCGAAAAACCCTTTGAATATTCCTATTCTAACATTACCAAAACAGCCTTACCATTTACCAAAGAATTGTTAGCGTTAAAAGGACTAGTTGAAAAGGAAACAGGCGAAACCTATAACTCTTGCTTACTGAATTTATACCACGATGGTTCTGAAGGAATGGCGTGGCATAGTGACGGAGAAAAAGATTTAAAAAAGAACGGAGCGATTGCTTCGTTAAGCTTTGGTGCAGAAAGACGTTTTGGATTTAAACACAAACAAACCAAAGAAACGGTGTATAAAGTGTTAGAACATGGTTCGTTATTGGTGATGAAAGACGAAACCCAAACCCATTGGCTACACCGATTACCGCCTACAAAAAAAGTCCACCGACCACGGGTGAACTTAACGTTTAGAACGAT
Organism: Tenacibaculum larymnensis; assembly: GCF_028829235.1. GTDB lineage: Bacteria > Bacteroidota > Bacteroidia > Flavobacteriales > Flavobacteriaceae > Polaribacter > Polaribacter larymnensis. Next base: position 335,843 of record NZ_JAIWJY010000004.1, on the reverse strand, counting down.
TGTGAGGTAGGGGTATATAATAGTAAATAGTTTACTTTTATTTTCTTTAGTATTTAGTCAATTTTTTCCAAAAGGAATTGATTATTACCTAAAACGGTTAAGTAGAACTTAGGAGGCATTCCCTTTTTCCAAAAAGTAAAATTATTTTCAATAAGCCATTTTCCGATTCTTTTATCTCTAAATTCTGGACAATCTTTCCAAAAACCACTTGTTATTTTTACCTTAAAGAAGCTGGAGTTTTCGATTGATAAATTAATTTCAGAGATTTTTTCTTCAAAAAAATCACGTCCTTTTACACCAACTCTAATTCCATATCCGTTCCCTCGTTGATTATGTTTATCATCATTCCAAGCACTTACTGTTAATTTTTTCATTTAACAGTTTAATGATTTTAATTTATCATCACGTTGTTGTATTAATGCTTTTTGTTGTGCTTCGTCTCCTTCAGCTAATTCAATTAGTTTGTTGAATTTCTCGATGATTTCAGTTTTTTCTGATAAACAATCATTTTCATCGTTAGAACAAGAGACAAATGAGAAACACAAAGTCATTATTAGAACTAGATAATTATATTTCATTTTCAAAAGCTTTTATTAAAATTAATTAAGAAATGTATAAATATAGTATATAAAAATGATTTAAAATAAAGGGAAACTAGGTGTTTTGACCAATTCATCAATCGTAAATCATAATTCAAAAACTTACTCCATTTCCTTATAAAAAGTCAATTCATATTCTGGGAGCAAATTAGGATGTGTAATTTTTATCAAATCTTTCAGCACTAAGTCTGGTCGTATAGGAGAGAGTTCAAAGTAAATTAAACCGCCACTTTCTCCTTTGTTATGTCCGATAGAAAATATCTTGTTATTAGTAAATGCATCAAACTCTTTGTAATGAATATTTGCGTTAGTTAGCTGTTCTTTGGTAGCATACAAGCCACAGTTAAACCAAAAATCGGCATGTTGTCCTTTTTCTAATACACTTTCAAAATTAAGTTGCAAACTCCCCGTTCCGCTAGTTTCTTTCCATAAGTAATTAAGGTTTGCATCGTTAAAAAAGGTAGCGATAAAACTTTCACCAGCAGGAACATTCCAAACATCTTTAAACATGCTTCCAGATAAAATCGTAGGTTGTTTATCGCTGTTTTTAGCAATTTCTTTTGCTTTTAAGTACTCTGTTTCTATGTTCGTAAAAATACTGTCTGCTTCCTTTTCTTTTCCGTATAAAGCTCCGAAGAATTTAATCCATTCCGCTCTCCCTAAAGGCGTTTCTTCTAACCAATCACCATTAAAAATCACAGGAACTCCCGTTTTTTTGATGTTTTGGTATAGTTTTGTATTTGGATGCAAAGCAAAACCAATAACTAATTCAGGCTCTAAATCGATAAGTTTTTCGGTGTTCATATCTTGTTCTAAACCTAATTCAACAATGTTACCTTCGTCAATTCTTTTTCTTGTCCTTTTTGAAGAAACATATTTGGTGTGCGGAAAACCAACAATAGTATTTTCAGCATTCAAAAGTTCCAACATTGGAACGTGCGTGGTACTGGTAACCACCATTTTTTCTACAGGAACTTTAATTTCATTTTTAGAAAGATCGGTTTTATCGGTAAGCGTATAAGAATATAGGTCGTGTGAGCTTTGAAAAGCCTTTTTGATCACTAATTTTTTTACTCCGTTTTCTGAAATAATATCAAACCCCTTGGCGTATTTCACAGTGCTTTTAGCAGGTTTCTTTTCAGTAGTTTTTTTAGCTTCTTGTTTACATTGTGTAAAGAACACAAATAAGGAAAGAATAAATAAATAGCGTTTCATAGTAATTTGTTTTTATAGGTGGAAAGTTAACGTATCTCCGTAGTTTAGTTTTAATTCAAATGATTTTTCCAACGGAATTTCATTCATATAAGCCCAAAGACTTCTCATTACTCCTGCATGGGTAACAAGCACAACTTTTTGATGGTTTTTGGTCGTTAATTCGGATAAAAATTCGGTAGTTCTGTTGTGCAAATCGATATAAGATTCTCCATTTTTAGCAGGAGTTTTTACAAAATTGTTCATCCAAATATCGAGTTCTTTTTTATCAATATCGTTCCATTTTTGGAGCTCCCAATCACCAAAATCAAGTTCTTTCAATCGGTTGTCAAAAATCACGTTAGCTGAAAGTTTTTCAGCTAAAAGTTTACAACGTTTTAGGGGACTGCTATAATACGTTACATCAGTATTGTTAACAGGAACTTTTTTTAGAATACTGCTCACTTCTTCTTCAAAATTAGTTGTTACGTCAATATCTGCTTGACCATAGCATATACCTTTGGCAATATCAGGTGTGGTATGTCGTACTAAAATAACTTCCATAAGGCGAGTAGGCTTAGATAAAAAACAATTTCAGCTACTTGTTGCAAAGCACCCGCACAATCTCCTGTTTGACCACCAATCCATTTTTTAAAGAAATGCCCCATATACAAATAGGTGAGTAATAAGGGAAGTAATACTAAAAATACCGTTGGTTTTTGAAAGAAAAATAAGGGTGCTATTCCGAAAATAGCTGATATGAGTAGCGATTTACTACTCATTTGTTTGGTGGTTGGTTTTATTTTAGAACTGTCAATATCTCTTACATAGTCATGTGTGTATAATAGAACAGTTGCGATAAATCGGCTAATACTATGCCCCGAGATAATTACTAGAATTAAATTAACTGATAGGTTTTGTAAATGATATAAAGCTAAAAACTTTATAGCTAGGATAAAGACCAAACCGCTCACTCCGAAAGTTCCGAGTCGGGAATCTTTCATAATGGTTAAAATCTTTTCTTTGGTCCATCCGCCACCAAAACCATCACATACATCAGCAAATCCATCTTCATGAAAAGCTCCTGTAATCCAAACGGAACTAATCATACTAATTACAATAGCAATATCTGTAGGAAAAATATAAGAAGAAGCGAAATAAGTTAGTGCTGCAATGCTTCCGACTACAATTCCTACTAAAGAAAAATAGCGACTGCTTTTGTTGAGTATTTCAGGAGAATGATTTACCCATTTAGGACACGGAATTCGTGTAAAAAACAATACAGCTGTTAAAAAATAATGGATTTGTCTTTTTATCATAACTAGGCTTCGCTAACATTGGCACTTTTAAAAGTAGCCATTTCGTTTAAAAAGTTCACACTCGATTGAATAATAGGAAATGCAACTGCACAACCTGTTCCTTCACCTAAGCGTAAGCCTAAATTTAAAAGCGGTTCAGCATTTAAGAACTCTAACATTTTTTGATGCCCTTGTTCTCCTGAATTATGACAGAAAATACAATAGTCTAAAATATCAGATTCCATTGCATGAGCCGCTAATAGGGCAGCAGTAACAATAAAACCATCAATAAGTAAGGTCATTTTTAAGGAAGCAGCTTCTAACATAGCACCACACATCATTACAATTTCAAATCCGCCGAAAGCAGTTAAGGCTTCCATAGGAGTTGAAATAGAATCGGCATGTAACTTATAGACTTCACATAATGTGTCGATTTTTGTTTGTAGTCCTTTATCATCCACTCCAGTACCTCTACCAACACATTTTTCAATAGGTGTATTGGTAAAATAACTCATTAATAAAGCTCCAGATGATGTGTTGCCAATCCCCATTTCACCAAAACCAATAACATTACAACCTTCGCTATATACCTTTCTTACCAATTGTCTTCCTTTTTCTATCGCTTCTTGACATTGTTCTGAAGTCATAGCTTTGGTAGTGCTATAATCTTGAGTTCCTTTCGCTATTTTGGCATTGGTAAGTTGTGGATGTACTTCAAAATCAGCATTTACACCAGCATCTACAATGTTTAAATGAATATTATTTTGTTTACAAAACACATTAATAGCAGCACCTCCTTGTAAAAAATTAAAGACCATTTGTTGGGTAACTTCTTGAGGATACGGACTCACTTTTCCTGTAGTAGCAATTCCATGATCTCCTGCAAAAACCATAATTGTAGGTTTTGATAACACAGGGCTAGTGGTATTTTGAATTAACCCCACTTGCATGCCGATTTTTTCTAAAGTACCTAAAGCACCAATAGGTTTGGTTTTGAAGTTGATTTCTTCTTGAAGTTCGCTCAGTAAATCTTTTGATAAGGGAGTTATTGTTGTTATCATGTGTTATTTTAAAGTTAAAGGAAGTCCAGATACCATAAAAGTAGCTTTGTCAGCCAATTTTGCTATGTGTTGATTCGTCCAACCTTGTAGTTGTGTAAATTTTCTTCCAGATTCAGAATTAGCGTGTAATCCCATACCAATTTCATTAGAAATGATGATAATATTGGCGTCAATTTCAACCAATTTGTTTATTTCTTCTTTGGCGATTTCTAGTGCTTTTTCAATATCATATTTTGTGTCTACAAAGAAATTTGTTAGCCACAGTGTTACACAATCGATAACCACCGTTTGTTTTTCAGAAATTACTTTACTTAACCATTTTTCTTCTTCAATAGTGGTCCAACGTTCATCTCTATCAGAAATATGCCTGTCTACTCGTTGTTTAAAATCTTCGTCCCAAATACGAGAAGTTGCTAGGTAAATAGGGGTTTTAGATAAAGATTCTGCTAACTTTTGAGCATAGCTACTTTTACCTGAGCGTTCACCTCCTGAGATATAATATATCATGAAATCGCATTTTATTTTGACACAAAGATTGGAAAGATTTTTAATAAAAAACAAATTAAAATAGAGAACTGTTTATTTTTGCTGAACTAAAACCACGAATTATGACAGTATCTTCTTTTATGCCAGCAGTAACTCAGATGATTTATGACATGGGGTTACAAGATTATTTAAACGGAATAACTTTTGAGTGTTCAGAAGTAGCTCTAAAAGAAAAAGAAGTAGCTGTTCGATATAAGTTAGAAGGAAAAGTGTTAACGAGTAAAGAAATAACGGCTATTTTTTCTAAAACCAAGGCAGAAGGAAAGACGTTGTATTATGTTGATGAACCTGTTTTAGAAAGTATAGCACCCGATATTGTTTTTACACAAGATGTATGTGATGTTTGTCAGATAGATACAGAATCTGTGGCAAAATCAGCGTATAAATTGCCTAAGGTTCCAGAATTAATATCAATTACTCCAAACTCTTTAGAAGATGTTTTTGATAATGCATTAACTATTGCAAAAGCAATGAAGCAAGAAGAAGTAGGAGAGGCGTATGTAAAGGGATTAAAAAAACGTATTTATGACATTGTAGATGTGCAACGTGAGCATAAAATACAGTCTAAAAGTGTAATGCTGTTAGAGTGGATTGATCCGTTGTTTAACTGCGGACATTGGATTCCCCATCAAATAGGATATGCAGGCGGAATTGATTTATTGTCGCATCCATCAGGAGATAGCATCGTTATTTCTTGGGATAAAATTGTAAAATATGATCCAGAGGTATTAATTATTGCTCCTTGTGGATATGGAATCGATAGAACACTAGAAGACATGAAGTTTTTAGAAGAAAGAGAAGAATGGAAGTCTTTGAGAGCTGTAAAAAACAAACAAGTATACATTGCTGACTTCGCCATGTTTACACAATCTTCTGCGGGTACTTTAGTAGAAGGAGTTGAATGTTTAGCAAAAATGATTCATCCAGATTATTATACACTACCAGAGAACTTAAAAACAAAATTCGCAAAATATCATGATTTGATGGTTGCTAATTTATAAGAATACTATACATTTGCCGTGATTTTTGGTTTTTCTTTAATCATCTATTAAAGAGAATTAAAAGGGAATTCGGTGTAAAACCGAAGCTGTTCCCGCAACTGTAAGCTATTAAGCTTGTAACAATTACTCAAACCACTGTTTTTAAAATGGGAAGGTATGTTGCAAGACGCAAGCCAGGAGACCTGCCAAGATTCAACATGTAATTCGAACTTTCGGGATAAAAGTTTGGGTGTGGTTTTTCTACGCTTATATTTTTCCTGATTTTAAACTTTAATGATTAAGTAGTAATGAAAAAAAAAGTACTTTACTTAAGTGTTTTAACATCATTTTTTGCGTTTAATATCAATGCGCAAGAACAAGAAAAAACAATACAACTAGATGAAGTTGTAATTTCAGATTCTAAATTCAATTTAAAAAAGGAAAATTCTGGAAAAGTTATTCATAAAATAACAGCAGAAACTATTGAAAGAAGTAGTGGTAAAAATGTTGTTGACTTAATTAATAATATTTCAGGAATTGAAATAAACGGAAACACAAGTTCACCAGGACAAACATTAGGGGTTTTTGTAAGAGGGGGAAGCACTAAAGAGTTAGTAGTGTTAATTGATGGAATTCAAGTATCTAATCCATCAAGTACTTCTGGAAGCTTTGATTTAAGATTGTTAGATTTAAACGATGTAGAATCAATAGAAGTAATTAAAGGAGCTGCCAGTACTTTATATGGAACAGGTGCAGCGACAGCAGTAATAAATATTAAGCTAAAAGAGGCTAAATCAAATAAAACGAATGTTGCATTATCGTTATTTGGAGGAACAAATAATGACCAAAATACTAAGAGTGGTACAAGTATCCAGAGTTCTGCAAATGTTAATGGAAAAATCAATGATTTTAACTATTTAGTGAGTTTTTCATCTCTTGATACAAAAGGAACATCATCTGCAAGAGGAGAAAATGGAGAATCTTTTAAAAATGATCCATTTCAACGTATTTCTACAAATGTGAAATTAGGTTATAAATTTAACGATAAGTTTTCCATTAATACTTTAGGGAGTTATAGTGAATTTACCAATAGTTATGATGGAGGTTCTTTTGCTGATGCTGATAACGTTTCGTTAGATAAAAGCTATAGAGTAAGTTTATCTCCTAAATACGAATATGGAAAAGGTAGTGTACAAATAAATATGGCCTACAGCAAGTACGATTCAGATAGAGTTAACACTCAGTATCCAGGAATAAGTAAAGGCGAAAATTATATAGCTGATGCATTTTTAAAGCATGAATTTGATAAAATATACTTTTTAGCTGGAGTAAATTTTCAACATAATACAATTGAAACCTATTCAATTCCTTATGGAGAAACAGAGTTAACTAAAACTGAGTATTCAGAAGAACCAACAACAAAATTAATAGATCCTTATGTGAATGCTGTTTATGTATCAGATTTTGGATTGAATGTTAATGCAGGAGTTCGATTAAATAACCATAATAAATATGGTAACCACTTTGTATATAACGTAAATCCATCTTATAGAATAAAACAAGAAAATGGATATCTTAAGTTCTTAGCATCATATAGTACAGCTTTTATAGCTCCGTCTGTTCAAGATTTATATGCTTCTTGGGGAAATGTAGACCTAGAACCACAAGAGAGTGTAACATATGAAGGAGGAGTAGAGTATAAGTTAAACTCATTAGTACTTAATGCTGTTTATTTTAATAGAGATATAGAAAATATAATTGCATACAATCCTACAACTTATTTAATGGATAATATTGGCGATGCTGTTGTAAATGGAGTTGAGTTTAATGTAAATTATAAACTATTAGAAAGTTTAGGGGTGAGCACTAATTACACCTACACAAATAACAAAGAAACCGCAATTAGAATTCCAAAGCATAAAATAAATGCAGGAGTAAATTATGAAATTAAAGCAACTAACTTATCATTAAATTATCAATATGTTAGCGATAGAGATGATACAGATTTTAGAGGGTTTCCTTATGAAAACATTTCTTTAGAGTCATATTCGTTGTTAGATTTTTCAGCAAACCATAAGTTAAACGATAATGTAAAATTATTTTTAGGAGTAACTAATATTTTAAATGAAGATTATCAAGAAACTTTAGGATATACAACTTTAGGAAGAAATTATAAGTTAGGAGTTCGTTTATCCTTTTAATTTAGAGGTTGTCCCCCAGTAAACAGGGAAATATTGCTATGAATAAGCTCACCAACTTGGTGAGCTTACTTTTTATAAAAACTTTTCTTGTATTTCTTTAGAAGGAATCATGCACGCTTCTTTTTTACCAAACCATTTATAACGATTTTTAGCAATATAATCGTATACAATATTTCTAAGCCCTTCAGGTAGAATCCAAAAAACTTGAGTTAACTTCCAAATTCCGCCAAAATCATTCATAATTTTTAAAGCTGCTGATGATTTAATATCATAAGCCACATTTGGTTCATATAAAATAATAGAATCAACTTTAGAAGTATCAATACCCAGATATTGTGTGATTTCTTTTCCTATGTCTGATTGAAGAGAGGTAAAAACAAACATATTTTTAGTGTCATACTTTATAACTTTTAGCACACTATCGTTGCAAAAATTACACACACCATCAAACAAAATCACTTTTTTATTGCTAGGTAAATTGTTCATATTTAGTTTTTTGTAAAAAATTAAGCGCTAACTTGTAACATTAATCAAAATTAAGCGTCTTGTAAGAAAGTAAATAATGATTTAACAATAATTTATTAGTAGATTAGAGAAATTAGTATTTATTTTTATTTAAAAATTAACTAACACTATGATTCGAATAGAAAATCTTCACAAATCTTACCCTATAGGAAAAGACTCACTTCATGTTTTAAAAGGGCTAGATTTACACATAAAAGAAGGGGAATTTGTGTCTATTATGGGATCTTCAGGGTCTGGAAAATCTACCTTATTAAATATTGTAGGTTTATTAGATACACATGATGAAGGAAAATATTACTTAAATGGGCAGTTAATAGAAAATTTAAATGAAAAAAAAGCTGCTGTATTACGTAACAAGTTTTTAGGATTCGTTTTCCAATCATTCAATTTAATTTCCTATAAAACAGCTCTAGAAAATGTTGCTTTACCATTGTATTATAAAGGAGTTGGTAGAAAAGAACGGTTAGAAATAGCTTTAGAATATCTTGAAAAAGTAGGATTAAAAGAATGGGCTAATCACTTGCCGAATGAGCTTTCTGGAGGTCAAAAGCAACGTGTAGCAATTGCAAGAGCTTTAGCTACCAAACCAAAAGTTGTATTAGCAGATGAGCCTACAGGAGCTTTAGATTCTACAACAACCGATTCGGTAATGGATTTATTAAAAGAAATTAACGATGAAGGAATGACTGTTTTTGTAATTACACACGAGGAAGAAGTAGCAGCACAGACTAATAGAGTTGTTCGTTTAAAAGATGGAGTTATAATTAGTGATGAGTTAACAGAAGCGGCAACAAATAAAGCAAAAGCAATTTAATTATGTTTGATTTAGATCGCTGGAGAGAAATATTTCAAAGTATTGGTAAAAATAAGCTGCGTTCTGTTTTATCAGGATTCACTGTTGCCTTTGCTATTTTACTATTTACGCTATTATTCGGAATTGTATCAGGTTTACAAAATCAGTTCAAATCTGCTTTTGTAGATGATGCAACCAATGCTATGTTTGTAAGAGTATGGAAAACATCAAAACCTTATAAAGGATTACAAACAGGAAGAAGAATTCAGCTAAAAAATAAAGACTTTGATTACGTTAAAGACGAATATGAAAACAAAATTCAACATTTAACGGCAAGAATATACAAAAGCGTAAATATTACCTACAAGAACAATCAAAATAATTATCAATTACGTGCAGTTCACCCAGATCATCAGTTTTTAGAAAAAACAATTATTGATGAAGGAAGGTATATTAACGACTTAGACTTAAAAGACAAGTCTAAAGTAATTGTAATTGGTAGACTTGTAAAGCAAGATTTATTTGGAGAAAAGCCAGCTTTAGGAAAAAGAGTAAATGTTGATGGAATTTCATACAAAGTAGTCGGAATATTTTCTGATAAGGGAGGAGATAATGAAGAAAGATTGACTTACATGCCTGTAACAACTGCGCAAAAGTTATATGGGAACAATGATTATATCAGTCAAATTAATATAGGATATGACCCTAAGTTAAATCTTGACCAAGCCATTACATTTGGTAATAGATTAGAAAGAGATTTACGTAAAAAATTAGACATTCACCCAGATGATCAAAGTGCTTTATCTGTAAGAAACATGGCGGAAGCGAATAAAGGGATTAATCAATTTATGTTTGCATTGTATTTCATTGTCATATTTGTAGGTTCAGGAACTTTAATTGCAGGTATTATAGGTATTAGTAACATTATGATTTTTGTTATTAAAGAGCGTACCAAAGAATTCGGAATTCGTAAAGCATTAGGTGCAAAACCATCTTCAATTATTGGTATGGTAATTCAAGAATCTATTTTAATAACCACAATAGCAGGGTACTTAGGTTTAAGTTTAGGAACTTACATTTTAAGTGCTATTGGAGGTAGTTTAGAAAAATACTTTATAAAAGATCCAAGTGTAAGTCCAGGTATTGTAATAGGAGCTACCATTATTTTAATCTTATCAGGATTAATTGCAGGGTATTTACCAGCAAAAAAGGCAGCACAAATTAAACCAATTGTAGCACTAAGAGCAGACTAATTATGAAGTTTTTATTTGATTCAGACACTTGGCAAGAAATTTACGGAAGTATTCGTAAAAATAAATTAAGAACTGGTATTACCATTGTAGGTGTACTATGGGGAATTTTCATATTAGTAGTCTTATTAGGAGCTGCACGTGGTATGGAAAACAATTTTAAAAGAATTTTTGGAGACTTTGCAACCAATAGTGTTTTTATGTGGACGCAGAGGACCGATATGCCTTTTAAAGGATTTCAAAAAGGAAGAAGGTTTAATTTAACCTTTAAAGATATTGAAGTACTTCAAAAAGAATACAATAAAGAAATAAAGCTATTAGCACCAAGAAATCAAACCAACGGTAGTGTTGTTAAAGATTTTAAATCTGGAGATTTTCAAGTAAGTGGAGATTACCCAGTTTTAGATCGTGTACAAAAGAAAGATTTAATCTACGGAAGATTTCTCAATCAAAATGATATAAAGAATAACTCTAAAGTTTGTGTTATTTCTGAAGACATGTACAAACAACTGTTTGATAAAAAAGAAATGCCAATTGGACAGTATGTGAAAATTAGTAATGTAAACTATAAGGTTATAGGGGTTTATAAACCATCAAATACTATAGATATTGACGGAGATACAGCCTACATTCCATTTACTACCTTTCAAAAAGTATACAACACTTCAAATAAAGTAGATTGGATGATGATTACGGCTAATGAAGGAGTAGATATTAAGCAGATGGAAAAAGACATTCTTTTAACCTTAAAAAATCTGCACAAAGTACATCCAGAAGATAACAGAGCATTTGGTAGTGTAAATTTAGGAGACCAAATAGATAAACTAATGGGCTTTTTAACAGGAATGCAATTTTTAACATGGTTTGTTGGGATTGCAACTTTAATAGCAGGAGTTTTTGCTATTGGTAATATCTTACTAATTACCGTAAAAGAGCGTACTAAAGAAATTGGAATTAGACGAGCTTTAGGGGCAACTCCAATAAGCATTAAAAGACAAATAATATTAGAATCTGTTTTTTTAACTACAATAGCAGGAATGTTAGGAATTATTTTTGGAGGACTTGTTTTATTCCTATTAGACTTTACAGTAGGAAGTGGAGACGATCCAACACTTGTAAATCCTACCGTAAATATACCCATAGTAATGCTGGCCTTTTCAATCCTAGTAATTCTAGGAACCTTAATAGGTTTAATACCAGCATATATGGCAACAATAGTAAAACCAATCGAAGCATTAAGAGAAGAATAAAAAAAGAAATAATCAATTAATCATGAGCAAAAGAGCAAAAATTATCTTAGGAATAGTAGCACTATTATTTGTAGTCATCCTAATTTGGTTAGGAAAGAAAAATCAAAAAAGTGTGGTAACCTATGAAACAGAAAAACCATTTAGAACAACAATTGTAAAAAAGGCAGTGGCTACAGGGAAAGTAGTTCCTCTAGAAGAGGTAGAAATAAAACCTCAAATTGCAGGAATTATAGACAAAATTGTAGTTGAAGAAGGAGCAATTGTAAAAGCAGGAGATTTATTAGCTACAGTAAGAGTTGTACCAAACGAACAATCGCTACAAAGTGCTAGAGGAAGAATAAACTCAGTACAAATTCAATTAAATAATGCTAAAACTCAATACGATAGAAATAAAAGTTTATTTGATAAAGGAGTAATTTCTAGTCAAGAGTTTGAAGCCTCACAATTATCATACAATCAAGCAAAAAATGATTTGACAAATGCTCAAAATGATTATCAAATCATTAAAAAAGGATCAGTAGGTTCTGCCGGAGCAAACACAAATATCAGAGCAACAACATCAGGTATGGTTGTAGAAATTCCTGTAAAAAAAGGATACCAAGTTATTCAATCAAATAACTTTAATGAAGGTACAACTATTGCTACTATTGCTGATATGGAAAAAATGATTTTTGAAGGGCAAGTTGATGAATCAGAAGTAGGAAAATTAGTAAAAGGATCAAACATAGAAGTTTCATTAGGAGCTATTGAAAACAAAAAGTTTCCTGCAATATTAAACTTTATTGCACCAAAAGGAACTGAAGAAAACGGAGCAGTACAGTTTAAAATTAAAGCAGATGTAAGTCTTGATGACAACTATTTTGTAAGGGCAGGTTATAGTGCCAATGCAGATATCGTTTTAGAGAAAAAAGACAGTGTTTTATCTATTAAAGAATCGTTGTTACGTTTTGATAAGAAAACTGAAGAACCTTATGTAGAAGTAAAGAAAGGAGAGGATGAATTTGAAAAGCGTGAGTTAAAACTAGGAGTTTCAGACGGAGTAAACATTGAAGTATTAGAAGGTGTAACTACTGAAGATGAAATTAAAATCTGGAACAAAGCATCAAAAGATGATGAAAAGAAAGATTAAAACATCTAAATAGTTGATTAATAGTTGTAAAGCAGTTCTTTTAAGAGCTGCTTTTTACTTTTAAGGTATAATATAACACACTCATATCCAAAAAGGTATCATTCAAGGAAGTAAAGGTGGAAAAGGCTTTTTTGTTGTAGATATTTGGAGTGCTCAAACAAACGAGTACTTAATTTAATTTATTGGGGAAAATTAAATTATTTAAATAAGGGGTAAAAAGCAGCTTTTAAAAAGCTGCTTTTTTTTAGATATATTTTTAACTTTTATAAAAAGGTAACTTCACTACTTTAGCAGGAATTTGTTTCTTACGAACTTGAATAAAAATATCACTATCAACTTTAGAGTTTTCTTTAGTAACATATCCTAATCCAATTCCTTTTCCTAATGACGGACTCATAGTACCAGAGGTAACACGTCCAATGTTGTTTCCATCAGCATCAACAATTTCATAATCATGACGAGGAACACCACGCTCAGTCAACTCAAAAGCAACCAATTTACGAGTAACACCCGCTTCTTTTTGAGCTTTTAAAGCCTCAGCATTAACAAAGTCTTTCGTAAACTTAGTAATCCATCCTAAGCCAGCTTCTAAAGGAGAAGTAGTATCATCAATATCGTTACCATATAAACAATATCCCATCTCTAAACGTAAGGTATCACGAGCAGCTAAACCAATAGGCTTAATTCCCCAGTCTTTACCAGCTTCAAAAACTTTATTCCAAAGTTGCTCAACATCTTCATTCTTTACATATACTTCAAATCCACCAGAACCAGTATATCCAGTAGCAGAAACTACTATATTCGGAATTCCAGCAAAATCAGTAATTTCAAAAGTATAGAATTTAATAGTAGATAAATCTACTGAAGTTAACGATTGCATAGCTTCCGCAGCTTTTGGACCTTGAATAGCTAATAACGACCATTCTTCAGAACGATTCTCCATCTCAACGTTTAAATCGTTGTGTTGAGAAATCCAGTTCCAATCTTTTTCAATATTAGAAGCATTTACTACTAACATATACTCATTTTCAGCAATCATGTAAATAATTAAATCATCTACAATTCCTCCATCAGCATTAGGCATACAGCTATATTGTGCTTTTCCAGGAACTAATTTAGAAGCGTCGTTAGAAGATATTTTTTGAATTAAAGCCAATGCATTTTCTCCTTTTAAAAAGAACTCTCCCATATGACTTACATCAAAAACACCAACTCCTTTTCTAACAGTTTCGTGTTCAGCAGTTACTCCTTCGTATTGTACAGGCATGTTATAACCTGCAAAAGGAACCATTTTAGCTCCTAAAGCTTCATGTACATGTGATAAAGCTGTATTTTTCATGTGTTTGTTTTTTATTGTTTTTATTAACGCATGTAACCTTTTATGAATAAAACAACCAATTATAGGGTATATTTTATTTATGTAGGTTTCATTATTGTGTATTGTTTGTTTTAAAAAAGTGATGCTAAAGTATTGAAAAATTAGCAAACAATACAGGCGAATCTGTGTAATATTATAAGAGTATATTACCTAAATGTTTGTTAATATTTTCCTTATTCTATCATAGAATACTAAATTTGAGAGTAACAAATTTTATCACGATGCTAAAAAAACTATTATTTACTCTTATCTTACTAAATATATGTGTTGTTGTATCTGCACAAGTTCCAACAGATTATTTACCAGCTGATTTTCATAAAGAGCGAAGAGCAATTTTACGATCAAAAATGCCTAAAAATGCCGTAGCAGTTGTTTTTTCAAACCCAACTCGAAACAGAGCGAATGATGTAGATTATGTATTTCATCAAGATCCTAACTTTTACTATTTAACAGGGTTTAGAGAACCCAATGCGGTTTTGGTACTATTTTCTGAAAATCAAAAAGACGCTAAAGGGAATAGTTATAATGAAATATTATATGTACCTAAAAAAGACCCTCGATTTGAAATGTGGAATGGAAAACGTTTAGGAGTAGAAGGAGCAAAAAAAGAATTAGGGTTTGCGATGGCAAAAACATCAGAAGAATTTGTTACAGATGCTATTAATTTTAAAAGTTTTGATAATGTAAACATATTAAAACTTAATGACGATTATAGAAACTCAGAAAGAGATAAAGGAGAAATTTACGATTTAGTAAAAGCATTTAAAAAGCAGTCTGGGTATAAGAATGAGGAGGCTAAAGATCCAAATATAGGGTATATTCATAAAGCTATAGCAAATGTGCCAGATGCGAAGTTAGAAGAAGTGGCTAAAGAACTATCTAAAAGCTTAGAGAATTATCCAGAGTATAAAAAAGACCCGATAATAAAAGAGTATATAAGTGCTACAGATGATGGATTAAGAAGAGAACTCAAACAAAAAATAAAAATAAAACTTCAAAAAAATAGTGAGTCTAATATAGATGTTAAATTTTTATCTACTGCGCTTGCTGAAATGCGTGAAGTGAAAACACCAGAAGAATTAAAACTGTTGACTAAGGCGATACGAATTTCGGCAATAGGACAAGTAGAAGTGATGAAAGCTATGAAACCACACATGTCTGAAACAGAAATTCAAGGAGTTCATGAGTTTGTGTATAAAAAATATGGAGCAGAGTATGAAGGTTACCCATCTATAGTTGGTGCAGGAAATAATGGGTGTGTTTTACATTACATTGAAAATAACAAAACAAAACTTGGAAATGAGCTAGTTTTAATGGATTTAGGAGCTGAATACAGAGGGTATACAGCAGACGTAACCAGAACAATACCAGCAAACGGTAAGTTTTCTCCAGAACAAAAAGCTATTTACGAATTAGTTTTAAAAGCACAAGACGCAGGAATCAAGGTATGTAAACCTGGAAATCAATTTTGGAAGCCAGGAGAAGCAACAAAACAGATTATTAATGAAGGATTAGCAGCTTTGGGTATTATTAGTTCTCCTTCAGCAAAACATAGCTATTTTCCACATGGTACTTCTCATCACATAGGCTTAGATGTCCATGATCCAGGAACATATGGTGCTTTTAAAGAAAATATGGTTATTACCGTAGAACCTGGTATTTATATTCCAGAAGGAAGCCCTTGTGATAAGAAATGGTGGGGAATTGCAGTTAGAATTGAAGATGATATTTTAATCACAAAAAACGGACCTGTAAACCTATCAGCAGAAGCTCCAAGAACCGTCGAAAATATTGAGAAAATGATGGCTAAAAAAAGCATTTTAAATGATTTTTTACTGCCTAATTTAGATTGATAAAGAAAACATATACAATTTGTAATACAATAATATTCATAACGACAGATAACAACCTTTAACCTAAAAGAAACTAAATGAAATTCAATAGAAAAACAATCTCAAACATTGTATTTGTCGTTATTATAGGCTTATTACTATATCCGCCAACCAAAGTATATTTTATTAGGTTGGTTTCATTTTCACCTTCTACTATTACAGAAGAAAAAAGAGAAGTATTAAACGATTACGACTGGAATTTAAAAGGGTTAAATACTACGAATATAGATTTTAACGACACCAAGAACAAAGTTGTTTTTGTAAATTTTTGGGCAACTTGGTGCCCGCCATGTATAGCAGAAATGCCAAGTATTCAAAAGCTATATAATGATTATAAAGATAAGGTTGAGTTTGTATTTGTAAGTAACGAAGATTGGACGACTATTAAAGCATTTTATAAAGATAAAGGCTACGACTTACCAACGTATAATATTTTATCTAAAGTACCAGAACAGTTAGTAAGCAACTCAATTCCTGCGACGTTTATTATAGATAAAAAAGGAACTATTGTTGTAGACAAAAAAGGAGCTGCTGATTGGAATAGTGATAAAATTAGAATTTTGTTAGACGAATTACTACAATAGAATATTTACCTTTGTAGCATGAGTCAAGAACAGCCAAATAATCCGCTTCACGGAATAAAATTAGCCACCATGTTAGAAGAATTATACTTAGAGTATGGTTGGGAGGAAATGGGAGAAATATTGAATATAAACGCTTTTAAAAAGAACCCAACCTATAAATCTAGTTTAAAGTTTTTAAGAACAACGCCTTGGGCAAGAGCTAAAGTAGAAAAGCTGTATCTAGAAATGTTAGGTTATTAAACATTAACGTAATACCAAATCACTCCATTCTTTAGCATTCTCTAACATTGGGAAGTGCCCTGTGTTTTCAAGCCATCGTAATTCATTATTAGGAATTTCTTTGTGTAATTGCTCTCCAATAGCTTTTACAGCAATAGGGTCGTGGGTAGCCCAAACTATTTTTGTAGGAATTTGTGTTTGTGTCAATCCACCAATCCAACGATGCCAAAAAAAGTATCGCTCATTAATATAATTGCTCAATAAATGAATAACATTTCGACCGTTATTATAGTTTAACTGAAACCACATTTCGTTTAACTCTTCCTGAGAAACCTTAGAAGCATCAACATAAATTTTGCGAATATTCCTATTGAAAACAGGTTGATTCGCCAATTTAGCAACCCATTTTCCTGTAATTTTATTCTTTAGTAACTTTTGAATAGTTCGTAGTTTGGCTAATTCAATATGCATGCTACCATTGCACAAAATCAATTCTTTAATAGAAAAAGGAAGCAGATTCATATTGTTTCTAGCAATAATTTCGGTGGCAATACTAGTACCGTAATCATGCGCTAGCAGCGTAACTTCATGTAAACCCAGTTTTTTCCATAAAAGTAAAGCTATATCAGTCTGCTCAATTAAAGAATACGAATAGTTTAAAGGTTTATCAGAAAAACCAAACCCTAAATGATCGTAAATAATCACTCTGTATTTTTTTGATAAAAAAGGGAGCGCTTTATAATAATCAAAAGAAGAAGTAGGATATCCGTGGAGTATCACAAGAGTTTCATCAGCATTTCCTTCATCAATAACGAAAACTTGCTGATTATTAATGGTGTAAAATTCACCCTTATTTTTCCATTCTAGTGAAGTCATAAATATAGAAGCTTTGGTGTTTACAATGTACTCATTTTTGTGTAGTTTTGATTTAATTTAAAAAGAAAGCTTTATCCATTTCATCGACGTCATATTACCCATTCCGTTGCAAAAAACGTTTACCTATACGGTAACCGAAGCAGAAGCATCTTTTTTAAAAAAAGGAATGCGTGTAGCGGTTTCCTTCGGAAAAAGTAAAATTTATACCGCATTGGTGTTTAACATTCACCAAAATGCACCCGAATTATATGAAGCCAAAGACATTCATCAAATATTAGATGATACGCCTATTATAACGGAACAGCAACTAAAACATTGGCAATGGATTTCAAGCTATTATATGTGTTCGTTAGGCGATGTATACAGAGCAGCCTTACCGTCAGCATTTTTGCTAGAAAGTGAAACCATCATCTATAAAAATGAAAACTTTGAAGAAGAAGCAATACTAACCGATGAAGAGTTTTTAATTTTTGAAGCCTTACAACATCATTCACAGTTAACCATTCATCAAGTTGCTGATATTTTAGGAAAGAAAACCGTACTTCCTATCATTAACGGATTGATAGAAAAGAATGCGGTTTACATTAAAGAAGAAATTTACGAAACATATAAGCCTAAACTGGTTAAGTATGTTCGATTACATAACAATTATGCCTCAAATGAAGGTCTACAAACGCTTTTAGAGGAACTTTCAAGAGCTAAAAAGCAACGAGAAGCTGTATTGACGTATTTTCAGTTAGCAGCAGCTAAAAAGCCGATAAAAGCAAAAGATTTAGAAGAACAGTCGGGAGCTTCTTCCGCAGTTTTAAAAGCCTTGGTAGAGAAAGATATTTTTGAATTTTATCATATTCAAACCGATCGAATTAACTATCAAGGAGAAACGAATCAGATAAAAGAGTTGAATGAATTTCAGCAAGAAGCTTTCAATCAAATAAAAACTTCTTTTGAAACACAACAAGTGAGTTTATTACACGGGGTTACAGGGTCTGGTAAAACAGAAATTTATGTAAAACTGATTAAAGAAGTGATTGCTGAAGGAAAACAAGTACTGTTTTTATTACCAGAAATTGCATTAACAACTCAAATTATTACCCGTTTACAAAACTATTTTGGAAACTTTATTTCAGTATTCCATTCAAAATACTCGATGAACGAACGAGTAGAGGTATGGAATAACGTGTTAGAAAATAAACCGAAAGCACAGGTTATTTTAGGAGCGCGTTCTTCGTTGTTTTTACCATTTTCAAACTTAGGGTTGATTGTAGTGGATGAAGAGCACGAAACGTCGTACAAGCAATTTGAACCGTCACCACGTTACAATGCGCGTGATGCGTCGGTAGTATTAGGTCATTTACACCAAGCAAAAGTATTGTTAGGCTCTGCAACACCATCAATAGAGAGTTATTTCAACGCAGAGCAAAACAAATACGGATTTATAGAATTAACGCGTCGTTTCGGAAACATTCAATTGCCTAAAATTGAGTTGATAGACATTAAAGAAAAGCATCGAAAAAAGGAAATGAATGGTCATTTTTCTGATCGCTTATTAAAAATGATTACGGAAGCGTTGGAGGAAAAAGAACAGGTTATTTTATTTCAAAACCGACGTGGATTTTCGCCTGTTGTAGAGTGTACTACTTGTGGTGTTTCCCCTCAATGTCCGAATTGTGATGTGAGTTTAACCTATCATAAATTCCGTAAGGAGTTAAAATGTCATTACTGTCATTACCAACGTGCAATGCCGAATAGCTGTGGTGCTTGTGGAAGTGCTACCTTAGACACCAAAGGTTTCGGAACGGAGCAAATAGAACTCGAGTTAAAAGAGCTATTTCCGAATTATAATATTGGACGAATGGACTTGGATACCACCCGAGGAAAATATGGGTATCAAAAGATTATTGGGGCTTTTGAAGCGCAAGAAATTGATATTTTGGTAGGAACGCAAATGCTATCTAAAGGATTGGATTTTGAAAATGTATCGTTGGTAGGAATCTTAAATGCGGACTCTATGCTCAACTTTCCTGATTTTAGAGCTCATGAGCGTGCTTTTCAATTGATGGTACAAGTATCGGGTAGGGCAGGACGTACTAAAAAACAAGGAAATGTGGCGATACAAACCTACAACCCATATCATCAAATTTTACAGCAAGTATCTACCAATAATTATACAGAAATGTATAAAGAACAGTTGCAAGATCGTTGGCAGTTTCATTATCCGCCATACTATCGCTTGATAAAAATTACCTTAAAACACAAAGATTACACGCGTGTAGATAATGGTATTAACTGGTTAGCAAAAGCGTTACAAAATGTGTTTCATGAAAATGTATTAGGACCTACAGCACCTGCGGTTTCTCGTATTAGAAACCAGTATATTAAGAATTTAGTAATTAAAATTCCGCCCAAACAATCTTTAGGAAAAACCAAAGAGCAGCTACAAAAAATTAAAAACACCTTTGAAGCAGTCAAAGATTTTAGACCTATTCGCTTTATTATTGATGTGGATGCGTATTAAAAGTTTCGCTAACGTCTCGGGGCTTTTGCAGATTACGAAGCCGAAAGTTTCAATTTAGACGAAACCTTGCTATTTTGCAAAACCTTGTTAGTGGCAGTTTTTATTTTTTCACAATTTTATTTTCGGCATTATCAATTGATTGCTCACTTTCAAAATACAAATATTTAATATTTTTATATAGTTGGTCGTTATTAATTGTTGATTTTAGTGTGGTAGTTAAAAAATCATAATTTGTATAGGTGGTTTTAGTTTTTAAAATAGTATTTAACCATTGCCACATTTTTTTCTCTCCAATTTCTTTTTCGATAGCAAGAAAAATAAGCGGTGCATAATTATAAACGTATAACTGCCTGTTTAAATACTCTGATTGAGATTTTATTTTGCTGAAAGGGATAGCTTCTTTTTTAAATTGTTGTAAATTTTCAATCTTTTTATTTATCATTTCTTCATAAACATCTTTTCCTATATTATTTTTAGTTAACTGTAAAGCTAAATATTCTGCAAAACCTTCACTCATCATATCCCCGAGTTCGGAATTAAATACTTTATATGTACCGAAATAAAAATGACCTAATTCGTGAGCGATAAATGGACGGTAAAAATTTTGATATTCTGGTTCTATCACCTTCTCTAATCCATTTTGCCAACCAATGCTCATAATTGTTGGATATGATACAAACATCCAGCTGTCTTTTATTGACATTGGTGTAGTATTTACAAAAACCGTTGCTAGCTCATAAGTAATATTGAGTTTGGATTCATAAAATTTCTTGTAATCGTTGATAACAGAACTAAATTCGTTTATTTGTTCGTTAGTAAAATCGGAATTCAAAATATAAGTTTCATCAATATTGGAATATTCGTAATTACCACAGAAAAGTGTTAACTCTTGTGGAATTTCACTTTTAAAATGAGCCGACTGCTTTTTAACAGGTAAACTTCCGTTTACATAAATTGTATTGCAGTCCTCACAAACAATTTCAATGTCATATTTCACTTTTTCAAAAGCTTTATCTTTTTCTATATCATAAAGAACAGGGTACCAAGCCGATTGAACTCCGTCAGTTCTTAAAGAATTATTATTAAAAGCAATATTTCCCTTCCAATCTTTTCTGCTGTAATTTTCAATGGTGTCATTCACTACCGGAAATTTACCAACATATTTTATTTGTAAAGATTTGGGTAGAAATTTCCCGTCATTACCAGCAAAATAATACGCTAAAGACTCTCCTGTAGAAGTTGAGTCTGACCAGGATTTGTTTGCATAAATCAAAAAGTCATTAGGTCCTTTACTTCTAAAGTGAAGTACATTCATTCCTGAATTAAGTCTGATAAAATAATCTTTTAAATGAGGAATATCACTTAAAGTTAAATCACATTCAAATGTTCCCTCTTTTATTGAAATGTTTACTTTTCCTGTAATCATCGGGGCTTTCTCCTGTGCTTGAAGTTGAATTGATGATAAAATGATAGTCAGTACTAAAAAGATTTTTTTCATATAAGAATTTATTTTTAGGAAGTTTGTTTTAAAACTGCAATAAGTCGCTTAAGAATATGAATCCGTTTTAATGATTTATATTCAACGTTAGCGAAAGGCAGTAGAATTTAGTTAAATTATTTTTCAAAAATTCCGAATATCCACAATATCCCCATTTTGTAGTTTGTTTTGGGTGTCTATGGTAAAAATGGTTTCAGCAACGTACTCAGGAGTGTAAAGCTGGTTGTTTTCTTTTAAATCGATAAAACGTTGTACGTTTTTAAAATCTTTTTCATCGGTACTTCTAATATCAGTTTGCATGTTGGTATCTACCACACCAGGGTAAATAGCATTACACTTTACACCATGTTCAAGCTCGTTTTGTTCCGCAGCAATAGTTTTGGTCATCATGTCAATCGCAGCTTTAGACGTACAGTAAATACTCCAACCTTCATATGGTTTTACGGCTGCACCCGAAGAAATACTAATAATCTGTTTTTTGCAACTAAGGTGTTGCGTAGCTTCAATAAACAAACTGGATAAAATCAGTGGAGTAGTGGTATTGAGTTGAATACTTTGTGCAATATCTTCCGAAGGAATATTTTCTAAGTTCGCTATGGTACCGAGTCTTCCGGCATTATTGACCAAGGTAATCGATGAAACTTCCAATTTCTGAATTTCATCTAATAACATTTTAAACGTGTTGTGTGTGGCTTTGGTATCAGATAAATCCACAGAAAGCTGCACCACATTTTCCAAATCGACAATGCTTCTGGATAGTGAGTATACTCTGTAGTTTTCTTGTGCGTATTTTTCGGCTAAGGCTTTACCGATTCCTTTACTTCCTCCGGTGATGATGATTATATCCATAGAGTAAAAATAAGGAAATATTGGAAGTTGTACTCTAAATTGTGAGATTTCTCCCTTCGGTCGAAATGACGAGTAACGTCATAGCGAGGAGATCATTGAGCGTAGTCGAAATGAACGACGTTGCTATCTTTTAGTGGATACAAAGATTGTTTCGTTATCACTCGCAATGACGGTTACGTTGTGTTGAGGAAAGCTCAGCGGCGCTCGCTGATGGTTTCGTTGCGTTGAGGAAAGCTCAGCGAAGCTCGCTGATGGTTTCGTTGTGTTGAGGAAAGTTCAGCGAAGCTCGCTGATGGTTTCGTTGTGTTGAGGAAAGCTCAGCGACGCTCGCTGATGGTTTCGTTGCGTTGAGGAAAGTTCAGCGGCGCTCGCTGATGGTTCCGTTATATTGTGGAAACTTCAACAGAGCTAAATCTTATGATTAGTGTCTGTAATTTTAAAGAGTATTTGGAAATTCATTGGGTGAGATTCCTCTCTTCGGTAGGAATGACGGTAGTCGATTATTTGAAAAACTCTTTCGAGTTTTCCCAATTTGAGTTATTTGAAAAATTCTTTCGAATTTTCCCAATGCACATCCATTTCAGCGAGGGTCATGTCAGAAAGTTGCTTGCCTTCTTTTTTGGTAGCTTCTTCTAAGTACTGAAAGCGATTGATGAATTTTTTATTGGTTTTTTCCAGTGCATTTTCAGGATTTACCCCAATAAAACGAGCGTAGTTAATCATGGAGAACAAAACGTCTCCAAACTCTTTTTCTATTTTCTCCTGATTGTTGTTTTTGATTTCTTCGTTCAACTCAGAAAGCTCTTCTTGAACCTTTTCCCACACTTGATGTGGTTCTTCCCAATCAAAACCAACACCTGCAACTTTATCTTGAATACGATTGGCTTTTACCACTGCAGGTAAACTTTTAGGAACGCCTTCTAAAACAGATTTATTCCCTTCTTTTAGTTTGAGTTTTTCCCAGTTTTTCTTAACGTCTTCTTCGTTTTCAACAACTACATCGCCATAAATATGTGGATGACGGTCAATGAGTTTATCTGAGATCGCATTGGCTACGTCAGCAATATCGAAAGCTTGTTTTTCGCTTCCTATTTTAGCATAAAAGACGATGTGCAAAAGCACATCGCCTAATTCTTTTTTTATTTCTTGTAAATCGTTGTCTAAAATAGCATCTGCTAACTCGTAGGTTTCTTCAATAGTTAAATGACGTAGACTTTGTAAGGTTTGTTTTTTATCCCACGGACACTTCTCACGAAGGTCATCCATGATGTCTAACAAACGATTAAAGGCGGCTAACTGTTGCTTACGAGTATTCACGATTTAAGCTTCTTCTGTAGTTGTTTCTTCAGCTTCAACTAACGTGCTAAAGTCAAATTCAGCTTTCGCTAAGATGTTGTACCACTGAATTACTTTTTTAATGTTTGAAGCGTACACACGTTCTTCATCAAATCCAGGTAATACTTCTCCAAAATAAGTAGTTAATTTATTAGCGCTCTCTTTGTGAGAAATAGCTTCTTTACCATCTTCTTTATCAGCAATATTTTTAAGTACTTGTGCTAAAGGCACTTCTTCTTCGTACGTGTAAATAGCGATATTTTCTAATAAGCTTACGTTATGAGTAGCAGTAATAGGAAAACGTTTACCGTCAACAATAGATTTTACGATAACTCCTGTTTTAGTTTGTGATAAGATTTCATACAAACCTGGCTTACCTGTTACAGCTATAATTTTGTTAAATTCCATGTCTTAATGTTTTTTTAGTGTATAACTATTATCTTTTAGCATTAGGAAAACGCATGCGATATCCAGCGTTTACTTTCCCTTTAGAAATATTGTCTAATTTCTTTTTAATTAATCTCTTTTTTAAAGAAGAAAGTTTATCGGTAAACAAAATTCCTTCAATATGGTCATATTCATGTTGAAAAACACGTGCAGGTAATCCGCTTAACGTTTCTGTGTGTTTTTCAAAATTTTCATCTTGGTATTCAATAGTAACTTTTTCTTGACGAAAAACATCTTCGTTTATGGTTGGAATACTTAAACATCCTTCGTTAAAAGCCCATTCGTCACCTTCTTCTTCAATAATTTTAGCATTGATAAATACGCGATTAAAGTTTTTGAAAACTTCTTTTTCTTCTTCACTTATATCGTCATCTTCTGCAAAAGGAGAAGCATCAATAACAAATAAACGGATGTCTTTTCCTATTTGAGGAGCCGCTAAACCAAGTCCGTTAGCATTGTACATAGTTTCTCTCATATCAGCAATTAATTTGTCTAACTGCGGATAGTCTTTATCGATTTCTTTTCCTACTTTACGTAAAACGGGATCTCCGTATGCTACAATGGGTAAAATCATTTACTTTTTAATTTTAAGGAATGCAAAAATACAAAGAATGCTTTTGGTAGAAAATTATTTGTTGTATAAATACGACTGTAAGATGATTGTAGCACTTATTTCGTCTACTAAAGCTTTGTTTTGACGTTGTTTTTTCTTCAAACCACTATCAATCATTGTTTGAAAAGCCATTTTAGAGGTAAAACGCTCATCTACACGTTTTATGGGGATAGAAGGGATAGCTTTTTCAAGCTTTTGAAGAAAAGGAGTTATAAGTACCTCACTTTCACTATCAGAATTATCCATCTGCTTTGGTTTTCCTACTAAAAAAAGTTCAACATTTTCTTTTTGAGTATACTCTTTTAAAAATGTGATAAGTTCAGAGGTATCTACAGTTGTTAAACCCGAAGCAATAATTTGAAGTTCATCGGTTACAGCAATACCTGTTCTTTTTTTTCCAAAATCTATGGCTAATATCCTGCCCATTCTATAAGTTTTTGCAAAGGTAGCTAAATTAAACAAGGAAGAAATATCTGTTTAAAAAATGTATCTTCGCGGTATATTCTTGAAAGCAACTTTATTTTTGCTGAAAAATATTATTAAAAAATGACAGAATTACAATCAATTATAGAAAAAGCGTGGGATAACCGCGATTTATTGAAAGAAGAAACTACGATTAATGCTATTAGAAAAGTAGTAGATTTATTAGATGCTGGAGATTTACGTGTTGCTGAACCAACTGACAATGGATGGCAAGTAAATGAATGGGTGAAAAAGGCAGTAGTGTTATATTTTCCTATTCAAAAAATGGAAACTTTAGAGGCTGGTATTTTTGAATATCATGATAAAATTCCATTAAAGAGAGGTTACGAAGCTAAAGGAATTCGTGTGGTACCTAATGCAGTAGCACGTCATGGAGCCTATATTTCTGCAGGAACTATTTTAATGCCAAGTTATGTAAATATTGGAGCGTATGTTGATGAAGGTACGATGGTAGATACTTGGGCAACTGTAGGTTCTTGTGCACAAATTGGTAAAAACGTACACTTATCTGGTGGAGTAGGAATTGGAGGGGTTTTAGAGCCTTTACAAGCAGCACCAGTAATTATTGAAGATGGAGCTTTCATCGGATCTCGTTGTATTGTTGTAGAAGGAGTTAGAGTAGAGAAAGAAGCTGTTTTAGGAGCAAACGTTGTATTGACGATGAGTACTAAGATAATTGATGTAACAGGAGATGAACCTGTTGAAATGAAAGGCGTAGTACCAGCACGTTCGGTAGTAATTCCTGGAAGTTATACCAAGAAGTTTGCAGCAGGGGAGTATCAAGTTCCTTGTGCTTTAATCATTGGTAAGCGTAAAGAAAGTACCAACAAGAAAACTTCGTTAAATGATGCTCTTAGAGAGTATGATGTGGCGGTATAAAGAATTAAGAAATTTTGATATGCAGATAGATGCAGTAATTACTTGGGTTGATAGCTCGGACGAAGTTTGGAGAAATAAAATCAATCAATATTTAGATAAAAAGATAGATTGGAGTAATAAGAAAGAATCTACTCGTTATAATTCTATTAATGAGGTAGAAATTACTATTTTATCAATACTTAAGTTTGCTGTATTTATAAAAAATATTTATGTGGTTACTGATAATCAGCAACCACATAACTTTTTAGAGCTGAAGCAAAAAGCAAAGGATCAAGGTGTCAATTTGGAGTTGGTAGATCATACGATTATTTTTAAAGACTATGAACATTACCTGCCAACTTTTAATTCATGTTCTATAATTTCAATGTTATATAGAATACCAAACCTATCGGATAATTTTGTTATTTTTAATGATGATACTTTCTTAATGCGAGAGACAAAAAAGGAAGATTTTTTTATAGATGACAAACCAGTTATTAGAGGAAGATGGGATTCTTTTTATGAAGATAAATTTTTTAGAAATTTGTTTTTAAGGGTAAAAGGAATTTTTAAAAAGAACAATCCAAAGAAAACAGGATATAAGTTAGCACAACAAAAAAGTGCAAAATTATTAGGATTTAAAAAGTATGTGAGAAGAGATCATACACCAGTCTCTATAAAGAAATCAGGACTCGAGAATTATTTTGCAGAGAATCCTAATTTTTTAGAAAATAATATTAAATATCGGTTTAGAGATAATACACAGTTTATAATATCTTCATTGTCTAATCATATTCAAATAAAAAATGATGATTATATTTTAGATAGAGACTTCAAATTGAGTTATTTTCAATCTTATAACAAGACATCAATAAGATTAAAATTATTAAATTTTTCTATTGATAAGAGTAAACTTTTTATGTGTTTTCAAAGTTTAGAAACAGCAGAAAAGACTACACAAAAGTATATTTTAAAATGGATAGATAAAAAACTAGATTCAAATTTTGCAAGTAAAGTATAATTCTATAATTGACGCATTAAAAACAGCTAAAACAATTCTATACCCCACAGATACTGTATGGGGACTTGGCTGTGATGCTACAAATGAAGAAGCTGTAAAAAAAATCTACAAACTAAAAAATAGAGAAGAGTCAAAAAGCTTAATTATTTTGGTTGATTCTATTAAAATGTTACTGAATTATGTTGAAAGTATCCCTGAAAAAGCACTTCAAATTTTAAAAGAATCTAAAAAACCAACTACTATTATTTATAATAACCCGAAAGGATTAGCACCAAATACAATAGCATCAGACAATACAATTGCGATAAGAATTCCACAGGATGAGTTTTGTATTCAGTTAATTAAAGAGTTTGGAAATCCTATTGTTTCTACATCAGCAAACGTTAGTGGAGAGCCAACACCTAAGTCTTTTTCAGAAATAAGCGAAGCAATTTTAAAGAATGTAGATTATGTGGTAAATTTGCATCAAGATAAAGTAGCAGAAAAGTCTTCAACCATTTTAAAAATTGAAGATGACGATGTTATTGTGATTAGAGAATAATTGTATGCAAAAACAATATTTTAAGGAAGCAATTTCCGCAGAAATATTTCAATATATATCCCAAGCAGCTAAAGAATTACAACTAGAAAGCTATGTAATTGGCGGTTTTGTACGTGATTTTATTTTAAAACGTGGAACAGCCAAAGATATTGACGTTGTCGCTGTTGGAAGTGGAATAGAATTAGCTCAAAAAGTAGCTGAATTACTACCTAGTAAGCCAAAAGTTCAAGTGTTTAAAACTTACGGAACGGCAATGTTGCGTTTTCAAGATGTTGAAATTGAGTTCGTAGGGGCACGTAAAGAATCTTATTCAGAAGAGAGTAGAAACCCTAAAGTTTCTGAAGGAACCTTACAAGACGATCAAAATAGGAGAGATTTTACGATAAATGCATTAGCATTGAGTTTAAATGAAGATGATTTCGGGTTGTTACTTGATCCTTTTGGAGGTATAACGGATTTAGAAGCAAAAATTATAAGAACACCGTTAGATCCAGATATAACCTATTCTGACGATCCGTTACGTATGATGCGTGCTATTCGATTTGCTACCCAATTGAATTTTACTATTGAAGAAAATTCATTAAATGCAATCACAAAAAATGCTTCAAGAATTGATATTATTACTCGTGAGCGTATTGTAGTTGAGTTGAATAAAATTTTAGAATCTCCAGTGCCTTCTATAGGTTTTTTACTATTGGAGAAAACAGGGTTGTTAGAGCGAATTTTACCGGAATTAATTGCTTTAAAAGGAGTAGAAGAGGTAGAAGGACAAAAACACAAAGATAATTTTTATCATACTTTAGAGGTAGTAGATAATATTGCCGATAACACAGATGATGTTTGGCTTCGTTGGGCAGCGTTGTTACATGATATAGGTAAAGCTCCAACAAAACGTTACCATAAAAAAATAGGTTGGACATTCCATTCACATGAATTTGTGGGTTCAAAAATGGTATATAAACTATTTAAACGTTTAAAAATGCCATTGAATAACAAGATGAAGTTTGTTCAGAAAATGGTGATGTTAAGCTCTCGTCCGATTGTATTAGCAAGTGAAGTAACAGATTCTGCAGTACGTCGTTTAATTTTTGATGCAGGTGATGATGTAGAATCATTGATGACTTTATGTGAAGCAGACATCACAACTAAAAATCCGAAGAAATTTAAGAGATATCATAAAAATTTTGAGATAGTTCGTCAAAAAATTAAAGAAGTAGAAGAGCGCGATAGGGTTCGTAATTTCCAACCCCCAATAACAGGGGAAGAAATAATGAAAACCTTTAACTTACAACCTTGTAGGGAAATTGGTCAGATAAAAGAAGCTATAAAAGAAGCTATTTTAGATGGTAAAATTCCTAATGAACATGATGCTTCGTATCAATTTATGTTAGAAAAAGGAGTTCAGTTAGGTTTAAAAGTGAGCCAATAATAATAAATAAAAGAGTTTTAAAAAAAAGAGAAGCAGAATGCTTCTCTTTTTTAGTTTGTTATCCTAAAGATTGCATTTCTACAAGCTTTTTATAAGTTCCACTCTTAGATATAAGCTCATTATGAGTACCTTGCTCTACAATTTTTCCTTTTTGCATCACTATAATCATATCTGCTTTTTGAATGGTAGATAAACGATGTGCAATGACTACAGAAGTTCTATTCTGCATCATTTTTTCTAAAGCATCTTGTACTAACTTTTCTGATTCTGTATCTAAAGCTGAAGTAGCTTCATCTAAAATCATAATTGGAGGGTTTTTAAGTACCGCACGAGCAATACTTAGGCGTTGTTTTTGTCCTCCTGAAAGCTTGTTTCCACTATCGCCAATATTAGTATTATAACCATTAGGCAGGTCTTTTATAAATTCGTGAGCGTTGGCAATTTTTGCGGCCTCCATGATTTCTTCATCACTTTTACCTTCAATTCCCAAGGTAATGTTATTCTTTATTGTATCATTGAACAATATAGAATCTTGTGTAACTAAACCTTCTAATTGTCTGAGTGAATGTTTTTTGATATTTCTAATATTTATACCATCTATTTCGATAGCACCTTTGTTAACGTCATAAAAACGCGTTAATAAGTTTGCGATAGTAGATTTACCACTTCCTGATTGCCCAACCAAAGCAACCATTTTACCTTTAGGTATACTTAGAGAGAAATCCTCTAGAACGTAGTTGTCTTCATATTTAAAAGAAACATTTTCTATTGAAATATCTGTGTCAAAAGCCTTTTTGTCAATGGCATTCGAAGTATCCTTTAACGGATTTTCTGTTTCTAATATTTCTAAAACACGTTCAGCAGCAGCATTTCCTTTTTTAACACTATAACTAGCTTTAGAAATAGCTTTTGCTGGAGTTAAAATATTGTAGGCTAATCCCATATAAGCAATAAAATCTTCGCCTTGTAATGTGCCTTCTTCTAAAACTAATATACCTCCATACCATAAAAGAACTGCTATAACACCTATGCCTAGAAATTCACTAGCAGGACTTGACAAGTTAGTACGGTTAACTAAAGTGTTTGAAAAATGATAAAAACGGTTAGTTGAATCTTCAAATTTTTGTTGAAATTCCTTTTCAGCAGTAAATCCTTTAATTACTTTCAATCCCCCTAGAGTTTCCTCCAATAACGATAAAAAATAACCTTGCTCTTTTTGAACATTATCTGATTTTCGTTTTAAGCTTTTCCCTATTAAGGAAATTATATAACCAGAAATAGGAATAAAAATAAAAACAAATATTGTTAATTTAACGCTAATTAAAACCATTGCTACAATTGTGAATACAATAGTTAAAGGTTCTCTAACAATCATTAATAATATTGATAAAAAAGAATGTTGAATTTCTAATACATCAGTACCAATACGTGCCATAGTATCCCCCTTTCTTTTTTCTGAGAAGTAGGATATTGGTAGCTCTATAGTTTTCCTATATAAATCGTTTCTAATATCTTTTAAAACACCGTTCCTTAAAAATGTAATAAAATACATAGCTAAGTAATTAAAGATGTTTTTAAAGAAAAAAGTTATGATAACTAAACCAACAACTACCATTAAAGCTTTTGATTTATCTTCTCCTGCTATACCTGTAATATGGTAAGAAATAAACTCTTTAAAATAATTGATAGTATC
Organism: Tenacibaculum larymnensis; assembly: GCF_028829235.1. Classification (GTDB taxonomy): domain Bacteria; phylum Bacteroidota; class Bacteroidia; order Flavobacteriales; family Flavobacteriaceae; genus Polaribacter; species Polaribacter larymnensis. The sequence goes on along the minus strand of NZ_JAIWJY010000004.1, from coordinate 304,789 downwards.
TGCAATTCCGTTAAAAGTAGGTTTTGTTGTTACTTTTGGCGTATCAGGTTTGAAAATGACCTCTAACATTGGCATTAAAACCAAAAAAGAAAGCGTTGAAAAGAATGCATATAAGATATTAAATAAGATATTCAAATACCCATATTTTTTGTACGGGACAGCATATTTAATAATCTTTTTGAAATATTCCATTATAAGTTTAACTCTTTAATAATACGTTGAATTTTGTTGTCAAGTTCTTTCTCTACTTCCTTAGCATTTGAAATATCACTTAATTTACTTTTAACACTAAAGTAAAATTTGATTTTAGGTTCTGTACCACTTGGACGAGCGGCAATTTTAGTTCCATCTTGGGTTTGATAGATTAATACATTTGATTTAGGAATGTCAATTGCTGTTTCTTCACCTGTTAGTAAATTTTTTCTTGTAGAAGATTGGTAATCGTATAAGTATTTAACTTTTGATCCATCTATTTCAGTAAACGGATTATTACGTAAATCAACCATCATTTGTTTGATTTGCTGTGCTCCATCCATTCCTTTTTTTACTAAAGAAATTAAATGCTCTTTATAAAAATGATGGCGTGTATATAAATTCAATAATTCTTTATAGAAAGAACTATTGTTAGATTTTGCATCTGAAGCGATTTCACAGGCTAGTAGGGCAGAGGTAACAGCATCTTTATCACGCACAAAATCGCCTACCATATAGCCAAAACTTTCTTCACCACCGCCTATAAAATTAAGTTCAGGATGATCTTTGATCATTTTTGCAATCCACTTAAAACCAGTTAATCCAACTTTGGTTTCCACTCTATATGAATCGGCTATTTCATTCACTAAATTGGTAGAAACAATTGTTGATCCAACAAATTGTTTTCCGTTTAATTTTCCTTGCTTTTTCCAATCATTAATTAAAAAATCAGTCATCATACTCATAGTTTGATTTCCGTTTAGTAATTTCATATTTCCTTCAGTATCGCGAACAGCAATTCCAATTCTGTCTGAATCTGGATCTGTTCCTAATACAATATCAGCACTAATTTTATTGGCTAAGTCAACCGCCATTTTAAGAGCTGCTGGTTCTTCTGGGTTTGGTGATTCAACAGTAGGGAAATCACCATCAGGAATTGCTTGTTCTTCAACAATATGTACTTGAGTATAACCAGCACGTTTTAAAACCTCTGGAATTAATTTGATAGACGTTCCATGTAAAGAAGTAAATACTATTTTTAAATCTTCACAACCTTTAATATCAAAAGTTCCGTTAGCTAAAGAAGATTTCCAAAAAGCTTCATCAATTTCGCTTCCGATAGCAGTTATCAATTCTTCTTTTGAGTTGAAATTGATTTCTGAAAAGGCTAAAGAATTTACTTCATTGATAATTTCTGTGTCTTGTGGAGGAACGATTTGTCCACCATCATTCCAATATACTTTATACCCGTTATATTCTGGTGGATTGTGAGAAGCTGTTAATACGATTCCTGCGTCACATTCTAAATAATTTACCGCAAATGATAATTCTGGAGTAGGACGCATATCTTCAAACAAAAATACTTGAATGTTATTTGCAGATAATACATCAGCAACCACTTTAGCTAACCATTCACTGTCGTGGCGGCAATCGTAACCAATAGCTACTTTTAATGTTTTATCAGGATATGTTTTGTGTAAGTAATTACTTAATCCTTGAGTTGCTTTACCTAAGGTGTATTTATTAATTCGGTTGGTACCTGCGCCAACAATTCCACGCATTCCTCCAGTTCCGAATTCTAAATTTTTATAAAAACGATCTGCTAAATCGTCAGCATTAGTATTAATTAATTGCTGAATTTCTTGTTGGGTTTCTGAATCGAAATCGTCAGAAAGCCACAGTTTTGCGCTGTTTAAAATCTCTTTCATGTATCAAATAAAAAACGTACAAAGGTACGAGTTTAAAAATTCAGTTGTTCTTTAATTTTATAATGTTTTTGTTGCGGATTACTCTTGATAATTAGCTCACCTAAGAATCCTGCTAAAAACATTAGAGTTCCTAAAATCATGGAAGTTAAGGCTATGTAAAACCAAGGATTATTTGTAACGAGTATTGCTTTTATTCCGACAGTAAGGTGGTATATTTTCATCACCCCAATAAAAAAGGCAGATAAGAATCCGAAAATAAACATTAAAGTTCCCCATAAACCAAAAAAGTGCATAGGGCGTTTACCGAATTTAGATAAAAAGGAAATAGTAATTAAGTCTAAAAAACCGTTTACAAAACGATCCATTCCAAATTTGGTAACTCCGTATTTACGAGCTTGGTGTTGTACTACTTTTTCATCAATACGATTAAAACCTTCATTTTTAGCTAAAACAGGAATATAACGGTGCATTTCACCGCTTACTTTTACCGCCTTAACTACTTCATTTTTGTAAGCTTTTAATCCGCAGTTAAAATCGTGTAATTTTAATCCTGATGTTTTACGAGCAGCCCAATTGAAGAGTTTAGATGGAATATTTTTAGTAATTACGTTATCGTAACGCTTCCTTTTCCAACCAGAAATTAAATCAAAATTGTCTTCAATAATTAGCTTGTATAATTCAGGAATTTCATCTGGGCTGTCTTGTAAGTCGGCATCCATGGTAATAACCACGCGTCCTTGTGCTAACCCAAAACCAGCGTCTAAGGCTTGAGATTTGCCGTAATTTTTTTGAAATCGAAGTCCTTTTACCGATTTGTTTTTTACTGATAATTCTTCAATAACACTCCAAGAAGCATCTGTGCTACCATCATCAATAAAAATGAGCTCGTATAAAAACTGATTGGATTGCATGACGTTTGCAATCCAATCGTGTAACTCGTGTAAAGACTCTTCTTCGTTAAGAAGAGGTATTACTATCGATATATCCATATATTTTATTCAATGTTTAAAAAGGTAAAGTTACGAAGTATTACTTTTATGTAAAACTTTAACCTGTTTAAACTATGTTTTAATATTGTTCTTCTTCTGTTTTTTTCATGATAGCACCTCCTATAGCTGAAATTATAAATCCAAAGAAAGCAGATACTACTATTGATAAAGGTACTGTTATTATAGGGCTACTGAATTTTTTAGACATAGCTTCAGATGCTTCAATTTGTTCATCAGTCATACCTGAATCAATCCAAGTTTGTTTTTGAACTTCCATCATTTGTGCTTGAAAATCAGGTTCAATTACGTTTGTGAAAACTAAGGTGTAGATAGTTGTGATAACTGCACTTATTAGCGCTATTCCAACTCCAATTTTTAAAGCTTGACCAAAAGTTAAAAAACCACTATTATCAGTTTTGAATTTTTTTATACCTAAAATAATAAGTACAATCATTGCTATAAAACCAATAATACCACTTAGCCATCCAAATTTTATTAAGGTTCCTGTGGCATAAAATGCTAAGTGAATAAAAACTCCGATAATACCTAAATATAATCCATAGTTTAAGATAATGTTTTTACTTTTTGCTTGATTTTCCATTGTGTGAATTTAGTTAGTGATACAAATATATTCTTTTTTAATGTTACGTTTATTTTATCCTGTCAAAAGAAAAAAATATAAATAACAAACTATTAGTATTCAAAAACTTAGAAATGTTACAGTTTTTTTATTGAAATTTTGTTGTTTTTTACGAAAAAATGGTTGTAAATTTGCATCGGCAAGTCCTACACAACCAGCTCCCTTTGAATCCCCCAGGGCGGGAACGCAGCAAGGGTATTAGGTCGTAGCGGTGTGATGTAGGTAGCTTGCCTTTTTTTGTACCCGATAGTTTCGTTTATTCTTCCTCGTTTAAATTCAAATTACTTCTAGGGTGATGCAATTCTACAACTTCTTTAAGGTAGCTATTATCTAAATGCACGTAAATCTCTGTAGTAGTAATACTTTCATGTCCTAATAACTGCTGAATAACACGTAAGTCTGCTCCGTTTTTAAGTAAATATGTAGCAAAAGAATGCCTTAAGGTATGTGGACCAATACTTTTTTTTAGATTGATTTTTTGAGCTAATTCTTTTAAAATGATAAAAATCATTTGTCGGGTTAAGCGCTTTCCTCTTCTATTTAAGAAAACAATATCTTCATCTTCTTTTTTAGGAGAGATTGTAGATCTAATCTCATTAATATAAAAGTTAAGTCTATGTATTGTTGTTATATGTATAGGCACAAATCGATATTTATTCCCTTTTCCTAGTATACGTATGTAACCATCATCAAAAAATAAATCAGAAAGCTGTAGATTAATTAATTCACTTACACGAAGACCACAACTATAAATAGTTTCAATGATGGTTTTGTTACGTTCTCCTTGAGGGTGACTTAAATCAATAGCATCAATTAACTTGTCAATATCTTCTTTTTCTAAAGTATCAGGTAGTTTTTGGGTGATATTAGGACTCTCTATTAAGTCTGTAGGGTTGTCTTTTCGGTAATCTTCAAAGACTAGAAAGTCAAAAAAGCTACGTAATCCTGAAATTAAACGAGCTTGGCTACGAGCTTTTATGCTTTTACTTATATCATAAATAAATTGTTGTAAAACTTCATGAGTTATATAAACAGGAGAAGGGATTACTTCTAAATTATTTACAAATAAGGTTAACTTTTTTATATCTCTTTGATAGCTGTCAATAGAGTTTTTTGAAAGTCCTCTCTCAATTTTCAAAAAATTAATATAATCAGATATAGCTTGTTCCCAGTTCATTTTTTAAAGAGTAGCTTTTTTTAGAAAAAGGTATTGTTAAAATTATTTTTGCTAGACAAACTTATAATTATAAATTTAAAAATTAAGAAAAAATTATTATTAGTAATTGCTATGGTAGCAGTGGGTTTAATTGCTAACGCACAAGAAGGAAAGTTTGTATTGGTTTACCTGTAGCAGATGCTTACACAGGTTACGATTTTGCAATAGGCTTAGAAGCTAATTATTTATTTAGTATTTCAGATAATTTTTAGTTAGGCCCTTCGGTTTCTTACTCTCATTATTTTGGAGGTGAATTTGCTGGTTTTGATATTAAAGATGCCTCTTTTTTACCTATTGCAGCAGCAGCGCGTTTTGATGCTTCTGAAAAATTTGTTGTAGGTTTAGATTTAGGTTACGCAATAGGTATTAGTCCAGATGGAAATGATGGAAGGTTTCATTACAGACCATTAGTAGGATATAACGTTTCAGATAATATTTCTATTCAAGCTTCATATTCTGGAGTTAGTGTTGAAGGCGGTACAATGGCTAATTTTGGATTTGGTGTTGTATTTGGACTATAGTTTAATAGTTTTAATAAAATATAAAGGGGGTAATTATACTTCTTTTTTTTATTAAAAGAATTTTTAAGCTAACTTTTTAAGTTTTAGTGTTTTAAGTATAAAGAGGGGGTTGACCTCTTTTTTTATTAAAAAAATGAGCTGTTAAAACTTTATTTAGGTGTATCTTCGCCGGCTCAAAATAAAACTTATAAAACAAAAATTATGAAAAAATTTTTAGTAGTTGCTATGATGGCTTTAGGTTTAGCTGTTAATGCACAAGAAGGACAATTAAACGTTGGTGGTACTATTGGTTTACCAGTAGGTGATGCTGATGGTTTTGACGTAACTGGAGCTATTGAGGCTAACTATTTATTTAATGTAGCTGAAGGTTTTAAATTAGGACCATCTGTATCGTATGTACACTTCCAAGGAGAAGGAGCTGATATAGCTTTCTTACCTTTAGCTGTAGCTGGTCGTTACAATGTAGCTGAGAAGTTTGTTGTTGGTGCTGATTTAGGGTACGGAATTGGTGTTAGACCTTCTGGAGTTGATAGTGGTTTTTACTATAGACCAATGGTAGGTTACCAAGTAAGTGAAAAGATTACTTTACATGTTGATTATTCAAATGTTGCTCTTGATGGAGCTACAGCTTCAACTGTTGGTTTAGGAGGAACTTATTCTTTTTCTTTATAATAAGAAACTCAATAATAAGTAAAAAGGAAGCAAAATTGCTTCCTTTTTTTTGTTTTAAGAAAAAAATATTTTGGTTGTAGGCTAACTTTTTCAGATTGAAATAGTTAGTTTTTAGTAGCTCTATTTGGATTTTTTTTAGAAAAAATGATTGCTTGAAGTCCTAATTTAGATGTATATTTGCCGGCTCAAACTAAAAATTTATAAAATTTAAAAATTATGAAAAAATTATTATTAGTAATTGCTATGGTAGCTGCAGGTTTTACAGCTAATGCACAAGAGGCTAACGGACAAACAGCAAAAGGAAAATGGTTAGTAGAAGGTAACACTGGTTTTGGAGCTGCTCATGGTGCTGCAACAGGTTTTTACTTGTCTTCAGAAGATATGCCTGGGGGAGGATCAGTAACATCTTGGGGAATTGGAGCAGAAGCTGGATATTTCATTATGGATGACTTAGCTATTAAGTTAGGTTTAGGGTACAATGATAGAGGTGCTGATGATGCTTTTTCTTACAAGATTGGAGCAAAATATTATATTTCTAGTATGATTCCAGTACAAATTGATTATTCAGGAGCTTCATATGATGCATATGATGCATCTTTCTTAGGTTTTCAAGCGGGTTATGCTATATTCTTAGGTGATATGGTAAGTATTGAGCCAGGTTTAAGATATAACTTAGGTTTAGGAGATACTGAAGATTTTAACTCTTTCCAATTTAATGTTGGTTTTGCATTACATTTCTAAAAAGTACTTAAAAAATAAATTTAAAAAGGAAGCAAAATTGCTTCCTTTTTTTTATGCTTAAAAGTTAAAAAGAGTATTTTTACTTTAGAAAATATTAAGAATGAAAAAAATAATTATAATTAATGGACCTAATTTGAATTTATTAGGGAAGCGTGAACCAACTATTTATGGAGCAAGTTCTTTTGATGATTATTTTAAAGAATTAAAAAATAATTATACTAATGTAAATTTAGAGTATTTTCAATCGAATATAGAAGGGGAGTTGATAGATAAATTACATGAAGTAGGTTTTGATTATGATGGTATCATTCTAAATGCAGCGGCCTATACTCATACATCTGTAGGTATTGGTGATGCTGTAAAAGGTATAGAAACCCCTGTAGTTGAAGTGCATATTTCAAATATACATGCTAGAGAAGAGTTTCGCCACACTAGTTATATAGCTCCTAATGCTAAAGGAGTTATTTTTGGTTTTGGTTTACAAGGATATGAACTAGCTCTTCAAAGCTTTTTGTAAAAAGAAATAGCGAGTTCCTAATAACAAAAATAGAGGAATCATAGGATACGTGTATAATTGAATACTAAATAGCCATATAAAAGGAATAATTAGTATAAAAATTAATAAAACGATACAATAACCGTATATCCATTTTGGTGGAATTTCCTTCAATAAAAAGATAGCAACAACTAAGTTAGGTGCAAACGCCCATAAAAAGTTAAAATTGTTAGGTGCAGTTGAGTGGTTGGTAAAGAACCATAAAAAAACAATCAGCAAACCTAAAATACCAGTTGTAAAAAACAGAACAAAGTCAAACCATTTGGTTCTTTTAGAGTTTTTAATGTCCTTATAAGTAATAAACATTCCAAATAAGGAGAATAATAAAATTACTAAAAAGGGATTAATAATATCACTTTTGGATTCTTTCTCTTCAAAATCGAGTAAAACATTTGTTTTCCTAACTAAATTTTCTTCTTTTTCATCTTTAACAATTTTTGATACACTTAAAGCTTCAAAAACATAATCAGGTAAGTATAAGTATTCTTTTGGAGCTGCTATTTTATCTAACTTACTTCCTAAAGCTATATTAATTCCTAAGCTACCCCAAGTGTTTGGATTAATTTCTTTATTCATCAATTGTCGTAACGATAAATACTTAGTAACAAAATTATCCTTAAAAACTAAGTTATTTTCTGTAACTTTTTGAATTATATCACGAGGCCTGGTAGCACAGTTATCGAAAAAAGGATCGTAAAAATAGCTTGCATTTTCAGGGAGAACATTTGTTTCTAAAAACTGAAAAAAATCATTTCTTTGTTGTTGTGTTAAGTTTAAAATTTGTTCTTTCACCCAACGTTTATCTCGTTGAGCACTCTTTAAAGATAAATGGAACGGATAACGAGCCAACTTATATTTCATATAACCTTTTGTGAAATTTACATAAAAGTTTGGGTCATCAAAATCAAAAATCCCATAATTATAAAGAAGATCTAGTTGTAAAACGGGATCTTTTACTCGAATGGCTGTATGTCCAAACTTCTCATATAAAGCTTCTCCAGGTCCTGAAGTAATGATACTTATTTGAGAAAATTTTGATAAACCTAAAGTATTAACTCTTTGAGAAAAAGCTTGATTAATACATAATAAACAAAGAAAAAGAAAGGTATATTTTTTTATCATCATAAGTATCAGAGAAAATTAATGTCGGTGTTTTACAAATATCATAAATCCGATTAATATAACTAGGTATTTTTAAGGTTATTGTTTAATATTCAATACCAAGAGTTTCATTTATAAATCTTGAAATACGTTGTTCTAACCATCTGTTTTCTGTACTAGAAAAAGAAGACATAAAACCTACATGTCCGCCATAATTTGGTGTAGAGAGATAAAAGTTTTTCATTTCTTTAGCTTCTTTTATAGGGTAGCATTCTTTTGATAAAAAACTATCATCTAAAGCATTAACAAGTAATGTTGGAACCTTAATTTCTGGAATAAAAGGCTTAGCACTTGCTTTTAGCCAATAATCCTCGGAACTTTCAAAGCCAAAAACAGGTACGGTGTACTGTTTTTCTAAATGTCTAAATTTACTAGCTTTTAATAAGAGTTCTTTATTTAATTTGAAGTCAGGGAACTTTTTTGCTTTCTGTAAGAGCTTTAACTTCATAGTTTTTAAAAACTCATTTAGGTAAATTTTGTTTTTTAATTTATTTAGTTCCGCTTGAGAAGAGGTTAAATCAACAGGAACAGATACAGCTATTCCTCCTTTAACTTCTGAAGGAATATCACTGTATTCCCCTAAATATTTTAAAGTTAGATTTCCTCCTAAACTAAACCCTGTGATTATAATATTGTCATAATCATAATGGTTTTTTAAGTATTTAATGATGAAACTAACATCGTCTGTTTTTCCGCTATGATAGGTTTCTAAAAGTAAATTATCTTCTCCGCTACAACCTCTTAAATTCATACAGACTGTATCAAAACCTAAACAGTTTAGATGGTTAGATGTTGTAATCATATAATTTGACTGAGAACTCCCTTCGAGTCCGTGAATTAACAGCACAATAGTGTTAGATTCCACAAAAGAAAAGTCTAAATCAATAAAATCAGCATCCCACGTTGTAATTCTTTTTCGTTTATATTCAATGGTGTCTTTCATGAATAACGGACGATAAACAGTGTTAAAATGAGCACTTTTAAATGGGAGGCTAGGAGAGAATGTATCTGTGATAATTGGCATAATACTAAGTAATAGCTTTTTAAACAAAGATGACAAAAAATAACTAAAATGTAAAAGCCATTGAATGATTTCTTATTTTAGCTGTAAATTTTATGAGTACTATGAATGTCAAAAAATATATTCCAAATTTATTAACCTTAGGAAACTTGTTGTGTGGTACTATTGCTACCATTTTTGCCATAAAAGGTGATTTTTTCGCCACGGCAATATTAGTAATGCTTGGAATACTTTTTGATTTTTTTGATGGGTTTGCAGCTCGTATGTTAAAGGTACAAGGTGAACTAGGTAAACAGTTAGATAGTTTAGCTGATATGGTAACAAGTGGAGTAGTGCCTGGGATTGTAATGATGCAAATGTTGGTAAATGCTATAGATGTAGATGCTGTTGGATACTTTGGAGTTGATGAATATGGAGCAACAGGAAGTAATTTGCCTTATTTAGGCTTATTGCTAACATTAGGAGCAGGATACCGTTTAGCAAAGTTTAATATTGATGAGCGTCAATCGGATAGTTTTATTGGAGTACCAACACCAGCTATGAGCTTGTTTGTAATTTCTTTACCATTAATAGCACAGTTTGATAAAGAATCGTTTTTAATAAGTTTTATTGAAAATCAATACTTTTTAATATTACTTACAGTGTTGTTTACGTATTTAATGAATGCTGAAATACCGTTGTTCTCCTTGAAGTTTAAAAATTTTTATTTTAAAGATAATGTGATTAAGTATGTGTTTTTAGCTTTATCAATTATATTAATTATTACTTTAAAAATAGTTGCAATTCCAATGATAATACTATCATATGTAGTATTGTCTATTGTAAATAACTCAGATAAAAAACTCTCTTCAAAATAGAATAAGTTACATCTTAAATAAAACAAAAAAGCACGTTGTGAATCAACGTGCTTTTTTGTTTTGATTTTGAAAATCATTTTTTAGGTGTTTTTTTGAGGTTCAAAAATGTTACTTATGAAATGATAATTTTCTAAAGATATTTTATCTTCAGCAAAGACCTTATCCATAAGCTTATTTTTCGTAAAATCTCCTTTTTTGTAAATGTCCCAGCTTTCGTTATTTCTATTGGTTAATGTAACTTTATCTGAACCTATTTCAAAGTTACACCAATCATTATAATTAGCTATTTTTTTATAGCTATGATCAGACACTTTGATATTCCCTTTTACATTTAAACCTTCTATATCAATGCATAAATTACAGAAATCGATGAAACTCATATTATCCGCAGGTATAACAAGAAAAGAATTAGTATTCCCTTTTTTTCTATACAGCTTAAAACCATCTTTTAAGTTTTGGTTGTGATAGACTTTAGAAAAAGAGGAGAAAAGATCTTCTTCTTTTGCGTTCTCAATTATGAAATGATTTTGTGTTACAGCTTGATTATCGAATTTTTTCTTCTTAAGCTCAAAATCCTTTCCAAGATACACTCTACGAACAGTTTCGTCTTCAGCAAGCTCTTCGGGAGTTCCTTCTTTTAAAATTCCCCCATTATACATTAGGTAAGTTCTGTCAGTAATTGCAAGAGTAGCCTGCACATCATGATCGGTAATTAAAATACCAATATTTTTATTTTTCAATTGCGCTACAATTCCTTGAATATCTTCTACAGCAATTGGGTCGACACCAGCAAAAGGTTCATCTAATAAAATAAATTTAGGATCAGAAGCTAAACAACGTGCAATTTCTGTTCTACGGCGTTCACCACCCGACAATAAATCACCGCGGTTTTTACGTACATGTCCTAAACTAAATTCATCTATTAACTCTTCTAGGCGTTGTTTTCTTTCAGCTTTAGTTCTATCAGTAAATTCAAGAACTGACATAATATTATCTTCTACTGAAAGCTTTCTAAAAACAGAAGCTTCTTGTGCTAAATAACCAATTCCTTTTTGAGAACGTTTATACATTGCATCAGTAGTAATTTCTTCATTGTCTAGAAAAATGTGACCATCGTTAGGTTTAATCATACCTACAATCATATAGAAAGAGGTCGTTTTACCAGCTCCGTTAGGACCAAGTAATCCAATAATTTCACCTTGCTCAACTTCCAAAGAAATTCCTTTTACTACTTTTCTGCTACCGTATATCTTTTGTATGTTGTCTGCTCTTAACTTCATTTATTATTGTTGAAAATGGAATTGATTAAAGTATAAAAGTAACAAAACTGTTTCTTAAAAACTTCTTAAATCAATATATGTATAAATTAAGCTTCGTTTTCTAATGCTTCCCAAAACTCTACAGCTCTTCGTAAATGAGGAATTAAAATAGTTCCACCTACTAATGTGGCAATACTCATAGTTTCCATCATTTCTTCTTTGGTAACACCATTTTGGTGGGCTGTTTTTAAATGATAAGCAATACAGTCATCACAACGTAATACTGCAGATGCTACTAAACCTAGTAATTCTTTAGTTTTAACAGGTAAATGCCCTTCAGTAAAAGCATTGGTGTCTAAGTTAAAAATACGTTTGATTACTTTATTATCTGATGCTAAAATCTTTTCGTTCATTTTAGCACGGTAGTCGTTAAACTCTTGGACTTTTTGTGACATTCTTTTGTTGTTGTTTTAAGACAAATTTTGATACATAAATACTCATTTCATATAAAATCATGATAGGCACTGATACAATTACTTGACTAGCCACATCTGGTGGAGTAATAATAGCAGATAATACCAATACCACGACTAATGCATGTTTACGATATTTTCGTAAAAACTCTGGTGTAATTAATCCTATTTTAGTTAGGAAGAAAATAACTACGGGAAGTTCAAAAAATATAGCAACACCCAATAATGTATTTGTAATAAGGCTAATGTAAGCCTCTAACTTAAAATTGTTTTGTATAGCGTCTGATATTTCAAAGTTGTAAAAGAAGTATACAGACATTGGTAAAATAACATAATAGCTAAATAAAATACCTAGAAAGAACAGAAAAGAAGAGGTGAAAATAAAGCCTTTTGATTTTTTCTTTTCGTTTTCATGCAACCCAGGAGCTATAAATCGCCAAAACTCCCATAAAATATAAGGAAAAGCAACTACAAACCCTAAAATTAGAGAAGACCAAATTCCTGTCATTAATTGTTGAGTAGGATTTAAGGCTTGAAGTGTTTGTTTAAATTTAATCGTACAAAAACTACTATCAATTCCAATAGAAGAAAATACTTTACAAAAGAATTGATACGTTGCAAAATCAGGCTTTAAATGAGCTAAAAGAATCTCATTAAAAACAAAATTAATGTTTGCAAAAATGACGATTGCTACTACAAAAATAGCTACAAAACTCCTTACTAAATGCCATCTTAGTTCTTCAAGATGGTCTAAAAAAGACATTTCCTTTTCTGCCATCTTAAAATATTCCTTCTTTAATTAAATCATGTAAGTGTACCACACCTACATAATTGTTGTCTGCATCAGTAACTAAAATTTGGGTAATATTGTTGTTTTCTAAAGTATCTAAAGCTTCAACAGCCATAGCATCTACGTCTATTGTCTTTGGGGTAGTACTCATAATATCAGCAGCAGTAAGCTCGTCTATTTTTGTCGTTTTACTTAGCATTCTACGAATATCTCCATCGGTAATAATTCCTGCAATTTTATCATTATCAACAACGGCAGTTACACCTAAGCGTTTTTCTGATATTTCAACAATTACTTGAGTAACTTTATCTGTACTTTTTACTTTTGGTAATTCATTATTTTTAATAAGATCAGAAACTCTTAAATACAGACGTTTTCCTAAAGCTCCTCCAGGGTGATATTTTGCAAAATCACTACTAGTAAAACCTCTTAATTCTAATAAACAAACGGCTAAAGCGTCCCCTAAAACTAATTGAGCTGTAGTACTTGTTGTAGGAGCTAAGTTGTTAGGACAAGCCTCTTTATCTACAAAAGAATTTAAAAGGAAGTCGGCATTTTTTCCTAAGAAAGAATCAGGGTTTCCTGTTATAGCTATAATTTTATTGTTATAGTTTTTAATTAAAGGTACCAACACTTTTATTTCAGGAGTATTCCCACTTTTAGAAATACAAATCACCACATCATCATCCTGCACATTACCTAAATCACCATGTATAGCATCAGCAGCATGCATAAAAACAGCAGGTGTACCTGTTGAGTTAAAAGTAGCTACCATTTTAGTAGCAATATTGGCACTTTTTCCAATACCAGTTACAATAACACGCCCTTTTGAATTAAATATAAAATTAACAGCGTCCGTAAACGAGCTATTTAATAAATTTGCTAAATTAGCAATAGCATTACTTTCTAAAAGAATAGTATCTTTTGCGGTTGAGAGAATAGCGTTTGCGTCTTTCAAGTTAAAAAAGTTTTAAGTATATTTTTAAAGTGTAAAAATAGGAATATTTGAGAAGAAAATCTTTTTTAATAAAAAGAAAGTTTACGTTATGTATTGTTGGGAATTTTTGTAAATTAGTTCTCGTTTTTAATTTTTGATATTAGAAGATGAATAAAGAGCAGACGGATTTATATGGATCATTAAAAAAAATCTTCGGATTTAACCAGTTTAAAGGGCTACAAGAAGATGTAGTTAACAGTGTGTTAGCAAATAAAAACACATTTGTTATTATGCCTACTGGTGGTGGTAAGTCGCTATGTTATCAATTACCTGCCTTAATGAAGGAAGGTACAGCAATTGTGGTATCACCATTAATTGCCTTAATGAAAAATCAAGTAGATGCCATTAGAGGAATTTCTGAAAACCATGGGATAGCCCATGTATTAAACTCTTCGTTAAACAAATCGGAGATTGCTCAGGTAAAATCAGATATTGAATCGGGAATTACAAAATTATTGTATGTAGCTCCTGAATCTTTAATAAAAGAAGAATATGCTGAGTTCCTTAGGAAACAAAAAATATCGTTTGTAGCGATTGATGAAGCACACTGTATTTCTGAATGGGGGCACGATTTTAGGCCTGAATACAGAAATCTAAGAAATATTATTAAGCAGATTGATAATGTACCAATTATTGGTTTAACAGCAACCGCAACAGAAAAAGTACAAGAGGATATTCTTAAAACTCTTGGAATGACGGATGCGAATGTATTTAAAGCATCTTTTAACAGATCAAATTTATTCTACGAAGTTAGACCAAAGACTAAAGAGGTAGAAAAAGATATAATTCGCTTTATAAAACAACGAATAGGAAAATCTGGAATCATATACTGTTTAAGTCGTAAAAAAGTAGAAGAAATAGCTCAAATTTTACAAGTGAACGGAATAAATGCAGTTCCTTACCATGCAGGATTAGATGCAAAAACACGTGTTAAGCATCAAGACATGTTTTTGATGGAAGATTGTGATGTTGTAGTAGCTACAATTGCTTTCGGTATGGGGATTGATAAACCTGATGTTCGTTTTGTAATACACCATGACATTCCTAAAAGTTTAGAGAGTTATTATCAAGAAACAGGTAGAGCTGGTCGTGATGGAGGAGAAGGTTATTGTTTAACTTTTTACTCATATAAAGATATTGAAAAGCTTGAAAAATTCATGGCTAACAAGCCAGTAGCAGAACAAGAAGTAGGGCATGCTCTTTTACAAGAAGTTGTTGGGTATGCAGAAACGTCAATGAACAGGCGTAAATACTTACTTCACTATTTTGGAGAAGAATTTGATGAAGTAAATGGAGAAGGTGCTGATATGGATGACAATATGCGAAATCCTAAGAAAAAGCACGAAGCAAAAGATGAAGTAGTAACCTTACTTTCTGTTATTAGAGATACTAGCGAAATGTATAAGCCTAAAGAAATTGTAAATACAATAATAGGTAAAGAAAATGCATTGTTAAAGTCTCACAAAACAAATATTCAACCTTTTTTTGGTGTTGGTAAAGCAAAAGACAATCATTACTGGATGGCTTTAATTCGTCAAGTACTAGTGGCGGATTTAATTAAGAAAGAAATAGAACAGTATGGTGTATTAAAGCTAACTAAAGAAGGTAAAGAGTTTATAAAAAATCCATCATCATTTATGATGACAGAAAATCATGTTTATAAGACAGCGGATGATGGTACTATTATTACTAATGAAAAGTCTGCAGGAGGAGTAGATGATAAGTTGGTAGCGATGTTGAAAGATTTAAGGAAAACTGTAGGAAAACGTTTAGGAGTACCGCCTTTTGCTGTTTTTCAAGATCCATCTTTAGATGATATGGCATTAAAATACCCTGTAACATTAGATGAATTAGCAAAAGTTCATGGTGTTGGAGAGGGTAAAGCTAAAAAATACGGTAAAGATTTCGTTGCACTCATTTCAAAATATGTGGAAGACAATGAAATTATGCGTCCTGATGATTTAATAGTTAAGAGTACAGGAGTAAATTCTGGATTAAAACTTTATATCATTCAAAATACAGATAGAAAATTACCTCTAGAAGATATCGCAAAATCTAAAGGTTTAGAAATGTCTGAGTTGATAAAAGAAATGGAGGCTATTGTATTTTCTGGAACTAAGTTAAATATCGATTATGCTGTAGATGACTTACTTGATGAAGATCAACAGGAAGAAATCCATGATTATTTTATGGAAGCTGAAACTGATAAAATTCAAGAAGCCTTAGATGAGTTTGATGGAGATTATGATGATGATGAATTGCGATTAATGCGTATTAAATTTACAAGTGAAATAGCTAACTAAAAATAACTAAGTAATATACTAATAGGTAAGTTTGGTGTAAGCTGGAAGATGTTTTTAGAAGAATAAATAGCAAAATGAATCCTAGAGTATCAGAATATATAGAAGATAAAAGTAATTGGACGCAAGAGTTAAATCTCTTGCGTTCTGTTTTTTTAGATCTCCCTGTAGATGAAACCATTAAGTGGGGAGCTCCTGTTTATGTGTATAAAGGTAAAAATATAGTTGGTTTATCTGCTTTTAAAAATTATTGTGGCTTATGGTTTTTTCAAGGTTGCTTTTTAACTGATAAAGAAGAAGTATTGGAAAATGCTCAAGAAGGAAAAACACAAGCAATGCGTCAATGGAGATTTAATCAATTGGATGAGATTAATATAGTATTGATAAAACAATATGTATTAGAGGCTATTAAAAACTCAGAAGAAGGAAAAGAGTTAAAACCTAAAAAGAATATCAAACCTATAGTTATTCCAGAAAAATTACAGTTAGAGCTAGATAGAAATGATAGACTAAAAGAAGCTTTCAGTCGACTTATTTTAAGTAAACAAAGGGAGTTTACCGATTATATATCCGAGGCTAAGAGAGAAGCTACGAAAGAAAAAAGACTTGAAAAAATAATTCCAATGATATTAAACGGAATAGGCTTGTATGATAAGTATAAAAACTGCTAGTTAATAGTAATTTTATCAATTGTAGCGGTTGAATCACAACGTATAACATACAAATCGATATGATTTAAACTATCTTTCCCAGTAATAAAATACTCCGCACAAGGTTTTAAACGAGGTTTGCTTTTTCCAAAATTTACATCTCCATGATTTAAAATAGTAGAAATAGTAGCAGTATCAATTTTAGAAGTTGCTAATATTTGCTGAGCATTATCAGAAAACAAACGCTTTTTAATTCTAATTGTTTTTAAAGTACGAGCGTCCATTCCATAGTCAAAAGAAACATCTTTACCTTTCCAAATAAAAAGAACAACTAAACTACCTAGGGCAATTCCTATTAAATAATAACCAACACGTTTTAACCACTGCATAATTTAAAAATTGAAGTGCAAAAGTAAGTAAAATAGAACTATAAAATCAATAAATTAATATCTCTGTAAGGAAGGTCAAACCAGTCTGCTACAGTTTTATTGGTTAAAATTCCATGATAAAAATACATTCCATTACGTAAACTTTTATCAAAACGAGCAGCATTTTCAAAACCTCCTTCTTCAGCAATTTCTAATAAATAAGGTGTAAATATATTACTGATAGATACAGAAGCGGTTCTAGAATACCTTGAAGGAATATTAGGAACACAATAATGAATTACTCCATGGTTAGCGAATGTAGGCTTACTATGTGTAGTAACTTGAGAGGTTTCAAAACAACCACCTCTATCAATACTTACATCAACAATAACAGCTCCATCTTTCATTTGTTCAATCATTTCTTCGGTAACAACTACAGGAGAGCGATCTTTTCCTCTAATAGCCCCAATAGCAACATCACATCGCATTAAAGCTTTTTGTAAGGTTTTAGGTTGGATAGTTGAAGTGTAAATAGGTGCTTGTACACACGACTGTAAGTTACGGAGCTTAGTTATTGAGTTATCAAAAACTTTTACTCGCGCTCCTAAACCTATGGCTGTTTTAGCAGCAAATTCTCCAACAGTTCCTGCTCCTAGAATTACTACATCAGTAGGAGGAACACCTCCTATATTACCTAGCAGTAAGCCATTTCCTCCATTAGAAGCTGTCATAAGCTCTGCAGCAATGTGCATAGAAGCGATTCCTGCAATTTCACTTAATGATTTTACAATAGGAAATACGCCATGCTCATCTTTAATATAGTCAAAAGCAATTGCTGTTACTCTTTTTTTAGCAAGTGCTTCAAAATATTTTTTGTCTTGTGTTTTTAATTGTAGAGCAGAAATTAAAACCGTTTGTGGGTTTAACATTTTAATTTCTTCTAAAGATGGTGGCTCTACCTTTAATACAATATTACAAGCAAAAGCTTCTTTAACATCGTACGATATCTTAGCTCCAGCATCTGAATATTCTTGATCACTGTAATTAGCTCCATCACCAGCACCAGTCTCAATCACAATCCTATGTCCGTGAGCGACTAATGCAGCAACTGCATCGGGAGACAAACTAATTCGTTTTTCTTCAAAATGAGTTTCTTTTGGTAAACCTATAAATAAATCTCCTTTTTGCTTTTTAATTTCAAGCATTTCGGTTTGTGGCATTAACTGCTCTTTGGTAAAAGGTGAAATAGAACCCATCTAAAATTTAGTTAGTTTTTAATTGAATGTTTCGTTGCCCGTTTTCTAGCAAACTAATTGATATTGAAACAGTATCTAAAGGTAGTAAATTTTTAACATTTTCAGGCCACTCAACTAAACACCAATTATTACTATATAAATAATCTTCAACACCCATGTCATACGCTTCTTCTTCTTTTTCAATACGGTAAAAATCAAAATGATATACTGTTTCGTTAGAGGAAGTCTTATACTCATTAACTAGTGAAAAAGTAGGAGAGTGGGCAATATCTTCTACACCCAAAACTTTACATATTTCTTTTATTAAAGTTGTTTTACCAACGCCCATTTCTCCATAAAAAAGTAGAATTTTATGTTGGGTAGTAGCTATGATTTCTTCAGCTACAGCTGTTAATTCGTTTAGTGAATAATCTCTGTTCATAAGTAGCAAAAATAAAGAAGTAGATGGTAAATTACTATAGTTTATTTGTTCTTATAGCTATAATGACCAATAATTTTAAAATTGAATAAACAATCTTCTAAAACTTGACCAGCTCCAATGTTATGTACTATCAAGTATTGTTGATTATTGGTTGGTGATTTTTTAGATGAAACTATCCCAATATGAGTTAACCCTCCTCCTAAACTCCAACAAACAATATCCCCAGGTAAATAATTATTAGGATTTATAGTAGTCTTCTTAATAGTTCCTTTTCTTTTAAAAAAGGTCATTAAATTAGGTACTCTTCTGTGGTCTATATTAGTGTCAGTATTTTTAAGTCCCCATATTTTAGGATACAATGAAAAGTTAGCTTTCATATCTTCATGAACTTCTTGCTGTAAATCTACTCCTAATTTACGATAGGCGCGAATAATAACATCAGTACAAACTCCTTTGTCTTTTGGAACATCTCCTTTAGGGTAAGGTATAGAGAAGTAACTAGGATCGTAAGTAACTTTATTTTTTGTCAGCTCTAAAGCAGCAGTAGAAAGTTTATTTTCTTGAGCTATTAAAGAGTAGGAGCAAGCAAAAAAAGATAAAAATAATAGAAACTGAAACTTAATTTTCATGTCAACACTAATTTTAAAAAAAGCTAAAAAGCTATTTTGGATTATAAACAGCACAAGGAATAATCATCTCTTCCAGTGAAATTCCTCCATGTTGATAAGTGTTTTTATAATACTTTACAAAATGATTATAATTGTTTGGGTAAGCAAAAAACAGATCTTCTTTTGTAAATATAAAAGGACTGTTAATAGCTACTGAGGGCAAGAAAATATCTTTTGGGTTTTTAACCGCGTATACATCTTTGTCTTCATAACTCAAACTTCTACCAGTTTTATATCGTAAGTTAGAACTAATGTTCTTATCACCAATAACTTTAGTAGGGTGCTTACAGTTTATAGTACCATGATCGGTTGTAATGATTAACTTTTGTCCTAATTTTTGAGCCTTTTGAATAATATCATAAAGAGGAGAGTTTTTGAACCAGCTTACAGTTAAAGATCGATAGGCTTTATCGTCACCAGCCAGCTCCTTGATAACTTCCATTTCAGTCTTAGCATGTGAAAGCATATCAACAAAGTTGTATACTACAGCTGTAAGGTCATTTTGTCGCGTTCCGTTATAATTATCAGCTAAATCTTTTCCACTTTTTAAAGAAACTATTTTGTAATATTCATGTGTAATATTCAGTCCTAAACGTTTGATTTGCTCTTCTAAAAAATCAGCTTCAAATAAGTTTTTACCACCTTCATCAATATCATTTTTCCAATAATTTGGATGTCTTTTTTCCATTTCAGAGGGCATTAAGCCAGAGAATATAGCATTACGAGCATATTGAGTAGCTGTAGGTAAAATACTGTAGTATGAATATTCCTCTTCCTTTTTAAAATAATTATTGATAAAAGGTTCTAAAACCCTGTATTGGTCATAACGAAGGTTGTCAATTACTACCCATAAAACACCTTGGTTTTTTGATAAGTTTGGTACTATGTAATCTTTAAAAAGTGTGTGCGAAAATGTAGGTTTATCATCTCCAGTTAACCAGTGTTGGTAATTCTTTTTAATGAATTTAAAAAATTGTGAGTTAGCTTCAGATTTTTGAGACTCTAAAATCTCTAACATTCCAGTGTCATTAATATTTTCTAATTCAAGCTCCCAATGAACTAGTTTTTTATATAGTTCAGCCCATTCCTCATAAGAATTTACCATAGCTAAATCCATAGAGATTTTTCTGAATTCTTGTTGGTAACTTGATGTAGTTTTTTCAGAAATTAAACGAGAGTGGTCTAAATTCTTTTTTAAACTCAATAATATTTGATTAGGATTCACTGGCTTAATTAAGTAGTCTGCAATCTTAGAACCAATAGCTTCCTCCATAAGATACTCTTCCTCACTTTTGGTAATCATAACCACAGGGAGGTTTGTGTTTTTTTGTTTGATATCAGAAAGTGTTTCCAAGCCTGTAATACCAGGCATGTTTTCATCTAAAAAAACAATATCAAAATTATTTTCACTAACCAAGTCAATAGCATCAGTACCATTGGTGCAGGTTGTAACTTTATAATCTTTTTTTTCTAAAAATAATATATGTGGTTTTAATAAATCTATTTCGTCATCTACCCAAAGAATATGTATGTTTCTCATCATAATTTTCAACTTGTTTTCTACCTAAATAACGGTTAAAAGTAGTTTTGTTGTGTTTATAAAAGCTAAAAATACGTTAATTAAACGCTGGTTAATTTGGTTTTGTAGATAAATTATGATTTTTTTGTTTAAAATTCAAGGATTTATACATTTTGAAGAAATCAAAAACCAACAAATTAAAGATAATTAATGATCCTATTTATGGATTTATCTCGATTCCAAACTCCCTAATTTTTGA
Organism: Tenacibaculum larymnensis; assembly: GCF_028829235.1. GTDB lineage: Bacteria > Bacteroidota > Bacteroidia > Flavobacteriales > Flavobacteriaceae > Polaribacter > Polaribacter larymnensis. The sequence continues at coordinate 283,554 of NZ_JAIWJY010000004.1, read as the reverse complement.
TATTATTGAGCATCCTTATTTTCAAAGGTTACGTAGAGTAACACAGATGGGGCTATCAAATTTAGTATATCCTGGAGCTAATCATACTCGTTTTCATCATGCAATAGGTTGTATGCATTTAATGCAAAAAGCTGTACATGTGTTACGAATGAAAAATGTTGAAATTTCAGAAGAAGAAGCGAATGCTTTGTATATAGCTATTTTATTACATGACATAGGTCATGGGGCATATTCACATGCATTAGAACATAGTATTGTAAATGAAATTACTCATGAAGAAATTTCATTAAAATTTATGAAAGCCTTGAATGATGAATTTGAAGGAAAGTTAAGTTTAGCCATTCAAGTATTCGAAGGGAAGCATCCACGTAAGTTTTTATACCAACTAATATCAAGTCAGTTAGATATTGACAGGTTAGACTATTTAAAAAGAGATAGTTTTTTTACTGGAGTAGCGGAAGGAAACATTTCATCAGATCGTTTAATAGCAATGATGAATGTAGTGGATAATGAATTAGTTATTGAACAAAAAGGAATTTATTCAGTAGAAAAATTTGTTATCGCGCGACGCCTAATGTATTGGCAAGTTTATTTACATAAAACTGGCTTAGTAGCAGAAAACCTTCTGGTTAGTATATTAAAAAGAGCAAAGGAGCTAGCTACAAAAGGAGTGGAGCTTCCTTCTAGCAGAGCTCTTAAGTATTTTTTATATAATCCGATAAATAAAGAGAATTTTTCAAATAAAACATTAGAAATATTCTCTGAGCTAGACGACTATGATGTTTTATCAGCAATAAAAGAATGGAAGAATCATGAGGATTTTATTTTGTCTACTCTAGCTACAAAAATCATTGATAGAAGTTTGTTAAAGATTGAAATTCAGGAAAAACCATTTACTGAGGAGTATATTGAAAAGAGGCGTAAAAAATTAAGAAAGCTTGTAGATTTAAGTGAAAAAGAACTTGAATATTTTGTTTTTTCAAATGAAATAAAGCACCAAGCATATAATACCAAAAAGCCAATTAAAATTTACACAAAAAAAGGTAAGCTTAAAGACATAGCAAAAGCTTCTGATCAGTTAAACCTTAAAGCATTAACAAAACCTGTAGTGAAGTATTACCTTTGTTATCCTAAGAAAATAAACTAGACGAATACTTAGAAACAAATTCTAATCGAGAGGTATTTGAACAAAAATAATTACTTTTGCAGATAATGAAATTTACAGCAAAACAAATAGCCGATATTTTAGAAGGAGAGATTGAAGGGAATCCGGAAGCTGAAGTATCTACACTTTCTAAGATAGAAGAAGGCAAAGAAGGTTCATTAACCTTTTTATCAAATCCAAAGTATAACTCGTATATATATACAACTCAAGCATCAGTAGCTATTGTAAATAAGAGTTTTGTTCCTGAGAGGGAAATTGAAACTACTTTAATTAAGGTTGAAGATGCTTATAAAGCATTTTCAAAACTTTTGGAGTTTTACAATGAAGTGAAAAATAATAAGAAAGGAAGAGAAAATCCTCATTTTATAGCTAATTCAGCTACTATTGGAGATAATGAGTATATAGGAGCTTATGCTTATGTTGGTGAAAATGTAGTTTTAGGCAATAATGTTAAAATTTATCCTAATTCTTATATAGGAGATAATGTAACAATTGGTGATAATACAGTTGTTTTTGCAGGAGTAAAAATATATTCTGAAACTGTAGTAGGTAAAAACTGTAAAATTCATTCAGGAACAGTAATTGGAGCAGACGGTTTTGGATTTGCACCAGATGAAAATGGTGAGTATAAAGCAATACCACAAATAGGAAACGTTATTATAGAAGATAACGTAGATGTGGGGTCTAATTCAACTATTGATAGAGCTACTCTTGGATCAACAATAATTCGAAAAGGAGTAAAACTAGACAACCAAATCCAAATAGCTCATAATGTTGAGATAGGTAAAAACACTGTAATAGCTTCTCAAACAGGGATTGCAGGATCTACTAAAATAGGAGAGAACTGTATGATTGGAGGTCAAGTAGGGATTGTTGGACATATAACCATTGGAAACAATGTAAAAATCCAAGCTCAATCAGGAATAGGAAAAAGTTTAAAAGATGAAGAGGTAGTACAAGGGTCTCCAGCATTTGGATATTCAGACTATAGTAAGTCTTACGTACACTTTAAAAACTTACCAAAATTAGCAACTACAATACATAAAATAGAAAAAGAGTTGAATGCTCAAAAAGTAAAAAATGAGTAAGAAACAAAAAACAATACAAAACGAAGTTACATTATCAGGTGTTGGATTACACACTGGTAATGAAGTTACAATGGTTTTTAAACCAGCTCCAGAAAATCATGGATTTGCTTTTAAGCGAGTGGATTTAGAAGGGGAGCCAGTAATAGAAGCAAAAGCTGATTATGTAACAAACACACAAAGAGGAACAAACCTTGAAAAAAATGGAGTTCAGATACAAACATCTGAACACGTTTTAGCTGCAGCAGTTGGATTAGATATTGATAACTTATTGATAGAAATTAATGCTTCTGAACCTCCAATTATGGATGGGTCTTCTAAGTTTTTTATTGAAGCTCTAGAAAAAGCAGGAATTGTTGAACAAGAAGCTGAGATAGAAGAGTATGTAGTAAAAGAAATTATTTCATACAAAGATGAAGTAACTGGAAGTGAAATTATTTTAATGCCTTCAGATGAGTACCAAGTAACTACTATGGTAGATTTTGGAACTAAAATATTAGGAACTCAAAATGCAACATTAAATACGATTTCAGACTTTAAAGAAGAAATTTCAGCAGCAAGAACATTTAGTTTCTTACATGAAATTGAAATGTTGTTAGAACATGACTTAATTAAAGGTGGAGACTTGAATAATGCTATTGTTTATGTCGACAAGGAATTGTCTGATGGCACAATGGAAAAGTTAAAAAAAGCCTTTAATAAAGATAATATTACTGTAAAGCCTAACGGAGTTTTAGATAACTTAACATTACATTGGGCTAATGAAGCTGCGCGTCATAAGTTGTTAGATGTTATTGGTGATTTGGCTTTAACAGGTATTAGAATCAAAGGAAAAGTAATAGCTAATAAGCCAGGACATTCTGTAAATACTACTTTTGCTAAGAAATTAGCTAAAATCATAAAAAAGGAAAAAAGAAATAATGTTCCTTCTTATGATTTAAACCAACCACCATTAATGGATATCCATAAAATAATGGATATTTTACCTCACAGACCTCCATTCTTATTAATTGACAGAATTATAGAGTTGTCTGATAAACATGTGGTAGGGATGAAGAATGTTACTATGAATGAAGATTTCTTTGTAGGACATTTCCCTGGAGCTCCAGTAATGCCTGGGGTTCTTCAAGTAGAGGCTATGGCACAGTGTGGTGGTGTTTTAGTATTAAATACAGTTCCAGACCCTGAAAACTACTTAACATATTTCATGAAAATGGATAATGTTAAGTTCAAACAGAAAGTATTACCAGGAGATACATTAATATTTAAAAGTGAATTAATCACACCTATAAGAAGAGGTATTGCTCATATGCAAGCTTATGCATACGCTAATGGAAAGCTAGTGTGTGAGGCAGAACTTATGGCACAAATTTCAAAAGTAAAATAATATGAATCAACCACTTGCGTACGTACACCCTCAAGCAAAAATAGCTAGAAATGTAGTTATTGAACCTTTTACCACCATTCATGCAAATGTAGAAATAGGTTCAGGAACATGGATAGGTTCCAATGTAACTATTATGGAAGGTGCGCGCATCGGTAAAAACTGTCGAATTTTTCCAGGTGCTGTTATTTCAGCTATTCCTCAAGATTTAAAATATAATGATGAGGATACGACCGTAGAAATAGGAGACAACGTTACTATAAGAGAGTGTGTAACCATTAACAGAGGAACTTCAGATAGAATGAAAACAGTTATTGGAGATAACTGTTTAATTATGGCGTATTGTCATATTGCGCACGATTGTAAAGTGGGAGATAACTGTATTTTTTCAAATAATTCAACTTTAGCAGGTCACGTAACAGTGGGTGATAATGTGGTACTTGCAGGCATGGTGGCAGTACATCAATTTGCTTCAGTAGGAAATCATGCTTTTGTAACAGGTGGGTCGTTAGTTCGTAAAGATGTTCCTCCTTATGTAAAAGCAGCAAGAGAGCCTTTGTCATATGTAGGAATTAACTCAGTAGGGTTGAGAAGAAGAGGTTTTACAACTGAAAAGATTAGAGAAATTCAGGACGTTTATCGTATTTTATTTCAGAAGAACTATAATAACTCTCAAGCGATTGATATTATAGAAGCTGAAATGGAAGCAACCTCAGAGAGAGATGAAATTATTCAATTTATAAAAGATTCGCATCGCGGAATCATGAAAGGATATTTTAAAGCAAATTAATTATTAAAATTGCACTTATAAGAGCAACTATAAAGATCAAATAAATGGCATCAACATCAGATATTAAAAAAGGATTATGTATAAAGTATAATCACGACATATTTAAAATCATTGAGTTTTTACATGTAAAACCAGGTAAAGGACCTGCTTTTGTTCGTACAAAACTTAAAAGTGTTACATCTGGAAAAGTGATAGATAATACTTTTTCTGCTGGGCATAAGATTGATGACGTTCGTGTAGAAACGCATAAATTTCAGTATTTATATCCTGAAGGAGATTTATACCACTTCATGAATACGGAAGATTATAACCAAATTACACTTCAAAAATCAGTATTAGATGCACCAGATTTAATGAAAGAAGGTGAAGTAGTTACTGTTTTAATAAATACAGAAGATGGTATGCCATTATCAGTAGAAATGCCATCACACGTAATTTTAGAAGTAACACATACTGAGCCAGGAGTAAAAGGAAATACAGCAACAAATGCTACTAAACCAGCAACTGTTGAAACTGGTGCTAGAATTAATGTACCTTTATTTATTAATGAAGGAGACAAAATAAAGATCGATACTGAAAAAGGCGCATATACGGAGCGTATTAAAGAATAAATTTAATATTCCCGCTTTAGCGGGAATTTCTTTTTAAAGATGAAATTTAAACAATCTCAAACTCTAGAGCAAATAGCAGGGTTATTAAATGTTGAATTTGTTGGAGAAAGTAATTTTCCTATAACAGGAATTAATGAAATTCATGTAGTAGAAAAGGGAGATATAGTTTTTGTAGATCATCCAAAATACTATGATAAAGCATTAAACTCAGCTGCTACTACAATACTAATAAACAAAAAAGTAGATTGTCCAGAAGGAAAATCATTATTAATTTCTAATGATCCATTTAGAGATTTTAATAAAATAACCAAACACTTTAACCCTTTTATAGCATCAAAAAGTAGTATTGCTGAATCTGCTATTATAGGAGAAAATACTATTATACAACCAAATGTTTTCATTGGAGAGAATGTAAGAATTGGTAAAAATTGTTTAATTCATGCTAATGTGTCAATTAACAATAATTGTATAATAGGAGATAATGTAACAATTCACGCAAATACCGTTTTAGGAGCAGATGCTTTCTATTATAAAAATAGACCAGAAGGCTTTGATAAATTAATATCTGGAGGTAGAGTAGTACTTGAAGATAATGTAGATTTAGGAGCTTCATGTACTATTGATAGAGGTGTAACTGGAGATACATTAATAGGAAAAGGAACTAAAATCGATAACCAAGTGCATATAGGTCACGATACTGTGATAGGTAAAAAATGTTTAATAGCTGCACAAACAGGTATTGCAGGGTGTACTGTCATTGAAGATGAAGTTACAATTTGGGGACAAGTAGGTATTATTAGTGGTTTAACAATTGAAAAGGGTACTGTTTTGATGGCACAGACAGGGGTCTCGAAATCTCTTAAAAAAGGAGTGTATTATGGAACTCCACAACGTGAGTATCGTCAAACACTAAGGGAAGTCATCTATTTAAAAAATGCAACAAATAAAGAAAAAAAGTAACCTAAAATTAATTGTGAAAACACAATTAAAAAGTTATTTTTGTCTGTCTTAAAAAAAATAATAAAAAGCAAACCAATGAGTGTTTTAGTAAATAAAGATTCAAAAATTATAGTTCAAGGTTTTACAGGAAGCGAAGGTACTTTCCACGCTGGCCAAATGATCGATTACGGAACAAACGTAGTTGGAGGTGTAACACCAGGTAAAGGAGGTCAAGAGCATTTAGGTAAACCAGTTTTTAATACAGTTGACGAAGCTGTGCAAAAAGCAGGAGCAGATACTTCAATTATTTTTGTGCCACCAGCATTTGCTGCTGACGCTATTATGGAAGCTGCTGAAGCTGGGATTAAAGTAATCATTTGTATTACTGAAGGAATTCCTACTGCTGATATGGTAAAAGTAAAAGCTTATATTGACCAATTAGATTGTACTTTAGTGGGGCCTAACTGTCCAGGTGTAATTACTCCTGAAGAGGCAAAAGTAGGAATTATGCCAGGGTTTATCTTTAAGAAAGGTAAAGTAGGTATTGTTTCTAAATCGGGAACTTTAACTTATGAAGCTGCTGATCAAGTTGTAAAACAAGGTTACGGAATTACTACAGCTATTGGTATTGGTGGAGATCCAATTATAGGAACTACTACAAAAGAAGCTGTTGAGTTATTAATGAATGATGACGAAACTGAAGCAATCGTAATGATTGGTGAAATTGGAGGTAACTTAGAAGCTGAAGCTGCTCGTTGGATTAAAGCTGATGGTAACCGTAAGCCTGTTGTTGGTTTTATCGCAGGGCAAACTGCACCAGCAGGTAGAACAATGGGGCATGCAGGTGCTATCGTCGGTGGTGCTGATGATACAGCTCAAGCAAAAATGAAAATTTTAGCGGAAAATGGAGTACACGTTGTAGAATCTCCTGCTAAAATTGGAGAAATGGTAGCTAAAGTTTTAGCATAAAGAAAAATATTTTAGCATTAACTGTTAAAATTACATATTATTTTATTGTAAAATCCATCGAATTTGTAAATTCGATGGATTTTTATTTTAATCAAAACTAAATTATTTATGAAAACAATTAAATTGCTATGTATTAGCATGTTGCTTATAACTCATATAAGTTGTAAGCAAACAACAACTTCGGAAAAAGAGGTAAAGACAGAACAACACAAAGATGTGAATGGTTTCAGTTATGAAACCGTAACCAACGACCCAGCAGGTTTACGCTTATATACATTAGAAAATGGACTTAAAGTGTATTTAAGTAAGAATACAGATGAACCTAAAATTCAAACATATATAGCGGTTAGAGCTGGTTCAAATTATGATCCAAAAGAATCAACAGGTTTGGCTCACTATCTAGAACACATGGTGTTTAAAGGAACTCATAAAATAGGGACAGTTGATTGGGGAAAAGAAAAAGAATACTTAACAAAGATTTCCGATTTATACGAACAACATAGAACAGAGGAAGATCCAGCTAAAAAATTATCTATTTATAAAGAAATAGATAAAGTTTCCTTAGAAGCATCTAACTATTCTGTAGCTAATGAATATGATAAAATGACTGCTTCATTAGGAGCTACTGGTACTAATGCTCACACGTGGTTTGAAGAGACTGTTTATAAAAACAAAATTCCTGCAAATGAGTTAAATAAATGGTTAGATTTAGAAGCAGAACGTTTTAGTACATTAGTACTTCGTTTATTTCACACGGAATTAGAGGCTGTTTTTGAAGAGTTTAATAGAGGACAAGATGATGATTGGGATAAGCGTTACTTAGCAATGTTAGAAGGATTATTTCCTAATCATCCTTACGGGCAACAAACTACTATTGGAACTGCAGAACATCTAAAAAATCCTTCAATGGTTGATATTCATAACTATTTTGATAAGTATTACGTACCAAATAATATGGCTGTAGTATTAGTTGGAGATCTAGACTTTGAAGCTACCATTAAAAAAGTGGATGAAACTTTTGGAAAATTTGAAAAGAAAGAATTAGCACACCCAATTTTACCAGAAGAAGAGTCAATTTCGCAACCAATTATTAAAGAAGTTTTTGGTCCAACTTCTGAATCAATTTCTATAGCTTATAGATCTAAAGGTGTAAATACTGAAGAAGAAAAGTTTGTTACACTTTGTGATATGATTATGGCTAATGGTAATGCTGGTTTATTAGATTTAAATTTAAATCAAAAGCAAGCAGTTCAAAGAGCTAGTTGTTCTCCGACATTTTTAAATGATTATGGTTACCATTCTTTTACAGGAAACCCTAAATCAGGTCAAACTTTGGATGAAGTTAAAGACTTAATATTAGAGCAAATTGAAAAATTAAAGAAAGGAGAGTTTGAAGATTGGATGATTGACGCTGTTGTAAATGATTTAAAATTAAGTCAAACTCGTCAATATGAAAATAATACAGCTTTAGCTAGCGCTTATTTTAATGCATTTATTCATCATGAAGATTGGTCTGATAAGGTGAAGTTTTTAGATGATTTAAAAAAGATTTCAAAGCAAGAATTAGTAGATTTTGCTAACAAATTTTATCAGAATAACTATGTTGTAACTTATAAACGTAAAGGAGAAGATAAAAATATTGTAAAAGTTCAAAATCCAGGAATTACTCCAGTAAACTTGAACAGGAATAAAAGTTCAGAGTTTTTAAAGGAGTTCAATAAAATTGAATCAGCTCCATTACAACCAAAGTTTATCGATTATAAAACAGCTATAAAAGAAACTAAAATGGTAAATGATATTAAAGTTTCTTATGTTTTAAACGAAAAGAATGACTTATTCGACTTGAACATCATTTTCGATATGGGTAAAGACAATGATAAAAAATTAAGTCTTGCTGCTGGATACCTAGAATATATAGGTACAGATAAATATTCTGCTGAAGAAATTAAAAAAGAGTTTTACAAGTTAGGAGTAGATTATTATGTAAGCGCTCAAGATGATAAAACTTACGTTGGTTTACGTGGATTGAAAGAAAATTTACCTAAAGGTTTAGAATTGTTAGAACATTTGTGGGAAAACGCTAAAGCAGATCAAGAAGCTTATGATAAGTATGTAGAAAAAATCTACAAAGGTCGTCAAGACGGAAAAACTCAAAAAGGTAATATTCTATGGAATGGTTTATATAGCTATGGAAAATATGGAGAAAACTCTCGTTTAAGAGATATTATGCAAATTGATGAGTTAAAAGCCATCAATCCAGAAGAGCTTGTAAACATTGTAAAAGGAATGAAAAATTATAAGCAACGCATTTTCTATTATGGTAAAGATATAGATGCTGTAGTTGTTGCGTTAAACAATCATCATAAAATTTTAGGAGAGTTAAAAGACTACCCCGCTGCAAAAGAATATGCTGAAACTGAAACTGGTGGAAATGTTTTTTATACTGATTATGATATGGTACAAACTGAAATGTTGTTTTTAGCTAAAGGAGAACCATTTAAACCAGAAAACTTAGCAGCTTCAACATTATTTAACACATACTTCGGAAGTGGGTTATCATCAATCGTTTTCCAAGAAATTAGAGAATCTAAATCGTTGGCTTATTCTGCATTTGCAGCTTATAGAAACGCCAGAAAAAAAGAAGATCCTAACTATGTAATGGCTTATGTTGGTACGCAAGCAAATAAGTTAGAACAAGCGGTAGATGCTATGATGGATTTAATGAATAACATGCCAGAAGCAGAAAAGCAATTTAATGCAGCTAAAGAAGCTACATTAAAGAAAATAGCCGCTCAAAGAATTACAAAGTCTAACGTCTTTTGGTCGTATGAAAGGTTAAAAAAGTTAGGAATTGATAATGATAATAGAGAGGAAATGTACAATACTATTAAAGGTATGACTATAGAAGATTTAAAAGCATTTTTTGATAAAAATGTAAAAGGAGAGTCTTACAACGTAATGGTGATTGGTAATAAAAAAGATTTAGATGTTAAGTCATTACAAAAATTAGGTAAAATAAAAGAACTAGATGTTGATTATTTATTTAATTATGTAAACGAAAAGAAGATGAAATCTTAATCTATTAAAGTTTATATCAATATAAAATCCTGCTAAAAAATAATCTTTAGCAGGATTTTCTTTTTATATTTGACCCTATTAAAACAACTAATAAATGAAACTTTTAGAAAATAAAACAGCAATTATTACAGGAGCTACCAGAGGAATTGGTAGAGGAATTGCATTAGAGTTTGCAAACCAAGGATGTAATGTTGCATTTACGTATAACTCTTCTGTTGAGGCAGCAACTGCTTTAGAAAATGAATTGAAAGAATTAGGAGTAAACGCTAAAGGATATCAATCTAATGCAGCAGAGTTTGATGCAGCTCAAGAGTTAGCAAAAAATGTTTTAGCAGAATTCGGAACTATTGATGTGTTGGTAAACAATGCAGGTATTACAAAAGATAATTTGTTAATGCGTATTTCTGAAGATGATTTTGATAAAGTAATTGAAGTAAATTTAAAATCGGTTTTCAATTTAACAAAAGCAGTAATTCGTCCAATGATGAAGCAACGTGCAGGATCAATTATTAATATGAGTTCTGTTGTTGGATTAAAAGGAAATGCTGGTCAAGCAAATTATGCAGCTTCAAAAGCAGGAATTTTAGGATTCTCTAAATCAGTAGCTTTAGAATTAGGTTCTCGTAATATTCGTAGTAATGTTGTTGCTCCAGGTTTTATTGAAACAGAGATGACTGCAAAATTAGATGAAAAAGTTGTTGAAGGTTGGAGAAACGAAATTCCTTTAAAAAGAGGAGGCACCCCACAAGATATTGCTAATGCTTGTGTTTTCTTAGCATCAGATATGAGTTCTTACATTACAGGACAAACCTTATCTGTTGATGGAGGAATGTTAACATAGAATTTATTTAAAAAAATAAAATCAAAAAAGCCTGTATTATTTTTATAATACAGGCTTCTTCTATTTTAAGGGGTTGATTTGCTTGTAAGGGGGCAAGCACGAGGGGTTGCCTTGGGGGACAATTTCTAAACTCAACTCAAAGGGGAAATAAGTCTTAGGGGAGTTTAGTTATTAATGATTTATAAAATCCAAACGGTTTGTAAGGGGAAACAAATACCGAGGGGTTATTTGAATTTTATAGCACATTAAATTCTTAGGGGATTGTTAGGGAATCATTTATACTATTATCTTTTTTTGTAATCTTCAAAGGTTCCATCGTCATATAAAACCAAAATGTTTTTAATTTCTCTAAAAGCGGCAGATTCTTTTTGTTTTGAAGGGTTCTCTGAGAATTGCGTATTTGATTTTTTTTCGGGTTCTTGGTCAAATACAGGATTTTCATTAAACAGAGAAGGAGCTTCACTTTTCTCTATTTTTATCTCTTTTTTGTGATTTTCTGTATTTTTTGGAAAATAGCCTTTACCATATACTAACCAATTAAGGTCAACTTCATCAAAAGCCGTTTCAACTTTTATAATAAAATCTAGACTCGGTTTATTTCTTCCTGATAATAGGTGAGAAATGCTAGACCTTGGTACATCAATTTTATCTGCAAAACTTGACGCCGATAAATTGTAATAATCTAATATCTGTTTTAGTCTTTCTATCATTTGTTTACTTATGTAAACATTAGGGGTTGTTTACAGTTGTAAATATAAACTGTTTTATAATTGTAAACAAGAAAAAGAGTGATTTTTTTAAGATTTACCATACATGTATTCATGTAAAACTTTAGCATAAAGCAAATAATCAACTGAAAAATAATAAGTTACGATAGGTTTATAAGAAAAAGTTATATTGCAAATAAAAAGACATGATTACAATTGTAATATGTAAAATACCAGTATTTCTGTTGTTTACCTATGTTAACACACTAAAAAACTAACAGTTAAAGCTTCATTTTACAGTTATTGATGCCTATTTAATAGGTTGTAAACAACAGAATAGAGCCAGAATATCAGGAATAATAGTTTCTTTTTAAAATAAACTTCAGAATCTTAAAAATCAGCATATAAAAATTATAAAGCTTATATAAATACTTTAAACTGCTGATATTTATAAGTACTGATAATCATAAAGAGGTAGCTATGTTTATATAGATGTAGAATACTTTACTTATAAATATAATTGTGGAAGATAATTACAATTGTAACGACTGTTTTGTAGTTAACAAATGTAAATTATCGATCTTTATGTTTACTTTTGTAAAAAAAAGAAGCACCCTATTTACAGAGTGCTTTTTGTAGTTGAGAATGTAGTATTCTACTTATTTTTTATCCATTTTCTTGCATTCACAAAAGCTTCTAACCAAGGAGAAACTTCATCTTGTCTGTCTTGTGGATAGTTAGCCCAGTTCCATTGGAAAGTAGAACGCTCAATATGTGGCATAGTTACTAAATGACGACCAGTCTTATCACATAGCATTGCTGTGTTATAATCTGATCCATTTGGATTATTAGGATATCCTTCATAACCATACTTCGCAACAATATTATAATTGTTTTCAGTTTCTGGTAAATTGAATTTTCCTTCTCCATGAGAAATCCAAACCCCTAATTCAGTTCCCGCTAAACTAGATAACATTACTGAATTATTTTCTTGAACTTTTACAGATGTAAACGAACTTTCGTGTTTTTTAGATTCATTGTGAAGCATTTTACCATGTTCATTATGTTCAGGATTAATAAGTTCTAATTCCATAAACAACTGACATCCGTTACAAATACCAACTGAAAGCGTATCTTCTCTTTTAAAGAAATTTTTCAAAGCAGTATTTGCTTTTTCATTATATAAGAATGCTCCAGCCCATCCTTTAGCAGAACCTAACACATCTGAATTAGAAAAACCTCCAACAGCACCAATGAATTGAATATCTTCTAAAGTTTCACGACCAGAAATTAAATCTGTCATGTGAACATCTTTCACATCAAAACCAGCCAAATACATAGCGTTTGCCATTTCACGTTCAGAGTTAGAACCTTTTTCACGAATAATTGCAGCTTTTGGTCTACTAGTTGTTACAGTACCAACTGTATCAGCTAATTCTCCTGTAAAATTAGTTGGGAATGTGTATTTTAATGGTTGGTTTTTATAATTATCAAAACGATCTTTAGCTAAACCGTTTGCTGTTTGTTTTTGATCTAATAAATAAGAAGTCTTATACCAAGTATCTCTTAGCTCAGCAACAGATAAAGCAAAAATATCAGTTCCGTTTTTAATATTTAATCTGTCAGATTCAGTTACTGAACCTATTTTGAAGAATTCAATATTATTATCTGCTAAAATTTGCTCTACAGAAGAATCTACTGATTGGAAAACAATTCCTGAGTTTTCAGCAAATAATAATTTAATACTGTCAGTTTCCTTTAAAGTAGATAAATCTAAATTAGCACCTACATTCACATCTGCAAAACACAATTCTAATAAAGTAGTAATTAATCCTCCAGATGCAACATCATGTCCTGCAACGATTTTTCCTTCTTTTATTAAACTCTGTAAAACATTAAATGCTGATTTAAAGAATTCATTATTAGCAATAGTAGGAGCAGAGTTACCTAATTTGTTTACTATTTGCGCAAACGAACTTCCTCCTAATTTAAATTCATCTTGTGATAAATTGATATAATAAATATCTCCTTTGTTTGGTTGTAAAACAGGTTCTACAACTTTATTGATATCGTTACAGTTAGCTGCAGCAGAAATAACTACAGTACCTGGAGAAATTACTTCTTCATTAGGGTATTTCTGTTTCATTGATAAAGAATCTTTTCCTGTAGGAACATTGATTCCTAAATCAATAGAAAACTCAGAAACAGCCTTTACCGCTTTGTATAAACGAGCATCTTCTCCTTCATTTTTACAAGGCCACATCCAGTTTGCTGATAATGAAACCGATTGTAATCCGTCTTTTAAAGGGGCCCATACAATATTAGTTAATGCTTCAGCAATTGAGTTTTTACTTCCTGCTTCTGGATCAATCAATCCTGAAATAGGAGAGTGTCCAATTGTAGTAGCAATACCTTCTTTACCTTTATAGTCTAACGCCATCACACCTACATTGTTCAATGGAATTTGTAAGGAACCAACACATTGTTGCTTAGCTACTTTTCCTCCAACACAACGGTCAACTTTATTTGTTAACCAATCTTTACAGGCAACAGCTTCTAATTGTAAAACTTGTTCTAAGTAGTTAGTGAAATTTTCTTTAGAATACTCAACTTCAGCGTAATTACGATCTACGGTATTATCAGTCATAATCGTTTTAGGAGAACTACCAAACATATCTTCTAAAGCTAAATCCATCGGTTTATTACCGTTGGTTTTAGATTCAAAAGTAAAACGGTGGTCACCAGTAACATCACCAACAGTGTACATTGGTGAACGTTCACGCTCAGCAATTTTGTTAAGAGTATCAATATGCTTTTCAGCAATCACTAATCCCATACGCTCTTGAGATTCATTACCAATAATCTCTTTATCAGATAGAGTAGGGTCACCTACTGGTAATTTATCTAAATCGATGTTTCCACCAGTATCTTCCACTAATTCAGATAAACAGTTTAAGTGTCCACCAGCTCCGTGATCGTGAATAGATACAATAAAGTTCTCATCACTTTCTACCATACCACGAACGGCATTGGCAGCACGTTTTTGCATCTCTGGGTTTGAACGCTGAACAGCGTTTAATTCTATTCCTGAAGAAAATTCTCCAGTATCAGCAGAAGAAACCGCAGCTCCTCCCATACCAATACGGTAGTTCTCACCTCCAAGAATAACTATTTTATCTCCTTCTTGTGGAGTATCTTTCAATGCTTGCTCTTTTTTACCATATCCAATACCACCCGCTTGCATGATTACTTTGTCGAAACCAAGTTTGCGAGCATCTTCTTCATGTTCAAAAGTTAAGACAGAACCACAGATTAATGGTTGACCGAATTTATTACCAAAATCAGAAGCTCCATTAGATGCTTTGATTAAGATATCCATTGGAGTTTGGTATAACCATTTACGTTCATCCATTCCTTTTTCCCAAGGACGATTCTCTTCTAAACGAGAATAAGAAGTCATATAAACAGCAGTTCCAGCCAATGGTAAAGATCCTTTTCCACCAGCTAATCTATCGCGAATTTCTCCACCTGACCCTGTAGCTGCACCATTAAAAGGTTCTACAGTAGTAGGGAAGTTGTGTGTTTCAGCTTTTAATGAAATAACAGATTCAAACTCTTTTGTTTCGTAAAAATCTGGTTTATCTGCACTCTTCGGAGCAAATTGTTCCACTTTTGGTCCTTTTACAAAAGCAACATTGTCCTTATAAGCAGATACAATATCGTTTGGATTTTGCTTTGATGTTTCTTTAATTAACTTGAATAAAGAAGTAGGCATTTCTTCTCCATCAATAACAAAAGTTCCATTGAAAATTTTATGACGACAGTGTTCTGAATTTACTTGAGAGAATCCAAATACTTCAGAATCTGTTAATTTTCTACCAATTTTAGCAGCTACTTCTTCTAGATAAGCTATTTCTTCATCACTTAAAGCCAACCCTTCTTGCTCATTATAAGCAGCAATGTCATCAATCTCTAGAATTGGTTCAGGTTGAATATTGATAGTAAAAGTTTCTTGGTTTAATCCACTAAACTTTTGAGAAATCATTGGGTCAAAATCAGAAAAATCGTCAGTAACTGCTTCGAATTCTTCAATTCTGATGATTCCAGAAATACCCATGTTTTGGGTAATTTCAACAGCATTTGTACTCCAAGGAGTAATCATAGCTGCTCTAGGCCCAACAAAAAAGGCGTCAAGAGACGCCGCGTTTATTTTCGGTTGGTTGCCAAATAACCAAGTTAACTTCGAAATTGTTTCAGATGTTAATTCTTCTGTTGTTTGAACAGCAAATATTTTACTGTTTACGTTTCCAAAGAAATGAATCATTATGTTATAGTTGTGTTTGTGTGTTGTTTTAAAGGCGTAAATTTAATTCTTTTGGATGAAATAGAAGCATAAAAAAAGCAGCAAAATTTTGCTGCTTTTTCTTACATTATATTACTTGTTAAAATAATGACTATCAACATACATTTCTTGTTCGAACTTATTGGTTGATATATTTGTTTTAATATGTTCAAAACTTTTTATTTCGTACAATGACTTAGCAGAAACCCCTCTTATATCATCTAAAGCTGTTTTTAAGACTATTTCATTTTCGTCTCCAAAAGGTAAAATATTATCCCAGTACTTCCATTCTTCAATTAAAATATTAGGTTCAAATCCATCGCCATAATCGTTTTGCCCAAGTTTATTGTATATTTGAAAAACAATAGGTTGCATAGCCATTTTATGAGTTGAGTTGGCTGCGTTTACATTAGTATAATCACTAGTAGGTGAGTCATATAATGTTATTGACCCTTCATTTTTACCTACTGTTTTAGTTCCTATTAACTTAACTTCAATAAAAGGACGTAATCCATTTATAATCATTTCACTTGCTGATGCAGTACTGCCAGAAGTTAAAACATATAATTTGTTTATACCTGATAACCTATTTATAGCTTCTTCACTAGTCTTTTTTCCATCAGTTCCATAAACATTTAAAGTATTATTAAAATAATAAGGCTCATTGTATTGAGCGTGTTTCTTGTTAAATTTCAATTCAGCAAATTTATCTTTACCTGCTTCTTCATGTATCATACTAGCTAAATAAGCAGATGTTTCCACAGATCCTCCTCCATTAATTCTTAAGTCCAGTACGAGTTCTTGAATGCCTGCAGACTTTAATTCAGCAAAAGCGGCATTTAATTCATCATTATATGATGACCTAAAACCGTTGTAAAGTAAGTAACCAACCTTTTTACCATTAATATTATCAAAAACTTTAGTCAAATGTACTGGGTTATCAGATACGACAGCTTGTGTTATAGTTTTCTTTTCTTTTAGAATTGTACCATCTTTTTCTGTAAAAGAAAATTCAGAGGTTTCTTGGTAATATCCGTTAAGTACGGTTTTATAATTACTAACGGTCATTACAGTCCCATTAATAGCATTGATTATATCTCCTCTTTTAAATCCTGCCAAATCTGCAGGAGAACCTTTTGATACATGTTCTATATATATCACAACATAATCAGTAGTACCAACTTTAACAAGACTAGGTCTAAAACCAAAAGTTTTTGAAGTTCCTTGAAATTGTTGTTGTTGTGCAACATAGTCTTCTATAAACCATGAAAAATCATCATCAGCATGTTTTAAACTTTCAAATAAAGAACTAGGAGTACTATGGGAGTTTAAGTAAGTGTAATAATCATTAATGTTATCATCTTTACTATCTGATAAATTAGGAACTTCCTCTTGCCAATTATACCACGAATTCATTGCTTTCCATACAAAGTTGTTTACTTTGTTGTTTAGTGTGACATTTTCTGCAGGTTCAGCTATTTCATCATCCTTGCTACAATTTAAAAAAAGCGTAAAAGCAAAAGATAGTAATATAATTTTTCTCATTATTTAATGTAATTATTTGTTAATCTATAAACAATATAACAGATAAAATATGAGTTACCCTACTTTTTTAACATAAAAATCAATTTTTATCAGGTATTCTATTCCTCTCTATTTTTCCTTTTTTTGTTGTTTTATAATTTTCATAACAGTTCAAGACAGCTTCTATTAATTGCAAGTCACTAGCTTTTTTTATAAAATATTCAGAGTAGTTGCAATCAGACAGTAGTTTATTTAATTCAGCCCTATCCATTTCTAGGTATTCCATCATAACCTCGCGATCAAACTTACCTGCTAGCATTTTTCGTAAATCATCTTCCTTTTTAAGTTTTTTAAGTTTTTTTAGCTGTTTAGGCTTTTTACCAAAGAGGTTATATACTAAGTCAACTGGGTTTAATAACTTAGCAATAGGAGAGGAGATTTTTTGAGGTCTTCCAACTTCATAAGTTTGAGGAAGTCCATTAATATGTATTCTTGTAAAACGGTCTTTTGGAACTTGTTTAATATCTACTTCTAGTACTCCGATAAGTTCAGTAGATTTAATAACTACTTCCTTTACTTCTTCTGGTTTTTCTTCTAAAGAGATTACAACTTCATTCCCTTTTAAAAGATCATTTGTAATTTTTAGTTTTATTGAGGAGTACCCTAAATAAGAAACCAATACAGTATCATTTGCTTGTGCAACAAGGTCAAAAAGGCCTTTTTCATTTGTTATAGTACCTACAACACTGTTAAGGTTTAAGATATGAGCCGCACTCAAAGGCTTTTTAGACTCGGAGTCTATTATTTGTCCTTTTAGTTTGTCTTGTGCTTGAATAGATATACTAAATACTATTGCTACTAAGAATAATAATTGTTTTTGCATAAAGCGAAAATAAGAATAATAGGCTTTGTACTCGTTAATAATTTGTGAAATTAATTATTGTTTTGTTGTGTGTGTTTTTTTAATGATAATTAATAAATAAAAACATAAATAAGTAGAGATAATTTAAAAAAATAAATAAAAAAGTAGGGGAAACGTATTTGAGATTGTTTAATTACTCCTCGAGGTCTTAATTAGTACAATATTAAATTTAAAAAATAAATAAATGAAAAATCTAAAAATACTTGGATTAACCCTCTTTTCAATTATTTCATGTCAAAACGACGATCTATTACATAATTCTGAAATAAATTCTAGTAAAGAGCAAGTAGCTCAATTTATAACACCGGATACACCAGATGGTATTCATAATTTAAATATTAATGAACTATATGATAACACTTTTTCCAGAGCTAAAGGAGTAGCTGTAGAAGAGAATTGTGTAGATAAAGAAGTGTCATTTACTCAAACAGATTCAGATTTCTTTATTTTGGATGCAAATAGTTCTTTACTATGGCCTGGTAATTTGGTAGCTGCGAGATCTATACAAGAAGGAGCCCCAGTGTCTATACCTATTTTTGGAGAAGATAGGAATCCTTTAGAGGTAAGAGTAAATGTGTTGTCAGGAACATCTGCTTCTACATCAAGAACAATTGAAGAACCAACACCAGGAAAAGTTCAAGATAATTTAAACTCTATTTTAAATGCTTACTATAAGAGTGAAGCTAATTTTCCTGCTAGTTTTGATATTAGTATTCAAAGAATTCATGATGAAAAACAATTTCAATTATCTTTAAATGCAGGATATTCTGGACCTAGTGTAAATGTGTCAGGTAGTTTTGGGTTAGACTTCTCTACCCAGAAAACTAGATATGCAGTTACTTTGAAACAACGTTTTTTTACAGCTTCAGTATCTCCTAAAGAAGGAATTATAGGAAAGAATGGTTGGTTAAATAATAATGTTTCCCCAGAGAGGTTAAAACCTTATGTTACTGATTATTTAGAGGTAAGTGAAGATCAACAAAACCCATCTTCGTATATAGAATCAGTAACTTATGGTAAACTGTATACGTTAATTTATGAATCTAGTAGTAGTGCTAAAGAAGTTGAAGCAGCTCTGAATTTTGCTTATAAATCAGTAGGAACAGAAGTGAATGCAGAATTAGAAGCTAGGTATAAATCAATTTTTAGTGAATCTACTGTTAAAGTTAAGCAATTGGGAGGAAATGCTACTTCTGGAATAGCATCATCTTTAGCAGCTATGGCTAATAATTTAGATAGGGTTGTTGATTTTCTGAAAGAAGGAGCGGAGGTATCAGTTGATAATCCAGGGTATCCGATTTCTTATAAAGTAAATTACACTTACGATAACAGACCTTTTAAAGTAAGTTCAAATTTAGAGTATATTATCAAAGAATGTGATTTAGTATATTATGATAAAATAAGAGTAGACCCAACTAATGTAGCTCTATATGGAAGTGATCATGGAACTAGTGGAGCTGAGCTTTTCGGTAGATTTTATGTAGAAAAGTATGACCAAGAACTAGGATCTTGGTATTTAACAGGAAAGAAAATTTATTGGGGGTACGGAATTGAAGAGCATGTAGGTTTAGACTATTATAGATTTGGCGAAAAAAGAAGTGTAGCTGATGGAAAAGTAATTGACTTTATGGTAAAGGCTAAAGCAGGTGAACGTTTTAGAATAGTTTCTGTAATAGGAGAATGTGATTCTGGATGTTATGTTTATAGAGATGGAGCAAAGGCTTATAATGAGTATGAGTATAATCTTAGTTCAAAAAAATGGGAAGATTATACAAGACACAATCCGTATGTAGATAATTATACAGTAGGAGATGGTTTTCATAATCAAACATGGAATGGAGTAAGGACTATAGTTCAAGATGATACTTGTTATTTAGACTATAACACATATATATTAAATTAAATAACTTAAACACAAGGAGGTTTTTTTTAGTCTCCTTGTCTTATATAAATAAAAAAAGCACAATACAAAAATGTATTGTGCTTTTTTGTGCACGTAACAGGAGTCGAACCTGCACTTCCGTTGGAAACAAGCCCCTCAAGCCTGCGCGTCTACCAATTCCGCCATACGTGCATAAACTAAAAAAGTTAAGCGGAATGCTTAACTTTTTGTGACCGGGCTGGGGCTCGAACCCAGGACCCTCTCCTTAAAAGGGAGATGCTCTACCAACTGAGCTACCCGGTCATTGCTTCTTTGTGAAAGCGGTTGCAAATATACAACTGTTCTTTAAATCAAAAAAGCTTTTTTGTAATATTTTTTACTCATATTTGTAACTGCTTAATTACTAGTTTATGAAAATTGTATTATTAGGATATATGGCGAGTGGAAAATCGACAATTGGACGAAATTTAGCCGAAAAAATGGAAATTCCGTTTGTTGATTTAGATGAGTATATCGAAAAAAAAGAAGAAAAAACAGTTTCTGAGATTTTTGAACAGAAAGGAGAGATTTATTTTAGAAAGCAAGAACATATATATTTAAAAGAGCTTTTGGAGCAAGAAAAGAGCTTTATATTGTCTTTAGGAGGAGGTACACCTTGTTATGCAGGAAATATGGATGTGTTATTAAGTTTTAACGACGTGAGGTCGGTGTATTTAAAGACGAGTATAAATACTATTGTAGACAGGCTAACAAAGGAAAAAAGTAAACGTCCATTAGTTGCTCGCTTAAATAATAAAGAAGAGTTGGCAGAATTCGTTGCAAAACACTTATTTGAACGAAGCTATTTTTATAATCAAGCTAAATATAAGATAGCCGTAGATGATAAAAGTATTGACGAAATTATGGATAGTTTACAATCAATTTTAAGTTAAATAAGCAATTGTTTCATTAGCTTTGAATTCAACAACTACATGTTCCTTAATAGATGTAGATAAAGATAGACCTTTAAAGTCAGCCTTAACAGGATATTTTTTGTGGTTTCTATTTACTAACACAGCAGTCTTAAATCGTTTTAAAGGGACTTCTAAAAAATGCTTAACACCATATATAAGGGTGGTACCTGAGTTTAAAACATCATCGACTAAAACTAATGCTTTATTTTGGTACTCTTTACTACTTATAGAGGTAGTGATTGGACTGATTGGTTTTTTCTTATCAATAAAAACTTTACATAATGTTACTTTTATAGGAGAAACCTGACTTAAAACAGTTGAAATTTTTTCTGCTAAAAAATATCCATTATCAGCAATACCAGCAATAATAATTTCCGTTTCGTTACTATTACTTTCATAGATTTGAAAGGCTATTCGACGAATTTTTTGTTCAACCTGAGTATTGTTTAAGATGATATTATTTACTTCAGTCATTCTATTAGCTAATTTTAACTTAATTTGGAATTACAAATTAACATCATTTTTATTAGAATCGTCATAATAATCGTCAATATCACGACGATCTTTTTTTGTAGGACGTCCAGTTCCTTTTTTACGATAATAGTCCTTAGCGTATTTTAATAACTCAGTTTTTTCAAACTCTTCTTTAGGGGTTAAATCTTTTCTGTATAAATCAACCAATTTAGCCCCAACGCGGTTAGGAGGGATGTCTATAACTTTAATTTTGTAATTTATTTGGTTTTTACGGATGGTAATTTCTTCATTACCAAATATTTCTTTTGAAGGTTTAAGGTTAGTACCCTCTATTTTAACATGCCCTTTTTTACAAGCATCTGTGGCAATACTACGGGTTTTAAATAAGCGAATACACCACAAATATTTGTCAATTCTCATATAAAAAGTTAATTTTTATCGTTTCGTTTTTTACAAAGGTATAAAAATGGTAAATTGCGCGTTAAAATTTCAGAATTAAATGATAAAATTTAAACATTTACTTTGTACTGCCATTGTAGGTACTCTTTTATACGCTTGTGGAAGTGATAGCAATTCACCCGTTGATAATTTTGACCATGAGGCACAAGCTATAATTGATAATGACTCTTTGGTTACATTTTTGAAGAATAACTATTATAATGAGGTTTTAGATTCAGTTAAACCTATTACCAATAATGAAACATCATTATTTGATGATGATAAGTTGGTGACTAAAGAAGTAACTGAAAATGATATTAATTATAAACTTTATTATTATGTAAATAGAGTAGGTACTCCAGATGAGGACAAAGGGTTTCCAACGGTAATGGACTCTGTTTATGCTAAATATAGGGGACAAAGAATCGTTAGAAAAGACAGTTTAAGTCCAGATTTTGATAAAAACACTGCATGGTTTTCTTTAAACAATGTTATTAGAGGTTGGACTTATAGTTTTATTCATTTTAAAGGAGGAAACAATGTAACAAATGATGGACCTATTAATTATGAGAATGGAGGAAAAGGAATTTTGTTTATACCTTCTGGATTAGCTTATGCAAATAGAGGAACAACTACTATAGCCCCAAATTCTTTATTGATGTTTTATATCGAGTTGTGGGATTTGGTTCCAGATACTGATGAGGATCAAGATGGGGTAGCTTCCATCAACGAAGATCCAGATGGAGATGGAAATCCCAGAAATGATGATACAGACGGAGACGGTGTGCCTAATTATTTAGATACTGATGATGATGGTGACGGTGTTTTATCAAAAGATGAGGACAAAAATGGAGACGGAAATCCAGCAAACGATTTTAGTGACCCAAATAAACCTAATGTACCTGATTATTTAAATAGAGACATTTTTTAGATATAAAAAGTTATAAAAAAAACCGAAGTTTTAACTTCGGTTTTTTTTTGTATTTAACTTTAAAATGTTTTAGAATCTATATGATAAACCAACAATAATTTGATTTACACGAGTATCAAAATTTACGTTTCCAACATTAGAGTCTACAAATTCGGCTTCAGTATCTGACAAAGCTCTTTCCCAACGTACATCTAATCCTAATTTACCAAGCTCAACACCAACACCTAATTGTAATCCAACAGAAAAACCATCAGAATCTACTTGTTTAAGATCTTCAATATTAAAATCAGAATCTAAAATATACTGAAAAGAAGGTCCAGCAAAAACATGTCCTACCTTTAAAAAGTTGAATCCTAATAAAACAGGAATATCTATTTTTTGAATTTCATAGGTGGTAGTTTTGGCAGTAAAACCAGAAGGCTCATAAGAAACTTCGTTGCTTAATTGCGTATATACCAATTCAGGTCTAATATATAAACCTGTAGCAGGTAATTTTATACGTAACCAACCACCGGCATGAAAACCTGTTTTACTTTTAGCTCCATTAAAGACGTCGTCTTTTACATCAGAAAAAGAATCAGAGTTGTAGTTGATACCACCTTTTATACCTCCTTGGATTTGGCTTTGCACTAATTGAGAGCCTCCTATTAGAAGGCATAAAATAAAAATTGCTTTTTTCATTGTTATTAATTTACACTGTTAAATTGGGTTAAATATTTACTTTTTTATAAAAAAAATACATCACTTTAAACTTAAAAAGTGATGTATTTATTGTTTGAGTGCTTATATTCTTATTTTCTAGAAATAACTTTTTCAACTGCTTTTACTATGGCTTCATCATTTAAGCCATATTTTTTCATTAGTTCATCTGGAGTAGCAGATTCTCCAAAACTATCATTTACAGCAACAAATTCTTGTGGAGTAGGTACATTAGTAGCTAAACAGCGAGCAACACTTTCTCCTAAGCCTCCATATTTATTATGTTCTTCAGCAGTAACTATACATCCTGTTTTGGCAACAGATTTTAAAATAGCTTCTTCATCTAATGGCTTGATTGTATGAATATTTATTACTTCTGCAGAAATACCTTTGGCTTCTAATTGCTCAGCAGCTTGTAAGGCTTCCCAAACTAAATGACCAGTAGCAACAATAGTAACATCGTTACCTTCGGTAAGTTGAATAGCTTTTCCTATTTCAAAAGGTTGTTCGGTCATAAATACCGGTACTTTTGGACGCCCAAAACGTAAATATACAGGACCTTCATGTTCTGCTATTGCTAAAGTTGCAGCTTTAGTTTGGCTATAATCACAAGTGTTTATTACAGTCATTCCTGGCAACATTTTCATTAATCCAATATCTTCTAAAATTTGGTGTGTTGCTCCGTCTTCACCTAAAGTTAATCCAGCGTGAGAAGCACAAATTTTTACGTTTTTATCAGAATAAGCAACTGATTGACGAATTTGGTCATAAACTCTACCAGTAGAAAAGTTAGCGAATGTACCAGTAAAAGGAATTTTTCCTCCAATTGTTAATCCAGCTGCAATTCCTATCATGTTTGCTTCAGCAATTCCTACTTGATAAAAACGTTCTGGATGATTTTCAGCAAACTCATTCATTTTCAATGAACCTGTTAAATCTGCACATAAGGCTACAACATTAGGATTTTTTTGTCCTAATTCAGTTAAACCATCACCAAACCCAGAACGGGTATCTTTTTTTTCAGTATAAGTATATTTTTTCATCAGTTTGTGTTGTGTAAATACGCGTCAAAAATAATCTTTTATATAGATGTAAAGCTACAATTTTGATAATTCTTTGTAAAGTTTATGAATAGGAAATCCCATAACGTTAAAATAGCTTCCTTTAATTTTAGTAATTCCTATTTTACCAATCCATTCTTGAATACCATAAGCTCCAGCTTTATCAAAAGGTTTATAAGTGTTTATGTAGTAGTTAATTTCTTCGTCCGATAGTTCCCTAAAATTAACAATAGTGGTATCATTCACCGTTTTTTGAAATGATTTACCAGTAATACATATAGAAGTGATAACTTCATGTTTGTTATTAGATATCTCTTTAAGCATTTGAAATGCTTCATCATAATTTTTAGGTTTTCCTAAAGCTCTTTTGTTTATCCATACTATAGTGTCAGACGTTATTAACAACTCGTTTTCTTTTAACTCTTTTTTGAAAGGAGTAGCTTTCAAATCAGCTAAAAAATCAGTTATTTCTGAATGTTTTAGCTCTTTAGGATAGATTTCTTCAACTTCCTTTGTTTTAATAGAAAAAGGAATGTCTAAACTTTTTATTAATTCTTGTCTTCTAGGTGAATTTGAAGCAAGAATAATGGAGTATTTTGATAGTTTAGTTGATAACATATTTTATATAATAACCTATGGTAGGAACACTTAAGAGGGCTAAAAGGAAATTAACGTAACTAATTTTATGCAAAGCCTTATAGTCCTTAGCTTCAGAAGCTAGCATTAATCGGTAAATAAAGTATAGCTCAGGAATTGTTCCTAGTAACATAATTGTTGAGAAAATGAACTTGTTTTTAATAAAAGAAATTGCTATTGAAAATACAAATAAGCAACCTATTATAGAGAGCATTAAAGCAATGTTTTTTGCCCTTTTTCGTCCTAATAAAACAGGAAGGGTATTTTGTTTGTTTAAATTATCTTGATTTACGTTAATAATATCAATAATTATTTCAACAACGATATTACTCAAAAAAGAGATGGTTACATAAGCAATAGTTATTAGTTGAAGGTCGTAAAACAACTCCCATTGCTCTATCGATAAATTAAGAGGAAAATCAAACCACCAAAGAGTAAGTAGTGCAAAAGGTTTTAGAAAAGACGTAACAATGTTGCTAAAAAAAGTTTTTTGAGTGTTGTTTTTAGAGTAAAGGTATACAATAATAGGGCAGGCTATAAATATAAGTCCATACCAAGCTTTGTTTACTTTTATAGATAAATATAACCCTACAATAATGCCTATTAGCATTAAGTAAATGGATAGATTTTTTACTTTTTGTAAAGGGAGTCTAGTTTTTTTTTGTGTGTTTCTAAAGAAAAAACTGGTCAAGTAACCAGAAGCTAGTAAAAAAGCACTAGAGATAGATAACAAACCTAAATCAAGGAAAGAAAGAGTTGTTTTAAAACCATAACCATGTAAAAAAGAAAACTTAAATAAGAATAGGATAAAAATAAAGTATATAATTTTTTTCCATTGTATGATATTTAAAAAAGTATCATTCATTAATTATAAGCCTTTTTAATTCGGGCTAAATCACGCTTATTATCACGATCTTTAATACTTTGTCTTTTATCATGAGTTTTCTTTCCTTTTGCAAGAGCAATATCTAGTTTTGCCCAACCATTTTCATTAATAAATAAACGTAATGGAACAATTGTACTACCTTTAGCTTCAACTTCTTTTTCTAGTTTTTTCAATTCACGTTTATTTAACAATAAACGACGCTCACTTTTAGGTTTGTGATTATAATGGTTTCCAAAAGCATATTCTTCAATATACATGTTTACCACAAAAAGCTCTCCTTTGTCATTAAATTCACAAAAGCTTTCCGTAATTCGAGCCTTACTTTGTCTTATAGATTTAATTTCAGTACCAGTGAGTTGAATTCCTGCTGTGTATTTATCTATTATCTCGTATTCGAAACGAGCTTTTTTATTCTGTATGTTGATCTTTTTTTGCATAAATAGAACACAAATATAACTATAATTTTAAGTTGTTAAATAAAATTATTAAGCTATGATTTAAGTCATGTTTTATGGAGTGAGCGGAATGTAATTTTGCTTAAAATTTAAACTTATAATCATGAAAAAAATAATATTAAGTATTGTATTAGGAACATTATTTTTTAGTAATGTAAATGCTCAGGAAACTACTAAGACAAATGATTTTAAAAAATGGCAAGCGCGCTTTAGATGGGTAAGTGTTTTACCTAACGAATCAGCAACAATTGGTACTATTGGAGGAGATGTTGAAATAGGTAAAAGTTTTATCCCTGAACTTGACTTTACGTACTATTTTACTGAAAATATAGCAGTTGAATTAATTTTAGGTACAGCAAACCATGATGTAAAAGCAGTAAATACAGCTTTAGGAAACGTTAATTTAGGAGATGTATGGTTGTTACCTCCAACACTAACATTACAATATCATTTTAATATAAGTGATTTTAAGCCTTATGTAGGAGCGGGTGTTAATTATACTATTTTTTACAATGCTGATCCAGGAGCTGTAGTAGATGTAGATTATGAAAATGGTTTTGGGTATGCACTACAATTAGGTTTTGACTATGATTTAGATGATACTTGGTTTTTAAACGTAGATGCTAAGTATATAGGATTAAGTACAGATGTTTCTGTTAATGCAGGTGTAGCAACAGTACCAGCAGAAGTAGATATTAACCCTTTACTTATTGGTTTTGGCGTAGGCATGAGGTTTTAACCGATAAATTATAATCCCCTTTTTTAGAGCTACAATTACGTAGCTCTATTTTTTTGTGTAAAACTTAACAATTAAAATTAATGAATACGTGTAAATTTGTTAGCTAATAAACGACGAACACAAACAAAATTATATGCGACATTTATACATTTTTCTATTATTATTAATAGTTTCGTGTAAACCAAAATTTACCGCCCAAGAAGTAATTGATAAGTCAATAGAGCACTCTAAGTTGAATGAAATAGAGAACGCTACTATATCTTTTAATTTTAGAAAAAACCACTACGAAGCGACTAGAGATAAAGGAACATTTAAACTAGTTAGAGTTATAAAAAATGATTCTGTAACAATAAAGGATATATTGTCAAATGATGCTTTTGAACGATTTGTGAACGATAGTTTAATAGAATTATCTAAAAAAGATGAAAATCGTTATAGTAACTCCGTAAATTCAGTTCATTATTTTTCAGTATTACCCATTGGGTTAAATGATAAGGCTGTTCAAAAAAAGTTACTTGAAGATGTTACTATTAAAGGAAAACAATATTATAAGGTTAGAGTTACTTTTACTGAAGAGGGGGGGGGAGAAGATTTTGATGATGTATTTATTTATTGGTTTGCTAAAGATAACTTTCAATTAAATTACTTAGCGTACAAATACCATACAAATGGAGGAGGAGTACGTTTTAGAGATGTAAAAGAAGAAAAAATAGTGAAAGGAATTCGTTTTGTTGACTATAATAATTACAAGCCTACAGATAAAGATATTGATTTTTTTACTATTGATAAATTATACGAAGAAGGTAAATTGAAGAAATTATCTGAAATCGTTTTAGAAGATATACAAGTAGATACTTTTTAAAATTTTTAGTAACTAAAAGCTATAGAAAACCGAGTGACTTTTTAAGAACACTCGGTTTTTTAAATTAAAAAAAGATATTACAAAATTAACTTATTCAACTGTAATTAGTTTCGCAGGTTTAGGTTTTGCGGCTTCTAATTTTGGAATATTAATTTTTAGCTCGCCATTTTTATAGGTAGCTTTAATCTTTTCACTATCAACAATACCTTTAGGTAGTGTAAAGCTTCTTTTAAACGACATATAACTATATTCTTTTCGTGTATAGTTGTCGTTCGTGTCTTCTTTATTCTCTTTTCTTTCTGATGAAATAGTTAGAATATCATTTTCAAGGTTTACTTGAAAATCTTCCTTATTCATACCAGGAGCAGCTACATCAACTGTAAACTCATTTTCATTTTCTTTAATGTTTACAGCTGGTAATGTAGTATTTGTATCCGAGAAATTTGAAGTAGACCAGTCTCTAAAAAAATCATTAAAGACATTTGGTAATGCTGGAAAATCAGTGCTCTTTAATAACATAACTTTACATTTTTTAGTTAAACATTAATTTTAATAATTATAACTCAAAAAAAATACCAATTAAAAAAAGTGACATTTTTTCATTATTTAAAACGAAAAAAATGTCACTTTTTGAATTGATTTATAGATATTTATATAGAATTATTTTTCTACTAAATCAGATTGATTTCTAAAGACTAATTTATCATCAAAAGCATCTAGTAAAATAATACTATCTGTAGTTATTCTTCCTGATAATATTTCTTTAGATAATTGATTTAAAACCTCTTTTTGAATTACACGTTTTACAGGACGTGCACCAAATTCTGGTTGATATCCTTTTACGGCTAAGTAAGCAATAGCTTCATCAGTAGCATCAAATGTTATATTTTGTTGTGCAATCATCTTTTTAACACTATTCAATTGTAGTTTTACAATTTCTTTAATGTTACCTTCAGATAATGGAGTGAACATAATGATATCATCAATCCTATTCAGAAATTCAGGTCTTACGGATTGTTTTAACAACCCTAAAACTTCTGTTTTTGCTAAGTCCATAGTTGTATGGATGTCTCCCTTCATATTATCAAATTTCTCTTGAATAATATGGCTTCCCATATTAGAGGTCATAATAATGATAGTGTTTTTAAAATCAGCAACACGCCCTTTATTGTCAGTCAATCTACCTTCATCTAGTACTTGTAATAAGATGTTAAAGGTGTCTGGGTGCGCTTTTTCAATCTCATCTAACAATACAACCGAATACGGCTTTCTTCTAACAGCTTCAGTTAATTGTCCACCTTCATCATAACCAACATATCCAGGAGGTGCACCAACTAATCTACTTACTGAATGACGTTCTTGATATTCACTCATGTCAATACGAGTCATAGCATTTTCATCATCAAATAAATATTGAGCAAGTGCTTTTGCTAACTCTGTTTTACCAACTCCTGTTGTACCTAGGAATAAAAAAGAGCCGATAGGTTTATTAGGATTCTGTAAACCAGATCTAGAACGGCGTACAGCATCAGAAACGGCTTCGATGGCTTCTTCTTGACCAACTACTCGTTTGTGTAACTCATCTTCTAAAAGTAATAACTTTTCACGTTCAGACTGTAACATTTTAGTTACGGGAACCCCCGTCCATTTAGCTACAACTTCAGCAATGTCATCATAGGTAACTTCTTCTTTAATTAAAGAGTTTTCTTGTTGATTAGCTAAAACTTCTTGTTGTTTATCAAGCTCTTCTTGTGCGTCTTTAATCTTACCATAACGCAATTCAGCTACCTTACCATAATCACCATTACGCTCAGCTTTTTCAGCTTCAAGTTTATAGTTTTCAATATCAGTCTTTAAGTTCTGAATGGTATCTACAACACTTTTTTCTGATTGCCATTTTGCATTAATCTCATTACGTTCTTCTTTTAAATTAGCTAAATCGGCATTTAAAGATTTTAGTTTAGTTTCATCATTTTCACGTTTAATTGCCTCTATTTCGATTTCTAACTGCATTATTTTACGATCTAGCACATCTAACTCCTCTGGTTTAGAATTAATTTCCATACGTAATTTAGAAGCTGCTTCGTCCATTAAATCAATCGCTTTATCTGGTAAAAAACGATTTGTAATATAGCGTTGAGATAATTCTACAGCACCAATAATGGCCTCATCTTTAACACGAACCTTATGATGTGCTTCATATTTATCTTTAATACCACGTAAAATAGAAATAGCACTCTCAGTATCAGGTTCATCTACCATTACTTTCTGAAAACGACGCTCTAAAGCCTTATCTTTTTCAAAATATTTTTGATACTCGTCCAAAGTTGTAGCTCCAATAGCTCTCAATTCTCCACGAGCTAAAGCAGGTTTTAAAATATTAGCAGCATCCATTGCACCTTGACCACCACCTGCACCAACTAAAGTGTGGATTTCGTCAATAAATAACACGATGTCTCCTTCAGACTTTGTAACTTCTTTTACTACAGATTTTAAACGCTCTTCAAATTCACCTTTATACTTAGCTCCAGCAATTAACGCTCCCATATCTAAGGAGAAAATTTGTTTTTCTTTTAGATTTTCAGGAACATCACCTCTAATAATTCTATGTGCTAACCCTTCTGCTATTGCAGTTTTACCTGTACCAGGTTCACCAACCAGAATTGGGTTGTTTTTAGTTCTACGCGATAAAATTTGTAGTAATCGTCTAATTTCTTCATCACGACCAATTACAGGATCTAATTTTCCATCTTGTGCTAACTGGTTTAAGTTTTTAGCATATTTATTTAAAGAGTTGTATGTCTCTTCGGCACTTTGTGATGTTACACGATTTCCTTTACGTAACTCCTCAATGGCTGCTTTTAAACTTTTTTCAGTAACACCTTGGTCTTTTAATACTTGTGCTATTTGACTTTTAGATTTAAAAATAGCTAAGATTAAATGTTCAATAGATACATATTCATCGTTCATTTTTTTAGCGATGATAGATGCTTCATTTAATGTTTTATTAGCTTCACGAGAAAGCATTAAATCAGCACCAGTAACTTTAGAAAAACTTTCTAATTGCTTATCTAATACTTGCTGTATAACATCGACATTTATATTAAGTTTCTTTAAAATGAAAGGAAGTACATTTTCATCGACTAAAAATAAAGCTTTGAAAATGTGCTCATTTTCTATAAGGTTGTTACCATAACTTTGCGCTAATTGTTGCGCTTGCTGTATGGTTTCTTGTGATTTTATTGTATAATTGTTAAAATTCATATCGTTTTATTTTTTTCTCTGTAAAAGTCAAAATCAGTACCAATTGATTTTTAAAATAAAAAAGAGACATTTTGTCTTTAAAAAATGGGTTTTTATGACTTTTTGACTGATGTAGTGGTAGTTAAGAATAATTATGTTAATAAAAATAAGAATTTTATGGGAGTATTAAACACTCTTTTTGGAAGAAAAGATAAAAATAAAGAGGGAGAAGAAGCGTTTATCAATTGGATTCCTTTAACCTCCTTAGATCAAATAAAGGAGATAAAAGAACGATCTAAAAATGAACCTGTAGCTATTTTTAAACATTCAACAAGATGTGGCATAAGTAGCATGGTTATTAAACGTTTTGTAAACAGTTTTGATGAGGATTTAAAAGATTTTAAAGTGTATTATCTAGACTTACTTAGTTATAGGGAAATTTCTAATGAAATAGGGTACACTTTTCAGGTTTTACATCAATCACCTCAGTTGTTGGTAGTTAAAAATGAAGAAGTAATTTCACATGCTTCTCATTATGATATTGCTCGTATTGATTTGAAGAAATTTTAAAAAAGATGCCATTTTTAATGGGATTTCCTTAAATACCTCGTATTTTTGCATATTTCAAAATTATAGAGATTTGAGTAACGAAACAGCAACTTCACAACCAAAGAAAGGAAAAAATCTATACGATTATCAAAAAGAAGCATTGCACAAAATTTTCAAAAGTTTTGAGAATGCCCCCGAAAATTACCATTTACTTTATCAACTACCTACAGGAGGAGGAAAAACAGTTATTTTCTCTGAAATTACACGTCAATACTTAAAACATTATCAAAAGAAAGTATTGATAATGACGCACCGAATAGAATTGTGTAAGCAAACAGCAAAAATGCTTAAAGAGTTTGGTGTAGTAAACAAAATTATAGACAGTAAAGCAAGTTTAGATGACCAAGATGAGTTTGATTGCTTTGTAGCTATGGTAGAGACTTTAAACAATCGTTTGAATGACGATATGTTAGATATTTCGGATGTTGGTTTAGTAATTATTGATGAGGCACACTATAACTCATTTACTAAGCTATTCAAGTTTTTTGATAAGTCTTTTATATTAGGTGTAACAGCCACTCCTTTAAGTTCAAATATAAAACTTCCTATGAAGGATAATTATGATGAGCTTATAGACGGAGAAAGTATTGGTGCTTTAATTCAGAATGAATACTTAGCAAAAGCTAACATCTATTCTTATAATGTAGGGTTAACTTCATTAGAAGTAGGGGCTAATGGTGATTATACCGTAAAATCATCTGAAGATTTATATACGAATACAGATATGCTTTCTAAGCTTTTACAAGCTTATGAAGAACGAGCAAAAGGAACAAAAACCTTGATTTTTAACAATGGTATAAATACATCACTGCATGTGTATGATACTTTTAAAAGAGCAGGTTATCCAATTGCACATTTAGATAATACGAATACAAAGAAAGAACGTGATTTTATCCTAAAGTGGTTCCACAAAACTCCTAATGCAATTATTACTTCGGTAAGTATCTTAACAACAGGATTTGATGAACCATCAGTACAGTCAATTATTTTAAATAGAGCAACAAAATCGTTAACATTATACTACCAAATGATTGGTCGAGGTTCTCGTATTTTACCAGGGAAATCAGAGTTTAATGTAATTGATTTAGGTAATAACTTCCATCGTTTTGGACCTTGGGGAGCAGATTTAGATTGGCAAAAAATGTTTAGAGCACCAAATTTCTATTTAGATAACTTATTATCTGATGAAGAAATAGAAAGTGACTTTAGATATGAGCTACCTGCAGATGTAAAAGCAGAGTTTGCAAATTCTGAAGATTTATACTTTGATGTTAAAAAAGTATACAGAGATACCATACAAGGAGGAGAGTCTTCAAAACGAGTGTTAGAAAAATCAATAGAACATCATGCAAAAATGTGTGTTGAAAATAGTGAAGATGTTTTTGATGCGTTAATCTTAGCTAAAAAGTTAGGAGGCGATATAGATGATAGAATTTTTAGATACTCTAAATGTATTTCAAAAAGCACACATAATTTTATCGACTGGTTGCAAGATGACTATCGTAAAAAGCTAAATAGTTATTTACGCAGTAATTTTGATGAAGTGTATGAGGAAATTTATGGATATCCACCACCAGAAGAAGAATAAAAAAATAAAAGAAAATAAAAATCCAGTTCGAAAGAACTGGATTTTTTTATAATTATACTTAGGTTAAAGTATTATTTGGCTGGTAATACTTTACCAGAACATTCACCAAAACCAATACGTATTTTTTCATTTTTACAGTAACCGCGCATAATAACTGTATCGTTATCATTTATAAATTTACGCTCGCTTCCGTCGTTCATTTTTATTGGATTTTGACCTCTCCAAGTTAACTCTAACATAGATCCAAAGCTATCTTGAGTTGGTCCAGAAATAGTACCACTTCCCATCATATCTCCAGCATTTACAGGACATCCGTTAACAGTATGGTGTGTTAATTGTTGTACCATTGTCCAGTACATATACTTAAAATTAGAATTACATACAACTGTTTCTTCCTTACCTTCTGGTTGAATAGCCATTTGTAAGTTAATGTCATAACTGTCTTTTCCTTCTTTCTTTAAATAAGGTAAAGGCTCATAAACTTGCTCTGGGTTATCTACTCTAAAAGGCTCTAAGGCATCTAAAGTAACAATCCAAGGAGAAATAGTTGAAGCAAAACTTTTTCCTAAGAAAGGGCCTAAAGGAACATATTCCCAAGCTTGGATATCACGAGCAGACCAGTCATTAAATAATACTAATCCGAAGATATATTCTTCTGCTTCTTCAATAGGGATTCTTTCTCCTAAATCATTTGCTACTGTAGTAATAAATGCCATTTCTAATTCAAAATCTAATAATTTTGAAGGTCCGAAATTAGGTTTAGTTTCACCTTCACTTGGACGTTGTTGTCCTATAGGGCGACGGATAGGAGTTCCTGATGGTACAATTGAAGAACTTCTTCCATGGTAACCAATAGGAATTTGTAACCAGTTTGGTAATAAAGCATTTTCAGGATCTCTAAATAAGCTTCCTACATTGGTAGCATGTTCCTTACTTGCATAAAAATCGGTATAATCTCCTACAGAAACAGGAAGTTGCATTTCAACTTCGTCCATTCTAAAGATTATCTTGTCTTTGTGTTCAGCGTTATCTCGTAGCTTACTATTTTTTACATCAAAAATATCCGCAATTCTATTACGAACTAAACGCCAAGTTTTACGTCCATCAGCAATAAAATCATTTAAGGTATCTTGTAAGAAGATATCGTCTGTTAACGGAATTCCATCAAAATATCCTAATTGGTGTAAGGCACCTAAATCAATTGCATAGTCACCAATTCTTGTACCAATCGTTATAATATCATCTTTTGTAAGAAAAACCCCAAAAGGTATATTTTGAATAGGAAAATCTGAGTCTTCAGCTACAGTTAACCAAGATTTTCTATTCGGGTTATTAGCAGTTATTTCCATTTATCGTTTTGTTATATTTTTCATCAAACCTACATATTTTTTTCAATTTACCCCAAAAAGATGAGTAAAAAAAATGCTAAAGTATTTTTGTAGATACTTCTTGTAAAATCCATATAATTTGAATAATAAAATTAGTACTTTTGGCTACTTTATGTAACAACACACAACATGCAAAAAGATCATCAAATATTTGATTTAATTCAAGAAGAAAAAGAACGTCAACTAAACGGTTTAGAGTTGATTGCTTCTGAAAATTTTGTAAGCGACCAAGTAATGGAAGCTCAAGGATCAGTTTTAACAAATAAATATGCTGAAGGATACCCAGGTAAACGTTATTATGGTGGGTGTGAAGTAGTAGATATCGTTGAGCAAATTGCGATTGATAGAGCTAAAGAATTATTTGGAGCTGAGTATGTAAACGTACAACCACACTCTGGAAGTCAGGCAAACACAGCTGTTTTTGCAGCATGTTTACAACCAGGTGACACTATTTTAGGATTCGATTTATCTCATGGAGGTCACTTAACACACGGTTCGCCAGTAAACTTTTCAGGAAAATTATATAATCCAGTATTTTATGGTGTAGATAAAGAAACTGGATATATAGATTATAATCACTTAGAGCAACAAGCTAAGGAGCATAAACCTAAATTAATTATTGCAGGTGCTTCAGCGTATTCTCGTGATATGGACTTTAAGAAGTTTAGAGAGATTGCAGATAGTGTTGGTGCTATTTTAATGGCTGATATTTCTCATCCAGCAGGATTAATAGCAAAGGGAATTTTATCTGATCCGTTACCACACTGTCATATTGTTACTACAACAACCCACAAAACATTACGTGGACCTCGTGGAGGAATGATTATGATTGGGAAAGATTTTGAAAATCCATTCGGATTAAAATTAAAATCAGGAAAATTAAAGAAAATGTCTACGTTGATTAACTCTGCGGTTTTCCCAGGAAATCAAGGTGGACCATTAGAGCATGTTATAGCTGCAAAAGCAGTTGCTTTTGGAGAAGCATTAACAGATGAGTTCTTAGAATATCAAATTCAAGTTAAAGAAAATGCACAAGCAATGGCGAAAGCATTTGTGGGGAAAGGATATGAAATTATTTCTGGAGGTACAGATAACCATTGTATGTTAATTGATTTACGTAACAAAAAGATTACAGGTAAAGCTGCTGAAGATGCTTTAGGAAAAGCAGAAATTACAGTAAACAAAAACATGGTTCCTTTTGATACTGAATCACCATTTGTTACTTCTGGTATCCGTGTAGGTACTGCTGCAGTTACTACTCGTGGCTTAAAAGAAGAAGATATGGAAGTTATCGTTGATTTAGTTGATGAAGCATTAATGAATGCTGAGAACGAAGAAGTATTAGAGGCAGTAGGAGAGAAGGTATATGACTTGATGCATAATAGACGTTTGTTTATTATGTAGAAGAAGTCTCTTCTAATAGTATAAATAAAAAGGTCGTTCTAAAACATTTTAGAGCGACCTTTTTTATTCGTCATTATCTTGAGCTCGCTCAAGAATTTTTTCAGGTAGCGCTTTTTTAGCTTTAGCTCCCATTTTCTTTAATTTTTCTACACTCGTAATTAAGTTTCCACGACCTTCAACTAATTTATTCATGGCAGCAGCATAATCGGCTTTAGTTCCATCTATTTTTTTACCAATATTAACCAAGTCAGCCAATAATCCGTTAAACTTATCATACAAAGCACCTGCTTGTCGTGCAATCTCTAAAGCATTGCGTTGTTGCTTTTCGTTATTCCACATGGTATCAATAGTACGTAATGTAGCTAATAAAGTAGTAGGGGTAACGATAACGATATTTCTTTCAAAAGCTTTATTATAAAGGGTGTTGTCTTCGTTTAAAGCTACTGCAAAAGCAGGTTCAATAGGTACAAATAACAATACAAAATCAGGAGATTCTATCTTATAAATATCTTCATATTTTTTTTCTGAAAGCTGCTCAACATGTCGCTTTAATGAGTTTACATGCTCTTTTGCAAAACGCTCTTTTATAATATCGTCTTCACTATTTACATATTGTTCATAAGCAGTTAAAGATACTTTTGAATCGACTACCATTTTTTTGTTGTCAGGTAGGTGAATTACTACATCGGGCATGATACGTTTACCTTCATCATTGGTAAAAGATTGTTGAACAAAGTATTCTCTGTCTTTTTCTAAACCAGATTTTTCTAAAACACGTTCTAAGACTAGTTCTCCCCAGTTTCCTTGGGTTTTACTATCACCTTTTAAAGCTTTGGTTAGGTTTAATGTTTCCTTACTCATTTGAGCATTTAATTCTTTTAATCCTAATAATTGCTCCTTTAAAGCAGAATGCATTGAAATGCTTTCTTTTTGAGTATCTTCAACCTTCTTTTCAAAAGTTTGAATTTTTTCCTGTAGCGGATTTAAAATATCCTTTATGTTTTTCTTATTTTGCTCAGTAAACTTGTTCGATTTTTCATCCAGAATTTTGTTTGCTAAATTTTCAAACTCTTTGGTAAACTTATCTTGTAGTTTTTCTACTTCTTCTTTATTTTCTTGAAGTTTTAACTGAACGTTTTTTAATTCTTCATTCTTTCTAGCTAATTCAAGAGCAGTAAACTCTTTTTCACGACGCAACTCACTATTCTCTTTAGTTTTTTCGTCTAACCTATTTAAAAAGTCTTCCTTTTGTTGAGAAAATGACTCTTCCTTTTCTTTTTTCTGAATTTCAAAATTAGCTTGATGGTTTTGTAGGGTTACAATCTCTTTTTCTAAATCAGAAGTTTGTTGTTTAAACTTTAGTTTAGAGAGTAAGTTTCCAATAACAAACCCAATTAGCAAGGTACTAATAGCAATTAAAATAAGTAAAAGAGTGGTATTCATTAGAATAAATAAAAGTTAATTAAGTGAACAAATATAGGACAAGATAGGTTAAAATTATTTGATTTTTGTAGGGAAAACCGTATCATTGACCTTTATACCTAGTAAATGATATCTAAATTTATATTTCACAAAGTTTTAGGCTGGAAGGTAGTTGGAGATTTTCCAAGAGACTTAAAAAAATATGTTGTTATTGGAGCTCCACATACGAGCTGGAAAGACTTTCCGATTGCTATTTTAGCAAGAAATACCATTGGTGTGAGAGTCAACTTTATAGGTAAAGCATCGTTATTCAAACCTCCTTTTGGGTTTATTTTTAGAGCTTTAGGGGGTGCTCCTGTTGATAGAAGCAAAAGCACGAATAAGGTTGATGCTATTGTGGCTGTTTTTAATCAGCACGAAGAATTCCGTTTGGCATTGTCTCCAGAAGGAACTCGTGCTAAAGTAACCTCATGGAAAACAGGATTTTATTATATTGCTAAAGGAGCTAATATTCCTGTGGTTATGTTTGCTTTCGATTTTGAGAACAAGCAAATTATTATAGCGCCTCCTTATTACTTAACAGATGATATGAACGCTGATATGAATCATTTTTATGATTTTTATAGAGATATCAAAGGAGCAAAGCCAGAGCTCTTCTCAGTACCTGATAAAGAGTAAAACAAACGTTAAATACTCTTATTTACTTGAAAATTTTACGATATTTAAGTATCTTGTAGAAGGTTTAAAAACAGTAAGATATGAAAAGGTTTGTTTTTTTAATTAGTATGACTTTTATACTGCTTAGTTGTGCTTCTTCCAAAAATGCAACTCAAGCAGAAATAGATAACTTAAACGCTCTTATAGAAAGTAAAACTTTTGAAATAGAAGCAGAATGGGCAGAACCCATGGTTACAAATGCAATGGCACAAATAGCTAATGCAGGTTTGTTACCTATAGGAAGTAACGCAGGAAACATTAACTTAGTAGGGAATAGTAATTTTTTCAGAATGAAAAAAGATACTGTTGCAGCCTATTTACCATATTTTGGTGAGCGACAAGCAGGTGGTTCTTATGGAGGTACAGATATTGGTATTGAGTTTGAAGGAGTTCCTAAAGATTTAGTTGTGTCTGAGGATAAAGAGAATAGCTACAAAATAAGTTTTAAGATAAAAGATAAAAATACAACAACTGAAAACTACAATGTTATAGTTAGAGTATATCCTAGTTTATCGAGTACCATTTATGTAAATAGTACGCAGAAAAATTCAATTAGATATAGAGGTAAGGTATTTAAAACTTCAGAAGAAAAGTAAAATATTGTATATAATACTGTATTTTTAGTAGCTCATTACAATAATGTATGGAGCTACCTAACTTTAAAAAGTATCTTATTGAAAAAGGAGGATTATCAAAAGATGATTACCTTCAAATACAACCGTTTATTTCTCTTAAAAACGTTTCTAAAAGTGATTTTTTATTAAAAGAAGGAGATGTGTGTTCTCATTTCTTTTTTGTAGAAAAAGGTTTGTTACGTTTATATGCCTTAAATGAAGAAGGGAAAGAAAATATTTTACAGTTTGCTACTGAAAATTGGATTGTGAGTGATAGAGGAAGTGTTTATTTTCAACAACCATCGACATATTATATTGACGCTGTAGAAGATACACTAGTGATAATGTTAGACGAGGACTTTATTAATAAAGTATCAAAAATAAATACTGATTTTAGAAGAAAAAATGAGCATTTGTTACAAAAACATATACGTCAATTATACAAACGTATTAGTCAACTACTAGGAGCATCAGCAAAAAGACGTTATTTAGATTTTGTAAACATGTATCCAGATATTATGTTACGAGTTCCTCAATGGATGATTGCTTCTTACTTAGGGATTACCCCTGAAAGCCTTAGTCGCGTTCGCAAAGCACTAGCTGAGGAAAACTTCAAACCAAATAATTGAGGTACGAGTTATAATTGTTGATTTACGGTTGTTAGATAATCGTAATTCGTTCTTACCATAGGTCAATGCATACCTTTTTTTGTTGCCGTAATTTTACAGTGAAATAAAAAAGGATTTATTATGAGACATTTAAATGCATTAGTTGTAACCCAAAATACAACAATGGCCAAAATTTTGAATTGGCAAGTTTCAACTGTTACAAATGTCGAAACAGCCATTGAAAAATTACATCAACAAGCATACAAGGTTTTGGCTGTTTCAAAAGATACTAATGAAATAGATAAAAATAAACTACAAAAGATTATAACTGTGTTATTTCCTAGTGCAATTTTAGTTGAGTTTAGCAATGAGTCTACACTTTCTGAAAGTGTTAAGAATGGATATTGGTCTAAAAACAAACCTCAATTACAACGTAGTTATTTAGACAATTCATTTGATATTGAATTAGCCAGTAGTTTATAGTAATTAAAAGAAAGGAATTTAAAATGAAAACAAGAAGTATAGAAAAAATAGTAAAACCAGGAACTCCACATTTTGTAGGTGATGGATTTAGAGTTCATAATTTTATACCAGGAACTTCAACAATGCAACGAATGGATCCGTTTATTATGTTGGATTATAATTCTAAATATAATTTTCCTCCAACAGATAAACCAAAAGGCGTAGGAGTTCATCCACATAGAGGTTTTGAAACTGTAACAATAGCTTATAAAGGGCGTGTTGAACATGGAGATAGTGCTGGAGGTGGAGGAATTATTGGTGAAGGTGATGTACAGTGGATGACGGCAGCTTCAGGAGTTTTGCACAAAGAATTTCACGAAACTGAATGGAGTAAAAAAGGAGGAGAGTTTCAAATGGTACAATTATGGGTAAACCTTCCTGCTAAAGATAAAATGAGTCCGCCAAAATATCAAGCAATAGCTAATACAGAAATGGCTAAAATACCATTAGCAGATGGAGGAGGAGAAGTAGAGGTAATTGCAGGAGAATATAAAGGAAACAAAGGGCCTGCATCTACATTTTCGCCAGTTAATATGTTTAATGTAAAGTTGAAGAAAGGAGTAAAAACACAGTTAACCTTTCCTAAAAACTATACTACTGCTATTTTATCAGTTGAAGGTAGTGTTAAAGTGAATGAATCAAATAATGTTTTAGAAGATCACTTTGCATTATTTAAAAATGATGGAGATACATTTACTTTAGAAGCCTTAGAAGATGCGGTAATTTTAGTATTAAGCGGAGAGCCTTTAAACGAACCTATTGCAGCACATGGACCTTTTGTAATGAATACTCAAGAGGAGCTTGTGAAGGCTTTTCAGGACTTTAATACAGGAAAATTTGGGTATTTAGAAGATTAACAATAACTTTAAAAGGCAACTCTTTGGTTTAGAGTTGCTTTTTTTGATTAAATCCTTAATAGGTATAAAAATGTCTAACACAAAACTAATAATTGAAGAGCGAGCAGCAAATATTGGAAATTTTCTAGTAGGACGCTTGTTACCTTTTAGACAAAAACGAATGGTAGGCCCTTTTATCTTTATCGATCATATAGGGCCCGTGTATA
Source organism: Tenacibaculum larymnensis (assembly GCF_028829235.1). GTDB lineage: Bacteria > Bacteroidota > Bacteroidia > Flavobacteriales > Flavobacteriaceae > Polaribacter > Polaribacter larymnensis. The sequence continues at coordinate 242,003 of NZ_JAIWJY010000004.1, read as the reverse complement.
TGAATGATAAAGAAAATTTAGATGTAGCTATGCATCCACATATAGGCTTATCAACACTCACTTTTTTGTTTGAAGGTGCCATAGTACACCGTGATAGTATAGGTACTGAAATAGAAATAACTCCAGGAGCTGTGAATTGGATGACAGCAGGAAAAGGAGTAGTACATACTGAAAGAACTCCCGAACGGTTAAGGAATTCAACCAAAAAGCTTCATGGATTACAAATATGGGTGGCTTTACCTTTAAGTGAAGAGCAATGTGAACCTTCTTTTGCACACGTTTCTGCGGATGAGATTCCTAGTTGGGAAGACGATGGAGTACAGTTTAAGCTCATTGCAGGAAAAGCCTTTGGTAAACAATCGCCTGTTCCAGTATATAGTCCATTATTTTTTATTGAAATTAAGTCGATTAAAACACAAACAATCACTATTGGAGATCATTTGTTTGGTGAGAGTGCTTTGTATATTCTAGAAGGAAGTATTACTAGTGATGGACATACTTATGGAGAAAAGCAGTTATTAGTAGCAAAAGATAGTACTTTATGCGCCTTTGAAATAGCTGCCAATTCTACCGTGTATATTTTTGGAGGAAACCCTTTTCCTGAAGAACGTTTTATCGAGTGGAACTTCGTAGCTTCTAATAAAGAATTGATAGAAAAAGCGAAAGAAAATTGGAAGGGTAATAAATTTCCTTCTGTACCAAACGAGACAGAGCGAATCTCCTTACCAGAACAGCGACGTTTTGGAGGGTAATGAATAATGTAATTAATAACAATTATATGAAAACAGGTAGATTAGAAGCATTTAGCGATGGTGTTTTAGCCATTGTAATTACCATTATGGTATTAGAAATGAAAGCTCCAGAAGATACTACATTTAAAGGACTATTATCTGTAGCTCCCGTATTTATAAGTTACTTACTAAGTTTCATTTATTTAGGAATATATTGGAATAACCATCATCATTTAATGCAGGTAACGCAAAAAGTAAATGGTACAATTTTATGGGCAAACTTACACTTACTCTTTTGGTTGTCTTTAATTCCATTTACTACTAGTTGGGTAGGAGAGCATGGTAATTATAATGAAGCCTTACCTGTAGCTATATACGGATTTGTTTTGTTCATGAGTGCAATAGCTTATTTTATACTGGAAAGAGTTTTAATTAAATACCATGATGATAACTATGCATTATCTAAACTATGTGCTAATGGATTCAAAGAGTATGCTTCTTTAATTTTATACCTTTTAGCTATACCATTAGCTTATTCATATACATGGATTGCTATACTGTTTTATGTAGTAGTAGCATTTTTTTGGTTAATTCCTGAAAGAAGGTTAGAAAGTTTTGTTGAGGATAATTAAAAGTAAGGTTTTTCCATACTAAAATTATGGTTTTTTAACTGGGAAGCTTTTTTTTAAAAGTTAATTTAGGAACGTGAAATAAATATTTATAACCCCAAAAAACTTTATAATGAAAAAAGTGATTTTAAACGTAGAAGGATCTCAAGAGTTAACAAAAACAACATTAAAAAATATTAAAGGAGGAGGACCTTTTCCTTTCCCTAAAGAATGTGGAGGAGATGGCTCTTATATCTACCAAGATGGAGTAAAAGTATGTTGTTATCAACCTACAACTATGGATTATATTTGTTAATACTTTTTTTAAGAAGTATTTAAAACTGCTTAAGGAACCCCTTAAGCAGTTTTTTATTATAAGCCTAACTTATTCATTTTTTCTTTTTCATACCTACTATCTTCGGCAGGGTAGCGTAAAATGGCCTCATATTTTTTAGAATCCTTAGCTAAAGCATAAATTAAACTTTCGCCAGCATAGTTAGGAGTTTGATTGTAGATAGGATCGGTATAAGCTTCTTTGGTAGAAACGATAGTCCAACCTTTTTCTTTAAATAACTGTATTAAATCATCTATAAATAATGCAGCAGCAAGGTTATGGTGCAGTAATACGTTATGCTTAATATGTCGCCCGGTAAGTTCAAAAGAGATTTTTTCATAAAACTGAGCACGATTCCAGATATGTTCCAAGTAAAATTTTCTAAACTTATTGATGTCAAAAGAAGAATCTGTACGTAGTTTTTTAATCAAACGACTATCTATATACCAATCAGAAGCATCAATAGTTACATATCCATTTTTATAGTTTTGCTCTTTTAAAAAGTTACGAAAAGATTCAATTTTTTCTTTCGAGTTTCCTTCTTTAAGGTATGGAAACCTAAAGTATTTTTGATAATTAGAATACTGTTTAATGAGGCTGTCATTTTTCAGTAATTCATTTTTAAACTGCTCAAAAGTTACCTTAGAACTGTTGTAATTAGGGTGTGTATAGGTATGATTTGCAATACTGTGTCCGTCATTATTCCAAGACTCTAATAAATGTTTCCCTCGTTTACTATCTTTACCTTTTCCTGTAACAAACAAAGTAGCTTTTACATTGTTATCTCGTAACTTTTTAAGTAACATAGCATTCCATTTTTCAAAAGAATATCCAGGTCTGTCACCTAAAGTACCATCATCAAAAGTAAAACTGATAGATTGTGCATATATAGAACTATATAATACAGAACAAAATGTAATCAATAGGAGGTTAAGTAGGAATATGTTTTTTTTCATGTTTTAATCTTTCTTAGTAATGTTATTAAACAGAATTCTCCCACAAATTTTATGGGAGAACTGCTTTTTGTTTTAATAAAAGATAATTATTCTTTAAAGAAATTTATAGGATTTACTTGTGCTTCTTTATAGTGTACTTCATAATGTAAGTGCGATCCTAATGATGCACCAGTGTTACCTACATACCCTATAACATCTCCTTTTTTAACCGATTGATTTTCTGTAACATTAAACTTTTGTAAGTGTGCATACCATGTTTGGTACCCATCACTATGTTCAATTACAATTAAATTTCCCCATTTGTTTTGGTCAGCAGCTTTGGCAACAACACCATCAGCAGTAGCAATAACAGGTGTTCCTATAGGTGCTTTAATATCAATACCTTTGTGCATCATTTTTTTACCTTTTTTTAACGGATTTCTTCGCTTTCCGTAGGAGCTACTGATGTCATTTTTACTTTTTCCTTGCACAGGAAAAAGAGTAGGAGGGTCAAGAACAAACTCCTTAGCTAACTGGGGAGTTGTACTTGGTAAGAGTTTTTCAGTTGTGTTTGGCTTGGTAAACGCCAAACAAAGACTTGCAGCACCCATAATGAATACTGAGTAGGTGAGTTTGTACACCTTAGCCGTAGGCTTCTTTGTGATCATATCTATTCGCTTTTTGATTACTGATTGATTAAAATAACTATACAAGTTATTAGCATGTGCTGTTTCTTTTTCAATGTTTTGTAAAAGAGCCTGTAGGTAATTGGATGTTTTAATTGGTCCGTTTAATACCCAGCTATCTGCTTGATATTCGTGTATCGCTTTTAACGATTTTCGATAAGTATATACTAACGGATTGAACCAAAATAAGACAATATAGGCTTCAGCAAATAACACATCTATAGAGTGTTTTAGCTGCACATGTGCTTTTTCGTGTGCTATTATCAGTGTACTTTCTGTAGGATTCAAATGTTTAGAAATGAATATCCAATTAAAAAATGAAAAAGTACTGGCATGATTGGTTTGTATGAGTTGATAATTGTTTTCAAACGTAACTTCTGATCGCTTCTTTAGTTGAAATAATAACCAAAGGGAATGTAACAGTCGCAAGAATACTAACAAGCTTCCTAATATATACAAACCAAAAAGGATGGTTTTAAAATTATAGGTTTGTGTACTTGTTTTTTCAATAGTATCAACTAATACCGTTTCGCCGTTTGTAACAAATTCGCTGAACTGTGGAATTTGAATTATGGTTGAAGAGGTTTCAAAAGTTAACAAATAAGATAAAGGAGTTAATAAAGCTACTACAGGTATTAAAAGCAATATAAATCGGTTTACTTTATGAAATGTTACTCGACTACCTACAATGATATAAAGTAGGTACAGGCAAGAAAATACCAGACTGCTTTGAATGAGATAAATTAAAAAACTAGTCATTTTTTTCTTTTAACGTTTCTATTTTATCTTCAATAAGATTCTTAATTTCTTCTAATTCAGTTAGGTTAAAGTCTTCATTTTCTGTAAAAAACAAAGCAAACTTACTTTTAGAACCGCTAAAAAAACTTCCAATCACATTTTTAAAATGTTTTTTAAAATATTGTTCTTTAGTAATGGTAGGAGCGTACTGTCGTACTTTACCAAAGGTTTCAAAATTTAGAAAACCCTTTTTTACCAAAACACGTACTACGGTTGATATAGTTGTATAGGCAGGTTTAGGTTCTGGGTATTGTTCTACAATATCTTTTAAGAAAGCTTTGTTAAGCTTCCATACATATTGCATTACTTGTTCTTCGGCTTTTGTAAGTTCATTCATACAGCAAATATAGAACTATTTTGTAACTATAACTATAATTATAGTAATGAAACTATTTTTATAGTCGTTAAAGTTTTGTTAAGTGATTATAAGACTAGTAAACTAAGAGGATGGGTGAAATATAAAAGTAGTAAAGTTTAGTTCAATAATTTATCGATATTCATTTTATACATTTTTCCAATAGGTATACTATGATCTCCTATCAGAATTCTATTACCCTCTATACTACTAATATGCCTTTTGGTTACTGCAAATGATTTATGCACTTGTAAAAAATCATTCTCTGTAAGTAATAGTAATACATCGGATATTTTTTCTCTTACAGTAACAGTAGTATCAGTGGTCACTATTTTTGTGTAGTTTCCAGCAGCTTCTATAAACTGAATTGTATGAAGTGTAACTTGAATGTATTTTTTATTGCTACGAAGAAAAATACTGTTGGTATTCTCAGTATTATTTTTAGAAACGTTTTGTACTTGAGTTTTTTGAGAAGTACCAATAACTTTATTTACAGCTTTTAAAAAGCGTTCAAAACCAAAGGGTTTAAGTAAATAATCAACTATGTTAAGCTCATAACCTTCAAGGGCAAACTCTTTATACGCTGTAGTAACAATTACTTTAGGAGGAGAAGCTAAGGTCTTTAAAAACTCAAATCCTTTAAGTTTAGGCATGTTTAAATCAAGAAAAATTAAATCTACCTGATGTTTATTTAAATACTCTAAAGCTTCAATAGCATCATAGCAATGCTTTTGAAGTTCCATTGTTGGTAATAAATCGCAATAACCCTTAATAATATCGTGAGCAATATGCTCATCGTCTACAATTATATATTTAATCATAAGTTCTTAATATTTAGGTTAGCGTAATAGACGTCTCCAGTTTTAGAAGTAGTTAAAGTATGATTTTTAGGATATACTAACTCTAATCTTCGTTTTAAGTTTTGTAAACCAATACCTTCATCTTGATTTTCTTCCGAAGCATCAAAATTATTCTCAATTTCAAAATGTATAGCATTTTGGTGAGCCTTTAAAGTTAAATGTACGTAGGCGTTATTTCTTAAATTTTCGACACCATGCTTAAAAGCATTTTCCAAAAGAATAATAAAAAGTAAAGGCATTACTTTATAATCGTTATCTGTTATATCAATCTTGAATTGTATATCAATAGCTTTATGATAACGCATTTTATGAAGTTCGATGTAATTTTGTAGATAGGTTACTTCTTCAGAAAGTAAAACGGTGTCTTTTTCACCATCATAAACACTATAACGCATCATATCAGAAAGCTTTAAAATAAGCTCTTGCGCTTTTTTAGCATCTTTACCTACCAGACCATAAAGGTTGTTAAGTGTATTAAAAAAGAAATGAGGATTTACCTGACTTTTTAGATGCATTAATTCAGTTTTTGTTTTTTCATTTTTCAATCGAATAATCGATTTTATTTGCTTAAACAACCAATAAAAGAAAGTAGAAAATGCCACTAAAAAATAGAGAGTTATAAACTCTACAAAGCCTTCTAGCTTGCCAAAAGTATCATTAAAAGCGACAATAATTATACCTATTAAAACAAGAGATATTCTATAAATACGCTTAAAAACAGTCTTCTTTCTATCCGTAATATTAAAATTCATAAGTCAATATTAGTCAAATAAAATACGCCTCACAAATTAGTTGACAAACATCTCTTTTGTAGGGATAAGCGTATGGTTAACTGTGATAAAATACTTTTATAGCCTTAAGGTACTGTTTGTATCACACAATACTGTTGGTTTATCACATAACTTTTAATAGTAGAAAGGGTAAGGCTAGGTTTGTTCAATATCAATTAAACACTCAAAAAAAATGAACAGTTTAACCATTAATAATTTAAGTAAAACCTATGCAAATGGTGTAAAAGCACTGCAAAATGTGTCGTTAGAAATACCTAAAGGAATGTTTGGTTTATTAGGTCCTAACGGAGCAGGAAAATCAACCTTAATGCGAACTATTGCCACTTTACAAGATGCTGATGAAGGTTCTGTAATGCTTGATGACCTAAATGTAGCGAATGATAAGAATTCCGTGAGAAAAGTACTCGGATATTTACCACAACAGTTTGGTGTATACCCAAAAGTATCTGCTGAAGCTTTATTAAATCATTTGGCAGTATTAAAAGGAATTACCAATAAAAAGGAACGAGATGAACTGGTAAAAGCATTATTACATAAAACAAATTTGTATGAAGCTAGAAAACGAAATTTATATGGTTACTCAGGAGGAATGAAGCAACGTTTTGGTATTGCCCAGGCATTACTAAATAGCCCTAAATTACTTATTGTTGATGAACCTACTGCGGGATTAGATCCTGCCGAACGCAATAGGTTTTACAACTTATTAAGTGAAGTTGGTGAAAACACCATTGTCATTCTATCAACACATATTGTAGAGGATGTTAAAGAACTATGCACTAATATGGCCATCATCAATCAAGGGCAAGTAGTATTAAAAGGAAGTCCTTTAAAACTTATAGAAAACTTAGAAGGCAAAGTATATCAAAAAACAATTAAAAAACAAGAATTAGAGCAGTATAAACAAGAGTATAGGGTTATTAATGAAAAGTTATTCCTAGGAAAACCAATCATAAATATTTTGAGCGAATCTGACCCCAAAAATGGGTTTACCTCTGTATCTGCCGGATTAGAAGATGTGTATTTCTCACAAATAAATAATTATTAATACAGGTAAAATTATGTGGTACGAAATATTCAAATTTGAACTAAAATATAGAGCTAAACGTCCTGAAACGTATGTATTTTTTGTGTTTCTCTTTTTGTTTTCAATCGTAGGTGTCGATTTTGTTTTTCAAGGAGTAGAAATAGGGATGATGAAAAAAAACAGTCCATTAATCATAGCGAAAACCATGGGAGCCATTACAGGGATTTTTATGATTATGGTATCTATGATTATGGGAGTTCCCATACTTCGCGATTATCAGTACAATATAGAAGCATTGCTGTTTACAAATCCCATTAAAAAACGCGATTATTTAGTAGGACGATTTTTAGGTTCTTTTACGGTATTGCTAATCATCTTTAGTGGAATACTATTTGGAATGATGGTGGGTGAGTATATGCCTTGGCATAAAGATATGCTACCCTTTAACGCTACTAGTTATATACAATCGTTTATAATCATTGTTTTACCCATACTATTCTTCGGAGCTTGTCTATTTTTTGTATCAGGAATGTTGAGTAGAAAATTGTTAGTTGTTTATACACAAGGTATCATATTATTTGTGGTCTTTTTACTAACTAAAGCGATAACAAATGAGTTTTTACAAGCAATTTTAGATCCTTTTTCTTTAACTACCTTAACACAGGTAGCTAAGGATTTATCAGCTGTAGAAAGTAGTGTGCTTGAGATACCATTTAGCGGAGTGTTATTTTACAATAAGTTGTTTTGGAGCTTATTAGGAATAGTTGTCTTACTTGTTGGTTATCGTAAATTTTCGTTTAGTTTATTAACTAAAACACCAAAACGAAAAAGAGTAGAGTTAGAGAAAAAGTCAAAGAATTTTACAAAAACAAATTATCCAATTCCTAGCATAAATATCAATTATAGTTTTAAAACACAGTGCTTACAGTTACTAAAGCTTTCTCAATTTTATGTCAAATCACTATTAAAGGAAACATCATTTTGGGCAATTGCTATTTGTGGAATTATCATTATTCTTATTAACTCTGTGAATTTAGGAACTGTTTACGATGTAGATAGTTATCCAGCAACCTATTTTATAGTAGAAGAATTACAAGAAATGTCGATGTATTTCTTTATCATCATTCTTATATTTTATTCAGGAGAACTTATTTGGAAAGAACGTACAGTCAAACTGAGTTTGATATACGATGCTACCTCTATTTCCGATACAATTGCTTTAACCAGTAAGTTTATTGCTCTTATAGCTATTTACATAGTATTGATGTTGAGTTTGATTGCTACAGGAATTCTATTTCAGGTAGCTAATGGCTACTATCAATTTGAGTTTGATGTATATTTTTTCGGATTCTTTGTAGAAATATTACCTTTCTTGATACTATATACTTTTGTAGCCTTTTTCTTCCAAGCAATTAGTAATAACAAATTTGTTGGTATTTTTTTAGTGCTCCTTTTTTTCATTGCAAATATTGCTTCAGAATATTTAGGGTTTCAGCATAGTTTATACAAGTTTGGAGGTAAAACACTAGGAACCTATTCTGAAATGAATGGTTATGGTCATTTTTTACAACCTTATTTGTGGATTAAAGCCTATTGGTTAGTGTTTGGGGTTATATTGTTAATCATTAGTGCGTTATTAATAACAAGAGGTATTGAAACTCGTCTTATAAAACGCTTAAAATCTTTAAAATACCGAATAACAAAGCCTCTAGCAAAGTATTTAATTGTAGCAAGTATATTCTTTGTGTGTGTTGGAGGTTATATATTTTACAATACCAATATTCTTAATGATTATTGGACAAATACTGAAGAAACAGCCTTTAGAGTTAACTACGAAAAAACATTAAAACCTTTTGAATACCTTCCACAACCAAAAATTACAGCGGTAAACCTAAAAGTAGAACTGTATCCTAAAACAAGAGGTTATGAAGTTGAAGGTTATTATATGCTGAAAAACACGTTTGATAAACCTATCAATGAAATTCATATTCAAAAACTAATCGCATCTCATGTACAGTTAGATTCTCTAAGCTTTGAAGACGTTAAGACAGAAAAGAAAGAGTACAATCCATTTGAATATACCGTTTACACCTTATCTAAAGAGCTATCACCTAACGATTCTATAAAGATGAGCTTCAAACAAACCTATAAACCAAAAGGATTTACCGATGAAAACATAAAAACTCATATTGTACAGAACGGAACGTTTTTTAATAATGAGGAATTTCCCACAATCGGTTACAATAGAAAATATGAGCTTCGAGATACAGACGAACGAGCAAAATTTCAGCTAAAACCAAGACTGAATAAGGTTAGGAGGGAAGACACTCATGAGCTTGTAAATGCACGTTCAGGGAGTGATTCTGACGGAATATATTTCGAAATGATTATAGGTACAGCTTCAGATCAAACTGCGGTGGTTCCAGGGAATTTAATTAAACAATGGAAACAAGAGAATCACAACTATTTTTACTATAAAATGAATCAACCGATGATTAATTTTTATAGTGTTGTTTCCGCGAGATATGCTACTTTAAAGGATAAGTGGATTTCTAAAGACAAAACAGTCGATTTGGAAATTTACTATCACAAAAAACACGATTATAATCTAGATAGAATGATACATTCTATGAAAAAATCGCTTGATTATTTTAGTACTCATTTCAGTCCGTATCAGTATAAGCAATTACGTATTATGGAGTTTCCTAGGTATGCAGAATTTGCACAATCTTTTCCAGGTACGATTCCGTTTTCTGAAGCAATTGGTTTTGTGTTGGATATTGACGACAAAAAAGATGTAGACATGGCTTTTTATGTAACAGCGCATGAAGTAGCGCATCAATGGTGGGGAATGCAAGTAGAAGCAGCCAATGTACAAGGAAAGCATATGATTTTAGAAACCTTAGCACAATATGCAGCCTTAATGGTTTTAAAAAATAATTATCCGAAGGAAAAAGTAACACAGTTTTTAGCATATCAAAAAGAAACCTATGATAGAGAGCGAAAGAAAACTAAAATGCCAGAACCTTCTTTAGCATTGGTAGGAAATCAAGACTATGTGTATTACAACAAAGGTGCTTTAGCAATGTACATACTGCAAGATAAGATTGGAGAGGATAAGGTGAATTTGGCGTTACAACGATTTATTGAAGATTGGAATACCTACAACGGAAAAATAAAAACAACGACGAACAGATATGCTACAACTAAGGATTTATTACACTACTTAAAAGAAGTAACTCCTAGCTCGTTACAGTACCTTCTTCATGATTTATTTGAAACCGTAGATAGCAAAGAAATTGTTTTAAATAAAAAGAACTGATAACTAAAAACAATAGTTTTTGTTGACTTTTTTTAAACATGTTCCATTAAAGTTTTAGAAATTTTAGTGGAACATTTTTTTGCGATAAAGTTGGTTAGCAGTAAAAGTCGTACATAATTCATTGATAACTATGGAAATCCGTAATACAATCCTTGTAAAGTTTTATTATATTTAAACTCTCCTTAATTAATTGCTTAAACGATATTTCTAAATACTTCTTCATACAACACTTGAAGGAAAATTATATACCATAAAGAATGAAAATAAAAAATGTAGAGATAAAAAATTTTAGATTACTTGAAGATATTAAAATTTCACTTGATGATAAAATATCTTTAATTGTTGGAAGGAATAATAGTGGTAAAACTTCTGTTATAGAGGTTTTTAACAATTTCTTTAACTATGAGAATTCTACATTTATTTTTGAAGATTTTTCAATTAGTTCACATATAAAATTTAATGAGGCAATTAAGAAATACAATGAATATCTAATCTTAGATGAGGGTGAAGAAAAAGATAAATTAGAAAAGTTATATAAGAATTTATTACCTTCTATTGAATTAGGAATTTATATTGTTTATGATGAAAAAGATGATGGTAAATTAGGTTCATTATCTGAATTCATAATGGATTTAGATGAAGAAAGAAAGGATGCCTATATAAAATGTCTCTTTAGTATAAATGAAAAAGAAGCTTTTATAGAACAATTTATAAAGAATAGTGCAGATTTTAATAATGATTTTTTAGAGTATGTAAAGCAAAATATAAAGAATTATTATACTATCAAATTTTATTCAATAGACAAAGATGATATAGATAATTACAGAGAAATTGAACGGAAATCCCTTATAGAAAATGTGTTTATAACTCAATTTATATATGCCCAAAGAAACCTTGATGACCAAACTAAAGATAAAAATAAGAGATTATCAAAAGGGTTTGAAAATTATTATAGATTAAATAAAGAGCAGTTTAAAGAAGATGTTAAAACTATTGAAGGTTTATTAAATAAATTTTCAAATGAATTAGATAAAAACTATAAAAAGCTGTTTAAAGGAGTCTTTAAAGACTTAGAGAAGTTTGGAATTGAAGACGGAGTAACACTTCAAAAACTAATTATAAAATCATTATTTAATGCTGAAAGTATTCTAAAAGGTAATACTCAATTATTTTATAATCAAGATGCAAGTATTTTGCCAGAATCATATAATGGCTTAGGTTATAGTAATTTGATATATATGATTCTTCAATTTATAAGTTTTTATGAAGCTTATGATAAAAGAGAACCTAGACCCAATTTTCAATTGATTTTTATTGAAGAACCAGAAGCACATCTTCACCCTCAAATGCAACAAGTTTTTATAAAAAATATAAATGATTTTATTAAAGAAAAACATGACTGGAATGTGCAAGTTATTATAACAACCCACTCTTCTCATGTAGTAGAAAAAGGTTCATTCGAAGGGATAAGGTATTTTGACAACACTTCTAATGGGTTGAAAATTAAAAATTTATCTGATTTTAAAAATGAAATAAAAGATGAAAAACCAGAAACTATTAAGTTTTTAAAACAGTATTTAGTTTTGAAAAATTGTGATATGTTTTTTGCAGATAAGGTAATTATGGTAGAAGGTACAGTTGAAAGATTATTGTTATCTGAAATCATAAGCGAAAAGTTTAAAAAATTAAATTCACAATATCTTTCAGTAATTGAAGTAGGTGGAGCTTATGCACATAGATTTAAAGAATTTTTGGAGTTCTTAAATATAAAAACGTTAATAATAACAGACATTGATTCTATTAATAGTAAAAAGAAAAAAGGTAAAAAGGCATGTAAAGTAAATGAAGGAGATAAAACGAGTAATGCTATTCTAAAGAAATGGCTTCCAAAAAAAGAGCTGCTTGATGAATTGATAAGTTTGAAAGAAGAACATAAATATACTAATAATAAAAGAATAAGAGTCACATATCAAATACCTGAAAAAGGTAATAAAAAGGAAGAGTGTGGTAGAAGTTTTGAAGATGCTTTTATACTTGCAAATGCTAAAGAATTAACTAATGCTTCTGGAGAAATAATAGGCAAAAGATTTAAAGGCAAGAGTAAAGAAGAAATTTATAAAAATGCATACGAGATTGCTAAAAAAATATCTAAAAATAAAACAGACTTTGCTTTTGATATAATGATGATGGAAAACTGGAATGTTCCCAAATATATTAACCAAGGGCTTACATGGTTAGAAAAAGATGAAATTTTAGCAAAATAATGGAAGTATTAGGACAAATCAAACAATTATTAGATAATAAAAAAAGCTTTCTATTAGAAGCTGGTGCTGGTTCTGGTAAGACAAGAACATTGATAGAAAGCATAAAGTATCTAATTGACACACAGTCAAAATCTTTATTTGAAACAAACAAGGGCATAGCTTGCATAACCTACACAAATGTAGCAGTAGATGAGATTAATGAGCGAATTGATAATCATCCTTTAGTTTTAGCATCAACAATCCATGAATTTTTATGGCATGTTATCAAAAGTTATCAAAAAGAGTTAAAAATAGAGGTTTTGAAGTATAATGATGAAGAAAGCAGAAATCCAATTGACGACCTCAAAAATTTATTAAAAACAAAGACTATTGAATATAGTCAATACGGTAGAAAATTTGAAGAAGGAAGAATCACACATGAAGATGTTATAAAATTCTCATCTAGAATATTTAATAAATATCCAAAGATAGGAAAAATAGTAACAAATAAATTCCCTTATATATTCATTGATGAGTATCAAGATACTGAAGAAAAAACGGTAAAATTATTAGTTGATGATTTATTAACTAAGAATATAGGAAACATTACTTTAGGATTTTTTGGAGATTCAATGCAAAAAATTTATAACCAAGGAATAGGTAAAATTGAAGACAAAAAAATAATAAATGTTACAAAGAAAGATAATTATAGGTGTTCTCAAAAAGTAATTGATTTGCTAAATGCTATTAGACCAGAATTAATTCAAAATGCTGCTGGTAATAACAAAAAAGGAAGTGTTTCCTTTCTAAGTTGTAATAACGACCTAAATAACCCTAAAAATTATGAAAAAACAATTAGTTTTTTAAAAAATAAGGGGTGGGAATTTGAAAGAGGTAAAGATGGTGTTTTAAAAACTAAAATATTGATGCTAACCCATCGTGGAATAGCTAATAAGTTAGAATATGAAAGTCTTTTATCTACATACCAAATATTAGGGAGATGGGGAAGAGATAGACTTTTAAATAAAGAAGATATTTTTGCAAGTTTTATTTTGAATAAAATAGAAAAGCTAATAGAGTTTTTTGAAAATAAAAAATATGGAGAGTTTATTAAACTTCTCGGTATTTCAGGTTACAAAATTAATAAACATGATGACAAAAAAATCATAAATGATTTAGTTAAAAATTTAATTGAGTTGAGAAAAAATAAATCAATTGAAGAAGTTTTTAATTTCGTCTTTGATAATAATTTATTAGTTAAACCAATTAAAATGATAGAGTTTATAGATAAATTAGAGGATGAAGGAAATGAAGTTAAAAAGAATTTTTATGAATCTTTAATGAAATTGAAATATAATGAGTTTATTCCATTCTATAATTACATAGAAGAATTAACTCCTTTTTCAACAAAGCATAGTGTTAAAGGTACCGAATTTGAAAATGTACTTGTTGTAATTGATGATAGTTCATGGAATCAGTATAAATTTAATGATGTATTTTCAAATAGTACAGTAAATAAAAACAGATTTAACCGAAGTAAAAATCTATTATATGTTTGTTGTTCAAGAGCGAAAGATAATTTAGTTATTTTATCACTTTCTAATATGGATGGTACAGCTATGACAACCATAAAGAAGTGGTTTAATGGAAATATATCTTATATTGAAACTATATGATGACTAGTACCTATTTAAATATCAAGACGGGTGGGTATAGGCGTTTATTTTATTAGTTATTAAGAATTCTATTTAGACTTCTTTTTTTGATTGGGCATCATTTCTTCTGGGAACGGGAATAGTATTGTAGAGTTTTTCTCCGCTGCTATATTAGATAATGTTTGATATAAACGTAGTTTAATAGCCGAAGGTGATTGATCTATAAGTTTACCCGCTTCCAAAAGTTTAGAAGCAGCCTGTTCTTCAGCCAACGCAAGAATAATACGTGCCCTTCTAGAGCGTTCTGCTTCAGCTTGGTTAGCCATCATACGACGCATGTTTTCAGGTAGTTGTATATCTTTTATTTTAACATCGTTTATTTCAATTCCCCATTCTTTAGTTTCCAACTCTACAATCTCCTTAATATTTTTTCCCATCTCTTCTCGTTTAGAAAGTATGGTGTCTAATTCAACTTTACCGCAAACATCTCTAAGTGCAGCTTGTGCTAATTGGGTAATGGCAAATTTGTATTCTTCCACCTCTAAAACAGCACGTTCTGGATCGTTAATCTTAAAAAAGACAACACCATCAATACTACAGGGTACATTATCTTCGGTCATTACTTCCTGTGAATCTATATTAAAAGTAATCACACGAATATCAACAATCTGAATGGTTTCAATAAATGGAATAATCCATCTAAAACCAGGATTTAAGGTTTTAATGTATTTACCAAACCTAAATTTAATAGCTCGTTTATACTCAAAAATTATACGGATTCCGGCAAGTAAAAATATAGCTAAAATGCCGAAAAGGATTGTAAATCTATTCATGGCTATAGTATTATAAATGTTACGATGTGCTTAAAGAAAAAGTCAATAAAACAAAGAGGGCAGAGTTATTACTTTATTATTTCAAATTACACTAACTTAATAAGTGCAATAACATGATCCTTATAAATTTACGAATTTTTAAGAGTAAATAAAAGCACAACAACTTTTATGTTTTGTAAATCAACATATTAACTAAGTAGTATTATAAGCTCTATAAATGAAGAATTATGGTTTTACCGTAACTTTATTATGGTTTTTAACTCTTCTTATTATTTGTAGTTATTTAAATTTGAAGAACTTAAAACTTTATATGATGTTAAAAAAGATTACAAATTTAGGTACTTCCCTAAACAAAACAGAACAAAAAGCTATTAACGGAGGTGGTGGAATAAGAGAATGTGAGTTCAGTGCGGATCCTAGTACCGATTGGTGCTGTCATTTACCAGATGGTTGTCCTTCTGATAATTAACAATACAAAATAATATAAGCGGATTAAAAGTCCGCTTTTTTGTTGTGTTAAAGAATAAAGCTACAGTTATGCTTGCTTTTTAATAACGTATCTGTTTAGAGAGTCTTCAAGTTTCTGAATCATTCTTTTTCTAAGTTTTTCAGGTTTCAAAACTTCTATGCTATTACCAAAGCCCAAAATTAAACGTTCCAATTCATAATTAGGAATTACTAAAATATTAAAGATAGCCCCGTCATCTGTATATTTTATTAACCTTTGAGATTTATGAAAAGGCTTCGTGAGTACATAAGGAGTATTTAATTTATCTACCCAAAAAGCAATACGTTGTGGTCTAGTGTTTGAAACTGTTACACCAACAACATCTTTATAATAAACATCACCATTAATAGCTTTATCTATGTATGTTGTGTTTTCAACTTCCTCTACAGAATTTATACGATCTAAAGCTAAAGTTGTTTCTTTACCTTTTACGAGTGCCAATAAAAACCATCTATTATTAAATTCCTTTAATAATTGTGGATGCAAAGTTATTGTACTAGCTTTTTCTGCTTTAAAAGACTGATAATTTATCTTTAATACTTTTTTTTCCTGTATAGCATTGTATAAAGGGTCTATAAAAGACAAGCCTTTTAGCTGTTCGTTTTTATCTAAATGAATAATAGCCCTATTGTTTTTTTGAGAAGAGTATACTGAATCTTCTAAACGTTGTAGCACTCCATCCATTTCTTTGAATAAAGAAAAGTCTTTGAACTGGCGTAATACTTGAATAGCATCATTCATCACTTTCACATCGTTTTCAGTCACAGGAATATTCATAATAGAATACCCTTCTTCAGCATAACGGTAATATTTACGTTGATAGACTTCAATCGGAGCATTATATCCTAATTTATCACTACGCATCAATTGAATATCTAACTGTACGGTTCTTTTACCCACATAAATATCTTTTCCTTCGTATTCGTACAAAGCATCAGAACAAGCATCAATTAAATCATTCAAAGTCCAAGTACGCATTGTGTTTCGAAGGCATTGATCAATTGTTTTGTATCGAATTAGGGCGTTTTTATTAGAAGCCATTTTATAATTTTTTAGTAAAAATGATAAATTCTTTTTTGGCACGCAAAAAGATTGCGCAATACTGCTAAATATTTGCAGTGTGATTAAGAAAAAGAGGTCGTTTAAGTGGGGAAATTGCTATGAACATAAAAATATTTAAAACGCAGAAAAATGAAAAAACTAAAAAATGAATATAGAAATCAAGATGAAGCTTTACCAAAAGCTATTATTTGTGATTTAGACGGAACTTTATCTTTGATAAATAACAGAAGTCCTTTTGATGGAAGTAGGTGTGAACAAGATTTACCTAATGTACCTATTGTTAATTTAGTAAAGAATTACCAACAATTAGGATATAAAATACTTCTTTTATCAGGTAGAGAAGCTAAATATCAACCAGAAACAGAGTCTTGGTTAAAAAAGCATGAAATAGTTTATGATGCACTATGGATGCGTAAATCAAGAGATAATAGGAAAGATGCGATTATTAAAGAAGAGGTATTTAAAAGAAAAATAGAGCATAAGTATTTTATTGAGTTTATTTTAGATGATAGAAATCAGGTGGTTGATTTATGGAGAAAAGAATTAAAACTACCTTGCCTACAAGTGTTTTATGGTGATTTTTAAAAAGATATATTATAATTTAAAATCAATCTAATAGGTAAAATCAACTAAAAATATCATATTTGCAGCAGTTCATTGAAATGGCTTAGAAATTTTATGAGATATGTAAGGCAATAGTGTTTTACATAATTTATAAAATACAATACTAATGAATTGGAAAATTCAAAAATTAAATAATGGAGAAACCATTATTTCAAAAGAGCCAGGTAATTCTATGTTACCTATTTTAAAATCTAAACAACCTGTAAAACTAAAACCAATAAACTGGGAAAATTGTAAGGTTGGCGATATTGTGTATTGCAAAGTTCGTGGAAACTGTTTTACGCACCTAGTAAAAGGAAAAAACAATAAAAGAGGTTTGTTAATAGGAAATAATCATGGAAGAATAAACGGATGGACTAAGAATGTATATGGAATAGTAGTAGAAATATTACCAATGCCATAGGCATTTTAAAAAAGAAAAAAAGAGAATGAAGGTTCTCACATATTTTATAAATTAATCAAACGAAATTTTAACCTATGCTAATGCAATTCATACACATATCGGACGCTCAAAAGCGATTTTTATGGAGTTATCAATAAGGTTATGGTAGTATAAAATCACTAAAAGCGTCCAAATTATAAAATTTGGACGCTTTTTTTATATAAAATTTCAAGTCTTTGAAATCAACATGTAAAATGCTACATAGCTTACAACCAAGAGATTACTAATCTGAAGAAATTCGGACAGGATACTCATATGTCTAAATCAGTATAAGATCTTGATTTTCAGTAAAATAAAATCATTTTAAACTTGTGTAATTCAAAAAAGGCTCACATCTTTGCACCAGTAATTTTTATACTGAGAGCAATTGAAGTGTAAACATACTAAAACAACAAAATAATAATTTTTAAAAACGAAGTAAACATGTTCAAATATCAATTAAACATAAGTACAGTAAAAGAACCAGGTTCTTTTGTACACATGCTTCGCGATTTTCTTCATACATAGAGATAACAAGAATTTATATATGAAAAATCCGAAGCCTCAATAACGTTTCGGATTTTTTTATGCTACACATTTCCGTATAGTTTTCAATTTCCGAAGCTAAGAGAAAAATATTAATACAAAGCACTAATTAGAAAATTGGTGCCCAACCTTATAATGTCTCAACATGGGAAATAAACTAAAAGGAAAAGATCTAATCAAATTAGGCTTTCCAAAAAACAATAGTATAAATATTGCCTTAGGGCAAATTAACCGATATAGAAAAAAAGAAAAAAAAGAACGCATTTTAGAAGAAGCGAAACAAGTACTGCTTTATCCAGAAAAATATCAAGGAAATGCTATTTGGGGTAAAGTTGCTGAAGGTTTAACCAAGCCTGTTGAAATTAAAATGCATCAGTTAAGAAATACAAGAGCACCGTTTTCTATTTATGGAGAAAATGAAATTGATGAACAAGCTAAGTTTCAGTTATACGATGCTTTAAAATTACCTATAGCAGTACAAGGAGCTTTAATGCCAGATGCACATTCAGGGTACGGATTACCTATAGGTGGCGTGCTTGCTACAGAAAATGCAGTAATTCCGTATGGTGTAGGAGTAGATATTGGCTGTAGAATGGCATTGAGTATTTTTCCGATGAAAGTTTCTTTTTTAAAAGGTAAGCAACATCAATTAGAAAATATATTGAAAGAACATACCAAGTTTGGAATGTATGAAACACATGATAAAAAGCAAGATCATGAAATTTTTGAACGTAGTGAATTTCAAGATATCCCTTTACTAAAACGGTTAAAAGTAAAAGCATATAATCAATTAGGAACTTCAGGAGGTGGAAATCACTTTGTAGAGTTCGGAAAGGTAACTATAACAGATGAACACAATGAATTTAACGTGCCTATAGGAGAATATATGGG
The DNA here is from genome assembly GCF_028829235.1 of Tenacibaculum larymnensis. Classification (GTDB taxonomy): domain Bacteria; phylum Bacteroidota; class Bacteroidia; order Flavobacteriales; family Flavobacteriaceae; genus Polaribacter; species Polaribacter larymnensis. Next base: position 222,776 of record NZ_JAIWJY010000004.1, on the reverse strand, counting down.
ATTGTTAACGCATAGTGGATCACGTGGATTGGGAGCAAACATTGCAAAACACTATACCTATTTAGCGAGTAAACAATGTCCGTTACCTAAAAACGTACAACATTTAGCATGGTTAGATTTAAATACGCACGATGGACAAGAATATTGGTTAGCTATGAATTTAGCGGGTGATTATGCAAAAGCATGCCATGATAACATTCATAAACGAATAGCAAAATTATTAGGTGTAAAACCATTAACTATGATTGAAAACCATCACAATTTTGCGTGGAAAGAACAAGTAAACGGAATTGAGCGTATTGTACATAGAAAAGGAGCAACACCCGCTAATAAAGGAGCATTAGGTATAATTCCGGGATCTATGACTGCACCAGGATACATTGTTAGAGGTCTAGGAAACCAAGAGAGTTTACAATCGGCATCACACGGAGCAGGAAGAAAACATTCAAGAAGAAAGTGTAAAGAGAAATTTACCAAAAGTGATATTAAGCATCAATTAAAAATGAACGAAGTTACGCTCATTGGAGGTGGAGTAGATGAAGCTCCTATGGCGTATAAAAATATCAAAAAAGTAATGGCAAATCAGCAAGAATTAGTAGAAGTATTAGGAACCTTTACTCCGAAAATTGTACGAATGGATAAGTAAAACAACAATTGTCATTACGATGAAGGATACAGAATGAAATAATGAAGTAATCTGCCTATTGATTAACAGATTACTTCGTTTTACTCGTAATGATATGAATAGAAAATTAAAATGGACATAAAAATAATACAATTTACAGCAGGTCGTGGACCTTCCGAATGCTGCTGGGTAGTAGCAAAAGTGCTAAAAGCATTTATAAAAGCTGTAGTAGAACATAAGATAACGTATGACATTCTTCATAAAGAAAGTGGGATAGAGAATGGAACCATACAATCAGTAAGTGTTCAATTAAAAGGAAATAACCTGTCTTTATTTTTAAAAGATTGGTTGGGAACTATTCAATGGATAGGAAAATCAACCTTTAGAAAATACCATAAACGTAAAAATTGGTTTATTGGTTGTTTTGAATTGGAATATAATAATGAGTTAACCATACAAGAAAAAGACATCGAGTTTCAGGCAATTAGAAGCTCTGGACCTGGTGGACAACATGTAAATAAAGTAAGTTCTGCTGTACGAGCAAAACATAGCACAACAGGAATTCAAGTATTGGTTTCGGAAAGTCGTTCACAGCATCAAAATAAAAAAATAGCTGTACAACGTTTAAAAACCTTGATAGCAAATCATAATATAAATCAATTACAAAACACCATAAAACAAGAGTGGGAAAACCATTTAGACTTAGAAAGAGGAAATCCAGTAAAAGTATTTGTAGGAACTGATTTTAAAGTAAAAAACAACAAAAAAAGATTAAAAACAACACGTAATCAATTAAAAAGCGATTTGCGTAAACAATTATATTAAGATGAAAACATTAGCAAACAATTACATATTTAAAGCATTAGATGCTTTTCCTTATGAATTAGAAGAAGCAATGGAGGCATTGACATATGCTTTGGCGTATGAAGAAAAAAATGTAGTAGCGTTGTGCTTAATGGGACGCATTTATGCAGAGCACTTAGGTGATTTTGAAAAAGCAAAACCGTATTATACAGAGGCTTTAGCAGAAAACATGTATTCTTTTAACGTATATCCGCATTATATTAATGTGTTATTATGGAATGAAGACTATGAAGAAGCTGAACGATTCATCGATTTTGGATTAACCGTAAAAGGTTCCGATAAAGCAATTTTATATGTAGGAAAAGCCCAATTATATGAACAGAAAGAAGCGTATAAAAAATCATTACAAATTTTAAAACTTGCTAAGAAACATACGTATAATGGTGATTATATGCGAACTGTAAGAGAACATATAGAACGTGTAAAGGATAAGCTTCCAAAGAAAAAGAAGAAAAAAAGTAAGAAAAAGCAAGAATAATTTTTAGTACGCAAAAACATTGCGCAATACTGTGTAATATTTGCAGTGTAATTATGAAAAAGATATTTGCTGTGAGATAAAAATTGCTATGAAAAGCCTCATTATAAAAAGAGTATAATGAGGTAACCATAAAAGTTCATTTGCATATTATAGATAAAAATATCAAGCAAGTCTTGTTGCGTGTTTCTGTATAGCACCATTGTATACATTCTTACAGTATTTGTATTAGAATTGTATATGCAACTAGTCTTGAAGGTTTTGATTGTTTACCAAAAAATAATCTCATTCTATGTGTTGCGGGTTCGAGTCCCGTCATAATTGAAAGGTTATGTAGTTCAACTAGGTAGAACAATAGATATTTAAAATTCGTGGGTTCGAATCCCACTATCCGAAAGGATATGGCGGAGTGGTCAAACGCACTGGATTTCGGTTCCAGTAATTATGGTAAGCCTAACGGCATGTCGGTTCGAGTCCGACCTCTCGACTTGAGTAAGAGTCATCAGGAAGCTCATCACCTTGTAAAACTGATGAACCAAAAGTGTTGAATGTTTAATGAGTTTTTAAATAAACACTTATAAACGTACTTTGAAATAATAACCATTACATAAACAATGCATTGAACTTTAGTATGTCAGTTATAGTATTAATTAGTATAACCCATATAGTAAACAACAATACAAAAGCTATGAAATCTTATTATTTCCGTGGGCTTATAAGCATTAATATTCAATACTTTTTACAAAAACAAACAAATTTCTCCATGGTGAGAAAACAACGTATAAACAATTAAAAACAAAAAGATTATGAAAAGAATAACAATTAATCAAGGAAAAGTAGGATTAGTATTTAAAAAAGGAGATTATATAAAAGTAATCAAAGGAGGTACACATTGGTTAGGGTTTAATCAAACAGTGGCAGTATATGATTTAACAAAAGATTTTTATACATCAGTAGCTTTAGAAGTATTGTTACAAGACACAACTTTAGCAGAAATGTTAGAAGTTGTTGAAGTACAAGACAACGAGTTAGTTTTTATGTACGAAAACAACAACTTTAAGAGAGTTTTAAATGCTGGAAGACACGTTTTCTGGAAAGGATTTATTACTAGAACCTTTCAAAAAATAGATATAAGCAAGATTGAGATTACTGAAAAAGTAGATACATCTTTATTCAATAATTATGAAGTGAGCAAATATGTTAGAACTTTTGAAGTTGCTGCCTACGAAAAAGCTGTATTGTTAGTGAATGATACCTATCAAAAAGCATTGGTAGGAGGGACGTATAGATTTTGGAAAAATGAAACAACTATTAAAATAGCGAAAGTAGATACCAGACAATTGCAATTAGAAGTTGCAGGTCAGGAATTGTTAACCAAAGACAAAGCAAATGTTAGAGTTAACTTTTATACGCAATATAAAGTAACTGATATTGAAAAAGCATTGTTAGCTAATAAAGACTATGAAAAGCAATTGTATGTAAACATGCAATTGGTATTGAGAAAATATGTAGGACACTACACATTAGATGAATTATTAGCCAATAAAGAAGATGTTTCTACAGCAGTTTTTGAAGAAACAAAGGAGAGTGCTGAAAAATTAGGTGTAATAATTCAAGGTTGCGGAATTAGAGATGTTATTTTACCAGGAGAAATGAAAGAAATCATGAATCAGGTATTGGTAGCACAAAAGAAAGCCCAAGCAAATATTATTACCAGAAGAGAAGAAACAGCATCTACAAGAAGCTTATTAAATACTGCTAAATTAATGGAAGACAACGAAATGTTGTTTAAATTAAAAGAAATGGAGTATGTGGAGAAAATAGCCGATAAAATTGGAGAAATTACAGTTACTGGAAACGGAAATGTAATTAAACAGTTGAGGGAAATATTTGTAAATAAATAAGTCATTAGTTTCTAATGGCTTATTTATTATAAAGAATTTATTAGTTTTTGTGAGAGTCAATCATCCTTTCTGAGCAAAATATTTAAAACCACTTTGCTTTAATGGTCTTATATTTAGTTCTTCCGATGGGAATACGTGTTCCGTTTTTCAACTCAGCTATATATTTACTTCCAGATTCTACAATAATACCTTTTATTTCAGATACCTTAACTAAGTATGATTTATGAACACGTTCAAAGGAAGATGATAGCAGTTGTTCTAGCTTTTCGAGTGATTTATCATGTAGCTTTTTTTTACCATTTTTTAAAAAGAGTTCTGTATAAACACCAGCTCCTTTAATATAAAGTACATCTTCAGTTGATATAAGCTGCACTTTGTTTCGTTTTTTTACCGCTAAAAACTTTATCGTATTTGTTGTTGCTTTTTCTTTTGTATTAATCCGATTTAAAGCTTGTTCTAACCGATCTCTATTAAAGGGTTTGGGTACAAAATCTAAAACTCCATATTCAAAAGCAGTAATTGCCTGATCTTTATAGGCAGAAATAATAATTGTATGAAATGATTCAGAAACTACAGTAGTAAGAAGATCAAAGCCACTGTCACCGTTAAGGTTTAAATCTAGAAGAACAAGATCCAACGAATTATTTTCAATAAATCGTAATGAATCATGAAGTGTGTTAGTACATTTTAACGAGTGCAAAGTATCACCAAAAATATCACGAGTCATTCGTTCGATTCTTTTGGCAATTCGTGATTCATCTTCAACAATTAAAATGTTCATTTTCTTAAGAATATATTTTTATAGTATTTTTCCAACCATGATTTACAGGTTCTGAAGTAAATTCCCATTGTTCTTGATAACTCTCAGTAAGTCGGGCTTTAATATATTTAATCCCAGTACCTTCTTTTTTAGTATTCACTTCTCGTTTCACAGGAGTAGCAAAGGTTAAAAATGTATAGCATTTATAATCACTTTTCGATTCAAAAATAAGTTTAAACTGAATACTGTTATTTTCTAGAGGCAAGCTATGTGTAATACCATTCTCCAATAATGTATGAAAAACCCCAGGCGGTATTTTTTGCTCAATATCAATACCTTCCTCTTGCCAAGTATAGTTTATCTCCTTTCGATATTCCATAATCTCAAGATGTGAACGACAAAGTGCTATTTCTTGGTTGATAGGAATTAATTTCTTGTTTTCTATCTGATTAAAAATATCAAATTCATTAGCTAAAGCTTCTATAAATAAAACACCTTTTTTAGGACTTTCTTCTATCCAATCTATCAATGAGGTCAGTGTATTCATTAGAAAATGAGGCTGAATATTTTTTTTCAACAATTCAAGTCGTAGACGTGTAGATTGCACCAAAGAGTTTTCATAAGCCAATCGTTGTTCTTTGATTCTGAGAGAAAGTAAATAAAACATCCCTAGAAGAATAAGGCTGAAACCTGCAAAAAGACTTTTATTAAAAGGAGCGATAAAAGCTATGGGAAGTGATAATAGAAAGGTTAACATTACGAGACGCGCACCTTTCATCTTTTTATAAACTCCAAACATTACTATTCCAAATGAAAAGAACCACATACTAAAAATCATGTTATTGGCTGTCAATTCGTAGACATACCTTGATAGGAAAAAGAATAATAGAATAAGAGTATAAATGGTCAGCAGTAATTTTCGTCTTGGGAAAGGAAACTGCATAGAAAAGTAGAGTGGAATTAAAAAAGAAATACTAAGCATAAGAAAGCTTATAATCCGTAAACGTGTAACATGCATACTGTAATGGATAGGTACATAAGCTTTCATAAACTCTGCTAATATCAAAGTAAAAAAGAGGAAGCAACTAATACTAAAAATTAGTGTTGCATATTCCTTTTTATCGCCCAAAAAAAGAAATAGAAAATATATTGATGCGATAAGAAATGCTCCTGCAAAAATGTACATATAAGAAGTTTCAACGAGTAGATCAGTTAATAAGTCATCATAATAATCAATATTCATTTCCCATATGCCCGCATGATTCTTAAAATAATGAAGGCTTACGCGAATAGCTAATAGATGCTCTCCCTGTTGTGTTAGATGTGAAGGAATGCTATGAGTAGTCCACAAATTTCCTTCAGGCCCTAAAACTGCTTCTTGTCCTGGATTCCCATTTTTACCAATCAAAACTCCATCCCAAAAAACTTCATACTCTCCATATACATGCAATTGAATACCATATGGATGTAATAATTCAGGAGCTTTTAAAATATCGATAGGAGTTCTAAGCCAGAAAACTCGATCATCTTCTATTAAAGGATTTCCTGTCTTCCAATCTTCATCATTCCAATTTTTTGTAGCCCATTCTTGTTGATCTCCTACTTTAAATACTGTTTTATGTTTTTTGAAAACAGGTTTTTGAGTGCAAGAGTTCGCTAAAAACAACAAGCATATTAAAAGTAAATTATACCAAGATCTAAAGTTCATTTATATTGAATTACAGACGCAAGATAATCATTATAAGATGTCTTCTTAGAGCTGTTTATTAAACTATAGAGCAGTTCATATAATTTAGATACCATAAGTGAGAGAAAAAAGTATTCTTTGTATGAAACAAAGCCATTTTGATAGTTATAAAAAACATTTGAAGCTAAATATACTTAACGAACAACGTATGAAAACTAAAAATTTAAAATTAGTAAAAGCCTTAACTTTTTTGACTTTATTACTAGGAAGTATTGTTTATTGTCAAGAAAGTAAAACTTCATTATATACAATTGCTTACGGATCAAAAGGGATTTGCTTAAGTAATGTTGAGGGAACCTCAAAAGTTAGACTTACTAACGGTAATCACGGTTATCCGGCTTGGTCTCCAGATGGAAAACACATAGCTTGGTATGCATACCATGATGGAAAAAAAACGTGGTCTATTCACACTATAAATAGTGATGGAACCAATAGCAAGAGGTTAACACATGAAAAAAACAAATGGGATAATATGCCAACATGGTCACCAGACGGAACAAAAATTGCTTTTGCCAGAGAATATAAAGATTCGGCTAAAGTTTGGCATCCAGAAATATGGATTATGAATTCGGATGGTAGCGAACAAACTCAAATAAAATCACTAAGTGGTGGAGGTCCTTGTTTTATGTCTGATGGCAGACTCCTTTTTCACTCGGAATTTAAAGATAAAGAAAGTGAGATAAGTATCACTGATATTGAAGGTAAAAACATTATTCATTTAACAGATGATGAAGCAGAAGACTGGGATCCAAAGATTTCACCAGATGGCAAAAAAATAGCTTATTCATCTAAAAAAGATGGAAACCATGAAATTTATGTGATGAGTATAGATGGTTCTAATCAAAAACGATTGACAAATAACGATGTTGATGATAATGGTCCAACTTGGTCCCCTGATGGTTCCCAATTAGTTTTTCATTCAAATAGAGGAGAGCATGCTACTCTTTACATTATAAATATCGATGGTTCTTCAGAGAGAAAAATTATAAACAAAGGCTCGCAACCAGCCTGGTTTACTACATCCACACAAGAAAATATTTCTAATTTTCCTCCTATTAAGGATCGTTATTTTGGAGAAAAGTCACCTGGGTTAATTCCTAAACTGTTTGCTCCAAACCTTCTTTCTCCTGATGGACTTTTTGAAGGAGGCGGTTTTTCACCAGATATGAAGGAGTATTATTTTACTAGAAAAAATGGGAAGTATAAAAAACGCACATTTTTTGTTATTCGATATGAAAATAATAAATGGGGAAGAGAATCTGAGACGAATATAAAATGGCCGGGGTTCTCTAAGGATGGTACTATAATGTACGTAGAAAAGAAATATAGGGAACGAACCAGCACGGGTTGGTCAGAATTCAAAAGCCAAGGAGAATTCTTGGAGAATCAGGCACATGGTCTCTCAAGATCATCTAAAGGAACCTGTTATTTTGGTTTTTATGCAAAGGAAGACAAGGGAAATGGATCTATCCGTTTTTCAAGGATTATAGATGGTAAACATGAAAAGCCAGTAAAAATGGGCACTGAGATTAATACTGGAAAAGATATTGCTCATCCACACATAGCTACCGATGAATCCTATCTGATTTGGGATGTAGTGCGAGAAGACGGTTTTGGACAAGCGGATATCTACATCAGTTTTCGAGATAAAGATGGCCACTGGTTACCTGCAAAGAATATGGGGGCACAAATAAATACAGAACATCAAGAAAGTTCCCCAAGTGTGACACCCGATGGGAAATACTTCTTCTTTACAAGGGGTGATTGGGAGATTAAAGAAGACGGAAGTACTAATTATGTGGGAAAAAAGTATTGGATTGATGCGAAGGTCATTGAAAATCTTAGACCTAAGAAAAAAACTGAATAAGAAATGAAAATGAAGAAATTGCTAATACTAATAGGTGTTATATCGCTAAACATGGCATTTGCTCAAGAAAAACTTGATATAATTTCCAATTCTCAAACTATCGAGGGGCAATATCTTGGTCAAAAACCACCAGGCTCAGTTCCAGAAGTTTTCGCTTCTGGAATTACTTCAATTGACAGCCTTATAGAAGGTTCAATTATTTTTAATAAGGAAATGAACGAATTGTTCTTCCAACGTAGACAACGAGAGGGAAGCCACAATATTTATACAATGAAATTAATCAAAGGTAAATGATCAACACCCAAACAAGCATTTTTCTCCACTAACAATAAATATTTAGACTTGCATCCTCGATTTAGTCCGAATGGAGATCGACTCTATTTTGGAAGTACAAGACCGTTGAATGATTCAATTAAATCATCAGGATTTCATCAATGGTATATAGAAAAAAATGAAGAGGGTTGGGGACAGCCTAAGCTTTTATTAGAAAAACTCTTTAAAGACGAGTGGATTATGTGCGTAAACTCTACAGAAAGCGGCAATTTGTATTTCAACTCTAAAGAGAAAGAAGAAAAACTAGAGGATGAGGGAATTTATTATTCGGTGAATCAAGGAGATAAGCATTCAGTATTAAAAAAAATTAGCAACAAAATAAATGCTCCAGGTAAATGGATAGCTCATCCTTACATAGCACCAGATGAAAGTTATATTATTTATGATGCTGAAAGAACAACTAAATATGAAAATGGTGATTTATATATTAGTTTTAACATAAATGGCATCTGGACAAAGTCTTATAGTTTAGGTTCAAAAATAAATACGGAAAAGAGTGAAACTGGAGCAACTGTTTCTCCTGATGGAAAATATTTGTTTTTTTCTAGAGGAGAAATAAAAACGAGAGAAGATGGTAGTACTTATTGGCTATTAGATAGCTATTGGGTAGACTTTATTAAGCTTAAAAAGAAATTATGGAAGAAAATATACTTAATAACTAAGTATTAGTCTAATTAATTACAATCAAAAGTTAAAACAATGAATAAAATGTATTTTATTAAAATGTTGGTATTTATACTGTTTTTTTATGCTTGTAATACAAAAAAACAAACTTCAAAAGATAGTAATTCACCAACTATAGAAAGTTCTTACCTAGGTCAAAAACCACCAGGTTTAACACCTAGGCCTTTTGCTCCTGGCATTGTTACGACAGATGGGTGGGAAGTTAGCGGAGTCTTCACACCAGACCTAAAAGAATTTTATTTTATTAGAGAAGGAGAGGAGGGGCAAGAGCAAGAATTTGTTGTGATTCAATATAAAAATAACCAATGGAAAGATTCTGTTATATCACCTAGGGTTGGTACACCATTTATTTCACCAGATGGTAGAACTATGCATTTGGGCGGACGTTATAAAGAACGCACTAAAGATGGTAAATGGTCTGCCGTAAAAAGCCTTAGTTTTCCTTTTAAAGACTTGCCAATTATGCGTTTGACAGCTTCTTCTAAAGGAACTTATTTTTTTGATGAGTTCAAAGAAGATTTTACAGGAGATATTAGATATTCACGATTTGTGGATGGAACCCATGAAGAACCAAAGTTACTTAACAGCAAAATTAATAGCGGAAAAAGTTTTCACCCATTCATTGCACCAGATGAATCGTATCTAATATTTGATAGTAAAAGAGAAGGAGGCTATGGCGATTCTGATATTTATATATGCTTCAAACAACAAGATGGTTCATGGGGCAAGCCTATTAATATGGGAAATAAGATTAATACAGATGCTATTGATTCCTTAGTCTTTTGTAGGCAAAAACTACTTGCGTAGTCAATTATTTCTTCAATAAGTTCTGATTTCCGCTAAAATGCCTATGTAGCGTTCTTCTACTTAAATTAATGGACTCTGCAATTATGTTAAATACACAGTATTCGCCATTTTACTCATATAATATATTTGTACTATAATGTTCTGCGTTATGTAACTTTGCTTTGGTGAAAAGCGAAGTTCTTTAACCCAATTTTATTGGATTTTTTTCTTCTCCAAAAGCTTCTTTAAAAATGTAATGGAATACTCTTTTTGCAGCTAGGGTAGAGGCGTGGAGGCAAAATGTGTATGGAGTGGGATATTTCATACTAATCTTCAAATAATTACTGAACTCCGTAAGTCTCACTTATTAACAATTCTTATCTTTATAAATTAACAGATTTATAAAAACAATATGCCTGAAATAGATATAATTAGTGAATTAAAAAGACTTTTTGATTTAGCAAAACGAGTAGATGAATTTGAATTTATAAATATCCTGATTGGTTATAATGGAATGGGAGACCAGAGGTTTCTATCACATTTATATGAAAGTGAGAGGTTAATAAATGAAGTTGAAAATCTTATGGATAAAGCAACTGATAAACATACAAAAACTCGTTTAGGACTTTTATTATACGGACATATATTTGAAATGGATGAACTCTATAATGTTCTTGGTAATTTATTAAGGGTAGCTACTGCTCAAGGTCTAAGATATATACCTGATTTATATAATAGGTTTGACCAAGATGATATAACACCAACAGAGAAACTAAAACGTTTATTAGAGCACGGAGTTCAGTGCCGATTTGAAGATTTTATAATACAATTGCAATCATTATATTATAATAGAATACGTAATGCTTTCGCACATTCATCATATTCTCTCATTGATGACGAGTTTATTATAATTAAAGGTAAAGAAGTTGAAATTGAAGGAACTCTTAAAAGGACAGTCAGTCTAGATGATTTTTTACTTCCAACAATAAAAGATTCATTGTCCTTCATTAATGAGTTTTTCTCTTTACTTAAGGAGCATAAAATGTCTTATAAATCTAATAAGGTAATCCAGGGTAGCTTATCAAATATTGAACCTATAATGATTTTAGGTAATCCTGAAGATGGGTTAATTGGTTTTGAAAGTTTTTCGGGAAGCTCTATAAAAATAAAAAATGTTTATGGTACCGACCGATTTATTGAAGCAATGAATATTCGCTTAACAAATACAAGTGACGCAAATAAAGTTTTACTCGATGAAATAGAATCTTATAACGAAAAAAAGAAACCATCTGGGGCAAACTTTGAAGATTTAAAGAATAGGGTTCTCGCTACAGGAGAAAAACAACTTATAAGAAACTTATCAGTTGTAGTATATAACTATGCCAATGACACCTTTAAGGCTGGAGAAGCTAAACCTTTAGCTCAAAAAGAATATATAATGAAAGCGGCATTATCTTATTATGATATGGCAATTTCTTTAGATTCAACTTACGGAAGACCTTATCTTAATAAAGCATTATCAAAATTAAAATTAGCCAATTTCAATGGAACAATAAATAATGAACTAAGAAGACAATTGTTAGAAGAAATAAAAGAGGCTTTAAAATATGAACCTACAATGTTTGAAGTTTTTAGTAATTCTGGTATGTTACAAATGGAAATTGCATTTGAAGAAAAAGAAACGGATAAAAAGGAAATTGAGCTTTATAACGCTATAGAGAATTTTAAAAAAGGAATTGAACTTTATCCCAATGATGATATTGTTTACGAAAGGTTAGCTACTTCTCATTGGGAGTTAGCGAATATAAGTGATAGTAATAACAAAGAAAATTTTGAAAAATCTATTGAGAATATTGAACTAGCTATACAAAAAAATGACAAATTATCCCATAACCTACTACTTGCTTCTATTCTAGGAGAATATGGAGATTTTGATGAAGAAAACTTAGAAACTCATTATGCTAGAGCTATAGAAATCTTAAAAAAGTTAGAAGATAAATATGGTATTAATGAAGAAATAAAATATCGTTTAGGTAATTTTAATTAAAAATTACATTTATATAATTTTAACTTACATAAAGATAATTCAAACTTATAAATTAAATTTTAAAAATACAAGTTTAGATTACTAAAATTTGATTTAAACTTATGTTTTAATAAGTATGTATTATATATTTAAGGTAGAATACATCAAATAATTATGGCAACAGAAAGAATAAATAGAATCAAAGAAGTATTAGTAATTCAAGGAAAATCGCAAGTTTGGCTTGCGGAAGAATTGGGAAAAAGTACGACTTCTGTCACAGCTTTTTGCAATAATAAATCACAACCGCATCTAAAAGATTTAAAAAGAATAGCAGAAATCCTAGATGTAGATATAAGAGAGCTATTAGTTTCAACAAAATGAGTGCCTTAGATTTTCTAAAATCAGAATTAAAAAGTCATAATCTAGAGCTAACAGCCAAAACAGATGGGACGGAAGGGGTCGATTTTTTAATAGGAAATAACCAAATATACTTACAACCACTAGATTTAGGTACTGTAAAGCAAAGTATTAAAATCACAAAGCAAAATTTAGGAGAACCAAACCATAACTTGTTTATCGCTTTAGTTTTAATCATAGAAAAACAACCAAGAGTTGTATATCTCATTCCATCAAAGGAATTACAAGATTCTAACAACAATTTCTTTGTAAATAACGAAGTGAGTTTAATGCCCAGTTTATCTAACTGGGAAATTAAAATAATTAAAGAGCTTGAAAAATACGCCTTAAATAATATGAGTAACAAACTAAAAGTTTAGTTTTATAATATTATGTAAAATAGAAAGTGCGTTTTTCACCCAGATGAAGCGGTGGCAAAACGGCCTCAGAAAACTTTGGCTAAAACAATAGGTGAAATGAGCGGCGATATTTTAGAGAGCTGGCAATGCATATTCTTAATAATAACAGGTTTAAAGCGAGTTCAAAGCAATCTTAAAACGTTCTAATGTTTTCTAAAATATAGCGATTGAGCCGTACATTGTTTCCAAAGGTTTGTGCAGCCTTGATTTTTTGTTTCTTTTTGTATCAAGACAAAAAGATATGCAAACTCTAAAAATGTTTAATTATAGTTCTATAGTGAACAAGTGTATAGAAATTTTAGAGCGTGGATTTGAGCCAGGGAAAATTTTATACTCTTGTGACAAGTTTACGAGAATGTCGTAGAAAAAAATTTTCAGGATGTTTCTTATTTAGTACTAAACCCAAGAGCCGAATGTTTAATGACCCTAGTACTACAGTTTATTGTGCGTTCAAGACTATCTGGGATATTTTACATAATATGGAATTATAGCTACATAGCAGTAAATATCATATTAGTAGAACTGTTTGTTTTAATTATGAATCATCCACTGGATAATCCATAATTAAAAGTGTACTATAATTAATATTATGTTAAATAGTATGTTTTCAGTTTCAAAAAAAAATAAAATCCAGGCGAAGATATTGCTGAAGTTTTTGCCACATTTACTACACTAAAAGATAAACCTGAAGGTAAAACTATAGCAGAGAAAAAAATACTGTTAATGTATAACAGAAAAGAATTAGTAAACTTTAGAAATCACATACGAAAGAACTTAGCTCTTAGAAAAAAAGGAGATGCTGTAGCCTTTGCCTTACCACAACCTGGAGCATGGAAACAAGCCAACTCTTTTGGAAATCCACATAAAACAAAATGTAGAAGACATTAAGTTTAATAACTCAGCATTCTTAAAACATGATCTTTTTAAGAGTGCTGTTTTTTAAAAGAAATTATGAAATATATTTTTTTACTACTAATAGCTATAACATTAGTAAAATGTTCAAGTTCAAAGAATATTAAAAAAGAAGAAGCTTTTTTATACTATGGAAAAACTCAATGCTTATTTTTGATATGTATGTATTTAAAGATGGAACCGTTTTATACGAAGGAATTAAAAATGTTCCTAAGTTAGGAGTACATGAATTCTCTATAAAATCAGGAGATGTTCAGGAAATAAAAAAAGAACTAGAAAAAATTGATTTTACAAAAAAGGAAAAATTAACAAGAGATTTTCCTAATACAGTCCTTAAGTTTAAAGGAAAAAAGCTCGCTATTCAGAAAAATGACAAAGTGAAAAAATTAATGTTTTTACTTGAAAGAATAAAAATTTAAAATTTTTTAACAAAAAAAGTAGGGTTATTTTAATTATAGCTGTTTTATAAACTGTAAGATGTATATAGTATACGACGCTGTTATAGAATAAAAGGCCCCTTCACTTTTTACAATTTTTTTGTTTCACTACAATTTTATTCTTGACAGCGTCTTTTTATTAGACTTATAAAAGTTATGATATTGTTTGTTTAAGGCTGTTAAAAAAACAGCCTTTTTTTTAACTTTTACTCCCACTTCAAAACAAAATAAAGGCAGTATTTTTGCCTAATGCAAAAAAATAATCAATCAAAGTTAGAATTCATTGCTTTAATGGCTTCCTTAATGTCATTAGTAGCCTTGTCAATAGATGCATTACTCCCAGCTTTAGAACAAATAGGTATTAGTATTCGTGTTCAACAAGGGTCACACGATAGTCAATTATTAATTACCATGATTTTTTTAGGACTAGGTTTTGGTCAATTAATTTCTGGTCCAATTTCAGACAGTTTAGGAAGAAAACCTATTATTTATGGAGGATTTATACTTTTTGTTATAGCCAGTTTTATTTGTGTTAGCGCTAATAGTATAGAAATGATGGTTGTAGGTAGAATTTTACAAGGAATAGGCCTTTCTGCACCTAGAACAATAAGTATAGCCATGGTTCGTGATAGTTTTAGTGGAAATTACATGGCAAAAATCATGTCCTTTATTGTAGTAATTTTCATTTTAGTTCCAGTTGTAGCACCAGCTATAGGTAAATTAATGTTAGATGCTTATGGGTGGAAATCTATATTTTATAGTCAGTTAATTTTTGGTGTTGTAGTAATGTTTTGGTTGTGGAAACGTCAACCAGAAACCCTAAAAGAAGAAAACAGAATTAAATTTGCATTTCGCTTATTTTTAGATGGTTCTAAAGAGTTTATAAAATACAAACAAGCTGTTATTTTTACATTAATATCTGGTTTTATTACAGGATCATTTATGGTGTATTTAAGTGCTTCACAACAAATTTTTCAAGAACAATATTTATTAGTAGACGAATTTCCATACATCTTTGCTGGTTTAGCTATTTCTGTTGGTTTTGCGACCTTTTTAAATGGTTCATTTGTTATGAGATTTGGAATGCATAAGTTGGTATCATTCTTTTTAATTATCTTTTCAATCGTTCCTATTATTTACATAACGTTATTTTATCAAAAAGAAAACCCAAGTATTTTAATACTACTAGTATTCTTTGCTTTACAGTTTTTCTCAATAGGGTTTTTATTTGGTAATCTTCGTGCGTTGGCAATGCAGCCTGTAGGGCATATTGCTGGTATTGGAGCTGCAATTAACGGGTTTGTATCTACTATTATGGCAGTACCAATTGCTACATTTATAGGAAAGTATGTTGAAACCACTACCCTTCCACTTTTTATGGGATTTTTTGTATGTGGAGCATTATCTTTACTTCTTTTAAATTTTACCAAATTAAAACCAGTTAATGAGTAGTATTATGGAGTTAGATGTTATTTATGAAGATGAATATATATTGTGTGTTTCAAAACCTAACAATGTAGTTGTACATCATGCACATCATTCTAGAAATGTTGCAGATGAAGACTCATTATTGCAAATGATTCAGCAGCAATTCAATCAAAAAATGTATCCTATTCATCGACTTGATAGAAAAACATCTGGAATTATATTACTAGCTAAAGAAACTGGATTTGTAGCCAAATTTCAAGATCTGTTTACCAAAAACGAAATACAGAAAACGTATTATGGAGTTGTTAGAGGTCATGCTCCTGAAACCAAAGTTATTGATTCTCCTGTTAAAGGAAGAGATGCTAATGTATACAAAGATGCAGAAACTCATTTATTTACTGTAAAAACTGTAACGGTAGATATTCCTGTTAAGCCTTATAATACTTCTAGATATAGTCTGGTTAAGCTACAACCTAAAACGGGAAGATTACATCAGTTACGAATTCATATGAATAAAATTAGTCACCCTTTAATTGGTGATCCTAAGTATGGGGATAAAAATCATAATACAATGTTTATTGACAACTTTGATTGTGAGAATCTTTTTTTACATGCTCATTCTTTAGATTTTATTCATCCTTATTCAAATGAAAAACTGTCTATAAAAGCAGACTACCCTAAAGATTGGTACATAGTTTTTGAAAAGTTTAATTGGACTTTATAAAACACACATACCTCTACTCTACTTATTTTCAGTCTGTTATTTTTTAATCTTGACATTAAGACTTCATGAATTTTATTTTCTTTAAATAAAAAGCAATAATTTAATCATTTTGACGCTTAGTTTATTGATTGTTTAATTAATTAACTTTTTATATGATATAAATCAAAGAAAAATGAAAAATTTAAAACCCTTCATATTAGCAGCTACAGCAGCCGTATTAATGGTAAGTTGTAGTGATAACGACACTAATCCTGTTGATAATCAAAATGCTAAATTATTAGACGCCCATTCTCATGAAGTATGTAGTTACATTGATGGTAACTGGGGTCAAAATGCTTACATTGGTTCAACCATTGTAAATCAATCTGAAACAAATTTCTTAAATAACCAAAATGTTAAAATAGCTGATGTATTTAGCATTAGTACTATTCCTTTATACTTTGCTAAAGGTTCTGGAACAGCAAACGCTATTTCTTACGGTAGTGGTTATATTATTTATGGTGAAGAGCTTTATAACATGGCTTTAAGTCAAGGAGGAAGAATTTCTTGCGCTATGGTTCAAGCTCATGAGGTAGGGCACCAATTACAATACCAAAACAACTTACCTTCAAGAAGTGAAAGTACTGCTAGAGCTACTGAATTAGAGGCTGATGGTTTTGCTGGTTACTACATAAAAAAGCCAAATGGATACAATGCTACTTGGACACAAGCTGCTCCAGCGTATAACTTCGCTGCATCTATTGGTGATTATAATACAACTAGCCCTGGACACCACGGAACTCCAGCTCAACGTCGTTCTGCTTTCCGTTTAGGATACTTATTGGGAGATTATAACTTAACTGTAAGCAGTTTTGATTATAACTTCTTTTACTACTATGATAACTATGTATTACCAGGTGCTTTACGTCAAGATTTAAAGAAACCAGACGATATTGATGAAGGATTACATAACTTTATCTTATCTAAAATGGAAGAGTTAAGAAAAATTAACTCGGGAGAGATTTCTAAGGAAGAATTTGAAAATTTAAAATAAACTAACAAAAAACTAATATTTTAAAAAGTTATTAGTTGAGCAATTAAAAAAGGGTAGCAAAATTTTGCTACCCTTTTAACTTTTATAAAAATTATTTTTAAATATCTTTAAAAATAGCGTGCATTAAACGTTTTTTATCATTGATGCTTTCTTCAAGCGCAATCATTGTTTCCGTTCTGTTTACACCATGTACATCATCTATTCTATAGATAATATCTTTTGCATCATTGGTGTTTTTAGCACGTACTTTACAGAAAATATTGTATTTTCCTGCAGTTACATATGCAACAGTTACGTTTGGAATTAAACGTAGGTTATCAAGCACATGTTGTGTCATAGATGTTTTCTCTAAAAAAATTCCAACGTGAGCAATAAAAGAATACCCCATTTTCTCATAATTCAAGGTTAAAGTAGACCCTTGAATAATTCCTTCGTCTTCCATTTTCTTTACACGTACATGTATAGTACCAGCAGATACTAATAACTTTTTTGCAATGTCTGTAAAAGGTGTACGAGCATTTTCAATTAAAATGTCTAAAATTTGATGATCAATCTCATCTAGTATGAACTTCTTCATTTTTTTGTTTTCTTCAAGTAATATTGCTAAAATATAGTTTTTTTTTAAAAAAAATAAGTTTTATTTAAAGAAAGTAGAATTTTTAACTGTTTTTTATGAATTCTTTATGAGCTGAATACATAGATAAGTTACCTTCTTTCTCTTTTTTTAAAACGAGTGCAAATTTATCATTTTCTATACTTTCTACATACTGATAAGCAACATCTTTTTCATTATTTTTTGATCGATAAATCACATCGTAGAAGTTCTTGATATTGTTAGGAATAGCTAAATATTTTTCAAACTCTTTAAAGTTTTCTGCTAACGAAATATGATATATTCCCTGTAATAGCGCGTAAAAATTGAATTTTCTAACCTCTTCCCTGTCATAATCATTCGGAAAATGTCCAGCTTCAATTAATATTGTATTGTGTCCTAACTTTTGAAAATTATCTCCTGTAGCTGTTGGATAAAATTCATCTGTATAACGACCAATATGATTAGGTATAATTTCTTGTAACAATTCATTCATGGCTACAATTACATTCATAGTTTCTTTTCTTCCTTCTGTAATTGTTCTTTTTTCTTCTTCTGAAGGTGCTAAAAAAGAAATTGTTGCGGGGTTTTTAGTTCCTTCAACACCAAAAATGGTTCTTTGATCATGTAAATTGAAGCAAAATTGAGGGTTTACTTCTTCTAAAACACGACGTAAAAGTTTACTTTCTTTGGCCTCTAACTCAACAGCATCTCTGTTTAAGTCTACATTGTTAGCGTTAACACGTGTGTATGCTTGTGCTCCATCAGGATTTAACATTGGAACAATAGTAATACTACAATTGTCTAAAATAGATTTTGTTATTTCGTGGGTAGAAAAATGTTGAATAAACTTTAAAAAATCAAATACAGCTTTAGTTCCTGTACTTTCATTTCCATGCATTTGACTCCAAATAAGAATTCTTTTTTTACCTTTTCCTAGCTTTAATTGGTAAATGGCTCTCCCCTCTTCTGATTCACCTATAATTTTTGTTTGAATTTTAGAGTTTTGTAAGCCTAAATATAAAGGCTCTATATCTGTTAATGTTATCCATCTTCCAGATATGGAGTCTTCTTTAATTTTTGAATAATTTTCTTCTAAAAAAGAGCTATTTAAATGTGTCATATCATATTATAACGAAAACCAATCTGCTACCAATTGTTTTTCAACAGGTTCTACAGTTTTGTGTACATAATCGTTTTTAGCAGTATCATATTTGTAATCTTTTGACCATTCTTCTATATTATCTGCTAATGTTTGTAATGATTCACAAATAAACTGTACTTCTTCATTTGTTATTGTTGGGTGCACTGATAAACGTACCCAACCTGGTTTTTCTGTATTACAACCTTCTAATATTTGTCCTTTAATTTCGTTAGATCTTATTTGATCTACATTTAATAGGAAATGACCATAGGTTCCAGCGCATGAACAGCCTCCTCTTGTTTGAATACCAAAACGATCATTTAATAACTTTACAACTAAGTTGAAGTGATATTTTTCAAAATAAAAAGAAAAAATACTCAAACGATCTTTATGATCAGGGGCTAATATTTTAACTCCTTCTAAGTTTTCTAAACAATTAAAGATAACTGGGTTAATTTCATCTTCACGCTCCTTTATTTTGTCTGTTCCCATTTGGTCTTTTACCTTAATGCATAAAGCTATTTTAATAGTTTGCAAAAAAGCTGGTGTACCACCATCTTCACGCGTTTCTACATCATCAAAATAATCATGTTGCCCCCAAGGATTTGTATAGCTAACTGTACCTCCTCCTGGATTATCAGGAACCATATTCTTGTACAGTTTTTTATTAAAAATCAGTACTCCAGAGCTTCCTGGACCTCCTAAAAATTTATGTGGAGAAAAGAAAATTGCGTCTAAATACTCATCTTCATTTTCTGGGTGCATATCAATATCAACATACGGTGCTGAACAAGCAAAATCAACAAAACATAAGCCACCGTAACTATGAATTAAAGAAGCAACTTTATGATAATCTGTTTTTATTCCTGTTACATTAGATCCTGCTACTATTGAAGCTATTTTTATTGGTCTATCTAAGTATTTTTTTATGGTTTCTTCAAACTTATCTAAGCATACTAAACCTTCATTATTACAAGGAACAACTTCTACATCTGCTATAGTTTCAATCCAAGAAGTTTGGTTTGAGTGATGCTCCATATGACTTACAAAAACGATAGGTCGTTTTTCATCTGGAACTTGTGTGTTTTCCTTTAAATTTTCATTTATTTTTAATCCTAAAATACGCTGAAACTTATTAACAACTCCCGTCATACCAGATCCTTCCGTAATTAAAACATCATTAGAAGATGCGTTTACGTGACGTTTGATGATATTTCGTGCTTCATGATACGCTAAAGTCATAGCTGCCCCTGAAGTTGAAGTTTCTGTATGAGTATTAGCTACGAATGGTCCAAATTTATTTAAAAGTTGTTCTTCTATAGGTCGATATAACCTTCCACTTGCAGTCCAATCTGTATAAATCATTTTCTTTTCACCATAAGGTGTTTGAAAAGTCTGATCTATACCTACAATATTTTTTCTAAACTTATCAAAATACTGTTCTAAATCCATAATTGAAATCTCTAGTTGTTTGTTATGTTGCGTAAAATTAGCAGTATACTACTAGTTAGCCTAAAATAGTTATAATATTAACGTATTTATAACACTTTGTTATTAAAGCCTAAATTTACCTCCTATTAAAATGGTATTTTCAAAAAAGTAAAAACTTTGTGATGCTGTATCTACAGGACTTTTAGTTGTTCTAACATCTGGCATATAAATATAACCTCCTTTTAAATCTGCTTGTACAAAAAAGTGCTTTAAGAATGTAATATTTAATCCTCCGGCAACAGAAGCTCCATATCCTGATAAATGGAAATCGTCATGACGTTCCATTCCTAATAAGGTTGTATTAGTTCTTGGATACAAAATTCCCATTCCTACCCCTTCTGTTAAATTGATTTGTAAGTTTTCTAAGTTTAAACCAAACCAGTGACTCACATCATCAAAACGTTTTACTTCAACATTTACATAGTTTAAACCGTCAGTATGCTCAAAACGTAAAAAATCTGCAGCTAAATTGATTGTTTCATTATTATATGTTCCGTCATATTTAGCATTTCCTATATTGATGTTTCCGTTAATTTTAACATCTTGATCGGCTATCATTACATATTTCATGTGATCTACCCCGATAGAAACGGTGTAGTTTTCTTTAAAGAAATATCCTATTCTATAATTTGTTTGTGGAATAGTTACTCTTCCTGGATTAAAGTAGTCATTAAAAGAAAACTTTGTTTGTCGATCTTGAGCTTTTACATTTTGTAATGTAAAATCATAATTTGCTCCTTTAAAACGAATGTCTGAATTAGAATAACTAGCCCAGTTCCATCCCCAATAAACAAAGAATTTTCCTTTGTTGGTTACTTTTTTCTTTTGAACGATTTCTTCGTTTTTCTCCTGTGCTATTATTGATGCTGAAACTATCAGCATTAATAAACTTACTATTTTTAATTTCAAAGAACTATTGTATTATTTGTTGTATTTCAGTGATAAATCTTTTGGCCAAAGCATCTGCATTTTCTTGACTTGTGCTTTCTGTGTAAATTCTAATGATTGGTTCAGTATTAGATTTGCGTAAATGAATCCATTCTTCAGCAAAATCAATTTTCACGCCATCAATTGTATTTACATCTTCATTTTTATAGTTGTTAGCCATAGTTTCTAAAATCTTGTCAACATCAATTTGTGGTGTTAACTGGATTTTATTTTTACTCATAAAATAACTAGGATATGAATCTCTTAATTCTTTACAAGACATTTTTTTATGTGCTAAATGTGATAAAAATAAAGCAACTCCTACTAATGAATCACGTCCATAGTGAGATTCTGGATAAATAATTCCTCCGTTACCTTCTCCTCCAATTACCGTGTTGGTATCTTTCATCATTTGAACAACGTTCACCTCACCTACTGCACTTGCTGTATAAGTTCCTCCATGCTTTTCAGTAACATCACGTAAGGCTCTTGAAGATGATAGATTAGAGACAGTGTTACCTCCTCCTAATTGACCTAAAACATAATCTGCACAAGCTACTAAAGTGTATTCTTCTCCAAACATAGAACCGTCTTCGGATATTAGCGCTAAACGATCTACATCAGGGTCAACTACAATACCTAAATCCGCATTTTCTTTTACTACTAATTCAGAAATATCGGTTAAGTGTTCTTTTAATGGTTCTGGATTGTGTGGAAAGTGTCCGTTAGGTTCACAATATAATTCAACACATTTTACACCTAACTCTTCAAGTAAAGCTGGAATAGCAATTCCTCCTGTAGAGTTAACACCATCAACTACTACTTTAAAGTTAGCTTTTTTAATGGCTTCTACATCTACTAAACGAAGTTTTAAAACTTCTTTAATATGTTTCTTTATATAATCTTTCTTTTTCTTGTATATGCCTAAATCGTCAACTTCAGCAAACTCAATAGTAGCATCATTTTCAGCAATCTTTAAAATTTCAGCTCCGTCTTCACCATTTAAAAATTCTCCTTTTTCATTTAAAAGTTTAAGTGCATTCCATTGCTTAGGGTTATGAGAGGCTGTTAAAATAATACCTCCATCCGCTTTTTCCAATGGAACAGCTACTTCAACAGTTGGTGTAGTTGACAAACCTAAATCGATTACATCAATTCCTAAACCAACCAGCGTATTTGCTACTAAGTTACTTATCATTTTACCCGAAATACGAGCATCTCTACCTACAACAATTGTTATATTTTCTTTCTCTGAATTTTTATTTTTTATGAATGTACCATAAGCCGCTGCGAATTTTACAGCGTCAATTGGAGTTAAATTATCACCTGTATTTCCGCCTATGGTACCTCTAATACCTGATATAGATTTAATAAGTGTCATATTCATTTTTTATTGATGAGCAAATATAAAGCTATTTAAGAAAGTATCCTTTAAAAAGGGAAAGCTTTAACTGTAACATTTGTTACATAAGAAGCTAAAAAAAACCGCTAAGCTTTACAGCTTAACGGTTTATAAATTTTAAGAAGTTGTTAGGATTATTTTCCTTCCATTTTCTTCTTTAATTCAGCTAATCCACCGATATCTCCTAAAGTAGTTTTTTCTACTTCTTGAGCCTTAGCAGCAGCAGCTTTAATGTTCTTTTGTTCTTCTTCTCTAAAGATAGAAGTATGAGAAACAACAATTCTACGGTACTCTTTACTAAACTCAGTTACTTGGAACTTAGTTTCGTCACCTTTAGCTAATTTACCTCCGTCTTCTTTTTCTAAGAAACGAGTTGGAGCGAAAGCTTCAACACCATCAGCAAATACTACAGTTGCACCTTTATCATTTTTCTCTTTAATAGTACCTTCGTGGATAGATCCGATTGTATAAGTAGATTCATGAGCATCCCAAGGGTTATCTTGAGTTTGCTTGTGACCTAAGTTTAATTTACGGTTCTCTACGTCTAATTCTAATACTTGAACTTCTAATTGATCACCAACAGTTACAAAATCTGATGGGTGCTTAATTTTCTTAGTCCAAGATAAATCAGAGATATATACTAATCCGTCAATACCTTCTTCTAACTCTACGAATACACCAAAGTTAGTGTAGTTACGTACAGTACCAGTGTGTTTAGAACCTACTGGGTATTTAGTAGTAATATCAGTCCATGGATCTGGGTGTAATTGCTTCATACCTAAAGACATTTTACGCTCTTCGCGGTCTAATGTTAAGATTTGAGCTTCTACTTCATCACCAACTTTTACGAAATCTTGTGCAGAACGTAAGTGAGTTGACCATGACATTTCAGATACGTGGATTAATCCTTCTACTCCTTCTTCAACCTCTACAAATGCACCATAATCAGCTAAAACAACTACTTTACCTTTTACTTTATCACCAACTTTTAAATCAGCATTTAAAGCTTCCCATGGGTGAGCAGATAATTGTTTTAATCCTAATTGAATTCTTGACTTGTTATCATCAAAGTCTAAGATTACAACGTTTAATTTTTGATCTAATTCAACAACTTCGTTCGGGTGGTTGATACGAGACCAAGATAAATCAGTAATGTGAATTAATCCGTCAACACCTCCTAAGTCAACAAATACACCATAAGAAGTAATGTTTTTAACAACACCTTCTAATACTTGTCCTTTTTCTAATTGACCGATAATTTCACGTTTTTGATCTTCTAAATCAGCTTCGATTAACGCTTTGTGAGATACTACTACGTTCTTAAATTCGTGGTTGATTTTCACAACTTTGAATTCCATAGTTTTTTCTACATATTGATCGTAGTCACGGATAGGCTTAACATCAATTTGAGAACCTGGTAAGAATGCTTCAATACCAAATACATCAACGATCATACCTCCACGAGTTCTACACTTAACAAAACCGTTAACGATTTCACCAGTTTCGTGTGCGTTGTTAACACGATCCCAAGCTTTGATTACACGTGCTTTTTTGTGAGATAATACTAATTGACCTGAAGAGTCTTCTCTTTTGTCAACTAATACTTCTACTTTGTCTCCAACAGCTAAATTTGGGTTGTAACGGAATTCGTTTAACGAAATTACACCTTCAGACTTAGAGTTAATGTCGATAATAGCATCACGATCAGTAATACGTACTACTTCACCTTCGATAACATCGCGCTCGTTTACGAACCCTACAGTACCTTCTAAGGCTTTTTCAAATTCTTTTAATTTAGACTCATCAACTTCATCAATACCTTCTTCGTATTTGTGCCAGTTAAAGGTTGCTAAAAATTCTGCTGGATTTACAGCTTCTGCTGTTTTTTTTGTTTCTTCAGACATGTCTGAAATAAATATTTGTATCTTTTTGTTAACCAGATTTTTAACGATATTAACGCCAAGAGAAATTAAACTTAATAAATGTTATTTTCTACCCTTTTTAAATCTGTACTCGTAAAAAGGCGTGCAAATTTACGAATAATTCTTGAAGTAACCTAAAATATTTTGGTTTTCAGGATGTTATAAAGAGGTTTAATTACAACGATATGTACAGTATACTTCTTCCTGAACCTTCTTAGATACTTATTTATTGTAGTAATTGTAAAACGAAGCAAACTAATCGGCTAACCATCATTACTTATGCTTCATTATTTAGGTAACTTTTACTTTTTTTTATTTTCAAATTTCTTTTTAATCTTTTTCCTTCTCCACTCATCTCCAAAAAACTCAAAATTATTAAGAGAATAGATGACAATTATTACAAGCCACCCCAGCAAAACCCATAAAGTAATTCCCCAGAAAAAAGCATCATTAAATGCAAGTATTATTGGTATAAAAATACTGAATAAAGCTATGGCTAAAAGTTTATAAAAACCTTGTAACTTTAGAATATAAGCTTCTTCTTTTCTAATCTGATCTAATGCTTCTTTCTTGTTTGAACTTTCAATATTTGTTTCAAAAACAGCTGCTAAAGATTTTAACGATTCTAACCCCGCATTTTCTCCACTTTCTATTCTTTGAATAGTTCGGATACTTAACCCACTCATTTCCGCTAATTGTTCTTGAGACCAATGACGAGCTACTCTCATTTTTTTAATATCTCTTAAATTCATTGTGTTTGAATTCATTACTAATGATTTTTTTTAGACAAAAGTAAGGTTCAAAAATATATTAGTGTTGACAGTAACCAGAAAGGAATACGACAAGAACATGACAGTAAAAAGACACACTATATGTTTTTTAAAGAATTGATTTTAAACACCTTATAAAAAACACTACAACTGACAGCTGCACTTTTGTTCTTTTTACTGAATATTGAATATATTAATAGTCATCCTCTTCCTCATCTACATCGGGTTTTAATAAAAATTTTAGTACAACTTTTTCATCCAACTTCATAAAATCGTTGTAAAGTATGTCAATTACTTCACTTTTTGATTTTTTAGCTTTTAATAAATCATAAGCTTTAGTAGGTGAATCTTTAATAACATCTTTTACAAGCTCCTTCCCCATTTCTATAATTTCAGATTTAGAAAAGCCATTATCTATAAAAGGTTTCACATTGGCTACAACACTAATTGCTGCTCCCTTACAAATATTTTCTTTTGTTACTTCAGCTTGTGCTTGCGAAAAAAGTTGAAAAGAAATGAATAGGCATACAATGAAGGTTAGGTTTTTCATTTTCATGTTTTTTTAATAATTAATACAGGGCTAAAATAAACTATTTCAATTTATTAAAAATAATTTTATTAAGTCTTAGCCATAAATTAATGATATATACTGAAAACCTTTCATCTAAAAGCTACTCTACCTCCTTAATCTCCACTTTAAACAGGTTGTCAAAAACTTCAAAAACGCTTTCGACTTCTTTTTTACGTACGGAAATGGTGTATTCGCAGTCTAATTCTAATTTTTGATTGATAATATCCAGGTTTCGTTCTTTAACAATACGTTGCACTTTATTCATCATATCGTATCCAAACTTTAACTTGTAATGAATATCTATGGTTTTCTCAACAATTTCAGAAGCTTCTAAAGCAAGTTGAGCGGAAGTCCGATAAGCATTAATCAATCCTCCTACTCCAAGTTTAGTCCCACCAAAATAACGTACCGAAACAATTAAAACATTGGTTACATCAAAAGATTGTATTTGTCCATAAATTGGCTGACCAGCTGAGTTACTTGGTTCACCATCATCATTAGCACGAAAGCGGATTTTCTCAGTTCCTAATTGCCATGCATAGCAATGATGACGTGCTGTATGATGTTGTTTTCGAAGTTCTTCTAATCGTTCTTTAATATCCTCTTCAGAAAAAACAGGAAAAGCATACCCGAAAAACTTACTGTTTCGGTCTTTGAATAAGGTTTCTTCAGAAGGTTTTGTAATCGTTTTGTAAGTGTCTTTTATCTCTTCATTCATTACGCCGAAACTACTAATAAAATACTAATTATGGCAAGCCCAATACCAATCCAATTCTTTTTGATCAATTTTTCTTTAAAAAATGTAAGAGCAAATACCGTGGTTAGAATCACTATAGATACATTATTTATGGTAAAAACTGTAGAACTTTCAAGTCCTTTTGTTTGTAAAGCTTTTAACAGAAATTCCATGGAATAATAATTAGGAACTCCTAAAGCAATACCTCCAAGTACTGTTTTCCATTCAAAGCCCCCTTTTTTACTTAGTAATTGAGCGACCAGGAAGAAAAAACCAAAAAACAAAGCGCATCCAAAAATCGTTGATAAAAACATTGGTACGGCTTCTTTAGGAACATACGTAGTTTCCGTATATTTTAATAATGTATCAATACTTCCAGAACCTAAAAAAAGTAACAATGGAAACAACAAATTCTTAAACTTAACAGGAGAAGTATCGCTTTTTGCTGAAGATAAATATACTGCTATTAATGCTAAAATTATTCCTACAACTTTAACTAAGCCTATATTCTCATTATATAAAAAGATTCCTATTACTACAGGGATTACTACCGACATTTTCCCTGCTACTGAAGCTACTGAGAGTCCGTTTTTTTGAGCAGTAATTCCCATTATATTAAATACAGCTATAAATAAAAAACCTAAAACAAAAGCCCCTAAAAACCAAGGTTGACCTGGTATTTCAGTGACCGGTATAGAAACCTCGGTATGAACAAAACCAAAAGATAACGCTACAGCATAGTTTAAAACAATTGCTTGCAATGTATTTACCTTACAAACATCAAAAAGTTTAAAAATAACAAACAGTAAACTTGAAATAAGAATGCTAAAAATTAAGTAAATCACACTGTAAACTCTTTTCGTTTTAGTAAATCAACTACATCTTCTGTTTTGGGACAATTATTCCATACCTGAATACCTAATTGTTCTGCTGTATCAGTATTCTCTTTGGTATCATCTATAAAAAAGGTTTCAGAAGCTTGTAACCCGTTTTCTTGAAGCACAAACTCAAAAATGTTTGTATTTGGTTTTCTAAAATTGACTTCATGCGATAAATAAAACTGTTCAAAACAATCTTTAAACTCATTATATAACTCCTCGCCCCAATCATTTTGAATCCAAGAAATATGTAAATCGTTGGTGTTACTTAGTAAAAATAACCTGTACTGATTTCTAGCCGCTAATTCTTTTATAAAACTCAGTCGATGCTTGGGGAAATCTAATAAAATAGCATTCCAAGAACGAACCAAATCTTCTTTTGAAATATTAAATTTATCATGAAAAAATGATACAAATTCATCAGTAGAAATCAATCCCATTTCATATTGATAATATTGTTGCATCATATCTTCTGAGATTTCTGTAACTCCTAATTTTGCAAGTTCTTTATATGTTGCTTCTTTGTCTAAATTGATGAATACATCACCAAAATCAAAAATGATGTTTTTAATCATTTCTATATATTCTTAAAATATCGTTATCTATTTTTTCTTCGGAAGAAAGTTTAGCATTGAAAACAGGACGCTCTACTCCTTCTTTTATACTTATGTCACCAGTAAAAATCCTAGCTTCATCCCACAAATTTTCATTAATAAATGTTTGTAGTGTTTGTGCTCCACCTTCAATAATTATCGATTGTATTTGGTGTTTATGTAATACCTCACAAATTTGTTCTGCTATTCGAGAAGAAAAATCGATTTTTTCGTAAATGAGTACATGAGATTTCTCACCATCGTTTGAAATAACATCTGTCTTCTTCTCTACTTCTGTAATAACTATTGTTTGAATATTTCCATCAAAGACAGTTGCTTCTGTAGGTATTCTTAAGCTTTTATCAATAACAATCCTTATTGGGTTATTTCCAGACCAACTTCTAACAGTTAATGAAGGATTATCAGCAATCACCGTATTTGTTCCTACAAGAATAGCATGCTCTTCACTTCTCCATTTATGTACTAATTGTTGAGAGTATTGATTAGAGATCCATACAGGTTTTTGTTCTTCTTTTGTTAATGGAGCTATAAAACCATCTTTAGTTTCAGCCCACTTTAAAATAATATAGGGTCTCTTTTTGTTTTGAACAGTAAAAAAGCGCTTATGATGCTCTTTACAAGCCTCTTCACAAACACCTACAATCACATTTCTGCCAGCTTTTTTAAGTCGTTCTATACCTTTCCCTCCCACCAAGTTGTTAGTATCTAGGCAACCTATTACGATATTAGGTATCTCTTTCTCTATAATTAAATCTGCACAGGGTGGGGTTTTTCCATGATGCGAACATGGTTCTAACGTAACATATATAGTTGCTTCTTTTAATAAATCTTGGTTCTGAACTGAGTTAATAGCATTCACCTCTGCATGTGGCCCACCATAAGGTGATGTAAAACCTTCACCTATTATTTTATTTTCATACACAATTACTGCTCCAACAGAAGGATTAGGCCTTGTAGTTCCTATTCCCTTTTTTGCTAACTCTAAACAACGTTGTATATATTTTTCGTGATTCACAGCGTTAAAATTTAATTTTAATATCTTCTACTTTATCAATTGGGTATACATGTGAAAATCCTAAAACTTTATATTTTAAATCTCCTTTAAAATGCACTTTCAATCGCTGATTTATTAACGAGTTTAATATTCCACCTAAAATTCCGTTTTTATTATTTTCAAATACTCTTTTTGAAGGAATTACAACCTTTAACGGAATATAAAATTCTTTACGAGCAGGAACTTTAAATTCTTCAGAAGAAACTTGTGCTACTTCTACTTGATCAATTAATACTCTTATTTTATCAGTAGCTATTTTACCACCTATATCGTTTGGGTTTTCAAAATAAGCATTAGCACCAACTCTTATAGTATCAGTAGAAGCTGATAAGAGTTTTATATCATCAACTTTTAAAAAAATTGGTTTTTGTTTTACCGAGCAACTAATTATTAGTAATAAAAAAGGTAAAAAATAAATGAATTTCTTCATGAAAACTCGTGTTTTTTTGGGTACTTTGCTCTTGCAAAAGTACTATATTCCTATGACTCCATCTGATTTTATTATTAGAGAAATAAAACCACAAGATAATGCCGAAATGGCTAAGGTTATTCGTGAAGTATTAATTGAACTTGATGCTCCCAAAGTAGGCACTGCTTATGAAGATAAAGCTACCGATGAAATGTATGAAACTTACCAAAAAGATAGAGCAGGATATTTTGTTGTAGAACATAATGGTGTTGTTGTAGGAGGAGCTGGTTTTGCTCAATTAGATAATTTTGAAGGAAATATTTGCGAGCTACAAAAAATGTACTTTTTACCTGTGGTCAGAGGAAAAGGTATTGGTAGTAAATTAATAAACTTTTGTTTAAACAAAGCCAAAGAACAAGGTTTTAAACAATGTTATTTAGAAACCTTACCATATATGAAAGCCGCTACAACCTTGTATAGGAAAAATGGCTTTATTGATTTAAAAGAACCATTAGGCAACACAGGGCATTACTCTTGTAATGTATGGATGCTAAAAGATTTGTAAAAAATATCATAATGCAACTAAAACAATACAAATCGTATTTTTCTGAGCAATTAAAATCCGTTTATCCTCAAACAGAAATTGATACTTTTTTCTTTTTTTTAATAGACGAGTATTTAGAGCTCAAACGTATAGATCTCACATTACGACCTGATTTTGAAATTTCTTCTGATAAGAGAATATTATTGGAAGAAGCCCTAGTTCGATTAAAAAAAGAAGAACCTATCCAATATATATTGACTAAAACAGAGTTTTATGGACTTTCTTTTAAAGTGAATCAAAACACGCTAATTCCACGCCCTGAAACAGAAGAGCTTATTGAGTGGATTATTAATGAGGTAGATAAAAACCAAGAATCTTTATCTATTTTGGATGTTGGAACAGGAACAGGCTGTATTCCTATAAGTTTGAAAAAGCATTTACCTAAAGCAACTGTAAATGCTATTGATGTTTCTGAAGAAGCATTAAAAATAGCCAAACAAAATGCTATCTTAAATAAAGTTGAAATATCCTTTATACATCAAGACATTTTAAAAACTGAAAAATTAAGTGCTAAGTTTGATATTATTATTTCTAATCCACCTTATGTACGTGAATTAGAGAAAGTAGAAATAAAGAATAATGTATTAAAAAATGAACCACATTTAGCTTTGTTTGTTGAAGATAACAATCCATTAATTTTCTATAAAAAAATAGCCGATTTAGCTAAGAATAGCTTAACTAAAACCGGACTACTTTTTTTTGAGATTAACCAGTATCTTGGTATAGAAACTGTTGAAATGTTAAAAAACAAAGGATTTACACATATTGAACTTCGAAAAGATTTATTTGGTAATGACCGAATGATTAAAGCTTCTTTGTAACCTCTGTTTCCTCTAGTTATTCTATACCAAAGAACCTTTTAAAAAATGAACCTTTTTTCTTTCCTTCTTCAGTTCCAGGAGCTGTAACACCAATATTATCTGTTATTAACTTTTCAATATAAACATCGTAATTAGTATTTTTAGAATCTAAAAAGCCTTTTAAAAACTTTTCCGAAGCTTCTATCCCATTTAAGTCTTCTATTTCGCGTAGTCTTTTATATAGGGGGATAATTTCTTGTACAGCATTTTTAGGAGCTGGTTTTCTTAAAGCTTTATAATTTGTAACTTCACCTTTGTCATTTTCTTTAACAACAAAATCTGTCATTACCCAGTAGTACCTACCAGTTTTAGCCATATTTTTAACAAAAGCTATAATATTCTCTTTATTTTGAATACGCTCCCACATTAACTTAAAAATTACTCTAGGCATATCTGGATGTCTAACTATGTTATGTCCAGATCCTACTAATTCATATTCTTCATAACCGGATGACTCTACAAAATCCTCGTTACAATACTCTATAACACCTCTTGTATCTGTTATACTAAGAAGAACTGAGTTTTCATCGAGATTTATTTCTCTATCTACCGGGGTTGGGGATACTAACTTTGGTTTTCTTTTTTGATTTTCATTAGAGTGGTTC
Source organism: Tenacibaculum larymnensis (assembly GCF_028829235.1). Taxonomy (GTDB): domain Bacteria; phylum Bacteroidota; class Bacteroidia; order Flavobacteriales; family Flavobacteriaceae; genus Polaribacter; species Polaribacter larymnensis. The sequence continues at coordinate 190,777 of NZ_JAIWJY010000004.1, read as the reverse complement.
TCCCACTTTTTCTCTAAGTTGTTTGTCATATATTTAATTTGATTTGTATTTATAAGGCATCAATCGTTATTCTTCCTTAATTTTAATACTATACAGATCGGGGGATCAGAAAAAATTATATGACTATGAAAAAGTAATCCAGCAATTTTACAGGTTAACCTTAACACAGCTTGACACAAACATAGAAATCTTCTTTTTTTGAAAATATGATAAATATCATGCTTTAAAAGATGTTATTACCTTATTAGGTTAACTGTTTTTTATTAAAAAGTTAAGAAATATCTTCTTATACTTAAAACCTGTTTTTTTCCAAAAAAACTAATATAATGTCTAAATATTCAGTTAAATTGAGAGTAGAAAACCTTTATTTCTAATTAAATTATCTTCAAAACATAAGCTTTAAAACAGAAATTAATTCATTTATTTAACAAATAACATATATTTTATTAATAAAAATAATATTCAAAGTTTTTTTTCAATAATAAAAAAGTTTATATTAGCTGTAAAAGTTATTTAAAATTGGATTTACAAAAATTACTATTAGAAACTAAAACAAGAGCAATTTATTTAATTGACGAAGAAGGTAAAATTATTGACTTTTACCCTCACGATAACGACTTGGTCGAAATAAAAGACAAAATTGCTGCATTCGATGCTGTTATCTTTAATATGTCCAGTAGTTTTTTTAACCTTTTCTTTAAGACAGAATTAAATGAAATGATTTTAAAATCTGACAAAGAAGCACTTCTGCTTTTTAAGTATAAAGAGTATGTACTTTGCTTTTTAGCCGACAAAAACACTAACATCGGTCTTTTAAACTTAATGTTTAAAAAAGAGACTAATACTATTAACATTTAATTATTACTTAACCTAAAAACCCCCCGGAATTTATGGAAAAAATCCTAAACGACTTAGTTCAAAATGTAAAAGAAAATATACCTGGGTATATTGCAATTAGTGTAGCTGAAATAGCTTCAGGTGAATCTTTAGCTTCTGATTCTGCCGACTCAAATTTTGACCCTGCTTTAGCTTGCGCTTATAATGTAGAAATTATAAATGCCAAGCGAAAAGCTATAGACATCTTAGGTCTAAAAGAAAACATTAATGATATTCATTTTAAACTTGATAATCATATTCATGTTGTAGATATGTCTCCAAGTGGAGAGTACTTTATTTATCTTGCTGTTGATTCTAATAGAGCTAACTTAGCTCTCACAAGAACAATGCTAAAAAAATATAAAACTGAATTAAATGAAGTCTTATAAAGCTATTGATATCAAAAAAATAAGTATCGATAGTGAGTTTCAAAAATATATAAGCTTTTTTCAAAATGAATATAAAACTAAAGTTTTATTAAGTGAATCAGCTATCGATTATAACGGAGCTCCTGACATAAACAATGTTAATGACTTAAAAAATGCTGTTTATGATTTCTTTTTTGAACCTAGATTCGAGAATGTTCTAGATTTAATTAAATTCAAAAAACAAAAACCACAAGACGATTAACCGAGAGAAGACTAGATATCAATCTAGTCTTTTTTTGTTGGTTAAAAATCCCCATGATATATCTTTACGAATCAACTTTTAATCAGCTATTTTTTACGTACGTAAAATTGTTAAAATATTCATAAAGCAGCACTTGTGAAAAAAAATACAAAAATAAGGTAGTATTTTTGTGACCCTTTCTAAAAAAGTAGTGTCTTACTAGAAGGAGGGAAAACAAAATAATATTATTTAAAGTTTTTAAACTTAATGGGGGAAGTAAGCTTACGAGCATTAATAGAAGAATCTGAAGCTGACAAAGGGCTTGTTTTTAATTCTGAAGGACAAGTAATTGATTCTTACAATATCACTAAAGAAAACAACATTGCAGCAATGGCAAACGTCATTGTAACAATGGCTCATGAATTTTTTCAAGATGCCTTAGAATCCGAAAAGCTTGATCAGTTAGTTCTAACTTCAAATGAAGAAGTAGTAGTTATTAACAAGTTTGATAATAATCATATAGTTTGTTTATTAGCTGATGACGTTTCAAAAGCGGCTATGATTAAATTAACCCTTAAAAAAGTTACCCTTCAATAAATACAGAGTCTTTTTTTATTAATTATTATAACTATTTTACAATGAAAGAAATCATCAATGATTTTATCGAAAACTTAAAAAGTAATGTTCCTGGGTTTATTGCTGTTTCAATAACAGATGTTGGATCTGGAGAAGCTTACGATTCTTTTACAGTGAATCCTGATTTTGACCCTAATTTAGCTTCTGCTTACAACTTAGGAGTCGTAAAAGCTAAATTAAAAGCGATTGACGCATTAGGATTAAATGAAGAGATTCAAGATATTACTATTACTTTATCTAGCCAAGTACACATTATTAATATTGCACCTAGCGGTACTTATTTTGTTTACTTAGCTGTAGACTCTAAAGAAGCTAATTTAGGTATTACTAAAGCTTTATTAAACAAATACAAAGTAGACTTAAATAACGCTTTATAAAAAATATAACTGTGAAAAATACAAATCATTTATCTATAGATAAACCTTTAAAAAAACACCTCAATCAAACACTAAAAGAGTTTCGTAAATATAGATTTTCTGAAGGTGAGTTGAAATCAGAAGAAAAGAAGAGTAAAGATTTTTTCGGGTTCTTATTTAAAGAATACGACAGTATGAATGATTTAGTAAAAGATATGTTTTAAAAGTGCTTAATAGGCACTTTTTTTATGCCGTTAAATGTTTGTTTTAATCTTTCAATTAATAGTTTAATCTCGTTATCATTATAACTAGCAAAACCAATTCGTATAGCGTTGTGCTTTTTATTTGCTAAACCATATCGCTGCCACTCTCCTATTTCGAGTTGATACTTTCTTGCCTCTTTTGCCACTTCATTCCAAGAATATTGTTTGTTTAACTGAACCCAAATAGCCATTCCTCCTTTAGGTACTTCAAACTGAAAATAACCATCTAATTCTTTCTTTAACAACCTACAGAATAAGTCTCGACGCTGTAAGTATATCCTCATTAATTTACGTATGTGCCTATCTAAATCTCCAGATTTAATAAACTCAGCAAAAGTTAGCTCAAGAAGGGCATCTCCTTGCCTATCAATATACCCTCTTAACTTAGCAGCTTCATTTACAAAATCTTCAGAGGCTACTAAGTATCCAATTCTAAAAACTGGAGCTACAGTTTTACAAACAGAGCCTATGTAAATAACATTTCCTGAAGTATCGTGACTTGCCAAAGGTAAAATTGGAGCATGATTATAATTAAAATCATAATCATAGTCATCTTCAATAATAGCAAAATTGTATTTTTGAGCTAGATTTAATAAATGAATTCTCCTTTCAGCAGATAAAGTAACAGTAGTAGGATGATGATGATGAGAAGTAACATAAACAGCCTTTATAGGTTGTTCTTTACATATTCTCTCTATTTGTTCAACTACAATACCGTTTTCATCTACAGAAATTCTTTTTATTTGCGCCTTTTGATGTTGAAAAGTTATATCTGCTGAAGAATAATTAGTTTCTCCAACAATTATAACATCATTTTCCTTTAAGAGTAATTGTGTAGACAACCACATTCCCATTTGACTACCACGAGTAATTAAAATATTATCCTTGGTTATTTTTAAGCCGCGAGAACTATTTAAATACATAGCCAACACCTCTCTTAATTTTATATTCCCATGTGTTGAATTATAATCTAAAAAAGTATAAATACTCTTTTTGGAAGCTATTTTCCTATATATTCGAGCAATTTCTTCTGTTGGAGTAAGTCTTGTGTCTGACGTACCATCATTTATATATAAAACTTCTTCTCTTTTTTCCGCTTTCTTTTCTAATAAGTGATTGTTTTGGTAAAAATTGAATCCTGAATTTTCATTTTTAGTTGTTTTAATAGTGTCTGCTAATGCTACTTTTTGAACAAGAGGTAAACTATTATTTACAAAAGTCCCTTTTTTAGGAATACTTTCAACCCAGCCCTGTAATAATAATTCCTCATAGCAAGCAACAACTGTTTTTCTATGTACTTGTAATAAATCAGCTAAAGTTCTTGAGCCCACTAACTTTGTTCCTGGTGATAGTTTTCCCTCACGGATTAATAATATAAATTGATTTGCTAACTGTAAGTATAAAGGCTCTTTAAGACTTTTATTAAGCTTTAACGAAGTTTTATAAGGAAACATCTGGACTACTATTTATTTAAAAACTGGATTAATATAATAGACCATAAATATACTACATTTGAAAAGTAAATAATATAAATAATGAAAAAACAAGAACTGCAACCAACTGAATTTAACGATTTTTATGCAAGGTATTTAGCTAAAGTACCAGATAACACAAGCTTAAAAGAAGGTTTTGAAAGCGACAAAGAAACTATTGTAAAGTTTTTCTCTTCAATTTCTAAAGACAAGCTAGAATATCGTTATCAACCAGAAAAATGGAGTATAAAAGAAGTGTTACAACACATAATTGATACAGAACGTGTTTTTATGTATCGTATACTACGAATTTCTAGAAAAGATATGACTCCAATTGAAGGTTTTGATCAAGATATCTATATTAAACCTTCAGGAGCTGACAGTAAAACAATAGAAGGTTTATTAGAAGAGTTTAAAACAACCCGCTCATATTCAATCAACTTATTAAACAGTATTTCGAACGAGAACCTATGCAACATTGGAGTAGCAAACAACTCTCCAGCTTCAGCAAGAGCTTGTGCTTTTATTTTATTGGGTCATAGTGTTTGGCATATGGATATTATTAAAGAACGTTACTTATAACCTTAACAAGAAAAATCTAAATAAAACGACTTAAAAATGTTAGAAATTAGACCTAATTGTGAACACTGCGGTAAAGATTTACCAAATACTTCTACTGAAGCTATGATATGTAGTTTTGAATGCACTTATTGTAAAGAATGTGCTTTGGTAGTTTTTGAAAATGTATGCCCCAGATGCTCTGGAAATTTTGTTCCCAGACCAATTAGACCTCAAAAGTTTATTGAAAAACACCCAGCATCTTTGAAAAAAGTTTATAGTCCAAAGGATATAGACAAAGCAAGAGAAAAACGTTTGAGATTTAAAGATGTTTTACCCGAAAATAGATAGAACATGAAAGAATATCAAAAATCAAAAATCAATAGAGTAAAAAGAGGTCAAAATAGAGCCGTTTATGATATTGAAAAAATCAATACTATTTTAGATGCAGGTTTTATTGGTTTTGTAAGTTACGTGTATGAAGGAAAAGCAATTTCCTTACCTATGGCTTACGGAAGAAAAGAAGATAAAATTTATCTACATAGTTCACAGGCAAACAGAATGTTATTATCGCTTTTAGAAGCTGGGGAAATGAGTATGACAGTAATGCATTTAGACGCATTAGTTCTCGCTCGCTCAGGATTGCACCATTCAGTAAACTATAGATCAGCTACATTATTTGGTTCAGTAAAAAAAATAGAAAATACTAAAGAAAAAGAAGCCGCTTTATATTCTTTTATGGAGCATATGATGAAAGGTCGTTGGGATGGAATTAGACCTATGAAGCCTGAAGAACTAGATAGAACATTGGTGGTAGAAATGACTATTGAAACTGCTTCAGCAAAAGTAAGAGATGTTGGAGTAAATGATGAACCTGAAGATGAAAATCTACCTATTTGGGCAGGATTGGTACCTTTAAAGCAGATAGCCCTCCCTCCTATTTCTGATGAAAACTTAAAAGAAGATATACAAATACCAAATCACGTAATAGAGTATTATAACATGCATAAATAAGCATTTTATAACTTTAAAAATAACGTTACATTGCATATATGAAAAAATACGATGTTATTATTCTTACAGATAAAAGGTATATAAAACCTCAAAAACTTGATAACTATATTCAAAATGTATTAAACGAAGACAACTATGTAAAAATAGCTCTTGAAAATCAAGGGCTAAAGGTAGCTCGTCTTTCTTGGGATGATACAGAATTTGACTGGTCTACAACAAAATATATTTTATTTAGAACTACTTGGGATTATTTTGATCGATTTACTGAATTTTCAAAATGGTTAAATACAGTAAGTAAACAAACAACACTATTAAATTCAGAAAAAATTATTCGTTGGAATATAGACAAACACTACCTAAAAGACCTACAACAAAAAGGAATACATATTTGTAAATCCTATTTCATTGAAAAAGGAACTAAATCTACGTTAAAAGAACTTTCACAAAAGTATAATTTAAAAGATTTTGTTTTAAAACCTTGTATTTCTGGTGCTGCGAGACATACCTATAAGGTCAATCTTGAAAAGATAAACGAATATGAAGAGGTTTTCTCTTCATTAATTACAGAAGAAGCTATGATTATTCAACCTTTTCAATATAACATAATTGAAAAAGGAGAAATCTCGTTAATGGTTATGAATGGTAAGTTTACGCATGCTGTTTTAAAAATAGCCAAACCAGGAGACTTTAGAGTACAAGACGATTTTGGAGGTTCAGTGCACAATTACACACCTACCGATGAAGAAATTTTGTTTGCTGAAAACGCCGTAAAAGCCTGCATAGAAACTCCTATTTATGCACGAGTAGATGTTTTTACTGATAATAATGGTAAATTAGCTATCGCAGAACTAGAATTAATAGAACCAGAACTTTGGTTTAGAAATCACCCTGCCGCAGCAGAAGAGTTAGCTAAAGGAATAAAACAATTAATAAATAAAAATGAAGAAGTTATTTAAAATACTAGGAGGATTTTTACTTATTGGAGCTATAGTATTAGCCGTTTTTTATTTTAAAAACAACGAAAGTCTTCCTACAGGTAAACAAGGTCCAAAAGCGGATGCTTTAGCAACAAAAATGCTTAAAGCGTTAAATTATGAAGCTTATAAAACTACTCGTTTTATAGAGTGGAGTTTTAGAGGAAAGCATTTTTATAAGTGGGATAAACAAGAAAATATAGTAGAAGTATCTTGGGACTCTAATAAAGTAAACTTATATACAAAAAGCCCAGAAAAAAGTATTGTTTTAGTTGATGGAAAAGAAGTTGAGAACAAAGAAATACTTCAAAAAGCCATAGACTATTTTAATAATGATAGCTTTTGGCTAGTAGCCCCATATAAAGTTTTTGAAAACGGTATTGAACGTAGAATTGTAGAATATGAAGGTAAAGAAGCTTTATTAGTTACTTATACTACAGGAGGATCAACCCCTGGAGACTCTTATTTATGGATTTTAGATGAAAAAGGTAGACCTACTAGCTATAAAATGTGGGTTTCTATAATTCCTACTGGCGGAATGGAAGCTACTTGGAATGATTGGATTACAACAGAATCTGGTGCAGTATTACCAACAAAGCACGAAATGTCAGTCGGTACACTAAACATAGGAAATGTAAAAGCTTACAATTAGTTTCACTTCCTACATAAACAATAAAAAAGAGCAGCAAAATTACTGCTCTTTTATTTTTTATATAACTCGAAAATATTATTTACCGAAAGTATAAGTAATACCAAAGTTAATTCCGAAAGAAGAATATGGTACTTTTTGAGATAACTGCTTAGAAGTATCTGTGTTTCCTAAAGGTAACTCATCAACATACTCTATATTATCATGAAATAATGCAGCTGCAGAATTCCCTCCTGCTGTTAAAACACCTCTTACCTGATCGATATTTAATGTTGCTCCATTTTCTCTAATAGAAGCTGAAAACTCAGACATTTTAGAAGTATCTCTAGTAACACTAATTCCCATATACTCAAATTCACCAAAAATAGCTACATTTTTAGATAAATCATGCTTATAACCAATTGCCGCAATAGCACCTAAAGGAAAACGTCCTTTAAAATCATGAACAAAATCAACATCTAAAGTTGTTTCTACTGGCACACCTGGTAAAGTTCCTGCAGGTAATTTAATTCCGTGCATTTTTCCAACAGCTTCAGTTCTACCCCCTATTTTTGTTAAAAAACCTACTCTACCATAGATGTTATTAGTAAACTTATAAATTAAAGAAGCAGATGCACCGTAAGCTCTACCTCTTGAGTAAATATCAATTTCAGGTTGACCTGCTAGATTAACTTTGTTTATAGTTTGATCTGCTCCGTGTAAATAACCAAAAGAAGCTTCAACCCCAAAGGTGTCATTAAAAAAATACCCTCCTCTTAACTGAGTATGTAATCCTTCTCCATAACTACCATAAGTGTTTTCTACTCCTGCAGTTGTTGTTTCAGTTCCAAAACGTACTCCTGCACTAGAAATTGAATAACCTCCTGCTGCAGAAACATAAAATTGAGCACTTGCGCTCGCTGTTGCTAAAATCATAGCAAGCATTAAAAAACTTTTTTTCATAATAAATTATTTGTTAACTTTAAATTGATAATAAGTAAACAAACGTAGTAAAAATCTAGGATTAACAAGACTTTATTACTGTTAAATTATTAGTATTATTGCGGTTAAAAGCTCAATTAAAATTACTTCTTTTTTGAATAAAAACATTTTACATCCTGAGGTTCAGAGTTATATTAATAATAACTTAAAAGTAAGCATAGAACAATTTATTTTTAAAGGAAGCCCCTTTAAAGATGTTTCTGTACAAGAATTAGCCAATCAAGTTATAGCAAAACAAAAATCAGAGAAGAAATTACCTACTTGGTTTCAAACAAAAAACATTTATTATCCACCTAAACTAAGTATTGAACAAACTTCTTCTGAAATAACAGCTGAATACAAATCAAAATTAGTTAATGGTGATTCAATAATTGATATAACAGGAGGATTTGGTGTTGACTGTTATGCTTTTTCTAAACGATTTAAAAAGGTTGTGCATTGTGAGATAAATGAAGAGCTTTCAGAGATCGTTTCATACAATTATCAGCAATTAGAAGTTTCAAATATTAGAACTGTTGCCACAGACGGATTAGAGTACTTAAAAAATACTTCTGAAAAATTTGATTGTATTTATATTGACCCTTCTCGAAGAAATGATACGAAAGGAAAAGTTTTCTTACTAAGTGATTGCTTACCTAATGTACCTGAACATTTAGATTTTTTGTTTGAAAAGTCGAACACAATTCTTGTTAAGAACTCTCCTGTTTTAGATATTTCATCAACCATAAATGAGTTAAAATTTGTAAAAGAAATTCATGTGGTTGCAGTAAATAACGAGGTAAAAGAACTACTTTTTCTATTAACAAAAGAATATAAACAGTTAATTAAATTAAGTACAGTTAATTTACTGAAAAACAGTGCTCAGAGATTTAATTTTAATCTAGGAGATGGTTTTAAATCTGAATACTCAACACCACTTAAATACCTTTACGAGCCTAACTCAGCTATTTTAAAGTCTGGTGGATTTAATCAGATAGCAAACCAACAAAAAGTAAACAAACTACATCAACATTCTCACCTGTATACCTCAGAGAAATTAGTAAAAGATTTTCCTGGAAGAATCTTTGAAATCAACAATGTATTTACCTATAACAAAAAAAAGATTAAAAAACAGATTACAGACACTAAAGCAAATATTACTACACGTAATTTTCCAAAAACAGTAGCGCAGCTTAGAAAAGAAACAAAATTAAAAGATGGAGGAAATACTTATCTGTTTTTCACTACAAACATAAACGACGAATTAATAGTTATTGACTGCAGAAAAATTGATTAGTCTTTATACTATTACTTATAATTTATCGTTTACCTAATTGATAGAAGCCCCTATCGAAAAGTATGTTTTATTGTTTAGGGGTAATAAAACATACTAAAAGCCTTGATATAAGTCAAGGCTTTTCTTTTTTTACATACATTTGTTTTTATCATGAAACAAACACAAAGCTACCAATCAATTAAACTTTCTGATAAATCGATAGAGAAGTTTGATGATACCCTTGTTACAGAAGCTCCATTACAAATAAACATCAATAAAGAACCATATACAGTAGTTATGAGAACTCCTGGCAATGATATAGAGCTGGTAAGAGGTTTATTATACGCTGAAGATATTTATAAAAAGCAAGGTGATGTAAAAGTAGAAATAATTAAAAATGAAAAAGACTTTTCTACAGTATTAAACGTAAATATTCCTGAAGAAAAGTTAGGAAAAGGTTATTTAAATAAACGTACTCTTTTATCTGTTTCTTCTTGTGGAATCTGCGGAAAAAAAGAATTAAAAGATATAAAAACAGAAGGTAACACTCTAAAAAACAGTAGTAAAACAAATGTTAAAGAATTAATAGAGGTAACAAATCGTATTCACTTGAAAATGAATAGTAAACAGTTTTTATTTAAAACTACAGGAGGTAGCCATGCTTGTGCTGTTTTTAACAAAAATGAAGAGTTACTAACTATTAAAGAAGATATTGGTCGTCATAATGCTGTAGACAAATGTATTGGTGATTTAATCAATCAAAATATATTAAAAAATGCCAATTATATGTTAGTTAGCGGAAGAGTTTCTTACGAAATAGTTTCTAAAGCTTTCTTAGCCAAAATACCAATTATAATTGCAGTTTCAGCATGTTCTTCTTTAGCTGTAGACTTTGCTAAAGAATTTGGAATTTTCCTTATCGGTTTTAGCAGAGGTAATAAAATGACCATTTATTCTACTCCACATGATTTACAGAAATAATCAACCAAAAGCCCTATTATTTTCTTTAAAACTTACGTATTAAAAAAGATTTGTATTTTAGTGCTTTCAATAACTATTAATTAATCCACAAACTTATGCCTTTTATAGAAGAAGAGAAGTTTAAGTTAATGCAAGAAGACTTAGACAATGCTAAATTAAAAAGAGAAGAAGCAGAAAGCGAATTAAGTAGCACACAAGAAGAATTAGCTACACTAAAAAAGAGCTCAAAAACCCTGCCTATTTTCTTAGGGCTTCTATTAGGCCTTGCTTTAGGAGCTGCATATTATTTTTATGCAAATGGTGGTAGTAGTGCTATTAATAATATAGATGTAGAAGCTGTAAAAAAGAAAGAAGCTTTTAGAGTGTTAGACAGTATAAACAGAGCTCAAGCAAGAGCTGCTAGAAATTCCGATGAATCTGATAACGATATTTCATCTAGTTCTAATTCTGATATAAATACAGAAACAATGGCTGATGAAGTAGCACAAAACACAAATGGGCAAACAATTTATTCAGTACAAATTGGAGTACTTTCAGAAAACAAATATCCATTATTATCTTCAGAAGTTATTCCTTCAACGGTTACAACTGATGATGGTTACTTTAAATACTCTTTAGGTTTGTATACTACTTTAGGGGAAGCTAAAGACTTACAAAAAGAATTAATAAAAATTGGATTTAGTGACGCATTTGTAGCTTCATACATAAACGGAAAACGCCAGAAAATACATAATTAAATAAAATTTAATGCTTAACATTATTTTTAAGAGAGCACTCATAGTAAGTTTACTTATGAGTGTTCATTTTTTTTACGGACAAATAAGTAATGTCCCTGAAAGGAAAACACAATTTGGATTTGGTCAAATTGATTTCCTATCGATTAAAATGCCTGAAGGAGAACAAAATATGGACTACACAGGGCTCCACTACAATCTAAAATTAAATGATTGGAGTTACGCAGGAGTTGGTTTATATGGAGCTGTAGGAGGTATTAGAGGAGGTTTTTTTACTTTGGGGGTAAACGCAGGAATTCAACAAAAAATAACTGATAAACTTTTTATAGATGCAGGAATTCACTTTGGTGGCGGTGGTGGTGCATCAGCTCCTGATGGCGGTGGTGCTTTTATACTCCCCCACATTAATTTAGGATATGATTTCAAACATTTTTCTGCCACTGCAGGATATAGTTATGTTGATTTTTTTGACGGGGGCACTATTAATAGTAGCCAATTCAATGTAGCTGTACAAATTCCTTTATCTTTTGAGACCGCAGGATTTAAAGATAGAGAAAGTACTTTTTCTATTGAAGAGCTAAAAAATACCTCTTGGAATACCTTAAGTAACAGAATTTCACTATTAGTTCATTTAAATAATGCTAAAGTAACCAAAGGTTCTTATGAAGGAAATACAATACGTTTAGCAGGTTTTGAATTAAATTCTTATCTTACAGATGATTTTTTCTTTTTCGTTAAAGCAGATGGTGCTTATCACGGAATTAAGGCAGGTTACATGGATGTTTTCCTTGGTGGAGGGTATCATTTGTCAATGAATAAGAATCGTACAAATATTTTAGCTAAATTTGGAGTAGGCGCTGGTGGCGGTGGCGGAGTAGATACTAAAGGAGGTTTTTTAATCTATCCAGACCTCTCTTTAGAGCAAAAATTATTTGATAATGTGTATGCATCAATCAATAAGGGATACTTGATGAGTCCAGATTCTCACTTTGTGTCTTCAACTTTTGGTCTAGGATTAAAGTATTACATGGATAGAGATGGTATTTTACCAGATGAAAAAGAATTTTCAGAAGGAAAGTTCAAAGGGTTTGACGCAGTTATTAAACAAGATTTATACTTAGATGCTGCAAGAGATGGTGGTTTTGATCAAGATATGCATCAAATATCACTGCAATTAAATTTTTTCTTAAATAAATATTTATATGCGGCAGGTCAAACTTCTTTTGCTAACTTTGGTAATGCAGGAGCTTATGCAGAAGGGATTGTTGGTTTAGGAGTTCAAACAAATGAATTCTTTAACGGAAAAACCTCTCTTTTCGCACAAGTTTTAGGAGGTGCAGCTGGTGGTGGTGGTATTAGTACAGGACAAGGATTAATTGTTAAACCTAGTGTTGGAGTTAATCAAAAACTTACTAATAACTTAAATTTAAGATTAGGAGCGGGTTATGTAAAAGCTAGAGGAGGAAATTTAAGTAGTACTCAAATAAATTTGGGTATTTCGTATCGTTTTTCCTTCTTAAGTGTTAAAAAGTTTTAAAAATTTAACTTTTCGTTAAAGTTTGATGAATTATCTTCGCTTTCTGAAACAAAAAAATTAATATCCTTGCTTTTTTTCAAGTTAAAAAAGCAAGTTACAATCTATATACAAACATGAATAAAAAGAGTATAGCATCTCCATTTAAAAAATTTTTAAAAACTGAAAGTGCTAGTGGTATTTTATTGTTGGCAGCTACTTTATTGGCCCTCATTTGGGCAAATTCTCCTTTTAGAGACAGTTACAGTGCTTTATGGGACTATAAAATAGGTTTTAAGTCTGAACACCTTGAATTATACAAACCTTTAATACTTTGGATTAACGATGGGTTAATGGCTGTATTTTTCTTTTTAATTGGGTTAGAAATTAAGAGAGAATTCTTAATAGGTGAATTAAACTCTACTAAAAAGCTAGCGTTTCCTCTTTTTGGAGCACTAGGTGGAATGTTATTTCCTGTTTTATTTTTTATTCTTTTAAATGAAGATCCGGAAACAGCACATGGTTGGGGGGTTCCAATGGCTACTGATATTGCCTTTTCTTTAGCTGTTTTAAACACTTTAGGTAAAAGAATACCACTAAGTTTAAAAGTCTTTTTAACTGCTTTTGCTATTGTTGATGATATAGGAGCTGTTTTAGTAATCGCTTTATTTTATAGTACTAGTATTGATATTACATTGATATCTATCGCTATAGGTTTATTAGCTTTTCTTTATTTTATTGCTCATAAAGGTTTTTATTCTCACTACGTAACTTTTATGTTTGGTGCGGTTATTTGGGTTTTATTTTTAAAAGCAGGAATACACCCAACGGTTGCAGGTATATTAATGGCTTTTGCTGTACCAATTAGACAAAAAGCACATACCCCTGAGTTTTTAGCTAATTTGTCTCAGATAATGGATAATATTAAAAATGCGAAGGTTTCACCTAAACCAATATTGTCAAAAGAGCAAATTAATGAAATAGATAACTTAGATCATTGGATAGAAGATTACCAATCTCCTCTTCAGCTTTTAGAACATAAACTACACGATATAGTAGCATATGCAATTATTCCTATTTTTGCTTTAGCTAATGCAGGAGTTTTAATAATAGATAGTAATACGCATTTAGACTCTTCCTTAATAATACACATAGCTTTATGTTTAGTTCTAGGGAATAGTATTGGAATCACCACAGTTATTACCACAGTTAAAAAGCTTAAAATAATTGAAGTTCCAAAAGAAATAAATGGTCAGCACATTGTTGGTGTATCATTTTTAGCAGGAATCGGGTTCACTATGGCAATATTCATTGCTAGTTTAGCTTTTGCTAAGAGCCCTGAATTCTTAGGATCCGCTAAAATTGGTGTACTTTTAGGTTCTCTTATTTCTGCAATAATAGGATATATAATACTTAGGCTTAATAAAAGCGACAACGAAGAAGAAGAATTAAGTACTACTAGCTAGTACTTAATTCTAACTTATATTACTCCAAATTCCACTTGTTTTTCTAAGCTTTTCATAAGCTTTCAGCAAGCTGGAATTTTTTATTTCTGATAAATTCGGATCTTCTTGAAGTAAGTTTATAGCAGCTTTACGGGCTACGTGTAATATTGGACTATCTTTAACAACATCTGCTATTTTAAGGTTTAAAACACCACTTTGTTGTGTTCCCATAATATTTCCAGGACCACGAAGTTTTAAATCTACTTCAGCAATTTTAAATCCATCTGTAGTTTCTACCATTGTTTGTAAACGAGTTTTTCCGTCAGAAGATAATTTATAACTCGATAATAAAATACAATAGCTCTGTTCTGCACCACGCCCTACTCTACCCCGTAATTGGTGTAATTGACTTAAACCGAAACGTTCAGCACTTTCAATTACCATTACAGAAGCATTAGGGACGTTTACCCCTACTTCAATTACAGTCGTTGCTACCATAATTTGAGTATCCCCTTTGGCAAATCGCTCCATTTCATAATCCTTATCAGCAGGTTTCATTTGTCCATGAACAATACTTATTTGATATTTAGGAGAAGGAAACTCACGAGAAATACTCTCATAACCATCCATTAAATCTTTGTAATCCATCGCTTCAGACTCTTGAATTAATGGATATACCACATATGCTTGTCTTCCTTTAGCTATTTCATCTTTCAAAAACTTAAAAACCCCTAAACGATTACTATCATAACGATGTACAGTTTTTATTTCTTTACGTCCAGGAGGCAGTTCATCAATTACAGAAATATCTAAATCACCATAAACGGACATTGCCAATGTTCTTGGTATAGGTGTTGCAGTCATTACTAAAATATGTGGAGGAATAACAGCCCCTCCAACCTCCCCTGAGGGGAGGCTTTTTAAAGTTTCTTTTATGTTTTCTAGAACATTATCAATGTTGCCAATAACTTCTTCGTTGGTAAATCTAATTACCTTATATCCAAAATCAGTTAAAATTTCTGTACGCAAATTGTCTGCCTCTTCTTGTTCAGGAGTTTCATGATATTTCCCATCTACTTCAACGATGAGTTTTTTCTCTAAACAAACAAAATCAACTATAAATTCATCAATAATATGTTGTCTTCTAAACTTATAGTTTAATTGTTTTGTTTTTAAACTTTCCCATAAAACTCGCTCAGCAGGTGTTGTCTGTTTTTTACGTTGTTCTTGTAGTTCTTTTAAAAGTTTATATGTTGAAGGTCGAGCTGTCATATATTTTTTACGAACTTCTTCTCCCTTCCCTTTGGGAAGGGCTGGGGTTGGGCTTCCTTTTTCCCATAACTTTTTTCTCTGTGCAACTCCAAAACGATGTTGCTCATCAATAATAGCAATACCCAGTTTTTTAAATTGTACTTTATCTTCTAAAATAGCATGTGTTCCTATCAGGATATGTAGCGAACCATCTTCTAAACTTTCATGAATCTCTCTACGCTTTTTTGTTTTGGTAGACCCTGTTAATAATTCAACTTTAATATCGGTTTTCTCTAATAACTCTATTATCCCATTATAATGTTGTGTTGCAAGAATTTCGGTAGGAGCCATAATTGTAGCTTGATAACCATTATCAATGGCTAATAACATAGTCAATAATGCTACAATCGTTTTTCCAGAACCTACATCCCCCTGCAATAATCGATTCATGTGTGCTCCAGAGCCAACATCTTTACGAATCTCTTTCAATACTCGTTTTTGAGCCCCTGTTAAGTCAAAGGGTAAGTGATTGTTATAAAAATTGGTAAACTCCTCTCCTACCTGTTCAAAAACGAATCCTTTTAGTTTTGATTTTCGGATGAGTTTTTTCTGTAATAATTGTAATTGAATAAAAAATAACTCTTCAAACTTTAATCGATATTGAGCCTTTGCTAGTAGTTCTTGATTCTTAGGAAAGTGAATATTTAAAAGTGATTCTTTTTTACCTAAAAATTGATGTTCTTCGATAAAATGAGCCGGAAAAGTTTCTTCAATATCATTATAAGCTTGCTGAAACAAGTTTTGAATCATCGTACGCATGACCTTGTTACTTATTCCTTTAGTGCTTAATTTTTCAGTAGAAGGATATACTGGTTGCATAGCCATTTGTAGCTTGCTTTTGTATTCTTTTACTGTTTCCATTTCTGGATGTGGCATATTAGGAGTACCATTATACCAATTTAGTTTTCCATAAATAACATATGGAACATTTACTTTTAAACTATCTTTAATCCATTTAGCCCCTTTAAACCAAACTAATTCCATGGTACCCGTAGAATCTGAGAAAGTAGCTACTAACCTACTACCTCTTTTTTGTTTTACCGTTTTTACACCTGTAATCTTTCCTACTATTTGTACTTCAGCGGAGTTTTGTTGCAACTGATTAATCGTATAAAACTGTGTTTTATCGATATATCTAAACGGAAAAAGGTGCAATAAATCGTTACAAGTTTTAATACCTAACTCGGTAAATAACAACTCTGCTCTGGCAACACTAATTCCTTTTATATAAGTTACGGGGTTATTTAAATTCATTGAGAACGAAAATACAAAAAGCCATTAAAATCAACTATCTTTGCACTCTTAAATTCATCAAATGAGATTACATAGAAACTTAGTTTTCGCGGTTATTGATAGCTTACGCGATATTTTTAATGAAGATGTATATGCAGATAAAGCTGTTGAAAAAGCTTTAAAGAGAGATAAACGTTGGGGAGCACGTGATAGAAAATTTGTTGCTGAAACTATTTATGATGTGGTTCGTTGGAAACGATTATATGCAGAAATAGCAAATGTAAAAGCACCTTATTCTCGTCCTGATTTATGGCGATTATTTGCTGTTTGGTGTGTGTTAAAAGGAATTCAATTACCAGATTGGAACCAGATAGAACCTACTCCTACAAGAAGAATTAAAGGTAGGTTTGATGAGTTATTAAAGACAAGAAAATTTAGAGAATCTATTCCTGATTGGATTGATGAAGTTGGAGTTCAAGAGTTAGGAGAAGAAGTTTGGACGAAAGAAATAGCTGCTTTAAATAAGCAGGCAGAGGTTATTTTACGTACAAACACCTTAAATACAACCAAATCTCACTTACAAAAACAATTAGCTTCTGAAGGAATTGATACAGAGTTTATCAAAGGATATGATGATGCTTTAAAATTAGTAGAAAGAGCGAATGTTTTTAAAACAGAAGCCTTTAAAAAAGGTTTTTTTGAAGTTCAAGATGCATCTTCACAATTAGTAGCTGCTTACTTAGATGTTGAACCAGGTATGAAAGTGGTAGATACATGTGCTGGTGCTGGTGGTAAAACGTTACACTTAGCTTCTTTAATGAAAAACAAAGGGCAAATCATAGCAATGGATATTTACGAAAGTAAATTGAAAAAACTAAAAGTTCGTGCTCGTAGAAACGGAGTTCATAATATTGATACTCGTGTAATTGATTCTACAAAAGTTATTAAGAAGTTACAAGGAAAAGCTGATAGAGTATTAATTGATGCTCCATGCTCTGGTTTAGGAGTAATTAGAAGAAATCCTGATAGTAAATGGAAATTACAACCTGAGTTTTTAGATAAAATTCGTGGTACTCAGCAAGAAGTATTACAACAATATTCTAAAATGGTAAAGCCAGGAGGAAAAATGGTATACGCTACTTGTTCGGTACTACCATCTGAAAATCAACAACAAGTTGAATTCTTTTTAGCTTCTGATGCAGGAAAAGATTTTAAATTTGTAAAAGACGAAAAAGTATTGTCACATAAATCTGGTTTCGATGGATTTTATATGGCTCTTTTAGAAAGAAAATAATATTTTTAAAAATAAAATATATTAAAAAAGGCTCGGGATAATATCTCGAGCCTTTCCTTTCAATCAACTATTAAAAACTAACTAATCACTAAACATTACTGTTAAGTAATTATATGCTTATATGACGATTATTTTCTATTGTCGTTACAATTACCATATGTCTTTAACATTATTTTAAGAAGGCAAATTCACCATTTTTATTTACCCTCTTATCCTACTCGTTGATTTACAGTGGGTTTTGTATTTTGAATTATTTATAACTACATTTATCAGTAACTAACTAAAAAACTATTTTTATGACAGATTCAAACAAACCCACTACACTTTTTTGGATTATTGGTGTTGCAGCCTTAGTTTGGAATGGACTAGGTGTTATGTCTTACATTGGTCAAGCTTATATGACAGATGAAGTTAAAGCTGCTTTGCCTGAAGCAGAAAGAGCTTTATATGAAAATGTTCCTACTTGGGTTACTGCTGCTTTTGCTATTGCTGTTTTTGGCGGATTAATAGGTAGTGCTTTTTTATTAATGAGAAAAAAGTTAGCAAGACCTATGTTTTTAATTTCGCTAATAGCTATTGTTGTTCAAATGTCGTATAACTTATTTATGAGTAGAGCAGCTGAAGTATATGGACCAGGAAGTGTTATAATGCCTATAATGGTAATTGTTATAGGTGTGTTTTTATTAATGTATTCTAAAAAAACAATAGCTAAAGGTTGGTTGTCATAACCGCTTAGAAATATATAAATTAAATGCTGTTCTTTTCAAGACAGCATTTTTTTATTCAAATAGAACAAAAATAAATTCGGCAACACAAGCAGGTTTTTCTTGCCCTTTTATTTCTATTGTGCAATCAAAGGTTAGCTTTTTACCATTCTGAAAATCTTCTATTAGTTTAACAGAACTAATTAAGCGTAATTCACTATTTACAGGTACAGGATTTGGAAAACGAACTTTATTCAATCCGTAGTTTAACCCCATAGTTACACTTTTTACTTCAAATTGTTTAGAAATTAGTTCCGACAACATAGAAACAGACATAAATCCGTGTGCTATTGTTGTTTTTGTTGGAGAATATTTAGCTGCTTTTTCTTCATCAATGTGAATCCACTGTTTATCTAATGTGGCATTCGCAAAGTCATTAATCATTTGTTGAGTTACGGTATACCACTCTCCTACTGGTAATTGTTTTCCTTCAATATCAGAAAGTTCTTTTAAATTTTCAAAAACTATTTTTTTCATATTCTTTTATTTTCCAAAAACATCCTTTTTAATACGAGGAAGCTCTAATTTATACTGTACAGCAATTGTTCTTACAAGAATAATTATTCCTGCAGAAATAACAAAAAGTACATCTTCATTAATGTTTAAAGGATATAAAAGTAAG
Source organism: Tenacibaculum larymnensis (assembly GCF_028829235.1). Taxonomy (GTDB): domain Bacteria; phylum Bacteroidota; class Bacteroidia; order Flavobacteriales; family Flavobacteriaceae; genus Polaribacter; species Polaribacter larymnensis. The sequence continues at coordinate 171,237 of NZ_JAIWJY010000004.1, read as the reverse complement.
TATACAATTCCTCCTGCTAAACAGGCTGACGCATATATTTCTCTATGAAAAATTAACGGAATTTCATTTGTTAGTACATCTCTTATCACTCCTCCCATTACTGCAGAAGACATCCCCATAACTAAGGCTACAAACGGATGTAAATTAAAATTTATCCCCTTTTGAACACCTAATAACGTAAACACACTTATACCAATAGTATCGAACAGAAACATTGTTCTTCTTAACGGTGCTATTTTACTTCGAAATAAAAAAGTTACCGCAACAGCTATTAATATTGTCCAGATATAGTTAATATCTCCAATCCAGTTTATAGGGTGTGCGTTAATAAGCACATCTCTTGTCATTCCGCCTCCTACGGCAGTAACAAAAGCTATGATAATGACTCCAAAAACATCAAACTTTTTTCTAATAGCAACTAATGCACCACTAATGGCAAAAGCAAAAGTTCCGGCAATGTCTATGGCGTAAACTACATCCATTTATATTGATATTTCAGAAAATTGTATTTGTAATGTTCTTTCTACTTCTGCTAAACGACTTCTTTCATTTTGAAGAATCAATGCTAAAGAAATTCCTCTTTTCCCCGCTCTTGCCGTTCTACCACTACGGTGTGTGTAGTATTCTAGTTGTTCTGGTAATTGATGATGGATAACAAAAGCTAAGTTTTGAACATCTATTCCCCTTGCAGAAACATCTGTAGACACCAATACTTGAAGATTTCCGTTTTTAAAAGCACGCATTACCTTATCACGCTCTTTTTGTTGCATATCTCCTTCTAAAGCCTCTACCGAAAAGCCTTCCTCTTTTAATTCTTTTGTTAGCTTTTGAGCACCTGCTTTGGTTCTTGAGAAAATGATGCCTCTTTCAGCATATCTTTTTTCTAAAAACTTAACAATAATATCTGTTTTTTCAGGAATCGTAGTTGTTACGAATTGATGTGTTATATTGGCATTCACCAATACATTTTTGTTTACTTCAACTTGTTTTGCTGAAGCATTCATGTATTTTTTTATAATACTTCGTATTTCATCTGGCATTGTTGCCGAAAACAACCATGTTTTACGAGTACCTGAAGTATATTTTAAAATACGATTCAATTCTAATTTAAACCCCATGCTAAGCATCTCATCTGCCTCATCAAGCACCAAGGTTTTAATGTTTTTTAAATCTACATCTCCTCTTTCTATTAAATCAATCAAACGTCCCGGAGTTGCTACAATAACATGTGTAGTTCTCTTTAAATTGTTGATTTGACGTTCAATCTTTTCTCCACCGTAAACAGCTTCTACAAAAATTCTATCATCAACATATTTTGTAAATTTAAATAACTGTTTCTTTATCTGTTGTACCAGTTCTCTTGTAGGCGATAAAATTAATGCTTGTACATTATCTTTTGAAGCATCTATTTTATGCAAAATAGGTAGACCATAAGCAGCTGTTTTACCTGTTCCAGTTTGTGCTAATCCTATAAAATCTGAATTATTTTCAAGTAAATAAGGTATGGTTTCTTTTTGTACTTCAGTAGGAGTTGTTATTCCTAACTCTTTCAATCCCTTAACATATTCTTTTCGTACTCCTAATGCGGTAAATGTTGTCATTCTATAAATTTATAAGTGCAAAGATATTGTTTCTTTTACGGTAACAATAAGTTTGTTACTTCTTTCGTAATTCTTTTAGGCTTTTTTGTGTTAGCATCTAACAAACAAAAAGTAGTTTGAGATTTTACTAATAAAGTTTCTCCTCTATACATTTCAAAGTGACGTACCGATCTTATCCCTTCTGTTTTCCCGACCCATGTTCTAAGTGTAACTTCATCTCCTAATACGGCTTGATTTTTATAATCAACTTCATGACGAATAACAAACCAAACATAGTCGATGTTTTTTACATTTTTAGAAAGTTCTTTCCAATGAGCATCAGAAATATTTTGCATCCATTGTACATACACTACATTATTTACATGGTTATATTCATCTATCTCTTCTGGAGTTACGATATGTTTTTGTTCAAATAAATTCATAAAGCAAACTTACAGGATTGATGTTAATTATTACTTAAATCTAACGCTGTTTTTATTTTTGATGGATAATTCACACTAATTTAGTCAGCATGAATAAAATCGCCAACGACTTAGGTACTAAAAGTATTAGTCAACTTATTTTAAAACAAGCTATTCCTGCTTCTATTGGAATTCTAGTAATGTCGATTAATATGATTGTTGATACCATTTTTGTTGGTAGATGGATTGGCGTACTTGCTATCGCAGCAATTACAGTAGTTTTGCCCATAGCTTTTTTAATATCTTCAATAGGTATGGGAGTTGGAATTGGAGGTAGCTCTATAATTTCTAGAGCACTAGGAGCTAACAAAGATGATAAAGCATTTGAGGTTTTTGGAAATCAAATTTCATTAACTATTGCATTGTCTATTTTATTTGTATTGTTAGGAACGTTTTTCAGCTCTCCTATTTTAAGACTTTTTGGTGCCAATGGAGATATTATAACACCTGCTACTGAGTATTTCGATGTAATTGTTTGGGGAGTTCCGTTTTTGGCTTTTGCTATGATGGGTAATCCTGTTGTTAGAGCAGTTGGGAAACCTAATTATGCTATGCTCACCATGTTATTTCCTGCAATTGCTAATATTTTTTTAGATGTTATTTTCATTAAGTTTATGAACTTGGGAATGTATGGAGCTGGGTTAGCAACCTCTATTTCATATGCTGTAAGTGGATTATTCATTTTATGGTTTTTTATTTCAAAAAGAACTGAATTAAAAATTATTCCAAAGTATTTTAAATTGAATTTTTCTATTGTAAAAGAGATTATTTCTTTAGGAGGTGTAACAGTAGTAAGGCAAGGAACCATAAGTATTTTAACTATTGTCCTAAACTATTCTCTTTTTAAATATGGAGGTGAAATTTCAATTGCTATTTATGGTATTATAAACAGGGTTATGTTATTTGCTTTATTTCCTGTTTTAGGAGTTACACAAGGTTTTTTACCTATTGCGGGGTATAACTATGGAGCTAATAATACAGAAAGAGTGAAAGAAACTATAAAAACATCTATACTTTTTGGTACGGGAATAGCTGTTTTAATTTTTATTCTGATAATGTTATTTCCTAATGAATTAGTTGGTGTCTTTACAGAAGACGAAAAGTTATTAAACCTTACTCCTAATGCATTAATTATAGCTTTTTTAGCAACTCCTGTAATTACTACTCAATTAATTGGATCTGCATACTTTCAAGCGGCAGGCAAAGCTTTACCTGCGCTATTGTTAACACTCTTAAAGCAAGGTTTTTTTTTAATCCCTTTAGTGTATATACTTCCTAAATTCTATGGTGTAAATGGTGTTTGGATGTCTTTTCCTATAGCTGATGTTTTATCTACAGTACTTACCTATGCTTATTTAAAAAGAGAAGTTAGATTACACCTAAATTAATCTAAAATACTTTCTCCATTTAAGTTCGTGGTTAACACATCACTCATGTAATTAAAAAACGGACGTAAAGCTTTAAAAGCATCATCTACCTTTGTTAAAAAATCAGGAGCTAACACTTCTTTATCAGAAAAACGCTGAATAGCTATATAACCTTTTTTACGAATCAAATCGATATCTGGATGCTGTTTATCAAACCCTTTAGGAGCAGTTTTAAGCTCATCTCCTTCAAGTTTACCTCCAAAATGTTGTACATAGTTCTTTTCTTTTAAAATCTCTCTAATTTCAGAAGCATCTACTTCAAATTCTTTACGAATACGTAAAAGATCCTCTTTGTTTGGTTCCCAGAATCCACCAGCTACAAAACTATCTCCTGGAGAAACATGCAAATAATACCCTCCTCTCAATTCTGGCTTTTTTCTATGAAAAGAACCTCCAAAATGTGTCTTATAAGGTGTTTTATCTTTTGAAAAACGGACATCTCTATATATTCTAAACAACTTAAACTTATCAATTTCATCATGCTTATTTAAGTTATCTTGAATGGTTTTATAAACAGCTTTCACATTATTTTGAGCTTCTATAAATCGAGATTTGTGTTCTGTAAACCATTCACGATTGTTATTTTCTTTTAAGTCCTTTAAAAATTGAAATGTTTGTTTTTCTAGTTGCATTATAAGCGAATTTGAACTTCTAAGGTACAAAAAAACTCCACTAAAAATTAGTGGAGTTTATGCTTTATTCTTTGAAAAAGTTACACGTTAAATCTAAAGTGCATAATATCACCATCTTTAACTACATAATCTTTTCCTTCTACTCTCATTTTACCTGCTTCTTTTACTTTAGCTTCACTACCAAACGCAACATAATCATCATAACCAATTGTTTCAGCACGAATAAATCCTTTTTCAAAGTCTGTGTGAATAACTCCTGCTGCTTGTGGTGCAGTTGCTCCTACAGGAATTGTCCAAGCTCTCACTTCTTTTACACCTGCAGTAAAATAAGTTTGTAAGTTCAATAATTTATAAGCCGAACGAACTAAACGAGAAACACCCGCTTCTTCTAATCCTATGTCAGCTAAGAACATTTGACGCTCTTCATAATCATCTAACTCTGTAATATCTGCTTCTGTTCCTACAGCTAATACAATAACTTCAGCATTTTCGTGTGCTACAGCTTCTTTTACTTTATCAACATAGGCATTTCCTGAAACTGCCGAACCTTCATCAACATTACACACGTATAAAACAGGTTTTGCAGTAATAAACTGTAATGGTTTTACGAACTCCTCTTCTTTTTCTGTAAACTCAATAGAACGAACAGATTTCCCTTCTAATAAAGTAGCTTCAACTTTCAATAAAATTTCTAATTCTACTTGTGCTTCTTTATTACCCGTTTTAGCTGTTCTTTTTACACGCTCTAAACGTTTTTGAACAGTTTCTAAATCTTTTAATTGAAGTTCAATATCAATAGTTTCCTTATCTCTTATAGGATCAACAGAACCATCAACGTGTACTATATTGTCATTATCAAAACAACGTAATACATGTAAAATAGCATCTGTTTCGCGAATATTAGCCAAGAATTGGTTACCTAAACCTTCTCCTTTACTAGCTCCTTTTACTAAACCAGCAATATCTACAATTTCTACAGTTGCAGGTAAAACTCTTTCAGGATTCACTAGTTCTTCTAGCTTTTCTAAACGAGTATCAGGTACATTTACTACTCCTAAATTAGGCTCAATGGTACAAAACGGAAAGTTTGCACTTTGCGCTTTTGCATTAGATAAACAGTTAAATAAGGTTGATTTCCCTACATTTGGTAATCCTACAATTCCAGCTTTCATTCTATTGTTTTATTGAAATTTTGCGAGTGCAAATATAGTGCTTTGCTTTCTAAATTTTCTATTTATTTATGATTCATTTAAGTTTGTTTTTAGTTAGCAATTTTATGTTTTTAACATTTTTTTAAGATTTAGATTGATTTTTTACTATTTTTAAGAAATTAACTAAAAAATATATTTAAATGAAAAAACAGACCCTTCTTATTACTTACCTGTTTTTTTGGGGACTTCATATGTTGAGTGCTCAAACATTAATTAAAGGTACAGTAAAAGATACAAGCAACGAGCCTTTACCTGGAGCTAACGTTTTAGAAAAAGGAACCTCTAACGGTACGTCTACAGATTTTAATGGTGAATTTTCCTTTAACGCTAATGCTAATGGAACCTTAATAATTAGTTTTTCAGGATTTGAAACACAAGAAATTCCTATTAATGGAAAAACTAACTTTAATATTATTTTAAAAGAAGGATTAGAGTTAGACGAAGTTGTCATTGTAGGGTCAAGAAATCCTAAAAGGACAGCTATAGATACTCCCGTACCTGTTGATATAATTGATGTGGGAGATTTAGCTACTAAAAATGGTAAAGTAGAAGTAAATGATATACTTCAATACGCAGCACCTTCGTTTAACGCGACTAAACAGTCTGGTTCAGATGGAGCAGACCATATCGTACCTGCTTCTTTAAGAGGTTTAGGACCTGATCAAACATTGGTATTAATTAATGGAAAAAGACGTCATCAATCATCATTGGTTAACATTTTTGGGACACGTGGGCGTGGAAATTCTGGAACGGATTTAAACGCAATTCCTTCTGCTGCTATCAAAAGAATTGAAGTTTTAAGAGATGGAGCTTCAGCTCAATATGGTTCTGATGCTATTGCAGGAGTTATTAATATTGTTTTAAAAGATAATACTGATGGTGTTTCAGGAAGTGTTGGCTATGGTGCCTACAGTACAGCCATCGGTAGTGGATGGGCAGAAGCTACAGGAGAAACTTTATACAATGTGGAAGGAAAGAATAGATTAGATGGAGAAGACAAAAGTTTTGATGGAGGAACTTTTAAATTAGATTTAAACTACGGAGCAAAACTAAATAATAAAGGAGGTTTTGTAAACTTTACTACCGAACTATTATCTAAGGAAAGAACTTTAAGACCAGGATTTTCTTGGCGTAAAGGATATGGTAGTGCTGCTATTGATGGATTTAACTTTATGGTAAATGCAAGTTTACCTATAAACGACAACACTGAAGTATATGCTTTTGGAGGCAGAAACTTTAGAGATACTGATGCGTATGCTTTTTCTAGAGATAGTTTTGATGAAGGTGACAATAGAAGTGTTCCTAGTATACATCCAAATGGTTTTACACCAAGAATCACCTCTAACATTACTGATATTTCAGTTTCCGCAGGAATTAAACATAAATTAGAAAATGGTTGGGAAATTGATTTTAATAATACTTACGGAGAAAATAAATTCCATTATTTCATCAAAGACTCAAACAACGCTTCTTTAAAAGATGCTTCACCTACCGATTTTAATGCAGGAGGACATAGTTTATCACAAAATACTACTGGATTAGATTTTAGTAAGTACTTAGAAGATTTAATGAGTGGAGTTAACCTTGCTTTCGGTTTAGAATATAGAACGGAAAACTTTATCATTTTTGCTGGTGAAGAAGCTTCTTATGGATTGTATGATGATAACGGAGTATTAATGACAAATCCTGCTGTTCAACCAGTAGCTGTTGACAGTAATGGAGAAGAACTACCTGGAGGATCTCAAGGTTTTCCTGGCTATGGACCAGATAATGAAGTAGATCGCTCAAGAAGTAATGTAGGTATCTATTTTGATTCTGAATTTAACTTTACAGAAAAATTCTTAGTAGGAGCAGCAATTCGTTTTGAAGATTACAGCGATTTTGGTAGTACATTCAATTTTAAATTAGCTTCAAGGTTTAAAGCGAGTGATAACTTAACTCTTAGAGGTTCTATTTCTTCTGGTTTTAGAGCACCATCTTTAGCTCAATTATATTATAATTTAAAATTTACCAATATTGTTAATGGGGAATCTTTACCATCATTATTATCTGCAAATAACAGCACCGTAACTAGAGCTTTCGGAATAGAACAGTTAAAAGAAGAAACAGCATTCAATGCTAGTTTAGGATTTACTTATAAAATAGGTGGATTTACCGCTACCATTGATGCATACTCTATAACTGTTGATGATCGTATTATTTTAACAGATAATTTTGATGCTTCTGGATTGAATTTAGGTGTAGATGCAGCACAATTCTTTGCAAATGGTGTTGATACAAAAACTCAAGGATTAGATATTGTTTTAAACTATAAAAAATCTTTTGAAGACCATAGAATTGATGTAGGTTTAGTAGGAAACTTTAACGATACTAAAATTGAAAAAATTAAGAACGGAAATTTAAACAGATTTACTTTCTTTAGCCCTTTTTCTGAAGCTTATTTAAAAGCTGCAGCTCCAGATCACAAATTCGGTTTAAATCTTGGATATGGATATAAAAAACTAGATGTTGCTTTAAACTTTACAAAATTCAGTGAAGTTCAATTACAAGATTTTCAATGGGTAGACTCACCAGCAACTACACAAGCAGAAGCAGATGCTTTATATGCTGTTGCTACAGATGTTTATGATAGTAAAATAACAACTGATTTAAGTTTAAGCTATGCTTTCACTGATAAAATTACGTTTACAATTGGAGGAAATAATATTTTTAACGTGTACCCTACTCCACAATTTGATGGATGGACTGATCAGGGAGGATTAGCTGATTCTGTACAAATGGGATCAGACGGTGCTTATTTCTTTACTAGATTAGGATTTAAACTTTAATACACTTTTTATAAAAGCAAAAATCCTGAGAATACTCTCAGGATTTTTTTTATCTCTTAACTCTAGAAATCTAGAGCTTATTAATCATTATGCATAAAACGTTGTTTCGCTAATAACTCTTCTTCTGTTTCTACATTATCTTCATCAGGAACACAACAATCAACAGGACAAACAGCAGCACACTGAGGTTCTTCATGAAAACCTTTACATTCTGTACATTTATCTACAACGATGTAATAAATTTCATCCGAAATTGGCTCTTGATCTTCATCCGCATTAGCAGATTTACCATTTGGTAAAACTATATTTCCTGTTAAATCAGTTCCGTCAGCATACTTCCAGTCATCTGCACCTTCGTAAATAGCTGTATTTGGACATTCAGGTTCGCAAGCCCCGCAGTTTATACATTCATCAGTTATTATAATTGCCATAATTAATCTCTTTCAGTTTTGTAACTTTGCATTCGCAAAAATAGTTCCAATTTAATTTAGAACCAAATAAATGGATAGTATAAAAAGTAGAATTAACGCTTTTCATAAACTAGGAGAATTTTTAAGCCAGTTTTCTCAAGAGAAAATAGAGAAAAAAGAAGGTATAGAACATAACGAATTGTTTTTTGATGGATTTAAGCATCAACTAAAAATAGCAGGAGAAAATAACACTTGGTTTACTAGAGAAAACCTATTGTTTTCTATTAAAAATTGGGCAAAAGCACTCACTTCTGGTAATTTAACTCAATGGGTAGCTAACGAAGATTTAGGTAAAAATAAAACTAAATTAGTTGCTGTTATTATGGCTGGAAATATTCCTTTAGTTGGCTTTCATGATTTTTTATCAGTTTTAATTTCAGGACACTCCGTATTAGTTAAACAATCTTCTAACGATAAACACTTACTTCCTTTTTTGGCAAAGTATTTAGAGTATGTTGAGCCTGAATTAAAAGGAAAAATTACGTTTACTGAAGAAAAACTAACAGGTTTTGATGCCGTTATTGCCACTGGTAGTAATAATACAGCACGTTATTTTGAATATTATTTTAAAGATAAACCTAGCATTATAAGAAAAAATAGAAACTCTGTGGCTGTTCTAACAGGAAACGAGTCTGAAGAACAACTGCAAAACTTAAGCGAAGATGTTTTTCGTTACTTTGGATTAGGTTGTCGCTCAGTTTCTAAAGTATTCATCCCAAAAGATTATAATTTTGATGCTTTTTTCAATGGAATGTATCAACAACATGAAATCATTAATAATACTAAATATGCTAATAATTACGATTACAACAAAGCAGTGTATTTAATGAGTGAATTTGACATTCTAGAGAATGGTTTTTTAATGATTAAAGAAGATAAAAGCTACGCCTCTCCTATCGCTTCTGTTTTTTATGAGTATTATGACAATGCAGATGATTTAAAAATTAAACTGTGGGAAGACAGAGATCAAATTCAATGTATTGTAGCCAATAATTTTATTGAAAATGAAATAGCGTTTGGACAAACACAACATCCAAAGTTATGGGACTATGCCGATGGTGTAAACACACTAGAATTTTTAGCTAAAATTTAAAAGAGTCTCTATATAAATTTGCACCTTTGTGTAGCAAAACACAACAACACAAATGAAAAAACATAACTTTAGTGCAGGACCTTGTATTTTACCTGAAGAAGTGCTAAAAAAAGCATCTGACGCTGTTATTAATTTTAATAATGACAATTTATCTTTAATCGAAATATCACACAGAAGTCAACCTTTTGTTGATGTAATTGAAAAAGCGAGAAGTTTAGCATTAAAATTATTAGGACTAGAAAACAAAGGTTATAAAGCATTATTTTTACAAGGTGGAGCTAGTATGCAGTTCTTAATGGTTGCTTATAACCTATTAAACAAGAAAGCTGCTTACTTAAATACAGGAACTTGGAGTGACAAAGCAATTAAAGAAGCTAAACTATTTGGCGAATTAGTAGAAGTAGCTTCTTCAAAAGATAAAAACTTCAGTTATATACCTAAAGCATATGAAATTCCTACTGATGTAGATTATTTCCACTGTACTAGTAATAACACTATTTATGGAACACAAATGAAGAGTTTTCCAAAGACTTCTGTTCCAATGATATGTGATATGAGTTCTGATATTTTTTCTCGTCAATTGGATTTTTCAAAGTTTGATTTGATTTATGCAGGGGCTCAAAAAAACATGGGACCAGCTGGTACTACGCTTGTTGTAGTAAAAGAAGACATTTTAGGGAAAGTAGAACGTCAAATTCCTTCAATGTTAAATTATCAGGTAATTATTGATAAAGAAAGTATGTTTAATACACCTCCTGTATTTGCAGTATATACTTCCATGTTAACTTTGGAATGGTTAAAAGATTTAGGAGGTATCGAATTCATTGAAAAGGTGAATGAAAAAAAATCAGCACTGTTATATAGTGAAATAGACAGAAACCCTTTATTTAAAGGAGTAGCTGCTATAGAAGACAGAAGCCATATGAATGCTACTTTTACCTTAGCTGATAAAAACTTGCAAGCTAAGTTTGATAAAATGTGGCAAGAAGCCAATATCAATGGATTAAGTGGTCATAGAAGTGTTGGTGGTTACCGTGCAAGCATGTACAATGCCTTACCTTTATACAGTGTTCAGGCCTTAGTAGATGTAATGCAAGAATTAGAAAGAATAAGTTAGATACAACGTCATTTTTTTATAATGGCATTTTTAATATAAAGAACGATGAAGATATTAGTGACAGATGGAATTTCCGCTAGCGGAATACAAGCTTTAGAAGACAAAGGCTTTGAAGTAATAAACACTAAAGTTGCACAAGAGCAATTAGAAAACTATATAAACGACCATACTATTGATGCTATTACAGTAGGTAATACTACACAAGTACGACAAGAGTTAATTGATGCTTGCCCTAGCATTAAACTTATTGCTTGTTTAGGAACCGAAATGGATAATATTGATGTTGATTATGCTATTAGTAATGGGGTTCACGTTGTGAATAGTGAAGATGCTTCTGCTACTTCAATTGCAGAACTAGTATTTGCACATTTATTCGGAATGGTTCGTTTTTTACATCAATCGAACCGTGAAATGCCTTTAGAAGGAGACATGCGTTTTAATGCTTTAAAAAAGCAATACTCACAAGGAACTGAATTAAGAGGAAAGACACTAGGAATTATTGGATTTGATACCGTAGGACAAGAAGTTGCAAAAACAGCACTGGCTTTAGGTATGGAAGTAATAGCTACCGATGCTGAAGTAGATAATGCAACCATTACAATTCCTTTTTTCGATGGTCAATCGGTAGATTTCTTTATTGAAACAGAAACTATAGATAACCTATTATCAAAATCAGACTTTATAACCTTACACCTTCCTGTACAAGAAGGATATGTTATTGAAACATCTTTATTAAACAAAATGAAAGACGGTGTAGGAATTATAAATACTTCTCATGGAGGTGTTTTAAATGAAGTTGATTTAGTAAAAGCTATAGAAAGCGGAAAAGTTAAATATGCAGGATTAGACGTTTTTGAAAGTCAACCGAGGCCAGAAATTCAACTATTAATGAATCCTGAAATATCAATGACACCTCATATTGGTGCTTCAACTGTTGAAGCGCAAGATAGAGCTGGAATTGAACTTGCTAATAAAATCATCGAATTACTAAGCGAATAAAATAATCTATGGCAATTGTAAAACCATTTAAAGCTGTTAGAGCCACTCGAGATAAAGTCGCTTTAGTATCTTCTAAATCGTACGAAATTTATACCCCTGCGGAAATTGGAGCTAAACTCGATTTTAATCCATACACTTTTTTACATGTAATTAACCCAGGTTATAAATATCATAAACAAGATGTAACAGGAGAGCAACGCTTTAAATTGGTACACAATCGTTATTTAGAGTTTAAAGAAAATGAAGTTTTTAAGCAAGATGAAGCTCCAGGGTATTATGTATATCAAAAAATAACTCCAAATGATAATTTCTGTGGAATAATCGCAGCCACTTCTGTAGAAGATTATCATAATGAAGTTATTAAAAAGCATGAAGACACTTTAAAAGAACGTGAATTACTGTTTGAAAACTATCTAAAAAATACAGGTTTTAATGCAGAACCTGTACTACTCACCTATCCTGATAATACTGTAATTAATTCTATTGTAAAAAAATATCAGAAAAAAAGAGCTGAGTATGAGTTTTCTACATCTGATAAGGATTTACATTTTTTATGGGTGATAAATGATGAGAAAGATGTTGAAGAAATAGCTAAAGCGTTTAAAGATGTTAACACCTTATATATTGCAGATGGACATCATCGTTCAACATCTTCGTGTTTATTAGCACAAAATTTAGCTGAGAACAATCCTAAGCACACAGGAAAAGAAGACTATAACTTTTTCATGAGCTACCTATTACCTGAAAGTCAGGTAAAAATTTATGAATTCAATAGATTTATAAGAGATTTAAACGGATTAACTCCTGAAGAACTTTTAATGGAACTTGACACGCATTTTAGAATTGAAAACCGTGGACAAGAACTTTATAGGCCTAAAGAAAAGCATCATTTTAGTATGTACTTAAATGGTGAGTTTTATGCATTGTATTTACGCAAATCTGCTTATAATTTTACCGATTGTTTAAGCGAATTAGATGCTTATATTTTATACACAACTGTACTAGAACCTATTTTAGGAATTGAGGATATTAGAAACGCTTCTAAAATTGTATACTCACAAGATAAATCTGACGGATTAGAGCTAAAAACAAAAGTAGATAGTGGTGAGTTTAAAGTTTCTTTTGGAATGTTACCCACTAACATTCAAGAACTAAAAACTATTGTTGATGCTGGTTTAATGATGCCACCAAAAACAACCTATATAGAACCTAAGTTAAGAAGTGCTTTAACTATTTACGAGTTTTAGTGTAAAGTCTGATAAACAATTATTATGATTACAGGAATTAAAGAAAATCTTCAAAAAATAAAATCAACACTACCAGAAAATGTAACGTTAGTTGCTGTTTCTAAAACCAAACCTATTGCTGATTTACAAGAAGCTTATGATGCTGGTCAGCGTATATTTGGTGAAAATAAAATACAAGAAATGGTAGCTAAATACGATGAATTACCTAAAGACATAAAATGGCACATGATTGGCCATTTACAACGTAATAAGGTTAAGTATATGGCACATTTTGTTGATTTAATTCATGGTGTAGATAGCTTTAAAACATTAAAAGAAATAGATAAGCAAGCCAAAAAACATAATAGAGTTATCAATTGTTTGTTACAAGCTCGAATTGCTAAAGAAGATACCAAATTTGGCCTACCATTTACTGATATTGAAAATATTTTAGCTTCAGAAGAATTCAAAGAGTTAAAAAATGTAAAAATAGTAGGCTTAATGGGAATGGCCACTTTTACAGACAACCAAGAACAATTACAAGAGGAGTTTTCATCATTAGCTAATTTCTTCAATAAGAATCAGGAAAAATACCCCGATTTATCAATTCTTTCAATGGGTATGAGTGGTGATTATGAGTTAGCCATACAAAATGGCAGTACTATGGTACGAATAGGAAGCTCTATTTTTGGAGTTAGAAATTATATTGCTTAGATTTACATAAATCAGCTTAAAAAAGGGAGAGATTTGTACGCTATTTTAGACATTGAAACTACTGGAGGAAAATACAACGAGGAAGGAATTACTGAAATTGCCATCTATAAATATGACGGACATCAAGTTGTAGATCAATTCATTAGCCTTGTGAATCCAGAAAGAGAAATTCAAGAGTTTGTTGTAAAACTTACAGGAATTAATAATAAAATGCTACGAAATGCACCTAAGTTTTATGAAGTAGCGAAAAGAATTGTTGAAATAACCCAAGACTGTTTCATTGTAGCACACAATGCTAATTTTGATTACCGCATTCTTCGTACTGAATTTGATAGGTTAGGTTATAAATACAAACGCAATACACTTTGTACTGTTACTTTAAGTAAAAAACTTATTCCCGAATCTCCATCACATAGCCTTGGAAAACTATGTAAGTTTTTAGGAATTCCTATGTCAGATCGTCACAGAGCTACAGGTGACGCTTTAGCCACTGTACAATTATTTAAATTATTAATAGATAAAGATGTTGAAAAGAATATTATTCAACAATCTATAAAATATTTTGATAATAGACACGAAAAGTTTCGCATTCAAAGAATATTAGATAGTTTACCTGAAAAAGAAGGTGTTTTTTATGTCCATAATCATGAAGGAGCTATCATTTTTGTTGGTAGAGGTAAAAACATAAAACAAGAAACCAATAAACTCTTTTTAAAAGAAACTAGAAAAGCTTTAAAAGTAATAAAAAGAGTAGCTAGGGTTTCTTACGAAGAAACAGGGAATATGCTTTTTACGCGTTTAAAATATCATTTAGAGCTCGAAAAACTACGACCTAAGTACAATATTATACGAAAAAGAAAGATTACAGATAGAAGCTTTAATCATGATAATATGCTTGTCATAGATAAAGGTAGAACCCCTGAAGAACACGCTGTAATTTTAATTGAAAAAAACGAAGTTGTAGGATATACATATACCAATCTTGCATTTCAAGAAAACCAGTTGTCTATTCTAAAATCAATGCTCACTCCTATTGAGCACAAAGAACTAGCTAAAACAATAATAAAAAACTATTTACTAAAAAATAAAGTGTCTAAAATAGTACGATTACAAGTTGAAAATAATTTGTAATATTGCTATAAAGCATTCAAAAAAACTAATCTTTTGGATAAAAAAGCACTTAATTGGAGAGATAAATTACATGAAGTAATCTACGAAGCAGACACGCCTGCTGGTAGACTATTTGATATCATTTTATTATTTGCAATTTTAGCAAGTATTATATTAGTAATGCTTGAAAGTGTAGAAAGTTTTGATAATAAGCACCATGATTTCTTATATATTTCTGAATGGATTATTACTTTCTTTTTTTCAATTGAATATATCCTTCGAATTATTTCAATAAAAAAACCAACAAAATATATTTTTAGCTTTTATGGTATTATAGATTTACTTTCTACCATTCCTATGTACTTAACGTTCTTTTTTGTGGGTACACATAGTAGCTTAATAGCTTTGAGAGCATTGCGCCTATTAAGAGTTTTTAGAATTTTAAAAGTGTCTAGATACATTGGAGAATCAAATCAATTAATCAAAGCTTTGAACGCGAGTAAAGCTAAGATTGGGGTATTTCTTTATTTTGTATTAATTATCTGTATCATTTTAGGGTCTGTGATGTATTTTATTGAAGGGGCAGAAAACGGTTTTACAAGTATACCTAGAAGTATTTATTGGTCAATAGTAACACTTACAACTGTTGGTTATGGAGACATTGCTCCTCAAACCGCTTTAGGACAGTTTATTGCGAGTATTACTGTAATTATTGGTTATGCTATTATTGCCATTCCTACAGGAATAGTAAGTTCTGAAATGACTAAAAAGAAGGTGCATCTAAATACACAATCTTGCCCAAATTGTTCTTATGAAGGGCATAAAGATGATGCAGAATTTTGTTATCATTGCGGAACAAAACTGAACTAAATGTCACAAAAAAACACGTTAATTACAATTGTTGGAGCTACGGCTATTGGTAAAACAGCACTAAGCATTAAACTAGCTCAACATTTTAATTGTGATATTATTTCGTGTGACTCTCGTCAATTTTATAAGGAAATGACCATAGGAACAGCGGTTCCTGAACCTGAAGAATTAACTGCTGCTCCACACCATTTTATACAAAACAGAAGTATTTTTGAAGATTATTCAGTAGGTCAGTTTGAAAAAGATACTTTAGCTAAGTTAGATGAGTTATTTTCCCAAAAACCTATTCAAATTATGGTAGGCGGAAGTGGTTTGTATATAGATGCTGTTTTAAAAGGATTAGACTATTTTCCTGATGTAGATCCACAAATAAGAATAGATTTAACTATCGAATTAGAAAATAAAGGAATAGAATATCTTCAAAAAAAATTAAAAGAACTTGATATTGAAGCTTACAATACGATTGCTATTGACAACCCACATCGATTAATCCGTGCCTTAGAGATTTGTATAGGAACAGGAAAAACATATAGTTCTTTTAAAAACAAACCAAAAACTCCTCGTAATTTTCAAACTATAAAAATTGGATTGACAGCCGATAGAGAAATTATGTACGACCGTATTAATCGTCGCGTTAATATTATGATTGAAAAAGGTTTGATAGAAGAAGCTAAAAAACTA
Organism: Tenacibaculum larymnensis; assembly: GCF_028829235.1. Lineage (GTDB taxonomy): Bacteria > Bacteroidota > Bacteroidia > Flavobacteriales > Flavobacteriaceae > Polaribacter > Polaribacter larymnensis. The sequence goes on along the minus strand of NZ_JAIWJY010000004.1, from coordinate 154,797 downwards.
TATCCTCATAAAAGCCTAAACGCATTACAAACAGTAGGATATAGAGAGTTATTTGAATATTTTGAAGGTAACTTTACTAAAGAATTTGCTATTGAGGAAATTAAGAAGAATTCAAGAAGGTTTGCCAAACGACAAGGAACATGGTTTCGTAAAGATTCAAACATTTTATGGTTTGATTTTCAAGAAGATGTTCAAAATATTATAAAAACTATTGAAAATAAACTTTAACGCTTTTTAAGAACACTAAAAAAATCACTTTTTTATATTTGTCAAAAACAGAAATACATGAAACTAAAAATCACTTTTATACTAGCCTTATTTTTTATCGGATTTTCAAATGCTCAAACTAAAGTTGGAACGGTAAATAGCGAATTAATTATTAGTAAAATGCCACAAATGAAAGGAGTTTTACAACGAGTAGAAAATTATGGTAAAAAACTAGATTCTAGTTTTCAAATAAAAGCGTCTGAATATAAAGCTAAAGTAGATTCTTTTAAGGCTGAAGAAAAAATTATGACAGATGCTGATAAAAAAACTCGAATTAAAGAAATACAACAGTTAGAGTTAGACATGGCTAAGTTCCGTAAAAATGGAGGAGCTATGATACAGCTTCAAAAAGATCAAAATTTACGTCCTTTATATAAAAAGTTGAGCGAAGTAATTGCAGAAGTAGCAAAAGCTAACGGGTATACACAAGTTTTAACTACTACTGGAAATGAATTTGGATACATTGATGAGCGTTTTGATATCACACAATTAGTACTAGATAAGTTAGGAATTAAAGAGTAATTCTTTTATGTATCAAAAACAAAAAGACTTACAATTACAATACGAAGGATTTTTAAAAACACCTTTTCTATGGCATGGAAAAGGTGTTTTTAATTTAGAACAATTTCCTATTTCAATAACTCGAACAAGTTCGTTTAACCAAGAGATTACACAAAAATTACGTTTAGGGAAATTGGTAGAACGTTTTGTTTCATTTGAATTAAATCAAGACACTTCTGTATCAATTCTTGCTGAGAATATTCAAATTCAAAAAGAAAAAATTACTGTAGGTGAATTAGATTGTTTATTGTTGAAAAATAAGAAACCAATTCATTTAGAAGTTATATATAAGTTCTACTTGTATGATGCTTCTTTTGGTAATTCTGAAGTTGAACATTGGATTGGACCAAATCGACGAGATTCTCTTATTCAAAAGCTAACAAAGCTTCAAGAAAAACAATTACCACTACTCTACTCCAATCATACTAAAACTTATTTAGATGAATTAAAGTTGAATGTAGATAAAATAATACAACAAGTATATTTTAAAGCACAATTGTTTGTTCCTTTAAAAGACTTCGAAAAAAACATTAAACAACTAAATAATGAGTGCATTTACGGGTTTTATATCTATCCGAAGGAGTTACTACAATTTTCCGATTGTAAATTCTATATTCCAACTAAACATAACTGGTTAGTAAATCCACATTCAAATATTAACTGGTTAACTTTTGAAGCCTTTCAAATTAAACTTCAACAATTTTTAAACAAAGAAAATGCTCCTCTTTGTTGGCTAAAGAAACCAAATGGTGAACTTTTTAAGTTTTTTGTGGTTTGGTGGGATAATTAGTGTATTTCAAATTACTTATTAAATTTGCTTACTAAAAATCTATGAAATATTTCAAACTCTCTTTTTTACTTCTATTTACTTTAATCACATTCACATCTTGTTTTGAAGTCGAAGAAAACATACTTTCTTGTGTTGATGTCGACATAGCTTTTGAAAATGATTATTATAAATTAGAAGCTGAAGTTTATTCTAGTAAGTATATAGAAGTTAACCTAATAAATGAATGTGACTTAGACACAAGAGTTACTGGAATAAAAGTTGAAGGTCAACACCGTGAAGACTTTCAGGTTAAAGGTCTATCAATAGGTACAAATATAACAACAGCTACTTACTTTGATGTTGTTTTTACTCCTACACATATAGGTACTAGAAATGTAATTATTGTAATAAAGCATGAGCTAGGAGAATTGGTAATTAACTTATCAGGTGAAGGAATATAATTTTAAATACTTGATTAATTAATCCCCATTATTAAAACTAAATCAAACTTTTTGTGGTTTTGAAGTTACTTTCAATTTTGATATTCGTTTTCTTGAAGTAATAAAATAAACTCCTGATAATAATACAATAGATGCTATTACCGATTGTGTTGTTAAGGTTTCATCTAAAAAATACCACCCTAAAAATAAGGCTACAACTGGATTTACATACGCTGATGTTGATACCTTTTCTGTTGGAACAATTTTTAATAAATAATTAAAAGATGTAAATGCAACAATACTTCCGAAAACAATTAACAAAAACATAGCTCCTTGCGCTTTAAAAGACCAATCTAAAGGAGAAGACCAAGTTTCTTTTAATAAAACAGAACCTATAAAGAGAAAAAGTCCTGCAAAAAGCATTTGATAACCTGTACTTACAAAGAAGTTTTTAGGAAGCTTAGCTTTGGCTACAAAAACACTACCGTAACTCCAACTTAATACACATGAAAAAATCATAAAGATTCCTATTAGCATGTCTTTTGATGTCGTAATTTCATTTTGACTTACTAACAAATACATTCCTATAATCCCTAAAACAACTCCAATAATAGATTGTCTTTGCATTTTCTTTCCATCAATTAAACGTAATAGTAACAATACAAATAAAGGTTGTGTTGCCGCTAATAAAGCACCAAAACCACTATCTACAAATTTTAATGCCCACACAAACATTCCGTTTCCATACACTAAAAAAAGAAAACCAGCTATCGCAGAATTTAAAAGTTGCTTCTTAGTCACTTTTATTTCTCTTTTTAAAAGTTTAGCTATTAGCATGATTAGCGCTCCCGATATAGAAAAACGAATGGCTGCTAATAACAATGGAGAAACCTCAGTAACAACAATTTTATTTAGCAAATAGGTTGATCCCCAAATAACATAAATAGCTATAAAAGCAGCTATAACGAGCGGTTTAGATTCTTTCATTTTATCTATATTCTAATGCGCTAAAAGTACGATAAAACCTTTTTGCTTGTTCTTGAAAAAGAAAAAAATCGTTTGAAAATATTTTCAAACGATTTTTTCTTAAACACTTACTATTTAATAGTTATAATTTTGCAAATAATTTTTCTGCAACTAATTCTGATGATGCTGGATTTTGTCCGGTGATTAAGTTTCCGTCTTCAATCACATATTCTTGCCAATCTCCTGCTTTACTATAAATACCTCCATTATTTTTTAGTTCATCTTCTACTAAAAACGGTACAATTGAAGTTAATTGCACTGCATCTTCTTCTGTATTAGAAAAACCTGTTACTTTTTTATCTTTAACTAAAGGATCTCCATTTACTTTAGCGTCTTTTAATACAATAGGTGCATGACAAACTGCTCCTACTGGTTTATTGTTTGTATAAAAAGTTTCTATTAAAGCTACAGAATCTCTATTTTCAGCTAAATCCCATAAAGGTCCATGTCCTCCAGGGTAAAAAATTGCATCATAATCACCTTCTTTAACTTCACTCAATTTCATTGTGTTTGCCAATATAGCTTGAAGTTCTTCATCTTTATTAAAACGATGTGTAGCTGGTGTTTGAAAATCTGGTTCGTTACTTTTTGGATCAATTGGTGGTTGTCCTCCTTTTGGAGATGCTAAAGTTACTTCTACTCCTTTATCTTTTAATAAATAATAAGGTGCTGCAAATTCTTCAATCCAAAATCCTGTTTTTTCTCCTGTATTTCCTAATTCTTCATGACTAGTAAGTACAAATACTACTTTTTTCATATTATTTCTATTTTTAAGTTACCTCAAAATTAGTATATGAAAGGTGAAAAAAAATTGATGTATGGTAATAAAGACCTTTATAAAGTTTCTTTTCGTATTCTACTTAAACTTTCTGTTGTTATTCCTAGGTAAGATGCTAAATGATAATTTTTAATTTGCTGCTCTATATTTGGATAGGTTTGCAAAAATAAATGATATCTTTCTTTAGCTGATAATACTAAGTTATTTAAAATCCTTTTCTGAAATCTTACCGTTGAACGTTCTAACTTTTTTCTAAAAAAATGTTCTATTTTGGGTACTTTTTCATAGATATTATCCAAATCCTTCTTAGCCACTTTTAACACAGTAGCATTTGTAATACACTCAATAGAAAGTACAGATTCTGATTCGGAAAAATAACCTATGTAATCACTAATCCACCAGTCGTTAATAGCAAATTGTATCGTATGCTCTTTTCCTTTAGCATCCATAAAAAACGTTCGTAAACAACCTTTTATCACATAATATTGGTAGTATACTTTTTCATTCGTTTGTAATATGGTATCGCCTTTTTTATACGTTACCTCCGAAAAAATACTCTCAACTAATTTTAATTCTTCATTTTCTAGCTGAAGATTTTTAAATACATTACTTACAGATGTACTCATTATAAAAACATTATAGTAATCCCTCTAAATAGTGTTGCTCAATTTGATAAGTTTCTTTTAAATCTGAAATTTTAGCTTCAATACGTTTTTTATCTACTTTTTTAGATGACTTAGCACCAATTAGCATTACATTTTTACGCGTGTGCTCATTGCTTATAAACTCAAAAACCTTGGTAGTATAATTGTTTTTCTCTAAAATTAAAGCACGAATGGTGTCAGTAACCATTTCAAACTGACGTTCCTTAAAAATTCCATATTTTAATAAAGGGCTCTCCTGCTCTTTTCCTTTCACTTGCTGACGGATTTGTTTATGACAGCACGGAGCACAAACAATCAATTCTGCTTTTGAAACCAAACCTTTGTAAATAGCATCATCGGTCGCTGTATCACAAGCATGTAAAGCAATTAAAATATCTATTTTATTGTTATCGTACTCCTGAATTGGTTGTGCTACAAAAAGTAATCCTTTAAAATCACACTTTTTGGCAATATCATTACAATAATCAACTAAACTCTGGCGTAACTCAATACCTGTTACACTGGCAGTATATCCTTTTTGATTTACCAAATAATCGTACAAAGCAAAAGTTAAATAGCCTTTTCCTGAGCCCATATCTACAATATTGATATGCTTAGGTAATTTAACTGATTGTATTTGAGCTTCAATAATCTCTAAATACTTATTAATTTGACGGTATTTATCCGCCATTTTAGGAATTACTTTTCCTTCTTTATCCGTTACACCTAAATGATATAAATATTCGCTGTTTTCAGCTCTTTTTTCTTTGGGCTTATCGTGAGTTTCTGGTAACTTATTCTTAAAACTTGGTTGTGTAGTTTTATAACTTACCTTCTTCTTCTTAGAAATAAACACCAACAAATCATTTTCTAATGTAAATAATGTCGCCGCTCTAAACTTTTCTGAAAGTAAATAAGTTAATTCTTCAATACTTTCTTCAAACGAATAGTTTTTTGTTTGATCGTTTGTTTTATATCGATATAAAAACTGAAAACAAACGTCTCCTTTCAACGTTATCTGGCGAACGTATACATTCGATAATTCATCACTTTTACGAATTGGTTTACTTAAAGTTAATTTTACAAAATTATTTTTTTGTATGCTATTTTGAAACTCAGTAAACAGTTGATGTAAGGCTTCTTTCATATTACAAAAATAGACAATCAATCATTAATATCCCTCATTTCTTGTCATCTGTAACATTTTTTATTCTAAAACGTCTACAAGAAAACTAAACTGCATGAAATATCTAAAAATTAGTAATTTATTATTACTCCTAACAGTATCATTTTTATTACTTAACTGTACAAAAAACAACAAACCAGAAACTAAAAAAGACAGTAATACATACGTTATAAAAAACGTCAATGTAATACCGATGACAGAAGATAATAATGTCATTAAAAATGCCACAGTGGTAATTCATAATAACAAAATAGAGTCTATAAATGATTCTGTCCCTTCTAAAGCAACAATTATTGACGGAAAAGATAAATGGCTTATTCCTGGACTAATTGATATGCACGTACATACGCTGAGCAATGGTAGTTTTTCTCAAGGATATGCAACTAGAGGTTCTACAGTAAACTTTAACACACAGAACTTAATGACTCCATACATAGCAAACGGAGTTACTACAGTATTTGAATTAAGCGGAAGGCTTGGACACTTTTCACAAAGAGATAAAATAATGGAAAAAAGTGTTATTGGACCTCGTATGGCAATAGCTGCTGTAATTGATGGTAAAGGCAATGAAATAAAAGCTACGACCCCTATAGAAGGAAGACAATCGGTTAGAAATGCTAAAGGTTTAGGTTATAGATTCATAAAGGTTTATACTTGGTTAAACGAAGAAACTTTTAAAGCTGTTATTGATGAAGCAGAGAAACAAAATATGAAAGTTGTTGGACACATTCCAACAACTTTTGAAGGAAAACCAGCTGAAGATTTATTTGTACCACATTTTGGACTCATTGCACATGCTGAAGAATTATCTAAACAAACGAATGATTTTAGTTATGAAAAAGCACAAGAGTTTGCTCATTTAGCTAAAGAAAATAATACTTGGTTAATTCCGAATTTATCTAACATGGTTTGGATTTTAAATCAGGCTAAATCACCAGAAAATATTCAAAACCTACCAAGTTTAAAGTATGTACACCCATTAATGCAGAGTAAATGGTTAAACTCGAATCGTTTTTCTGGATCTTCTCCTAAATTAATTGAATTCTTTAATAAACAGAAAGACTTTCATATACAGATTGTGAAAGCTTTTAAAGAAGAAGGTGTACCTATGCTTGCAGGAACAGATGCCGGTATTTCTGGAATTGTTTGGGGATTTTCTCTTCATGATGAATTGGAATTACTAGTAGAGGCTGGATTAACAACTGAAGAAGCCTTAGCTTCTGCAACTAGGTTACCTGCTGAATGGCTAGAAATCGGCGATAAAATTGGTACTATTGAAACAGGAAAGTTTGCTGATTTAATTTTTTTAGATAAAAATCCATTAGAAAATATTAATAACACACGTACAATATCAGGTGTATTTGTCGATGGAAAATGGCTTGATAAAACTAAAATTGATACTATGCTCTTAAAAGTAGCTAATTGGAATGATGCTAATAAAGAAAAATTTCAATGGAAAAATAGAAGGAGTTTATAGCTCTATGATCAACAATATACAATATTACAATCCAAATAGAAAGCTTATAAAACCTTCTATTTGGATTGTTACATAATTAACTACTTGTTAATTTCTATTTTTTAAAACTTCTTCTATATCAGTAATCGTAAAACCTTTGGCTTTTAGTAAAATTAAATAGTGATATAGTAAATCAGCAGCTTCGTTTTTAAATAAATCATCATTGTTATCTTTTGCTTCGATGACCACTTCTACAGCTTCCTCTCCTACTTTTTGAGCTACTTTGTTAATTCCTCTTTTATAAAGTTTATTAGTATAAGACGTTTCAACATTATTATCTATTCTGTCAGAAATAATACTTTCTAATGAATACAAAAAGCCTTTAGACGTTTCCTCTCCAAAGCAAGAAGTTGTTCCTTTATGACAAGTAGGTCCTTCGGGAGTAGCTTTAATCAACAAAGTATCACTATCACAATCTATTAGAATATCTTTTACCCATAAAAAGTTTCCTGATTCCTCACCTTTTGTCCAATGTCTATTTTTACTTCGGCTATAAAAAGTAACTTTTCCTTCTTTTTTCGTTTTAGTAAAGGCTTCTTCATTCATGTACCCTAACATTAGTACTTGTAAGGTGATATTATTTTGTATTACTACTGGAACCAACCCATTTCCTTTTGAAAAATCTATATTCATCGTATAGCTATGTTTTGTTTTTTTAATTCGTTTTTTAGTTCGGGTACCGGTATTTCACCAAAGTGAAAGATACTAGCAGCCAATCCTGCACTGGCTTCTGTTTTTGTAAAAACTTCTATAAAGTGCTCTACCTTTCCTGCACCACCAGAGGCAATCACAGGAATATTAACAGTTTTGCTTACCGCGTTAGTTACTTCAATATCAAATCCGTTTTTGGTACCATCACTATTCATAGAGGTTAATAATATTTCACCAGCACCTAATTTTTCTACCTCTTTTGCCCAACTCACTGTTTCTAATTCGGTTTCAAAAGTGCCTCCTTTAGTGAAGACTTTCCATTGTCCGTTTACATTTTTAGTATCAATGGCTACAACCACAAACTGACTTCCGAATCTATTTTTTAAATCAGTAATTAATTGCGGATTTTTTACTGCGGAAGAATTGATACTTACTTTATCGGCTCCTGCTTGTATTAAGGCCACTGCATCTTCAACAGTACTAATACCACCACCAACAGTAAATGGAATATTAATCTCTTGTGCAATTGTTTTTACCAACTCAACTAATGTTTTTCTGTTTTCTAAGGTGGCTGTAATATCTAAAAACACCAATTCATCTGCTCCTTGTTTTACATATTGTTTTGCTAATTCTACTGGATCTCCTGCATCCTTAATATCAATAAAATTAACTCCCTTTACAGTTCGTCCGTTTTTTATATCCAAACATGGGATAATTCTTTTCTTTAACATCTCTTAGCTTATAAATTCTTGTAATTCTTTTAAACTTATGTTTCCTTCATAAATGGCTTTACCTACAATGGCTCCTTCACAACCAATTTCTTTTAATCGATGTAAATCATTGATATTAGCTACTCCTCCACTCGCTATTAAGTTTACTGAGGTTTTACTCAAAATTTCTAAATATAAATCTAAAGAAGCGCCTTGTAACATTCCATCTTTAGCTACATCTGTACAAATAGTATTTGCAATACCTATTTCTTGATATTCACTTATAAATTCAACAACATCAACTTCTGAGGTTTGCAACCAACCATTGGTCGCAATTTTTCTGTCTTTACAATCTGCTCCCAAGATTATTTTATCCATACCATATTTAGTTAACCATCCAATAAAAACATCTGGATCCTTTACCGCTATACTTCCTCCTGTTATTTGATTTGCTCCACTTTCAAATGCTATTCGAGCATCTTCATCTGATTTTAGACCTCCTCCAAAATCAATTTTTAAATTGGTTTTCGTTGCTATTTGTTCTAATACTTTGTGGTTTATAATTCGACTAGATTTTGCGCCATCTAAATCAACAACATGTAAGTATTCTATTCCGTTTGTCTCAAACTCTTTCGCTACTTCTAACGGGTTCTCGTTATATATTTTTTTGGTATTGTAGTCGCCTTTTGTCAAGCGGACACATTTTCCATCTATAATATCTATTGCGGGTATAATTCTCATTTTTAATCTCTTTTTATAACTCTAAAAAATTCTTCAATAAATGCTCTCCAACATCGGCTGATTTTTCAGGATGAAATTGCATCGCGTAAAAATTATCTTGCTGCATAACGGTACTAAACGGAAGAATATAATCGCAGATTGCCAATGTGTTTTTAGACACTTCTGCATAATACCCATGAACGTAGTATACATCATCTTCTAGAGCTATGTTTGTAAACAGTTTAGATGATTTTAATTCAGAAAAATTATTCCACCCCATATGTGGGACTTTTTCTTTTGGAGGAAATTGTTTTGTACGCGCATCAAAAATGCCCAAACATCTAGTGTCTCCTTCTTCTGAATATGTACACATTAGTTGTAGTCCCAGACAAATTCCTAGTACAGGTTGCTTTAGAGAAACAATTAATTCATCAAGATTTCTTTCTTTTAAGTATTGCATTGCTGAACTAGCTTCTCCAACCCCTGGAAATATTACTTTACCTGCCGATTGTATTTCTTCTGGATTATCGGTAATAATACTTTCGTACCCCAAGCGAGTTAACGCATTTTGTACCGATCGTATATTACCTGCATTATATTTTATAATAGCTATCATATTTTAATTATGAATGATGAATTTTTAATTACAAATTATTTTCTCATACTATTGAGTAATTCATAATTTTTAATTCGTAATTGATTACAGAACTCCTTTTGTTGATGGTAAAACCATCTTCTCTACATCTCTTTTTACAGCTACTTTTATCGCTTTTGCAAAAGCTTTGAAAATAGCTTCTATTTTGTGATGTTCGTTAGTACCTTCTGCTTTGATATTTAAATTACATTTAGCACCATCTGTAAACGACTTAAAGAAGTGATAAAACATTTCCGTAGGCATTTTACCTATCATTTCTCGTTTAAAATCAGCTTCCCAAACCATCCAGTTTCTTCCACCAAAATCAATGGCTACTTGCGCTAAACAATCATCCATTGGTAAACAGAATCCGTAACGTTCAATCCCTAGTTTATTTCCCAATGCTTTATAAAACACTTCTCCTAATGCTATCGCTGTGTCTTCAATAGTATGGTGTTCATCTACTTCTAAGTCACCTGTTACTTGAATGTTCAAATCAACTTGACCATGACGCGCTATTTGATCTAACATATGATCGAAAAAAGCAATACCTGTATCAATCGTACTTTTCCCTGTTCCATCTAAATTTACTTCTATTTTTATTTGAGTTTCATTGGTGTTTCTTTCAATAGAGGCAGAACGTTCCTCCAATTTTAAAAACTCATAAATCGTATTCCAATCGTTACTCTCTAAAGCTATAAAATCGTCTAGTTCCTCTCTTTTTACAGTAATTTCATCAGTTCCTAAATTCGTTTCATCATTGATGTAAATTCCTTGAGCACCCAAATTTTTAGCGAGTTCTACATCGGTTAAACGGTCACCAATCACGAAAGAGTTTTTCAAATCATACTCTTTAGAAAAGTATTTTGTTAATAAGCCTGTGTTTGGTTTTCTTGTAGGTTGATTGTCTTTAGCAAAGGTTCTGTCAATGATTTCCTCTGCGAACTCAATACCTTCTTCTTTTAAGGTATTCATCACAAAGTTGTGTACTGGCCAAAACGTGTTTTCTGGATATGCTTCCGTTCCTAATCCATCTTGATTAGTGACTAACACTAATTCAAAATCGAGTTCTTTGGCTATTTTACTCAATCCTTGAAAAACTTTCGGATAGAATTGTAATTTCTCAAATGAATCTGTTTGTTCATCTGCTGGTTCTTTGATTAAGGTACCATCTCTATCTATAAATAATATTTTTTTCATCGTCTTTTTAAAATTTAAAGTGAATTTTCAACTTTATCAGATGTAACACTCAATTCTTTTAATGCTGTCATTAATTTTTTGTTTTCTTTCTCACTTCCTATTGTAATTCGTATGCAATTATTTACCAAGCTATTCCTGTTTCTCGTTATAATTTTTTGAGCTACTAATTGAGTATATAACTCATTCGCATTTCTAACCTCTATTAGTAGAAAATTAGCTTCTGAAGGATATACTTTTTTAACCAGTTCAACTTCCTCTAGCTGCTTTTCTAATTTTTCCTTTTCATTTAGAATTATATTTTTCTCAATTTCAAACTGAGCTAAATTATCTAGCTTATTAAGTACAGCTTCTTGATTTAAAGCACTAATATTATAAGGAGGTTTTACCTTATTATAGAGGTTTATAATATCAGAATTAGCATACGCTACTCCAACTCTAACACCTGCTAACCCCCATGCTTTACTAAAGGTTTGGCTAATAATTAGATTTTGATAGTTTTTTAATTGATTTATAAAAGATTCTTTAGTGCTAAAATCAATATAGGCTTCATCAATAATTACAATTCCTTTGAATTTACTAAGAATAAACTCAATTGTTTCATCTTCAAAGCAATTTCCTGTTGGGTTATTTGGTGAGCAGATGAATATTAATTTTAAATTTTCATCTTCTAAATAACGTTCTAAAACATCTGTATTTATCTGAAAATCTTGATTTAAAGCTAATTCAATTAATTCAATATCATTTATGGCTGCGGAAACATTATACATTCCATATGAGGGTTTAAAAGTTAGTGCTTTGTCTTTCCCTGGATTACAAAATATTCTAAATGCTAAATCGATTACTTCATCACTTCCATTTCCTATAAAGATTTGATTCTCATTTACACCTTTAATTTCAGACAATCGTTTTTTAATTGCCATTTGTTGTGGATCTGGATAACGATTCAAGTTACCAAATGGGTTCTCATTGGCGTCTAAATATACTTCAGCAATTCCTTTGAATTCATCTCTAGCAGAAGAATAGGCTTTTAGCTGTTGAATATTAGGTCGTACTATTTTTTCTAAATTAAACATTATTAAGCTCTTTTAATCTAACTGTTATTGCATTTTTGTGTGCTTGTAAACCTTCAGCTTCTGCCATCAATTCTATAGCTTCACCTAGGTTGTCTATACCTTCTTTAGTTACTTCTTGAAAGGTTATTTTCTTCACAAAACTATCTAACGAAACACCACTGTAGTTTTTTGCATAACCGTTTGTAGGCAATGTGTGATTGGTTCCACTAGCATAATCTCCAGCACTTTCACAACTATAATTTCCTAAAAATACTGAACCTGCATTCATAACTCCATCAATATATTCAGAAGCTTTTTCTGATGCTATAATTAAGTGTTCTGGTGCATACTCGTTACTAAAGTTTATACATTCTTCTTTAGAGTTAAAAACCACTGTAAAACTATTTTCTATTGCTTTTTTTGCTAGTTCTTTCCTAGGTAAACCTACTAGCTGTTTCTTTAACTCTACTTCCACATTTTTAGCAACTTCTTCGTTAGTAGTTACCAATACTGATTGACTGTCTGCTCCGTGTTCTGCTTGCGACAACAAATCAGCTGCTACAAATACAGGATTGCTAGTTTCATCAGCAATAACAAGTACTTCACTAGGACCTGCTGGTATATCAATAGCTACTCCTTGCTGTTGTACCAACTCTTTTGCCTTAGTTACAAATTGATTTCCTGGTCCTAAAATTTTATATACTTGAGGAATTGTTTCTGTTCCGTATGCCATAGCTCCAATTGCCTGTGCACCACCTACTTTAAAAATTTTAGTTACTCCTACTAAAGATGCAGTATATAAAATAGCTGCATTCACTTTACCTTCTTTATTGGTTGGTGTGCATAATATTATTTCTTTACAACCTGCTATTTTAGCAGGAACTCCCAGCATTAAAATTGAAGAAAATAAAGGGGCTGACCCTCCTGGAATGTATAAACCTACTTTTTCGATAGCAACATTCTTCCTCCAACATGTAACTCCTTTTGTTGTTATTACTTTTTTAGTTTCTTCTTTTTGAGAAGTGTGAAATTTTTCAATATTAGATTTTGCTAATTGTATAGCAGATTTTAACTCGTCTGAAACTAGTTTTTCTGCTTCTTCCAGCTCTTTTTCAGATACTTTTAAAGAGTTTAGAGAGACTCCATCAAATAATTGAGTATACTTTTTTAAGGCTTTATCTTTATTTAGTTTTACATCATTAAGTATGGTTTTCACAGTTTCTTGTAAGCTGTTTTCATTTATCGTAGCCCTTTTACAAAGTGAACTCCATGTTTGTGCTATTGGATTTTTTATAATTTTCATCTGTTTATTTTTATTGTTTTTAACTGTCATACCTCGACTGTAGTCCGTATAAGTACGAGGAAATAAATCCTTGGCTATTTTCCCCTGTGATTAAACAACCATTTTTTCTATTGGACACACCAAAATTCCTTCTGCTCCATTGTTTTTTAACTCATCTATAATTTCCCAAAACTGATTTTTATTTAATACAGAATGTACAGAGCTCCAACCTTCTTCTGCTAAAGGAAGTACTGTTGGGCTACGCATTCCTGGTAAGATATCAATGATTTTGTCTAGTTTTTCATTCGGAGCATTTAGCAACACATATCTTGATTGTCTTGCTTTTAATACTGATTGAAGCCTAAATTGTAACTTGTTAAGTATTGCTTGTTGTTTTTCTTGAATATTAGGTGAAACTGCCAATACAGCTTCCGATTTTAATAGAACTTCTACTTCTTTTAAGTTGTTTTTAAATAAAGTTGAACCACTAGATACAATATCACAAATTCCGTCTGCTAAACCTATATTTGGAGCTATTTCTACAGAACCGTTAATGATATGTAATTGTGACTTTATATTCTTCTCTTTTAGAAATTTTAAAACTGTGTTTGGATAAGAGGTTGCTATTTTTTTATTCTGAAAGTAATTTATTCCTGTATATTCTTCATTTTTAGGAATTGCCAAGGATACTTTACATTTCGAAAAACCTAGTTTTTCTATAAATTGAATTCCTTCTCCTTTTTCTATTAACAAGTTTTCTCCGATAATAGCTATATCAACAACTCCATCTTTTAAATACTGTGGAATATCTCCATTTCTTAAATAAAATATCTCTAACGAGAAATTACTTGCTGAAGCTTTTAATTGATCTTTACCGTTATCAATAGAAACTCCACAATCTTTTAAAATTTGTAAGGAGTCTTGATTAAGTCTTCCTGATTTTTGTATGGCTATTTTTAATTTACTCATTTCTAGTTTTGAATGGGGTTGAGTAAATCGTTTTTGAGAAGCTTGTTTCCTGGCGCCTTGGAAATAAAAAACCCGTTTGATTTACTCAAACGGGTTTAAAATATATCTTGATTTTATTCAATACATTTTCAGCTCGCTTGAGTGCAAGTATGAAAATGATGATGATGTAATTGAATAAAATTCATTTCTTTGTTTTTGTTGGTACAAATATCTGTAATAAAAATTGAATTATGCAAATTATTTTTAATAAAAAATAAAAACCACCTGAATTACAGATGGTTTCTATATTTATACCTAAAATAGGTTGTATTATTTTACGAAATTAATTTTACGCATACGTAAACTCTCTGGAGTAACTTCTAAGTACTCATCTGGTCTAATATACTCCATACATTCCTCTAGAGAAAAATCAATTTTTGGAGCAATTTTCACACCGTCATCAGAACCTGAAGCACGTACATTTGTTAACTTTTTCCCTTTAATTAAGTTAACTGCCATATCATCTGCTTTAGCATTTTCACCAACAACCTGACCTTTGTAAATCTCTTGGTTAGGGTCAATAAAGAAACGTCCTCTATCTTGTAAACGGTCAATTGCATAAGCAGTAGCTTTTCCTGTTTCAGAAGAAACAATAGCTCCTTTTAATTCTTCTGTAAAATCTCCTTTATAAGGTCCATATTCACTGAATCTATGGTTTATAATTGCTTGACCAGCTGTAGCTGTTAATATTTTATTACGTAAACCAATTAATCCTCTTGAAGGAATAGTAAATTCTAAGTGTTGTAAATCTCCTTTTGGCTCCATTACTAATAAATCTCCCTTACGTAAAGAAACTAGGTTAATTGCTTTAGAAGCTACATCTTCTGGAACATCAATTGATAGTGTTTCGTATGGTTCACTCTTAACTCCGTCAATATCTTTTAAAATTACTTGAGGACGACCTACTTGTAATTCATAGCCTTCACGACGCATAGTTTCAATTAATACTGATAAGTGTAATACACCACGTCCAAAAACGTTGAATTTATCTTCAGTATCAGTTTCATCAACACGTAAAGCTAAGTTTTTCTCCATCTCTTTAAATAAGCGATCACGTAAGTGACGAGAAGTTACAAACTTACCTTCTTTACCAAAGAATGGAGAATTATTAATAGTAAATAACATACTCATAGTAGGTTGATCTACTTCAATTCTTGGTAAAGCTTCTGGATTATCTACATCGGCAATAGTATCACCAATTTCAAAGTCATCTAAACCTGTTACTGCACAAATATCTCCACTACGAACTTTGTCTGCTTCAGCTTTACCCATTCCTTCAAAAACGTGTAATTCTTTAATACGGACTTTTTTAGTAGTTCCGTCTGCTTTACAAAGCATGTAGTCTTTGTTTTTTTCTAAATCTCCACGATATACACGCCCAATAGCTATTCTTCCTTTAAATGAAGAATAATCTAATGATGTAATTTGCATTTGTGGTGATCCTTCACGATAAGGTGCTTCTGGAATTGTTTCTAAAACAGCATCTAATAAAGGAATAATGTCTTCAGTTGGTTTTTGCCAATCTGTACTCATCCAACCATTTTTAGCTGAACCGTAAATAGTTGTAAAGTCTAACTGATCTTCATTTGCTTCTAAAGCAAACATTAAATCAAATACTTTTTCATGTACTAAATCTGGCGTACAGTTTTCTTTATCAACCTTATTCACTACTACGATAGGGGTCAACCCTAATTCAATAGCTTTTCCTAATACAAAACGTGTTTGAGGCATTGGTCCTTCAAAAGCATCAACCAATAATAAAACTCCATCTGCCATCTTTAATACACGCTCTACTTCTCCACCAAAGTCGGCGTGACCAGGAGTGTCAATTACATTAATTTTTACTCCTTTATAGTTTACTGATACATTTTTAGATAAAATGGTAATACCGCGTTCACGCTCTAAGTCGTTGTTATCTAATAATAAATCAGTACGCTCTTTACGTTCATCTAAAATTTTAGCTTGATCTATAATTTTGTCTACCAAGGTTGTCTTTCCGTGGTCAACGTGTGCTATAATAGCAATGTTTCTTATTGATTGCATTCGTGCTTATTTTGAAGCTGCAAAAGTAGTGTTTTATTGTTTACGATTTACGAAATTTTATTTATGAATTCGTAATGTTTTATTTAATGTGCTATAAAAACATCATTTTATATGCTTTTCTCTTATTTTTAAAGAGTATTGAGATTTTTTTATTTTTTATCTTATTCAAATAAAAAATAATTTATAGCGAAGTTATTCTAGTTTCGGATCTTCTAATTCCTCATCATCTTCTTTAAAGGCGCTTGGCAGAATATCTGGAATTAATTTTATAAGTAAAGGCAAAAGTAATGCTCCACCTGGCAGCATAAACACTGTAAATGCAGGAATCGCTTTACAAATATCAAGTGTTTGTTCTTTTACTTTTGCCTTTTCTTCATCTGTTAATGAAGTTGTTAGTGATTTTCTAACAAGAAAGATAAGCTCCTTACTTTCTTGGAGCTCTTTAGCTAATCTTTTTTTGTTTTTATTGATAGCTACTTTTATTTCATCAACTGTATTCATTAAAGCTTTCTACGTGCTTTTTCTGTTTTAAGTAAATTCAATTCTCTTGAAGTTTGTCCAGCTACAGAAGTATTTTCCTCTGCCCTACGTATTAAATACGGCATAACGTCACGAACAGGCCCAAAAGGAACATACTTCGCCACATTGTATCCTTCTTTAGCTAAATTAAAACTAATATGGTCGCTCATTCCATATAATTGACCAAACCACATACGTTTATCATTAGCCGAAATATTATGCTCTTTTGCTAAATCCATCAATAAATATGAACTATCTTCATTATGGGTTCCTGCAAAAATTGCCATATTCTTATGATCCATCATATAACGAACTGCTTCGTTATAATTATCATCAGTTGCTTGTTTATCAACACAAATAGGAGATTCATAACCATTTTCTTTGGCTCTTTCACGTTCTTTCTCCATATAAGCTCCACGAACCACTTTCATTCCGATATGATATCCTTTTTGGTGAGCTCTTTGATGTAAGTTTCGTAAGTACTCCATACGATCGTGACGATACATTTGTAACGTGTTGAAAACAATAGCTTTTTCTTTATTGTAAATTTCCATTAACTCTTCAATTAAATCATCAGCAGCATCTTGCATCCAACTTTCTTCAGCATCTATCAATAACGGAACATCTTTAGCTTTTGCTGCTTTACATACAGTATGAAAACGCTCTACAACTCTATCCCACTCTACTTTTTCTTCTGAAGTTAACTCTTTACCTTCAGTTAATTTTTGATATAAAGCGAAACGCCCAAAACCTGTTGGTTTAAAAACTGCATAAGGTATAGATTGTTTTTCTTCAGCAAAATCAATTGTTTTCAAAGTCATTTTTAAAGCATCATCAAACTGAGCTTCATCTTCCTTTCCTTCTACTGAATAATCTAAAATACTATGTACATTACCTTGTTCGTACATTTTTTCGATATTCGGTAAGCAATCATCTTCACTTACTCCTCCACAAAAATGATCGAAAACTGTTGAACGGATTAACCCTTCAACTGGTAAATGTGCTTTTAAAGCAAAGTTTGTTACCGCAGTACCTATTCTAACCATTGGCTGGCTCTGAATCATTTTAAACAAAAAATATGCACGTTCTAACTCTGAGTCAGATTTTAATTTAAAAGCAGTTTCTGTATTGTCAAAAAGTCTCATTATCGAGGTAATATTATATCTTAATTTATAGAGACAAATATAATTGAGTAGACTGATATATTTTAATTTTTTCTATTTAATTTCGCCTTATATTTTTTTGTTATTATGACTACAATTAACGCGGCAACATACCCTATTCATTTTGAAGAAAAAGGCTATAATGAATTAACTTCTTTAGTTTCTGAAAGAGATTATTCTTCAGTTTTTATTTTGGTGGATGACAACACTTTAGATTGTTGTTACCCTCGATTTATGCAATTATTTGCTACAGATAAGCCGATTGAAGTTATTCAAATTGATGCTGGTGAGGTTCACAAGAATATAGAAACTTGTATGGGCGTTTGGAATGTAATGACTGAATTAGGTGCTGACAGAAAAAGCTTGCTAATAACTTTAGGTGGTGGTGTTATTACTGATTTAGGTGGTTTTGTTGCTTCTACTTTTAAGCGTGGAATTGATTTTGTAAACATTCCTACTACCTTGTTAAGCATGGTAGACGCTTCTGTTGGTGGTAAAACAGGTGTTGATTTAGGTGTATTAAAAAATCAAATTGGTGTATTTGCTAATCCTGAGTTAATTATTATTGACCCCGAATACTTGCATACAGTAACTCCTAGAGAAATTCGTTCTGGCACTGCAGAAATCATTAAGTATGGAATGACTCATGATATTCGTTTGTTCAATGAAATTAAAGATAACGATAAACTAAATATTGTTGATTTGATTCATCGTTCGATAGAAATTAAGAATGAAGTTGTTTTGGAAGACCCTAAAGAACAAGGAGTTCGTAAAGTTTTAAATTGGGGACATACTATTGGACATGGTGTAGAGTCTTATTTTTTAGAGAACCCGAAAAAAGAAGCCTTAACACATGGTGAAGCTATTGCTATTGGAATGGTTTGCGAAGCTTATTTATCATCAAAAATTTTAGGTTTTTCTGAAGATAAAGTCTCTGAAATAAAAGATGCTATTATTAAAATATATGGTAAAGTAGCGTTATCAGAAGAAGATTTTCAACCTATTCTTGAGTTAATGAAACACGATAAAAAGAATGTAGGAGGAGAAATTAACTTTGTACTCCTTAACGATTATGAAGATTTTAAAATAAATAGTAAAGCTTCTGATGAATTAATCAAAGAAAGTTTACAGTTTTATAATTCATAAAGAGTTTTTATATCTCTTTATTTTAGTTTTCCATTTATATACTCCTTGGCTGTTTTATAAATAGCATCTACTTCTTTAGTACTGAATCCACTAAATTCACCTAAAGGAAAACAAATAGTGGCATATGTTTTAAAAAACTTATGTTCTTCTGAAGATAACATCAAAAGCTTAGATGTGTGTGCTAAAACTTTTAAAGTTGTATTTAATTCTTCGCTTGTTTTTTCAGAAGGATATACTACATAACTTCCTACAATAGGATATTCAGAATCTTTGAATGGTGTAGTTGGAAAGTTATCTATTATTCCTCCATCAGAATAAAGCATATCGTTTATTTTCACAGGATTGAATAAGCCTGGTAATGCGCATGAAGCCAAAACTGGTTTTAATAACTCACCTTCATGAAAATACTCAGTTGTACCTCTATTTAAATTGGTTGTTGAAACCGTTAAAGGTATCTCTAACTCTTCAAATGTTGGTTTAATTTTATCTTTAATTAATCTTGCATAATTCGAGGAATTAAAAATTCCAGGTTTAGCAATCGTTATCCATGTAAACTGGAAAATTTCTGTAGTTTTAAAGAAGTTTAATATTTCTTTTGGCCTCATTCCTGAAGCATACATAGATCCTACTAGAGAGCCTGAACTACAAGCCGAAATAGCGTTAATTTTAATGTTCAACTCTTCAAGTTTTTCTAATAAAGCAATATGAGCCACTCCTTTTTCTGCTCCTCCACTCAACACTAAATTAATTGGTACATTAGTGTCAAGGTTTTTTATTTTTTCAAGAGAACATTGATATTTTTCTTTAATCATCTTTTTCTATTTATTAGCTTTCTTAAATATAACACAATAATTCTGTTATTAACTCACATAACATTTTTTATAGAGTTTTTCATAAGCTGGCAGAATATTATCTAATGAAAATAACTTAATATGTTCTTTAGCATTTTCTTTAAACTCATTTAAAACCGTATCATCTTTTAGGATATTAATTGCATTATTGGCCATACCTTCAATATCACCTAACTCACTTAAAAAACCTGTTATTCCATTAATATTTACTTCTGGTAAACCTCCTGTATTTGTAGAAATAACCGGTGTACTTGCAGCCATAGCTTCTAAAGCTGCTAACCCAAAACTTTCTGTTTCAGACGGTAATAAAAACACATCTGTATAACATAATATTTTTGCAACCTCTGTACTATTTCCCATAAAAAGAACCTTGTCTTCAATTCCTAACTCTTTAGCTAAATTTTCTGCTTTTAAACGTTCTGGTCCATCACCAACCATCAATAATTTCGAAGGAACTTCTTTTTGAACTTTATTAAAAATTCGAATTACATCGTCAGTACGTTTTACAGGTCTAAAATTACTTATATGTGTTAATATTCTCTCTTCTGGTTTAGCCAATGCTTCTCTTTTACACTCTCCTTCATGTGCCTTATCATACTTCTCTCCATCAATAAAGTTATATACTACTTTAATATCTTTTTCAATATTAAATAATCGAAGTGTATCTTCTTTTAAACTGTTGGATACGGCAGTAACTTCATCCGATTTGTTTATACTAAATTCTACTGCTGTTTTGTATGTTGGGTGGCTTCCTACCAAGGTTATATCTGTACCATGTAGTGTTGTTACAACCTTTACATCAATCCCTTTATCTTCAAGCATCTTTTTTGCCATATAGGCAGCATATGCATGTGGAATCGCGTAATGTACATGTAATACTTCAAGGTCATATTTTTGTACTACTTCCACCATCTTACTAGATAAAGCTAACTCGTAAGGTTGATATTGAAATAGTGGATATTCTTCTAAAACAACTTCATGAAAATGTAAACGGTGAGAAAAGAAATCTAATCGAACAGGTTGATTGTAAGTTATAAAATGTACTTCGTGTCCCTTATCTGCTAATGCCATTCCTAATTCGGTTGCTACTACTCCACTTCCTCCAAAGGTAGGATAACATACAATTCCTATTTTCATGTGTATCTGTTGATTATTTTTTGAATATGATTACTGACGTAAATTTACGGTATTACTTACTTTTTTTTGTAAAGATTTTCATAAAATAAAACGCCATTACGTAGTGTAATGGCGTTTTTAATATTAATTATAAAGTTTATCTTAATAATCTCCTAAAGTTTCAGGGTTTTGAGCTAAAGCAATCTCTAATTGTTCATCATTAGGTGCTTTACCATGCCATGCATGTGTATGCATCATAAAATCAACTCCATTCCCCATTTCTGTACGTAATAATACACAAACTGGCTTTCCGTTACCTGTACGTGATTTTGCTTCTGCCATTCCTGCTAAAACAGCCTCAACGTTATTGCCTTCTGCAATCTCTACAACATCCCAACCAAAAGCTTCAAATTTAGCTTTTAGGCTTCCCATAGCTAAAACTTCATCAGTAGATCCGTCTATTTGTTTTTCATTTACATCTACCGTAGAAATTAAATTGTCAACTTTTTTAGCCGCTGCATACATAACAGCCTCCCAAATTTGACCTTCTTGTAACTCTCCATCACCATGTAATGAATATACAGTTTTGTTATCACCATCTAACTTTTTTGCCTGAGCAGCACCAATAGCAACACTCATACCTTGACCTAACGACCCAGAAGCAATACGGATCCCTGGTAAATGCTCGTGTGTAGTTGGGTGTCCTTGTAAACGAGAGTCTAATTTTCTAAATGTATCTAACTCGGCTACAGGAAAAAAACCGCTACGAGCTAAAACACTATAATAAACTGGCGAAATATGTCCGTTTGATAAAAAGAATAAATCTTCGTTTTTACCATCCATAGAAAAATCAGTAGAATAATCCATGATTTCTTGGTATAAACACGTAAAAAATTCTGCACATCCTAAAGATCCTCCTGGATGTCCTGAATTTACAGCATGTACCATGCGTACTATGTCTCTACGAACTTGTTGTGTAAACTCTTGTAATTGTTGTGTTGTTGGCATTATTGTTTTGTTTTATGCCCACAAATGTAATTGATTATGGAAAAATGAGCAATTACTTTTTTATTTAAGTAAAAGAAAAAGGGTTCATCTAAATTAAGTTTTCTTTTTCGTTTAATTTTCCCGTTCTAATGAATCGCTATTGAACCCTTTATTTACATGATTCAAATAACTTATTTGTTTATTTTATTTACAAATAGTTATACACGGATTTTATAAAAAACGAGTTACAATAAAACATAACAAACTCATTTTTAAAATCTTACACACAAAATGAAGTCAAGTTTTTTTGGTACTTTTGAATTCAAGTTGATTATATTGTTATGAAAAAAACATTTTTTTTATTTCTTATTATGGGATTTAGTTTAGACATTTTCTCTAAAGTCCAAATAAAGAAAGATACTTTATCTCAAAAAAAATTTCAAGAACTAGTTGATTCATTTTATGAAAACAAGCATAATACCTCAAAAGCGGCTATATATGCTAAAGCTATTTATAATAAAGCTATTATTGAAAATGACACCATGAACATGTTGCATGGAAAGTTTTTTTTAGCTGATATTTTAAATGATAAAAACATTTATATACGTTTTTGTGATTCTTTGATAAATATTACTAAAAAGCATCCTTCAAAAAATTTCCCTTCTGCAATATATTATCATAAATCAGTATTTTATTTTAACGAAGGAATAAATAGTAAAGCTTTAGAAGAGTTAACACTAAGCAAGCAAACTTTAAGAAAAAATGATAGTCTAAAACATTTACTATTTATCCAGCTCGCTATGATTAAAAGCTCAGTTGGAGAAGTTGAAAACGCAATAGATCTTTATAAAAAAGCTTACTTATTCGCTAAACAAAAAAAGTACTTAAGTCATCAAGATTTCTCTACTCTCTCTTTAAATATAGCTTCCGCTTACAAAAAACTTAATAAAATAGATTCTGCATTTTTTTATAATAATGAAGCAGTAAGCTTGTATGAAAAAATAAATGATAGTTTGAGTTTAGGGTATTCTTTTTATGTATTAGGTAGTATAGAAAATAGAAGGAAAAATTATAATGAATCAATTATTTCATATAAAAAATCTATACCTTATATCATTAGTGACGAGAATTACAGAATTTTAATCAGGGCCTATGTTAAAATTGGGGTTCAATATAACTACTTAAAAAATAAAAAGAATGCCTTAAAATATCATCTAAAAGCAGACTCTTTGTTTAATGTAAGAGAGATTCCTAGTAAATATTTAGAAGACACTTATAAATATTTAATCAACCATAGTAAAAATAATAAAAACTTAAGGAAACAATTATTATACATAAATAAGTTATTGAAAATAAAGGATTTTAAGTTAAATGAAGAAAATAAAATAAAGGAAACGCTCACTGAGGAATACGACATCCCTAACTTATTATCAGAAAAAAAGCAAGTAATAAAAGAGCTAGAAAAGGAAATTAATGAATCTAAGAGAAATAAAGTAGTGTATATTTCTTTATTAACATTATCATTTGTTTTAGTAGGGTACCAAGTCAGAAGAAAAAAAACTTTAAAAAAACGTTTTATAGCATTAGCAAATCAAAACAAAACTGTAGATAAAAAAGAATCAGAGACTATACCACAACAAACCATTAATAAACATGAACTTTCTAACGAAACTATTGATCTTATTATTAATGGACTTGAAGCTTTTGAAAAAAATGCAGATTTTTTAAACTCTAAAATCAACTTACAACTATTAGCTGACAGGTTAGATACCAATACAAGCTACTTATCGAAAGTAATCAATCAACACAAAAAAAACTCTTTTTCTAGTTATATAAATCAACTTAGAATTGAATACGCTATTGAAAAACTTAAAAGTGATACTCTCTGGAGAAAGTACACGATAAAAGCTATTGCGAAAGAAGTTGGTTTTAAAAATGCTGAATCTTTTTCGAGAGTTTTCTATAAATTTACAGGTATTAAACCTTCTTATTTTATTAAAGAATTAGAAAAATCTGAAAAAAATTAAGTCTTCTGCTTTTTCTTTTTAGCTGCAGGAAACAGTACATTATTCAATATTAAACGATATCCTGGTGAGGTTGGATGTAAATCTAATTCTGTTTTAGGATCTCCTACCCTATGCTGGTAATCTTCAGGATCGTGTCCCCCATAAAAAGTAAACATTCCTTTTCCTTTAGTTCCGTGAATGTAACGCCCTTCTCTATTTGTTTTATTTTCTCCTAAAACAATAATAGTAGATTTTATAGTATTGGGGTCAAAAGATGTTGTTTGCCCCATAAAACCTTTTACCAGCATAGTGTGGTTCTGGGTAAGCATTGTTGGAACTTGATCCCATTTTGCAGAAAATTCTTTTAATACAAAGTAGTCTACTTCTTTTCTTATTCTTCGTTTACGAGTCATATCTATTGAAGAGAACTCATACGTAGTAGGATTCCGAATCAATTCAAAATCTTTAAACGCAAATGTTTTATTAAAATTTATTTTCGATTGGTAATTAGGTTCTGAAGCATCACCATCAAACATTCCTTCACAAATATCTACACCATCTGCAGCCAGCGCAATATCAAAACTATCGGTTGCAGAGCACATCGCAAACATAAACCCACCACCTACTACATAATCACGTATCTTTTTAGCCACGGCACCTTTTTCTTCTGATACTTTACTATACCCTAATTTTGTAGCCAAAGCTTCAGCGTCTTTTTTCTGCTGAATGTACCAAGGAGCTGTTCTAAAAGCTCCATAAAAGCGTCCGTACTGTCCAGTAAAGTCTTCATGATGTAAGTGTAGCCATTCATATAGCAATAGTTTATCATTAAGTACTTCTTCATCATATACTACATCAAATGGAATTTCAGCATATGTCAGTACCATAGTTACTGCATCATCCCAAGGCATTTTATCTTTAGGTGAATATACCGCTATTTTAGGTGCCTTTTCTAGGGTTACCGCTTCTTGATTTTTTGATGGCGATGAAATTTCTTCTAAAATTAATGCTGATTTAGCATCTGAAATGATTTGATAGGATACACCTCGTATTTTACATTCTTTTTCTACTGCTTCATTATTTTCAATTAAGAAAGCACCTCCATCATAATTCAATAACCATTTTGCCTTCAACCCATTTTCTAAAGCATAGTAAACAATTCCGTATGCTTTTAAATGATTTTTTTGATTTTCGTTACTCATAGGTACATAAATAAAGGATGCCCATAGCGAGTTAGAAAAAAGAAAAAATGTTAGTATGTAGAGAAATTGTTTCATATCAAAAACTAAAATACACAATTACTTTTAAGCAATTGTGTATTCTATAATATTTTAAGTTTTATTTAAAGATTAAAACGGAACATCATCATCGCTAGGTCCAAAAGCATCTTCTGGTGAAGCAAAGTTGCTTGATGCCACTTCATCATTAAATCCTGAGTTCATACTCGATTGGAATTCACTACTAAATCCTTCTTCCAAATCTGAGAATTTTGCCAAGTGTCCTGTAAACTTCAAACGGATATTATCCAATCCACCATTACGGTGTTTTGCTACAATAAACTCTCCTTGTCCTTCACATGGTGAGTGATCATCATCATCCCATTCTGTCATACCATAATATTCAGGACGATAAATAAACGATACAATATCGGCATCCTGCTCAATCGCTCCAGATTCACGAAGATCGGATAGTAACGGACGTTTACTTCCTCCACGAGTTTCAACCGCACGTGATAACTGAGAAAGTGCAATTACAGGTACATTTAATTCTTTACCTAGTGCTTTTAAGTTACGCGAAATCGTCGAAATTTCTTGTTCACGGTTACCTCCTGCCCCTCCGGCTGTCATTAACTGTAAGTAATCAATAATTAATATTTTAACTCCGTGTTGCGACACTAAACGACGTGCTTTTGCACGTAAATCAAAGATTGATAGTGCAGGTGTATCATCAATAAAAATAGGTGCATCAGAAAGTTTTTTCACCTTCACGTTTAACTGCTCCCATTCGTGTGGTTCCAAGTTTCCTTTACGTAATTTTTCAGAAGTTAATCCTGTTTCCGAAGAAATCATACGGGTAATTAACTGTACCGATGACATCTCTAGTGAGAATAATGCTACTGGGTGTCCGAAATCAATCGCCATATTTTTAGCCATCGATATTACGAAAGCGGTTTTACCCATACCGGGACGTGCTGCAATAATGATTAAATCGGTAGGTTGCCAACCTGAGGTTAATGCATCTAGTTTGGTAAATCCTGTTGCCAAACCACTCATCCCCTCTTTGGTTGATATTTCTTGAATTTTATTAATCGATTGTTGTACTAACGAATCGGCTCTTTCGGCTCCTTTTTTAAGGTTTCCTTGTGTTACTTCAAATAATTTTCCTTCGGCATCATCTAACAAATCAAAAACATCAACAGTTTCATCATATGCATTTTCAATAATTTCTGAAGAAATGGTAATTAGTTTACGTTGAATAAACTTTTCTAGGATAATTCTAGAGTGAAATTCAATATGAGCAGATGAGGCTACTTTTTGAGTTAACCCAATTAAGTAAAAATCTCCTCCTGCTAAATCTAGTTTTCCATTTTTCTTTAATTGATTTGATACAGAAAGTAAATCAATTGGCTCTGAGTTTTGGAAAAGCTCATAAATAGCTGCATAAATCTCTTGATGTCTTTTATCATAAAAAGCATCTGGGTGTAAGATATCAATTACTTCATCAATCCCTTTTTTATCAATCATCATAGCACCCAAAACAGCCTCTTCTAACTCTAAAGCCTGCGGTGGTAACTTTCCTTTTTCTAAGCTTATAATTCTAGCTTTATCTATTTTTGTTCCTTTGAGAGATTGGGTTCTTTCCATAACAGCAAAAGTAAATTTTTAAGATGATATTTGTAGAGACTATGCTCAATTTTCTTTATGCACATTTTTTGTAAATAAACTGTTATTAACTTGTTGATAACGTTACAACTTTCTTATTTTTGGAGGCATGCATAACCTAAAAAAATATTTTTTTGTTGCTTTATTTTTACCTGTTCAAGTAATTTTTGTGCTTTTTATTAGCCAAAAACCACAGTGGATTGAGTTTTATTATAGTAATGGAATTTACCCATATATTTCACAATTCTTTCGAACTATTTTAGGATGGATTCCTTTTTCTGTTGGGGATATAATTGGTTTTGGTTTGCTTTATCTTTTATTAAAATCTATCTATTATTTAATTAAAAAAAGGTTTAAAAACTTCCTTCCTAAGTTAGTAAAATTTATTGCAATTCTATCTATTATTTATTTTTGTTTTTATGCTTTTTGGGGATTGAATTATTTTAGACAACCTTTAGCTGAAAATCTTGGACTAAAACAATCTACCTATACAACTGATGAGTTAATTTCAACTACTAAACATATTGTAACAGAACTAAACAAAATCCATTTACAAATAACAAAAAATGATTCAGTTTCTGTAATAGTTCCATATTCTCAAAAAGAGATTTATAACTTAGCTCCAAACGGATTCCAAGAACTCTCAAAAATACACCCACAACTGGCTTATCAAACTTCCTCGGTTAAAAGTTCATTAGTTAGTTTGTTTCAGTCTTATAATGGAACTTCAGGATATTTAAACCCAATAACAGGAGAAGCGCAAGTAAACAACATGATTCCTAAAACTGGTTATCCAGCAACGACCTGCCATGAAATGGCACATCAAATTGGTTGGGCAGCTGAGAATGATGCTAATTTTGTGAGTTTTTTAGCTTCAATAGCCAATAAAGACTTATATTTTAAGTATTCTGGCTACCGTATGGCTTATAACTATTGTATAGGTCAAGTTTATAAAAGAGATAAAGAATTGGGTAAAAAAATAGCTAAAACGGTAAACAAAGGTATTTATAAAGATTATAAGGCTACCTACTTACACTGGAAACAGTTTAAAAACCCTATAGAACCTTATTTAAAGAAAGGGTATAACTCTTATCTCAAAGCCAATAATCAATCTAAAGGGATTCAATCGTATAGTTATGTTGTTGATTTGTTAATTGCTTATTTTAAAAAGAAAGTTTCCTAAAAATTTCATCTTGTTTCAATTGACAAAATACATTTGAAATGGCTATTTTTGATGCTTTAAAAATACTACGATGAACAAACAACATATAATTGACCGATTTGTAAAGTATGTAACTATTGATACTGAAAGTGATCCTAATAACCCAGCATTTCCTAGTACTGAAAAACAATGGAATTTAGCGAAGATTCTTGAAAAAGAACTTAAGGAAATAGGAATGAAAGATGTTGAATTAGATGAGAATTGCTATTTAATGGCAACGTTACCTAGTAATTTAGATTATGAAGTACCAACTATTGGTTTTGTTGCTCATATTGATACTAGTCCAGACTTTACTGGAGCTAATGTAAAGCCTCAAATTCATGAGAATTACGACGGAAAAGACATCTTATTAAACAAAGAAGAGAACATCGTTTTATCTCCTGATTATTTTGAAGATTTATTACAATATAAAGGTCAAACTATCATTACTACAGACGGTACTACTTTATTAGGTGCTGATGATAAAGCTGGTGTTACTGAGATTGTTTCTGCAATGGAATATTTAATCCAAAACCCAGAAATTAAGCATGGTAAAATCCGTATTTGCTTTACTCCTGATGAAGAAGTTGGTAAAGGAGCTCACATGTTTGATGTAGAAAAGTTTGGAGCTGAGTGGGCTTATACTATGGACGGAAGTCAAATTGGTGAGTTAGAATACGAAAACTTTAATGCTGCTGGTGCTACAGTTACTATTCAAGGTAAAATTGTACACCCTGGGTATGCTAAAGGTAAAATGATTAATTCAATGCTTATTGCTAGTGAGTTTATCAATGCTTTACCTGAAGATGAAGTTCCTGAAAGAACAACTGGTTATGAAGGTTTCTTCCACTTACACCATATGGAAGGTAAAGTTGAGCAAACTACGTTGAGTTATATTATTAGAGATCATGATATGGATCAATTCAACAATCGTAAAAAAGCTATGTTAGATTTAGCTGAAGTTTTGAATGCTAAACGTGGACAAAAACTAGTTTCTGTTGAAATTAAAGATCAATATTTTAACATGAAAGAAAAAGTTACTCCTGTTATGCACATTGTTGATATTGCTGAAGAGGTAATGAAAGATATGGGAATTACTCCGTTAATTAAACCTATTCGTGGTGGTACTGATGGTTCTCAGCTATCTTATAAAGGATTACCTTGTCCTAATATTTTTGCAGGTGGTCATAATTTTCATGGTCGTTACGAATATGTTCCTGCTGAAAGTATTGTTAAAGCTAGTGAAGTAATTGTTGGAATTGCTCAAAAAGTAGCTGTAAAGTTTAATTAATTTTACACACAACATATATAAAATCAAAAACTCTAGCGGAAGCTAGAGTTTTTTATGATATTTTTACCCCTTAAAAAAATATCATTCTGTTTGAAATAAATCCCCTTAATTTTATTTCATGGCAAATATGATTCTTTTTAAAGGATTATGTTATAGGAAAATTCCCTTTTGCCTAGACGTAAAACCCCTAATTTTACAAAAAAACACAAATTTGTAAATTTCTTTCATTTTATTTTTTGTAATCAGTCACCTCTATACTTTTGCCGATAAATATTAAAGTAAATGAATAGACAAGACCTTTTAAAGCTAGCTGATAAGTATCAGTCACCTTTGTATGTTTACGACACTGAAAAAATTATTTCTCAGTATAAAAAGATAACATCTGCTTTTTCAAAAGTTAAAAATGTAAAGATTAATTATGCAGTTAAGGCATTATCAAACATTAATATCTTAAAGGTTTTCAATAAGCTTAACAGTGGTTTGGATACAGTTTCTATTCAAGAAGTTAAACTTGGTTTATTAGCAGGTTTTGAACCTCATGAAATTATATATACACCTAATGGAGTTTCACTACAAGAAATAGAAGAAGTAGCTAAATTAGGGGTTCAAATTAATATTGATAACTTATCTATTTTAGAGTTATTCGGACAAAAACACCCAAAAATTCCTGTTTGTATTCGTATCAACCCGCATGTAATGGCTGGTGGAAACAGTAAAATATCTGTAGGTCATATCGATTCTAAGTTTGGAATTTCAATTCATCAAGTACCTCATATAAAAAGAGTTGTTGAAAATACAGGAATGCATATTAATGGAATACATATGCATACTGGTTCTGATATTTTAGATATTGATACTTTTTTAAGAGCTACAGAAATTTTATTTGATACAGCAAGACAATTCAAAGATATTGACTTTATTGATTTTGGTAGTGGGTTTAAAGTTCCTTACAAAAAAGATGATATTTCAACTGATATAAATGAATTAGGTAAAAAATTATCTACACGATTTAATGAATTTTGCAAAAACTACGGCAAGGAAGTTACGCTAATGTTTGAGCCTGGAAAATTTTTAGTGAGTGAGGCTGGATATTTTTTAGCTAAAGTGAATGTTATTAAACAAACAACTTCTACAGTTTTTGCTGGTATTGATAGTGGCTTGAATCACTTAATCCGCCCTATGTTTTACAATTCTTATCATTACATAGAAAACCTATCTAACCCAAAAGGAAGAGAACGTTTTTATAGTATCGTTGGATATATTTGTGAAAATGACACCTTTGGTTCTAATAGAAGAATCAACGAAATATCTGAAGACGATATATTATGTTTCCATAATGCAGGTGCTTATTGTTTTTCTATGGCTTCAAATTATAATTCAAGGTTTAGACCCGCTGAAGTTATGATTTACAAAGGAAAAGATTATTTGATTAGGAAAAGGGAAACTATGGAAGATATTCTTAAGAATCAAGAAAGCGTTACACTATAATAAAACACTTAAAAACTCTGACCTTAGTAAGGCCAGAGTTTTTTTAAAATATAATCAACCCCTCAAAGACTATATTTTAAAACGTTGTAATTAAAGTCCCCTATCTTTATTTACATCTACAAATATCACTTATTTATTTCAAAATTTTCACAGGAAAAGCACCCTTTATTATAAAATTTTTAACTAAAAAACAAAAAAACCACTCAGAAAATGAGTGGTTTTATAAATTTTAATTCGTCTTTTTTTAAAATATATAACGCAGACCTATTTGCATTTGCCAACGAGAAAGTAAACTAGAATCGAAACCAAATGTCTGTTCTTGATTGGTACTAAATGTATAAGTAGGTGCTTCAGAATAATCTGGCACATAATTAGCAGGATCTGTGTTCATAGGATCTACATCAGGGAATCTTACACCTAAAGGTTGTACATTATTAGGTTGTTGTACTACTCCCCAATCTGAGTTAATTAAATTACCTACATTTAAAATATCAAGACTTAACTGTATTGTATTTTGCTTTTCAGCAGATACGTTAAAATTAAAATCTTGTAATATTTTTAAATCCCATTTACCTCTCCATGGTGCCAAAGCTCCATAACGTTCAACGTACTGCCCTCTTCTTTCACTTAGATAATCATCTTGTTGTATATAGCTTTCAAAAGCAGCTGCATGAGCAGGATTACTAAATTGCATTTGATTAAGTTCAGAACTTGTTGGAACATATAATAAATCATTTACAGCAGAACCATCATTATTGATATCGCCTCCATAAGTGTAATTAAACCTTCCTCCTTGAGCATATTCAAAAAATGTAGAAATAGTTGTAGCAAACTTATCTCCTCCATAAGTGAACTTCTTAGACGCTACACCAATAATTCTATGAGTGTCACCATATTTAGAATATGATAAAACATCATTATTAGCATTTCCTACTACTGGATTAAAAGCAAAAGCATCTCCTGTAATTTCTGCTTCAATAGAGTTTACATCTTTAGCATTTAAGTAATTATAGGCAACGCTTGTATACAACCCATTATCAAAAGTTTTTTGAAGTTTTAGAGAAGCATTCCAAACACGACCTTTATCTGAATTTGTAAATACATAAGCATTATTTCCTTTATCGCTTCCATCATATATTTCTCTACTATCAAATGGTGTATTTAAAGTTGCACTAGGTTCTCTTAATCCCCAGTTTTGTACATGAGCACCATTAATGTCTTTTGTATAAGAAATGTCTGTAGTTGCTATAATTCCGTTTTCAAATTTCCAATCTAAACCTAAGTTTGTTCTCCATACTTGAGGAAACTTAAAATCTGGATCAACTAATTGGAAGAAACCATCGTCTGCTCCACTTACTTGGTTTCCAATCCACACGAAAGGTAAGCGTCCTGTAAACACACCTGAACCTCCACGAAGTTGCATTGTATTATTTCCTTTTACATCCCAGTTAAAACCTACTCTTGGTGAAATCAACCATTGGTTTGTAGGCATCTTGGTTGAAAGCAACTGTTGCTCTTCTCCTGTATTTGGGTTGTAATATAGTACAGAGTTATCTCTAGTCGCTCCATTATCGGTATCAATAAATTTCTGAATTAAACTAGAAGTATTAAAATACAATGGTTTATCAAAACGAACTCCGTAAGTTAACTTAAACTTATCATTCATTTCCCATTCATCTTGTACATAAAATGCTAATTGACCTACATTTAGTTCAGATAATTTCCAACCGCCATCATTTCCGTCTCCATTTGCATTAAATGAATCGTAAGCATTTTGAGTAGCTGCTAAATATTGCTCTACTACCCCTCCTGGTTGTGCAGCTGATAAAAAAGTTGCTACATCAGGGTAAGGACTAAACAACCCGTAGTATGGGAAAATTCCAAAATTAAAGGACTCGTAATTTGTTAAATTGAATGAGTTTTCAAATTCAAATTGTTCAAATGAAAAACCAACAGTGTACGTATGATCTCCCTTATAAAAGTTCATGTTGTTTGTCAACTGAAAAACTCGCTGATCTAACTTGTTATTGATAGAAAATGGTTCATGACCAGCTATAATATAATTACTACCATTACCATCTTGTATAGTAATTACTGGTGCTGGTGCAGATAACGGATTTCTAAAATCATCAAAATGTGTATAACCTATTTGCAGTTTATTAGTTGTTGTTTCTGATAAGTTAGAGTTTAATTCTAATTGGAAAGAATTTAAGTTGTTATTAATTTCATATCCTGAATTTTCAAACTGTAATGTAGAAAAACTTGGACCTCTAATTCCCAAAGCTGTTGGGTGTGCAGGAGTTTCTTTTGAAGCTCTTAAGAAATTATAAATTAATGCTAATCTATTTTTATCATTGATATTCCAATCTAATTTAAAAATTCCTTTAGTAGATTCAGAACCATAAGTAAAACCTTCATAAGCTCCCGTATCATATCCTAAAGCAGACAAGGCATCACGAACAGCTATCATATCTGATTCTAATACTCTAGATTCATTAACTGCTCCACTACCTGTATTTGGTATCCAACCTGCTGTACCTAAATCTTCTCTATCATCTTTTTCAAAATTTGCAAAAAAGAACAATTTATCCTTAATAATTGGTCCTCCTAAGCTTGCTCCATATTGGCTTTGACTTAATTTTGGTTTTACAACTTCTTGACCTTTAATTTTACCTCCTGTCATATCTTGGTTTCTGTAAAAACCATAAACAGTACCTTTAAATTCGTTAGTACCACTTTTTGTTACTGCATCTACCGAAGCCCCAGTAAACCCAGATAAAGTAACATCGTATGGTGCAGTAGAAACCGAAATTTGTTCAATTGCGTCTAACGATATTGGTTGTGATCCTGTTTGTCCTCCTGGTGTTGGTGAATCTAAACCAAAAGGGTTATTAAAAATAGATCCGTCTAATGAAAAGTTATTAAACTGATCGTTTCTTCCTCCAAAAGAATTTCCACTCGCAGTTGGTTCTAAACGTGTAAAATCTGCAGCAGAACGTGATATAGTTGGTAAGGTTTTTAACTGAACAGCACTTACACTAGTTTGTGCCCCTGTTCTATCATTATTAAAAACTTTACTTCTTGTTGTTGATATAACAACTTCTTCTAATTGCTCTCCATCCTCAGACAAAACACCATCAATATTAGTTGTTTTACCTAAAGTTAAATATACATTGGTTACTTCTTGTGATTCAAACCCAATATAGCTAAACGTTACTTTATAAGGGCCTCCAACTCTTAAGTTAGGTATGGTGTATCTTCCATTATCTTGAGCTACGGCTCCAGATATGGTACCTGTTGGCTCATGCAAAACAACAATGTTAGCACCAAACAAAGGTTCTCCCTGATTGTCTGTTACAGTTCCTTTTATTTTTGATGTGGTTACCTGGGAATAAATGGATAAACTCAAAAAAACAAAAGAAAAAATTATTAATTTCTTCATAATAGTTCTGATTTTGTTTATGTTATACTTCAAATTTAAGCATAAAAAAAATCCGCTCGACCGAGCGGATTTATACTTTATTAACATGTATTTAACAATTTAGTTACTATTCAGCAACTACTTCAAATACGATGTCAGCAACAACAGTTCTGTGTAAACGTACAGCAGCGTTGTATTTTCCTAATCTTTTTACGTTACCTCCAGTAACTTTGATAAATTTCTTATCTACTTCAGTACCTGCCTTAGCTAAAGCTGCAGCAACATCAATGTTATTTACTGAACCAAATAATTTATCTCCTGAACCTACTTTAGAAGCTATCTTGATTTCATAACCTTTAATAGTTTCAGCTACTTTGTTAGCGTCTTCTATTAATTTAGCTTCTTTAAAAGCACGTTGCTTTAAGTTTTCTGCTAATACTTTTTTAGCTGAAGAAGTAGCTAAAATTGCATATCCTTGAGGTATTAGGTAATTACGTCCGTAACCATTCTTAACAGTTACAACATCGTCTTTAAAACCTAAGTTTTCTACGTCTTGTTTTAATATCAATTCCATGTTTCTACTTCTTTATTATTTTAACATATCTCCAACGTAAGGCATTAAAGCTAAGTGACGAGCTCTTTTAATAGCTTGAGCCACTTTACGTTGATATTTTAATGATGTTCCTGTTAAACGTCTTGGTAAAATTTTACCTTGTTCGTTTACTAAATACATTAAGAAGTCTGCATCTTTGTAATCGATGTATTTAATACCGTTTTTCTTGAAACGACAGTATTTAGCTTCCTTTTTAGTTTCGATATCAAGCGGAGTTAAGTAACGTACTTCTCCTTGCTTGTTTCCTTTTGCTTGTTGTTCTATAGATGCCATTTCTTACTTTTTTGCAGATTTAACACGGTTTCTTCTCTTTTCAGCCCAAGCTGCAGCATGCTTATCTAACTTTACAGTTAAATAACGCATAACGCTATCGTCACGTCTAAACTCTAATTCAAACGGAGCAATTGCATCACCTGCTACTTTGTACTCAAATAAGTGGTAAAATCCACTTTTTTTCTTTTCGATTGGATAAGCTAATTTTTTTAAGCCCCAATCTTCTTTAGAAATCATTTCTGCACCTTTAGAAAGTAAATAGTCCTCAAACTTTTTTACTGCTTCCTTTATCTGAGTTTCAGATAAAACGGGATTCAAAATGAAAACAGTTTCGTAATGATTCATAATTAAATTATTTAAAATTTATTTTTAAGCCTGCAAATATACTGCTTTTTAATCCATAAACAAACTCTACGACTTAAATAATTTAATGATTTTGTGTAAGTTTGTGACTAAACACTCTTTTTATGCAAATCCCTGAAATTCCTAATTTAGTTCATTATGCTATTCCTTTTTTTATTTTAACTGTTATTATTGAAGTAATATTAACCGTTAAAGTAAAATTAGAAGATTATGAGTTTAAAGATGCTGCTACATCCATAACTATGGGGTTAGGGAATGTTTTTATAGGGTTATTTACCAAAGGATTAATATTTGGAGTGTTTTTATTTCTTTATCAATATCGCCTATTTACTATTCCGTTTACTTGGTGGTCTTGGTTTATTTTATTGTTTGCTGAAGACTTTGCGTACTACTGGAACCATAGAATTGCACATGAAAGTAGACTCTTTTGGGCTAGCCACGTGGTTCATCATTCTTCAACAAAATACAATTTAAGTACTGCTTTGCGTCAAACTTGGTCAGGAAGTTTTTACACGTTCATATTTTGGGCACCATTGGCCATCATAGGATTTCATCCATTAATGATTGTAACTCAAATGAGTATTAGTTTGTTATATCAATACTGGATTCATACCGAGCTTATTGACAAAATGCCTAAATGGTTTGAAGCTATTTTTAATACTCCAAGTCATCATAGAGTGCATCATGCAACCAATCCTCAATATTTAGATAGAAATCATGCAGGAATCTTTATTATTTGGGATAAACTTTTTGGAACTTTTGAACCTGAAATAGAAAAACCAGTGTACGGTTTAGTTAAAAATATAAATACGTATAACCCAATTAAAGTGGCTTTTATTGAATGGTATAATATGTTCAATGATGTTTTTACTAGTAAAACCACATTAGGAAAAAGGTTACTGTACTTTTTTAAACCTCCTGGATGGAAACATGATGGTACCGGAAAACTTTCAATGCATTTGCGTAAAGAGTGGGAGAAAAATAAAAAAGGAGAAGTTTAAACTTCTCCTTTTTTATTGGCATCGCCAAAAGGAAATAATCCTCAAAAGCTAGCCTCAATGTAGTTTACTAATTAATATCAAATCGAAGACCTAATGAAATATTTCTTGTATCTGTATTTTTAAACAATGGATTTAAATCATATTTAGCATATAATCCAATACCTTGGTAAGCAACATAAGCACTTAATCCGTAGTTATATTTGTTCATATTAAAATTATTCTTCTGAACTTCTTCAACTGTAACTCCTTGAGCATTTTTATATTCTAAGTACTGACGAGTTCCTAACTTGAATCCGAAGAAACCACCTACTCCAACTTGAAAGCTTTGATGTGTTCTATCTACAATTTCTCCATCAGAATATTTTTTGTTTTTTGAAAAATCAAACTCTAAATGCATTGGAAAGGTCATTTGTACATGTCGTAATCTACTTTCAGAAAGTTGTTCTGAGTGAATACTTAAATTTGTTTCATTTCCATTTATAGTATGATATTGATTGTTTTTAGCTCTTAAATTATTCCACAGAAAAGAAAAACCGTATTTAAAATATGCTTTTGATGGTTCTTTTGCTAACCGTGTTTTCCATGTAAAACCTAACTCATAAAAGTGCGATTGCCAAAATTTGTAGTCTGAATCGTCTAAAGAACTTAGTTTATTATCTGTTAATGTATTATTTGCTCCTAAAGCAAAAACAAATTGTGTTGTAGTTCTCTTTCTTCTTCTTTTCTTTTCTCTTTCAACTTCATCTTCTTCATCGTCAGAAAAGTTTAGTCTGAACTTAAATTTCGCTATTTCAAAAGTTTGCTCTCGTGATTCTTCTTCATTGCTAAATATTTTACCATCAATTTTGTCTTGTACAAGTTGTTGTAGTTTTTGTTCCTGAAAACTAACTTTTTTCTCTATTTGAGCTGCATGGTAGGCTGCTGCTTCTTTTTTCAGTATCGCAGCTTCATCAAATGTTATTTTATTCTTTTCTAATTTTGTATTAATCTCTTTTACTCTAATCTTTAAAGAGTCTTTTTGCTGCTTAGTAATACTATCAATACTCATTGATATTTTCTTTACTTCTTTTTCAAATACTTTTTCTTGAGATTGGGCAATAGTTGTTATAAACAACACTAATAATAGTATTCTTTTCATTTTAATAATTTTAAATTGATAATAATTTGGAATGGTTAATTATCGATAATTAATAAGCGCTTTATTTGTTTCTATAAACAATTGCTACCGCAATGTCTGATATTTTTGATTTTAATTTTTGCATAAAGTCTCCTTTAAACTCTTCATCATCAATCGTTCTTTCAACTTCAGCTAAAATGATATTTGGATCTATTTTTAAGTTTGACTTTTTCAGCTCATCTTCAATAGTTTTTAACACATCTTCTCGCTTTACTTTATTTCTCGCATAGTATTCTTTAACCTCTTCAGGACTATGTGTTACTGCAAATAGTAAGTCATCACTATTCACTCTAACTCTTGAATTAAACTCTTTCTTTTTTGTTACTATTGGCTTATCTAACTTTGCTACTACCTCCTCTTCTTTTGGTTGTTCTTCATCTTGAATATTTTTAAAGACTATATCTTTTTCTTTTAAGGTAGAATTCTTAGTTGTAGTAATCTTTTTCTTCTTTTTAAGCGATTTCTTTTCTTGTTGATTTTCCTCTATCTTTACTACAGCTTCGTCTGTATTTCTAAGGAACTTCTCTATGCCTTTATTATTAATTTTTAGTGTATCAATTGGAATATCAACTATAACTTCTTCTATCGTTTCTTTTGAATCTGAACCTGTAAAATAGAAAGCTACAAAGGTTATTAACAAAGCTAAACTAGCTGCATAACCTACATATAAAAACCAGTTTCTTTTCTTTGTTTCTTCCTGATTATCTAAACGAGTCTCTAATCTTTCCCATGCTGAATTAGACGGTTTTAGTTCTCTGTTTTTTAGCTTTTCTGCTATATGTTTGTCTATATTATTGCTTGACATTTCTTACTTGATTAATTTTCTCGTAGCTTGCTTGTAAACATTTACGAGCTTTAAATAATTGTGACTTAGAGGTACTTTCAGAAATTTGTAATTTTTCTGCAATTTCTGAATGTTTATATCCTTCAATAGCATATAAATTAAAAACTAACTTATATCCTTCAGGTAACTCATCTATTAACTTTTGTATATCTTCTACCGATGTGTTTTCAAGGCTTTCTGTTGCAGCATCATTAAAAACAAAGTCTTCATCTGATACTTGAACAGGATTCTTTTTTCGTAAATAACTTATACAGGTATTTACCATAATTCTACGAATCCAACCTTCAAAACTTCCTTCTCCTTTAAATTTTTCAATATTGGTAAAAACTTTAAAAAAACCTTGTAACATTAAATCTTCTGCATGATGTAAATCTTTAACATACTGCCTACAAACTCCTAACATTTTTGGAGAGTGTTGCTCAAATATTAATTGTTGAGCTTCTCTACTCTGTTTCTTTGCTTGTTTTATAAGCGAAGCTTCATTATTATGTAGTGAAATAATTTTCAAATCAATAGGTACGTTTTTATAGCCTTACAAATATAAAGACTACAAGATTTGAAAAAAGGTTGCCTGAGGAATAAAAAAACCTCCGAACTTGTTAAAAGACCGGAGGTTCAAATACCATAATTAAATGATATTTCAGGGGGGACTAGCTCTTTTTGTGTCTCCTCTGAATTATGATGCAAAGTTATACCATATTAACAAATATATTTACAGGAAAAAGCCTAGATGTTTATTTTTTATTTACCAGCTTACTCCTGCTCCACCTCCACCTGAGCTACCACCACCAAAACTTGAAGATGATGACGATGAGGATGACCATGAAGATCCTCCAGAACTAGAAGAACTACTACTTCTTTCTAATCTTGGAATTATTATTGTTTTACTTTCTTGATAGTTACAGTTTTTACATAAGTAGTCTTCTTTTTTTTCACCACTAGAGTCGTAAGTTGCTTTACGTATAATTTTCGTACTAATTCTTCCATAGGTTTTATAACCACATTTTTTACAATTAGAATACTTTCTACTAGAACCTTCATATTCTAAAATCAAAATATCACTTTCATCTTCTGTAACCCAGACATCATATTCTTTTGACTTAATTTTTTCTTCAAGAATTTGTGCTTTCTCTAAAAAACTGTTTTCACTCCATTCATCTTTTAAATAAAGTTGCTTTCCGTTCTTTTTACTAAAACGAGGAGAAAATCTATATCGTTTAAGCTTAGCTTTTACATATCTATTAATAAAATAAAGTGGTAATGGAAATAAAAAGAGTAAACAACCTAACCCTAGCTTACTCATATCTTGATATTTATCATAAAGATCTTCCTTAGATTTATCTATTGATTTAGCTTTTATACTAAACCAACCTCCTATAAATAAGCCAACTATTGAATAAAAAAGTAGGTATAAAAAAAGCGGATTCTTAAAAAAATTAGTTTCCTCTTCATTATAATAATTAATGTTCTGAGCATAAATTTCATCAATAACATCAGGTTTATTAATTATTTCTTCTACTCTAGAAACAGCAGATAGCAATCCTTTACCAAATTCTCCTTCTTTAAAATACGGTACAATCTCGTCTGTTCCTATTCTATGGC
This sequence comes from Tenacibaculum larymnensis, assembly GCF_028829235.1. Classification (GTDB taxonomy): domain Bacteria; phylum Bacteroidota; class Bacteroidia; order Flavobacteriales; family Flavobacteriaceae; genus Polaribacter; species Polaribacter larymnensis. The sequence continues at coordinate 114,366 of NZ_JAIWJY010000004.1, read as the reverse complement.
AAACAATATCAGTTAAAATAGGTTCTAACCCATACCCTACCTCAAATTCTGTTCTTCGTTGATCTATTACCGTTAAAATAAGTAACCCGTTATCGACTTCTTTATCGCCTATTGCCCATTCTTCAAATAATTTAACAGCAAAATTTTTAGGTACTTCCTTTCCTATACTTTTAAGAATAACAACAGCTACTTGCGCTGTTGTATTTTGTTCTATTTCCCAAAGCTTTAAATTTAATTGTTGCTCTTCAATTTCATTTATATAGTTATTGGGGTCAGATATAAACCCATTAGCACCATTCTTTTTTGGGTTTGGAACTTCTTTAACCGAATAAACTTCTTTTTGAATATATTTTGGAGGAATAAAACTATCAGGATATGTTTTTTGAGTTTTTACTTCTTCTTCCTGAACCTCTTTTTCTTTTAAAGTTGTAGCTTTATTTTCTTCACCAACAACTTTCTGAAAGCTATATACTTGAAAAACAACAAATAACAACAGGAAATTTAATACGTACTTTTTCATCTTTTATATACTCTAAATTCTTTCTATTTTCTAGTATTTTTTACTTGCTTGTAAAAGTAACAAGTTTACAACAAACATTTCCCTACAAAACTTGCCCAATATAATTCTTTGTACTACTTTTATTATAAACCTAATGAGTAAAAGAGTTTTATTATATGAGTTATAATGCAACGATAGAAGAAGAAAACAAAGAGATAGCAAATAGGTATAAAAATTTATTAAAAGGTACATATCAAACATTATCAGAAGATGATAAAAAACTGATACGTAAAGCTTTCGATATTGCTGTAGAAGCACATTCTGAACAACGTAGAAAATCAGGAGAACCTTATATTTATCATCCCATAGCTGTAGCTAAAATAGTTGCAGACGAAATTGGTTTGGGTGCAACCTCTATTGCTGCTGCTTTATTACACGATGTTGTTGAAGATACGCACTATACCTTAGATGATATGGAGCGTTTGTTTGGAGAGAATATAGCTCGTATTGTGAGTGGTTTGACTAAAATATCAAACCTAAAACAAGAGCAAGACTACTCAATCCAAGCAGAGAATTTTAGAAAGATGTTACTCACACTACACGATGACGTTAGAGTAATACTTATTAAAATTGCTGATAGGTTACACAATATGCAAACTATGGATTCTATGCCTCCTCATAAGCAGGTAAAAATAGCATCTGAAACCTTGTATATATATGCTCCTCTTGCACATCGTTTAGGACTTTATAATATTAAAACTGAACTTGAAGATCTTGGTTTAAAATACACCGAACCTGATGTTTATAGAGATATTGCTAACAAAATAAAAGAAAGCAAAGAAGATCAACAAAAGTATATTGATAGCTTTACTAGTGTTTTAAAAGAAGCATTAAACAAAGAAGGTTTTGCTTATGAAATAAAAGGACGTTTTAAGTCTATTTTCTCTATTCGTAGAAAAATGCGTAAACAAAACGTAACTTTTGATGAAGTGTACGATAAGTTTGCTATTCGAATTATATATAAGCCTACTTCTGAAGATGAAAAGTTTGATGCTTGGAAAATTTATTCTATCGTTACAGACTTCTTTAAGCCAAACCCTGCTAGGTTAAGAGATTGGATTTCTCAACCAAAATCAACAGGATATGAGGCATTACACATAACAGTAATTGGACCTCAGGCAAAATGGGTAGAAGTTCAAATCCGCTCAGAAAGAATGGATGAAATAGCTGAAAAAGGTTATGCTGCTCATTTTAAATACAAACAAGGTTCTGTTAAAGAAAATGGCTTAGAAGGATGGTTAAATCGTTTAAAAGAGAGTTTAGAAAACCAGAGTTTAGACGCTGTAGATTTTGTTGAAGATTTTAAACTAAACCTTTATGCCAAAGAAATCTATGTATTTACTCCAAAAGGAGATTTAAAATCACTTCCTAAAGGAGCTTCAGCATTAGATTTTGCCTTTTCTGTACATACCGATGTTGGATTAAAGTGTCGTGGAGCAAAAGTAAACGGAAAACTAGTGCCGTTAAGTCACGAATTAAAAAGTGGAGATCAAGTAGAGGTACTTACCGCCTCTAACAACAAACCTAATGTGCGTTGGTTAGATTTTGTTATTACAGCTAGAGCCCGTGCTAAGATTAAATCGGCTTTAAAAGCAGAAGAAAAGAAAATAGCAGAAGAAGGAAAAGCTATTTTACAACGAAAGTTACGTCATTTAAAAATCAACTCAAATGAAAAAGTTATTCATGAGTTAGCTAGTTATTTTGGATTAAAAACTAGTTTCGACTTGTTTTATCGAGTTGGTAATGGTGCTATAGATAATACACAACTTAAAGACTTTGTTGCTCAGAGAAGTAATCGCTTTATGGGCTTCATCAAAAGTACTTTTAGGCGTTCTCCATCAAAAGAAATATCAGAAAAAGAAGAAGTTACGAATAAATACGATGCTTTAGTTTTTGGTAAAGAAGAGCAAACATTAGATTATACTTTAGCTAAATGCTGTTCTCCTATTCCTGGTGATAAAGTTTTTGGCTTTGTAACTATTAATGAAGGAATTAAGGTACATAAAAATGATTGCCCTAATGCTATTTCATTACAGTCTAACTATGCTTATAGAATTATGCCTGCCAAATGGATTGATTCTACCAAGCAAGAGTTTACAGCTATTTTACACCTTTCTGGTATGGATAATAAAGGTATCGTAAACAACATTACTAGAATAATTTCTAATAGTATGGATGTGTTTATTCATAGTATTAATATTTCTGGAGACGATGGTGTTTTTGACGGAAAACTATCGTTAAGTGTAAAAAACAAGACTCAACTAGATAAATTAATTAATAACATGAAACAAGTGGAAGGCGTTCAAAAAGTTGAGCGTGTTAATACTTTGTAAATTTCGTTTTTAACATCCTTGTATTTTATCAAGAAATAAACGTAAATTTGTCCTTTCGTAAAATTTAAAAATAAATGAGTAATTCAGCCGAAAATCAAGAAATTGTAAAAAAAGTATTCACTTCTTTTTTAGAAGAGAATAAACACCGTAAAACACCTGAACGTTACGCTATTTTACAAGAGATTTACGATGCTGATGAGCATTTTGATATCGAATCTTTATACATTAAGATGAAAAACAAAAACTATCGTGTAAGTAGAGCTACGCTTTACAATACGATGGATTTATTGTTAGACTGTGGTTTGGTTCGTAAACATCAATTTGAAGGACAATCAATGGCTCGTTACGAAAAAAGTTATTTCGATAAAAATCACGATCATGTTATACTTACTGATAGTGGTGAAGTAAAAGAGTTTTGCGACCCAAGAATTCAAATTATCAAAAAAACAATTGAAGATGTTTTTGATATAGATATTCACAATCATTCACTTTATTTCTACGGAACAAAAAGAAACAACAAATAAAAACACACTTAACAACACACTAAATGGCAGTAGATTTATTACTCGGACTACAATGGGGAGACGAGGGAAAAGGTAAGATTGTAGACGTTTTAACAAAAAACTACGATATAATTGCACGTTTTCAAGGAGGTCCAAATGCTGGTCACACACTAATTTTTGATGGAAACAAGCATGTATTACATACTATTCCTTCAGGAATTTTCCATAAAACAGCTTTAAACGTAGTAGGTAACGGAGTGGTTATTGACCCTGTTATCTTTAAAAAAGAATTAGAAAATTTAGATAAACATAACATTGATTATACTTCTAAATTATTAATTTCTCGTAAAGCACATTTAATTTTACCAACACATCGATTATTAGATGCTGCTTCTGAAACTTCAAAAGGAAAAGCAAAAATCGGATCTACTTTGAAAGGAATTGGGCCTACTTATATGGACAAAACTGGTAGAAACGGAATGCGTGTTGGTGATTTAGAATTAGACAACTGGAAAGAAAAATATAGAGCTTTAACTGAAAAACATTTAAGTATGTTAGCATACTTTGATGTTCAAATCGATTATGATTTAGACGAGTTAGAAGCTGAGTTTTCTAGAGGTATTGAGAAATTAAAAACATTACAATTTATCGATTCTGAAGAGTTCTTAAACACCGCTATTAAAGAAGGTAAAACTATTTTAGCTGAAGGAGCTCAAGGATCGTTATTAGATATTGATTTTGGAACTTATCCATTTGTTACTTCTTCAAACACAACTGCTGCCGGTGCTTGTACTGGTTTAGGAGTTGCTCCTAATAGAATTGGTGAAGTTTTCGGTATTTTTAAAGCATACACTACTCGTGTAGGTTCTGGACCTTTCCCTACTGAATTATTTGACGAAGACGGAGCTACTATGGCTAAAATTGGTCATGAATTTGGAGCTACAACAGGACGTGCTCGTCGTTGCGGATGGTTAGATTTAGTTGCATTAAAGTATGCTGTTGATGTAAATGGTGTTACACAATTAATGATGATGAAAGGTGATGTATTATCTGGTTTCGATACTTTAAAAGTTTGTACTTCTTACAACTATAAAGGAGAAGAAATTTCTCACTTACCTTATAATATTGAGCCAGAAAATGTAAGTGTAAACTATACTGAATTTAAAGGTTGGGAAGATGATTTAACAAAAATGACTTCTGCTGATGAATTACCTCAAAACTTATTAGACTACATCGCGTTTATTGAAAAAGAAACTGGTGTACCTGTAAAAATAGTTTCTGTAGGCCCTGATAGAAAACAAACAATTAATAGATAAAATTTAAAGGAGCTCAATTGAGCTCCTTTTTTATGATGGTAAAAGAATACTTAGAGAATATCACTACCCAATTTAAATCGTATAAAGAGGTAGCTGATAAAACGATTGCACAACTAGAAGAAAAGGACTTACACTGGAAATACAATGAGGAAAGTAATAGCATTGCTGCTATTATTGTACATGTATCTGAAAACATGTTATCTCGTTGGACAGACTTTTTTACTTCTGATGGAGAAAAAGATTGGAGAGATAGAGATGCTGAATTTGAAACTCATGATTTATCTAAAAATGAATTAATTGCTCAATGGGAAAAGGGTTGGAATTGTCTTTTTTCTGCTTTAGACTCATTAAATGAAGAAAATTTCAATCAACCTATTCTTATCAGGAATAAACAAGTTAAACTAATTGAAAGTATTACCAGACAAATAGCTCATTTTCCTTATCATATAGGTCAAATAGCTTATGTAGGTAAGATGATTTTAAACGACAAATGGCAAACTGCTTCAATAGCAAAAGGAAAATCAAAAGAGTTTATACAGGCTCAATTTGAAAAAAACAATTCATAAAAAAACGTCTTTTAGAAATTTCTAAAAGACGTTTTTAATAGGAAACATATGGCAGCTTATTTTTTTACTGTTTCCAAAATACTTGCTACAGTTTCTTTATTGTCTACACCTAAACCTTCTTGTTGATGCACTAATTCCCCTTCAGGATTAAATACACTTATTATATTTGAGTGTGAAAAATCTAACGGAGAAATTTGTTTGTATTTTACTGCCAACACATTTGCAAACTCTCTAACTGATTCTTCTGTACCTTGTAGGAAAGTCCAATGCTCATCATCCATATAATTTTCTTTAGCAAAAGCTTTAAGTTTTTCTGGAGTATCATTTTTAGGATCAATACTGATTAAAACATATTGTAAATCACTATTGTACTTCTTTGGTATTTTAGCCTCAATATTACGCATATCAGCAACCAATCTTGGGCAAGCAGCTTTACAGGTAGTATAAATCATTACCATTACCAACGTTTTACCTCTTAAATCTTCTAAATGAATACTTTTATTTTCTTCAGTTTTCCATTCTGATGTTAAATTGAATATAGAACTTTCAGAAATATTAGTAGCTAAAGCTATTTCTTTAACCTCTTTTTGATCTTTTTGTGTTAAATCCATTTTACAAACTGGACAAACTCCTTCTTCAGTATACGTTTTATCTCCCTCACATAACATTGGGCATTCATATACAATTACTGAACTCGTATTATTCTTTTCTTTTTTACATGAACTCAATAAAGTAATTGAGAAAAGAAGTATCATTATATATTTTACTACTTTCATTGTGCTGTATTTTTATCTTTTACACATCTAAAACCTAAGTTTCGCATTGTGTATTTAGCTTTTAAGCTTCCACGGGTAGCATAACGCATAAAAGCTGCATAATTCATTAAATCTGTCGACCCTATTGCTGCACTACCGCAAAACAAATTACTATCGTTATCAACGTCTTTACGAGACTCTCCCGATACCAATACCGAGTTAAAATCGGAAGTCCATTCCCAAACCAATCCATGCATATCATACACTCCCCAATAGTTTTTAAACGTAGAGCCTATAACATTATCAAAAGTTCTAGGTTTTTCATACCATCCTAAAATATATTCATTATACATTTTTAAAGTTCTTGCATCTGGTAATTTCTGATTAGCCATTCCTACATACTCCCATTCATCTACAGTAGGTAATCGTTTTCCTTGCTTTTCACAATAACACTTAGCTGCAAACCATGAAACATTCGTAACTGGCGATTTTAAACTAAGCTTCTCTCCTATTTCCGTATCACTTTTCCAATTAATAAGATAACTTTTATCAGCAAACAGCTTAATTACTTTAGATTTTCTCCACTTCGGATTTTCTTTTACAAACTGTAAAAAATCTTCATTGGTTACAGGGTATACATCCATTAAAAAATCTTGAATCGTAACTGTTGCTGAATCTCTACCGTACAAAGGAATATAACTTCCTCCTTTAATAGGAACCATTTTAGATTGACAATTCATATGGGAAATGCCTAAGAAAAATATACAAATTGTCAATCTTAAAATAGTTTTCATTTCTTTTAATTTTAAAGTTTTACTACGTTTTTAGTGGGCACTTTTTACTTCCATTACAGTATTTACACTAACATTGGTTTTATTATTGCCCCATGAGTTGTAAACATAAGTCAGTACATCTGCCACTTCTTGATCATTCAACGCTTGTTTAGTCATTACACTATTATATTTTTGACCATTTACAGTTATTTCTCCTGTTTTACCATGTAAAACAATATCGATAGCCCTCTTAACATCATCATTTAAGTAATCTGATTTTGCTAAAGGAGGAAATGCATTTGGAATTCCTTCTCCATTCGCTTGGTGACAAGCAAAACATGTTTTCGTATAAATTTGTTTACCATCAGCTATTTTTTGTGCTAATGATTTTTCTTGCTTAGAAGCAACAGCCTTTTCTTCTTTACCATTTGGCATTTCTTGAATTGTACCTCCTTCTGGGTTATAAATACCTTCTTGTTTTACTCCTGAATAAATCTTTTTACTCTCTTCTCCTTTTACCTTTAACATTCCTAAAGCACCTTTGTTAAAAGCTCTAAAAATAGCGTGATCTACTAAAATAAAAGTACCAGGAACGTCTACTTTAAAATCAACAATTGCTGCCCCACCTGCTGGTATTGAAGTTGTTTGAACATTTTTATTAATTACATCTCCTCCTTCTATATGCACATTGTCAAAAATTTCACCAATAACATGAAAAGATGATGTTAAGTTAGGCCCTCCATTACCTACAAATAAGCGTACTGTTTCTCCAACATTAGCAGTAATTGCATTATCTCCCGTTAAGGCTCCTACACTTCCATTAAACACTACATAATCCGCATCTTCGTCTACTGCTTTTCTCATATCAAAAGCTTGTAAACCTGGCTCTCCATTTTCTCCTTTTGTATAGAAATCTCCTTGCATAATGTAATATTCCTTATCAACCTTTGGTAAACCTCCTTCTGGCTCTACTAAAATTAGTCCATACATTCCGTTAGCAATATGCATTCCCACAGGCGCAGTAGCACAGTGATATACATATAATCCAGGGTTTAATGTTTTAAATGAAAATGTTTTTTCATGACCTGGAGCTACAAATGATGACGTTGCTCCCCCACCTGGTCCAGTAACTGCATGTAAATCGATATTATGAGGTAACCTATTATCTGGATGATTTGATAGTGTAAACTCTACTTCATCTCCTACTCTAGTTCTTATAAAGCTTCCTGGAACAGAACCTCCAAACGTCCAATAAACATATTCTACACCATCTGTCATCGTTCCTTCTTTTTCAAGGATTTCCATGTTTACCAGTAACTTTTTTGCGGATCTATTACCAACAGGTGCTGGAACATGAGGAGGAGCTGTTAATTCTGCTTCTATCGTTCCTTTAACTGCTATATCTGAAGCGCTCTTCATAGCTATACTTTCAGATTTTTCATTTTTACAACTAGCCATTAAAAACATAGCTGCTAAAATCATTGAAATTGTTTTCACTTGTTTCATCTCTCTTCTATTGATGTAGTTATTAATAATTTTATATAAAAGACTTTTTTATCTTTTATATAAGCAAAACTACTAAGAGAAAGGCTTTTGAAATATGACTTTTGTCATAAAAACAAAAAAAGGAGCTTTAAGCTCCTTTTAATTTATTCTTCTTTTAAAATTTCTTCTCCAAACTGATGACACAACTCTAGAGTTTCTTTAATATCGTCCATCGTTGTTTTTGGATTTATTAAACACATTCTCAATACTACTTGCTTATTTAAAATAGTAGTTACTAAAAATGCTTCTCTAGATTCCATTATCTTTTGAGAAATTTTCTGATTTAATTCATCAATTTCTTTTTCTGATAAGTTTAACCCGATAGGATTATATCTAAAATTAATTACTGCCAACGTAGCTGGTGAAATAATTTCCCAATTTCTACTTTTTCGTAACATTTTCTCTACATCATCTGCCAATTGGATATTGTAAGTAACAGCTTCTTTGAAAGCATCTAATCCATAGGTTTTGATGGACATATAAAATTTCAATGCTCTAAAACGTCTTGTTAATTGAATTCCATAATCGTAAAAGTTAATTTCAGATTCATTCCCTTCTATATCTCTTAAATATTCAGGTTTTTCACTAAAAGTACCACTTAACCAAGAAGCATCTTTTACTAATAAGCATCCTATTTCATAAGGTTGATAAAACCATTTATGCGGATCTACAGTAAGAGAGTCAGCTCTTTCAATTCCTCGTAAAGCTTTTGCTCCTTTTTCAGCTAAAATAGCCGCTCCACCATAAGCTCCGTCAATATGGAACCATAAATCTTCTTCTTCACATATATCTGCTATTTCGTCTAAAGGATCTACAGTACCTGTATTTGTTGTTCCTGCTGAAGCGATGTAACAAAATGGTTGTAACCCTTCTAATCGGTCTTTTGCTATAGCGTTCTTTAGTTTGTTAATACTAATTCTAAACTCTAAATCTGTAGGTAAAATTCGAATTTGTTCCTTTTTAAACCCTAAAACACGAATTGCTTTAATATTTGAAGAGTGTGCTTGATCAGACAAATAAATCACTGCTTTAGAAAAATCATCACCACACTTTAAACGTCTCGCGGTAACCAAAGCTGTTAAGTTTGCCATAGAACCACCACTGGTAAAAATTCCTCCTCCTTTTTCAACAGGAAAATTATACATTTTTAGTAACCAATTCATCGTTACAATTTCTAACTCAGCTGCTGCTGGAGAAACCATCCATCCACCAGAAAAAATATTAAATCCTGTTGCCAAACTATCTGCCATAGTACTAATAAAGTTACTAGGTCCAGGTACAAATGAATAAGCTTTAGGGTGAGAAATAACCGTACTGTTTGGTATCACATTGTCCATCACAAAGTCTAGCACCTTTTCAGCAGACATTCCTTTATTTGGGGCTTCTTGTAAGAAAATACTATCCATTTCTTTTCTAGAAGCACTAGCCACAGGCTTTTTTTGCTCTAAAGTAGCCCAATGCTCTGCAATTATATCTACAATTTTATATCCGTAAGACTTCATCTCTTCTTTTGATAAATCAAAATGAGCGCTCATATCTTTATAGTTTTTTAATTTGTTACAAAATTAACCATTTACTAAATGACAGCCTTTTATTTATCTTGATAATTTTATTTCTTTATTAAGATTTTGGCATATTCTTTTCATTATTTTTGTGCATTAAATCGTATTATTTTGAAAAAACTATTTCTATTAATTTTTATATTATTCTCTGTTGTAAGTTTTTCTCAAACAAAAAAAATCAAGATACTTTCTACCGAATTAAGTACTGCTGATGAAAGCAAGTACCCTGGAGCTACTATACTGATAGGAAAAGTTAAAATGTCGCATGAAGGAGCTACTCTAGATTGTAAAAGAGCACTACTTTACAAAGACAAAAACTTATTTAAAGCTATTGGTGAAGTAATTATTGAACAAGGAGATAGTATTATTCAATACAGTGATTTTGCTACTTATAATGGGAATACAAAAAAGGCCAAATCTTGGGGAAATGTAGAAATAAACGATAAAGAAATGACGCTAAAAACTGATACGCTTCATTTTGATAGAATCAATCAAGTATTATACTACCCTAATGGAGGAACTATCCGCGATACAAAAAACACTCTGAAAAGTGTAAAAGGAACTTATCTATTAAGAGAAAAAAAGTTTACAGCAAAATCTAAAGTAACAGTTGTAAATCCTGATAACCATTTAGAATCTGACCATTTAGATTATTATACCAATACAAACTTGGCTTATTTATACGGACCAAGTACCATTACAAACTTAAAGGATAGTACTAAAGTGTATTCCGAAAGAGGTTTTTACGATACTAACACGGATGTTTCATACTTCGTAAAACGAGCAAAATTGTTTTTAAAAGAGCGAACTGTTTCTGCCGATAGTTTGTACTATGACAAGCGTAACGGTTTTGCTTCTGCAACCAACAATATTAAAGTGGTAGATACTGTGCAAAATATGGTAGCTAAAGGAAATTATGCTGAACTATACGAGCACAAAGACTCCTTGTTCATTATTGATAGGGCTGTTGCTATTTCAGTATTAGAAAAGGACTCTATGTATGTAGCTGGAGATAAAATTTTACTAACAGGAAAACCTGAAAAACGTATTGCTCGTATTTTTAATAATGTAAAAATATTTAAGTCTGACTTACAAGGTAAATGCGACTCTATTCATACCAGTCAAGAAACAGGTTTAACCAGAATGTTTAACAGACCTATTTTATGGTCTAATAACAGTCAAATAACGGGCGATAGCATTCAACTACTCACTCATAAAGAGAGTAATAAGTTAGATTCATTAAAAGTATTACAAAATGCATTTATGATTCAACAAGACTCCATTCATAAAGATAACTTTAATCAAATTAAAGGAAGAAACATTTATGGTAAGTTTGAAGATGATGACTTACGAACTATGATGGTTAAGGGAAATGCTGAGTCTTTATATTATAACAATAATGAAGATACTCATAAATTAGAAACTATTACCAAGGAAATTGCGAGTGATATTGAGTTTATTTTAGAAGACGGAGAGATTGTTCAGACTACATATTTTAAGAAGTCTGAAGGAAAAACATACCCTCCTTCCGAATTTCCTTCAGAAGAGAAAAAATTTAAAGGTTTCTTATGGCGTGGTGACGAGCAACCAAAAACAGTAGAAGATATCTTTATAAAAGACTCTACTTCTACTATTCATTCCAAAAGAAAAAAACAACCTGATGTTGTTAAAGAAGCTAGGGAACAGTTTATTAATGAAACTTCAAAAAAGGAAGAAAAACAAAAAAAGCCTAACCTTAAAAAGTTAAAATAATTCCTGTGAAAGACGATTTTTTAAAATACCAAGGCCAAACCACTCCTCACCCATTAGCTATTGAAATTACACATGCGAAAGGGAGTTATATTTATGATAGCAACGGAAAACCTATGTTAGACTTCGTAGCTGGAGTTTCTGCAAATAGTTTAGGTCATAGTCACCCAAAGATTAACGAAGCTATAAAAAATCAGTTAGAGCAATATACGCATGTAATGGTGTATGGTGAGTTTATTCAAAAGCCACAGTTAGAATTGTGCAAAGCTTTAGCAACCACCTTACCTCCTAGCCTATCGTCTGTTTATCTAGTGAATTCTGGTACTGAGGCTACTGAAGGTGCTTTAAAATTAGCCAAACGTTTTACTGGAAGAAGTGAAATTGTTGCGGCTAAAAATGCTTATCACGGAAATACCCAAGGAGCAATGAGTGTTTGTGGTGCAGAACAACAAAATAGAGCTTTTCGCCCGTTAATTCCAGGAAATAAATTTATTGAGTATAACAACGAATTAAATTTAGAAAAAATTACTTCTAACACAGCAGGAGTTATTTTAGAAACCATTCAAGGCGGTGCTGGTTTTATTGAACCTAAAAACGATTACCTAACAAAAGTTAAACGACGATGTGAAGAAGTTGGAGCCTTATTAATTTTAGATGAAATCCAGTCAGGTATTGGACGTACAGGAACATTTTGGGGGTTCGAAAATTACAATGTTACTCCAGATATTATTATCACTGGTAAAGGTTTAGGTGGCGGAATGCCAATCGGAGCTTTTATAGCTTCTTTTGAAGTAATGAATTGCTTAAAAGAACACCCGAAATTAGGACATATTACTACGTTTGGTGGACATCCAGTAATTGCAAGTGCTGGTTTAGCAACGGTACAAGAGATTACTTCCTCTGACTTAATGGAAGAAAGTTTACGAAAAGAGGTTTTAATTCGTAACAAGTTTAAAAATCACCCAAAAGTTAAAGAAATTAGAGGTAAAGGGTTGATGCTTGCTGTATTAGTAGATACACCTGAAAAAGCTTCGCAAGTTATTTTAAATTGTTTAGATAAAGGATTGATTTTATTCTGGCTACTTTTTGAAGGAAGAGCCATTCGTATTACGCCTCCACTAACTATTTCTGACGAAGAAATAGAAAAAGGATGCGATCTTATTTTAAATGAGTTAGATAAGCTGTAGTCTATAGAATATTATTTCTTATAAACACCACTTTCCAAAATTAAAGAACCATTTTTAAAATGCTCTAATAAATTCAATAACTTAGGTTTAGTGGTCTCACCCATAAGAACATTAAGTCCAATTTTTGGTGGTCCCAATTCTTTTATTTTACTGAGCATTCCTTCAAAAAATTCTATTCCTGCTTGCGTTTGATCTTTAGAGGATACTTTCGTAAGGCCTAGTTTTGTTACTATATCATTCATTTCACTGTTTTTGAATAAAAAGCTATGATCTTCGGAAGTTGCCCATGGCATTGGATACTTAACTCTTTCATCATTATTTTTTAGAATGTCATAGTATAGAAAAAAGCCATTAGGTTTCAACACACGATTTATTTCCGAGTAAAATTTCTGCTTGTTAGGTACATTCATTTGAACATGCTGTGTCCAAACCACGTCAAATGATTCATTTTCGAACGGAAGTGCTGTTGCGTCTCCTTGGAAGAAACTTGTTTTAGACTCAAGTTTTACAAGCTGAGATAGCTTTTCTGCCGTCCTAATGTATTCCTTACTAAGATCTATACCTGAGGTAGTACAATTATATCTCTCAGCTAACATTCTACAAGGACCTCCTAGCCCACATCCAATATCTAAAACTGATTTATTATTAAGGTCTATAGATTCTGCCAACTCTTTTGAAACAGCTGCACCACGCACGTGAAATTCATCAACTCCAGCTATATCTTCTCGTGTAATATTTTTAAGGTCTTTTTCCATTTCTGATAGACGCTGTAAAATATCTTCATACAAGCTTTCTTTAAGATAATGCTGTTCAATTGTTTTGTTTAAGTGATTCATCATTATGAGTTTTAATTATTATTACTAACGTTTCTACCATTTTGTTACAGGGAAAAATTAGATTTTTTCGAAGTAAGGTTGTTATAATATAAATGTAGGGATAATTCACATAATCAACTAATTAAGACACATACTATCTTCAATTTGTTACTTTTTTAAGAAAGAGTAATTCACATTCCTCTACATTCAACATTTCTGATAAAGAAATCGAAAAAACTAGCACCTTTATCTTCTATAAATTAAATAAACTTTTAAAATAGAATTATCCTTTTTCATTATTCCTACCAATAGCCTCACCCAAAAACGAGTCTTAAAACACTGGTAATTAATACTTTTTTATTATTTTAGTTTGCAAAAAAATAAAAAGCTATGTCTAAAAAACCAGTTGCAACTCTAGGTAGTAATCATCAATGCCCAATGTATAGTGGGTCTACACCTCATGTTGGAGGACCTGTTACTAAAGGAGAACAAAATATTTTAATTAACGGTAAACCTGTGGCAACCATTGGCAGCATGTGCACATGTAATGCAGGTATAGATACTATAGTCACAGGAAATCCAAGTATTCTTGCCAATGGTAAACCCATAGTGTGTATAGGTGATATGACTGCACATGGAGGAACTATTACTGCTGGAGAGAGTAATGTTCTTGTTAGTAGTAGCTCACCGCAATCAACTGTAGTAATGCCTATTGATCAAATTCCATTTCCTGATATTAGTTTTAAAGACAGAATTGGTGCTGCTTTTACTGGTAATACAAAAATGCTCAAACAAGCTGAAGCTAATCAACAAAAAATAAAAGAACTTGCTGAGCAACAAGAAACAGAAGAAAAAAAGCTTCCAAAACTACAAGGTGAAATTATTTTTATAAATGGTTATTTAAGTGACTTTAAAACAAACAGCGAATCACACTGGAATGCTATAATGGATTTAAATCCTGATAAACCAGGTTGGTTTACCTCAAGAGGTGAAAATACTAATGAATACAAACGTACTGACCATGATGATTATTATACTGCCGAACAACGTGAAAAAGACCTACACAAAAGTAAATTTAGAAAAATAGTTGAAGAAAAGTTTAGAAACCCTAATACGTTAATTTTTAAAACTCCCGAAAGTAAGTATTATGGTTACTGGAACGATATCGCTAATGATTACAAAGCTACAGAAACCTATGCTAAATATTTTAATGCAGAAGGTAGAGTACATTACATAAACGGCTCTCATGGGTTAGGTAGTAGCGGAGCGCATAGAGTTGATCACGGTATTGCATTAGGTTATGAATGGGCTCGCCATAATTGGTTGCTTATAAAAAAAGAAAAAGTTGATGCGAAAAAAGGGGAATCTCCACAAATAGAAAGCTATTCTCCGCATTATAAACCCGTAACTATTGTTGGTCATAGTCAAGGTGCGTGTATGGCAGCAGGTGTAAAACTAGGTATTATTAAATATGCTAACGAAATGGGATGGAAAAAAGTAGCCATAAATACCATTTTTTTAGGAGTGCATCAACCTAAAGGATTGTATGGAAAAAACTACAATAGTCTTATTAAGAAAAAAACGCAAGAGTACATGGTTTACAAAAATGCTGTACTTAGGGGAGAAAATGAAGATAGCGGACATAAATTTTTAAGTGCTATTTCTGAATTATATAGTCCTAAATATAAAAAAGTTTTTAACAAACGAGGTTTATTTGAACATGTAAAAGCTATTTGTTACGATTGGAACGCTTATAAAAGTAGGGCTGTACAATTTACTTTTCCAAACGACAGAGGTGATTTAGTAACTATAGATGGAGATATACCAGAAATAAAAAGTGCCTGTCATCCTAAAAGGGATAAAACGTTATTTAGTGCTGAATATTTTCATAAACAAGATAGTATTCCCTCTTATTACCAAACACAACAAAATAAAAAAATCATTGATTTATCTATGTATGGAGCCGAAAGCGGATATGTAGTTGTTCCTCCTTATGTAGCTGAAGAACGTTACGATTACGATGCTTTAGAAAAATTAGACTCCCCCACTGTAAACCAACAAATGCATGGTGTACATTGGAAGGGTTATAGTAGAGTAGCCATACGCTGGGGAGTAGCTATGAATGCCTTTAAACTAGCTAAATCAAACTACCAAAAGTACACTAACCATAAGTTTGTCGCAGATGCTGTTGGTGATCTTTTAATTGGAATCTATACATTTATAGAAAACAATCATAAAAAAATAGCGTTATATAAAAAACTAATTGCTAGTTATAAAAATAAAACGATCAAAACTAACCTTATAAATTTATTTGAAGGACATTTTAAAACTACTATTAAGATACCTAAACACCTAACTCGTAAGTGGAGCTATTCTAGCGACGAAAAGTATGCTATCATTCTATACAATTTAGCCTATGTAACTTATCAAAATATGCTACTACAATACGCTCCCTTACAAAGTGCTGATTTATATGCTCACTTTGCTCCTGTAGGACATGTTTTACACACAAAATTATTACAAGATAAAAGTGGTAGTTTTAATGATCAGTACGGTAATACTTCTATATTTGAACGTATAAAGAATGCTGGAAAAGATAAGTTCTATAGAATGGTATATAAGAATAATAAGGATGGTTCAGAACTAACAGAAGAACAAAAAAGAGAACAAGAAAAAACAGAAGTGGAAACAAAGTTAATTAAAAAGCTTATCGATTCTTCTATTGCTGACACAGAGTATATAAATAATGTTATCAAAGCATACGTACACAAAAAGAAAAGTTATGAATCTAAATTATATGATGAAAGTAAAAATAAAAATTAGTGTTATTTGTTTGCTTTTGCTAACTAGTTGTAATTATTTAAAAAAGAAAAAGGCTATACAAAAAATGGAAAAAGAATATATAGAATATCAAGATTTACACCAACATAAAGGCTCAGAAAACTATGAGGTGCTAAAAATATTAGAATCTAACACAGTAGTATATGAAATGTTTTTTGAAAAAAAACAATATTTAGTGTCTTTAATCGGTAAAAATGAAAAACTACAAAACTTTAAATATAAAAGGCTTAAGCTTGATGTTTTTGGAAATATTTTGGATGAAGGACAGCTATATGAAACCTTAACAGATGGTACTATGTGGCATATGGATAATTATAACAATTGGTTGATAAATGGAAATGATGAAGAACAAAACTACATTGACCCTTTAACCTATAGTGAAAAAAGAGATTTAAAAAGTTGGTTAATAAAATTCGATGAATTGTATAACAAAGCTTCTTATGTTTACGAATCTTCTTGGAGTTACTATATGAAAGTAGAAAATAATTGGTATAAATTTTCATATGATAAAAAACTATTTACCCCAGAAACCTTTGATACCAAGGTATATGAAAAATACCCTCCCAAAATAACCCCTGAAGAAGTACGTATGGTGAAAATTCCTGAGGTCTTTGATAACTTATTAGAAAACAAAACCCTACAATTAGCAGAATATGTAGAAATGGACAAGCAAAAAAGTAGTGGTTTAAACCCTATTAGTTTTTCTTCTGGTTATTACATGTTCGAATTACATTTACCACAAGGTGACATCTTAAAATTTAGACGTTATGGTGCCATGGGGTTTAATGCTGATATGAATATATATCAAATACCTAAAGAATTAGGTGGTAGCGACGAAGTTTTTTTTATAGAACAATTACCTAGACAAACTTATCCTGATAAATCCTTTGCTGGTTTTTATGCCATACGACCTAAAAATTACAAAGAATTACCTGAGTATAAATCATATTCCGAAAAAGAGAAAAAAAATTAACATGAATAAAAAAAGTGATAATTTTGGTTGTACACATGTGATATATGGTATTGTTTTCTTTGATATCATTGCTATAATTATATGGCATGAAAAATATATCTCTGGTAAATGTAGTTTTTGTACAGGCTTAGGTGAGTTTATTATTTTGTTATTGTATTTAGGAGTAGCTTCGACTATCGGAGCTTTTCTATCACTGCCTTTTCATTACATCTATCACTACATTAAAAAGAAAAAACAAAATAATTAATGTTGACTTCATAAATTCTACTAAAAAACTCAAAGTTTTGTTGTTGACATTAAGTCTAAAATTTATTCAATACTTTTTTATCATATGTTCATTACAATTTAAATTTACTTTGTTTTTGGGTTTGGAACAGATATTAGCAATTCCGAGTGGATTCGGACATAGTCGAATCTGCCGTATTTGCGGTTATATCTTATTAGGTTTTTATTTTTTTATTGAACTAGTTTTGTAATAATGATCATTCTGCAAAATTACTTTTAGTGAATCAAGGTCAAGTTCTTTAGTTTCTCTGGAAAAATCTATTTTCTCATATTGTTTGTAAGATTTTAGATTATTAATTCTTCGGTAAATAGAAATTAAATAATTCTCACTTGTTTTAACATTCTTTAAAAACATATTGATATTTGTTTTTCTACCATTTATTTCTTCATTTTTAATTGAACAGAACTCAGCATACTTGTTTACAAAACTTATTGATTCTGATGTTTCCATTAAATGATCAATTATTATGGGACTTGTCGAAAATGATTGATATTTATTTATGTAAACATTATTTAATCTTGTTGACACGAAAAAAGGTGTATCAATAAATCCTAATATATGATCTTTTCTAAAGTTGAGATAAATTTTCCGAAGATTGTCTTTAACTTCATTTTTCATATGAATAAAAATATTTTCTCTTTCATTTTCGATTGCCGCTTTTTGTTCTTTTAAAGCTTTTATAGCATTATCTACTAATTGTACTTTTATTGAATCGCTTTTTTGTCCATTAACTTTTAAAACATTCTCTAATTCTTTTATTCTTGTACTATCGTTTTGTCTTTTATTTTCTAGCTTTTCAATAATTGTTTTAAAATGAATTGTATCTGTAGCATACTGTTCATTACTAATTTCATCATTTCTAGCAGAAATAAAGCTATTGCCTGCATTAAGAACCAACATTAGTATTATTAAAATCCATCCAAAGAGTGAGATTTTTTTAATCTCAGCAAAGAAGTCTTTTATAGAAACTTTTTTCTTTTTCTTTTTCTCTAGTTTCAATTTACCCTCGAATACAATGGCTAGAAGTAAAACTATTGATGAAAGTATTGTCAATATTATGTTAAGGGTATCCATTTTTTAAATGTTAACTGATTAGTTTACATCCAGAATAAACTTACCATTATATCCTCTTATCAGCAGGATAAGCAGCAATATTTAGCAATTTTATTCTTTTTACTTTTCGCAATATAGCTGTATTCTATAAACTATCAAAAAGGGTATTCACAAAAAAACAACAACTTTTCTTGTTTTTTAGAACATAATTTATACATTTGGCTTAATGTTTAACAACAAAAGACATATTATCTCTATTCCAGCTGTAAGTATTACGGCTTCTTTTGTTGGCACAACAACTACAATTACTACTACAACCCTTTAGGGGTTATTTCTATACATATCATCATTCCGTATATATTTATTTTTTCAAAAGACTTGAAAACAGATAAATAGCTTAAAAAATCTTATTTTTAATTTATTATTCATTTTAAAATGAACGTTTTAAAATTTGGTGGTTCCTCAGTAGCCAACCCTCAAAACATAGAAAAAGTAGTAGAAATTATTGCCAATGCTTCAATAAACAACCAACTCATTGTAGTGGTTTCTGCATTTGGAAAAACCACTAATAAACTCATTGCATCGGCAGAACAAGCTGCTCAAAACAATGTTAATTATCTTGAAAACTTCAAAGAAGTAGAACAATTACACTTTGAAGTAATTCATGAGTTAGTACCTAAAAATCAGCAAGAAGAAGTTAAAACTCATATTACTTCACTGTTTAAACAACTAAAAACCTTGTTAGAAGGTTGCTTTTTACTAAATGAAATTACTCCTAAAACATTAGCGACCATTAGTTGTTTTGGAGAGTTATTATCCTCATATATCATTGCAAGTATAGCTAGTAAAGAACTCGATGTAGTATATAAAGACAGTAGAGAATTAATTAGTACTTCTAATGATTTTGATAAAGCACAGGTAGATTTTCAACTAACCAATGCTAATTGTAAAGCCTATTTTTCAACTAACAAGCACCAAGTAACGCTATTACCAGGATTTATTGCTCGTACAAAAGAAGGAAAATCAACTACCTTAGGACGTGGAGGATCCGATTATTCTGCGGCTATTTATGCCGCTGCTGTAAGTGCAGATGAATTACAAATATGGACAGATGTTAGTGGTATGTACACGGCAAATCCGCATCTAGTAAAACAGGCATTTCCTATTCCACATATCTCGTATCAAGAAGCCATGGAATTGTCTCATTTCGGAGCTAAAGTTATCTACCCTCCTACGATTCAACCTGTGTTAGAAAAAGAAATTCCGATTCGAATAAAAAATACTTTTGACCCTGAAAATGTAGGAACACTCATTTCTAAAATTACAGAAAATGGGAAGCCTGTAAAAGGAATTTCTCATATAGAAAATATCACGTTGCTAACTTTAGAAGGTAGTGGTATGGTGGGCGTTTCTGGCATTTCTAAACGTTTATTTGAAACACTATCTGCACACAATATTAATGTGGTGCTTATTACACAAGCTTCTTCTGAACACTCTATCTGTGTAGGGATTTATGATGAAGATGCCGAAAAAGCAGCTTTAAAAATTAATGAAGCTTTCGCTATAGAAATAGAGCGTCATAAAATAGATCCGATTATTGTAGAACAAGGATTGGCAATTATTGCTTTGGTAGGTGATAAAATGAGAAATCATCAAGGGTTGAGTGGTCAAATGTTTAGTTCTTTAGGCAAAAACAACGTAAATATTCGCGCTATTGCCCAAGGTGCTTCGGAAAAAAATATTTCTGCTGTTATCAATAGTTCAGATGCCAAAAAAGCATTGAATACCCTGCACGAACAGTTCTTTGAGGAGAAAGTTAAGCAGTTAAACTTGTTTGTTACGGGGGTAGGAAATGTGGGTGAACGCTTTTTAGCACAAATCCATCAGCAGAAAAAGTACTTAAAAGAACAATTGAAACTGAATATACGTGTTGTAGGAATTTCCAATTCTAAACAAATGGTTTTTGATGAAAGTGGTATCAGTTTAAAATCATGGAAAGAACAATTACAAAACGGAGAAGCAAGTTCTTTAGAGCTTTTTTTCCAAAGAATAAAAACATTAAACCTTCGTAATTCAGTTTTTATTGACAATACTGCTAATCAACAAGTTTCTGAAGTGTATGAGCATTATTTAGCCAATAATATAGGGGTGGTTACGTGTAATAAAATTGCCTGTGCTTCTGAACTGAACAATTACAAAAAATTAAAGCACATCTCTCATAAGTTCAATGCACCTTTTTTATTTGAAACCAACGTAGGTGCTGGTTTACCTATTATTGATACGCTTAAAAACTTAATTGCTTCTGGTGACCGAGTACATAAAATACAAGCCGTGTTATCAGGGTCGTTAAATTTTGTATTCAACAACTTTAATAAGAATATTTCATTTCACGATGTTGTACAACAAGCACAAGAACAAGGATATACTGAACCAGATCCGAAAATTGATTTAAGTGGTGTAGATGTGGCCAGAAAAATATTAATTCTTGCACGTGAAAGTGGTTATGAATTAGAACTTTCAGACATCGAAAACAATGCGTTTTTGCCTAAAAAGAGTTTGAAAACTACAAATAATGAAGATTTTTATGCTTCATTAACTGAATTTGAGAGTCATTTTCAACAAATATATAAAGAAGCAGCTGATAAAGATTGCCGCTTAAAATATGTAGCTGAATTTAACAATGGAAAAGCGAGTGTAGGCTTGCAACACATTCCGTTTGACCATCCTTTTTATAATTTAGAAGGTAGTGACAATATCGTGTTGTTTTTTACAGATAGATATCCTGTAAATCCTTTACAAATAAAAGGAGCTGGTGCAGGTGCTGAAGTAACTGCTTCTGGAATTTTTGCTGACGTGATACGAATTGGAAATCAATAGTCTATGGAAAAACGTTATCAAAATATCATACAAATCTACAATACCGTAGCTCAAAAGTATCAAGATAAATTTGCTAATGATACAGTATATAATCACAGTTATGACTTACTTCTAAAACATATGAAACCAACTCATAAGAATGTGTTGGATGCAGCTTGTGGTTTTGGAAAGATTACCAACTATCTTTTAAACCACAATCCTAAACTTTCCGTGTTAGGAGTTGATGCTGCTGAAAACATGGTGTCTTTGGCAAAACAAAACAATCCAAATGCTTCCTTTAAAGTGATGGATTGTAGAGAAATTAACAGTTTACATCAAGGTTTTGATGTCATTATCTTCGGATTTTGTTTTCCATATTTAACGAAAGAGGATGTTTTAAAACTTATAAAAGATGCTGCTATTATGTTACCTCCAAACGGATTACTGTACATCAGTACCATGATTGGAAATTACGAAAAAGATTCTCGTATAACTACTAGTTCAGATGGAAAAAATTCGATGTTTATCCATTATCATGAACCAACATATTTAATTGAAGCTCTAGAAGCACAAGAATTCAAAATTTTAGAAAATTACACCAAACTATATCAAGAAGGTGGTGATACCGACTTGTTCTTAATTGCAAAAAAATGAACTATATAAAAATATTTTCACCTGCAACCGTTGCCAATGTTTCCTGCGGATTTGATGCTTTAGGTTTAGCACTCGAAACGGTTGGAGATACTATGACTTTTTCCAAAACGGATACAAAAGGTGTCAAAATAACCAAAATAACAGGGGCTGATTTACCTCTAGACACACAAACAAATGCTGCGGGAGTGGTTGCACTAGCTATGCTAGAAAAACATCCTGTTGATTTTGGTATCAATATTACCATTCACAAAGGATATACTCCAGGAAGTGGTTTAGGAAGTAGTGCTGCCAGTGCTGCGGGAGCAGCGTTTGGTGTAAATCAGCTGTTAGGAGGCATCTTCTCCCCTCTTGAATTGACGCAATTTGCTATGTTAGGAGAAGAAGCAACTTGCGGAACGCCTATTGCAGATAATGCTTCTGCAGCTATTTACGGAGGATTCACATTGGTACGCAGTTACGAACCATTGAGTATTGTAAAAATCCCTGTTCCTGCAGATTTAAGAGTAGTTGCTATTCACCCACAGGTTGAAGTAAAAACAAAAGATGCGAGAGAGGTATTGCCTAAGGAAGTTCCTTTAAAAGACGCGGTTACACAATGGGCGAATGTTGGTGGTTTAATTAGTGGATTACATACCAATGATTATCAATTAATCTCAGATTCACTAACCGATATCATTGTTGAACCTGCTAGAAAAAAACTAATTCCTCATTTTGATTTAGTGAAAAAGGAGGCTTTAAAAGCTGGTGCTTTAGGAGCAGGAATTTCAGGTTCAGGTCCAACTATTTTTGCTTTGTGTAAAGGCGATGCAACTGCTGAGAATGTTTACAAAACCATTCAAAACACTTATCAAGACAAACAAATTGATTTTAACATGATTCTTTCAAAAATCAACACAGAAGGAATTAAAATTTTAGAACAACACTAAATATGAAATTATGAACTATTATAGTCTCAATCATACATCACCCAAAGTTAGCTTTGAAGAAGCTGTAGTTAACGGATTAGCTCCTGATAGAGGATTGTATTTTCCTGAAAACATTACGCCACTATCAAAAGAATTTATTGATAATATTGGTGAATATTCTAATGAAGAAATTGCTTACGAAGCCATTCAACAATTTGTAGGAGATGAAATTCCTAAGGAAGTTTTACAAGAAATCATTAAAGAAACCATCAATTTTGAGTTTCCTGTAGTACCGATTGAAGAAAACATTGGTACATTAGAATTATTTCATGGACCAACCATGGCTTTTAAAGATGTAGGCGCTCGTTTTATGGCTCGTTGTTTAGGTTATTTTAACCGTGATAAAGACCAACAGGTTACAGTTTTAGTTGCTACTTCTGGTGATACTGGAGGAGCTGTTGCTAATGGTTTCTTAGGGGTTAAAGGTGTAGATGTGGTCATCCTCTACCCTAGCGGAAAAGTAAGTGATATTCAAGAAAAGCAATTAACAACCTTAGGACAAAATATTACTGCTTTAGAAGTAAATGGTGTTTTTGACGATTGTCAAGACATGGTGAAAACTGCTTTTTTAGATGCAGAAATTAATTGTACGTTAACCTCAGCAAACTCCATAAATGTTGCTCGTTGGTTACCTCAAATGTTTTATTTCTTCTTTGCCTATAAGCAAGTTTATAAAAAACATAAAGAAGTAGTTTTTTCGGTTCCAAGTGGAAACTTTGGAAACATTTGTGCAGGTATTATGGCGCAAAAATTAGGATTGCCTATTAAACATTTTGTAGCTGCTACCAATGTAAACGATACCGTTCCTAATTACTTACAAAGTGGAGATTATCAACCAAAGCCTTCTAAAGCAACCATATCGAATGCGATGGATGTTGGGAATCCAAGTAATTTTATTAGAATCCAAAAATTATTCAACAATGATTTAGAGGTTTTAAAAAACGCTTTTTCATCTTTTTCTTTTTCTGATGATGAAACTCGTGAAGCCATGAAAAAAATCTATCAAAATTCAAATTATATTGCCGATCCGCACGGAGCTGTTGGGTATTTAGGATTGAAAAAGTATGATTTACTGAATGCCTATGGAATTTTCTTAGAAACAGCCCATCCTGTTAAGTTTTTAGATGTTGTGGAAGATGTTTTAAATGTAGATATTGAAATTCCTTTGCAAATAGCTTCGGTAATAGATCGACAAAAGAGAGCTACAAAAATTAGTTCCTATCAAGAATTGAAAGATTTTTTAAATGTTTAACGCAAAAAAATGCCTCATATTTGAGGCATTTAAAATTTTATAAGGTTCATTTACAATTTACTCTTTGCTTTTTGTAAGCCTTCTTTCATAACTTCTTCAAATTGAGAGTTTGGATAGTCATTTATACCTCTTTCAAAATACTTACTAGCATTTTTATAGTCTTTATATTTTAAATAAAACTGCCCTAGTCTGTTTTGCCAATATGCACTTTTATATCTATTGGTTTCTAAAACATCTTTAAACTCTTCCATAAAAAAACTAAAGTATTTAAAATTATCACGTTTCCATGCTAACCAAATCAATGCGTTTTTCGTGCTATTATCTATTTTTCCGTCACCTCCAAAACGTTTAGCTCTTTCTTTGAAATAAGATTTTAGGTAAGGGATTCCTCCTGCTTTTTCATAGGCTTCAATACTTTCAAACACCAATGAATCGTAATTATGATAATAATACATGATTCCCTTGTACATAGCTAGATGAGGCATTGTTTCATGTACCTCATCATTAAATAACTCATACTTCCAAAGTAAATTTTTAGGGTTGTGCTTTTTTAATACTCTATTAAACTCTTCCGTAGATTCTATATAATATATATCTCTTTTAGAATTTGCTATATATAAATACACATCACCATCCGATTTAAAATTTTCAACTAGCTTTTCAGAAGCATAGCCTCCATCCGTTATAATTGCTCCTTGAAATACATTATTTTCTTCTAAAATTAGTTTGCTTATATAATATGCTGCAGCTTCCCAACCATAAATAACACGTTCGTTTGTAGTTCTAAATTTATCATCTATAAATTTGATTACTTCGTCTTTTAAAAAAGAGGTAAATTTTTTATTTTCACTACTGAAAAGAGTTCTTCTTAAGGGGTTTTCATTTTTTATTCCTACAACAATCATTTCAGGAATTGCTCCTGGAGTTCTCAATGATTTCTGAATAGCTACACCATTGGTAAAAAACCACTGACCATCTAAAATATACAAAACAGGATATGCTTCTTTTGAAGTAGTATAACTATCGGGTAAATAAACCTGAATATCTCTATCCTGATTTAAAATAGTTGATTTAATAGTATAATTAATTCCTATGGTTACCTTGCTTTCTGGTATTTGAGAAAATGAATAAAAGGCGCAAACTAGAGTGAATAATAGCGTAATATGTTTAGTCATTTGGTTAAAGTTTAAACTCAAATGTAAAAATATGATTGTCATATAATTAACATTTGAGTCTTTTTTATAAATACTTTAACTAAAATTAAAGTTCTAATATATTGTCTCTTAAATTTTCATCATTTCTAGTTCCATAAGGGTCTATAGCTATATAATTAGGCTTTTCTTTTACTATAAACCTAATCTCAATAATCTCTTTATTTAATTGTTTAGACTTATAGTACAATACAGAGTTATTATCTTTTACAAGAGATGGATGCTCTGTAAAAGCTCCTATTTTTATAGGTTCATTAATCCCTATTTCTTTAGTTTCTCCATTTTCTAATGTTTCAATTCGTTTTGCTTTTATAGTTGCAGTAACCTCATAGATACCATTGGGTAGCTGTTTGTACGTACTTTTTTCTACAGCCAAGTCATAAGTTATTACCCTTTTAAACCAATCATCTATCAAATGATGATTTTCTTTAGGAGTTTCCTTATATAATTCATCTAATAATTCAATGGTATGTGCTTTAGGAGAGTTTTCAAATCGATATCGGTCTGTGATAGTTTTTAATACTCTATTTACTTGCTGTTCTCCTATTAAGTCTCTCAATGCCATGAACATTATGTATGCTTTTCCATATGATATATAGCCTTCATCCTGTACTTTATAAATTGGTGGTTCTTGAGTTCCGCCAAAAGCTCTTCCGAAGAAATAACGTCTTCTTGCTGCTTCTGCTAATTCGTATAAAGCACGTTTACCATACATTTTTTCCATTACTACAGCTTCAGTATACTTTGCTAATCCTTCTACAAATAAAGCCCCTCCTGCAACAGGTTTAGCTGTTAATGTATGTCCCCACCATTGATGTGCTACTTCATGAATTGTTCTTTTTGAAACTAAATTAAATGTATTTTCTTCACGAACATCTGATAAATACAAACGGTCTTCCACCATGCTAATAACTCCTGGATGCGCATACCCTCCGAATGACCAATGTGAAGGTATTTCTGCTATACGAACATGATTAAAGTTATAAGAACCGAAGTTTTCTTGACAATACGCTAAGGTTTCTTTGGTACTCTCTTCTATTTCACCAATATTAAAATGATGGTCAGCATTATAATACTGCTCTATTGCAATTCCTTTATATTCAGTTTTCTGAGTTTGATATTTCCCCGAAAAATAAGCTACCATAGGCAATATTTTCCCTTGAGATTTATAATGGTAGTAATTTCTATTATTTTCTGACCAAGTCTTTATCAAATCTCCTGAACTTATAGCTGTTTGGTCTTTACTTGTAGATACTATAGTTTCAAATTGTACTTTTTCAATTTTAATATCTTCAAGAGCTATATGAACATCTGAATTATCTTCTTCTTCTCTTTCAGGTAATCCTCTTTTTTTACGCTCAATTCTGTCTGCTATTTCATATCCAGAAGCATATCCAATAATAGGTTCAAAATTTCTGTACGTTATATACGTTCCGTCATAAACAATACTTTTATCTTCCTCATACCCTTTTAGCTCTTTTTCAATAGTAAAAGTATATGCTACTGAATCATTTGGTTGGAGTTTTTCTTTAAATTCAAATACATACGCTCCGTGTATTGTATCTTTCGTAGTCAAAAGAGCATTTTCTATATGAATATACTTCACAGGGATTCGTTCGGTTATTAACAGTTTAGATATAGCTTCGTTACTTGTATTTTTTAAAATGTAATTTGCTTTTACAGTATATTTTCTTTCCTCTGGAAAAATAGCTACTTCCGTTTTTTGTGAGGTTGGATACGGCTTTTCTAACACTTGATATTGCTTATACATACGTTCATAATTTTCACTAAAATTTAAATAATCATTTTCAGTTTGATAATCACCAACAAAGTTTGTATTGTAAAAGACCAAGCTTGCCATACCAATAGCTAGGGAAAGAAAAGTTAAAGACAATACCTTTTCGCTTAAGTTATATCCTTGTTTTAGTTGCTTTATTTTATACGAAAAGCCTTTTACCATTCCTCTGTTCCATATCTTAAAAGCCAATAAGATTAATAGTACCCCTATACTTAACCAATACAAACCTAAATGATTAAATAACTTAGCATTATTGGCATAAGCATTCATACCATCAAAAGTTACTCTAGGCATAAAACCTATACTTGTTAAAGGGTGTTCTAATCCTAAAAGGTTAGCTTTCATACCAACTATGACAAACAGACCGAAAGCTCCCATTCCTATATATTTACTCTTAGTAATACTATTTATAAATATGGCTAGCATAGCATAAATAACCAATTGTAAACCATAATAATAAAACACAGATGTGTACATACTGAAATCAATATCAGTAAAACCTAAGCTTACTTGAAAAACTATACACATAAACACCCCTGATCCTATCAATAACATTGGTAGTAATGATAGACTGATAAACTTAGCAGCAAAATACACCCAGTTTTTTACAGGGGTAGCGCCCATTATTAGATTAAAATTTACACTATGCTCTCTCCATACAATCTCTGAGCCGTAAAAGATTAGTAGTATCAATCCAAAAAGAGTTAGCGGACTTGTTATCAGTTCGATTAATTGATTTGTAAGTGGATAAACACTCACTCCGTATTCACCTCCTTCAACAACAGTTGCATACAACTCTGAAAAAACAATAATCAACCACATACCAACTATTACTAGAAAAGGTAAGCTTTTAAATACACTCTTTAATTCTAATCGTATGAGAGATAGTAATGATTTTATTTGTGCTGTTACTCCGTATGTTCCATTTATAGGTTTGTATGATATGACCTGTTTTTCCTCATTTTTAATTCCTTTTTCTTTCTTAACTTTTTTTGTAGTCATTCTAAAAGAAAAAACTTTATATGTTAGTAACAATACTCCTGTAGAAAATGCTATCCAAAGTATTCTATTCAATAAAAATAATCCTGAAAAAGAAAGCAATTGTGTGTTTTTTTGGTACGCAGTCCAGTATTGAGTCTGTTCAAAAAAAGCAGCTATACCAAAAGAATCTGCTATTGCGGCTACCGACATCATTTCTGGCGATGCTGGAACAGATTGTGCTAATAATGGCGAGTTTAAGAAAATAGAACTTACAAAATACAGCATGTAAATAAATACTGCACTTGCATAAGTGGCAATACTATTTTTGGTAAGTGTACTAACTGAAAATATTAAAGAGGTACAGATAAAAATATTAGGTAACACTAAATACAACCAAGGTTGTAGGTAGTTCAACGCATTAAAGCTTCCTAGTCTTTCAGCATCTAAATTAGAAAAATGATTCCCGAAAATATAGCCAATTACAAAAGGAGTAAAAGCAACAACACTAAAAATAAAAGTACCTAAAAAACGGCTCCAAAAATAATTATTCTTTTTTATGGATGAACTGTAAATTAAGCTTTCCATGTTATGCTGCTTATCTCTTATAATAGCTGTTACCGCAAAAAACATGGTTATAAAAACACTACCTAAAGTAAAAAGACCTGTATGAAAGTAAACTTGATAAACAGCATTAAAATTAACTCCAGTAGGAGCATGCCCTTGACTTCCTGTAAAATACCCTAAACCTAAAAATAAGATTGCAAATATGGGGAAAGCTCGTTGTTTTAACTGATAGTAAATTTCAAATTGTAATAATTTCTTAAACATAGATTAGGCTTTTTTATGGTGAAACAATGTAGCGAAGTAGTAGTCTTCTAAATTAGGAGTGATTCTTTCAAACCCGTTAGATAGTGAAGCTTCAGAGAAGACTCTTATTTGTGTTTCTCCTGACACTAATTTGGTTGAAATAACCTCGTACATCTTTTTGTAGTGCTCGAGGTCGTTTTTAGCTATAATTTTTGTCCAAATATTATGTAGAATACTTGCAACTAATTCTTTTGGATTTCCTTGAGAAATGATTTGACCTTCCGATAAAATTGCCATTTGCGTACATAGGTTTCTAACATCTTCTACTATGTGAGTAGATAAAATAACAATTACGTTCTCTCCTATTTCACTTAGAAGATTTAAAAAGCGGTTACTCTCTTCAGGATCTAGTCCCGCTGTTGGTTCATCTACAATAATTAGTTTTGGGTTTGCTAATAAGGCTTGAGCAATTCCAAAACGTTGTCGCATTCCTCCAGAAAATGTATGTACTGCTTTTTTTCTGTGTTGATAAAGGTTTACTTGCTGTAATAAAGAAGTTACTTGCTTTTTTCGTGCTGAGTTATTAGTAATTCCTTTCAGAATAGCTAAATGATCTAACAATTTTTCTGCTGATATTTTAGGATACACTCCAAACTCTTGAGGAAGATATCCTAAGTGTTTTCTTATTTCCTCTGGTTTATTAATAATATCATGATTATTAAACATAATTTCTCCAGATGAAGGTTCTTGTAAAGAAGCAATAGTACGCATTAAAGAAGATTTACCAGCTCCGTTAGCTCCTAATAAACCAAACATTCCGTTCGATATTTTTAAGTTTATTCCATTTAATGCTTTAACTCCGTTAGGATATGTTTTGGTAAGGTTGGTTATAGTTAATGTATTCATATAAGATTCGTTTTTGTTTGCAACAAATCTCTAGCATCTTAACTTTCTTCTAAATTAAAAATGATGTACTCTATTCTTTTCAGCACACATCATATTCTTTTAATAGCTAACTTATGTTTGACTAAAAAAGCTCTTCATTCATCTAAAAAACAATAGTGTTTATCAATATAATTGTGAGAACAGTTTTACATGAGTAATTTTGAGGTATGATAGATTTTTTAAAGAAATACAAAGCTTTTTTTATTGGGCTTCTAATTATAATTCCATTATTCACTTTATTAGATTATCTAAATTTTCTAAATATACCAGATGATCAACCTGTTGAGGTTATTGTAATTACTTTTTTTTGGGCACTTGTTATTGCCTTACCCATACATAATTATCAATACTTAAAAAGGAAAAAGAAAGCTGTAATTGGTATTGCCGCTCTTTTTGTACTGCTTTTTCTTACTGTGCTTATTGATTCATTTATGAAACTTCCAGATAATCCTATCACCTTCATTCTATTAATGATATTTTGGTGTGGACTAGCCTATTTTTTAATACCTGATTTTATAAAAAAATACTGGAAATTTATAACACTTCTATATACACCGTTACTATTATACTTTTTATACCTACGATTATTTTCTGGTGACTTAGAAGCTTATTTAAAAGTAAAGCAAGAAACTCCTTTCTATATTTTCTTCGTTCCCATTCCTATCTTCTTTTTTCTTTGGGTTTTTGAGCAATGGAAATGGGTACAGGAGCTAAAAAAAGAAAAATCTAAAACAGAACTATCACTCTTAAAAACACAAATAAATCCACATTTTTTCTTCAACACTCTAAACAACCTGTATGCCTTAACCGTAAAAAGTTCACCGCAAGCGCCAGAAGTTATTTTAAAACTATCTGATATGATGCGCTACACAATTTATGATGGAGAAAAAGAAACTGTAAAAGTTTCAGAAGAAATAGCATACTTAAATAATTACATTGAGCTACATAAAATCCGTTACAAAAAGTCTGTTGAAATTACCTTTAATCACAGCATAGATCCTAATTTAAATATTCCGCCATTATTATACATTATCTTACTTGAAAATGCTTTTAAACATGGTATAGAGTCACTAGCGGAAAACGCTTTTATTCATATCAATTTATATGATAATGATGATTCTATTTACTTTGAAATAGAAAACAATTTTGATTCTAATGAAATAACTAATTCTAAAGGAATTGGGCTGCAAAACTTAAAGCGAAGATTATCTTTGTTATACAATCAAGAACACGAATTAATCATTAATTCTACAAACAACATTTACAAAACACTTTTAAAAATCCCGAAGCATGCTTAAATATATAATTATTGATGATGAGCCTTTAGCACATGAAATCATAACGGAGTTTTGTAGCATGCTACCTCATGTTCAATTAGAAAAAAGTTGCTACAATGCTATGGAAGCTATGCAATTTTTAAATGAACATACGGTTGATTTTATGTTTTTAGATATCAACATGCCTAAATTAAAAGGATTGGATTTTTTAAAGACGTTGTCCAATCCACCAAAAACCATTATTACTACCGCCTACAAAGAATATGCTCTTGAAGGCTTTGAATTAAATGTTGTGGATTATCTTTTAAAACCTTTTAGTTTTGATCGTTTGGTAAAAGCGGTCAATAAAGTATCAGATACTTTACCTACCAAAACAATCCACAAAGAAAGCATAGAGCCTAGTCAAGTCAATACCCGACTTTTTATCAAAGGAGATAAAAAACACCATCAAATTGATTTAAGTGATTTGTTGTTTATAGAAGCTTATGGAAATTATACTAAACTATTTTTAGCAGATGAAATGATTGTAAGTCATGAAAAAATTTCTCATTACGAATCTCTGTTAAACCCTATTCAATTTTTAAGAGTACATAAATCATTCATTGTTGCTGTAGATAAAATAAAGTTTATAGAAGGTAACCGTATTATAATTCATGAGCATAAGGTTCCTATTGGTCAAACCTATAAAAGCAGTGTTAGCAAACTTTACAACTAACATCAATTTTATTTTTCGTTTATCTCTTTTATTTTCATAGATTTATGCATCAACCAAAACCATTTAAATGCATATATCTTCAAAAGTTACACGTCTTTTTGATTTCCCATATCACCAACTAGAAAACTATCCACAACAACATTGTTTAGTTTCAAAAGAAAACAATGAATGGAAAAATACCTCTACTCAAAAATACATTGAAGACGCCAATACCATAAGTAAAGCTTTACTAAACCTTGGTGTTAGACCTGGAGATAAAATAGCTGTGATTACTTCTGTAAATCAACCAAAGTGGCATTTGTTAGATATAGGAGTTATGCAAATAGGAGCTGTAAATGTGCCTTTATATCCCACTTTTTCTGAAAAAGATTATGCATATATCTTAAATCATTCTGATAGTATTTATTGTTTTGTTTCAGATGATGAGTTATACCAAAAAGTAATAAAAGTTCAAGAACAAACTCAACTTAAAAAGGTGTTTACTTTTGAAGAACTAGAGACAGACTATGGATGGTGCTCTTTCCTAAGCCTTAGTAAAGGTGAAACCCATCAAACAACAGTGAATGAATTAAAAAAAGCAGTGGAACCATCTGATTTAGCTACTATTATCTATACCTCAGGTACTACCGGAACTCCAAAAGGAGTTATGCTTTCACATAATAACATTGTTAGTAACGTTTTTGCTGTTGGAAAAAGACTGGATTTACAAGGAAATAAAAAAAGAGTAATCAGCTACTTACCTATTTGTCACATTTTTGAGCGAGCAGCATCTTATTATTGTCAATATATGGGCTTTGAAATTCATTTTGCTGAAAGTATTGATAAAGTTGGAGAAAATTTACGAGAGATTCGACCTCATTTTATGGCAGTTGTTCCTAGATTATTAGAAAAAGTTTTTGATAAGATCGTTGATAAAGGAAGTAATTTAAAAGGTATCAAAAAACGGCTGTTTTTCTGGGCATTGCAACTAGGAGAACAGTATAAACCATACAAAGAAAATGGTTGGTGGTATGAGTTTAAACTCTCTATAGCCCGTAAACTTATTTTCTCAAAATGGAAAGAAGCTTTAGGTGGGCAATTAGAATTTATGTTAGCGGGAAGCGCTCCTACACAAGCTAGACTTGTTAGAGTATTTACAGCTGCAGGAATTTCTGTTTTTGAAGGCTACGGACTTACCGAAACCTCTCCTGCTATCTCTGTAACCGATATGCGAAATAAAGGTTTTAAAATTGGAACGGTTGGGAAGATTATTGAAAACGTAAGTGTAAAAATAGCTGACGATGGAGAAATCTTAGTTAAAGGTCCTAACGTAATGATAGGATATTATAAAGATTCTACAAAAACTAACGAATCGATTATAAATGACTATTTTCATACGGGAGATATCGGAGAACTAGACAATGAAGGTTTTTTAAAGATTACGGATAGAAAAAAAGAAATCTTCAAAACTTCTGGAGGTAAATATATTGCTCCTGCTATACTAGAAGGTGAATTAAAAAAATCACGTTTTATAGAACAAGTAATGGTTATTGGTGAAGGAGAAAAAATGCCTGCAGCATTAATCCAAGTTGCTTCAGAATTTGTTCAAGAATGGGCTAAAAGACATGATTATACTATTACAAACATTACTACAGACGAAAAGCTCATCAAACGAATTCAAAAAGAAATTGACTTTTGTAACCAAAAATTTGGAAAATGGGAACAAATAAAACGCTTTGAAATAACCGCTGATGAATGGACAACAAATTCGGGGCATCTAACTCCGACATTAAAAATGAGACGAAAAATTATCTTAGAAAAATACAATAATCTCTACCTAAAAATATATAATCCTCAATAAATCAACTAGTAAACTACAACTTGTGCAATCGGGGTATTTTTCATACTTTGCAAAGCCCAAAAATTTGAACATATGTCGATTGAAATTACGCGTCTTTTTGACTTTCCTTATTATCAACAAGAAAAGTATAATTTAAAAAAAGCATTTATCACTAAATACAATGGTGAATGGCAATCTATATCAACAAACGAATATATAGACAAAGCCAATGCTATAAGTAGAGGTTTATTACGACTAGGAGTACAACCTAACGATAAAATTGCTGTAATTTCTACCAACAATAGAACTGAATGGAATATTTGTGATATTGGAATATTACAAACTGGAGCTCAAAATGTTCCTATTTATCCTACTATTTCTAAAGAAGACTACGAATATATTTTAAACCACTCTGAAGCTACTTACTGTTTTGTTTCTGATGATACAATTTTAGAAAAACTAAATCAAATAAAAGCTAATACAAAGCTTAAAGAAGTTTTTACTTTTGATGATATCCAAGGAGAAAAAAGCTGGCAAGAAGTTTTAGCCTTAGGTGAAGATAATAGCAATCAGAATGAAGTTGAAGAACGTAAAGATGCTATTAAGACAGATGATTTAGCAACTTTAATTTATACTTCAGGAACAACAGGTCGTCCTAAAGGAGTTATGCTAAGTCATAAAAATGTAGTTTCAAATGTACTAAGTAGTGAAAAACGTGTTCCTTTAGAATATGGCCAAGGTAGAGCTTTAAGTTTCTTACCTGTTTGCCACATCTTTGAACGTATGATTTTGTATTTATATCAATACTGTGGTATTTCTATCTACTTTGCAGAGGCTATTGATAAATTGAGTGAAAATGCTCAAGAAATCAAACCAAATGTTATGACTGCTGTTCCAAGGTTGTATGAAAAAATCTACGATAAGATTTATGCCAAGGGAGCTGACTTAACTGGAATTAAAAAGAAATTGTTCTTTTGGGCTATAGAATTAGGTTTACAATACGAACCCTATGGAGCTAACGGATGGTGGTATGAAAAGAAACTAAGCATTGCTAAAAAACTTATTTTCTCTAAATGGCAAGCTGCCTTAGGTGGAGAGTTAAAAATAATGGTTTCTGGTTCTGCTGCATTGCAACCACGTTTAACTAGAGTATTTACTGCTGCTGGAATGCCAGTAATGGAAGGTTACGGCCTTACTGAAACTTCTCCTGTAATTGCTGTAAACGATATGCGTGATGGAGGTTTTAGATTAGGAACTGTAGGTAGATTAATTGATGGTGTTGAGGTTAAAATAGCCGATAATGGAGAAATCCTAGTAAAAGGACCAAACGTAATGCAAGGATATTACAAAGATCCAGAAAAAACTGCTGAAGCATTACAAAACGGATATTTCCATACAGGTGATAAAGGTGAATTAAGTGAAGATGGTTTCTTAAAAATAACTGGACGTACCAAAGAAATGTTTAAAACCTCAGGTGGTAAATATATTATTCCACCATTATTAGAAGGTCAATTAAAACAATCTCGTTTTATTGAGCAAGTAATGGTTATTGGTGAAGGTGAAAAAATGGCTGCAGCTTTTATTCAACCAAACTTTGAGTTTGTGCGTGAATGGGCACAAAGACATAACGTTACCGTAGGAGATAACAAAGACTTGGTAAACAACCCTAAAGTAATAGAACGTATTCAAGAAGAAGTTGACTATGCCAATACTAAGTTTGGTAAATGGGAAACTATTAAAAAGTTTGAATTAACCGAAGAAGAATGGTCTATTGACGGTGGACAGCTTACCCCTACCATGAAAATGAAACGAAATATTATCAAAGAAATGTATAAAGACTTATACGACAAGATTTATAGAGATTAATTGTTTAAAGTGTTGTGAGAGCAACACTTTTTCTTTTTTAAGATGAGTAAAATTATTTCTTTTTCTTCGGATATTTCAACTATTGAATTACCTAAAAAGTTCGATTACCCTTATAATTATTCACCTCATACTCTAGCCCAAATAGCAACAGAGGAATTACAAGAATATTTAACGAGTCAAACTGATTTTTCGCACAACTTCGGAATCAAAAAACCTGAAGATAAAAAAGCTCTTGGAAAAATGTTTGGAGTCTTAGCTGTACAACAACAAGATGGAAATTTAGGGTATTTAGCTGCTTTTTCTGGTAAACTTGCTGAAAGTACACAACACAAACATTTTGTACCTCCAATATTTGATGTGTTAGATGCAAATGAATTTTATATTAAAACAGAAGAACAGCTTAATGAGTTAACTCATAAAATAGTAAGCTTAGAAAACGCTTCTGATTTTATTGAAATAAAAAAAGCATATCTAGAAACACAACAACTACACGAAAAGCTTTTAGCTAAAGAACAGTCTAAAATTAAACAACGTAGAAAACTTAGAAAAGAATTAGCTAAACAAAACAACCAGTTAAATATTAACGAAGAGTTTTACTTACGTGAATATGAAGTTTATTTATTTGATAAAATAGCTCCTTTAAAAAAAGCGTACGATACAAAACAGTACCAAATAGAACAATTAAAAAAGCAACGAGCAAACCTTTCAGCCTGGGCTCAACAAGAGATATTTAAAAAGTATACTTTTCTTAGCTATCGAGGAGAAACCAAAAACTTATTAGATATTTTTACTGACTCTACACAAAATATTCCTGCTGGTGCTGGTGATTGTTGCGCTCCTAAATTACTTCAATATGCATACAAACATCAACTAAAACCTATTTGTATGGCCGAGTTTTGGTGGGGTAAGCCTTTGCAAACCTCTATAAGAAAACATCAAAACTACTACCCTGCTTGTACTGGTAAATGTAAACCTATTTTAACACATATGTTACAAGGAATAACTGTAGAAGAAAATCCATTAGTTGCTCAATTAAAAGAAGAAAAAGAAATTACAATTATTCATGAGGATTCAGACTTGTTAGTAATTAACAAACCACATGAGTTATTATCAGTTGTAGGTAAAGAAATTAAAGATTCTGTATTTAGCCGTATTCAAAAATTATATCCAAAAGCTACAGGTCCGTTAGTTGTACATCGGTTAGATATGTCAACCTCTGGAATACTATTAATAGCAAAAAATGAAGACACTTATAAAGCTTTACAAGCGCAGTTCATTAATAAAACTGTACAGAAACGCTACGTAGCTTTGTTAGAAGGTGTTTTAAAAGAGAAAAAAGGTATTATTGAGTTACCACTTAGAGTAGACCTAAATGATCGCCCTAAACAGCTTGTTTGTTATAAACATGGAAAAAAAGCTCTGACTCAATGGGAAACTATAGAAATTCTAGACAATAAAACCAAAGTCTACTTTTATCCTGTTACAGGACGTACACATCAGTTACGTGTACATGCTGCCCACAATTTAGGACTAAACACTCCTATTATAGGTGATGATTTATACGGTAAGAAAGCAGATAGGTTGTATTTACATGCTGAAAAAATCACATTTGTACATCCAACTTCAAAAGAACAAGTAAGCTATACAGCTCCTGCACCTTTTTAATAGCAGGGCGATAGCCAAAAACTCCTTAAACTTATTTTAAAATAGTTTTAAGTATTATTTGTGTAGCTAATATTACACAATTTTATACTACATATTTTGTCTTTTTAAGTGTGCTTAAAATAATAAACGAAGCTAAAAAGAAAATAGCTAAACACAACACACTCCACTGCATAGAACCTGTAATTGCATTTAATGCTCCATATACAGCTGTTCCTAAAACAATGGCTATTTTTTCGGTAACATCATAAAAACTAAAATACGTAGCATGATCTTCTGTTTCTGGTAATAATTTTGAATACGTAGAACGTGTTAAGGTTTGAATAGCTCCTTGTACTAACCCTAATAAACCTCCTAACCCATAAAAGTAGATATCAACATACTCTTGAGATTTATCTAAAGAAAAAGCACAAAAACAAACTAACATCCACACTGCAATCGTTACTTTTAAAGCGGTAATATTTCCCCATTTTTCTGAAAACCTTGAAAATAAAACAGCTCCTAAAATTGCAACAATTTGTACCAATAAAATAGTAATAATTAAACTCGTAGAAGACAGCCCTAATTCTGATGAACCAAAAATAGCTGCCATTAAAATAATAGTTTGTACACTAATACTTAATAAAAAGAAAGAAATTAAAAAGCGTTTTAATGTTGGGTAGTTTAATAGCTCTTTAATTACTATTTGTAACTCTCTGTACCCTTTCCATATATAATCTTTTTCAGGCTTCTTGTTGTATACATTACCTGGTAAACGTTTAAAGGTAACTTGAGCAAATCCTAACCACCATAAACCTACCATAACAAAGGAAATTCTAGACGCCATTCCTGCACTAATACCTATAGTTTCAGGAAACATAATCATAGCTAAATTTATTAGTAGCAAAATAACAGAACCAATATACCCATATACAAAACCTTTGGCACTCGCTCTATCTTGCTGTTCTGGATGAGCTACCTCTGGTAAATAAGCATTATAAAACACCAAACTTGCCCAAAAGCCTATACTTGCTAAAACAGTAAATAAGATTCCAATCCACACAGTGTCTATTCCATCAAAAAAGTACAAACTCATTACCGATAATGATCCTAGTGTACAGAAAAACTTCATAAACTTTTTCTTACTTCCCGTATAATCTGCAATACCTGATAAAATTGGAGAAATAAAAGCTACTACTAAAAACGAAAACGATAAAGCATAGCTGTATAAACTATCTGGATGCTCCCAATCCATACCCAAAAAGCTTACTATTTTACCTTCCGTTACTCCGCTGTAATACAACGGAAAAACAGCTGTACTAATTACTAATGAATATACTGAATTGGCCCAATCGTAAAATGCCCATCCGTTAATTAACTTCTTATCTCCTATTTTGTACATATAAATTCTAATAAAAAAAACCGTTCATTTTAAATGAACGGTTTGCAATATACTATAATTTATCAATCTTATTTACTCGTAGGAACGTTGTATTTTGCCGCTAACTTTTTAGCTTCAGGTAAAAAATTTCTTAAAGTCTGAATACGCGTTTGATTAGATGGGTGTGTACTCATAAATTCTGGTGGAGCTCCTCCTCCTGAACGTTGACTCATTCGTACCCATACTTCTGCTGCTTCTTCTCCTTTATACCCTGCCATAATCATAAAAACCAACCCTAATTTATCAGCTTCTGTTTCATGTTGTCTACTAAATGGTAACATTACCCCTACTTGAGTTCCTAAACCATAAGCCATATTCCACATTTCAGCATTTTCACTGTTTTGAGTACCTAAAGCTAAAGCTACTCCTCCTAATTGTTGTAATTGCCCTGTAGACATACGCTCTTGTCCGTGTTTTGCAAATGCGTGAGCTACTTCGTGTCCCATTACTGCTGCAATACCATCTTCATTAGCACAAATTGGTAGAATTCCTGTATAAAAAACTACTTTTCCACCAGGTAAACACCATGCATTTACAGTTTTATCTTCAACTAAATTAAATTCCCACTCATAAGCATCTGCTTCTGCTTTCATACCATTAGCTCGCATAAAACGATCTACAGCTGTAGAAATATTCTTTCCTACACGTCTAATCTCATTCGTTTTAGCAGTATTAGTAGATAGTTTATTCTCTTCTAAAAACCCCTTGTATTGTGCAAAACTTGCTGGTAATATTTGAGCATCATTCACAAAATTTAATCTTTTTCTTCCCGTAATTGGCACAGTGCTACACTCTACTAAAAAAGCGGCTAAAAATGTTAGGGCTATAATTTTTTTCATTGTTTAATAGTTTAAAGTTCTATGTTCTTGGTTGTATCTTTTATGACACGAAATTAACTTATTTGTCACAAACTTGATAATATATTATGTCTTTAAAGCTACAAATTCTATCTTTATCTTAAAAACCAATTCATGAATTTTACGCATTCAAAAACAGCTATACCTAGTATTAAAATTCCTAAACCTGTAATATTTTCAGCTAAAGCTTTGCAGTTTATATCTGTAAGTAAAGCTGCTAAATTTGGGGCTAGGCTTTTTACGACTCCTGTTAACTTCCCTATTCCTAAAAGGGAAAAAGTAATGTTAGAGAGTGCACAAAAGAAAACAATAAATGTGCCATCTATTTCAAGAGATGTTCAAGTACTATCGTATGGTTACTCTACTAAAAAAGTATTATGGGTACATGGTTGGGCAGGAAGAAGTACTCAATTATATATGATTGCTGATAAGTTACTAGAAAAAGGCTATATGGTTATTTCTTTCGACGGACCAGCACATGGAAAATCTACAGGAAAAACTACTGAAATGCCTGAATTTCTTGAAACAATTACTGAAATCAATAAACAATTTGGACCATTTGAAGCTGCTATAGGACACTCTTTCGGTGGTGTATGCTTGTATAATGCCTTTTCAGAAGGTTTTACTGTAAACAAATTGGTTACTGTAGGAGCGGCTGATAAAATATCAGATGTTATTTTAAACTTTACTAAAAACTTACAAGTAAAACCTATTATAGCTCATAAAATGAAGAGCTTGTTTGATAAAAAATGGCAACGAGATATTGATACTCACTCTTCAAGTGTAAAAGCTAGAAGTGTAAAAATACCTACTCTAGTAGTCCATGACTCTTTTGATGGTGATGTTGATGTAAGTTGTGCTATAGCAATACGTCAAAACTTACAGAATGGAAAACTTTTAATTACTGAAGGCTTAGGACACACCAGAATTCTTCGTAACCCGAAAGTAGCTTCCAAAATTGTTGATTTTATAATTAAAGAACCATGAAAAAATTAGTTGTTTTATTCCTTTTAGCAATAACAGTTAGTACTACTGTAAATTCTCAAAACAAAAAAAAATACCCTGTAAATAAAACCAATAGTGAGTGGAAACAGTTGTTAACGCCAAAACAATATTATGTGCTTAGGGAAGCAGGTACAGAACGTCCAAACTCAAGTCCTTTAAACTTTAACAAAAAAGAAGGAACCTATGTATGTGCAGCCTGTAAAACCCCACTATATAAATCTGAAAACAAATATGATTCAGGTAGTGGATGGCCTTCTTTTGATAGAGCTATTAAGGGAAATGTAGAGCTTGATACAGATTATAAACTAGGCTATGCTAGAACAGAGTTAAAGTGTAATACTTGTGGCGGACATTTGGGACATTCTTTTAATGATGGACCTAAAAAAACTACTGGTAAACGCCACTGTATTAATGGAGTTGCTTTAGAGTTTATCCCTAAAAAATAAAATTGTAAATTAAGGCTGGTTTTAACCAGTCTTTTTTATTAAAAAATATGCCATGCAAAACTCCTATTTAGAAAGTATCAAAAAACAAATAACCTACTATAAAAGTTTAGGCGATAAAACTTTTAATCAACTTACTCAAGAAGAACTATTTTACCAATATAATCAAGAAAGTAACTCTATAGCTGTAGTAGCTAAACATATTGCGGGTAATATGCTATCACGGTGGAGCAACTTTTTTACTGAAGATGGAGAAAAATCGTGGAGAAATAGAGATGATGAATTTGTAAATACCTTTTCAACCAAAGAAGAAATGATTACCTATTGGGAAAAAGGATGGAATTGTTTTTTAAACACTATTAATTCTTTAAAAGAAACCGATTTAGAAAAAATCATCTACATAAGAAACCAAGGACATACTGTAATCGAAGCAATTAATCGTCAAATTTGTCACTACCCATACCATATTGGTCAAATTGTATTTTTAGGAAAAATGTTACAAAACGAAAAATGGGAATCCTTATCCATTCCTAAAAATGCTTCAAAAAACTTCAATCAAGAAAAATTTAGTCAAGAAAAAAGTCGTAAACATTTTACAGATGATTTATAGCATTTACTCCTTTTCACACCAATAGAAAAACTAAAAAAAGAGACTGCTGTTCTTACAAATCATAAAAAAACACACACTTTTATACAATTAAGCAGAAAAAATCTGCAAACAAATTGCTAAAAACTAACAACTAATAACTAAATTTGTGCCTCTAAAAAATGAAGCCGATACATGTTTAATAATTTAAGCGAAAAGTTAGATAAAGCGTTACACACGCTGAAAGGACACGGAAAAATTACTGAAGTTAACGTTGCGGAAACTCTAAAAGAAGTTCGTAGAGCTTTATTAGATGCCGATGTTAACTTTAAAATAGCAAAGAATTTTACCAAAACAGTAAAAGAAAAAGCCTTAGGTCAAGACGTATTAACAACGTTAAACCCTGGGCAATTAATGGTAAAATTGGTTAAGGATGAATTAACCGAGTTAATGGGGGGTGATACTGTTGGTATAAACCTAGGAGGTTCACCTACTGTAATTTTAATGTCTGGTTTACAAGGTTCAGGTAAAACAACCTTTTCTGGTAAATTAGCTAACTATCTTAAAACTA
This sequence comes from Tenacibaculum larymnensis, assembly GCF_028829235.1. GTDB lineage: Bacteria > Bacteroidota > Bacteroidia > Flavobacteriales > Flavobacteriaceae > Polaribacter > Polaribacter larymnensis. The sequence goes on along the minus strand of NZ_JAIWJY010000004.1, from coordinate 71,860 downwards.
AGAAAACTAAACAAGTTTTATTAGTAGGATGTGATGTATACCGTCCTGCCGCAATTAACCAGTTACGTGTTGTTGGAGAGCAAATTGGAGTTGAGGTATATGCAGAAGAAGGAAATCAAAATCCGGTAGAAATTTCTCAAAATGCTATTAAGCATGCAAAAGCAAATGGTAAAAATGTGGTAATTATTGATACCGCGGGTCGTTTAGCTGTTGATGAAGAAATGATGACCGAAATTTCTAACATCCATAAAGCAGTAAAACCACAAGAAACTTTATTTGTGGTAGACTCTATGACAGGGCAAGATGCTGTAAACACAGCTAAAGCCTTTAACGATGTATTAAATTTTGACGGAGTTATTTTAACCAAGTTAGATGGTGATACACGTGGGGGTGCTGCAATATCTATTAAATCGGTAGTAAATAAGCCAATTAAGTTTATAGGTACGGGTGAAAAAATGGATGCTATTGATGTATTCCACCCAAGTCGTATGGCTGATCGTATTTTAGGAATGGGAGACGTTGTTTCGTTAGTAGAACGTGCCCAAGAACAATACGATGAAGAAGAAGCTAGAAAATTACAAAAGAAGATTGCTAAAAATCAGTTTGGTTTTGATGATTTCTTAAATCAAATCAATCAAATCAAAAAGATGGGTAGCATGAAAGACTTAGTAGGTATGATTCCTGGTGCAGGTAAAGCCTTAAAAGATGTTGATATTGACGACGATGCTTTTAAAGGAATTGAAGCCATTATACACTCTATGACTCCTGAAGAAAGAAGTACTCCTTCTGTTATTAATGCGAGTCGTAAAAAACGAATTGCTAAAGGTTCCGGAACTTCGGTGCAAGAAGTTAACCAGTTAATGAAGCAATTCAATCAAATGAGCAAAATGATGAAGATGATGCAAGGTGGTGGCGGAAGAAAAATGATGCAAATGATGAAAGGCATGAGATAATATAAAAAAGATAGGCTTCTGCCTGTCTTTTTTTATTTAGTTTACAGTACCAAAGTAAACAGTATTCAGTAAGCTGTATTTATGAGTTTTAAAACTTTATTAGCATACAAAAAAGGATTTGAGTTAGCTATGAAAATTTTTCATATAACCAAAAGCTTCCCTACTACTGAACAATTTGCTTTAACCTCGCAAATTATTCGATCAAGCAGGTCTGTATGTTCATCAATTGCTGAAGCTTACAGAAAAAGACAATATCCAAAACATTTTAAGAGTAAACTTTCTGACGCAGATAGCGAAAACTCTGAAACACAACTTTGGTTAGATTTTGCTTTAGCATGTAACTATATTGATATTGAAAAAAAGAAAGAACTAGAAAACAAAAGCAAAGAAGTTGGGAAACTAATCAATTATATGATTAAGAATCCTGATAAATTTGGAATATAACAACACAACAATTACAACACAACAACTGTATACTGAAAACTGTATACTGAAAACTTAACAAGACTATGATTTTACTAGACGGTAAAAAAACATCAGCAGACATTAAAGAAGAAATTGCTTTAGAAGTAGCAGCGTTAAAAGCTAACGATAAAAAAACACCGCATTTAGCAGCTGTTATCGTTGGTAACGATGGCGCAAGTTTAACCTATGTAAATGCAAAAGTAAAAGCGTGCGAACGCGTAGGGTTTGAATCTACTTTGATTCGTCTTCCTGAAGAAACTACTGAAGAAGAATTATTAAACGAAATTGCTATTTTAAATATAGATAATGATATTGATGGTTTTATAGTACAACTACCTCTACCCGATCATATTGACGAACAAAAGGTATTAATGGCTGTAAATCCTGATAAAGATGTAGACGGTTTCCACCCTATGAATGTAGGAAAAATGGCGTTGAACTTACCAACGTACATTTCTGCAACTCCTTTTGGAATTTTAGAATTGTTAGATCGTTATAATATCGAAACCTCTGGTAAAGATGTAGTAGTTATTGGTCGTAGCCATATTGTAGGAAGCCCAATGAGCATTTTACTATCACAAAAAAGAAAAGTAGGAAACGCAACCGTTACTCTAACACATAGTAGAACCAAAAACTTAAAAGAGGTTACTAAAAGAGCAGATATTATTATAGCTGCTATTGGTATTCCTGAGTTTTTAAAAGGTGATATGGTAAAAGACGATGTAGTAATTATAGATGTAGGTATTACACGAGTTGCCGACCCTTCTAAGAAAAGAGGTTTTAGATTGGTAGGTGATGTTGCTTTTAATGAGGTAAAAGAAAAAGCGTCTCACATTACACCTGTACCAGGCGGTGTAGGACCTATGACAATTGCAATGCTACTAAAAAACACCTTATTAGCTTGCGAACGTAGACAAGAAGAAGATTAAAAAAACACTTTATATATAATACAAAAGACTGCCTTTAAAAGCAGTCTTTTTTTGTTGTAATATCAGTTAAAAGCACTTGTTAACCATATTTAACTATCTTTTTGTTATATTGTTTAGTGTCAGGTTGTAAAAGTCTTGAAAAACAGAACAAAATAGATTTTAATGACAGATAACAAAAAACTATATAAAATAGCATTTGGACTTGCAATATTTACAATAATCTATAACATTGCAGAAGGAATTATCTCAACTTACTTAGGGTTTGAAGATGAAAGTCTTGCCCTTTTTGGTTTTGGATCAGATAGTTTTATAGAGGTTATTTCAGGACTTGGAATTGCCCATATGATAGTAAGAATTCAAAAAAATCCTAATAGTAAACGTGATGATTTTGAACGAACAGCATTAAGAGTTACTGGAATTGCTTTTTATATATTGGTTTTCGGACTTGTAGTAACTAGTATTTATAATATCTGGACAGGACATAAACCACTTACTACTTTTTGGGGCGTTGTTATTTCTATAATTTCTATCCTAATAATGTGGATATTGGTTGTTTGGAAAAGAAAGGTTGGTAATCAACTTAATTCCGCACCAATTTTAGCCGATGCAAATTGTACAATGGTCTGTGTTTATATGTCTATAATTTTACTTGTGAGTAGCGGAGTTTATGAATTGCTTAGTATTCCTTATATAGACAGTATTGGAACACTTGGGCTTTCTTACTTTGCCTTTAAAGAAGGAAGAGAATGCTTTGAAAAAGCTAAAAGCGATAAAAACTGCTGTTGCGATTAAATAAAAAGTCAACGTGCAATAAATATAAAACTACTACTCTCCTCCTTTCTAACCCTCTACTTCTTAAACACCTGTTTAATTACCTTTTTTGCTATATTAGCTAGCTCAAATTAAAAATTGCAATAATCACGTTTATACTTCCTTTTTAGGATATATAAAGGCACTAAAAGTGTTTATATAAACCCAGATTAAAAAAATACTATGAGTTCTACTATAGGAATAATACCTACTAAAAATACCGAAGTTACTTTTGGAGAGATAATAACCCTGTCTGAAAAATACATTAACTCCTCTCTAAATACAATTCAATTAAAAGAAAAAATTAAACTTCAAATACATATTCTAAACTATGATAAAGTTGAAAATAAAGAATCTTATCATGAAGTTGATTTAACAGATATATTTGAATGGAAAAAAAATCAATTACTCATCTTTTCTATTAAAGGAGTTTCTGGTGTTATAAAAACTGATTATGATGTAATATTTGACCCCGAAACCTCCCCTAATGACCCTTGGTGGAAATTAAATACGTATAAGAATGAAACCAAGACTATTCTTAACTTAGAAGATAAATTTGAAAAAGCAAAAAAAACAAACAAATCATGGTTTTTACATCGTTCAGATGAAAAGGACAAAGTTATAAATATTTGTGGTGCTATTATTAGTGCTTCTATTGCTGAATTAACCTCTGCCCTTATATCTTCTACTGACCAAACATGGGAATTTGGACAGTATTTTGTTGAAAAAGAAGAGTTTTTAAACTTTTATCTTCATCCGGAAAAGAATATTACTTCCCCTTTAAAGCCAGAAAAAGTTATAAATAACTCAAGTTTTTGGGACAAACTAAAAAAACTATGGAGTTAGCTTAAACTTATATTTATAATGAGTAGTAAAAGAAAATTTTACATATTAAGTTCAGTTATAAACTTTCTGTTAATATTCTTTGCTTTCATTGTCTACCAAACAACACATATTCAATAACTAAAAAAACTCCAAACAGCAGTTTGGAGTTCTCTTTTATAAGTTATTCTCTGTAAAATCGTATTAAAAATACTGACTAACCTCAGTATTTGTATCTAACTCTACTGGTTCTTTTCCTTGTTTAAATAAGCGTGCGGTATAACTTCCTCTTAACGTAATAGTTGCTCCGTTAACCTCTAACCAACTACCTTCACGTAGTCCTAACACAGGAATTTCGTTAAATATATGATACTCTTTAATACGCGTTTCTCGTGTTTCGCCCATGTGGGTAGAGTCTGGATTAGGGTCTAAATAATGCGCATTGATATTAAACGGAATAAACCCTAGGGTTTTAAAACTCGGTGGATATACAATAGGCATATCGTTCGTATTCATCATAGTTACTCCACAAATATTACTTCCTGCACTGGTACCTAAATACGGAGTTCCGTTTTCAACTGCCGTTGTTAAATCTGGTAGTATATCATTTTTATATAATTGGTTTACCAGTTCAAACGTATTACCTCCACCTGTAAAAATAGCCTCCGCTTGCTGAACAGCTTCTTTCGGGTTATCAAACTCATGAATACCTTTTACCTCTTTACCAATTGTAGCAAAAGCTTTGCGAGCTACAGAAGTGTATTTATCATATGTTTTTCCGCTTGCGCGTGCATAGGGTATAAATAATATAGTAGAAGCTTCTTTAAAAAAATTAGTTAAGGTGGGTAAAATATATTCTAGGTATCCACTACCATGAACGGTAGATGTACTTGCTACAATTAGTTTTTTCATTTTTTATTTTTATTAAATGTTTAATAATTTACTTTTTGTTTGTGCTAAACGTATGTTTTACAACCTACTATAAACACTACGCTCTACAAGTATTTATGGCGAAAATATACAGTTAAAAATAAACCGTAAAATTATTTGATAAATAAAGTAGGGTTATTCAAGTCCTAGTTGTTTTTGTAGGTGTTATTTTATAAATCAAAAGCATATAAAACTATGAAAAAATTATTTTTCCTTTTTACAATTACATTATTATTCTCTTGTTCAGATTCTGTTGAAATTCCTATACATGAAAATGCTTCAATAAAGCCTGAAGGTACTTGGAATTTAACTAGCTTAACATCTGAGTATACAACTAAAGTTACTTCGCGTGTTTTATCTTATGAGAGTAAATCTAATATACATGGAAAGGACTATAACTTTTCGTTTAACTTTTTACAAAACTCTAATAAGTATACAACCAAAGGAGCTGTGAAAATAGTAACTAAAACAAAGATTAATGACAAGGTAGAAACTACAAACCATAATGCAACTGCTATACAAGGTTTAAGTGCTGGTAAATGGGAAGTGAAAGGAAATGAACTAATATTTAAAAACGGTAATAGTAATATAATACAATCAAAATTTACTATTGAGTCGTTTTCTAAAAACAGAATGGTTTTAAAACAAGATTTATCTGAAAACAAGGTAGAAAACAATGATGTTATTGCAATAACAGGAACTGCTACTATTGTGTTAGAAAGATAACATTTTATACTTTTTATTAAATGCCATAAGACCGTTTGAAAGTTATTTTTCAAACGGTCTTTTTTCTTTGTTTAACAAAAATTTACCATGTTCTTAAAACATTTTTAAGACTGCTTGGTGGTTTATTTGTGATATGAGAAAATTGTTACTTGTTCTTTTTATTTGTTTTTCTTGTGTTGCTATCGCGCAAAACACACCTAAAATTATTACCGGTACTGTGTTTATAGATAGTATTGCTACACAAGATGTACATATTATTAATAAAAAAATGGCCATTGGTGCGGTATCTAATGAAAATGGACGTTTTGAAATTTTAGCTGCAGAAAATAATACCTTATTAATTTCTCACCTTAACCTAGAGTATAAAGAGGTTACCATTACTAAAGAGCATATAAAAGCTAAAAACATTGTAATTTTTGTTGATAGTAAAACACACATGTTAGATGAAGTTGTGCTAGAAAGACAAAAAAGTATTTTAGAAATTGATAACGATATTCTTACCAATGCTCCTATTGTTAATGCAAAAACCCTAAAACTCCCTTATGCTAATGTTATACAACCAAAAGATGAAAAAACAGTAAAAATTCAATCGGGAGTAGCAATTAGTTTAACTGGCCTCATTAATGCTTTAAATGGAAAAAACAAGCTAAAAAAACAATTAAAAAAGGCAACTATTGAAGATAAAAATATTGAAAAAATTAGAAAGCACTTTACCGATGGCTTTTTTGTACAACAACTAAAAATAAAGAAAGAAAACATTAATCAGTTTTTGCAAGCGTGCATTTCAAAAGGAATTATAAACCTATATAATAAAGATAAAGTTTTAGAACTTACCGCTGTTTTAATTGAAAATAGTAAAACCTCTCCTTACCTATTAGAAAATGAAAATATAAGAGTTACCAAAAAATAATTGCATGATTAAACAACTACCCATCACACTTTTACTTCTTATTACGTTAGGTGCTACTGCCCAGAAAAAAAGAAAGTTCTTATACGGGGTTTTAAACGATGAACTTGGTGTTATACCTAACGCCCATATTATTAACCTAAATACCCAACAAGGTACATTTAGTAATGATTTAGGTAAGTTTAGAATATTGGCAAAGCCTAATGATACCTTACAGGTTTCGTTTATAGGATACGAAACCAAAAAAGTTAAGGTCACGAGTCTTCATTTCGGAATGGAAGAAAACGAGATTAAACTGATTAAAGTTCCTTTTGAATTAGATGAAGTGGAAGTAAAAAAACACAACTTAATAGGTTCACTTGCTATAGATACTAAACAAACACCTAAAGATATTGGTATGGAAAAAGCTAAAAGTGCTTTGGATTTTTCTATGATTGATTTTCAAGACCCTATTATTATGCCTATTGATGAGATTGATAAAATGGGGGTTCCTAATATGAGAAAAGTAACTGACCCTACTGCTAAATTTGCTGGTGTTGGTACAGGATTTAGTTCTGGTCTTGATAAATACTCACAAGAGCTAAAAAGAACCCGAAAAACAATAAAATTTAAAGAAAGCTTTCCTAAAATGCTACTCTCAGAATTTGGAGAACATTTCTTTTATAAAGAACTTAACATACCTAAAGATAAGTATCTTCATTTTTTAGAATATTGTAATCCCTTAGGTATAGAAAAATTATATAAAGAAAAACAACTCTTAAAAGTGATTGCTATCTTACAACAAGAAAGTAAGAGCTATTTAAAAGTAATTAGTAATAACTAAACACATGAAAAATATACTCCCTTCAATTATTTGTCTGTTTTTTATAGTTAAAGCTACAGCGCAAGAAAGAAGAAAATTCTTTTACGCTACCATACAAGATGAAGTAAGTGCCGTTTCTAGCGCACATGTTATTAACCTAAACACTAAACAAGGAACCTTTACTAATAATAATGGTGAGTTTAGGATTTTAGCCAAAGTAAATGATACCTTACAAATTTCGTTTGTGGGCTATAAAACCAAAAACTTTGTAGTAAACATAAATAACTTCGGAATACAAGAAAGTTACATACAACTAAAAAAAGTACCTATTGAACTGGATGAAGTAGCAATAAAAAAACATAATTTACTCGGATATATTTCTTCTGACTCAAAACATATAAAATCTGAAAAAGAAATAAATGCTGAAACATTAAAGCTACCCTTTGCCGGTTCTAGAATACTTACTCCTGCTGAAAGAAGGCTCTATACCGGAATGGGAGGACGTCCCATGAAACTTGAAGGCCTAGGGTTTGTTTTATCTACAGATTATATTATTAATTCAATATCAGGAAGACTGAGAAAACTAAAAAACAATAAAGCCATTGAAGACAGAGAAAAAAGAATAGAAAATATACGTAACAACTACCATATAGTTATTGAGCATGAAATAAAAATACTAAAAGAGGATATTGACAGGTTCATCTACTTTGCCGAATCTGCCAATGACTTCAATACTCTTTATTTAAATAATGAAGTAGCAATGATTACATTTTTACAGCAAAAATCAGAAGAATTTAAAAAGCTAAATCCTAAAAAATACAATTAAAACACCTCTTCCCTATTTGGTTATTTAAGTTACGCTTTCTTAAAATATTTTGTACCTTTAGGTGTATACTAATCTAACCTTATAAAGTACCATGAAAAAAGTTCTAATAACCTTATTGTTTTTATCTCAATTAGTATTCTCTCAAGAAGAACGAAAAACACTTTTTGGAATTGTTTATGATGAAAACGGTGTGTTAGAAAATGCTCATATTGTTAACTTTTCAACAAACCAAGCAACATTTTCTAACGATAAAGGAGAATACAGACTTTTTGCCAGACCTACCGACTCTATAAGGTATAGTAGTATAGGTTATAAAACCATATATGAAAAGCTTACCAAAGCAGATTTTAACACCTATAGAAAAAGAACTACCCTTGAAAAACAAGATTATGAACTAGATGAAGTTTTACTAAGAAACAACGAACTTTCAGGAGAGTTAGTTAAAGACCTTAAAAAAGTAAAGCGTGATAAAAACTTAGAAATAGCAAGTAAAGCTACCGACTTTTCTAATGTTAACTATACTAATTATCACTCAGACGATTATATAAGTAAACATGTAAAGCCTAATGAGGTTAGAGTAGATCCTACTAAAGCTTTTGAAGGAATGGGTACTACCAATACATTTCCAGTAAAAGACTCAGAAAAACTATGGAAACTTCGTAAAGAATTAGCTTTTAAAGAAAGTATGCCTACAAAATTACTTAATGAATTAGGCGAAGACTTCTTTTTTGGTGAGCTTGAAATTCCTGTAGATAAATATTATCACTTTTTAGAATATTGTAATCCGTTAGGCATAGAAAAACTCTACCAAAACCGTGAAGTGTTAAAAGTGATTAAAATTTTTAGAAAAGAGCATACAGAATACCTTAAAATTATTGGAAAACACTAATTTGGCGCAATAATTGATTTTTAATCAACCATGAAGAAAGTTATCATCCTTTTATTAGTACTTCCATTACTACTATCATTTACCTTACATAAATACTATGTTGCCTTAACTGAAATTGAATACAGAGAAGATACTCAAAGTGTTCAAATGATTATGAATGTTTTTATGGATGATATTGAACTTGCCATAAACAAAGATTATAACACCAATCTTAAAATTGCTACTAAAAATGAATTATCGTCTATTAATGAATATTACTATAAATACTTAAAAGCTCACTTTAAAATATTTATTAATAATGAAGAAAAAGCCTATAATTTTATAGGTAAAGAATATGATGGTAACATTGTTTACTTTTATTTAGAAATTGAAAATGTTTCACTCCCAAAAACAATAAAAGTAGAAAACAATATTTTAGTAGATCACTTCTCTGATCAACAAAACCTTATTAAAGCAACTGTTAAAAAAGAACGTAAAAGTTTGTTTTTATCGAGTGATAATGATAAAGGTTTGTTAAATTTTTAATAAACCTTCTTTTTTAGTAATAAGATTTCATTAACTTTCCGCTTATTTATTCAAAAACTAATAAGCATATAATGAGAAAATATTCTACGCTATTATTCTCGGCACTCTTTGTATCCGCTTCCTTATTTGCCCAAGAAGCTCCTAAAAAAGAACGCCAGCAAGGTCATACCGACCAAAACAAATTTCGACAATTAAAAGATGTTTTAGCAACTCCTAACGATCAACGTACAGCATCAGGAGCGCCAGGTCATGCATACACGCAACAAAAAGTTGACTATGTAATGAGTTTACGCTTAGATGAAGCTACAGACAGGTTATACGGAGACGAAGATATTACTTACCACAATAACTCTAAAGACCATTTAGAGTACTTATGGTTACAGTTAGATCAAAATATGAGAGCTCCAGATTCTAAATCACCTTTAGCTGAATCTAAAGGAGCTAATGGTTTTCAAACTCCTGATAAGTTTGTGAGTGAAAACATGGACAAGCCAAAAGCATTCGGTTTTAATATTGAAGCTGTAAAATATGCTGATGGTAGAGATTTACCTCACACTATTAATCGTACCATGATGCGAATTAATTTGCCAAAGCCTTTGGCTCCAGGTGAAATTTTCAAATTTAAAATCAAGTGGAACTACTTAATCAACAATTCTGTTGAAGACGGTGGTCGTTCTGGTTTTGAGTCTTTCCCTGACGGAAATAAAAACTACACCATTGCTCAGTTCTTCCCAAGATTATGTGTTTATAATAATGTTGAAGGATGGCAAAACATGCAATTCTGGGGTCGTAGTGAATGGGCTTTAGAATTTGGTGATTACGATGTAAAAATTACAGTTCCTGCTGACCATATTTTAGAGGCTACTGGTGAATTACAAAACGAAAAAGAAGTTTTAACAAAAGAACAACGCAAGCGTTTTGAAAAAGCTAGAAAATCGTATAAAAATCCTGTATTTATTGTAACGCAGGTTGAAGCTGAAGCAAACGAGAAAAAAGGAACTACAAAAACTAAGACTTGGCATTTTAAAGCTAACCAAGTACGTGACTTCGCTTTTGCTTCGTCAAGAAAATATATTTGGGATGCAATGGCAGTAAACATCAACGGAAAAGATGTAATGGCTATTTCATTATATCCAAAAGAAGGAAATCCTTTATGGGAAGAGCACTCAACTCGTGTTGTTGCTAATACTTTAGAAGAGTATTCTAAAATGACTTTTGATTACCCATATTCTAAAGCTATTTCTGTACACGCAAAACGTCAAGGAATGGAATATCCAATGATTTGCTTTAACTACGGACGTCCAAATCCTGATGGAACATATTCTGATAGAGTTAAAAACGGAATGATTGGAGTAATTACTCATGAGGTTGGTCATAACTTCTTCCCTATGATTGTAAATTCTGATGAGCGTCAGTGGACTTGGATGGATGAAGGGTTAAACTCTTTTGTAGAAATTTTAGCTGAATTAGATTACGATCCAAACTTTAATACTGGTAATTTACCTAAAGATATTGTTCGTTACATGAGTTTAGATCAGAATAAGTTAAGTCCAATTATGTCTCAAGGTGATTATGTGCATAATTTTGGACCTAATGCTTATACTAAACCAGCAGCAGGTTTATATATGTTACGTCAAACAATTATGGGACCTGAATTATTCGACTATGCTTTTAGAACATACTCAAAAAGATGGATGTTTAAGCACCCTACTCCTGCTGATTTCTTTAGAACAATGGAAGATGCTTCTGGTATGGACTTAGATTGGTTCTGGAGAGGTTGGTTCTACACAACTGATTATACTGATATTGGAATTAAAGAGGTTAAGCCTTTATATTTAACTAATAAACCAAATGAAAAAACTAAGAAGTTACAACAACAATATCCTTCTTACTTTGCTCAATTAGGTAAATTAGTATACTTAACTACTGACAAGGAAAACGCTGATAAATCTGAAGTAGAAGCATATATTAAAGGATTACCTTCTGATAAAAAAGCTAGCTTAAAAGATATTCCTAACTATATGTATCAGGTAGAGTTTGAAAAGCCAGGAGGTTTAGTAATGCCTATTATTGTGGAGTTAACATATGCTGATGGTACTAAAAAACGTGAAACCTTCCCTGCTCAAATATGGAAGAAAGATGAACGTAAAGTATTCAGAGTATTTACTTCTTCTCAAGAAATTAAAAGCATTGTTGTAGATCCTGATTTAGAAACTGCTGATATTGATACTTCAAACAACAGCTGGCCTAAACAAACAACAAACAAATTTGATGCTTTTAAAAACAAAGCAAAAAATTAATAAGGTTATAAAAACCTAGTCATAAAAAAAGCAGCCTTAAAGGCTGCTTTTTTTAACTTATCATCTTAATTATTATTTACTAAATAACTTATTTACTTCTTCATAAGTAAGTAATTTAGAAACTGTCATAATATCTGGATCTCTGCTTACATATTGTTGAATTTGTAACATAACAACTCCATCAACCTTTGTATATTTTAACCAAATTACATCCCCGTTTGCTTTAATTTTATAAGGATCTCTTGGGTTTTCTTCAAAACCTTTTACGATTATTTGATGTAGTTTTTCCACATCATTATCTAAGTTTTTAAAAGAAAAATGAACATACTCGTGAATAGGATCGTTAATATTCTTATAATAAAAGTTATAAGCTTCGTTTCCTATTTTCTCTAAATAAACATACTCTATCTTTCCTACTATTTCAGTTTTAGTAGTTTCAATAAATTCAATTTGAGAATACGAAGCTACAGAGAATAAAAGACCTGTTAATAAAAGTAGTTTTTTCATAAAATTCAAGGGTTTAAATTTGATATTGTTTTTAAGTTTTTAAATATAACTAAAACAACAACGTTTTTTACCTATAAAAAGTATTTTATCTTTTTAATTATCGTCTAAATTCTTTTCTTTTATCTGGACATTATTTACTAAAGTAATCTGTATATAGACTAATAACACTCTATAAACCATTAAAAAAGAACAAAACAAGCTGCTGATTAATAGCTCAAAATATTTAAATATTTTTTATTTTGCAGTTCCTATTAATTCTTTAACTCCTCTAAAAAATCATGTTAAAACAAATTTCGTTTCTCTTCTTAGTATTTTTTACTTGTTTTGTTTCTTTCTCTCAAACAACAAAGAAGTATAGCGAGACTGATTTAAAAGATTTTAAAAAAAAGTTCTACTTGAATAGAGAAATTGGTGTTGATAGCTCTCTATATTATATGAAAAAGCTTTTACAAAGTGATAATGTTGCTTACAAGACTTTTGGGTATGCTGCTACAGAATATTTAAAAGTAAGAGAAAAACAGCCTATAAACATTCCTTTTAAAGATAGTATAAATAAGTATCTACCCAAGATAGCCAAAACTAATAAAAATTTTCCCTTACTATTTGATATCCATATATTATTAGGTAATTCTGATAAAAGAAAAAAGTTAATTAAATCTGCTTTACAAAATTATATAGCAGCTGAAAACTACGCTTTTTTAGCTAAAGATATTGAGCGAACTATTAAAATTAAAGGTAATATAGCGCTCATTTATCAAGATATGGGAGAGTTAGACAAAGCTCTTAATAAAGCAAAAGAAACTCTTGAACTTATAGAAATAAATAAAGAAGCTCTTTCTAATAAGTACTATAGTAGTAAGTACAAAAGAATGTTTAATGTTGCCGCTATTTATGCCACTTTATATAAAAATAACAAAAAGCAACATCAATACGCAGATTCTTCATTACATTACTATAACTCCATACTAAAAACAAAAGAGTTCAATCTTAATAGCTATTACACTGGCAAAGTTTATTATGGTAAAGGGACTATCTATACTTTAAAAGAAGAATACTCTAAAGCCAGTTCTTTCCTTGAAAAAAGCTTAGAATTATTTGAAAAAAGTAAATCACAATCATACTTATATAAAGGTTATTATAATAATGCCTATAATTATTATATGTCTAATAATCTAAACAAAGCAAAAGAGAACTTTCTAAAGGTTTTAAAAATAAAAAAAGACACAATTCTAGATTACAATTATTTACACACACATTATTACCTTTCTAAAATTCACTCTAAGCAAAATAAAATAGACTCTGCTAAATATCATTTAAACACTTTTATTATTGATTATGAAAAACTTACTTCAAGAAAAAAACAGCAAATCAATGGAGCCTACAAGATAGATCTTGATAAAAAAATAAAAGAGTTAAAAGAGTTAAAAGAATACATTGCTAACAAAAGTTTTTATTACAGAACAATTTTTATAATACTAATCCTTACTCTACTAATTATTAGTTTTCTAGTTTTTAAAAATTCTAAAGAAAAAAGAAAAGCTAATGAAAAATTAGATGAATTATTAGCTAAAATCTCAAAAAAAGAAGACTTAAATGAAAAATCTTTTTCATCATCTAATACCGTAAAAATAAAAGATGAACAACATCAACAAATTATTAACGGTTTATTAAAAATAGAGGAGAAAAAATACTTTTTAAAAGAAGAGTTTAACCTGTATAATGCGGCAAAAAAAATAGGTACTAACACAACTTATTTATCAAAAATCATTAAAGATTATAAAAAAATGAGTTTTAATGATTATACAAATGAGTTACGAATTAATTATATTATTGGAGTATTAAGTAATGACAAGAAAGTGAGATCTTATACAACTCAAGCTATTGGAGAAATAGCTGGATACAAGAACTCTAAGTCCTTTACTCGAATTTTTAAAAAACATATAGGTATAACTCCTTATCAATTTATAGAAAAAATTAATAAAGAGTTATAGTGTTGTAATTATTTTAAATACTAAAAACTTTGTACTCATAGCATTTATCTCTACTATCCTCTCCAGGAGGTGGAGGTAAACAATCTTCTTCTCCATCTGTATCAGGTCCACCAAATACTTCTGTGTTTGGTTTTGCAATTGGATCCCCTGCAAATATTTTAAATTTTTCTTCTGATGTTAATTCATACTTCATTAACGACTCAATAGATAAGCATTTCATAAGTTTTAATTTTTCTGTTTAGGTAAAGTTAATTTTTTTATCAGTTTATTTTCCATTTATAAATGCATCACCCTAAACAAAACCACAAGACACTGATAAACAAAAACTTAAAAAACCAATAAGGATGTCATTTTTTTAAAATAGTACCTGCTTTTTTCTTAAATAGTCACTTAATATGCTTCTTTTCCTTTCCTAATCTCCCAATATTTGTGATACATAATTCTTAAATGCGGAACCTGAAAAGCATATAATAGAGTAAGGAAAATTAAATTAATTAACCATGTTAAAATCAATTTCAAGCTTAGGAAATGTTTTGAATAAGTCAGAACAAAGAGAAGTTAATGGAGGTCAAATTGTATGTCCTAGAGGAACTTATTTAAAATGTGACTGGATAAGATGCTGGTGTGAGCCAGAATATACTGAAAAACCTTTTGAAGATTTTGATCATTAAAAACAAATAACTAAAACTAATCAATCATGTTAAAATCAATTGCAAACTTAGGAAACGTTTTGAACAAATCAGAACAAAGAGAAATCAATGGAGGCCAAATAACTTGCCCTAGAGGTCAAGTATTAAGGTGTAACTGGTTAGGTTGCTGGTGTGAGTTTGAATATGCTGAAGAACCTCTTGAAGACTTTGATCATTAAAAAGTTAATACCTAAAATCTATTAATTATGTTAAACTCAATTTCAAAATTAGGAAATGTTTTGAATAAATCAGAACAAAGAGAAATCAATGGAGGAGCTATAAAATGCCCGCCACATACAAGATATGTATGCTTAGGTGTAGCTCCATTAGTGTCTTGTTGGTGTCAGCCATTTGCACTTCCAGGTGACGAAATAGCTACTATGTAATCAAGTAACTTGTTAAAATTAAAAAGCCACTTATATCTTAACAAGTGGCTTTTTTTATAAACTATACAAGTTTCTTAGCATTCTTAACTTTTTGTTTGGTAAGTGCAATATCAATTACCTCACTCATATCGGTTACATAATGGAATGTTAATCCTTTTAAGTAACTTTCTTTTATCTCTTCTATATCCTTTTTATTATCAGCACACAAAATAATTTCTTTGATGTTAGCTCGTTTTGCAGCCAATATTTTTTCTTTAATACCTCCAACTGGAAGTACTTTTCCACGTAACGTAATTTCACCTGTCATAGCTAATTTATTTTTTACTTTACGTTGCGTAAATAAAGATACTAAAGAAGTTAGCATAGTAATACCAGCACTTGGTCCATCTTTTGGAGTTGCTCCTTCTGGTACATGAATGTGTACATCATACTTATCTAATACTTCAGGGTTTATTCCAAACTCCTCCGCATTAGATTTAATATACTTCATTGCAATTGTTGAAGATTCTTTCATTACCGTACCTAAGTTACCTGTAATTGAAAGGTTACCTTTTCCTTTAGAAAGAATAGATTCAATAAATAAAATATCTCCTCCAACACTTGTCCAAGCCAATCCAGTAACTACTCCTGCCACATCATTACTTTCATATTTATCACGTTCTAAACGTGCAGGTCCTAAAATAGTTTCTATATCTTCATTTGTTAAAGCAACATTATACTCCTCCTCCATTGCTATAGATTTTGCAGCGAAACGAACTACTTTTGCTACTTGTTTTTCTAAACCACGAACTCCAGATTCTCTTGTATATCCTTCTACTATTTTCTCAATTTGCTTTTTACCTACTGTTAAATGCTCTTTAGATAATCCGTGCTCTTTTAACTGCTTAGGAAATAAGTATTTTTTTGCTATTTCTACTTTTTCTTCAATAGTATAGCCTGTAACATTAATAATTTCCATACGATCTCTCAATGCCCATGGAATTTGATTAATGTTATTAGCTGTAGCAATAAATAATACCTTAGAAAGGTCGTACCCTACTTCTAAATAATTATCGTAAAACGATGTATTTTGCTCTGGATCTAAAACTTCTAACATAGCAGAAGAAGGATCTCCTTGATGACTTTGACTTAACTTATCAATTTCATCTAATACAAACACTGGGTTTGAAGTCCCTGCCTTTTTTATATTTTGAATTAAACGACCTGGCATCGCTCCTATATAAGTTTTACGGTGTCCACGAATTTCAGCTTCATCACGTAAACCACCTAAAGACATACGCACGTATTTACGTCCTAGTGCTTCAGCAACCGATTTACCAAGCGATGTTTTACCTACTCCTGGAGGTCCATATAAACAGATAATAGGCGATTTCATATCACCTCGTAACTTAAGAACAGCCAAATGTTCTATAATACGTTCTTTTACTTTCTCTAATCCGAAATGATCTCTATCTAAGATTTTTTCAGCTCTTTTTAAGTCAAATTTATCTTTTGAATACTCTCCCCAAGGTAACTCCAACATTAACTCTAAATAGTTACGTTGAACACCATATTCGGCCATTTGAGGATTCATACGTCTTAAACGGTTTAACTCTTTTTCAAAAGTTTCTCCAACCTCTTTATTCCATTTCTTTGACTTTGCTTTAGCACGCATTTCATCTAGCTCTTGCTCATGAGAAACACCACCTAACTCATCTTGAATGGTTTTTAATTGTTGATTTAAATAATATTCACGTTGTTGCTTATCTAAATCAGAACGTGTTTTAGACTGAATATCATTACGCAACTGTAGTTTTTGAAGCTCTTTATCTAAGTTTTTTAACGTTAGTAGCGCACGCTCTTTTAAATTGTCTTTTTCCAACAACACTTGTTTTTGCGATACACTTAACTCCATATTTGATGAAATAAAGTTCACCAAAAATGAACTTGATTGAATATTTTTTATCGCAAACGACGCCTCTGAAGGTAACATAGGGTTTTCTTTAATAACCTCTAATGCTAAATCTTTAATTGACTCAATAATAGCATCAAACTCTTTTTGATCATCAATTTCTCGTTCATCAACTGCTTCTTTTACTTTAGCCTTTAAATAAGGTTCTTCTTGTATAACTTCTTCAATCTCGAAACGTTTTTTACCTTGAATGATTACAGTTGTATTACCATCAGGCATTTTTAACACACGTAATATTTGTGCAACCACACCTGTTTGATAAATATCATCTATTCCTGGATCTTCTACTTCACTATCTTTTTGCGCTACTACTCCTACAACCTTATCTCCCTTGTTAGCATCTTTAATTAACTGAATAGACTTATCTCTACCTGCAGTAATTGGAATTACAACTCCTGGAAATAAAACTGTATTACGTAATGGAAGAATTGGTAACTCTTCTGGAATACTTTCTCTATTTATTAACTCTTCATCTTCTGGTGTTAGTAATGGAATTAACTCCGAATCTTCATTAAAAACATCTTGAAGCGACAAATTGTCTAAATGTAATATTTTTGATTTACTCATATCTTATTTATTCTGTCATAGTGGCACTTTTCATCTTTTTATTGAAAGAAAACCACTTTTTAAAAACCTTAATCAACTGATAAACAAAAGAATACAAAAAACCTTATGTCTATCGCACCAAGTATAATTCAATTCTTATGCCAACGAAAGTTATAAATAACTTAATTTGTAACTTATTTTATTTTGAGTCGTCTCATTAGTGTAATATTTCAACAAAAACTAACCAAAAAATGAAATTTAAATTTTTAATTCTTTCACTTACCTTACTATTAATCAGCTGTAGTTCTAAAACAAACTCTCCAGAGTTTATAGAAAAAGTAACCGGGCGCTATTATTTTAATGCTGATGAAATTATAGCAGTTACTTTTAATGAAGATAATAATTTACTTATAAAATGGCGTAATCAAGATTTAGAACCTTTAAAAGTAAACGATTCTTCTTTTTACGTTAGAGAGTTAAATGAAAAGTTAATTTTTAACACCTCTGAGAACAAAATAGAGTTAGCAGAAAAAAGAGAACATGATGGTGAAAAATATGTTTTTAAAAAGCTAAAAAAAGGAGAAAAAACACCTAGTGAGTATTTAACAGAAGGCAACTTTGAAGCTGCTTTAAAAGGTTATAAAGCTATTAAAGAAAAAGATAGTTTAAATCCTGTAATTAGAGAGAGAAACTTAAACAGATTGGGATATCAATATCTTAGAAAAGATGAGTTTGAAAATGCTATTAATGTTTTTAAAATAAACATTGAATTATACCCTAATAGCTCTAATACCTATGATAGTACTGCTGATGCTTATACTAAAATGAAAGATACTATAAAAGCTATTGAATACTATAAAAAAGCACTAGCTATCAATCCTGAAAATAGTAGTTCTAAACGAAATTTAGAAAAACTAACTTCAAAAAAAGAAGAGTAATGGAAAAGTTAAAATATCCTATTGGTAAACCTGAAATTCCAAATAACATTTCTTCTAAAAATATTGCTAAATGGATTGAAACTATAGAAGACTTTCCAAAAAGACTGAATAAGTTAGTTTCTGATTTATCCGAAGAACAATTAGATACTCCGTACAGAGAAGAAGGTTGGACAATTAGGCAAGTGATACATCACTGTGCTGATAGTCATCATAATTCTTATACTCGCTTTAAATGGGCTTTAACAGAAGATAAACCAGTTATTAAAACTTATTTTGAAGATCGTTGGGCTGAATTATTTGATTCCAAAACTGCTCCTATTCAACTTTCGTTAGATACTCTAAAGGCATTACATGCCAAATGGGTTTACTTCATGAAAGGTTTAACTGAAGAAGACTTAAACAAATCGTTTATCCATCCTGACGGAAATGAAGAAGTTGGCTTAAAAGAAAATATTGGAATTTATGCTTGGCATTGTAACCATCACTATGCGCATATTGAACAATTATTAATCAGGAAGGATTGGCTACAAATAAAGAATGTTTAAAGAGAAACTTTTACATACTATCACTTCTTTTATTGAAGAAATAGGTATTGATATCATTTATCAAAAACTTGATGAGCCTTGCTTTTTACCTGGATTAAAATTATATAAAGGGAATATTTTAGTGGATAAAAACAAGTTACAATATCCTGGTGATTTATTACATGAAGCTGGTCATATAGCTACCACTTTACCTGAACAAAGACTTCTTATTGGTACTCCTGAAATGCCTGAAAATTGGCCCAGTGATGGCGACGAAATAGCCACTGTTATATGGTCATATGCCGCTTTACATAAACTGAATTTAGCTCCAGAAATTGTTTTTCATGAAAATGGTTATAAAAACCAATCCAAATGGCTTATAGAACAATTTGAAAACAAAAATTACATAGGTTTACCTTTACTAGAATGGATGGGACTTTGTCATCAAAATAGCAAAGAAGATTCTTCTCACTTGACTTTTCCGAACATGATAAAATGGCTTCGTTAACCTTACAGTAAAATCAACAGAGCAATACCTACAAACACTACAATTTGTGCCCACTTTAAGTATATTCCTACTTTATTATGCTGTTTAATGTAATCAGAAATTTTTCCTGCCAAAATAGCAATGGAAGAAAATATTAAGAAAGATGTTAAAATGAATAATCCTCCTAGTACATAAAACTGGAGTACGTTTGACAAGCTGTCAGAAAACAAAAACTGTGGGAAAAACGCCAAAAAGAAAATTGTAACCTTAGGGTTTAGCACATTCATCCAAAAACCTGTTTTGAATAATTGTAGTATTGATTTTTTCTGTACATTTTCTGTTGAAAAAGCAATATTAGCATCACTTTTATACACTTGAAAAGCTAAGTACAGTAAATACCCTGCTCCAAATAACTTGATAATGAAAAATAAGTTCGGGTTTTGTTTTATGATTTCTGATACTCCAAAAGCCACCAAAGTTGTATGAATTATACATCCCGTCATTAACCCACCCACAGTTGCCAACCCATATTTTTTACCATTAACAATGCTTTGCGTTAATACAAAAATGTTATCAGGTCCGGGTGAAATAGCTAAGGTAGCGGTAGCAAAGACAAAAGAAATAAGGGTTTCTAGCATAAATTAATTTGTTTATTCTTTTAAAAAGTTTATTAACTTATTAATTTTAAATTTACACTCTCTATCCTTTATTATTTCAACCTTCAACTCAAGCATAGTAACAAAATGTACGTTTATATTTCCTACGAAAAGCATTTTTATTTGCCTTCTTTCCTTTTCGTTTAACCCACCCTCAGAATCTAATATTTTCTGAAAACTATCAACAACCGATAAAACATTATTTATAACAGGCATAATACCATTGGTATTATGTTCTATTATTGAGTTTATAAGAGGTTTATTATTAATTAAAAAGGGAATAAGTATGTCTATATTGATATATTCTTCTTTTAGTTTTAATCCTGGAGTGTAAAATTTAATACTTTTTATATGATTATTTAAATATTCAACTTGTTTAAATAAAATATTAGTTATTCTATTTACCTTGAATTCTTTTCTTGTATCAGAAAGTTCTAAGCGTTGAAGATTTAATTCTTTTTGTTGAATTAAAATAGATACTATAATTCCAAAAAGAGCCAACCCTGAAAATAATGCATTAACTGCTCCAAACATATCTCCAAATGTACCTCTATCTGAAGAATCATATATAGAGTCTATTATTATAGCTGAAAAAAACCAAATTAAAAGAACTGACAACACCCCAAAAACAACTTTCTTCTTCGTTAACTCCATAGCTTAAATTTTATTTTTCTTCTTTCAAAATAGCCTTATTGATTCTTTTTACCAAACTTGGTCCTTCATAGATAAAACCTGTGTAAACCTGCACTAAGTCTGCACCTGCTTTTAACTTTTCTAAAGCATCTTTTTCTGAATGAATACCTCCTACTCCAATAATTGGAAATGCTTTGTTAGAATTGTCTGCTAAGTATTGAATCACTCTTGTGCTTCTATCTTTTACAGGTTGACCACTTAAACCTCCATTACCAATTTCTTCCAAACGTTCTTTAGAAGCTTTTAAACCTACTCTATTTACCGAAGTATTTGAAGCTATTACTCCGTCAATCTTTGTCTCAGCAACTAACTCAATAATTTCATCAAGCTGTTGATTGTTTAGGTCTGGCGCAATCTTTAATAAGATAGGTTTTTGTTGTGCTTCAGCGTTATTTAACTTTTGGACTTCTGTAATTAATTCCTTTAAATAATCGGCATCTTCAAGTTTTGCATGACTAGATACATTTGGACAACTTACATTTAGTACAAAATAATCTACATACGGATGCAACCCTTTAAAACAGGCTACATAGTCTTCTGTATAATTTTCAGGGGCAGTATTCGTGTTCTTTCCAATGTTTCCTCCTATGAGAATCTTTCCTTTGTTCTTTTTTAATTGTTCAACCGCTGCTTCTAAACCTTCATTATTAAAGCCCATTCGATTAATAATTCCTTTATCATCTTTTAAACGAAATAAGCGTTTTTTCGGATTTCCTGCTTGACCTTTTGGTGTTACGGTACCTATTTCAACAAAACCAAACCCAAAATTAGCCAGCTCATTGTACAACACTGCATTTTTGTCAAACCCAGCTGCTAATCCTACAGGGTTTTTAAAAGTTAAACCAAATAAGTTACGCTCTAATTTTTTATCATTTACTTGATACATTCCTCTAAAAATAGATGGCACTCCTGGTATCTTCGATAAAAACTTTACCAATGAAAATGTAAAATGATGAATCTTTTCAGGATCAAAAAGAAAAAAAATTGGGCGAATCAGTAATTTGTACATCAGTTTATTTTAGTTTGTCTTGTTTGTTAAATATAAAAAAAGCTCCAAAAATGGAGCTTCTGAATTATCGTAATACAGCATCTAAACTCTTTTCGAATGTTTGCTGTAGTTTCTGCATTATTTTATCTATTTGTTTATCTGCCAATGTTTTGTTTTCATCTTGTAAAACAAAACTTACTGCATACGATTTTTTACCCTCTGGTAATTTATCTCCTTCGTATACATCAAATAAATCTACTTCTTTTAAAAGCTTTCTTTCTGACTGAAATGCTAAGTTATAAATTTCTTTGAATTCAACTTTATTATCCAATAACAAGGCTAAATCACGCTTTACAGCAGGAAATTTAGGTAAATCAGCTACTTTTATTTTTTTCTTTCCAACTAAACCTAAAATATTTTGCCAGTTAAAATCAGCAAATAATACTTCTTGTTTAATTGAAAACTCTTTTAAAATTGCTCTTTTAACAACTCCTAACTCTACTAATTTAGTTTTTCCTAAGCTTAATGTGATTCCTTCAGAAAACACATCTGATTTTGTTGGAGTAGTTTTTAGTTTATCAATTCCTAAACGACTTAATAAAGCTGTTACAACTCCTTTAACATAGAAGAAGTCTGATGCTTGTGAAGCAACTTTCCAGCTATCTTGTGTTCTATTTCCTGTAACAAACAATGTTAAATGCTTGTCTTCTTGGTAACCACTTTCGTATTTATGATACGTTTTACCGAACTCATAAAACTTTAATGAATTATTCTTTCTATTGATATTGTAAGCAACTGACTCTAATCCACTAAATAGTAACGATTGACGCATTACTTTTAAATCATTACTCAACGGATTAAGCATTTCAACATTAAAATCAGCGTTCAAGTTATCAGATAACTCAATATAATCAGCTTTCGTTAACGAATTAGCCATAGTTTCATTAAAACCTATCGACGTTAACTGGTCAGCTACAATGTTTTCAATCTTAACATTTTTATCACTATCAAAAGAAATTGATGTGTTTAGTTTATGAGAAAACTCAATGTTATTATATCCATAAACACGTAAAATCTCTTCTATGATATCCGACTCACGTTGTACATCTACTCTATAAGAAGGTACTACTAGCCCTAAACCAGCTTCAGTAACACTATTTATTTTAATATCTAATGAAGCTAAAATCTTTTTAATGGTTTCTTTCGGAATTTCCTGACCTATTAATTTGTATGCATTATCAAACGATAAGAATACCTCAAAATCTTCCACCTTTACTGGGTAAAAATCTAAAATATCAGAAGACATTTTTCCTCCTGCATATTCTTCAATTAATAAAGCAGCACGCTTTAAAGCATACTTTGTAGTATTAATATCAATTCCTCTTTCGAAACGGAAAGAAGCATCCGTATTTAATCCATGACGTTTTGCTGTTTTTCTAACCGATACTGGATTGAAGTAAGCACTTTCTAAGAAAATAGAAGTTGTATGCTCTGTTACACCTGATTTTGCTCCTCCAAATACTCCTCCAATACATAACGGATTATCATCCGCATCACAAATCATAATATCTTCAGAAGATAACTCTCTTTCTACATCATCTAGAGTAGTAAATTTTGTTCCTTCCTCTAAAGTTTTTACTACTACTTTACCTCCTCTAATTTTAGAAGCATCAAAAGCATGTAATGGCTGTCCTAATTCGTGTAATACGTAATTTGTAATATCTACGATATTATTCTTAGGGGTCAATCCAATTGCTTTTAACCTATTTTGAATCCACTCTGGTGATTCTTTTACTTCTACATCAGTTATTGTAATACCACAATAACGAGGAGCTAAATCTTTATCTTCAATTTCGATATCGATTTTATGAGTACGCTCATCAACATGGAAGTCTGATACTGATGGAGAAATTAATTCAATATTAGTTCCTTGCTGAATTAATCCAGCTCTTAAATCACGTGCAACACCGTAATGGCTCATTGCATCCGCACGGTTTGGTGTTAAACCAATCTCAAAAACGTGATCCGTTTCAATATTAAAAACTTCTGAACAAGGAGTACCTGGAACCAAACTTTCGTCTAAAACCATAATTCCGTCATGACTTTGTCCTAAACCTAATTCATCTTCAGCACAAATCATTCCGTGACTCTCTTCTCCTCTAATCTTTCCTTTTTTGATTTTAAAGCCTTCTCCTTTTTCATCATACAACATGGTACCAACAGTAGCTACAGGTACTTTTTGACCTGCTGCAACATTTGGTGCACCACATACAATTTGCACAGGGTTACCATCTCCTAAATCAACAGTAGTAACTTTTAACTTGTCTGCATTTGAATGCTTTTCACAAGTTTTAACTTCACCTACGACAACTCCTTTAAGGCTTCCTTTAATACTCTCTACAGTTTCTATTCCTTCAACTTCAAGACCTAAATCAGTCAATAACTCACCTGTTTTCTCAGCCTCCCAGTCTGTTTGTAAAAATTGTTGTAACCAATTGTATGATATCTTCATAATCAATCTCTAATTTTAGCGTGCAAATTTACGCAAAATAAAGGAAAAACTATAAACTAGTTATCTACAAAAGATATACAACTGATTATTAACCTTTTGGTAACATTGGAAAATTATATTTTTTATTGATTTGTAACGAGTTAACAAAATTTTAACATTTCAAGAAAATATTATGAAACATAAACTACTCTTCTTTTTTTTGATAGTATCTCTATCAGTTTTTTCACAGATTCCATCATACTATAACGATGTAAACCTAAATTTATCGGGTTCTGCTCTAAAAAATGAACTGGCTACAAAAATTATTAATACACATACCACTAACTTATCATATACTCCTGGTGTGTGGAACGCTTTAAAACAAACCGATTTAGATCCTAACGATCCTAGTAAAGTTTTATTAATTTACGGATATAGTGACACTGATGGTAATTATGTTACTGACAGAACTAGAGATAAGGATGCTAACGGTGGTACTGCTGGTACACAATGGAACAGAGAACACGTATATGCTAAATCATTAGGAAACCCTAATTTAGGAACTTCTGGTCCTGGTGCTGACGCACATCATTTAAGAGCTGCTGATATTTCTTTCAACTCTCAAAGAAGTAGTAAAAAATTTGCAGATGGTTCTGGTAATGCTGGTAGTGTTTCTGGTGGCTGGTACCCTGGTGATGAATGGAAAGGTGATGTTGCCCGTATGATGATGTATATGTATTTACGTTACGGTAATCAATGTTTACCTACTGGTGTTGGTACAGGAGCTACTATGGCTTCTGATTCTAACATGCTTGCTTTGTTTATTCAATGGAATGTAGACGATCCTGTATCTGACTTTGAAAAACAACGTAATCCTATTTTAGAAGGAATTCAAGGAAATCGTAATCCTTTTATTGACAACCCTGCTTTTGCTACTGAAATTTGGGGAGGTCCTCAAGCTGAAGATTTATTTGGAGGAGGTAGTGGTTCTGACACCCAAGCTCCTACTGCTCCTACTAACTTATCTGCTTCTAACATTACTGAAACTACAGTTGATTTAACTTGGTCAGCTTCTGCAGATAATATTGGTGTTTCAGGATATGATGTATATAATGGAGCTGCTAAAATAGCCACAACCTCTTCAACTTCTTATACTGTTATAAATTTAACAGCAGCTACTAATTATACTTTTTCTGTAAAAGCCAAAGATGCAGCAGGTAATGAATCTACTTCTAGCAATTCAGTTTCTGTAACAACTAATACTAGTTCAGGTGGAGGAAACGGAACAGCAACAGATTTATTAATTTCTGAATATGTAGAAGGTTCTTCAAACAATAAAGCTATTGAAATTGCTAATTTTACTGGAGCTACTGTAAACTTATCTGGATATTCATTAAAAAAAGCTGCTAATGGTGGCGGGTGGACTAATACTTTAACTTTAAGTGGCCAATTAACAAATGGAAATGTTTATGTAATCGCTAATAGTAGTGCTTCTAGCACAATACTTAACAAAGCAGACAGAACAGATACAGGTGTAATTTCTTTTAACGGAAACGACGCTGTTGGTTTATTTAAAGGAAGTACCCTTATCGATTTAATTGGAGATCCTAATAGCTCTTCTACATTTGCGCAAGACAAAACAATGCAAAGAAAATCTTCTGTTACATCTCCTAACAGTTCTTATACAACTTCTGAATGGGATATCTTAGCTAAAGATACATTTAGCGGCTTGGGAAACCACAACATTAATGGCGGATCTACTACTCCAGACACTACTGCTCCATCAACCCCTACTAACGTTGCTGCTTCTATCATAACACAAACTTCTGTTAACCTAAGTTGGACAGCATCAACAGATGATACTGGTGTTACAGGATATGAAGTATATCAAGGAAACACAAAAATAACAACTGTTACTGCAACAAGCTATTCTGTAAGTGGGTTAACAGCTTCAACAAGCTATACATTTTCTGTAAAAGCAAAAGATGCTGCTAATAATATTTCTTCAGCTAGTAATACAGTAAATGTAACAACTTTAGCAAACACAGTTTCTTACTGTAGCACTAAAGGGAATAACGTAAATTATGAATGGATTGACAATGTTGCTATCGGAGGAATTTCAAATACTACTGGCGCTAATAGTGGATATGCAGACTTTACGTCTTTAACTGGTAATTTACCTTACGGAAGTAACACTATAGTTGTGAGTGCAGGTTTTTCTAGCTCTTCTTATACTGAATATTGGAAAGTTTGGATTGACTTCAACCAAAACGGAACTTTTGAATCTTCTGAAGAAGTTGTTAGTGGCTCTTCATCTAGCTCTGGTAATTTATCATATAATTTTTCTGTACCTACCTCTGCTTTAGCAGGCGCTACAAGAATGCGTGTATCAATGAAATGGAATGCAGCTCCTTCACCTTGTGAAACTTTTTCTTATGGTGAAGTTGAAGATTATACGGTAAACATAGGTGCTAGCGCAAAAGGATTAGGAGACAGTAATATTACTATTGATGGAAAGTTAGGAAATGAAGCTTCTATCTTTGATGCTAGTGTTTTACCAAACCCTAGTGTAGACTTCGTAAAAATTAAATTAGCAGATGACAGAAATGCTACTTTTAAAGTTACAACCTTAACAGGTCAACAAGTTTTAACAGGAAAGGTTACTCATAACAATCTTAATATTTCAAGCTTAAATAACGGAATTTATATTCTTGAAGTAAACGACGGTCAAAAATCGTTTACTAAAAAGATTATCAAAAAATAGTTTATAGCTATAGAATACAAAAAGAGCTTCCAAAATTGGAAGCTCTTTATTTTTTATACAATTTAAAAGACTAAACTTCAATTGTAGTTTTTGATCCTTTTGAAGAAAACACATAAGTATATAACCACATAAGAGTAAATGTTGGTACAACATCTAACCCAGGCATTGCTTCTTCGATAAAAGCAATGGCTCCTGCTACTTTACCTTTATTTCCTTTATACATTTTTGTCATTATATACGCAGATGCTGGTGCCCAAACAATATCAGACAACTCTCCAAGCCCAGGTATTAAATAAGATACATACCCAATAGCGTCAAACAATAAACTTAATGCTAGTTTTTGGTACTTTTTTTCTTTATTCATTTAGTATTAAATTAATTCCACACTTAACAAATCAAAATTCAAGCCAAAATTTATAACTTTTATCTTGTAAATTGATAAGTTTGTCCTAAAATACTAAAAACTAAGTAAACACGCTAAAATCGCCAATGAATCAAAAAATGAAAAGATTAGTATGGGCAAAAGCAATATTAATTTTTATACAGTTTGGCTCTATAGCAGGCTTTTTTCTATTAGCTCTAGTATTCAGAGGAGGATATGGAATGATCAAAAAGTCACATTTGTTCAAAAAAGAGATTGTGGTAATTGACTCTATGGAATCAATTCAAACTGCACATGGGGGACAGTTAGTATGTGTATATTTCAAAACGAATAAGAATATATCAAAAGATTTAATTCTACCAAAAGATAAAGAAAGAACAAAAGGAATAAAAGATTCAATAAAAATATGGAATATACCAGGAGATAATAATTTCACAGATTATAGATATGACGGTGAACATGAGTTCCCAAAGGATAAATATATAAAACAGGTTATTTATGCCGTTCTTGGATACATGTTTTTTATTGCGGGCTGGATAGCAGCTTATTATGTAAATAAAAAAATAAAAAAGATTAAAAACGAATGACTTTTTCTGATTTCATCAATCAAATAGAACGATTGCAGCAAAAGCAACTGGGTGGTTTAACATCTCAATTTAAATTAGCTCCAAAGTTAAGAACACGTTTTTCAGAAGAATTAATACAAAGTAAAAATCCTAGAAAAGCAGCTGTTTTAGCGTTATTTTATCCTGACAATAATAACCAAACACGTTTTTTACTTACTGAAAGAGCCAGTTATAATGGAGCACATTCATCACAAATAAGTTTTCCTGGAGGTAAATTCGATAAAGAGGATAATAACCTACAAACAACTGCTTTACGTGAAACTTTTGAAGAAGTTGGTGTACACTATAAATCTATTGAAATAATACGACAAACTTCAGACGCTTATATTCCTCCTAGTAACTTTTTAGTAGCTCCATTTATAGGTATTTCAGAAAAAACACCTCATTTTACTCCAAATGAAGAAGTTGCAGAAATTATTGAAGTTTTATTAGCTGATTTATTAGACGATTCAAACTTAACTTCAGTAGAAATGGAAACCTCATACATGAAAAATATTGAGGTACCATGCTTTAAATTAAACGATTACATTGTGTGGGGTGCAACTGCCATGATGCTTTCAGAAATTAAAGATTTATTTAAATAGTTTTTTTTATGGTTTTCTTTTGTAATTTAGCATTTACACTAATAAAACCTGATTATAAAAATGCCTTTATTTAAAAGGAATCCTTTTGGACATATATTGTTCATTAAAAGATTTTTAATACAAGTTCTCGGAGTTATTTCTCACGGACGTTACCGTAAGTTTAATGACCTACAAATAGAGGGAATGGATGTTTTAAGAAGTCTCCCCGACCAAAAAGTACTATTTATTTCTAACCATCAAACTTACTTTGCCGATGTAGCAGCCATGTTTCATGTATTTAACGCTGCTTTAAAAGGTAGAGACGACAATATTAGAAACGTAGGTTATTTATGGAAACCTAAACTAAACATTTATTATGTTGCTGCAGGTGAAACCATGCGTTCTGGTTTACTTCCCAAAATTTTTGCTTATGTAGGTTCTGTTTCTGTTGAAAGAACTTGGAGAAGCGCTGGTAAAGATGTAAACAGACAAGTAAAAATGTCTGACATTTCTAATATAGGTAAGGCTTTAGATGATGGTTGGGTAATCACCTTCCCACAAGGTACAACTACCCCTTTTAAGCCTATTCGCCGTGGTACAGCTCATATTATTAAAACCTACAAACCTATTGTAGTTCCTATAGTAATTGACGGGTTTAGACGTTCTTTTGACAAAAAAGGGTTGATGATAAAAAAACGTAACGTACTACAATCTATGGTTATTAAAGAGCCTTTAGAAATTGATTACGAAAATGAAGATGTAGCTAGCATTGTTGAGAAAATTGAATATGCTATAGAGCAACACCCATCTTTTTTAAAGGTATTAACACCTAAACAACTTCAAGAACAAGAAGAATTCATTGAAAAAAGACGTTTTTGGGGAGCTGATAAACCTAAAGAAAAAGAAAAGAAAGATTAATAACATTAAAATTAACGTTTAAGTTATGGCTGATAAATCTATTTTAAATAAAAAGTCGATAGACTTCTTAGAAAAATATTTAAATAATGCTGCTCCTACTGGATACGAATGGGAAGGGCAAAAAATATGGATGGACTATTTAAAACCTTATGTTGACGAGTTCATTACAGACACTTATGGTTCTGCTGTAGGAGTTATAAATCCTGATGCTAAATATAAAGTAGTTATTGAAGGACATGCTGATGAAATTTCTTGGTATGTAAATTATATTTCTGATGACGGGTTAATTTATGTAATCCGTAACGGAGGTAGCGACCACCAAATTGCTCCTAGTAAAATTGTAAACATTCACACAAAAAATGGAATTGTAAAAGGTGTTTTCGGATGGCCAGCAATTCATACACGTAATAAAGCAAAAGAAGAAGCTCCTAAACCTGATAATATTTTTATTGATTTAGGATGCGCTACTAAAGAAGAAGTAGAAAAACTAGGTGTGCATGTTGGTTGTGTTATTACATATCCAGATGAATTCCATATTTTGAATGGAAATAAGTTTGTTTGTCGTGCATTAGACAACCGTATGGGTGGGTTTATGATTGCTGAAGTAGCTCGTTTACTACACGAAAACAAGAAAAAATTACCTTTCGGACTGTATATTACAAACTCAGTTCAAGAAGAAATTGGTTTACGTGGTGCACAAATGATTACTGAAACCATTAAACCTAATGTTGCTATTGTTACCGATGTAACTCATGACACTACTACACCTATGATCGACAAGAAGAAAGAAGGTCATTTAGAGTTAGGTAAAGGTCCTGTAGTAGCCTATGCTCCTGCTGTGCAACAAAAATTAAGAGATTTAATTATTGATACTGCCGAAGCTAACAAAATTCCTTTCCAACGCTCTGCCTTATCAAGAGCTACAGGAACTGATACTGATGCATTTGCATATAGCAATGGCGGTGTTGCTTCTGCTTTAATCTCTTTACCATTACGTTACATGCACACTACCGTTGAAATGGTACACCGTGAAGATGTTGAAAACGTAATTAAAATGATTTACGAAAGTTTATTAAAAATTGAAGACGGAGAAAACTTCTCTTATTTCAAATAATAAAAATAATTAAACGTCATTACTTCCCTGTAATGACGTTTTTTTTACCAACCTCTTATGGATGAATTAATAGATATTGTTGACGAAAACGGAAACTACACAGGAAAAACCTGCTTAAAATCCGAAGCTCACAAAAATGGCTACTTCCACCCTACTATTCATATTTGGTTATATACTCCAGATCAACAAATACTACTTCAAAAAAGAGCATTAACAAAAAAAGTGTTTCCTGGTTTATGGGATATTTCTGTAGCAGGACATATAGCCGCTGGTGAAGACATTAAAATTGCTGCTATTAGAGAAATTAAAGAAGAAATAGGTTTTGATATTCTTTCTGAACACTTGCATAAAATAGGTACACGAAAACACATGGTAAATCATCCGAATGGAATTATCGATAATGAGTTTCATCATGTATTTATTGCAGAATTAACAGTTTCTGTTAAAGATTTAACTCTTCAAGAAGAAGAAGTTGCCGAACTTAAATTATTTCCTTTAGAAACAATTCTAAACACCAAAGACTACAAAAACGTACTACTTCCTCAATATCAAGACTATTATTCGTTTGTACATAGCCAAATTGTAAAAAAACTTAGTATATTATAGTATCTAATTTCATTTAAGATGAAACAGTTACTATTCTTTTTATTTGTTTGTATACTTCAATCCTGTGCCTCTAAACAATATTTAAAAAAACATGGTTTTTCAAGTGATATTAAGAGCTTGATAGAAGAGACATATGTAATAGAAAACGATCAAAAAAAGTTAATTCAAACTAAAAAACTACATTTTACTAAAAATGGACGTGTAAAATCATCAAAAACCACTGATAACCTAGGCAATATTATCGAACAAACCGAAAAACGTCTTTGGTTTGAAAAACGTTCTTATCCAAATAAACTTCCTTATTACTGTAAAACACGCTGGAAACCAAAACAACGAGAACGTATTAGTTGTTACACCCAAAAACAGTATAAGCAAAATGAAGTCATTGCTTATTATACTCAAAAAGGATTAATTGATAAGATAGTAGATAATTTCTCTACGTTTTATACACATCAATACCAATACACAGATGGTCAACTTTCAAAAATTGTGGTTACTAATAAAGACAACAATCTTGTAAATACTATCAAGTTTGAATGTCTCTCTAAAGACTACAAAGGAAATTGCCTTAAACAAAAGAAAGAGTATACAAGTTCAGATATTATAAATATTATATCTTTTACATTCACCTATCAATAGTCTTACTTAAGAGTACGTTTAAACTTAAATAGCTATATTTAAGACAAATAATCTCTCTATATGTTAACAAAACAAGAAAAATCTGCATTAAGAAGTAGGTTATTTCGTCATTTAGACGGAATTGTAACTTGTCCCGCAGCCTACACTTTATACGAAAAAGGAATTACAGAATATTTGTTAGATAAAAAATCAGTTAGTTTAACTGAAATCACCAATCATTTCAAAGCTAATGATGGTTACTTAAATGTTGCCTTAAGAACGCTCTGCTCACAAGGTTGGCTAACACAACATGTAGACAATACTCAAAATAAAGTTTGGTTTGAAGTAAATAAAGCTTCTGCTATTGCTTTTTCTTATTTTCATTTATACAAGGAAGCTTTTTCATTGTTGAAGTTTTCTGAAAATTATAGCGCCAGAAAATTTGAAATTGAACCTTTTATAAAGCTAGAAAACCTATATAAAAACTTTACAAACAATTTCGGAATTGAACCTCCATCAACTTCCGAAGAAAAAGAAATCATAGCGCAAATTCTTACACATATTGAAGGAATTATCGTTGGTCCAACAATAGTTTTATTAGGAATGAGCGGTATGTTTCATAAATACTTTATGCAAACAAAATTTAGCGCTGATGAATTTCATAAAGACGCTGATAATTTTAGTCGACTACTTGATTTATTAACCAATTTAGGTTGGTTTTCCAAAACAAATGACTCATATGAATTTACTGATGAAGGCTTATTTTTTGCAAGAAGAGCAAGTGCTTACGGAGTTACAGTATCCTATATCCCTACTCTTAGAAAACTAGACAAACTTATATTTGGAAATCCTGATATTTTCAGAACTTCAGAAGTTGGAAATGACGAAATTCATGTAGATAGAGAAATGAACGTTTGGGGAAGCGGAGGCGCACACTCAACCTATTTTAAAGTTATTGATGAAATAATCATCAATCTATTTAACAAACCTATTAATGAGCAACCTAAAGGAATTTTAGATGTTGGTTGTGGTAATGGTGCTTTTTTAAAACATTTATTTAACGTAATTGAACATCAAACCAAAAGAGGTACTATGTTGGAGGATTATCCACTTTTACTTATTGGTGTCGATTATAACGAAGCTGCATTAAAAATTACTCGTAAAAATCTGGTACAAGCCGATATTTGGGCGAAAGTGATTTGGGGAGATATTGGGAACCCTAAAGCGTTATCAGAAGATTTACATGATAAATATGGCATTAATCTTTCTGATTTATTGAATGTCCGCACCTTTTTAGATCACAACAGAATTTGGCAAAAGCCTACTCCCAACGATAATTTAACTATTACCAATTCAACTGGAGCTTATGCTTACAGAGGAAAACGTTTAAACAATAACCTTGTGGTAGAATCATTAAAACAACATTTCAATAAATGGAAACCCTATATCAGTAAATTTGGGCTGTTATTAATTGAACTACATACCTCAAAACCAGAATCGGTTGCTAAAAACTTAGGAAAAACAGCTGCAACTGCCTACGACGCAACACATGGCTATTCCGACCAATATATTATTGAACTTGATGAGTATATGAACGCTATGGAAGCTATTGGGTTGACTTATGATAAAAATACGTTTAAGAAGTTCCCAAACTCGGAATTAGCAACGGTTTCTATTAATCTTTTTAAGTAAAAAAGCTAGAGTAGTTTAACTACTCTAGCTTTTTTAAAAGATAAGTTCAATTTATCTAAATGTTAAACTGGAATTCCTTATAAATAGACGATGAGTTTCCATTTTTGTCTAAGACCACAACCATTAAAAAATAAGTCGTGTTATAATCAATACTTTGTTTTTCAATAAAAGTACTTTCTGTTTCTTTTATCAATTCAACTGAATCTTTTGACTCCCCTAAATATACTTTGTATTTTAAAATGTCATTGTCAAGATCAGATGCTTCCCAACTGATATTAATCGTACCATCTTTATTATCTTCTAATGTTATACTCGCAGGAAATGGAGCATGATTAGAAACAGAAACTCCTTCTGTATAAAAATTCCAAGCACTATTACTCTGTTTTCCTTTATTTTGTAAAATAGCAGTTACATTCCAAGAAAATTTTGTTGCTTTTGGCAAAATAACACTCATAGAATTAGTGTTAGTCATCTTTTCAATTCTATTTCCACTTTCAGTGTTAGTAAGTACCACTTCATAAGATATAGCATTTGTAGAATTACTCCATTTTAAAGGAATAGAAACTTCGGTATCAGATACTTCAGTTCCTTCTGTACAAAGCGTATTATTTACAGGAAAAACTAACTCAAAAGCTCCTAATTCTGGTTCTGATGGTACTGGATCTTCACTTCCTCCTCCTCCTCCACAAGAAGTTAAAATTAATTGTATAAATAGTATAAATATTAGTTTTCTCATTTTTTGAATATTTTGGTATTAACAGTTTGTGTTGAAGTAGTAACTGTTACAAGATACATTCCTGTAGCAATAGTATTCATTGGCAATTTAGCTACTCCGTTATAAACATCAAGTTTAGTTGATAATACAGTAGCTCCCTCAAGGCTTCTTACGATTACTATAGCCGAATTATCTGTAACACCAGAAATGTTTAGGTAATTTGTAACTGGAATAGGATACAATGTAATACCTTTAATTGTAACGCTCTTGTTATAAATACCTTGACATGGTTTATTTGTTGTTATTTCTACAGAGTTGTTTCCATTATCTAGATTAACTATTATTTCTTGTTTACCAGCATCTTTAAAAGTATACAAATACTCTTTGTTATTTACGGTTACTTTATAATTTTCACTTCCTGAAACTTGATACGTAAGTGAAGTACCTTTTAAACTAGTTTGAGAAACTTTTAAGGCTGCTGGAGCGCTAACCATTACATTGTAACATTGGCTAAAACTAGGTAACTCTGACGCAGTAACACATATTTCATAACTTCCAACAGGTAACCCTGTAATTTCTAATCCAGAAGTGTAGTTTACATTATCAAAATTTTTATTTATTACACCTTGTCCTACCAAAATTACTTTATAGGTATAATCTTTATTAAAGGAAATATTTACAACACCGTTACTTTTATCAGGACAAGTGGTACTACTTACCTTAACTTGAATGTCACTAGGAGCTATATCAATTAATTGGTATTGAGCACAACCATTAGCATCAACAACACTACCTTCTACTGTATTCGGGCATTTATCGACATTATTGAATATGCCATCATTATCATTATCTAATTGACTTTCCGAACATCCGTCTGCATTTACCGATTCTCCGGTTGGAGTGTTAGGGCATAAATCTTTATCATTATTGATTCCATCATTATCATCATCTAATTGACTTTCGGAACATCCATTAGAGTTTACCGATTCTCCAGTTGGAGTATTAGGACATAAATCTTTATCATTATTGATTCCATCATTATCATTATCTAGCTGACTTTCTGAACATCCGTCTGAATTTACCGATTCTTCAGTTGGAGTATTAGGGCATAAATCTACATCATTATTTACTCCATCATTATCAGTATCAAAAATATTTACATTCAAAGTAATAGGCTCTTTAAACAATTCTAAACCAGTAACTATAGTATTAGTAACAACACATGTGTATTCACCTATATCTGATAAATTCGCTTTATTTATAGTATATGCTTTTTGTATAGCTCCCTTTATATTTTCTCCATTCAATCTCCATTGATAAATATTATTATCACTAGAGGTTTCACTGACAGTTAACGTAATAGATTCATTTTGATCTACAGCATATTCTTCAACTATTCCAATAGATGCTTGTGAAGAATAGGTATAATAATTCATTAATTTACTTTTCAAAAATAAATGCTCTTCTTCTAAATCTTCAAAAAGAAATTTATTATTTTCTATTTTAAAGTTTGCAAGATTTAGCATCTCTTTAATTGTTGCGGGAATCCTACCAGATAGTTTATTATCATATAAGAACACTACTCTCAAGCTTGAAAGATTACCTAGTTCTGAGGGTATCATCCCCGTTAATTCATTATTATTTATAAAAAAAAACCTTAAATTATTAAGTTTGCTAATTTCTGTTGGTATCTCCCCTGTTATACCATTATTATTTAATTCTAACCATGTTAAATTAGTAAGATTACCTAGTTCTGATGGTATTGATCCCGTTAAATTATTATACTTTAAAATTAAATGTCCCAAATTAAGTAATCTTCCTATTTGTGAAGGAATAGAACCGGTTAACTCGTTATTACTCAAGTTTAAATACGATAAGTTAGTTAAATCACCTAATTCAGGAGGAATCTCTCCTGACAATTGATTACCTTCTACGGTTAAGGTATTTAAATTAGTTAGGCTTCCTATTTCAACAGGAATTTTTCCTGTAAATTGGTTATGATCTAACTGTAAATTTTTCAACTTAGTTAAGTCTCCTATCTCAGAAGGCAAAGTTCCTGTCAATTGACATTTGACTAAGTACAAGGTTTCTAAATTTATTAATTTTCCTATTTGAGTTGGGATCCCACCAGTAAACTTATTACCTGGCAGAAATAATTCTTTTAGGTTAGTCAAATCACCTATTTGAGAAGATATCGTTCCTGTTAACTGGTTTCCTCCTAAAAACAGCTTCTCTAAGCTACTAAGACTAAATACCTCAATAGGAATCTCTCCTGTAAACTGATTATCAGATAGAGTTAAGTATTTTAAATTAGTTAGGTTTCCTATTACTGGAGGAATAGTCCCTGTTAATTGATTTCTACTTAAACCCAAATCGCTTAATTTAGTTAGATTTCCTATTTCTGAAGGAATAGAGCCTGTTAACTGATTTTCTCTTAAATTTAAAATTGTTAAATTAGCTAGGGCACCTATTTGAAAAGGTATTTCTCCTGTCAATTGATTCCATGATAAGTTCAGATATTTTAACTTAGTTAGGTTACCTATTTCTACAGGAATAGTTCCTGTCAATCCTTCCATAGTTTCAGTAAAATTCCCCATTAACAAAAGACTTTCTAAGTTAATTAGGTCCATAATTTCAACAGGTATGTTTCCTTTTATGCCACTTAAAAAAAGTTTTTTTAAGTTAGTTAATTTTCCTACATCAACCGGGATTGTTCCATTTAAATTATTTCTGTAAAGATCTATTTCTATAACATTACCTAAAACATCTATAGTTACTCCATACCAATTCTGTGGAGAGTCATTCAAATCCCATTTGTTTGTCCAATTTGCTCCATCTGTAGCATTATAAAGCGCTATTAAAGCATCTTTATCACTTTGAGAAATTTCTTGAGCATTTACATATACGCCAAAAAGGACTAGCGTAAAAAGTAGTAGTCTTTTCATATAATTTTTTTAATATTTGGCGTCAAAAGTAATTAAAGTTATCTCAATCACAAAAGATTACTTTTCGTTTAGTTTGTACTTACTTAGAAATCTATTTTTATTAATATTTTAAATAAACCTAATTCTCTAATTCATACAGTTTAGGTTCGGTTATATTAACTTTTGAAAAGACTTCTTTATTTATTTCAAAGTGCATTTTAGACATTTCGTTTAAATACACTTCAAGAGCTTTCATACCTATTTCGTTTCTACGCTTGTTTACGTTTATACTATCTATTAATGGTTTTGGATATGCTTGACAAACTTTCCAATTATACAACACTTGAGTTCCGTAAACTTGCTTTTCTCCCATATTCAATTGTACTCTATCTAGCAAATAGGCATAGTTTTCAGGGCTAGCATTCATATTCTCTATCTCTATTTTCATCTTCTTTAAAACTTCTTCTTGAAATTCTGGTTTAGTATCCAAATGTTGTACAACAAGCCAAAAATTTCTAGAACCTTCTTCTCCTGCTATATCAAAACCTACAAAACCATACTCTTTAAAAATTTCTAAAACTTTCTTATGAGTTATAGCAAAAACACTGTCTTTAAATGACTTCCATTCTTCTTTAGTTAATTCTTTGTGTTTTCCAGAAGGAATCCCAGCTGCAACTTGGTCTATTTCAACCATACTTGCTAGTTCATCAACCAACTCCTGGTTATATTTTTTTTTGACAGGATTCTCATTTTTGGTTTTACAACCAACTAATATTACCAACACTAAAGCTGTAATAAATTTAATTCTCATCAGTTTTATTTTCTTTAACTGACAATAAATTAGCAAAAAGCTTATAAGCTCCTGAAACTCCTGCAGGAAGCTCTCTAAAGAAACTCAACCCTGTGTAGATATAGTTTCCTTTTCCATATTTCGCTACAAGTAAACTTCCATCTTTAGCTGACTCTCCTTTATCATGCATTGATAAAATAGGCGTGTATTCTTTACTCCATTTGTTTGGAAAGTATAGTCCACGTTCTTGTACCCAACCATCAAAATCAGCTTCAGTGATTTTGTTTGGGTAATTTAAAATAGAATGTTCTTTAGCTAAGAATGTTACGTTTGCATTTTCATCTGTAACTCTATCACGAGATAACTGTAAATTGTACGGAGCTTGTACATCTACTCCTCTATTAGTATTGTATTGTACGATTACGTTTCCTCCATTTTTTACATACTCTAACAAATGTTTTTGTTTAAACTGTAACTCTTTTATAGTGTTGTATGCTCTAATACCAACAACAACTGCATCAAATTGCTCTAAATTGCCATTAATCTCATTTACATTTAACTCTGTTACTTCGTAACCAATTTGTTGTAAGCTTTCTGGAATAGCATCTCCAGAACCTTGTATATACCCTATTCTAGTACCATTCTTTTTTATATTCATACGCACAACTTTAGCTTGTGATGGTAATAATACTGACTGCTTAGGGATATGATTGTAATTGATTTCTATCAATTCTTTATCATAATTTTTTTCTTCAACTTTTGCTATAGCTTTTAATACTCCTTCTGATTCTTTCTGTGTTGGAGTAACCATAAAGTCAATCAATTGAATATCCCCTTTTTGAGCTATGGAGAACTTTACTTCTTTTGGTGTAACTTCCCATCCTTTAGGTGCATTCAGCTCTACAATTCCGCTAGTATTTTTTGCTCCTGAACGAACTTCTACAGTCACCTTTTGAGATTTTTCTGAAGAGAAGATTAGTACTTTGTTCAGTAATTTTGTTGTTACTTTAGGTAATACCTCAAAAGGCTCATAAATTTCCCCTTTATCTCTTTTTGAATAACGATATACTACTGGCTTTATAAAAGAAATAGATTGATTTTCTATCATCAAATTGAATTCTACTTGAATTGGTCTAGGTGTTTCTGGTTTCCCTCTTAATTGTTGATTTTCTACCGTATACATTCCTAAACTCCATGGTTTTTGCAGCCAATACGGTGATGAATACGTTATCTCAGATATTGAAATAGTTTCTGTAAACGTTTTCTTTTCGTTATTCGCTAAATCTAAGTCTTTCATTATTTTTTTATTCTCTGGAAGTACTTTTATTGAAGATAACTCCATTGAAACTCCACTCCTATTTAACACTTCAAAATCAACATTTACTGAACTACTTTGTGTTGCACTAGAACTTTCTGCTGAAGCTTCCAAGTACAAACCTGCACAGGCTTCAATGATTTTCTTTAGTTCTTTGGTTTTAATTGTTTTCCAGTGTTCGTCTTTTAGTTTTTGAACTTTTTGATATGCTTTTAACAAATCTGGAAGGTGTTTTGACGGATTTACAAAATCAAAATTTTGTTCAACATCATATAAAATATCTCCTATTTCTCCTCCACCTTCTACTCTATTCCATGTGGTATTGATTCCTGAAAAAATATCTTTTTTGTCTTTAGGAAAATCTCCTTTTAAGAACTCTACATATTCTGTTTGAGTTCCTCTAGTAGTTAATCTACCAAAGCCTTGGCATAAATGTTGACTACTTGCAATAGATGCTAATTCATTGTTTGACAACCCTTTTAAAGGATAATACGTTCCAATATCAAAACTTAACATTTTACTTTTGTCTGCTTTTGCAAACTTCTCTTGACTACCGTAAAACCACCAAGAAGTATTAAAAAACAACCTGTTTGGTTTCCATGTATTGGTATATTCTAATTGCTCAGGATATTTTGTTTTGTCATTAGCCAAATCAAAAGCTTCCACACTTAACATTGCCGATGAAGTATGATGACCATGTGTAGTTCCTGGTGTTCTGTGATTAAAACGATTAATGATTACATCCGGCTTGAAAGTACGTATTGCCCAAACTACATCGGCTAATACTTTATCCTTATCCCAAATTTTTAACGTTTCATCAGGGTGTTTTGAATATCCAAAATCATTAGCTCTAGAAAAACGTTGTTCTCCTCCATCTACTCCTCTTGCAGCTAGTAACTCCTGTGTACGAATAACTCCTAATAGTTCTCGCATTTCAGAACCTATTAAATTTTGACCACCATCACCACGCGTTAATGACAAATATCCTGTTCTTGCCTTTTCATGATTAGATAAATAAGCAATTAAACGTGTATTTTCATCATCTGGATGTGCAGCAATATACAATGCAGAGCCTAAAAAGTTTAGTTTTTGAACTTTCTCGTAAATTTGGTTTGAAGTAAGTTTTTGTGGTTTTTGTGCATTTATTGTTAGTGAAATCAATAAAAAAGACAGTAATAAAAGTACTTTTTTGTGCATTTTTAATAGTTTGTATAATACACAAATGTAACTTTTTTAACTTGAGTATGAAGTACATTAACAAAATGCTAACATATTGAATAATAAATTTTATACTTAAAAAAAAACGAACTTGATATCAAGTTCGTTTTTTACATAACTCTACACTCTACTGTCCGTAGTAATATGTTATATTGTATCTATCTCCAATGTTTTCAAACTCAATGGATTCACCTTGATATCCAAACCCCATATCTATTAAATAAGAATTTTGATCAAAAATAAACTTATATTTATTAATACCTACTCTTTCCCATTGAAACGCTTCTAACTCTTCCTCACATTTACCTGTTGAATCGTTAGTATTAAACCAACTTGCATTGACATTATTATTAGGTAAAAACTCAATTGCACTCAATTTTTGACAACTTGTAAGATTTATCGGTATGTCTTTATCTTCTAACTTATCATATTTTTTTAAATCTATTAAGAATCTTTTACCTAAAATAGGGTCTTCGATAACAACTTCATTACTTTTAGTTTTACTTCCTCCACCTTTAACTGTTAGATATATAGTAATAGGAAAACTTACAGTGTTGTCTAAGTATAAGTTTTCATAATAGTAATCTCCTCCTTCACCTCCTGTTGTTAATATTTCTGAATCTTTTAATTGACCATTCATATACAACTCTAAAGTCAATTTTCCTCCTTCACCAAACTCATTTGATTGAACCCCCAATGAACTTCCTATAGTATTCCAGTTTACTTCTATAAATGGTTTGCTAGACGTTAAATGGTCACCGTCACTGCATGAAGAAAAAGACAATAGTATTAAGGAAAAAATTAATGCAATTTTTGTTTTTGTAAAATACATTTTCATAGTTTTAAATTTTAAATTGACGCGAATATAGCTTTTTAATCTAAAAAATACTCGTCTTTAAAACCTATTAAATACAATTTTTCTTGTGCACGTGTAACAGCCGTATATAACCAACGTAAATATTCTACTGATGCACCGTCTGGTAAGTATGGTTGCTCTATGAAAACAGTCTTCCATTGTCCCCCTTGTGATTTATGACAAGTCATTGCGTATGAAAATTTCACCTGAAGTGCGTTGAAATACTTATTTTTCTTCACTCCCATAAATTGCTTGTATTTAGATTTTTCATGCGCAAAATCCTCCTTTACAGCTTCATACAAACGGTTTGACTCTTCATATGTTAATGACGGGCTTTCACTTGTAAGAGTATCTAAGAGTAAAACAGTTTCAAAAGGTTTCATATCTGGATAATCAATCATGCGAACTTCCACTTCGGCAAACTTGAATCCGTATAACTCTTTAATTGCATTAATACGCATCACCTCACAAATATCACCATTAGCAATAAATCCTGCTGAAGAAGAGTCTTTTAACCAGTAGTAGTTATTTTTCACCACCATTACATAATCTCCCGTAGAAATTTCGTTTTCTTGTCCGCGAATTTTAGTTCTTATCTGTTGATTGTACTGATTTGCTCGTTTATTTGAGCGCACAATTATTGCTGTATCCTCTACACCTATTTCACCATCATAAGCAGTAGTTATTGCGTCTTGAATATCATATCCGTCTTGTAATCGAATAATATCTGGGTAATTTACATCAAACTGAAAATGTGTTGAATCGTTCTGAATTAATAAGCGTAAATCGGTTGCATTGGCTAAAATTCCAGAACCTTCTTCTTGTCGAACCACTTCATCTAACTCAATTTCTGTAACTTCTTTGTTAAATTCAAAAGAGAGCTTATCCGCTTCCAAAGCTGGACTCATCGTCAATTTTACTGGTGGTAGCTGCGCAGTATCACCAATAAAAATAATTTTACAATTTTTTCCTGAGTATACATACGATATTAAATCATCCAATAAAGAACCGTTTTCAAATAATTTAGCGTTCTGTTTTTCATCAGAAATCATAGAAGCTTCATCAACAATGAAAAGGGTATCGGTATGCTTATTGGGTTGCATTACAAAGTTTACTGCACCACTACTTTGTTTTTTAGGAAAGTATATTTTTTTATGAATAGTAAATGCTTGTCGATTAGAATATCCTGAAATCACCTTCGCTGCACGTCCTGTAGGTGCTAGTAAAACTGCTTTTTGTCCTATCTTCCATAAATTATGAACAACAGTACTTATTATGGTTGTTTTTCCTGTTCCTGCATACCCTTTTAACAAAAATAAAGCGCGATTATCATCCGAAAAAATAAAGTCTGTTAATACATCTAATAACTCATTTTGCTTTTCTGTAGGTGTGTATGGGAACTTTTGTAGTATTTCTTTATAAAATTTCGAAGCAGTTTGTATCATATATCAAATAATATTCAAAGATAAGTCTATTTATAAATTAATTATTTTCATCATTGAAAAAAAATTGTAGATTTGCGAATATCATACATTAAAAATTAAAAAAATGAGTTTATTATTAATGATTTTAGCAGCTGTTGTAGTTGCAGTTCTTTTAGCATTACTTGTTGTTAAGTTTGTTCCTCTAAAAATGAGATGGTTAGTCTCAATATTATTATTAGGAGCAACTGTCTTTTTAGTATATAAAATTTATAATGGTGTTATGGAGCCTATCAATTTTAACAAAGACAAGAGAGTACGTTATGCTAAGGTTATTAAGAATTT
Organism: Tenacibaculum larymnensis; assembly: GCF_028829235.1. Lineage (GTDB taxonomy): Bacteria > Bacteroidota > Bacteroidia > Flavobacteriales > Flavobacteriaceae > Polaribacter > Polaribacter larymnensis. The sequence goes on along the minus strand of NZ_JAIWJY010000004.1, from coordinate 28,262 downwards.
AAAGTTGATTCGAGACGCTGAAGTAAAATATAAAGAAGTTTACGGAACATATACTAACAATAAAGACACTTTACTTACCTTTATTAAGAACGGTCAATTAGCTATTACCGAAACTAAAAACGTTGAGAAAACAATTGAATTAGGTGGTGGTATTACTAAAGACATATCTGTTAAAGTTATTGATACTGTAGGATACGAACCTGTTTTAAAATATTTTGAAGGTAAAGAGTATGCTACTATGTTTGATGTTCCTGGTACAACAGAGCAATTTGAATTAGCTACTGGTAGAGTTGAAAAAGTTGCTGGTTTAGAAGTTCCTGTTTTTGAAGCTAAAGTTTCTAAGAAGCCTATTTTAACAGGAATGAATCCTTCTTTAATAAAACAAGAATTAGAAGCTATTGAGACAGATCAAATTAAAGGTGAATTTGTTTCTGTTGGTTCTTTAACTGAAGTAACTGTAGGTGGTAACTGGCCTCCTTATTACGATAAAGGTGAAGCAATTGCAAAAAAAGAGTAAAAAAAATAGCGCTTTTGCGCAGCATAAAAGTCTATCCATCCAATTTAGTTTGGATGGATTTTCTTTTTGTATTTCAAACTCAGATACTAAAGAACCTCTTCTTTTTACTGAGTATACCTTTTCTAGTACTACTCCTTCTCCTGAACTTTTACTAGAAAGAATTATTCGTGTTTTTGACACTGACAAAGATTTACAACAAGATTTTACATCTGTTTTTGCTATTCATCAAAATAATTTGGCGACGTTAGTTCCTAATAAGCTTTTTGATAGAAATAACTTAGCTCCTTATTTAAAATATGATGTAAAAACACTAAAAACAGATTTTATTACTTATGATTTACATAATGTTATAGCTGCTAATACGGTTTATATACCTTATGTAAACATTAACAATTATCTTTTTCAAAACTTTGGTGAATTTGAGTATAAACACCATTCAACAGTTTTAATTGATAAACTACTTACTTATTCTGAAAACGATTCTGAAGAACAATTTTTTGTACATGTTTCTTCTTCTCATTTAGATATTGTCGTTTGCAAAGAAGGTAAACTATTATTTTACAACTCATTTTCTTACAATACAAAAGAAGATTTTATCTATTATATTCTTTTTACTGCTGAACAGTTACAAATGGATCCTAATACCTTTCAATTAACTTTTATTGGTGATATTGAAAAAGAATCAGATACATACTCTATTACTTACACATATGTTCGAAATATTCATTTTATGAATCCTGTAAATAGCTTTTTTGCAGATAGTGAAGACTTTTCGAACCATTCTAATTTTATACTTATAGCCTAATGCGAATTATTTCTGGAAAATATAAAAGTAAAAGAATTACAGCTCCTAAAAACTTACCTGTACGTCCTACAACTGATATGGCAAAGGAGTCTTTATTTAATATTTTAAATAACTTCTATTACTTTGAAAACATTTCAGTATTAGATTTATTTGCAGGAACTGGAAATATCAGTTACGAATTTGCTTCTAGAGGTACAGAAACTATATATGCTGTTGATGCTCATTTTGCTTGTATAAAGTTTATTAATCAAACTTCAAAGGAGTTAGATATGAATATTACTAGCTACAAAAGTGACGTATATAAGTTTTTAGAAAAAACACCTCTTAAAACAGATGTTATTTTTGCTGATCCTCCTTATGACTTTGAAGAAAGTCAGTTTTTAAAAATTGCTGATATTATTTTTGATCGCGGTTTATTAAATGAAGATGGTCTTTTAATTATTGAACACTCTAAACATACAGACTTATCTCAACACCCTTTTTATAGCTATGAAAAACGTTACGGGGGTAATGTTTTTAGCTTTTTTGAAATCGTTGAGAATGACGAAGAAGAATAATAGAGTAATAAAAAAAGGGAGCTAATTAGCTCCCTTTTTTTATTACTCTATTATTTACATACCGCATTATTATAAAACGGTATTAAGTTTTAATTGCTCTTCATACATTTTTCTTGTTTTATCATCCATTTGAGATACATTATCGTATACTACTGGTTCTGTTAATTTACTTTCAGAAGAATCAAGAATTTTATAGCTTGTTTTTTCATTAAAGTATTCTATTACTCCTGTTGCATACTTAATATTCCAAACACTGGTTAGTGCATAGATATTTCCTGGCTTTAGAGTGTATTCATCTTCTATAGACTGGCTCCAAATTCTAGTTATTGAATTTTCATACTTCTGAGTAAATGAGTCCTCTATTTTTGACTTAAATCCTGCAGAAACTTCAGCACTTCCTCCTGCTGGATCATCTTTTCCTCCAATCCAGCCTCCAATTTTTCCATTTATGCTAAACTCAGAGCTTTCGCTATGTGATTTTGAAAAAGAAGACGATTGTGAAAAAGCTGTTTGAAATGTTGTTTTAATAGTCCTTTTTACAGTTTCATTAAAATTTCTTAAATCAAAAAAGTAATACACTCTCACATTCTCTTCTTCTATTTTTTCTCTTGTTGGTTTTAATTCAACCTTTTGTAAAAAGTGTCCTTTATCACTGCTCCAATTCACATAAAAATCATCTGTCATATTGTAAATAGTACCTGGTTCTATAATTACAGGAAGCCCTATACCTTCTTTTTTCCAAACTCTAACTTTAACCGTTGGATAAGAATCATCTCTAAGCTCTCCTATATTTCCCTCATTTATATCAATCTCCATTCCTGGGATTGTACCTAAATATGGTTTTCCATCTGTAGTTTTATAGAACCCTACTCTAATGTTTGCTCCTGTTAATACATTTTTAAATCTCATTTTTTTCTGTTTTTAAGTTATGTGTTAATTGATTAAATTTTATACTAGGTGTTACCAAAAAGAAATTGATAAAACCTCATTTTACAAATATTAACAATATCATCATCAATATTGTGTCAACCATACTCACCATTATATCAAATAGGTTATATAACTAAAAAACACCTTATTTAAATAAGGTGTTTTTTGTTTCACTAGTTATTTTCTAACTACTTTATGATAATTAATAGATAATATAAACCCAACCTTTTAAGTTTCTTGAATTTTCTTCTATTGTAAGCATATAAAAATAGACCCCTGCAGGTAATTTTTTTCCTTGGTTTTTACTTATACCATTCCAATCGTTTTGATAATTATAAGAATGGTAAACTCTGTTTCCCCATCTATTATAGATTTCTAATTTATTGTTTGGGTAGTTATGTAAACCTTCTACCACAAATACATCATTTACTCCATCACCATTAGGAGAAAATCCATTATATACTGACAATTCTGATGAGTCACATATATCACCTATTCCATTATTACCCAAATCCTTTTGATCAGGGTTTGACATTCTTGGACAATTATCATTTATATTTAATACTTCATCACCATCTATATCATTATCACATACATCTGCTATCGAGTCATTATCTAAATCATCTGATATAAAAGTTACAACAGCTTCTTCAGAACTCGACAAACCATTGGAGTCAATAACTGTTAGAGCAACCGTATAGTCTGTTAAGTTAGGACAGTTAAAATTTGTTTGACTTAAGCTCATACTTGCTATTCCAGATGCATCATAAGATCCATCATCTATATCTTCAGGATTAATAATTGCATTTCCATTACTATCTAGGCTAACTACAATATCTTTTGTTATAGCCATTGGCGGGGTAACATCTTCTACGGTTATATTGGCTGTACATGTATTAGTATTTCCATTGGTATCTTCAACAGTTAAGGCTACCGTATTAATTCCCACATTAGTAGAATCAAAAGTTGTTTTGTCTATACTTATTGAAGCTATTCCACAAGCATCTGAACTACCATTATTAATATCAGTAGCTGTAATAGTTACAAATCCTGAAGCGTCTAACGGCACTGTGATATCTTGACAAATTGCCTCGGGTGGAGTTACATCTTCTATGGTTACTGTTGCTGCGCAACTATTAGTATTTCCATTGGTATCTTCAACAGTTAAGGTTACTATATTTATTCCTACACTACTACAATCAAAAGTTGTTTTATCTAAACTCATTGAAGCTATCCCGCAAGTGTCTGTACTACCATTATCAATATCAGCAGCCGTTATTGTTGCAATTCCTGAAGCGTCTAATTGTACCGTAATATCTTGACAAATTGCCTCGGGTGGAGTTACATCTTCTACGATTACATTAGCCGCACATGTATTGGTATTTCCATTGGTATCTTCAACAGTTAAGATTACATTATTTACGCCTACATTGGTACAATCGAACGTTGTTTTGTCTAAACTCATTAAAGCTATTCCACAAGTATCGTTACTACCATTATTAATATCAGCAGCTGTAATAGTTACAAATCCTGAAGCGTCTAACGGCACTGTGATATCTTGACAAATCGCCTCGGGTGGAGTTACATCTTCTACGGTTACTATAGCCGTAGCTGTGTTATTATTACCACTTGTGTCTGTTACTGTTAATGTTAGCGTATTATCCCCAACATCTGAGCAATAAAAAGAAGTCTTATCTAAACTAATGGAGGACACCTCACAATTATCATAAGAGCCATTATCTATATCAGCAGCAGTTATCGTTGCAACTCCTGAAGCATCTAACGATACTGTTATATTCTGGATTAAGACCGTAGGTGCTATAGTTTCTGTAGTGTTTATATATGCTTTTTTAATAATTGTTTTACTACATCCGTCAATATCAGTAACTGTTAAACTCACATCAAAAACACCTGCTGTTGTATATGTATGTTTAGGGCTTGTTGCATTACTCGTATTACCGTCTCCAAAATCCCAAAACCAATCGGATGATGGACCATAAAAAACAGTATTATCAGTAAAACTAACTGTTAAAGGTGCACAGCCAGTTGTTATATCTGAAGAAAAATCAGGAGTGAGACCTATAACTTGTATAAAACTTGCTTTAGTTTCTGTTCTTGTAAATCCTGTTATAGCAGTTTTTATAGTTAAACTTACATTATATACTCCTACTGATTCGTAGGTATGAGTAGGGTTTTGTTCGGTAGAAGTATTACCATCCCCAAAATTCCATAACCATTCTCCCACCGTATCATTTCCTTCTATTGTAGATTCATCTGTAAAGTTTACCGTAAAGGGACCACAACCCAAAGTATCATCTACACTAAATTGTGCTTTTGGAATTACTATTTTTATTAAACTTGTTGCTTTGTCAACACACCCATTTATGGTATCTCTTACTGTAAGATTTACCGTATAATCTCCTGCAGCAGTATATGTATGTATTGGGTTTTGAGCTGTTGAAGTATTTCCATTACCAAATTCCCAAAACCATAAATCTGGCAACGTTGATTGATCTGTAAAGAATACAGTATGTGGTGTTGCTTGCCCTCTTGTAGGGTTAGCAACAAACCTAGCTTTTGGTGATTGTACATTAAAGGATTTTGTTATAGAATTTGTTTCTCCAATGACATCAGTTACTTTTAATGATATTGTAAAGTTACCTAAGTCAGCGTAACTATGAGTTGGGCTTTGTTCGGTAGAAGTTGTGCCATCTCCAAAATCCCATTCCCAACTTACAATAGCTCCATTAGGAGACGAAGAATTGTCTGTAAAAGTAACTACATTACCAATACAATATCCTCCTGAAATTGTAAAATCTGCCAATACTCCATCATACTCGTAAGCACCAATATCTATGGTGTTACCAAACAAACGCGGGTTGCCGGTTAAATCTGTATCGTTATTTAGGTCTCCCCCGACATCGGTATATAATGTATTGCTACCGGCGTTAATCGCAGGACTACTCAGTTTTAAAGTATAATCTCCGTTAGCAGGGTCTGTAAAAATGTCTTCGGCTGTAAGCCCTGTAGCATCGATATTGCCGTTAGCGGTATTAGTGTTGTCTTGTATTAAAGAATAATTTGGTGTGTAAAGAAGACCTATGTTAAATATCGTTCCCCAAACAATACTGTTATTTATCGTTAGCGAAGACTCATATTCATTATGTATCCCATCGCCAGAATTCGCTGTGTTTCCTACGATGGTTACATTGGTTAAGCTGGAAGAGGAATAAAAATAATTATATATTCCGCCGCCATAATTTGCTGTATTTCCAACAATCGCCACATTGGTTAAGCTCAGAGAGGAATATTGACTATTATATATCCCGCCGCCATAATTTGCTGTATTTCCGGTGATGGTTATATTGGTTAAATTTGGTGAAGAAGAAGCATTATACATCCCGCCACCATAACCTGCTGCTGTGTTTCCGGTGATGGTTACATTGGTTAAACTTGAAGAAGAAGAAAAAGCATTATACATCCCGCCACCATAATCTCTTCTGATACTATTTGCGTTGACAGCTATACTACTAACATTATCATTAGCATTTCCGCCGGTGATGGTAAAACCGTCTAGCAGGGCTGCACCCACATTACCGGCATCCACTACCACGTGATATACATTATCACTAAGATCATTAAGCCCCCCTATATCACCACTTAAAATTGTAGCGTTTCCGGCAAGACTAAGATCACGATCGCTAAGATTGACTTCACTCCCAGCAAAACCTCCGTACAATTGTACGTTATTCACCATTACAAAAGCGTTATCGCGGTTGCCGTTGGTGGTATAGTTCCCGTCGGCCGCATTATATAAAGGCTTGTAAACTCCTTTGGCAACAAAAACCTGTAAGCTATCATTTTGTAACCAATTATTGTCTGCATCATGCTGGGTTCTTGCCCATAGCAAAGCATCGGCAAGCTCGGGTACGGCATTCGCCCAAGAGTCACCCGAACCATCGCCACCACTTACGTTTTTATTGACATACAAAATGTTGTTGGTATCTGGGGTAATTGGAGTTAGCTCACTTTCATAATAAAGTCCGACATTAATTCTGTAAGCATTCAAATAATTATATTTTGAAAGTGCTTTTTTATTATTCGTTTTTGTAAAGCTAGTTAATTCAAAATTTGAACCCTTTTTTTCTTCTTTTATAGACTTTGCTATACCTAAATAACTTAATAATAAAAATATGTATAATAATTTTAATTTCATATTCTACTTTCTTTCTGTTGAAGCTCTAAAAATAAATTGATAATAAAAGTTTCGATTACGGCTCAAAAAAGAATCGACCTAACAAGGCTCACTAACCGAATTGCAAACATAAATTTTCTCTAAGGCAATATTACTTCAATTACACTCACTATTGTGTCAAACATCCTAAAACACTGGTAACAAATCATAAAAAAGATGTTGTTTATGGATAGATTAATATATTTGACCTTTTAATTATTCTAATGGGGGAAGTAGCTAAACTTTATAATAACATAACTAATATTGGTGTAACAGATAAACTTTCTAAATTAGAAATGAAGAGGGTTCGTTTACTTAATATCTTTATTTCTAATTGGTTTTTAATTGAACTTATTTTAATCACAGAAGACACTCTGAAAAAAGGAATTTATTCACTTCCTGTTTTAATACATATGGGTAGTATAACAGGGTTGTTGGTTACCTTATTTTTACAATACAAACGTAAATTTATGGTAGCACGTATTTTATTTTTCTCGTTAATTCTATACAGTAATTTTATGTTCTGTAATTTTGCTGAAAGAGGTGGTTATATTGAATACTTTTACATTGTTGTACCTGTATTTCTATTACTTTTTACCAATAACAAATACTTACTTTATAGTGTTTTTATTATTTCTTACTTACTTTTTGTTATTCCAATACATATTTTCCCTATTTATCCAGAAGGTACATTTGGTTCTCCTGTACTTATTTTAATTCAATTCATTATTTTCTTTTTTTTAGTACAGTACTTTAAAAATGCCAATATTAAAAGTGAGGAAACTCTGGAGAACCAACGAAAACAGCTGGAAGAACTAAATGAATTTCAATCTCAATTTTTCATCAATGTTTCTCATGAAATCAGAACTCCTCTTACCTTAATTAAAGGTGAAATAGACCAATTAGAACTTTTAAAAGGATCCGCATACGAAAAAGAAGGTTTTGAGATTAAAAACCGCCTAAACAAACAGGTTAATAAAATTAAAAACATAGTTGACGATGTGCTTGATTTAGCTAAAATGAAAGAAGCTAATTTTAAAATATCACCTACTCCCTACTTAATAAATAAGTTAATTGATAAACTCTATACCTCTTTTGAACCTTTATGCAACCAAAAAGAAATTGTTTTCACTGTAAAAAAAGAAAAAAGTGAGTGCTGGGTATCATCTGACATTATTTTTTTAGAAAGAGCGTTAAATAACATTATTCTTAATGCTATTAAATACACTCCTAAAAAAGGAAACATTACAGTTTCTTTAAACAAGCTAAACGAACAAATTATTATCTCTATCAAAGACTCTGGTATAGGAATTTCTGAAAAAAATATTAAACTCATTTACAACCGTTTTTATCAAGTTAAAAATGATATTAATAAAGCTGGAGGTAGCGGTATAGGCTTAGCTTTTAGCAAAGAAATTATTGAGCTACACCAAGGAAGCTTAACTGTAAAAAGTGAATTGGGTAAAGGCAGCACATTTATAATCTCTTTACCAGAAACAACTAAAATAAACAAAGAAATACAACTTGAAAAAACCTCAAAAAAGAATGCACATAAAAGTACTTTAATTTCTAAAGACATAATTAAACAACCTAAATCAGGTCACTATAGAATTCTTATTGTTGATGATAATTTTGAAATGCGAGCTTACTTAAAGAGGATTCTAAGCAATTACACTTGTTTTGAAGCTGAAAACGGAGAAGAAGCGTTAGATTTTCTTTCTAAAGAAAAAATTGACTTTGTTATTACCGATTATATGATGCCTGTAATGAATGGTTTAGCTTTGATAGAAAAAATTAAGGCAAACAAAATAAATGTCCCTATTTTAATGCTTACAGCCCGTACTGACACTAAAAGTAAATTAGAAGTTCTGCGATTAGGTATTGATGATTATTTAAATAAACCTTTTGAAAAAGAAGAGTTACTTATTCGAATACAAAATGCCTTAAACAATAGCATAAACCGAACAACCTTTATTAAAGAGAATACTATTAAAAAGGAAGAATTGAGCGAAGGTGATTTGTGGATAAAAAAAGTAGAAGAGTTTATTAACAAGCAATGCTCTGATCCAAACATGACACAAGAAGATATTGCTCAACATTTCAACACTTCAAGAAGTTCTTTAAATAGAAAAATTAAAGCAGCTACTGGGTTAACCCCTAATCAATTTATTACAGAAATTAAATTACAAAAAGCTCGAAGTATTGTAGAACAAAACCCTTCTGTATTATTAAAAACATTAGCCTTGGAAGTAGGTTACCTACATTCAACACATTTTTCTAAAATATATAAACAACGTTTTGGGGTACTTCCTCTAAATAAAAGCACAATAAAAAAGGGAGCTAATTAGCTCCCTTTTTTTATATCTTATAATTTTAAGAGTACATCTTCTCTCTTAACTCTTTTACTTTAGGATCATCTAAATACTCATCAAAAGTAGCATATTTATCAATAATACCCTTAGGTGTTATTTCTATAACTCTATTCGCTACTGTTTGTGCAAACTCGTGGTCATGTGTAGTAAACAACACAGTTCCTTTAAAGTTAATTAAAGAGTTATTCAATGCTTGAATAGATTCTAAGTCTAAGTGGTTTGTTGGCTCATCTAACATTAAAATGTTAGCTCTAGTCATCATCATACGAGATAACATACAACGTACTTTCTCTCCTCCTGATAATACATTACTTTTCTTTAGAGCTTCTTCTCCAGAAAAAATCATTTTCCCTAAGAAACCTCTTAAAAACACTTCCTCTCTTTCCTCTTCAGTTTGCGCGTATTGACGTAACCAATCTACTAAATTCAATTCTCCATTTTGAAAGTAAGCAGAATTATCTGCTGGCAAGTATGACTGTGTAGTAGTTACACCCCAACTGTATTTACCTGAATCAGCTTCTTCATTGCCTGAAATTACTTGATAAAAAGCTGTAGTTGCTTTAGAGTTTTTAGAAATAACAGCAACTTTATCTCCTCTATTTAAGTTAAGATCTACTTTAGAGAATAATAATTCGCCTTCTGCATCTTTTTTAGAAAGACCTTCTACATTTAAAATTTGATCTCCTGCCTCTCTATCTCTTTCAAAAATAATTGCTGGATAACGACGTGAAGATGGTTTAATTTCATCTACGTTTAGTTTCTCTATCATTTTCTTACGAGAAGTCGCTTGTTTAGATTTTGCAACGTTTGCAGAGAAACGACGAATAAACTCCTCTAATTCTTTCTTTTTATCTTCTGCCTTTTTATTTTGTTGCGCTCTTTGTTTAGCTGCTAATTGAGATGATTCATACCAAAATGTATAATTTCCTGAGTAGTGGTTTATCTTCCCAAAATCAATATCAGAAATATGTGTACAAACAGCATCTAAAAAGTGACGGTCGTGAGATACTACAATTACTGTATTATCATAATTTGCTAAGAAATTCTCTAACCAAGCAATGGTTTCGAAGTCCAAATCGTTGGTAGGCTCATCCATAATTAATACATCAGGATTACCAAATAACGCTTGTGCTAATAATACACGTACTTTTTTCTTCGAGTCTAACTCTGATAGTAATGTATAATGATCTTCTTCTTTAATACCTAAATTAGATAATAAACTTGCAGCAGAAGCATCGGCATTCCAACCATCCATTTCTTCAAAACGAACTTGTAATTCTCCTATTTTCTCTGCATTTTCATCAGAATAATCCGCATACAAAGCATCTATTTCTGACTTTATTTTATGTAGTTCTTTATTTCCCATTAACACAGCTTCTAAGGCAGTATACTCGTCAAAAGCATAGTGGTCCTGTGTTAATACAGACATTCTTTTTCCTGGTTCTAAATGAACTTGACCAGAAGTAGGTTCTTGTTTTCCTGATAAAATCTTTAAAAATGTAGATTTCCCTGCTCCATTTGCTCCGATAATTCCGTAGCAATTTCCTTGTGTAAACTTAGTGTTTACTTCATCAAACAAAACACGTTTTCCAAACTGAACTGATAAATTAGAAACTGATAACATGTATATTTTTTTTAATTCCGTGCAAAAGTATAAAAACTAAAGACTATAAAAGAATTTGCATGAAAGTTTTTAACATCTTACTTTTGGCTCGTTTTAATTCTTTTTAACAACGAATTAACAGCCTAATATTAAAGAGTTATCTATTTTTGAGCTCTAATATTTAGGGTAATTTAAATCATGATTAAGTATTTTATACCTCTCATATTAATTCTATTTATTGGATGTAACGAGTCTAATAAAAATAAGCCTACCTATTTTGGGGGTAAAATCATCAATCCTAAATGTGACTTCGTTGTGTTATCTGATAACTACAACTTTAACGATACTATTCCTCTTAGTAAGAATAATACATTTTTAGGAAGCTACGATAAATTTAAAGAGGGGCTGTATATTTTTCACCATGGTAATGAGCTTCAGTATGTGTACATGCAACCTTCTGATAGTTTATTAATTAGATTAAATACTTGGGATTTTGACGAATCTCTTGTTTTTAGTGGTGTTAATGCTGAACGAAATAATCTATTAATTGAGTCTTTTTTACAGTATGAGCAAGATTATAAAAACACTTCAAAATATCTTTCTTTACCCAAAGAAGAATTTTTAGCTAAAATAGATTCAATGAAATCTATTAAAAAAGCCATTTTTGAAAACTATAAAGCTCGTAGTAATGATGCTTCTGGTTTTATGGATATTTTTAATATTTCTTTAAATTTTCCTTTATATGCGAAACTTGAAGAGTATGCTATCCTAAACTTAAAGGAAAAAACATCTGAAAAGATTAATAGTTCTTATTTTGAGTATCGTAAGAATGCACCAACAAACAAAGACTCTTTAATGTTTTATGGTCCATATTACAGATTTATTATTGAGAAAATACAAAATGATGCTTATCTTAAGAGTAATGGTGTAAAATCAGAAAATTTTACTCAAGATTTACTACACTCTATTGATGAAAATATAGCGCTTGAAACAGTAAAAAACAAAATGTTATACAATGCTGTTATTCGTAACTTTTATGAAGAACCTAGTAGCGAAATGAAAAGCGAAGCTTTTTTTACTTTCTTCAAGCTAAATACTAATAACGAGCATAAAAAGAATGTTCAACGTTTAATTAATGACTTAAAAATATTAACTAAAGGAGAACGATTACCTTCTTTCAAATTAATTGCAGCTGATGGTGAACTGAAAGACTTCAAGAGTATTTCTAAAGATAAAAACACCGTTGTTTTGTTAAAAAATTACCAATACGCTTCAGACGATTGGGTATCTTCCCGTTTCAATTACTTAGTTAAAAAAAATCCAGACGTTAATTTTATACTAGTTAATTTATGTGACTCCTCTAAAAGGTTTACTAAGAATGTAGATGTTAAGTATCAATACACTATACCTAGTGAGAGTGCTGTATGTGACTTTACTACCAGTAAGTTTCCTCGTATGATTTTAGTTGATAAAAACGGAATTATTCAAAATGGTTATACTAGTTTATCTGCTAAAGATATAAATCTAGAAATCAGTAATTTACAAAAAATTAAATAGTTAACCTCTATTCATTTTATTTAGTGTACTTTTGCACCGTCCAAAAAAAATCGTACTAAACGATTTAATTAATATTAATTATAGAATTCGCGGAGGGGCATCTGTGGGTTCTCTAAAAACACAGTATGTCAACATTTTTAGATTTAGGTTTGCAAGAACCTATCAATAAGGCGTTAACCGATCTAGGTTATGAAAAGCCAACAGTAATTCAAGAAAAAGCAATTCCACAAATAATTTCTTCTACCGAAGATTTAAAAGCATTTGCACAAACTGGTACAGGTAAAACTGCTGCCTTTAGTTTGCCTATTATTGAACTTGCTGATCAAACAAGCACACACACACAAGCAATCATTTTATCTCCTACTCGTGAACTAGCAGTACAAATAGGAAAAAACATTGAAGATTTTTCAAAGTATTTACCAAACTTAAAAGTAGCTACTGTTTATGGTGGAGCTAACATTGAAGAGCAGATAAGAAAACTTAAAAAAGGTGTTCAAATAGTTGTAGGTACTCCTGGTAGAACTGTAGACTTAATTAAAAGAAGAGCTTTAAAACTAGGTAATGTACAATGGTTAGTTCTTGATGAGGCTGATGAAATGCTTAACATGGGCTTTAAAGATGAATTAGACCAAGTTTTAGAAGCTACTCCAAACACTAAGCAAACATTATTGTTTTCTGCTACTTTTCCTAGAGAAGTAGAAGATATTGCAAAAAACTATATGACAAACCCTGTAGAAGTTACTTCAGGGCAAAAGAATCAAGGTTCTGATAATGTTAGTCATGAGTATTATTTAGTAAACGAAAAAACTCGTTACCCTGCTTTAAAAAGAGTTGCTGATTTAAATCCTGATATTTACGGAATTGTTTTCTGTAGAACACGTAGAGAAACACAAGAAGTAGCCAACAATCTTATTAGAGATGGCTATAATGCTGATTCTTTACACGGTGATTTATCGCAAGCTCAACGTGACTCTGTAATGGAGAAATTTCGTAAAAAGAACATTCAAATATTAGTAGCTACTGATGTTGCTGCTCGTGGTTTAGATGTTAACAACTTAACACACGTTATCAATCATAAATTACCAGATCAAATTGAAAACTACAACCACCGTAGTGGTAGAACTGGTAGGGCTGGTAATAAAGGAATTTCTATTGCTTTAGTAAGCAAAAAAGAACAAGGAAGATTACGTCCTATTGAGCGAATTATAAAAAAGAAATTCGAACAAACACCTATTCCTTCAGGCAAAGAAATATGTCAAAATCAATTATTTCATTTAATTGATAAGGTTCATAATACTGAAGTAAATACAGATCAAATTGAAGGTTTTTTACCTAGTATTTATGAAAAGTTAGAAGATTTAAGTAGAGAAGAGTTAATTCAAAAGTTTGTTTCTTTAGAATTCAATACATTTTTATCATATTATGAAAATGCTCCTGACTTAAATAATTTATCTTCAAGAGAAAACTCTAGAGGACGTTCTTCTAGTGAAAACATGACTCGTTTCTTTATTAACTTAGGTAGAAAAGATCGTTTAAATCCAGCAAAACTAATTGGTTTAATCAACGACCAAAATATTGGTGATAAAATAGAGATTGGTGCTATAGACATCTTAGATACTTTTTCTTTCTTTGAAATAGATAAAAACTTCGAAAAAGAAACTTTAGATGCTTTTGCTGCTAACGACCCTGATTTTAATGGAAGATCAGTAAATATAGAAATTACTAAAAACGACCGTAGCGGTGGTGGAAGAAAACCACGCAGAAGTGGCGGTGGTGGATTCAATGGTAAAAGACGTAGAAGCGATAAGCCTTCTGACAACAAAAAAGGTTTTGGTAGAAGACGTAGTGAAAATAGTTCTTCTAGAAGAGGAGATAACAAGCCTGCTGCTGGTTTCGGAAGAAAACGTAGAAGAGGTTAAATCAGCCTTAGTCATAATAAAAAAAGCAGCTCAATTGAGCTGCTTTTTTATATAATATAAATTATAATTAGTCATTCTTTAATTTACTGTATACTTCTAAGTCTGTAAAAAGATTCCCTGTTAGTAGCTCCCCTTCTCTTTCAACTCCTTCTAACTTAAAACCTAATCTTTTAGGTATATTTTTACTTGGTATATTTCCTACTGCACATTTAATTTGAATTCTATTCATTTGTAATTCCGTAAAAGCTAAGTTACATATCTCTTTTACTGATTTCGTCATTATACCTTTACCTTGTTCCTCCTCAGAAAGCCAATACCCTACTTCTGTTTTCTTATTTAAAACATCAGTATCTTTTAAACCTATCAATCCTATAAACTTATCTTGCCTTCTTATCGTAAACGTATATTCTAACTTATCCTCAGAAACACCTACAACTGAATTTACAAAACCTTCAGTATCTTTTAACTCTTTTGTGTATTCTACAAAAGGCAACCATTTACCTAAATATTCTCTTTCTTTATTAATTGTTTTGAAAATATCAGTAGCATCCTTTAGCTCTAGTTTTCTTAACTCTATATCAGAGCCCACTTTTAAAACCATTACTTTCTTCTAGACTATTTATTGATTTCCTAAAATAATTGGCATTCCGCTTTTTCCAGAACCTATAATAACCACTTTACTATTGTTAGAGTTTGCTAATCTATTGGTAGCTTCGATACCTTTATCCTGCAAAATTTTATCTGTTAATGAAGCACTTAAAATTCTATTTGCATCAGCTTTACCTTTTGCTTCAATAATTTGCTTTTCTGCTTCTTTTTGAGCCGTAACTAATCTAAACTCATATTCTAACGACTCTTGCTCTTGCTTTAACTTACGTTCAATTGCTTCTTTAATAGTTGATGGTAACGTTACATCTCTTACTAAAATTTCATTTAACTGAACATATTGCTTTTCTAATATCTTTTTTGTTTCTATAAATATTTCATCTTGAATAGCATCCCTTTTACTTGAATACAATTGTTCAGGTGTATAACGGCCTACTACACTACGCGCTGCTGAACGAATTGCTGGCTGAATTACACGTTGTAAATAATTTTCACCTAGTGTTTGATGTAAGTTTCCTAAATCTTTATAAACTGGTTGATACCAAGCGGATGCATCTATTTGAATTTCTAATCCGTTAGATGACAATACTTTCATTTTTTCAAAAAGCTCTTGCTGTCTTACCTCATATACATGTACTTTATTCCAAGGAGCAACCACATGAAAACCTTCTCCTAATGGTGGTTCGTCTGTAACAACTCCTCCTCCAAACGTTTTATACAACACACCTGCTTCTCCTGAATTAATTGTTACAGTTGATTTTGCTATAAAAATTACTAGAACTACAACTACTGGAATTAACAATCCGAATTTTGGAAACTTTAACTCTACTTGATTTCTTGTCATTTTTTTATGTTTTATACTCAAATGTACAATTAAATTTATGAACCGCAGTTTTCATAATCGCATTCTTGTGATGCAAATTCAAGCTCAAGAGTAATATGTTCTAAGTGAAATTCATCATGCAAAACTCGCTTAACTTCTTGTTTTATTTGATGATTTTTTCCCCAAGATAATTCGCTGTTTTTTATTACTAAATGAGCTGTAAACACATTATACTGCCCGTCCATCGTCCATAAGTGACAATCGTGAATATTCTCTATCTCTTCCATAGAAACTATTCTTTGTTGAACCTCTTCTACAGAAACATTTTCAGGAGTTCCTTGTAATATAACTCTAAGACTCTCTTTAATGTTTTTATATACATTATACAGCACAAAACCAGCAATAGCAATAGATAAAACTGGATCTAAAACTGGAACATCCCAAAACTGCATTACAATACTTGCTAGTAATACTACTACCCAACCTAATACATCTTCTAATAAATGTAATGAAACTACTCGTTCGTTAATTGAGGTTCCCTTTTTTAGTTTTAATACAGCAGCACCATTTACTATAATTCCTAAAACAGCCAACCACATCATTCCTTTAGCATCTGCACTTTCTGGATTAATAATTCTAGGAATCGCCTCTTTTATTATAAATACCGAACCAATAACTAATACTATTGAATTAATTACAGCTCCTAAAAGAGAGAACCTTTTATACCCGTATGAATATTTCTTATTTGCTCTTTTTGTCGATTTTTTTTGAAAATACCAAGACAACCCCAAGCTTAAACTATCTCCTAAATCATGCAAAGCATCAGACATAATGGCTAAACTATTCGTGTAAAAGCCTCCTATAAATTCAATAATTGTAAATGCGAGATTAAGAAAAAAAGCTACAGCTATATTTCCTGTAGAACTTCCATGTGAATGATGATGATGGTTGTGTCCCATGTTTTTATTAATTGACTTTAAATGTATAAAAAAGATGCATTAAAACTAAACAAGCGATTATCTAATCTATAATCGCTTGTTTTTTTTATTAATGAGCATGACCTTCCATTCCGCCTGCCATTTGTAATAACTTTCCTTTTAAAAAGTGTGCTCCTTTAGTTACAATAGTTACATTGTAATTATTCTCTTGAATTGTTTTGATTTCGACAAATCCATTATCAGAACCTCCAACAGTTACCTCAACAGGTATAAATTCATCTGCTGACTTTTTAATAAAAATAAAATGCTCTCCTTCATTTTCTATTACTGCTTCTTCAGGTACTGCATACACTTCCTCTCCTCCTAACAAAATCTGAGCATTGATAAACATCCCTGCTTTTAATCGGTTTTGCTCATCCTCAAAGTGTCCATGTACATTTACTGTTTTCGTTTGATCGTCTACTTTCTGACTAATCAATTTTATATATCCTCTGTAGGCTACATCTATTCCAGATGGTTGAAACTCGAACTCATCTCCCTTTTTTATTTTTGTTATATCCGTTCCAAAAACATTTAACTCCGCATGCATATGATCATTATCTATTATTTCCATCATCTCCGAGTTAGCTGCTAAAAACATTCCTTTATTCAAGTTATTCTCTACAACATAACCAGAAATCGGAGCCTTTACATATACATATTGCTGAATTCCTTTAGTTGCAACTGTAGTAGGTGATAATCCTGCCATCTTTAATTGTGCTGCATAGCTATTCGCTAAACTTTTTGCAGATCGATAACTTCCTTCAGCTATTTGAAACGATTTTTTTGAGGTAATATCATTTTCTAACAGCATTTTCTTTCTTTCATAATCTGCCTTAGTTACTTTTAGCTTATTCACTGCTTCAAGGTAAGCATATTGTAACTCTATAAAGTTAGGATGCTGTAATACTGCTACTGTTTGTCCTTTTTTCACTTTATCACCAGGTAACAAATCTGTTTTATAAACAAACGCTTCTAAAGGTGCATATATAGTAGCTTTGCTTTGTGGTGGTACCTCTATTGTTCCTGTTACTGCTACTTTTTCTCTAATCTTTCTCTTTTCGATTACAGATGTCTCTATTTTAGCTGTTACAACCTGTTGTTGAGTTAAATGAATTCCATTTTCATCATGCTCTTCTCCTTCCTTTAAATTCTGAGTTATTTTTTCTTCTGTTGCATGATCATGATCTGAATGATCTTCTTTTTTTTCCTTACAACTAACAACAAAGATGATAGTTACTACTATTATTACTAATTTTTTCATGTGTATATTTTTATTCTTTTATATAAAATTCGTAGGCAATTACAGTTTGATTAAAATTATTAACCAAGGATAAATAGTTTTGCATTACCTGAAAATAAGCAGTAAAACTCTGGTTATATTGATATGCATCAATCTCTCCTACCTTATAAGCTAATGCTAGTTTTTTTATAAACTTCTGCGCTTGTGTAACTGTTGAATGAATACTTACTAACTCTTCATTTAAATAAGTAAGCTGTTCTTGTAAGCTTTTATAATTATTCTGAATTACCATAGCCCTGTTATTATTTTCATAAGCTATTTCTTCTTGTATAATTTTTTGCTCTTTAATTTTTGCATTATTAGACCAAAACGAAAGCGGAATATTTACCCCTACATTAAAACCTGTATAGCTGTTCTCGCTTCCTGTTTTTCTGTTAATTATACCCGCTGTTAGTGCAGGGAAATAAGTTGATTTTGCTACAGACACACCTTTAGCAGCTACCTTATTTTGTTGTTCTAAACGCTGAATAAAATCATTTGACAACGAGTCTTTTTGAATTAAAAACTCCTTTTTTTGAGGTAGTTTTTCAAAGGGCTCTATCAAATAATCAATTTGTAATAACTGCTTTAGTTTATTTTCTACCTGAATAAAGTTCTTATATGTTTTGTTTTTTTGTGATTGTACTCCTAACGACTGTAATGAGGTTAAATCGTTTTCTAATCCTCCTATTTCTCCAGAGGCATGTAACTTATTAGCTATATCTTTTATTTGATTTGTACTAAGCTGTTGCTCTTCCATTAACGATAACAATCCATACAAATAATTCCATTGCTGGTACAAGCTTCTTGCCTTTCTTATTGTTTCTTTCTTAGATATGTTATTGTTAATAGTTGCTAAGTTATTTTTCTCTTTAGCTAACTTCTTTTTTTGAATATGTGTTAAAATAGAACCGAAATTCTGATTAACAGACCATTCTTTTTCTGAAATACCATTAGCAACACCAACATCTTGATATTGAACCGTTGTCGGATTCAATTCAATCGCTTTATCTATTCCTGCTTTCGATTTTTCAATAGCTAAGGTTGATTTTTTCATCAACACTGATTTATTCAAAGCCAATTCAATAACTTGTTGTTCCGTTAACTTTTCAGGCACTTCTTGTGCTTGAACTCCAAAAACACCAAGAGTAAATACCACCATAGTTACTATGCCTTTTTTCACTTTTAAGTTCACTTTCTTTTCAAAAAGCATATACAGCACAGGTAAAATAAGTAAGGTTAATAGAGTTGCAGACATCAGTCCTCCAATTACTACGGTAGCTAAAGGTTTTTGTACTTCTGCTCCTGCTGATGATGATAATGCCATTGGTAAAAAGCCTAACGAAGCCACTGCTGCTGTCATAATTACAGGACGTAAACGTACAGATGTTCCTTTTTTTACAATCTCTGTAAGATCTGATATTCCAGCTGCTTTTAAACGATTAAACTCAGCAATTAAAACGATTCCGTTTAACACCGCTACACCAAATAATGCTATAAAACCTACTCCTGCTGAAATTGAAAAAGGCATATCTCGTAACCATAAGGCAAAAATTCCACCAATAGCAGACATAGGTATGGCAGTAAATATCAATACACTTTGTTTAATCGATTTAAAAGTAAAATACAGTAACAAAAAGATGAGTAATAAAGCTACTGGTACTGCAATACCCAACCTTGCACGAGCCTCTTCTAAGTTTTTAAAAGTTCCGCCATAAGTAATATAGTATCCTGGGTCGAATGCTATTTTATCTGAGACTTTACCTTTTAGTTCTTTAACAATACTAGCTACATCACGTTCTCTTACATTAAAACCAACTGTTATTCTACGTTTAGCATCATCTCTTTGAATTTGATTTGGTCCCGTTTTAAAATCTACAGATGCTACTGCTGTTAACGGAATTTGTGCCCCCGTTGCAGTTGTAATATATAGTTTACGAATATCTTCAATGCTAGCTCTTCTATTTTTTGCTAAACGCACTACCAAATCATAACGTTTCTCACCTTCATATACTGATCCTGCACTTTGACCTGCAAAAGCTGCATTAACAGTAGTATTTACATCAGCAATATTGAGTCCATAATACGCTAACTGACTTCTGTTATAATCAATTACAATTTGTTGTAATCCAGTCATTTTTTCAACATACACATCCTCTGCCCCTTCTACATCTGGAATTATTCTACTTAATTGATTGGCATATTTTACCAATTTATTCAGGTCTTCTCCATAAATTTTAAGTACAACATCTTGCCTAGCACCTGTCATCAACTCATTAAATCGCATTTGAATAGGCTGTTGAAATCCAAAAGAAACACCTAGCATGTTTTCATCTAACAATTGTTGCATTTTTTCTGTCAGTTCATTCTTTGTGCTAGCTTTTGTCCATTCATCTTTTTCTTTTAAAATGATAATGATGTCTGAAGCCTCTATTGGCATTGGATCTGTTGGAATTTCCGAAGAACCTATTCTACTTACAATTTGCTCTATTTCGTTTGGAAACTCTTTCATTAACAGTGCTGATGCTTGATTTGAAACATCTATAGTGTACGACAGTGAAC
The DNA here is from genome assembly GCF_028829235.1 of Tenacibaculum larymnensis. Classification (GTDB taxonomy): domain Bacteria; phylum Bacteroidota; class Bacteroidia; order Flavobacteriales; family Flavobacteriaceae; genus Polaribacter; species Polaribacter larymnensis. Next base: position 7,518 of record NZ_JAIWJY010000004.1, on the reverse strand, counting down.
TTCCTGTTGATACAATAGCTTGCACTGCTAAATCTCCTTCATCTAAAGAAGGAATAAACTCTGATCCCATTTTAGAAAAAGTTACTAAACTGAATATAAAAATAGCTACTGAACCTATCACAACTTTTACTTTATGAGTTAGCACAAAGTTGAGTATTGGAGTATATACATTTTGTAATGTTGTGATGATTTTATCTGAAATATTCTTCTTGTTGTTGATTGTTTTCTTTAAAAACAACGAACTCATCATAGGTACATAGGTAAGTGATAATAAGAAAGCTCCTAAAATTGCAAAACTTACGGTTAATGCCATAGGTTTAAACATTTTTCCTTCAATACCTACTAAGGCAAGAATTGGTAAGTACACTATAAGAATAATAATTTCTCCAAAAGCCGCACTTGTTCTTATTTTTGAAGCCGATTCATACACTTCATCATCCATTTGATCTTGGGTTAACTGCGTTCCTGATTTTTTTAACCCCAGATGATGTAATGTTGCCTCTACTATAATTACCGAACCATCTACGATAATACCAAAATCAATAGCTCCTAAACTCATTAGGTTTCCAGAAACACCAAACACCTTCATTAAACTAATGGCAAACAACATTGCTAACGGGATAACCGATGCTACAATTAAACCTGCTCGCAAGTTTCCTAGCAATAACACCAAAATAAAGATGACAATTAAAGCCCCTTCAACAAGGTTGGTTGATACCGTTTTTATGGCTTTGTCTACTAATTTAGTTCTATCTAAAAAGGGTTTTATGGCAACTCCTTCTGGCAAACTTTTTTCTATTTGTGCTATTCTTTCTTTTACATTCTCAATCACTTTTGAAGAATTGGCTCCTTTTAACATCATAACAATAGCACCTACCACTTCTCCATCGGTATTTCTTGTCATTGCGCCATATCGTACCGCATGCCCTAACTGAACTTTCCCTATATCTTTCATCAAGATAGGTGTTCCATTTACATTGTTTTTTATGACAATATTCTGGATGTCTTCTGGAGTTTTTATCAATCCTTCACTTCTAATAAAATACGCTTTCGGGTTTTTATCTATATATGCCCCACCTGTATTCTGATTGTTTTTAGATAGTGCCTCAAAAACCTCATTTATACTAACATTTAACGATTGCAAGCGTTCTGGTTCAATAGCTACTTCATATTGCTTTAAAAAGCCTCCAAAACTACTTACATCTGCAACTCCTTCAATTCCTAACAGTTGACGACGTACAATCCAGTCTTGAATAGAGCGTAACTCCATTGCATCGTACTGCTTTTCATATCCTTTTTTAGCATATAGTGTGTATTGATAAATTTCTCCCAGTCCTGTGGTTACAGGTGCCATTTCAGGTGTTCCTACTCCATCGGGAATCTGGTTTTTGGCTTCTATCAATCGTTCACTAATTTGTTGACGCGCCCAATAAATATCGGTACTCTCTTTAAAAACGATTGTAACGACGCTTAATCCAAATCGAGAGAAAGAACGAATTTCTTCTATATCTGGAATGTTTGACATGGTAATTTCTATAGGAAACGTAACTAAGCGTTCTATATCTTGGGCTGATTGTGAGGGTGCAGATGTTATTATTTGCACCTGATTATTGGTAATATCTGGTACTGCATCAATAGGTAACTGTTTTAGAGAGTAGATTCCCCAGCCTATTAATGCGACAACCAATGCTCCAATAATCAATTTATTTTTAATTGAAAATTTTATAATGTTATCTAACATTTTGTATTGATTTAATTCTATTGTAACATAATTTCTACCGGTTATTATTAAATAATCGGTACAACAGTTTGTAGTTCTTGCTTACACAAGAGCTACCGCTGTTTTTAATAATAAAATAGAATTAAGACTTGGGTGGCTGAAAAATAGCCGATAGGTATGAGTTATAATATGTGTTTTGATAAAAGTTAATACTATTTCTTATTTCTAAAAAAATAGGAATATCAAAACTATAATCAATCGGAATAAAATCTGCTGTAACAGTAATTACGTTACAATGATGGTGATGTTCTTTGCTTTTTTCTTCTTCAGTATCATGTTGATGATGCTCATCTTGATGATCTTCATTTAACTCATCATGATGCACCTCTGATTCAGCTACAAAAACCACAGCATCAGTATGTGCCTGTAAAGGAGGCACAACTAATAATAAGGTTAATAATATGATGATACTGTTTTTCACGAATACCGTTTAGGGTTACAAAATTATAAAAATTTATGAATCTTCATTATTCAATCTATCTTTAACGTACTCAATTTTTGTCTTACCATGTGCAAAAGGTTTCCCTTCTTCGTCTAAACTCACCATGATAATTTTATCAATTGCAATAATTGTTTTTCGGGTTATTTTGTTACGAACCTCACAACTTAAGGTGATAGATGTTGTTCCAAACTTTACTACATCAATTCCTATTTCTACAATATCTCCTTGTTTTGCTGAACTAACAAAATTTATTTCAGACATAAACTTGGTTACTGTTTTTGGAATTTCTAACTGAATAATAGCATATAACGCTACTTCCTCATCAATCCATTGTAATAATCGCCCTCCGAAAAGTGTTCCGTTAGGATTTAAATCTTCTGGTTTTACCCATTTACGTGTGTGAAATCTCATCGTACTTATTGTTCTATATTTTTAGCTTCAAAAGCTATTAAATCGTTATTTACAAAGGTAAAAGTTATTTGTATAGGATTACAACATACCTCACAATCTTCTACATAGGTTTCAGATGTACTAGCATCCAGCAACATGGAAATTTCTTCCCAACAATGCGGACATTGAAAAAAGTGCTCATACATCATATTTTACCATAATATTTTCTAACAAACCATTCTATTGACAATAAAACTATAATTAGTAATAACAACCATTTCCAATCAACTAAACTTTGTTTTTTGGTAATAGACTTTTGTGTGGTATAAAAAGATGCATCTTCTTGTATCTTTTTTAGTAAATCGTCAACTTTATCTACATAAGCAATTGCTCCGTCTGTTTTTAACGCTAGCTGTTCTAGTTTCTTAAAATTAGCATTGGTAAACTGCTCTTCTATCTGATAATCTTCAATTTTAAACCTACCTAAACTACTTATATTTTGGTTTTTTACAGTTACTGTATATGAATATTCTCCTGAAGCTAATCCTTCAACGGAAACTTGATATGAGTTATTAAATAAAGAAAACGGAATACTTTTTTTAGCCTTTGTTTCTAAATTAGTTATTGTTAACTCTAAAGATGCTCTGCTATCAAACTGGTAGTTTTTATCAACGTAAAATGCACTTATAGTTATAGGTTCATTGGCTGCGTACAAACGTTGTGCTTTTACATCTAAACGTCTTCTCTTTTTAGTGGATGCTAAATACTGAACTAAGTTTCCTACAAACGTGTCAAAACTTTCAAAGCTTTTCTCTTTTAAATAACTGGCAGCTCTCCACTTCCAAATACCTTCACCAAATAGTATGGCATACTTTTTATCATTCTCTTCAAAGGTTGATAATAATGGTTGCGTGGTTTCTACCCCTGCATACTTCTGATACAACAAGCTTTGAGATTCTTTTTTAGTCTGTACTTCTCCAAACTTGTCTTTTAGTGGCGGAAATTGACCAAAACCTATATCCTCTTGATAAAAAGTTAAAAAGTCTGGATTGTAAATAGCAGTATATTCTTCTTTTTGGTTGATAACTCTTTTTTGAACCCCAAAATTTTGACTATTCAAAAAGTTCCAATCTGTTTTAGTTCCTGAAACCAGTAAAAAGTTAGATTGTATTTTTTCTAAAGTGGTTTTAAAATAGCTGTTAGGTTGATACAAAACAAAAAACTGATACGCATCTAAATTTATATTCTTATCCTGTATCAAAGCAATATCCATTTTTCGTTGTTTATTGCTCTCTATCGCTTTTTTAAGCGCTCCTAAATCTGGGTGTAAAAAAGAACTGAGTAATAAAACTTTGGTTTGCTCATCTAAAACTTCTACTGAAAAGTTTTTATAATTGTTCTTCGTGTTCTTTTCATTCGCTATACTACTTATCGACGCTGTGTAATAGTGTACTCCTTTGGTATTAGACACTAAATTGGCTGTAACAGTTTGCACAGGATTTTCTGGTGAGAAACGCACTCTTTTTGAGAAAACTCTGCTCCCGTTTTTTACGATTGAAAAAGTAGTATTCACGGTTTCTTTTCCTTCATAATACAACAATGCTTCTACAGGAAACTTGTTCTTTACATAGCTGTACTTATTCACATTTAACTGCGATATTTGAATATCTTGATACTTAATAGTATCACCAATAACTACAGGAAATACTTTATGCTTTGTTGATGAAAACTCATAATCATTTCCTTGGGTTTGATTTCCATCGGTTATTAAAATGGTAGCTGCATTTTTATCTTTATTCAACTCATTAACAGCTTCAACTGCTTTTGAAATATCTGTTTGTGTTTCAGCAAACGATAAACTATCCAACACCTTAATATCATTCCCAAAAGAAAAATACTGTACATCAAACTTATCTTGAAGTTCTTCGTTGCTTTCTACTTTTGTTATTAATTCTTGAACCTTTTTTTCTTCTTTAAAAAATTGAGTGGATAACGAATTGTCTGCCAATACAGATAACACAGGTTTTATGTTTTCTGTTTCAAGAGTTGTTATCTTCGGATTAATCAATAGCAGCCCAACTAAAAAGAGACTTAGTGCCTTTAAGCTAAAAAGTAAGATATGTACTTTCGGAGTTCTATTTACCTTATAGAAATATTGAAAAAAAGCAATGGCTACGCTTATTAATACGGCTAATACAATGTAAATTATAGTTATTGACTCCACTCAGCTTATTTTAGTATGTGAAGATAAAAATATCTAACAAATAAAAAGACCTTTTCTTCTTTTTCATTTATGACTTCAATCATAAAAATCTAGTTATCAGTTGCATAATTTTACTAAAAACTAGTATATATGGTAACTACTGAAAACTTAACCGCTGAAAAAACACTTCAAAAAACAAATAGTATGGGAATTAAGGCTTACATCAATAAAAAAATTGCTGAAGGAGAACAAAATAGCATTGGTGTATCTATTATATTAATTACCGTAGGCTCTATGATTGCTTCCATTACAGCTGCTTTAGCCGTAAATGGTGAGGTTAATTTATTTGCCCTAATTTTTGCTTGTGTAACGGCTATGGGAGCTAATGCTGCTGCCATAAGTCAACGTCCTTTTAAAATAATTGCATGGGCATTTATTATTAATATAGTAGGTAATATTTCGTTGATTTTTTACCTGCTTATGTCGTAGATTTGGGCTTCGGCTTAGCCTCAAACATTCTAAAAAAGAGCATAGAAGCTATGTTTCGTGCTCTTTCTTTAGCTTCATGTGCTTTTGTTCCGTCAAAAAGTTCATCAACCGTTTCAAACCACAATTGTAGCCAGCGTCCAAAGTGTTCTTGGTAAATAGAATACTCAAAATCCCTATCTACATCTTTATGTGCTTTCATAGGGTTTCCTTTAAATTTTCGCACAAAAAACAAATTCGTTTCCCAAAAATCGGTGAGCTTTTGTAAATGAAGTTCCCAAGTTTCTTCTGGAATTGTTTTTAAAAATATAGGGCCTATAAAATCATCCTTTCTAATTTTATCATTATAAAAGGTTGATACTAACTTATACACATCTTCCCTATTTTCTATGTCTCTTTTATCCATTTACAAATCGTTGTTGAAATACGCTACAAAAGTATATCTTTATGCAATTGCAATTTATGACTTAAATCATAATGATTCCAGAAGAACTCTTATTAAAATACCACGCTGAAGCCAAAGGTTTTCAAAAAGACGAAATTATTTTTTCTGAAAAACAAACCGCACACTACTACTACCAAATAGTAAGTGGTGCTGTAAAAATGAATAATTTTAATGATGATGGTAAAGAGTTTATTCAAGGTATTTTTTATAAAAACCAAAGCTTTGGTGAACCGCCTTTGTTTATCGATGTAAAATATCCTGCCAATGCCGTGGCTATTTCTGACAGTACGATTCTAACTTTAGCTAAAAGTGATTTGTTTAAATTACTACAAGACAATCCTGAAATTCACCTAAAAATCACCCAAAGTTTAGCAAAACGTTTGTACTATAAAGCCATTATTGCTTCTGAAATATCGAGTCAAGAGCCCGCACACAGAGTACTCCGCTTTATTGATTATTTAAAAGACGATGTATATAAAGTTGAAGGAAAATACTCGTTTAAAGTTGCCTATACACGTCAACAAATAGCTGATATTTTAGGTTTACGTGTAGAAACTGTAATTAGAGTGATAAAATCCTTAGAAAAAAAGGGAGACGTAAAAATTAGTAAACGAAAAGTATATCGTTAAAGCTTTCTTTAAGAGAGACCATTCAATAAAGTGTGTCATAAACTATAAAAATTAATAGGTTTATGGAATTCCGTAAGAATTTGTACATCCCTTGTAGTAAGTTCGTTGGAATTGTATAATTAGTTAATAAATAACAGCAACTCGTTAATAACTTTGTTTTAGATAACGTACTGATTTTAATACATTTGATAGCGTATAAAAATTACTAAAAGTTCAGCTTACCCTACCATTAAGAGAATATAACAATAATTTTATTACGTATATAAACAAGTTGTGTGCAATTTAAGAGATGACAGATTCTAAAGAAACAAATAAGATTTTACAAAGAATTTTAGAAATTCTAGCAAAAAATGAAGCGAGAGTTTCGACCAATGAATTAACAGCCGAAGGAGACAAATTAATTGAAAAAGCTGAACGAGAAGGAGAAGAAGCAAGTAAAAAAATTCAATCTACTTTTGACCGTATTCACGACAAACTTTTTACAATTAACGGAATACTAGTCGCTTCTTATTTTGGGCTTGGGAAATTCCCAACAGATAATCCAATTATTAGTCTTTGGTTAGCACTTCTACCTATTTCTGTTTTAATTTATTTAGTGTTTTTAGAACAACAACAAATGGAAATTTATAGACATGCTTCGCAAAGAATGAATTGGAATTTAGACACAGACGTAGCAAAATATGGCAAAATGATTAACAGACAGAATTTAAAGTCACTTCTCGCAATTATTTTAACATTTGGACTATTTATTTATCTAGCAATTAAGATTATAATTTATTAAGAAAAATATGCATTGGAAAACAAAAAAGAAACTATTAAGTACTCAAAAATTATACTTGACTCATAAGGACATCAATTCTGAGTTCTGTTATGAAATACGTTTTCAATTACCAAACAATGAATATGTATTAATTGACTTAAGACATGAAATACCATCAAGAATAAGATATGAAAGTTTAATCCCTAATGGTTTTGGTTATAATGAAGATACTGATAATCCAATAATAATCTACAGAAAAAAAATTATTTTAAAATATTTGGAAAACACTAAAAAAGAAAAAGGAAGTAACATAAAAACACTAGATACAATTATTGATCTAGTAAATGAAATGGAAAATTTAGTTAATCAATAAAAAACTGCAC
>NZ_JAIWJY010000039.1 GCF_028829235.1 Tenacibaculum larymnensis | reverse complement strand
CACGACAACACATATTCAGGTAATTACAGTAGAAGACACAGTAGCCCCAGAATTTGTAGAGACTTTACCACTAGCAGAAATCACAGTAAGTTGTGATAACATTCCGGTAATGGAAACCTTAACAGCAACCGATAATTGTGATGCCTCTGTAACAGTAATTCCAAGTGAAGTAACTAGTGGCGATGATGATGCTTGTGGCTCAGAATACTTAATCACTAGAAAATGGACCGTATCAGATTGTTCAGGAAACACGACAACACATATTCAGGTAATTACAGTAGAAGATACAGTAGCACCAGAATTTGTAGAGACTTTACCAGCAGCTGAAATCACAGTAAGTTGTGATAACATTCCAGTAATGGAAACCTTAACAGCAACTGATAATTGTGATGCATCCGTAACAGTAATTCCTAGTGAAGTAACCAGTGGTGATGATGACGCATGTGGATCAGAATACTTAATAACCAGAAAATGGACCGTATCAGATTGTTCAGGGAATACGACTACTCATATTCAGGTAATCACTGTAGAAGACATAGTAGCACCAGA
>NZ_JAIWJY010000038.1 GCF_028829235.1 Tenacibaculum larymnensis | reverse complement strand
TAAGTAACCTCATTACGGTCAGCATTAATACTAGCGGTATAAGGGGCTGTAAAAACCGAGGTTAAACTTAACTTGTTGTTTAAATCTAACCCCGCTAACAACTCTTTGTTCGCTGAAAGTGTTATAGGCCTTTTACCTCTAACTCCTGCACCTTTTAGGTTAATAGTCTTAAAAATCCTTGTCAACTGTGCAGCTAATCTGCTACCTGCCATGATCTGAAGTACACCACTCAAAGCGGTTCTTAATGCCTTACCAACCTTGGCAGCTCCACCAAACTCGGTATTGTTCTCTCTCGTACGTGCAAAGTTCGGGTCACTTTGTATACGTTCCTTTGTAGGTCCTCCAGCCATACGGGCTAAATACTCTCCATTAGAAGTGTAAAACGATACACCTCCAATATTACCTACTAACTTAATTAATCCTTTTTGCTTACTCATAACATAAAGATTTAGAGGCTCACCTGAAAAAGATAAGCGGGTTACACAATAAAAAAGCTTGGACTAGTCATAGCAACTTGGTTAGCAAACCAACGTAACACGGTTACATAAAACACAACTTCAAAAACGATGCTAAACTCACAAAAGAAATGTTAAAGTTTAGTTGTAAGGTAGTTGGCAAAAAATTATCTTTGGTCTACGATAATGCAGGCGGGACGTTCTTTTT
>NZ_JAIWJY010000037.1 GCF_028829235.1 Tenacibaculum larymnensis | reverse complement strand
CTCGGTTATACCGAAAGAACCACATATACAAAACTACGAGAAGCAATAACCTTTACGAACTGGTGCAACTCACAAGGTAACACGGTTTATGCCATTACCTATCATAACTGTTTGCAATACATTAACCACTTAAAAAAGAAAAAAAACAGTAAAAGTACTATCAATGCTAAATTAGCACATTTACGTACGTACTTTACCCATTTGGTTAACCAAGGACACCGAAAAGACAACCCCATTGAAAATACCACGATCAAAGGAGTAACTGAACCACTTAGTTATACCATCTTAGATACAGAAGAACTGGAAGACCTGTATTACAGTTTTGAAACCGACAATACATACAACACGTATCGCAGATTAACCACCAAGCGCAATAAAATTATTGTAGGCCTTATGGTATATCAAGGGCTTAACACCAGTGACCTTAAAGCCCTTTTAGTAGAGCATGTGCAACTCAGCAAAGGAAAAATCTATGTACCTGCTTGCAATCGTGGCAATGCACGAAGTTTAGAATTAAAATCTTGGCAAATGATGGAACTCATGGAGTATCTCAATGAGATACAACCCTTGCTACTTACCAAAGCAAAAAAACCGTTACATTATCATCAACTTTTCCCGTTCGGTAATCAGTTCAACCTTGTAGGAGAGCTTTTAAAAAAGCTAAAAAAGTACAATCAAAAAGTAACCAGTATCAAACAGATACGAGCCTCAGTCATTAC
>NZ_JAIWJY010000036.1 GCF_028829235.1 Tenacibaculum larymnensis | reverse complement strand
GTTAATCGTAACATTCTGTGTTCCTGCTGCTGGACAATTGTTACTGTCAACTACTGAAACTGTATACGTATCAGATACTAAGCCACTAAAGACTAATGGGCTTGCTCCTGTTAAGGTAAAACTTGATCCTAACGCTCCGCTTAACGTAGCTGTATATGGTCCAGTTCCATCAGCAATAGTAACTGTTATCTCTCCTCCATCTGTTGTACATGCATTGTCATTCTTAGCAACACTAAAGTTAACCTGAGTAACATCGGCTACATTAACATTCTGTGCAACCTCACAACCATTCGAGTCTCGCACTGTTACAATGTAATCTCCTTGTGCTAAATTCTCAAATAAGTTATTTCCACTGTAAGGAACTGCTGCTGATCCGCCTGGTGTAGCTGAACCTGTATCTGGTGCTAATTGGTATTCATAGCCACCCCAACCGCCTGCAACAGCATCTACACGAATACTTCCGTCTGTATCTCCTGTACATGTAATTCCTGTCGGAACTGTGGTATAAGTAATTGCTGCTGTTGGACCTGCTATAGTAAACGTAGCTGTATCTCTTGTACAATCTGGGTAAGCTGTCATTACTACTCGTACAAAGTAATCGCCTGCGGCTAAACCGGTAATAGTTTCTGCTACATTTCCTGTTCCACTTCCTGTAATAGCTGTAGCTGTTCCTGCATCGAATACTGTATAAGTATATCCGCCTGTATATGGTGTGCTACTATCAAATACAATTTCTACTGCTGCTGTACTTGATCCGAAACAAACAACTGGTGCTGTTTGAGTTACATTGATTAAATGATCTGGTACTGCTACTACT
>NZ_JAIWJY010000035.1 GCF_028829235.1 Tenacibaculum larymnensis | reverse complement strand
ATTACAGTAACCCCTACACCATCAGGAACATATACCTATACATTGTTAGATTCAACAGGAGGGACAGTTGCTACTAATAACACAGGAGTATTCAATGGACAATCAGTTGGAAGTTATACAGTTGAAGTAAACTACGGAAGTGGGTGTATTACAGATGTTGGAGTAGTGGTATTAGATGATCAAGAATTCACAGCAACGGCAGTTGGTTCAGCAGTTTCATGTAATGGAGATACCAATGGGGAGATTACAATAACAGCAGCTAATTATGGAACATCATTTGATTACAACATAAATGGAGCAGGTTGGGTAACAGGAAACACATCAAACTCAATTACAGTAAACTCAGGACTAGGAGCAGGAAACTACACAGTTGAAGTTCGTTCCTCTACAGTTTCATCTTCGGGTACAGAATGTGTTGTTACGGTAAATAATGTAAGTATCACAGAGCCAAGTGCATTAACAGGCTTAACGGCTAATATATTAAAGGAGGTTACTTGTGATCCAGCAACAGGCGCTACTATTGAAGGAGATGTAACCGGAGGTACTCCACCATACACATACGATTATCAATTAAACGGATCAGGAGGATTCATTACAAATTTAACAGATATTCCAGCCGGTACACATACGATTCGTGTAACAGATGGCAATGGATGTACAGCTACCGCAAGTTTTATTATAAACAATTTTGATCCAGTTATTTTTACATCGACACCTGTTACGTGTTATGATGGCACCAATGGAAGTATTACAGTAAGTATAACAAGTGGAGAAGCACCGTTTAGAGTACGTTTAGGTAGTGGAGCTTTTGAGAATGTAACAGGAACAAGTCATACTTTTACAGGATTAGGAGCTAATACATACAATATAGAAGTAGTTGACAGTAAAGGATGTAGTGCTACAAACTCAGCTACGATTAAC
>NZ_JAIWJY010000034.1 GCF_028829235.1 Tenacibaculum larymnensis | reverse complement strand
TCATTGGTTAAAACAATACAACTTACGAAAGGTTCAATATTTAGCAGGACATCGTCATATAAGCTCTACAGAGCGTTACCTGCAAGACGATTTAGAAAACCTACACGATATAGTAAACAACTTCCACCCGATAAGCTAAAAAGCAAATTATACAAAGGGGCATCTGCTTAGAAGGCAGACGGCCTATGGTGGATGGATAAAAGCCCACACTTACCACCGCATCTGTACTTTATGGCATCCAAGGCTATTACAGCATATTGTTTTTTGCATCGTCCATCGCTCATTCCACACACAAAAATCTGCAAGCAGTATTTTTGTACGCTCCATGTATCCACGTAAAAAAACAAAAAGCTGTAGCAGGCGCGCTAGCCATAAACTACCCCAAGCTATGTTAACATAACGGGCAGTTATAGTCCTCTTGCGCAAAGCTCCAGGGTCTATAACTCCATTATGTGTAAATAGCCGCTTCCAGCCCCAGCACGCCACCGCTACTGCCAACCCAACCGCTACACCCAACGCCTGCGCACTACGTTTTGGATATGTGGTTGCAAGCAACGCCACCGCACCGAATTTGCATACAAAAAGCGTCGCAAAATCCTCACGTAGTCCAAGTGTTCCTACGCTCACATCTTTGCTAGTTTTTGCACACAACTCGTTCCTTGGAATGAAAAACAAGCCATTTTAAAAACTTAGGATTACCAGCCACACCAACTACCTCTAAATCCTAAATTTTTAAAACGCTTTAACAAATACGGAAACCCATATATTTAATGTAACTTTGTAACTACTTAGGAGACGTCCTAAGTTCTTTTTCATAGCAATTTTCCCGCTCAATCTTTGAGCGGGTTCTTTTTTTACTCATAAATTTTACGGACTTTAGATATAGATAACTCGTACATGAGTCGTATATAAGCCGTATATGTTCCGGCTTAG
>NZ_JAIWJY010000033.1 GCF_028829235.1 Tenacibaculum larymnensis | reverse complement strand
TGAAGACAATAGCAACAGGAGCTTTTTGCTCTATATAGATGAAAGCGAGGAACAAGACCAACGCATTATGGGTTATCAGAGATTAGCTACTGCGGGTAAAGTAGATGAAGAAAAAGAACACCAAGCTAGAGAGCTTCTCCGCAATGTGCAGAGAGTTTTGAAGCCAATAAAAGTAATCAATCCATTTGCAGAATATTTAGAGTTACCACAATCAGTATTTAAACCAAGAAGAACTAATAGTCATTACCTACAATTTATCAATGCAATAACTTTCTATAAACAATACCAAAGAGAGAAACAATACAACAAAGAAACAGGAGAAGAATACATAGAAACTACCATCGAAGATATACAAGAAGCAAACGAACTCATTACTGAAGTACTCCTAAGAAAATCAGATACCATCACAGGAGCTTGCAGAAATTACTTAGAAGAATTAAAGAAATATCTAACAAAAGAAAATCAAACCACTTTTACAGCTATAGAAATCCGTAAACGATTAAAAGTAAAAAAGACTACACAATGGAGGTATCATAAACAATTACTAGAAAACTACTACATCAAAACAGTACAAATAAAAGGAGAAAAATTATACAGATACGAAGTAATAAACCCTAATGAATACAAAGAGTTAGAAGAAGCAATAAGCAAGTCGTTACAAGAATGTATTACTAAAATAAACTGTTCCACTGTTCCAAATCGTTCCACTAGTAAAACGGAACGGTTAACCAAAACAAAAGCAACAAATTAACTTACTGTTCCATAAAATCCCCAAAAAGGTCAACCGAGGTAGATAAAATAAATAGTTCATACTATGAAAAAATTAAAGCTACATAACAAGCATTACAAAACACTCTTACAATCCTTTACCGAGTGGTTAGACATTTTAGGCTATGCTCAAGGTACAGTGTATTTAGTCCCTATAAAGGTGCAAGAGTTCTTTTACTGGTTAGAGTCCCAAGGGCATCCACACATTAGTAACGTTACTCCCACTTTAGTAAGTAACTATTATGAATATTTAAAACAACGTTCCAACCAATACAAAGGAGGTGCTTTAAGTAATACG
>NZ_JAIWJY010000032.1 GCF_028829235.1 Tenacibaculum larymnensis | reverse complement strand
CGAAGATAATAGCAACCGTAGTTTTTTATTATACATAGATGAAAGCGAAGAGCAAGACACTAGAATAATGCACTACCAGCGGAGAGCCTCCGCAGGCAAGTTAAATGAGCAGGAAGAAATAGAAGCTAGAGAATTACTAAAAAACACACAACGAGTGCTAAAGCCCATCAAAGTTATCAATCCCTATGCAGAATATTTAGAGTTACCACAATCAGTATTTAAACCAAGGCGTACAAATAGTCATTACCTACAATTTATCAATGCAATAACCTTTTATAAACAATACCAAAGAGAGTCGAAGGTCGATACCCAGACAGGAGAAATGTACATCGAGACCACAGTAGAAGATATAGAAGAAGCGAATGAACTCATTACTGAAGTACTACTAAGAAAATCAGATACCATCACAGGAGCTTGTAGAAACTATTTAGAAGAATTAAAGAAATATCTAACAAAAGAAAATCAAACCACTTTTACAGCTATAGAAATCCGTAAACGATTAAAGGTAAAAAAGACTACACAATGGCGGTATCATAAACAATTACTAGAAAACTACTACATCAAAACAGTACAAATAAAAGGAGAGAAACTATACAGATACGAAGTAATAAACCCTAATGAATACAAAGAGTTAGAAGAAGCAATAAGCAAGTCGTTACAAGAATGTATTACTAAAATAAACAGTTCCACTGTTCCAAATCGTTCCACTAGTAAAACGGAACAGTTAACTAAAACAAAAACAACAAATTAACTCACTGTTCCATAAAAACCCCAAAAAAGTCAACCGAGGTAGAAAAAATAAATAGTTCGTACTATGAAAAAATTAAAGCTACATAACAAGCATTACAAAACACTCTTACAATCCTTTACCGAGTGGTTAGACATTTTAGGCTATGCTCAGGGTACTGTGTATTTAGTCCCTATAAAAGTGCAAGAGTTCTTTTACTGGTTAGAAACCCAAGGGCATACACACATTAGTAACGTTACTCCCGCATTAGTAAGTAACTATTACGAGTATTTAAAACAACGTTCCAACCAATACAAAGGCGGTGCTTTAAGTAATACT
>NZ_JAIWJY010000031.1 GCF_028829235.1 Tenacibaculum larymnensis | reverse complement strand
CCAGACTTAGATTTTGATATTACACCAGTAAGCATTTTAAGTTGTGTTTCAGGACCAGAATATAGTATTGAAGTTAGTTCAGGAACAGGAAGCTACAATTATGTAGTAGAAGACCCAAGCTCAACAAGTGTAGCAACAGGTACTATTGTTGCAGGAACAGGAGTAAGTGATAACTTCACTTTACCAGTAACTACGCCAATAGGAACATATACAGTTCGAGTTACTGATACTGGTTCAGGAAATTGTGTTGTAAGTAAGACATTTGAAATAACCACACCAGTTGATCCAGCATTTACAGTAAATCCAATAGACGCTACCTGTAACGGAAGTGCAACGGGTCGTATCGAAGTTACTTTAACCGCAGGTTTAACACCAGTTACTTACAGTTTAGTTCAAACATTAGGATCTGGTTTATCACCAGGAGAAGGAGACTATGATGCAGCAAGTGGAGCGTTTATAAATGTACCAGCAGGAACATATACAGTAACAGCAACAGGCGCAAATGGATGTTCAACAGATGAAACAGGAGTAGTTATAGGTGATAACCCACCATTAACAGTTGCATCACCAACCGCAGTTCAGTTTGGATGTGCAACAGGAAATACAGTTAACAATGCTACTTTAAGTATTGATACAGCATCAGGTTCGGGTATTTCAGGCGGAAGTACAGTTTATAGTACAGTTGAGTTATACTTAGATGTTGCGCCATTTGGAGATTTCGATCCAAGTTTAGATACAGAGATTACAGCAGTTTCAGTATCAGGAACAGTTAACACATATACAATAAGTGATAAATCAGGCGGAAATTTCTATGTACGTGTAGTAGATAGTGAAGGCTGTGAGAGTTTCTCACCAGTTGAAACGATCAATGCTTTTGATGAATTGCAAGACATTACACCAAGCCAGAATGATGCGATAAGTTGTGTTAATGGCGGAGAGTTAATTGATATTGTATTTAATTCAAGCTTATCAATAACTGGAGCTACAGTAACAATTTCAGATAATACAGGAGCAGCCGTTGAGACGATTAATAATGTTGATAGTGGAGTAAGTGTAACAAACACAACAAGGTTAGCCCCAGGAATTTATACAGTAACAGTTACACATCCAGTAACAGGTTGTGAGTTAAGTGCAAGCTATGA
>NZ_JAIWJY010000030.1 GCF_028829235.1 Tenacibaculum larymnensis | reverse complement strand
AGTCTCTACAAATTCTGGTGCTACTGTATCTTCTACTGTAATTACCTGAATATGAGTAGTCGTGTTTCCTGAACAATCTGATACGGTCCATTTTCTTGTAATTAAGTACTCTGAGCCACAAGCATCATCATCGCCACTAGTTACTTCACTTGGAATTACTGTTACTGAAGCATCACAATTATCGGTTGCTGTTAAAGTTTCCATTACTGGAATGTTATCACAACTTACTGTGATTTCTGCTGCTGGTAAAGTCTCCACAAATTCTGGTGCTACTGTGTCTTCTATAGTAAATTTAGCAGCAGTAGTATTAATAGTATTTCCACAAGCATCTTTAGCTGTAAAAATTACCTCTACCACTCCTGTAAAACTACATGTATATGTTAAATCTGTATAATTATTACTCCATGTTACAATACTACAATCATCTGTAGCTGTTGCTCCTCCATTACTAGCTAACCAATTATTTAATTCTGTTGTATTTCCTGAACCATCACATTCAACAATTTTATCAGACGGTTGCTGAGTTATTGTTGGTGGTGTTTCATCTTTAATTAAATATCCTGCTGTTGTAGTACTAAAGTTTCCACAATCATCTGTAGCTGTAAATGTTACTGTGATATAACTTCCGTCACATTTCACAGAGGTATCATCCCCATAATTATTAGTCCATGTAACACTACTACAGTTATCTGTTGCTGTTGCTCCTGCATTACTATCTAACCAATCTTGTAAAGTAGTTTCTGTATCTCCTACTCCACATTCTATGTCTATATTATTTTTATTTGTTTCGTCTATAATTGGAGCTGAATTATCTTTAACTGTTATAGTTTGAACTTTTTCAGTTGTATTTCCACAGTTATCTGTTAAAGACCATGTTCTTGTTATAATAACCTCTCCTATACATGAACCTACTGATTCAACATCACTATAGCTAGCATTTAAACTTGTATCACAATTATCTGACTCGTCTGTTACATCTCCTGTGATTCCAATATTAGCATCATAGGCACATGTATCATCCTTGTATATAGTAATATCAACTGGTACTGTAAATTCTGGCTTAGTTATATCAGTTACTGTAATGGTTTGGGTATGACTTACTGTGTTTCCACAATTATCGGTTGATTCCCATTTACGTACAATCTCTCCACAGCCGTCTACTACCGTGTTACTTACTTCAGTAAATACTACGTCTACTACTGTATCACAATTATCGGTTGCAGTGATG
>NZ_JAIWJY010000003.1 GCF_028829235.1 Tenacibaculum larymnensis | reverse complement strand
GCTTTTACAATATCTTTGCATTTCAAAATTTCCACTTGTAAGGAAATTATACAAAACATAATATATATAATGATTAAGATTACACTACCCGACGGGAGCGTCAAAGATTTTGAAATGAACAGCACTCCAATGGATGTTGCTAAAAGTATTAGTGAAGGTTTAGCTAGAAATGTTATTTCTGCAAGTTTTAATGGAACAACCATTGAAACCTCTACTCCTTTAACCACAGATGGCTCGTTGGTTTTATATACATTTAATGATACTGCGGGTAAAAAAGCTTTTTGGCATTCTTCTGCTCACGTATTAGCACAAGCTATTCAAGATTTTTATCCTAACGCTAAATTAACTATAGGTCCTGCTATTGAAAATGGATTTTATTATGATGTTGATTTTGGTGAGGACACTATTTCTGAGAAAGATTTTGACAAAATAGAGAAGAAGTTTTTGGAGCGTGCTCGTGAAAAAGCTGAATTTAAGATGCGCTCTATCTCTAAAGCTGATGCATTAGCTTATTACAAAGCTCAAGACAATCAATATAAAGTAGAACTTATTGAAGGCTTAGAGGATGGTGATATTACTTTTTGTGATCATAGTGACTTTACTGATTTATGTCGTGGTGGACATATTCCAAATACTGGGATAATTAAAGCTGTAAAGATTATGAATGTTGCTGGTGCTTATTGGCGTGGTGACGAAAAGAATAATCAGCTTACTCGTGTGTATGGAATCTCTTTCCCTAAACAAAAAGAATTAAAGCAATATTTAGAACTACTTGAAGAAGCTAAAAAGCGTGACCATAGAAAACTTGGTAAAGAATTAGAGCTTTTTACTTTTTCTCAAAAAGTAGGTCAAGGTTTACCTTTATGGTTACCTAAAGGTGCTGCTTTGCGTGGTCGTTTAGAAGACTTCTTAAAAGCTGCTCAAAAGAAAGCTGGTTATGAAATGGTAATGACTCCTCATATTGGTCAGAAAGAATTATATGTTACTTCTGGTCACTATGCGAAGTATGGTGAAGATAGTTTTCAGCCGATTACTACTCCGAAAGCTGACGAAGAGTTTTTATTAAAACCTATGAATTGCCCACATCACTGTGAGGTATACAATCATAAACCTTATTCGTATAAAGATTTACCTAAGCGTTTTGCTGAATTTGGTACCGTATATAGATATGAACAAAGTGGTGAGTTACATGGTTTAACTCGTGTTCGTGGTTTTACTCAGGATGACGCACACATTTTCTGTACTCCAGAACAATTAGATGAAGAGTTTAAAAATGTAATTGATTTAGTACTATACGTATTTGGGTCTTTAGGTTTTGATGATTTTACTGCTCAGGTATCTATTAGAGATATGGAGAATCTTGATAAATATATTGGTTCTGTTGAAAATTGGGAAAAAGCAGAACAAGCAATTATCAATGCAGCTAAAGATAAAGGTTTAGATTATGTAGTTGAAGAAGGTGAAGCAGCTTTTTATGGACCTAAGTTAGACTTTATGGTAAAAGATGCTTTAGGTAGAAGTTGGCAATTAGGAACTATTCAAGTAGATTATAACTTACCAGAGCGTTTTGATTTACATTATAAAGGTGCAGACAACCAACTACATCGCCCGGTAATGATTCACCGTGCACCGTTTGGTTCTATGGAGCGTTTCATAGCTGTTCTACTGGAGCATACTGGTGGTAATTTCCCTCTTTGGTTAACTCCTGAGCAAGTTATTGTACTGCCAATCAGCGAGAAATATCAAAAATATACCGAAAAAGTTTTAACTTTGTTAGAAAATTCCGAAATTCGCGCCCTCGTTGATAACCGTAACGAGAAGACAGGAAGAAAGATACGTGATGCCGAAGTTAGCAAAATACCTTTTATGGTTATTGTTGGCGAACAGGAAGAAAAAGATGGCACAGTATCTGTAAGAAAACATGGTGAAGGTGATTTAGGAACATTTACTATAGAAGAGTTCATTTCTCTAATACAGAAAGAAGTTAGTAAAACATTAGTTCCTTTTGGAAGTTAAAAATAAGATAGTAATTTAAAATTTATAAGTCATAGCAATTAGAAGAAAAGGCGGTAGAAGACCCGCGAGAGTAATTAAAGAAGATCAACATAGAATTAATGAAAAAATTAGACATGTTGATGAAGTTCGTCTTGTAGGCGATAACGTGGAAGTTGGTGTATATCCATTAGCTAAAGCTAAAGAGATTGCACGAGAGTTAGAATTAGATTTAGTTGAAATTTCACCTAAAGCTGTTCCTCCTGTTTGTAAAGTTATTGATTACAAAAAGTTCTTATATGAGCAAAAGAAACGTGAAAAGGCTTTAAAAGCTAAAGCTACTAAAGTTACCGTTAAGGAAATTCGTTTTGGACCTCAAACTGACGAACATGATTACGAATTCAAAAAGAAGCATGCAATTAAGTTCTTACAAGATGGGGCTAAATTAAAAGCTTTTGTATTCTTCAAAGGGCGTTCTATTGTATTTAAAGAACAAGGACAAATTTTACTATTAAAATTAGCTCAAGAATTAGAAGAATATGGTAAGGTAGAACAAATGCCAAAACTAGAAGGAAAACGTATGATTATGTTTATTGCTCCCAAAAAGAGTAAATAATACATATTAACAATAATATAAGCAAGATAAAACTAAAGAACAAAGATGCCTAAAATTAAAACAAAATCTAGTGCTAAGAAACGTTTCAAGTTAACTGGTACTGGAAAAATCAAAAGAAAGCACGCGTTTAAAAGCCACATTTTAACAAAGAAGTCTAAAAAACGTAAGCTTGCATTAACTCATGCTACATTAGTACATAAATCTGATGAAGCAAGTATTAAGCAACAATTAGTTTTAAAATAATTGTTAGCACAGGGAATTTAATTATTAACCATGGAGTTGGGCTCGTTTAAGAACTTTTAAATAAGTCGCCTACTACAAAAACACATTTGAATTATGCCAAGATCAGTAAATTCAGTAGCTTCAAGAAATAGAAGAAAAAAAATCTTGAAGCAAGCAAAAGGTTACTTTGGACGTCGTAAAAACGTTTACACAGTAGCAAAGAATGCGGTTGAAAAAGGAATGTTATATGCATACCGTGACCGTAAAAACAATAAGAGAAACTTCCGTTCATTATGGATTCAACGTATTAACGCTGGAGCTCGTCAGTTCGGAATGTCTTACTCACAGTTTATGGGTAAAGTAAAAGCTAATAATATCGAGTTAAACCGTAAGGTTTTAGCTGATTTAGCTATGAACAACCCAGAAGCTTTTAAGGCCATTGTAGAAAAAGTAAAATAAGTTTCATAACCTTGCTTATACTAAAAACCCAAACCTTAACGTTTGGGTTTTTTTAAACCATCCACATTCATCAATTGAACTAAAATATCAATCCTATGAAATTTTTTAAAATAGTATTCATCTTTATCTTTACTCAAAGTATTATTGCTCAAGATAGCGCTCCTGATCAACCTAATACAGTTGAAAATCAATTTAAAGAGCTTTATAAAAAATCAAACAACTATCAAATTTACAAGGTTGTAAAAAAGAATGAATATTTAAGACTACAGAATAGTATTTTAGATAGTATAAAAGTTATTAAAACAGATGCTGCTGCAAAACAGGTAAAAATAGATGAGCAGCAAAAAAACATTACTGAGTTACAAACTAAAATAGATACATTGAATAAAGATTTAGCTACTTCTATTGATAAAGAGGATGCTATTGCCTTTATTGGTATTCCTTTAAACAAATCTACCTATAACTCTATAGTCTGGGGAATTATTTTTGTTTTACTTGCTGGATTAGCTTTCTTCATCTACAGGTTTAAAAACAGTAATGTGGTTACAAAAGAAACCAAAAGTTTGCTAACTGATACTGAAGAGGAATTTGAGCAATATAAAAGAAAATCTATTGAAAAAGAGCAAAAACTTCGTAGACAGTTACAAGACGAAATTAATAAACAACGTGGTGTAAATTAACACACCTCGTAGTTTTACATAAAAAAGCAACCCTCATCTGGCTACTTTAGTAACCAAAGGGTTGCTTTTTGTATTTACTTCTTTTATTTTTAGGTATTAATTTACCATTATAAAAAGCTATTTAAAATTATTACACCTAACAAATTAATTAATGAAAAAGAATATAACACTATTATTAATTTTTACTTTTCTACACGCATTTGCCCAATCCAAATATGAGATTAAAGGTTTTTCAGACAGGTACAAAGGCTTGTTGAATATTGATAACGGTTATGAAAATGAAATTTTTAAAAAAGGAAGTATTGCTGTTTTTGAATCTAAAACAAATACAAAAATTATAGAAATCCATTCCGACGAATTAACTTTTGAACTAGATGCTATCGGAGTTGTTAAGACTAATACTTTAGAGCTTCCTTACGGAGAACAAAGTATTTTAATTTATAAAGATTTTAATTTTGATGGCATTAAAGATTTAGCCATCATGGACGGACAATTCAGCTGTTATCATGGACCTTCTTTTAGAATATATCTTGAAATCAACAACAAACTAACATTTAGCCCAGAATTTACCCGATTAGCTCAAGAATATTGCGGTATGTTTCAAACAAATGATAAAACAAAAACCATTCACACAATCACAAAAAGTGGTTGCTGTTGGCATCAATATTCAACTTTTAAAATAGTTAACAATATACCAACCCCTACTCTAATTATAGAAGAAAGCGCTGGAAATGCTCCTTTTTATTCAACTACTACAACAGAATGGAACAGAAATAAAAAGAGCAAAAAAACTACTAAAACACTAGATCTAAAATATGATGGTCTTTCTAAAATACTATCATTTAATCTTATTAAAAACCAAAAACAAGTAGTTCTATTTAGCATGAATGGTCTAATACTTAATTATGCTTTAATTAAACCTGATGGCACTGTAGAGTTTTCATTCCCTGTTGAAATGACGGGAGTAGATTCTAATTTCAAGTTCAATAAAACAAAAAATACACTAACCTTTAAAAACAAAAATGCTACTTATCAAATCTATCAAACTAGCAAAGAAGATAAAGTTAATGCAATTGGTATACTTGTTACTATAAATGGCAGAAATTACGATTTAAAAGGAATCTTAAACTCTATAGAAGGAAACTTAGAAATTCTAAAAGACTTAAAACTAAACAATCTTATCAGCAAATAAATTTTAGCTTCTAATAGTTTTAACAAAAAATCCCGAGTTCATCACTCGGGATTTTTTGTTAAAACTGCTGTAATCTACCTGTATAATTCTTTAATTTTTGAACAGATTTTATTTCCTCATAAGAGTTACTAGCATCCTATTACTTATGACAATCCTGAAATTATTCCGTTATTGTCAATCGTCATATTTTCAGATGCAGGTGTTGCAGGTAACCCAGGCATACGCATCATTTTCCCTAAAATTGGAATTATAAATTGTGCTCCTGCAGCTATTTCTATTTCTCTAACGTTTACTGTAAACCCTTCTGGTCTTCCAATTAACTTATCATTATCTGAAAATGATTTTTGAGTTTTTGCCATGCATACAGCAAAATCATTAAAACCTAAACGATCAATTCTTCGCAAGTTTAACTCGGCTTTTTTATCATAAGTTACAGCATCAGCTCCGTAAATTTCTTTAGCAATTTTTTCTATTTTCTCTTTTACAGGACTTTTCCAGTCATACAAAGGCTTGTATTGTGTAGCTTTATTTTCAACTACATCAACCACAGCTTCGGCTAAATTTTTAGTTCCTTCTCCTCCTTTAGCCCATCCTTCAGAAACGACAGCTTGTACACCTAATTTAGCACAAGCGTCAATTACAAACTTCACTTCTTCTTCTGTATCAGAAATAAAAGAATTGATAGCCACTACAGGTTCAATATTAAACTTTCTAATATTTTCTATATGCTTTTCTAAGTTTTTAAATCCGTTTTGTACACGCTCTAAACTTGGTGTATTGTATTCTTCTTTTGGAGCCCCTCCATGGTGACGTAATGCTCGGACTGTTGCTACTAACACCACGCATTTAGGGTTTAACCCTGCATATTGTGATTTTATGTTCAAGAATTTTTCGGCTCCTAAATCAGCTCCAAAACCAGCTTCTGTTACTACGTAATTTGATAACGATAATCCCATTTTAGTTGCAATAATTGTATTAGTACCTTGCGCAATATTTGCAAAAGGTCCACCATGAATAATCGCTGGATTTTCTTCTAATGTTTGTACCAAGTTTGGTTTGACAGCATCTTTTAATAAGATAGCCATAGCATCTTGTGCTTTTAAATCACGAGCAAAAACTGGCTTTTTATCAAAAGTAAATCCTATAAAAATATTACCTAAACGTTCTTTTAAATCATCAAAAGAAGTTGCCATACAAAGAATAGCCATTACTTCTGATGCTGGTGTAATATTGAATCCATCTTCACGTGGTATTCCGTTTGCTGTTCCTCCTAAACCAATTGTGATTTGACGTAACGAACGATCGTTCATATCAATTACGCGTTTCCATAAAATAGTACGCGGATCGATATTTAAATTATTAGTCCTGCTTTGTAAGTTGTTATCTATTAATGCTGATAATAAATTGTTAGCTTTCTCAATTGCATTAAAGTCTCCTGTGAAATGTAGGTTAATATCTTCCATAGGAACAACTTGCGAGTATCCACCACCAGCAGCTCCTCCTTTAATTCCAAAAACAGGTCCTAATGACGGTTCTCTCAACACTACTGTAGCCTGCTTCCCTACCTTATTTAACCCTTCAGTTAACCCTATGGAAACAGTTGTTTTTCCCTCTCCTGCAGGTGTTGGAGTTAATGCTGTTACCAACACTAAGTTATTTTGCTTTATTTTTTTTTCATCTATTAAGTTTAAAGGTAATTTAGCTTTATATTTTCCATACATTTCTAAATCATCTTCTTTTACTTGTAACTTACTAGCTATATGTTTAATATGTTGTAATTCTTTTGCTTGAGCAATCTCGATATCGGTTAAATGCGCCATGGCAAATTGTTTAAAGTTTTAAGTTATTTGTTGTACTAAAAAAGCAGGTAAATATACGTAATATAATCCCTATGAAAACTGACATTTGTTAGCAAATATTCCTTAATTATTATCTAAAGACATAAATATGGTAAAAGAATTGGCTTTTCTTTTAATGAAACGCTATATTTGCACGTTTTTAAAATAAAGTCGATTTAAATTATTTACAATGCAAAACAAAGGATTAATTAAATTATTTGCTATACTTTTTGGTTTAGTAAGTATTTATCAATTATCGTTTACATTCTTTGCCAATAAGGTAGAGGATAGTGCGAAACAGTATGCTAAGGCTAATGTTAGTGATAACAATGGTAGAGCTTTGGCTAGATATGAAAGAAAATACTTAGATAGCGTAGCTAACAAAGAGGTAGTAAATTTAGGATTTGTACAATACTCTTACAACGATATTAAGAACAAGGAAATGAACCTTGGTCTTGATTTAAAAGGAGGGATCAATGCAATTTTACAGGTATCGGTAAAAGATATCTTAATCGGATTATCTAACGATTCTCAAAACACAACTTTTAAACAAGCTTTAGCAAACGCTGATGAAGCTCAAAAGAATAGTCAAGAGAACTACTTAGATTTATTCTACAACGAGTTCGAAAAATTAAGCAACGGTAGTGTTAAATTAAGCGACCCTAGCATTTTTGGAACTAAAGCTTTACGTGATAAAATAGACTTCAACAAAACAAATGAGCAGGTTAAATCGACTTTACAAGAAGAAATCAACACTTCTATCAATACTGCTTTTGAAGTATTACGTAGCCGTATTGATAAGTTTGGTGTTGTACAACCAAACATTCAACGTATTGGAAACTCTGGTAGAATTCAAGTAGAATTACCAGGAGCTAAAGACATTGATCGTGTAGAGAAGTTATTACAGAGTACTGCTGAATTACAGTTCTGGGAAGTTCACACAAATGCAGACGTTCAAAACTTTTTCTTTGCTGCAAATGCAAAGGTTGCTGAAATGTTAAAAGATGATTCAGTTACTGAGCAAGTGAAAGATACTGCTAAGACAGATAATGATATTGATGATTTATTAGGTGAATCTGCTGATTCAACAAAAGTTGAAACTCAAAAGAATTTATTTTCTTATTTATACCCTAATGTAGCTCAAAACCAACAACAAATAAGTTCTTTGGTTGCACAAGCCAGAGTTCAAGATACTGCGAAAGTAAATAGTTTCTTACACAATAAGGAAGTAAGAGCTTTGTTACCTAACAATTTAAAGTACACTAAGTTTTTATGGGACTATAAGTCTCAAGCTGGTGCTGATGGAACAGAGATTATTGGTTTATATGCTATTAAATCTAACAGAAAAGACAAAGCGCCTATTGATGGAGATGTAATTGCTGATGCAAAACAAGAATACGACCAGTTAAGTAAGCCAGTTGTATCTATGTTAATGAATGGTTCAGGAACTAAACAATGGGCTAAAATGACTAGCGAAAATGTTGGTAAGTTTGTTGCTGTAGTTTTAGACAACTATGTATATACTGCCCCAGTAGTAAACGGAGCTATTACAGGAGGTAGCACTCAGATTTCAGGAGGTACAATGACTGTAAATGAAGCTCAAGATATTGCAACAGTATTAAAAGCAGGTAAGTTGCCTGCTCCTGCTCGTATTATTCAAGCACAGGTTGTTGGTCCATCTTTAGGTAAAGAATCTATTGATGCTAGTATGTGGTCATTCGGATTAGCTATTATCTTAGTATTAGTTTGGATGTTCTTATACTACGGTAGAGCAGGTATTTATGCCAACATTGCTTTAGTTGTTAACATCTTATTCATTTTTGGAATTTTAGCTTCATTCAATTCAGTATTAACCTTACCTGGTATTGCTGGTATTATCTTAACTATAGGTATGTCGGTAGATGCAAACGTGATTATTTTCGAAAGAATCAAAGAAGCATTATATGGAGGGAAAAACTTAGGTGAATCAGTAGATGAAGGATTTAGTATTAAAGGAGCATTATCTGCAATTATTGATGCCAACATTACTACTTTATTAACTGGTATTATTTTATACACTTTCGGTACAGGACCAATCAAAGGTTTTGCTTTAACTTTAATGATTGGTATTGCTACTTCTTTATTTACAGCAGTATTTATTACTCGTTTATTTATTGACGGTGCTGTTGAAAGAGGAACTAAATTACCTTTCAATACAGGTTTCTCTAAAAACTGGTTTAGAAATATTAGTGTTGAATTCTTACAAAAACGTAAGATTGCTTATATTATCTCAGGATTCTTTATCGTAGTTGGTTTAGTTTCTATTTTTACTGTAGGTTTAAAACAGGGAGTAGATTTTAAAGGAGGTCGTTCTTATGTAGTACGTTTTGATGAAGCTATGAAAGGAAACGAAGTAGCTGAACAATTAAAAGATGTATTTGGTACAGCTCCAGAAGTAAAAACTTATGGTTCTGATCACCAATTAAAAATTACTACTGCCTTCAAAATTGATGAAGAGGGTACTGATGTTGATGAAACTGTACAAAATGCTCTATACAATGGTTTAAAACCATATTTAGGTGATACTTCATATGAAAACTTTAAACCTGGTTTTGAAAAAGCAGGAAATGGAATTATGAGCTATATGAAAGTAGAACCAACTATTGCAGATGATATTAAGCAATCAGCTTTATGGGCAGTTTTAGGTTCATTAATTGTAGTTTTCTTATACATCTTATTACGTTTTAGAAAAATGGCATACTCTATCGGTGCGGTAGTAGCTGTTTTCCATGATGTATTAGTTGTATTAGGTGTATTCTCTTTACTATACAAGTTCATGCCATTTGATATGGAAATTGGTCAATCATTTATCGCTGCAATATTAACAGTAGTAGGATATTCATTAAACGATACCGTGGTAATTTTTGATAGAATTAGAGAGTTTACAGAAGGTAAAAACTCAGTTACTGCTAGTTTAGTAAACAAAGCATTAAACAGTACATTAGGAAGAACTATCAACACATCTTTAACTACATTATTAGTAATGTTAGCTATCTTCTTCTTTGGAGGAGACAGTATTAAAGGATTTATGTTCGCATTAATCGTAGGTGTGGTAGTAGGTACTTACTCTTCTTTATTTGTTGCAACGCCAATTATGTTTGACGTTTCTAAAAAAGAAGAAAACAAGTAACTCATATAAAAACATACATAAAACCGTTTTGAATAAACTTCAAAACGGTTTTTTCATTTAATATCAAGCAACTATCTTTGCAGTCTGATGAAAATTACAAAACTCCACGATTTATACTTTAAAGAATTTATTTCAGCTGATGAAATTTCTAAAATTGTTAACTCATTAGCTGAACAAGTAAGAAAAGATTTACCTTCTGATGAAGTTCCTATTTTTATAGGGATTTTAAACGGATGCTTTGTTTTTACTGCCGATTTTTTACGTGAATATAAAGGAAACTGTGAAATTAGTTTTGTTAAGTTGTCTTCCTACCAAGGCACTTCCTCAACAGAAAACGTAAAGAATTTAATTGGTCTTAATGAAGATTTAACTGGTCGTACCGTTATTATTTTAGAAGATATTATTGATACAGGTACAACACTTCAAGAGATTTATGAAATCTTTAAAACAAAAAATTTAAAAGAACTAAAAATAGTAACGCTTTTTTACAAACCTGATGTTTACCGTAAAGAACTACATATAGATTATATCGGAAAAGGTATTGAAGATAAGTTTATTGTAGGCTACGGATTAGATTACAAAGGGTATGGTAGAAATTTGCCTGCTATTTATCAATTAACAACACAACCCAAAATGAAAAACGTCGTATTATTCGGCCCTCCTGGAGCAGGAAAAGGTACTCAAGCCCAAGTTTTAAAAGAAAAATACAATTTAGTACACATTTCAACAGGAGATGTATTTCGATTTAATATTAAAAATGAAACTGAATTAGGTCTATTAGCAAAAAAATATATTGATGCTGGTGATTTAGTTCCTGATGAAGTTACCATTAATATGTTAAAAGAAGAGGTTAACAAAAATGCTGATTCAGCAGGATTCATTTTTGATGGTTTTCCTCGTACAGAATCGCAAGCAGAAGCTTTAGATGCTTTTTTAGCTGAAAAAGGTGAACGTATTAACGGTATGGTTGCTTTAGAAGTTCCTGAAGACTTATTAGTTGAACGTATCTTAGAAAGAGGAAAAACTAGTGGTCGTTCTGACGATATGGATGAAAGTAAAATCCGTAATCGTTTTAATGAATACAACACTAAAACTGCTGTTTTAAAAGACTATTATCAATCGCAAAACAACTATTACGGAGTAAACGGAGTTGGTTCTATTGAAGAAATTACACAACGTTTATCAGACGTATTTGATACACTATAACAAACGCTTGTTTAATCGTTAAAACAATAACAATTATCGTTTTTTAACGATTCTACAAATAAATAACAAACAATGACTGAAGGAAATTTTGTCGACTATATTAAAATCTACGCATCATCTGGTAAAGGTGGTCGTGGATCTGCACACTTACATCGCGAAAAATATATTGCGAAAGGTGGACCTGATGGTGGTGACGGTGGTCGAGGTGGTCACATAATATTACGTGGCGATAAAAATATGTGGACACTTTTCCATTTAAAATTTAAACGTCATTTTAGAGCTGAACACGGTGGCGATGGAAGTAGCAGTAGAAGTACTGGGCATGATGGTGCAGATGTTATAATTCCTGTTCCATTAGGAACGATTATCCGTGATGCTGATACTGACGAAATTTTATATGAAGTTATTGAAGACGAACAAGAAATCATCCTTCTAGAAGGTGGTAAAGGTGGTCGTGGTAACTGGCATTTTAAATCTCCTACCAATCAAACCCCTCGTTATGCTCAACCTGGTATTGACGGACAAGAAGGTTGGTATCGTATTGAGTTAAAAATTTTAGCCGATGTTGGTTTAGTTGGTTTCCCAAATGCTGGTAAATCTACTTTATTATCAGTAATTACAGCCGCTAAACCTAAAATTGCTGATTATGCTTTTACAACCCTAAAACCTAACTTAGGTATTGTAGAGTATCGTAATCATCAAAGTTTTGTAATGGCTGATATTCCAGGAATTATTGAAGGAGCTGCTGAAGGAAAAGGTTTAGGACATCACTTTTTACGTCATATTGAGCGTAACTCTACCCTACTATTTTTAATTCCTGCAGATAGCGAGGATATAAAAAAAGAATATGAAATCTTGTTAAATGAACTTCGTAAACACAATCCTGAATTATTAGATAAAGATCGTTTGTTAGCTATCTCAAAATCGGATATGTTAGATGATGAACTTAAAGAAGAAATCAAACAAGATTTACCAGAAGGTATTGAAGCCTTATTTATCTCCTCTGTAGCTCAACAGGGCTTGATGGAGTTGAAAGACAAACTGTGGCAAATGTTGAATTAATTATTCAGCTTAAATAATATTGGAAAAAGCAATCTCATTTGAGGTTGCTTTTTTATTATCTCTTAATAATTTAATGCAAGATAGATAGTAATAAAACCTGATTATTTATATTTACTCTCTAAGATTATATATATATTAGTCCGAAATTTTAAATAAAAACTGTAATGAAAAAACTATTTACCACACTACTTTTCTTAACTATTTCTTTTAATGCTTTCTCGATGCAAATTTTCGTCAAAACTTTAACAGGTAAAACTTACACTATAGAAGTTGAACCTAGTGATTCAATTGAGAATGTTAAGTTAAAACTGCAAGACAAAAGTGGAGTCCCTCCTGAATGCATGAGAATTATTTATGCAGGAAAACAACTTGAAGATGGAAGAATGTTAATTGATTATAATATTGTAAAAGAAAGCACTTTACACATGATTCTTAGGAGTGATGACTGTTAAATAGCAGTGATTCCTTTTTAAACAAAAAAGGTTGTTTTTGAAAACAGCCTTTTCCTATTTCTTTGATATGAGTATATAAAACCGTTGTCTTAAATATACTTATTACATCTTTTTCTATAGTAAGATAGAGTTAAAAATATTATAAGTAATTTTCAATTATTGTTACACTACAACACCCTCTTTGCTTTAATAAAAGCTCGTTTCCAATAATTTTCATGTAGTGAAGTTACAATAACCCCCCGTGATGTAGTTGAATGTATAAAACGGATATCTCCATTATCAACAGAAGTTACTAACCCAACATGATTTACTCTCCCCCTTTTTCTTGAAGTTTTAAAAAATAGTAAATCTCCTCTTTGAACCTCTCGTAATGAAATGTTTTCTCCTTGTACGTACATTTGATGCGATGTTCTTGCTATGGGTACATTTCGTTGTTTAAACGATGTGAAAATTAATCCAGAACAATCCATTCCTCTTTTAGTCATTCCTCCAAAACGATATGGCACTCCTTTATAAGTTACTGCCGTCCATACAATTTTATCTGCAACGGTTACATCCTCTTTTTTTGTTAATGTTTCACTGGTTTTAGTATCTGTAACTTCTACTTTTTTAGGGTTAACTGTTGAAGCTCTTTTTTGATAAGTCGTGCTAACATTTTTTGATGATCCACAAGAAATCATTAAAAATGACACCATACATATAAAGAAGACTTTTTTTATCATGCTATTTTTACTTTTTTAATCCAGCAACAATCAACTTTGCTGTTTTTGCAGAGGCTCCTTTTCCTCCTAATTTTTGTTCCAAATCAAAGTATGACAAAAACAATTGCTGACGATGCTCTGGTTCTAAAATACGTGTTAATTCGTGTTGCAAATTTTCTTTAGTAAAATCATTTTGTATCAATTCTTTTACCACTTCTCTATCCATTATTAAATTAACTAACGATATGTATTTTAATGTTATTATTCGTTTGGCTATTTGATATGAAATGTTGCTTCCCTTATAGCACACTACCTGAGGTACTTTAAACAAAGCTGTTTCTAAAGTTGCTGTTCCTGACGCTACCAAAGCAGCATGTGAAATACTTAATAAATCATAAGTTTTATTATTAATGAATTTCACATTTGAATCTCCAATTATTTCTTGATAAAACTCGTAAGATTGACTTGGTGCTCCAGCTACTACAAACTGATATTTTGGAAAATCCTTTACCAACGAAAGCATTACCGATAACATTTTTGTTATTTCTTGCTTTCTACTTCCTGGTAACAATGCTATGACCTCTTTATGTCCTAGATTATGTTCTTTCCTGAACTTTTCTATAGAAACTTGTTCTCTTCCGGCAATTCCATCAATTAAAGGATGCCCTACAAAACGAACATCATAACCATGCTTATTATAAAACTCTTTTTCAAACGGAAGAATTACAAACATTTGGTCGATATCTCGTTTAATATCTTTAACTCTACCAGCTCTACTTGCCCAAACTTGAGGTGAAATATAATAATTAGTTCTAAAACCTTGCTTTTTTGCCCATTTAGCAATACGAAGATTAAAACCTGAGTTATCAATAAAAATAATTACATCAGGATTGAATTGAGCAATGTCTTTTTTACAAAAAGAAATCATTCCTAAAATCTTACGTAAGTTCATCAACACCTCAACAAACCCCATAAAAGCACGTTCTTTATAATGCTTAACAAGTGTACCTCCAACTTCTTGCATTAGGTCTCCTCCCCAAAAACGAATATCTGCTTTTGAGTCTTCCTTTAACAAGGCTTTCATCAAATTAGCTCCGTGTAAATCACCCGAAGCTTCACCTACAAGAATGTAATATTTCATGTATTAAAATTAGAAAAACTTTAAAAATGCTGTTAATAAAGCTACCGCAATTGTAGTTATTAACACTCCTCTTGCTCTATAATCTTGTTTCTTTTTTAGAAACACCCAAAAAACAAATAAATTAGGTATCGCTGCTAAAGCTATTACAGATCCCAATACTCCTCCTTCTTTTATTGTAGTAATAGTTTCAGAAATACTAAGTTCTGAGATATACTCTAAATAAATAAAAAATCCACAGGTTGTTGCCAACAATGAGACTATAATTCCAATCAATATCTCTTTTTTTATATGTCCCATGTGTGTAGTTTTTGAATTGCGTGATGTGCTGTCATATCAAATTGAACAGGTACTACAGATATAAAACCATTTTCTAATGCCCAAATATCAGTATCTTGTCCTTTATCTCTATTAATAAACTCTCCAGAGAGCCAATAATACTCTTTCCCAAAAGGACTTTTACGTTTATCAAACGTTTCTTTCCAGTAACCATTCGCTTGTCTACATATACGAACTCCTTTAATTTCGTCTTCTTTTAACTTTGGAATGTTTACGTTTAAAATTACACCGTCTGGTAATCCATTTAATAAAACATTTAACGCTATTTTTTCGATAAACTTACGTGCTGCTCTAAAATCGGCATGCCAATCGAAATCTAATAAAGAAAAACCTATTGCAGGAATCCCTTCAATACCAGCCTCAACAGCAGCGCTCATAGTTCCTGAATAAATTACATTAATTGATGAGTTTGCTCCATGATTAATTCCTGAAACACATAAATCTGGTGTACGATTTAATATTTCATTTTTTGCCATTTTAACGCAATCAGCAGGAGTACCCGAACAACTGTACTCTATTTGTGGACCTTCATCAATAGTAATTGGGTTACAGTGTAACACGTTATTCACAGTAATAGCATGTCCCATTCCACTTTGCGGACTATCAGGTGCAACTACAACTACATCTCCAATTTTATTCATAATTTCAATTAACATACGAATACCAGGAGCAGTAATTCCGTCATCATTCGTAACTAAAATCAAAGGTCTATCTTGCATAGTAAGTAAGTTTTACAACAAATGTAACATAAAAAAAGGATTCTATTTTTAACATTTTGTAAAGACAGATTGGTTCATTTTATGTGTAAAATTGTGGTAATCAAACTCAAGCGTTATGGTACGGATTATTGTTTATGTTACAATTTTTGTTATTTCTTCTTTTTTTTCAATTATTTCTGCTCAAAATCCCCCTACAAAACCTTGTAGTGAATTAAACTATACCCAGTTTGATTTTTGGATTGGAAATTGGAATGTTTATAATACACAAGGAAAATTAATTGGTCATAACAACGTTATAAAAACGCCTAATGCTTGTGCTATTCAAGAAAATTGGAGTTCTAAAACATCAAAAAGTCAAGGAACTAGTTACAACTATTATAACAAAGCAGATAATACTTGGAACCAAGTTTGGATTGATAATACTGGATTTTCATTAGTTCTAAAAGGTAGTTTTAAAGGTAATACTATGACTTTAAAAAGTGATCTTGTAAAAAATGAAAAAGGCAATTATTACAATCAAATTACTTGGACAAAGAACAAAGATGGTTCTGTAACTCAAGTTTGGAATTTTCTTAATGAAGACCTTAAAAAGACTAAAGAAGTTTTTAGAGGCATTTATAAAAAGCAATAAAACTAAAAAATTGGCATTATTTTAGTAGCTTAGCAACACAACGACTCAACACAAATTAAAAAGACAGAAGGTTTTATGAAGACGAAGTTTATTATACCATTTTTAGCAATCACCCTTTTATTTTCTAACTCTGTTAGTTCGAATACGCTTCCAAATAACGATCCTGAAAAAGACCGTGTTATTGTTTATGTTTTAAAAAATATTTTAAGTAGATACCATTACGTTCAAAAAAAGTTAAATGACGATTTTTCTGAACATGTGTATACTACATTTATTGATGGTTTAGATCCTAGTAAGCGTTATTTTACTCAAGAAGATTTAAAAGAATTTTCTCAATACAAGTATCAAATAGATAATCAACTAAGAGAATCGAATATTGATTTTTACAAATTAGTATATAAACGTTTTTTAGAAAAGATGGAGTCAGGTAAAAAGACCTATCGTTCTTTATTAAAGCAACCTTTTAACTATAAGAAAAAGGAGGTTATTGATATTGATTACGACAAAGTTCCGTATGCTAAAAACGAAACTGAGTTAATTGATTATTGGAGGAAGCAATTAAAATTATCGATTTTAAGCAATATTGAAGACGCTGAAAATCAACAAAACGAGAAGGCTAAAAAAGATAAGAGCTTTAAAAAGAAAAGTTTTAAAGTTTTAGAGGCTGAAGCACGAAAAAAAGTCTTAAAAAATATGGACGACTTATACATGCGTATAGGTGAACTTGAAAACTCTGACTGGTATTCTACGTTTTTAAATAGCGTAGTAAGCGGTTTTGACCCACATACAACTTATATGTCTCCTCGAATTAAAACACGTTTCGACCAAGAAATGTCTGGTAAATTAGAAGGTATTGGAGCTCGTTTACAGAAAAAAGGAATTTACACTCACATTGTTGAATTAATTTCTGGAGGACCTGCATGGAAACAAGGTGAATTAGAAGCTGATGATATTATTTTAAAAGTTGCTCAAGGAGATGAAGAGCCTTTAGATATTGTTGGAATGCGTTTGGATGATGCTATAAAGTTTATCAAAGGAAAAAAAGGAACAGAAGTTCGTTTAACTGTAAAGAAAAAAATTGACGGTTCTATTAAAGTTATTCCAATTATTAGAGATGTAGTTGAGCTTGAAGAAACTTTTGTAAAGTCAAGTATAGTTGAAAAAAATGGTAAAAAATATGGAGTCATTAACCTTCCTAGGTTTTATATAGATTTTAATGACTTAAGCCGTAGAGATGCAGCAAAAGACATGGAAAAAGAAATTGAACGTTTAAAAGAGGAAAATGTTCAAGGTTTAATTGTTGATTTACGTGATAACGGAGGTGGTTCTTTAAAAACAGCTATTGAAATTGGTGGTTTATTTATCAACAAAGGACCAATTGTTCAAGTTAAATATCGTGGTGAAGATCCTTTAGTAAAGGTTGACACTGATCCAAAAATTCAATGGGAAGGGCCATTAGTAGTGATGGTAAATGAATTTTCTGCTTCTGCTTCTGAAATTTTTGCTGCAGCAATGCAAGATTATAAACGTGGTGTTATTATTGGTGGTAAGCAAACTTACGGTAAAGGAACTGTACAAAATGTGTTACCTATAAACCGCTTTTATGAGCAATATCCTAATGATTTAGGAGCTTTAAAAATGACCATTCAAAAATTCTATAGAATCAATGGTGGTTCTACTCAAATTGAAGGAGTTTATTCTGATATTTCTTTACCTACCAGATATAGTTATATGGATTTTGGAGAACGTGATTTAGATGGTGCTTTACCTTGGGATAAGGTACAACAAGCTAAATATACCACTACCAACTCATATAGTAATTTTGCAGATGTTGTTTACAATAGTAAGCAACGTGTAATGAACAACGAAAAGTTTAATAAAATAAATGACTATGCTAAGTGGTTAAAGAAAAACCAAGACGAAAGAGTCTATTCTTTAAACTATGACGCTTTTAAAAAGGAAAGTGAAGCTAAAACTAAAGAAGGAGAACAATTTAAAGATATCTTTAAATTTGATTCACACTTAACATTTGTTTCTCCTAAGTACGAATTAAACCTATTTAAAAAGGATACTGTTCTAGAAGAAAAACGTGTTGCATGGCATAAAAATCTTCAGAAAGATATATACATAAATGAAGCACTAAACGTACTAAGCGAATTAAAAATGAACAACAACCATGTTGCTGTAAAACATTAAAAAAAGGGTTCAAATGAACCCTTTTTCTTTTTTACTCATTTTATGCTAAAAAATACTTTTTTAAACCTGTTAGCTACTTACTCAAACGATAACAATCTTAACATCCTGTTATGGCAAGAAGTTGTTGAGAGTTATTCTGATAAAAAGAGATACTACCATACATTGGAACATCTTGAGAGTTTACTTTTTCAACTTACTCCAATAAAAACTGAAGTAAACCATTGGAACACAATTTTATTCACGTTGTTTTATCATGATATTATCTACAACTCTTTAAAAAGTAACAATGAAGAAAAAAGTGGAAAGTTAGCTTCTAAAAGAATGAAACAACTTTCAGTACCAAACGAAATTATAGAAAATTGTTATTCTCAAATATTAGCTACTAAATCTCATAAAACCTCTGAAGATTCAGATACTAACTTTTTTACTGATGCTGATTTATCTATCTTAGGGCAAGACTGGGAAGTATATACTCAGTATTATAAAAATGTACGAAAAGAATACGCCATTTATCCTAATATGGTATATAACTCAGGGAGAAAAAAAGCATTACAGTATTTTTTAACGATGAAAAATATATTTAAAACAGAATATTTTTATCTAAAGTTTGAAGAAACTGCTCGTATAAATATTCAAAGAGAAATTGAGCTGTTATAAAATCTCAATTTTAACTACTAACCCTTCATTAGAACGAACATTAAACACTGTTTCATCCTCAAATATTAAGTATTGTCCTTTAACACCTACCAGTTTACCAGTGTATGTTTCTTCCTTTTCTAAATTTAAACTTTTAGGTTTTTTAGGAAACTTTTCAACTGGAAACTGAATATTCGTTTCAGTATTATTAGCTATATAGTATCCTTTAGCTTCATCAGGAATAAACTCTTGTAACTTTTCTCTCCATTCTACTAAGTTTTCATCCTTAATATCATTCTTTAGCATGGTTCTCCAATTTGTCTTATCAGCAACATGCTCTTTTAAGGCGACTTCGGTAATTCCTGCTAAATAACGATTCGGTACCTCAACAATTTCAATGGCTTCATGTGCCCCTTGATCTATCCAACGAGTTGGTACTTGTTGTTTTCTGGTTACTCCCACCTTTACGTTACTTGAGTTTGCTAAATACACTATATGTGGTTGCAATTGTACCTTTTTTTCGTACTCCAAATCTCTATCCTCTTCTCCTAAATGCGCTTTACTTAATTCAGGACGCATTATCCAATCACCAGCTGTTGGAGTTTCAAAAAAGCATTTTTTACAAAAACCTTGACGGTAGATTTTTTTTTCTAAATGGCAGTTTAAACACTCGTAAGTAACAAAACTTAAGGTTAGCTCCTTATTCAATAACTGATTCATATTCAAAAAATCACCTCTCATATCTAAATAGTATTGAACTGTACTTAAATTTTCAGTAGGCATTTTTTTTAAAACTCCTTGGTATTGCATGTCTTAAATTTTGTTACATTTAGCTTCACAAAATTACAGTAAAAAAATTGAATTAAGAGTTAATCTATGACGTTTCCATTTATAAATTCCATCATTTCTTGGTTCTTAAAAAAGCGTAAACATCAAGTAGAATTGTTTTTAAAATATCCTATTGATGTTCAGAATGAGCTATTACTAAAGCTTGTAAGCGCTGCTAAGAATACCGAATTTGGAAAACTGCAAGATTTCTCTTCAATTAAAAGTTATACTGACTTTGCTAACAATGTTCCTATTCAACGTTATGAAAGTATTGAACCACTTATTGAGCGTTGTAGAAAAGGAGAACAAAATTTATTTTGGCCTACGCCTATACGTTGGTTTGCAAAATCAAGTGGTACTACTAATGCAAAGAGCAAATTTATTCCTGTAAGTGATGAAGCTATTGAATATTGCCATTTTAAAGCAGGAAAAGACATGTTATGTTTATATATAAACAATAACGAAAACGCAAAGCTTTTTACTGGTAAGGGACTACGTTTAGGTGGAAGTTCAGCAGTATATGAAGACAACAATACTTATTTTGGTGATTTATCTGCAATAATTATTGAAAATATGCCTTTTTGGGCAGACTTTAGCTCAGCTCCAAGGCAAGAAACTGCTTTAATGAGTGAGTGGGAAACAAAAATGGAAGCTATTATTAATGAAACTATTCATGAAAATATTACAAGCTTAGTTGGTGTTCCTTCTTGGATGTTAGTTTTATTAAATAGAGTACTTGAAAAAACAGGAAAGGATAATATTTTAGAGGTTTGGCCTAACCTAGAGGTTTATTTTCACGGAGGAATAAACTTCAATCCATACAGAGAACAGTATAAGAAACTCATTCCAAGAGACGATTTTAAATATTATGAAACCTATAATGCATCGGAAGGTTTTTTTGCTATTCAAGACCGAAATGATTCTGATGAAATGCTATTAATGCTAGACTACGGAATTTTTTATGAGTTTATTCCAATGAGTGAATACAATGGAGAAAACTCTAAAGCTATTCCTCTTTCTGAGGTAAAAAAAGATGTTAATTACGCCATTATTATTACCACAAATGGTGGTTTATGGCGTTATTTGATAGGAGATACTGTTAAGTTTACCTCAACTGATCCCTATCGCATAAAAATTACTGGACGTACTAAGCATCATATTAATGTTTTTGGCGAAGAGTTAATTATTGAAAATGCCGAAGATGCTTTAAAAGTAGCGAGTGATAAAACTAACTGTGAAATTAAAGAGTATACCGTTGGTCCTATTTTTATGAATGGTAAAGAGAATGGTGCACATGAGTGGATTATTGAGTTTAAAAAGGCTCCTGAAAACCTTACCTTTTTTACTGAAGAGTTAGATAAAGCTTTAAAAAACTGTAATTCTGACTATGAGGCTAAACGCTATAATAATATGACTTTAGCAATGCCTAAAATACATTTAGCTCGTAAAGGTTTGTTTTACGATTGGATGAAGGAAAAAGGAAAATTAGGTGGACAACATAAAATTCCTCGTTTATCAAATAGTCGTGATTTTGTTGAGGAACTTTTGAAATTATAAACGTACTACTCTGTTTTAATTTTAATAGGCAATTGATATTTTGTTACTACTGGAATCCCCCTTTTAGTAGCAGGACTTATTCTTGGGAGTTTTTCTATTGCTAACTTTACAATACTATCTAATTCTGGTAATTGATTGGTAACAGTATCAGATGTAGTTAGTTCAACTAAAACAAACTCCCCTTCCTTATTAATCAGAATATCAATTAAAATTTCTTCATCTAAGTTGTTTTTAGTAACAAAATTATATTGTTTTAAATCCGTCGTTATTCTTTTATGAATTTCTTTTCTAAAACAATTCGCTTTGGCTTCATCAAGTAAATCTTTACACCTATTAAAAGAGGGATATACATCTACTTTTGTAAAATCTACAATAGTATCCAAAGCTTGTGCACTATTCTTTTTTGGGTATGAAAAGAAGTCGCAAGAAGAACATAGCAAAGCACAAATTAAAAAAGCCACATAGCGAAAACTCATCTTATTGATTTTAAGATGAATATACAAAATTAAATACTATTGTAAAATCTCTCCTTGTAAGAAATAGTACTTTTTAATTTCTTTTAACCTTTCTTTAGCATGCTTAGTTAATACAGAATCTTTTCTTTCAAAACGGTTTACATAATTTTTATAATGTTTGTAAGCTATTCGTTTATCCTTGTAATAATCTTCACTAGTTTTTGCTAGTTGATACAATGCTTTATAATTCTTTCTATTCTCTTCAAAAGCTTTTTTATATGATTTAAGTTCTTCTTTAGGGTTACCTAATTCTTTATAAACTCTTGCCAATTGATAATATTCAACATCTCTGGGTTCTTTACCAGCAAAAGTTGCCACCATATAATCTAACTGAGCTTTGTAAAATTTTTTCTTTTCAAAATTAATATCACCTAGATAGGTATAGGCTTTAAAATCTGATTTATCTATTCTTATGGCTTTATTAAAATACTTTTTTGCCTCTTCGTATTTCTTTAGATTAAAGTAACTACGCCCTAACATTTTTTGCGTGTAATGTTCGTTGGGTTCTATAGTATCTATTCTTTTTAAAAATTGAATAGCCTCAGTAAACTTTTCTTCTCTATATAAATTATTAATTTTTAACTTATTTAAATTAATATGATTAGGGTTTACTACCAAGCCTCTATTTATAAATATGTTTGCTGAATCTTTATCATGTAATAAAGTGTAAGCTAATGCTAAGTGATGAATAGATTTAATGTGGGTTGTATCATTTTTATAAGCCTCTAAAAAACTGTTTATTTTTAGATTTCGTTTTTTCAACATTCCGTAAGCAATTCCCAATCGGTAATGATAATTTGCATTCGTGCTATCTTGTTTAATAATGTTTTTAAAAGTATCAATCGCTTTGGCTGGTTGTTTCGTTTGTACATACAATTTTCCCAACTGATACTTAATAAATAAGTTTTCAGAATCCTCACTTATAATACCTTCATAAACATCTATAGCTTTTTGTAGCTTTTTCTCTTTTTTATATGCTTTTGCCAACCTTACTTTTACTGAATAATCATCTTTTAACTCCAATGCCTTTTCATAATATAAAGAGGCTTTTTTATAATTATCAATTGAAGCATAAATAGATGCTACTTTTGAAGTTGATTGAAAAGTAGTATCTAACTCATGTAACTTTGCTAATGCTGTTTGGTAGCGTCCTATATTTACTAAACTATCAATAGTTTTAAAAGTCGAAACTTGCGCCTCGACTTTTAAAAATGCTATTACAAAAACAATAAGTAAAATTTTATTTCTCACGTTTCTATTTTTGGTATTGTTCATTGGTTATTTGTGACCAATATAATTAATTTATTCTACGTTAAATGTGATTGGTAATACAAACCCAGTCGCCACAATTTTTCCATCTTTTTCTCCTGGTTGCATTTGAGGCAATTTATGTGCCAATTCTTCTGCATGTTGTTTTAATGTAGGATGCGGTGCTCTTGCCATTATGTCTGTCACATTACCTTTTTTATCTATTTTAAATTTAATATAAAGTCTTTTTTTACCTGAATCTAAACCTAATTCATTAGCTATAGATGTATCAAAATTCTCTTTTACAAATTTCTGCAAACTTCTATTAAAACAAACTTTATCTCCTTCAATACATCCAGGAAAAGTTGGTACTTTATCCAAAAGTGAAAAAGGTATATTATTTAAGTCAATCGATTTATTTTTTTGTTGAGACTTAAACTTTTTAAGTGAAGCTTGCATATCTAAAAACAACACTTTTCGTTCTTTATTTTCAATACCTTCAAAGACTCTAAGTTCAACATCATGTCCATTTTTCTTAAAACCATCGACCTTTTCATTGTATTCTGATAACTCTAAACTCGTTAAATCACTTAACTTAAGTTCTTTTGACTTTGGAGTTTCAAATCCCATATACATATCCATGTATGATTGTTTGGAATCAGAAACTCTTCTTTTCATCCCTTCAACTTCAGAATACATTACTGTATTTTCTTTTTTTTGCTCTAAACCACTGTTATCTTGAGAACACGACGTATACAAAAGCATAATTCCTAGAAGCGGTATTAACAGCAGATACTTTAGTTGTTTTACTTTTTTTGATTGTGTTTTTGTCATCATAATAATTCGTTTTTTGATTAATGAATGTTTGTAAAATTGATTAATGAATGAAATATGCTCGACCTGAAAAATATCAGCGAGTAAATGGTTTATATAGTTTTCTTTTTTATCTGATTTGCTGGCTATAGCATCTGAAATATATTCATGAACTAGAGAAATGCGGTTTTGATATACATACACCATCGGGTTAAACCACATGACTATTTTCAAGAACTCAAAAAACAACAGGTCTAACGTATGTTTCTGTTTGCTATGTACCAATTCGTGCTGAATAATTTTTTCTCTTTTCGAAGAAGGAATTTCGTTTCCTAAAAAAATATAATTGAAGAATGAAAATGCCTTAGTTTCATTTGGTAGTAATACCAATTTATAATTTTCTTTTCTAGCAACTCCATATTGTAAAACTAATCGAATAATACGTTCTAATTTTACTAAAAACACTACAAAAAATAATAAACATCCAATCCAAAATAGTACATCTAAATAATTAACAGATTGATACCAAGCAGCCTTTTCGATCACTTTTTGAGGTGATAACACTACCTCTGGTAATAAAGTGTAATATTCTTGAGGAACAACTTTTTGAACTGTCGAAATTTTAAATAAAGGCAACATAAAAGAAAGTAATGCAGTGCTTAACAAGTACCATCTATTTTTTGTAAAAAAGGTTTCTTTACTTAAAAAGAAATCATACACCGCTACAAAAAGAACTTGAAATAATACAACTTGAACAATGTAGTTTATCATGACTTCTTATTTTTATCCACCTCTTTTAAAATACTTTCTAGCTCTTGAATGTCCATTTTGTTTTCTTTCATAAAAAATGACACCATACTTTTAAATGAGCCTCCAAAATAACCATTCATTAACTTGTGTAAACTCTCATTACTATACTCTGACATTTCTACTAACGGATAATACACATAACCTCTACCCTTTGGCTCATGCCCTACAAACTCTTTCGTCTCCAAAATTCTTATAATAGTTGAAACTGTATTATATGCTGGTTTGGGTTCAGGTAATTCTGTTATTACTTCTTTTACTGAAGCTTTATTTAACCTCCATAACACCTGCATTATCTGCTCTTCTGCCTTCGTTAATTGTTTACTCATTATATATTTTTATGAAATGTTCTGAAACAAATATAACTAAAAAATTAGTTTAAACTAATTTTTTAGTTGATAAATATGTAACAAAGCTTTCATATCTTCGTCTTATCTATAAAAAAGTTAATGGATATATTTTTAGTTATACTCGGTTTTGTATTTGCTTGTCTAGGAATTATTGGCTCATTTTTACCAGTATTACCAGGTCCTATTACTAGCTGGGTAGGTTTGTTATTATTACATTTAACAAAAGCAGTTCCTCAAAATTGGACATTTTTAGGAATCACTTTAGCTATTGCGGTCATTATATTTTTTCTTGATTACTTTATCCCAGCAATGGGAACTAAACGATTTGGAGGTACGAAATATGGAGTATACGGTACCACTATAGGTTTAATTATTGGATTACTCTCTCCTATTCCTTTCGGAATTTTAATTGGTGCTTTCGTAGGTGCTTTGGTTGGTGAGTTAATTTATGATAGTAAAGATACTAACAGAGCTATCAAAGCATCGTTTGGTGCATTCTTAGGCTTTTTAGCTTCTGCTACAATTAAATTTTCAATATCTATGGTATTCTTAGTACTGTTTTTTGTTAAGTTCTGGGAGTATAAAGCCGCTTTTTTTTAAGAAAAAGTTTTTTTTATATTTTAATTCTAACTAATAACTCTAAGATTTCTCTCTTCGGTCGAAATGACAATTAATTATTTAGCCCCGATTGAAGCATTTGTTTGAGCTCCTCGTAGAGAGCGAGTGCGGAAAGCGGGAAATAGCTTCATAATAAACGTAAATAAAGTGCAAAAAAAAAGCAACCCATCTAAGGGAAGCTTTCCATTGGTTAACAAAACCATGATACTATTTAAAGTATCTAACAACACAACTAAATGCTGTCCTTTTAAAATTAGACAGCCTGCAAATATACATCCTTTTTTAAAACCTACAAATAAAAATTACTTTTTTTATAAAATCTATATGATACTACCGTTGTCTAATTTTGTAATAGATTGTATCTTTGCACCTTTAAACAAAAATTACTTAAAAATTAAGTCAATGCAATTATCAGAACAAGAAGTTGTACGTAGAGAAAAACTATCAAAATTACGTGAATTGGGTATCAATCCATATCCAGCAGATTTATTTCCATTAGATACGAATTCCAAACAGATTAAACAGGAGTTTAAGGAAGGTAAGAAGGTAGTTATTGCTGGTAGATTAATGTCTCGTCGTATTCAAGGAAAAGCTTCTTTTGCTGAATTGCAAGATAGTGAAGGACGCATTCAAGTATACTTTAACAGAGATGAAATTTGTACAGGTGAAGACAAAGCTTTATACAATGAAGTATACAAAAAATTATTAGATATTGGTGATTTTGTAGGTATTGAAGGTGAGTTATTTAAAACTCAAGTTGGAGAAATCACTGTAATGGTAAAAGATTTTAAATTATTAAGTAAATCTTTAAAACCACTACCATTGCCTAAAGTAGATTCGGAAGGAAATACTTTTGATGGTTTTACTGATCCTGAAATGCGTTACCGTCAGCGTTATGCTGATTTAGTGGTAAATCCGCAAGTAAAGGATGTGTTTGTAAAACGTACAAAGTTATTCAACGCCATGCGTCAGTTTTTTAACGATGCAGGATATTTTGAAGTAGAAACACCTATTCTACAACCAATTCCAGGTGGTGCAGCAGCAAGACCATTTATTACACATCATAATGCATTAGATATTCCATTATACATGCGTATAGCTAATGAATTATACTTAAAGCGTTTGATTGTTGGTGGTTTTGATGGTGTATATGAGTTTTCTAAAAACTTCCGTAACGAGGGAATGGACAGAACACATAATCCAGAATTTACCGCAATGGAAATTTATGTAGCTTACAAAGACTACAACTGGATGATGGAATTCACTGAAAAATTATTAGAGCACTGTGCTTTAGCTGTAAACGGAACTACTGAAGCTACTTTTGGAGAGCATAAAGTTGACTTTAAAGCTCCATATGCACGTGTTACTATGGCAGATTC
Organism: Tenacibaculum larymnensis; assembly: GCF_028829235.1. Lineage (GTDB taxonomy): Bacteria > Bacteroidota > Bacteroidia > Flavobacteriales > Flavobacteriaceae > Polaribacter > Polaribacter larymnensis. The sequence goes on along the minus strand of NZ_JAIWJY010000003.1, from coordinate 393,441 downwards.
TATCAAACACTTTACTGGTTTTGATATCAACGGAAAATCGGAAGATGAAATTCGTAAGGCTGCTCAAGACATGGGTATCGAAGTGGATGAAACGATGGGTAAAGGAAAGTTAATTGATGAGATTTTTGGTGAGAAGTGTGAAGGAAACTACATTCAACCAACATTCATTACCGACTATCCAAAAGAAATGTCTCCGTTGTGTAAAGAGCACCGTGACAATCCTGAATTAACAGAACGTTTTGAACTAATGGTATGTGGTAAAGAAATTGCCAATGCATATTCTGAATTAAACGACCCAATCGACCAACGTGAGCGTTTTGAAGCTCAGTTAAAGTTAGCTGCTCGTGGTGATGATGAAGCAGGAGAGTTTATCGATCAAGATTTCTTACGTGCGTTAGAATATGGTATGCCTCCTACTTCTGGATTAGGAATTGGAATGGATCGTTTAATTATGTATTTAACGAATAATCCGTCAATTCAAGAAGTATTATTCTTCCCACAGATGAAACCAGAAAAGAAAGCTCCTACTGTTGAATTAAACGACGATGAAAAAGCTGTATTAGCTTTGTTAGAAAAAGCTGAAAAAATTGGTTTAAATGATTTAAAATCTCAAAGTGGTTTATCTAACAAAAAGTGGGACAAAACTATTAAAGGATTAACCAAAAACAGTCTTGCTAAAGTTGAAAAAACTGAGGAAGGGTTGTTTGTTGAAATCGTATAAGTTATTTCTAAAACTGAATATAATTAAAAAGCAATCTCGTTTGAGATTGCTTTTTTTATTTGGTTTTTATGCTATTTTAAATAACTTAAAAAACATTAATAGATACTGTTGTAGCAACTCCAACTTGTATTTTACAACTCATTTAATGCAAAAAAGTTTAACTGTTATGAATAGACTTTAAGTGAAATAAAGGGTTAGGAGGTTCTGTCCAAATTAGCTAATCAATGATATAAACAAAAGAAACAGAAGTTGAATTTTAAAACCAAGTCTGAATTAATGCACAGCTGAAATTACAGCTATCTAATAGATTAATTTATTGACTTAGGTCAAATAGTTTCGTTTAAAAGAAGATTAGTTTTGTTGCCATATAAAAATTAAAAAACAATATGGTAATCGCAGATTTAGATAAACTAAAGATATTTGGTAACAATAGCCAAGAGCGCCTTGAAAGAGCATTAAAAAATCTTCAGAATGGTAATGGAATTATATTAGTTGATGATGAAGATAGGGAAAATGAAGGTGATTTGATATTCTCTGCTCACAATATGACTATTAATCAAATGGCCTTGATGATCAGAAAATGTAGTGGCATAGTTTGTTTATGCATGACAAACGAAAAAGCTGATTTTCTTAACCTTCCATATATGATAAAAGAAAATACTAGTAACTTTCAAACACCTTTCACTATTTCAATTGAAGCAAAAGAAGGTGTTACTACTGGAGTTTCTGCTAAAGACAGATTGAAAACTATCCAAGTAGCTTGTAGTGAAAATACTAAAAGTAGTGATTTAGCTAAGCCTGGGCATATCTTTCCTTTAAGAGCGAATAATAATGGTGTACTAACAAGAAAAGGTCATACCGAAGGAAGTGTAGATTTAATGAAGCTAGCTGGTTTAAAACCTGAAGCTGTTTTATGTGAATTAATGAATGATGACGGAACGATGGCAAAAAATGATTCTATTTTGCACTTTGCAAAAGAGCATAATTTAATTATACTATCAATTCAAGATATTATTCTATACCGTAAATTTGTAAGAGATTATAAATAGATGACTAATCATAAAGAACTTGCCAAGTTTATAAAAAGAAATATCAATATTGATAATGAAGATTTAAAAATCGTATTATCATATTTTAAAACAATTAAAAAAAACAAAAATCAAATTTTACTTCCAAGTGGAAAAAATAGTCAGGTTAGTTATTTTGTTATAAAAGGTTGTTTAAGGTTATTCTATATAGATGAAGAAGGGAAGGATATTACACGTTATATCGCATTTGAAAATCAATTTGCAACAGAGTTAGTTAGTTTTATAACAAATCAACCTGCTCAAGAATCTATTCAAGTCATTGAAAACAGTGAACTTTTATATATCACTCACAAGGACTTTAGATATCTCATGAAAATCATTCCAAAATGGAGAGATTTTTATAATATTTATTTAGAAAAAGCATATGTAAACAACTCTAAAAGATTAATTTCATTTACTACGCTAAATGCATCAGAGCGATATAAACAATTATTTAAAGTTAATCCAAATATTGTAAAACGCTTACCAAATAAGATTGTAGCATCTTATATTAATATATCACAGGAAACTTTAAGTAGAATCAAATCTAAATTCTTATCTCCATCACCAAATAAAACAAGTTAAAAAACAATATAAACCTATTATGAAAAGCACCAAAACTAACAAAATGTATCTTTAATTTCTAATTTAGTTCCGGGTTCCATCAACTAATCACAAACAAAAGATAACTGTTTTTTTCAAGTTCACTATTTTTTCATAACTTTAAAAGGCTATGAAAAAATTGTTAGAATACCCTCCTTTTCACTTTTTGGTGTGCCTTGTTATTGGCATAACATTCCAATTTCACACACAAATTTGGCAGTATAATTTTACATACTTGGCTTATTCTTTAATAGGATTTTTAATTATTCTTTATTTTTTAAAAAGAACTCAGGCACGAAAAGCATTTAGTATAGCCACTCTACTATTCTTTATTTTTATCGGAATTAGTACCGCGTATATTCACAATCCTAAAAGTTATTCAAATCATTACGAACATCAATTAGCTGAGAACTCTACTTCTATCCTCACTATACAAAAAGTATTAAAACCGGGAAATTACTATACAAAATATGTAGCTAAAGTTTCACAAGTTGATTCCTCTACAACCACTGGATATATTCTTCTGAACATTCAAAAGGACAGTTTATCACCTGTATTAAAGGTAGGTAATCGTATTTGTATTAAAACTCCTTTTAAAGTGCTGATTCCACCTTTAAATCCGCATCAATTTGACTACAAACAGTATTTAGCCAAACAGTATATTTATCATCAAGTGTTTTTAAGCAAACATGAGTTTAAACAACTTAACAATGCTAGTTTTTCTTTAATCACTTTATCGGCTAATATTCGAGAAAGCGTACAAACCTCTTTAAAAAAATATCACTTTACCAATGATGAGTTCGCCGTAATAAATGCTTTATTACTAGGTCAACGACAAGAAATTTCAAAAGACTTGTTAGAAAGCTACACAAATGCTGGTGCTATTCATATTCTTGCCATTTCTGGGCTGCATATTGGTATTTTACTACTACTTTTTTCCTATTTACTTAAACCCATAGAAAAGCTTCCTAACGGAATACTCGTAAAAACCATCTGTATTGTATTACTCTTATGGTGTTTTGCCTTTATCGCTGGTTTATCAGCCTCAGTAGTTCGTGCAGTAACGATGTTTACTTTTGTTGCTATTGGACAATCATTCAAGCGGAAAAAGATTATTGAATATTCATTAGTCAGTTCGATGTTCTTCTTACTCTTAATAAAACCGATGTTTTTATTCGATGTTGGATTTCAATTAAGTTATTTAGCTGTTTTTGGTATTGTTTGGGTACAACCATTACTCTACAATCTATGGAAACCTAAGTTTTGGTTACTAAATAAAGGTTGGAGTTTATTTACCGTTTCAATTGCTGCACAAGCAGGTATATTACCAATAAGTTTGTATTATTTTCATCAATTTCCAGGTTTATTTATTTTATCTAACTTAATCATCATTCCTTTTTTAGGAGTAATTTTACTCTTCGGAATTGTAATTATTTTATTAGCTACACTGAGCATACTACCTCAATTTATGGCTGATGGTTACGGATTTATAATCTCAATAATGAATTATTTTGTTGATTGGATTTCTCACCAAGAAGGTTTTTTATTGAAAGAACTCTCAATGTCTTTTGAAGCAATGCTAGCTTGGTATGTTTTTATTATTTTCTTGTATCTGGCTTGGATTCAAAAAACTTATAAACGTGTATTTTTACTTTTGGCTTCTACTCTCCTACTTCAGGGAATTTATTTTTATGAAAAGTTTCAAATTAACAGAAAAAGTGAATTTATTGTATTTCATAAAAGTAGACATTCTATTATAGGAAAAAGAAATGGTAACGAAATAAACATTTTTAGCTCTTTGAATGATTCTGTTCTTCGTCATCAAAAGCTACTACAATCTTATAGAGTTAATGAAGAGGTTTATTCTAAAAATACTGATTCAATTTTAAATATAACCTCCTATATGAACAAACATGTTTTGATTGTAGATAGTCTAAGTGTTTATCAAATAAAAGAACTTGAAAACCCAATAGTTATTCTGAAAGACAGCCCTAAAATTAATTTAGATAGACTTATTACTACCTTAAAACCTCAACAAATTATTGCTGATGGTAGTAATTATAAATCATATATTACTAGATGGAGAGAAACTTGTTATAAACAAAAAACACCATTTTGGTATACTGGCCAAAATGGTGCTTATATTTTTAAAGAATAGATTTTACATCGCGCTTTTAAAGTTTTTTTCAAACTCTTTCCATGGTGTATTCTTGTAATTATCCTTGTTAAAATATGCTAGTATTTTCTCAAACCTTTTTTCTTCTAAGTAACCAGGGACATTTTGTAACAACTGTCTTTCTGTATTAAAAAAAGCTGTTGAAGGATAACTTAACTGTCCTTTCATTATAGCAGCTGCCAATTGATGATACCCTCTTCTTCCTTGAGCTTGGTACTTAAACGTTTTTCCTTGAAACGTAATATCATCTTTTGTTTCCCCGTTTAACTTTACTGGATAATAATGTGTATTGATATACTCAATAATTACCTTGTTTTTATAAGTCGTTTTATCCATTTTTTTACACCAACCACACCAATCAGTATAAATATCTACTAAAATTGGTTTTGGTTCTTTCTCACTCATTTCCATCGCTTGCTCAAAGCTTAACCAATTTACTTTATCTTGTGCCTTGATCCCTAATGAAATAAAGGTTAAAACTGCTACTAATATTATTTTTTTCATACTTCTTAAGTCTCAATAAGTGTTCCAAATTTACAAAAAAACCTGCCAACATTTAAAATTGACAGGTTGTAAAAGATTGTTTTAACGTTTATTTAGAGTTATTTAACTCCATGCATTAATTTTTTTAGTAATGGATGTAGTAACAACGAAACAATACCTAATGCAAAAGGTATAATTGTAAATATCAAGAAGAAACCTGATAAACTATACTCTTGCGTGATTTTTTCAATGTCTCCTCCTACATAATGTGCTAGCTTGTTACCTATTGCAATAGCTAAATAATAAACTCCAAACATAAACGCAATCATACGAGTTGGAATTAACTTACTTAAGTATGATAATCCCATTGGAGATAAACATAGCTCACCTAACGTGTGGAATAAATATGCTAAAACTAGCCAAACCATACTTAAACTTGCTCCTTCTGCTCCTGCAGCTACATTTCTTGCTCCGAATGCAAGAAAACCAAAACCTAAAGCTAACAATGCTAATCCTAAGAAATATTTTACAGATGCTGGAGGGTTATATCTACTATCCCACCACTTTGTGAATAATGGGGCAAAAATAATAATGAATAATGAATTTAATATAGCGAACCAAGTTACTGGAACTTCTGTATTTGGGTCATTAAACTCTACATAAAGCTTATACAAAACAATAGCCCATACAATCAAGAAGCTTGTTCCTAATATAATATTTGCTAATCCTATTTTGCTAAATGTTTTTCTAAACAAACTAATTAATACGTAAGTAATTATACCTAATGGTACTACTGTTACTAATAAGTCAACTACTTTAAATACTGTTCCTGCAGTACCTTCTAAAATTCTATTCGTAAAGTCTCTGGTATAAATTGGAAGTGATCCAGCCGCTTGTTCAAATGCAGCCCAGAAAAATATTGTGAATAGAGAAAAAATAGAAAAAGCTATCATTCTATCTCTTTCTATTCTTGTATACCTAGGAATTCTAACAATTAACAAGACAATGAAACTAATTGCAGCCAATAGCGCAAAAAACAAAGAATCACTCATTCCTGCTACGGTAAAGTTTAATGTCTGTATGTTTCCTATTTTACTTAAAGGATCATTAAAAATAAAGATTAATGCTGATACGGTAAAAACTGCTATTAAAGCATAGTCTACTATTGAAAAAGGGTTTCTTTTTTCAGTATCAACATCAACCACTTCCTCAGTATTTTTCACATCTTTCTTTGCTGGCTTGTCTCCTAAACTTCCAAAAAGAGGTTGCGCAAAATAAAACTGTAACATACCTAATAACATAAAGATCCCTGCTAAACCGAATCCCCATGACCATCCTATTTTTTCTCCAACCCAGCCACAAAGCATTATTCCAATAAAAGCTCCAGCGTTGACTCCCATATAAAAAATGTTGTAAGCACCATCTTTCTTATCATCTTTACCTGCATACATTTTTGAGATAATCGAAGTCATATTAGGTTTAAAGAAACCATTTCCTACAATTAATAAAGCAATTCCTATATATAGAAAAGTAGGTGTTTCAACAGCCATTGCTGCATGCCCTAATGTCATTAGCAATGCACCAATAACTACCGCCATTCGATAACCAATTTTATTATCAGCTAACCAACCTCCTAAAAGAGGTGTTAGATAAACAAATAGTGCATATGTTCCTAAAAGTGATAATGCTGCTGATGTACTCCAGCCCCATCCAGGGTTGTTTCCTGTTATAGCTCCTGTTAAAAAGATAACTAAAATAGCACGCATTCCATAGTAAGAAAAACGTTCCCACATTTCTGTAAAAAACAAAACGAACAAACCTGCTGGATGCCCTAAAACTTTGTCTTTAAATAAATTTTCGATATCTGTACTCATTCTTTTAATGTATAGTTTATAATAGAACAAGCCTTGGAGTAACTATTATTATACTACCAAGGCTTTATTTTTTTAGTTATTGTCTGCTAATTCGAATCCTTCAGCTTCTTCATGTGAAGTTCCATTTAGTTCTTCTGCTCCATGTGTTAATCTCTTCAAAGGTTTTAAAATAGCTAAGATTAACAATCCAAAAACTGTACAAAAAATAGCAATCCCAGTAAACACTTGGAATTCTCCTGCTCCTTCTGAAAGTTCACCTACAAAACCAGCTACTTTATTTCCTAAACCTGTTGCTGCAAAATAGGCTCCCATCATAAATGAAGCATATTTAACTGGTGCCAATTTAGTAATAAATGATAATGCTACTGGTGAAGCACATAACTCTCCAACTGTATGGAATAAATATGCTAAAACTAACCATATCATTGCTGACTTTTCTACTATTTCATCTCCATCCATAACAACTTCCATACTAGCTTTACTCATAAAGAAAAAACCAAAAGCCATAATAATAACTCCTATAGCCATTTTAAATAAAGAAGATGATTCTTTACCTTTTTTCCCCCACTTGTACCAGAAGTTAGCCACTAAAGTTCCTAGTGTAATGATGAAAAATGCATTTATTGATTGAAAAACAGCTGCAGGAACTTCATTTCCTATAAGTGGTAATGAAAAAGAAAGTGCTCTATCTGTTTTCTGTTCTGTATATAAACTCATCAAACCTCCAGCTTGCTCAAACGCTCCCCAGAAAACAATGATAATTAAGAAAGATAAAAACATAACTAACATTCTATCTTTCTCTACTGCAGTAAGAGGTTTCTTCATTAAATCTTTATCTGGAGAATCTTGTTTTCCTAAAAAGTCACCTACTCCTTCTAAGTATTTTAGACCAAACATGTATACTACTTGCCCTAAAGCCATTCCTATACCTGCTAATCCAAAACCATAATGCCATCCCCATTTAGCTGCCACAGCTCCTACAATTAAAGCTCCTAAAAAAGCTCCTAGATTAATCCCTATATAAAAAATATAAAATCCTTTATCTCTTCTGTCATCTCCTTTTTTATAAAGTCCTCCAACCATTGTTGATATATTTGGTTTTAAAAAACCTACACCAATAACAATTAATATTAACCCTGTAAAAAACGCCCACTGAGCATCAATTGCCAAAATACCGTGCCCTAGACAAAGTAATACTCCGCCAAGCATAACGGCTTTTTTCTGACCAATAAATTTATCTGCAATCCAACCTCCAGGAATAGACATTAAATAAACAAACATTGTATATGTTCCGTAAAATGATAGTGTTTCTGCGTTAGACCAACCATAACCTGATTGTGGATTACCTAAAAGAACTGGTGCCGCTAAAAAAAGTGTTAGAATAGCTCTCATACCATAGTATGAAAAACGCTCCCACATTTCTACGAAGAATAAAACATAAAGGCCCTTGGGATGCCCCAAAAACTCACTTTGATTTGTTTGTTTAAGTGTACTCATAGTTGTCGAATTTTATAGGTTATTTTTAATAAAGTTAGTCATTTTGGTATACAAGTGTAAACGAGTGTTCCCTCCATAAATACCATGATTCTTATCTGGGTACATACCCCATTCAAATTGCTTATTAGCCTGAATTAAAGCTTCAGCCATTCTGTAAGCATTTTGAACATGCACATTATCATCTCCTGTACCGTGAATTAATAAATACTTTCCTTTTAATAATTCTGGATAATTTAAAGGTGAATTGTCATCATATCCTGCTGGGTTTTCCTCTGGAGTACGCATATAACGTTCTGTATAAATAGAGTCATAAAAACGCCATGTAGTAACTGGTGCAACTGCAATTGCAGCAGCAAACACATCATTTCCTTTTAATAAACAGTTAGTACTCATATGACCTCCAAAAGACCATCCCCAAATACCTATTCTATTTGCATCAACATATGATAATTTTGCTAACTCTTTAGCTACAGAAATTTGATCTTCAGTTTCATACTTCACCAAATTCATGTAAGTAACTTTCTTAAAATCACGTCCTTTAAAACCAGTTCCTCTACCATCAACACAAACAACTATATAACCATTTTGTGCTAACATTTGGTGCCAATAATCATTAGAACTATTCCAACTGTTTTTTACATTTTGAGAACCTGGTCCTGAATATTGATACATTAAAACTGGATACTTTTTATTTGCATCAAAGTTTGCAGGCTTGATAGTATACATATTTAAGTCGTTTCCGTTAACATTAATTGTAGAAAACTCTTTTTTACTTAAATTATATCCTGCAATAGTTTCTTTTAAAGCTGCGTTATCTTTTATAGTTTTTAATACCTTCCCTTCATCGTTTCTTAACGTATACACAGGAGGTGTATTTACATCTGAAAAAGTATTAATGAAATAATGCATGTTTTTACTAAAAGAAGCATTGTTTGTTCCTGAAGCGTTACTTAATAATTTTTTATTATTTCCATCTAAAGAAATACTGTATACTCCTCTATTAATAGATCCATTTTCTACCGATTGATAGTAAATAGTTTTCTTGTTAGCATTGTATCCGTAGTAAGAAGTAACTTCCCAGTTTCCTTTAGTTACTTGATTCAATAACTTACCGTCTTTATCATAGTGATAAATGTGGTTGTACCCATCTTTTTCACTTGTCCAAATAAAACTATTATCGTCTAAAAAAGTTAAATCATCTGTAATATCTACATAAGCTTTGTCAGTTTCATTTAAAACTATAGAGCTATTAAAAGTAGTCGCATCAACAAAATACATTTTTAAATCATTTTGGTGACGGTTCAATGTTCTAACTGCTAAAATATTTGGATTGTTTGTCCAGTTAATTCTAGGAATGTATTCATAGTCTCCAACTCTAATTTCTGCAGTTTTGTTCGTTTCTAATGAAAATATACGTAATGCTACTTTTGCATTTTCTTCACCAGCCTTTGGATATTTGAACACATGCTGTGTTGGGTATTTTTCTTTTCCATATACGTCCATTGAAAAAGTTTTAACTTTACTCTCATCAAAACGTAAATATGCTAAGTTTTTACTGTCTTTACTCCATTCAAATGCTTTTACGAAACCAAATTCTTCTTCATAAACCCAATCTGTAATACCGTTTATGATTTCATTCTTTTTACCACTATTAGTAATTTGAATTACCACATTGGCATCTGAATAATCTTTAATAAATAAATTGTTGTCTTTAGCGTATGCTATTTTTTTACTATCAGGAGAAAAAGTTGGTTCTTGAATATCTGTACCAATTAAGTCTAATGATTTTTTAGCAATATCATACACATAAAATGTACCTAAATATGAGTGACGGAAAATTTGTTTGAAGTTTGTTCCTAAAATTAATTTAGTTTCATCATTATTAAAACTATATGATTGAAAATATTTTAATCCAGCTAAATCTTTACTATCAACTATCGTTGCAACTTTTTCTAATGTTTCATAACTGTACTTATCTACAGTAGAACTTCCATTTTCATAATTCAATAGCGAATAAAAATCTCCATTCATAGAGTTTAAAGAGTTCATATAATCGGCTCTAAATGTGCCTTTTTTCCATATATCCTCTAAAGAAATATCTTTTTTTTGAGCTTGTACTAGCGAAGATATTCCTATAAACAATAATAATATTTTCTTCATCTTAAGTTGTTGTTTATCTAAAAAGTTTGCCAAGTTTACGGAAAAATAGCCAAAAATCCCCTCAAAAAAATCATAAAAACCAAATAACATAACCATTTTAACAGGATTCACGTATCTTTGAACCATCAAAAATGAATTGAGAATGTCTAAAACGATCTCTGGTTTTTCTAAACTTACCAAAGAAGAAAAAATAGACTGGTTGGCAAAAACTTACTTTAATAATCAACCAGAAATTATACAAACTATTACGCAATATTGGAATGTAGATGATAAGCTACAACAATTGCATGATGATTTTATTGAAAATACCATTTCTAACTTTTATATGCCTTACGGTATTGCTCCTAATTTTATTATTAATGGGCGTAGTTATGTAATACCAATGGTAGTTGAAGAAAGCTCTGTAGTTGCTGCTGCTTCGTTAGTTGCAAAGTTTTGGAGTACTCGTGGTGGATTTAAAACTGAAGTAATCTCTACCAACAAAATTGGCCAAGTACATTTTATGTATGCTGGTGATAAAAATGAGTTAGAAAACTATTTTAACCAACATAAAACTGAATTATATGCAGCCACGGCACCCATAACTAAGAACATGGAAAAGCGCGGTGGTGGAATTTTAGATATTCAATTAGTTGATAAAACTGATAAGCTTGCAAACTACTATCAATTACATGTTACGTTTGAAACAAAAGATAGTATGGGGGCTAACTTCATTAACTCTTGCTTAGAAGCTATTGCAAAGGCTTTTAGAAAGGACGATATTGAAATTGTAATGAGTATTCTTTCAAACTATGTTCCTGAATGTTTAGTTAGAGCTGAAGTAAGCTGTAAGGTAGAAGAGTTAGGCGGAAAGAACCCTGAGAAGTTTGCTCAAAAATTTGAACAAGCTGTTAAAATAGCTGAAATAGAACCTTACCGTGCAGTAACCCATAATAAAGGAATTATGAACGGAATTGATGCCGTTGTACTTGCTACTGGTAATGACTTTAGAGCAATTGAAGCTGGTGCGCACGCCTATGCTTCAAAAGACGGCCAATATAAAAGCCTAACACACTGTGAAGTAAAAGACAGTATTTTTAAGTTTTGGATTGAAATCCCTTTAGCATTGGGAACTGTTGGTGGTTTAACTGCTTTACATCCGATGGCTAAATTATCGTTAGACATGATGCAAAAACCAAGTGCACGCACCTTAATGCAAATTATTGCTGCTGCTGGTTTAGCTCAAAATTTTGCTGCTTTACGCGCCTTAACAACCAAAGGTATTCAACATGGGCATATGAAAATGCATTTAATGAATATCTTAAATCAACATAAAGCAACTAATGAAGAAAAAGAAGTAGTAGTTGCTTATTTTGAAGACAGAACAGCATCACATAGTGCCGTAGTTGAAAAACTAAACGAACTACGTAAACCAAAAGTACAATGGGTAGATTTTTTTAACGAAGAAGAAATACGCAGTACACTAGCCAATTTAAAAGCTGATACTAAACCTTTGTTTGGAAAAATGAACGGACAGCAAATGGTAGAGCACTTAAGCGCGGTTACCCAAATTGCAAATGGAAACTGGAATGTAGACATCTATGTTTCTGATGAAAAAACAGCTCGTAGAAAACCTTTTTTAAATTCTGATAGTGAATTACAAATAGGTTTTAAAGCTCCGTTTTTATCAGAAGATCCAACTCCATTGAAGTTCAGTTCGAAGGAAGAAGCTATTGACGATTTAATTGAACAGGTTCAACTATTTGAACAAGTTTTTACCGAAAACCCAAATAGAACAGTTGTACACCCGTTTTTTGGTGAGCTAGATTACGAGTATTGGAAAAAATTCCAAGTGAAGCACTTTACACATCATTTTAAACAATTCGGATTGGTATAATGCGACACTATTCTAACGGAAAATTATTACTCACTGGAGAGTACGTTGTTTTGGATGGCGCAACCTCTTTGGCTGTTCCAACAAAATTTGGGCAAGATTTAGTAATTGAGCCCATTAAAGAACTACAACTTATCTGGGGAAGTTTTACACACACTGGAGATTGTTGGTTTGAAGCTTCTTTCGATTTACCTAAACTTAGATTAACCTCAGCTACTTTTAATTCAGATAAAGAAGGAAGCGCTGAGTTTATTGCTGAAACTTTACGAGATCTCTTACAAGAAGCAAAACGTTTAAATCCAGAGTTTCTAACTACTGAAAATGGTTATATTATTAAAACTAACCTGACATTTCCACAAAACTGGGGATTAGGAAGTTCTTCAACCTTAATTAATAATATTGCTACTTGGGCAAATGTAAATCCGTTTACCTTGCTTTGGAATGCATTTTCAGGAAGCGGTTACGATATTGCTTGCGCAAAGCATAACTCTCCTATCCTATATCAATTAAAAGAAAAACAACCTTTTGTTGAAGAGGTAAATTTCAACCCAAGTTTTTCTGAAGAATTGTTTTTTGTGCATTTAAACCAAAAACAAAACAGCAGAGAGGGAATTGCACATTATAAAAAATACAGAGAAGAAGCTTTACTATTAATTCCAGAAATTAACAGCTTAACTCAGGAGTTTTTAAACGCTAACACTTCAAAAGATTTAGATAAAGTAATTATTGAACACGAAAGAATTATCAGTTCTATACTAAAACTTAAAACGATAAAAGAAACTGGATTTTCCGATTATTTTGGTGAAGTGAAAAGTTTAGGAGCTTGGGGAGGTGATTTTGTTTTAGCTACTGGAAATGAAGACACAATAAGCTATTTTCAACAAAAAGGATTTCATACCATTCTTCCTTATAAAGAAATGATTTTATAATGAAAAAAGTAGTTATAATAGGTGGTGGAGCCGCTGGTTTTTTTACAGCGATTAACGCAAAAGAGCTCAATCCTGAATTAGACATTACCATTCTTGAAAAAGGAAAAGAGGTTTTACAAAAGGTGAAGATTTCTGGTGGAGGTCGCTGTAATGTTACTCATGCATGTTTTGAACCCAAAGAACTAACAAAATTCTACCCAAGGGGTGAAAAAGAACTACTTGGCCCATTTCATAAATTTATGACTGGTGATACTTTTGAATGGTTTGAAAATCGTGGAGTTCCTTTAAAAATTGAAGCAGATAATCGAGTATTTCCTGAAGCTAATACTTCTCAAGCTATTATAGATTGTTTTCAAGATGCTGTTGATAACCTCGGAATTACAGTGTTAAAAAACCATGGTGTAAACTCCATTTATCAACAAGATAAAAAGTGGTTTATCAACACAAAAAATCAAGATTTTGAAGCTGATTTTGTGGTTGTTGCTGCAGGAAGCAGTAAAAAAGTTTGGGATTTATGTAAAACCCTAGACCATACTATTATTGAACCCGTTCCTTCTTTATTTACTTTCAACATAAAAGACAAACGAATTATTGATTTAGGCGGAATTTCGGTACCTAATGCAGAAGTAAAAATAGCTAAAACAAATCTTGAAAACTCTGGTCCGTTATTAATTACCCACTGGGGTTTAAGTGGACCTGCTATATTAAAATTATCCGCTTTTGGTGCCCGTATTTTAGCTGACAAAAATTATCAATACAACGTATTGGTAAATTGGTTAGGACAAGATACAAGTACTGTTCTCGAAGAATTACAAGGACTAAAGAAATCACAGGCTAAAAAACAGATAATTTTAAAATCACCTTTTAGTGATATTCCACGCCGATTGTGGGAACGATTGGTTACAGCTTCAGAAATAAAAAACAATCTAAATTGGGCTGATATAAGTAATAAACAGCTTCAAAACTTAGCTAACGAACTTACCAAAGGGTTATTTAATGCTAATGGACGCACTACTTTTAAAGAGGAGTTTGTTACTGCTGGTGGTGTGGATTTAAAGGAAATCAACTTTAAACGTTTTGAAAGTAAAAAACATCAAAACTTATTCTTTGTAGGTGAAGTATTAAATATTGACGCCGTTACTGGTGGTTTCAATTTTCAAAATGCTTGGACAGGTGGTTTTATTTGTGCTAATGCAATTGCTGAATAAAAAATCATTTCGAACAAAGTTTTAAGAGTTCTTTCTTCGTTCGAAATGACTTTACTTTTTTTAGTCTTCGTCTTCTCCTTCTTCTTCGTAGCAGTTAAAAATGATAGAGTACCCATACTCTACAGCTTCTTCATACAATTCTTTTTGCTCATCATCTTCTACATCATCAATTGAATCTAACGTAAAATATTCGTCTTCTATTTCTACTACTTTCCAATCTTCATTTTTGATGTAAAATTTTGCTAATCGCATAGCTCCTTCAATATCTTTATAATCGATATATAAGCTTACGTAAGCTCCGATAACTTCATCGTAATGTTCAGAAGATTTTTTAGGTTTTGCTAAGGCATTAATTAAAAACATAGATCTATTTTTTTTGTGTTATATTATGCTAATTCTCCTCTATGAGGTTTTAATGCATCTCTAAAGGTTTTCATGTATTCCTCATCAACCACAATAAAAGCAATGGTGTGCATTTCGTTTAAAGATACAAAATTTACTTCATGATATGGTAAACTATCAATCTGAGCAAATTCTTTTAAATGGATACAATGATGCTTTGCGGTTTCAAGACCATCTGGACCTTTAAAATCCCAAATCAGTTTAATTTTTCTCATAAAACAAAAATACCCATTTCTGAAATAGAAACGGGTATTTTATAGCTAGATTGACTGTTTTACTTTTGTTCTATATTCCAAGTATAATTAATCATTCTTTTTAAATATTCTTCTTCCTAAAGGCATCGCCTTTGTTTTCTTGTTAACCAAACAAGTTATATGGAAACATTATAAAATATATTACACTTTTTTCATAGTCATTATTTCTTTGCTTCTGATGAAAGATAGGTTTGTAATATTTGAATAGCTGTTGGGGTTGTAGGTACATTAGTTGCATTGAATGTAAAAGCTATTGATATTTTTTGCACAGGCAGATACAGTGCTAAAGATTGGAACCCATCAATTCCCCCATCATGTCCGTAAATAATCATATCTTGAAAGTTTACTACAGATATTCCTAACCCCCATTCATTCTCTGGTGTTGTCATTTTTTTTATCATTTCATCTGAAATAATTTTACCAGTAAACAAAGCATTAAAGAATTCATTTACTTCTTGAGCGGTAGAAGATATACCTCCAGCTCCCATAGTTGACTTTAAGTTTGTCTCCTGATAAATTGGAGTCCAAACATTTTTATTTGAATAATAAGAAAAAGCTTCGTTTTTATTCGGGTTCAATTCAGCACCAAAAGAGGTTCTTTCTAAATTAAGAGGCTCAAAAATTCTTTCCTTCAAAACTCTTGCAAACGGTTTCTTTTCTATATCCTCTACAATATAAGACAGTAGTATGAAATTAGAATTTGAATACGCTGTTTGTGTTCCTACTTCAAATACCGTTCCTCCTTTTACAACTTTACCTATCATCTCTTTTCTATTTCTTGGTTTACGAATCCAAGTATCAAAGCCTTCTTCATCGGTAATGTTAAATAGTCCACTTTGATGGCTTAACAAATGTTTTATCGTTATCTTGTTTGAATTAGGTATTTCTGAAAAATATGTACTTAACCGT
This sequence comes from Tenacibaculum larymnensis, assembly GCF_028829235.1. GTDB lineage: Bacteria > Bacteroidota > Bacteroidia > Flavobacteriales > Flavobacteriaceae > Polaribacter > Polaribacter larymnensis. The sequence continues at coordinate 377,285 of NZ_JAIWJY010000003.1, read as the reverse complement.
GTACTTAATTGCAACTTCTTTTCTTCAATAAGTTTTAGCACTATACTAGCTGTAAAAACTTTTGATATAGACCCTATTCTATATATAGTATTTTCATTAGCTATTTTATTTAAAGCTAAGTTTGCTTTACCAAATGACTTATTATATACCTCGGCTCCGTTTTTAAAAATAGAAACCGTACCCATTGCCTTATGCTCTACTTCAAAAGAATGTAAAAGTTGATCTAAATTTACTTGTTGTCCGTAGGTAATAATAGAGCATACCAATCCTATAAAAACAATTAGTTGTTTCTTCATTTTGTTTATTTAATAAGTTATTTGATTATTTTAAGCTTCTTTTTTCTTGAGAGTTAACCCAATTATACCTAATCTAGCGATTAAAAAAACTAACATTCCAAAAGACGGGGCTAACAAACCTATTTTTAAACCTGCTGCTAAAACAGGAGTTGCTATATCTCCTTGCATTGAACTAATATTATCAAACGCACCAATTAACCCAAAAAACAACCCTAAAAACCCATAGACTAAAGCAAATAAACTTATATGTTTAAGTAAGTTAATTGTTTTACCATTACTATCTTCCTTTAAGAATAGTTTTAATATCAATGCTATACAAATTAATAGCATTAACAGTATTGGATACATAAACATTGATCCTCCTTCATTTAAAAGGTTTGAGAATAAGAATTTCATAATTTTAATTTTTAAAGTTATTTACAGCACAAACCTATGTTTATAATTCATTTGAGTTTTGTAATATCGACAGTACCTCTTTTCTGTTCCTCAAACTACATATTAAATTCCCTTTTCAACCAAATAACAGAAAACCGTTGTTCGTCTACAATTTCAGGGATTTTACCGCAAAAACCTATCTCTTTATTCAAAAAATAAGATATTGCAACTTAATGAAAAGATTTACATCAATAGCTAAACGCTTTATATTCTTCTTATTCAATATTATATTTTGGGTAGGTGTTTATTTCTTTTACACCTACTTCCTAGGCTATGGAAGTTCTAACACTACTTATGTAAACACTTTTTCAGCATACTTAATGCCTGTAACCATATGCTTAAGTTATTTCATTATTTTATATTTAATTCCAAAATACCTACTTAAGAAAAAGTATTTTCTTTTTATTTTATATAGCTGCTACACCTTCATTATATCATTTACAGCTATTTTGCTCTCTATTTTCTTTGGCTTGGTATTTTCCTCTTTTTTAGAAGGAACCAACACAAAGACCTTAACTAAATCTTTACCATTAGTCATAATTGGTGTGTACTTTATTGTTATTATAGCAACCTCTTTAGGTTTAATTATTTACAATTATCTATCTAGCATAAAAAACGAAAACTTAAAAAACAAATTCCTGCAAACCCAACTACAGCTAAAAGAACAAGAGCTGAAATTTTTAAAAATGCAGATTCATCCACATTTTTTATTTAATACCTTAAACACCTTATACGGATTTACTTTAAAAAAATCAGAAGAAGCTCCTGATATGATTTTAAAGCTCTCTAATTTGTTAGACTATATTTTATACCAAGTAGACAAACCTTCTGTTCTTTTAAAAAATGAAATACAACATATTGACGATTATATCTCTTTAGAAAAAGTGCGCTTTCAAGAGAGTTTACAAGTTGAATTCTCTAAGAATTTATATAACGAAACCACCCAAGTATCTCCCATGCTACTATTACCTTTTGTTGAAAATGCTTTTAAACATGGTGTTCAGATTGACGGTGTATTAAGTGTTAATATCAACTTAAAAACAACTAAAGATTCCTTGTTTTTTCGTATTAAAAACACTTCCCCCCAAAAAAAAATAGATAAAAATGGAATTGGACTAGAAAACATTCAAAAAAGATTAAAAATGCTTTACAATAACCAGTTTAAGCTTCATTTAGCATTAGAAGAAAACCAATTTATAGTAGATTTAAAAATTCCTTTAATAAATGGCTAATAAAACAACTTGCGTAATTGTTGACGACGAACCCATAGCAAGGGAAATTCTAGAATCATTCATAGATAAAACCCCTAACCTAGAATTAATTTCTAGTTGTAAAAATGCTATGGAAGCACTACAAGTTGCACAAACAGAAAATATCGATTTATTTTTTCTAGATATTAATATGCCTGAAATTACTGGATTAAGTTTAGCTAAAATTATCAATAATAAATCACAAATAATATTTACCACTGCTTACAGAGATTATGCGGTTGATGGTTTTAACCTAAGTGTAATAGACTACTTATTAAAACCTATTGCTTTTGATCGATTTTTACAAGCAATTCAAAAGGTTACTAATAACAACATGAAAATTTCTATAGAAAATGATAACAAGAAGGATTTTATGTTTGTAAGAGCCGATAGGAAAATGGTTAAGATTAACTTTAAAGATATTTTATACATTGAAAGTTTAGGTGACTATGTTAAAGTTTTTACCAATAACGACACTGTAATAACTAGAGAAACTATTAGTAACTTTCAAACCACATTACCAAGTGATTGCTTTATAAGAGTTCATCGTTCTTATATTGTTTCAATATCTAAAATTTCCTCATATACTAACGAATATATTGAGATTGCTAAAAAAACGGTATCAATAAGTAGGAGCTACAAAGAAAGCGTCTTACAAAAATTAGCACAAGTGTAAGCGAAATTCTATCTTTACAGCAAAATTTTTACACGTTGAATACATCAGATTTCTTATTTCTTTCTCAAGATAAAAAAGTAGATAACTTAACTGTTACTTGGCAAACACCTAGTAATATTGCTTTAGTAAAATACTGGGGAAAAAGCGAACCTCAAATTCCTAAAAATGCCTCAATAAGCTTTACATTAAACAATTGTCACACAACTACAAAAATTGAGTTTACAAAGACACTCCCAAAAAATCAAGCAGAATTTGAGTTGTTTTTTGAAGGAAAAAAGAAAGATGATTTTAAACCTAAAATAGCCAAGTTCTTTGAAAGAATTCAAAAATACTGTACGTATATTTTAGAGTATAAGATGGTTATTTCTTCTGAAAACTCTTTTCCACATAGTAGTGGTATTGCTTCTTCTGCAAGCGGAATGAGTGCTATTGCCATGTGTTTAATGAATTTAGAAAAAGAGTTAAACCCGAATTTAACTGAGGAGTATATTAACAAAAAAGCTTCCTTTTTAGCTCGTTTAGGATCAGGGAGCGCTAGTAGAAGTATAGAAGGTCCATTAGTAGTTTGGGGAAACCACCCTAATATTGTGGGAAGTTCAGATTTATTTGGTATAAAATTTCCTTATACAGTTCATCCTATTTTTGAAGATTATCAAGATGCTATTTTATTAGTTGACAAAGGAGAAAAACAAGTTTCAAGTACAGTTGGACATAATTTAATGCACGATCATCCGTATGCAGAAAATCGTTTTACACAAGCTAATCAAAACTTGGAAAAACTTTCAAAGATTTTTCAAAATGGAGACATCAAGGCTTTTGTTAACCTTGTTGAAAGTGAAGCTTTAACATTACATGCCATGATGTTAACTAGTAATCCGTATTTTATTTTAATGAAACCTAACACTTTAGAAATCATTAATAAAATATGGGAATACAGACAAGAAAACAATAGTAATGTTTGTTTTACATTAGATGCAGGTGCAAATGTACACGTATTATACCCTCATTCAGAAAAGTCTGAAATTGAAGTATTTATTAAGGATATTTTGGCTGCATACTGCCAAAAAAATCATTATATTTGTGATAGTGTGGGTTTTGGCGCGAGACCTATTTTAACCTAAATTCCCAACTATTATGAGAACTTCAACATTAATAATTGCCCTTTTTATTGGTTTTATAACCAATTCTGTTACTGCACAAGACACTATTTGGTTCGATAAAAATTGGCACGAAACAACAAAAGAAGAGCATGTGTTTTACAGACCTGCTCCTAAAAGAATGAATAACGGTTTTTGGATTGTAGACTACTACAAAAACGGACAAATTCAAATGGAAGGTTTTAGTACAGTAAACATTCCTAACGAGGAAGTCTTTGACGGTTTAGTACTATATTATCATGAAAATGGAAAACCTTTTCATAGAGCTAACTACAAAAATGGAAAACTTCACGGAATCAGAAAAGTATATTATGAATCTGGTGAGTTGAAAGAAGAAGGAAAGTATGAAGAAGGTGAAAGAGAAGGTATATGGAAAACTTTTTATAAGAATGGTAAAATAGAAACAAAAGGTAAATATCGAGACAACGAAAAAGTTGGTGTTTGGAAAACTTTTTACAAAAACGTGTACTAGTTTGTAAACTAGTAGTTTTACCCGTATGTTTGCATTGTAATTAAAACACCTATGAAAGGACCCTTATTTTACGCAAAAATATTACTCTTCGGAGAATATGGAATCATTAAAGATTCCAAAGGATTAGCAATACCTTTTAGTTCTTATAAAGGAGCGTTAAAATCTGCAAAAAACTTAACTGGAGAAGCTGAAAAATCAAATCAAAGCTTAGCTAATTTTTATACATATTTAGCTAACTTAAACTCTGATATTGTTTCTTTCGATTTAGATTCTTTAAAAACCGATGTTGATAGCGGAATGTATTTTGACTCTTCAATACCTCAAGGGTATGGAGTAGGAAGTTCAGGTGCTTTAGTAGCTTCTATCTACGACAAATATGCAAATAATAAAATTACAATTTTAGAAAACTTAACAAGAGATAAGCTTTTAACTTTGAAACAAATTTTTTCTTTGATGGAGTCTTTTTTCCACGGAAAAAGTTCTGGGTTAGATCCTTTAAACTCATATTTAAGTTTACCTATATTAATCAATTCAAAAGAACATATTGAACCAGCTGGAATTCCTTCTCAAAAAGAAGGAAAAGGCGCTGTTTTCTTATTAGATTCTGAACAAATTGGTGAAACTGAGCCTATGGTTAACATCTTTATGAATAAGATGAAGAACGAAGGTTTCAGAAAAATGATTAGTGAAGAGTTTGCAATGCATACAGATGCGTGTATTGAAGACTTTTTACAAGGAAACGTTAAATCGTTGTTTGGTAATGTGAAGAAATTATCAAAAGTAGTTTTAGCTAACTTTAAACCAATGATTCCTACTGCTTTTCATAAAGTATGGGAAAAAGGTATACAAACCAACGATTACTATTTAAAGCTTTGTGGTTCTGGTGGTGGAGGTTACATCTTAGGGTTTACTGAAGATTATGAAAAAGCAAAAAACAGTTTAAAAGATTATAAATTAGAACTAGTGTATCGCTTTTAAAATGCTACTATGAGTACATTTAAAAACAATACATTTTTCTTAAAAATATTTAGCCTTTTATCTGTCATAAGAGGTTACAACATTTTAGTACTAATAGCAGCCCAATATTTGGCTGCTATTTTTATTTTCTCTGATACAAAATCAGTTAAACCTGTAGTTTTTGATTGGCATTTACTCTATTTAGTTATTGCTACCGTTTGTGTTGTTGCCTCTGGTTACATCATCAATAATTTTTACGACAAAAAGGCTGATATTATTAACAGACCTATAAAAACAGGGTTAGATTCTTACGTAAAACAGGAAACAAAACTAAGTTTATATTTTACGCTAAACTTTATTGGTTTTTTCTTTGGATGGTTAGTTTCATGGCGAGCAGCATTGTTTTTCTCTGTATATATTTTTGGTATTTGGTTCTACTCTCATAAATTAAAAAAACACCCATTAATAGGATTAATAACGGCTACTGTATTAACCATACTACCCTTTTTTGTAATATTCGTACACTATAAAAACTTTTCAAAGGTAATTTTTATACACGCAATCTTTCTTTTTTTAGTTATCATGATTCGTGAACTCATGAAAGATTTAGAAAATATTAAAGGAGCTATTGCTAATAATTACAATACTTTTCCTGTAAAATACGGAGAGCATAACACAAAGAAGTTAATTGTTTTATTAATGGTGTTAACCTTAGTACCCATTGGAGTATTATTTAACTATCCCGCTATTGAGTACATGAAGTACTATTTTTATTTAGCGGCTATTACCTTAATTTTTGTTGGTTTTTACACTTGGAAATCGACAAAAAACAATCAATACCGTTTGGCTCACAACATCTTAAAGGTTTTATTATTAATAGGTGTGTTTAGCTTATTGTTTATTGATAAATCTTTAATTGTAGATAAAGTAGTAGAGGTTTTAGATTAAAAACCAAATAATTACCGTAAATTTGCAAACTTTTAAAATTTAATTATGAATTCAAAAAACTCGTCGAGAGGACGACAAGCTGGGCGTAACAGCAATCCTCAAGGAAAAAATCAATTCAAAAAAGATTTCAGAAAACCAAAAAGCAACAAACCTGCTCAGAAAAAAACTGAGAATACAGGAATTCGCTTGAACAAATTCATCTCTAATTCTGGTATTTGTTCTCGTAGAGAAGCTGATACTTATATTGAGCATGGAAGTGTTTCTGTTAACGGAAAATTAGTTACAGAAATGGGTTATAAAGTTCAACCGACTGATGAAGTTCGTTTTGACGGAACTTTAATTTCTATGGAGCAGAAGCGTTATGTTTTATTAAACAAACCTAAAAACTACATTACTACCATGGAAGACGATCGCGGTCGTAAAACTGTGATGGAATTAGTAGGAAACGCCACTAAAGAACGTATTTATCCTGTTGGAAGGTTAGACAGAAATACTACTGGTTTATTATTATTTACTAACGACGGTGAATTAGCAAAAAAATTAACTCATCCAAAGCATAACGTTCGTAAATTATACCATGCTTCTTTAGATAAGAAATTAAGCATTGCCGATTTAGAAAAGTTACGTGGTGATGTAATTATTGAAGGAAGAAAGGTATTTATTGACGCTGTTTCTTATGTAGAAGGAGAACGCAAAACAGAAGTAGGTATTGAAATTCACTCAGGGAGAAACCGTATTGTTCGTAAGATTTTTGAACATTTCGGATACACAGTTATTAAGCTTGACAGAGTAATTTTTGCTGGTTTAACTAAAAAGAATTTACCCCGTGGTAGATGGCGCGAATTAACGCAGCAAGAAATTAACACATTACAAATGTTATAAAATAAAAATCCCGAGTTAAACTCGGGATTTTTTTTATTACTTCTTTACCTTTTTATGGTCTTCTTGTACTTCTTTATCACGATATTTACAACATTCATGTAAATTATCATACGCTTCTTTAGGTGCTTTAAAATCTTTCGTATCGTGACCTACACCTGCAATAGTTTTTTTAACTGCTTCTGTATTCGTCTTACGTTCATCAATAATTAAACTCAATTCATGTGTATTAACATCCCATTTTGCATACTTTACACCTTTAGTTTTTAGTGCTGCTTTTTCAATACGTTGTTTACACATCATGCAAACGCCATCTACTTCAAAAGAAACTTTAGCATTTTTTTTCTGAGCAAATGCTGATGTACTTACTAGTAAAACTACTGCTAATAAAAATATATTTTTCATCTATTCTTTATTTTTTATTTATTAATCTATTTTAAATCGTAATCCTGCATAGAAGTTACTTCCAAAAACTGGCGCATATATAATTGTAGTATCAAAATTTGCACCAAACGGATTATCACTTTCTAATATAGGATTTTTTTGTTTGTAATTTGTAATGTTTTCAGCCCCAACATAGACTTCAAACTTTTTTGAAAATACTTTTGTTATTTGAGTATTTAACAAGTTATAGCTATCCGAATGCGTCGGCAACTGGTTATTTGTATTGGGTAAACGTTGTTCTCCAATCCAATTATAAGTTACATCAAACTTCCAACTAGCATCACTTTCTTCGTTTTTAGTTTCGTAAGATACATTAGCAAAAAAGCGATGTTTTGCTTGTAAAGCCTTTGCTAAGTTTCCTGATTTATAATCTGTAGAAACATCATAAAACTTATACGAAAATCGGGTATTGAAGTATGGAATAATGTTTTGATTCACCTCTATCTGAAAGCTATTCGCTATACTTTTTCCTTCTAAATTATAGAAAGAAATTTCTTGTGGGTTTTCCCAATCGACTACCACCTGATTTGAGAAGTTTGTTTGATAAAAATCAAATGTTATATCTCCTTTTCTTCCAAATAACTTATAGCCTTGTAAAAAAGACATTCCGTAATTCCAAGCCACTTCTGGGTCTAAACCATAAATATTTCCACCTACGTTTTCAATAGTAATTGCTCTTGATGAAGCAAAAAGCTGTTGATTCTCTGCAAAAATATTAGCACTTCGTTTTCCTCTTCCTACAGAAGCTCTTAATACACCTCTTCCCCAAGGAACATAACGCATGTGCAACCTAGGCGTTACAAAGGTTCCTAATAAGTTATGGTAATCTAATCGAAGCCCTGCAGTTACACTTAAATTATCCGCATTATCATAAGCGTATTCAAAAAACGTTCCTACAGAGTTTTCCTTTCTATCAAAATTTGAATTCATCGCTGCACTAACAAATTCATCATATTTATCATAGGTAAAGCTAACCCCTGTTTTAAATTTATTACGAGTATCTCCAATAATAGAACTAAACATGAAGTTGCTATAAAAACTTTGATGCTGAATATTATAGTCTCTCAGTCCAAAATACGAATCTTGTTTATGATTACTGTAAGCTGCTTGAAACCCCATATTTTGAAAAGGCATATCTGGAAAAACATATCCTATTTTTAACGATGTATCAAAACGCTTGGTTTTAATTTCACTTCCCCAAACAGTACTAGACCCTTTATCCACTTCTGGATTAAAGCTGACCTCTCCTACTTGCTTTGAATCGTCTAAATACCTAAAGTTGATAAAACTTACCCAGCCTTTTTCAGCATCTGTATACTGCCAACGATTCATCACGTTAATTTGTTCTGCTAAAGGATTATCTAAAAAATTGTCGTTGTTTTTATCAAACTTCTCTCCTCTATAATTTCCATGAAAATACAAACCTGTTTTCCATTTCTCACTTACTTTCTGATTAAAATGAGTGTTTAATTCTAACCTACCTCCTACTGCTCCATAAGCATTAAGGTAAAACTTATGATTGGTTGATGGTTTTACTAACTCTGTATTTATTTGGCCTGAAATGCTTTCAAAACCATTTACAACACTACCTGCCCCTTTTGTTATTTGAATACTTTCTACCCAAGTTCCAGGTATAAATGTTAATCCGAATGCTTGTGCTGCTCCTCTAATCGACGGAATGTTTTCTTGAGTAATCAACAAATACGGACTTGTTAACCCTAACATTTGAATTTGTTTTGTACCCGTTAATGCATCAGAAAAATTAACATCAATAGATGGGTTGGTTTCAAAGCTTTCGGATAGGTTACAGCAAGCCGCTTTTAACAACTCATCACTATTAATAGTCACCAAATTCTGTGTTTGTAAATACGACTGTTGAGTTGAACTTTTTTTAGCTGAAATAGCAACTTCTTCTAATGTGTTACTTTCAGTTAAATAGTGATTGATTGGTTTTGTACTGTTAACATTTATTGTATCTGTCTTATAACCAACAAAACTTATTATTAATTTTTTATACTCCTTTTTATACGGAATTTTAAACTCTCCTTTTTGGTCTGTTGTAGCTCCGACACTAGTATGTAACCAGTATACATTGGCTCCGAAAATTCCTGAATTCTTTTTTGGATTATTTTTATCTTTAATAGTTCCTGTTAACACTTCTTGAGCAAATAACATGGATGGTATCAGTAAGCATATACTGATTAAAAATTTATTTTTCATTTTTTATCTATCACACTGTATTTTATAATTCTTATTTACTTGTAAATAGAGTTATAAAATCATATGATAAAAACTTCGTGAAGTACCTGTATATCAGAAAACAGTTTGGGTGGTATATACAACCTGTGTGGAACAAACTGTTTTTCTAAATTTAGAAATAATTGTTTGTTATAAATATATGAAGTAACTGCTGTGGCAATCTTTGCAAAGATTACTTTTTCAACAGGTGATTTTTGAATTTGAGTTTGTCCTTTTAAAAACTCTGTGTCGTCTTTACAGCATGAAGGCTCTATTGTTTTACTCTCACAACTGTCTTTCTCTAAATCATTACAGCTATCTACATTACCTACATAAGAAATTGCCACTAAAGAATCTCCACAAAAGTGTTTTTCTACATTAAAAGAAAATGTAGATAGTAACACAACTAATGCTAAGAGTGTAGCTATTATTTTAGAAACGTATTTCTTCATGTTCTGCAAATGTACAAAATTTTAAAACTCTGTATTTTACTACTCTTAGGATATTACTCATTTTATAGTTTTATTAAAACCAACAACTTTCCTTAATTTGATCTTTTTACCACCCTCCAATACGTTTACGTTCTGCTTGTTGTTCTTTTGTAGCCTCTGGTGTTGATATTTTACTTGGGTATAAAGGTTTAGGGAAACCTGCTGCTTTTCTTCGTTCGAAATCCTGTTGACGATATGGATCAAAGGCATCTCCTGGAGGTAATGGGCGGTTTTTATCCATATACCACAATATAAAAGACAAATCTTGATAACAATTTTCTCCTCCTATAGAACAATCATACTTAGTATATAATTTATCAGGCCTTTCAATTAATAATCGAAATGCTCCTCCTCCTTGTAAGCTACCTGGACCTGACATTGTAAAAATAATTTTCTCTATGGGCATCGTAATATTTTCATACCACATAAAACCAGAAAAAGTTATTATACCATCTTCTCTATTAAATATATTCTCTTTTAAAGGCATGGTGAAATAATAGGCTACATAAAATAAAAACCCAAAAAGGGCAATTATAGATGGAATTATAAAAGAAACTGTAGTTATTTCATTTGGAAACTTAAAACCTCCAATAATAATGATAATAATAATCAATAAAAAAAAACCTCCCATTACAATAGGAGTAACCTTTTGAGGATCAACAACCTCTACAAACTTATCAGAAGCATATAAAAAAGTCTTTTTGCTTTCCAACCTTTTATTCGTTAATTTTATTGCATTATCTGTAATTACAGTATGCAACCTTCCTTTTAAACCTCCTTTTTTTACTTTTCTATCACCATGTTTATATTGAGTATGAGTAATTTTTCGTTGGTATATAAATTCTTCTTGCATAATTATGACACTCTACTTCCATCAACATATTTTACCATCCACCAATACGTTTACGTTCTGCTTGTTGTTCTTTAGTAGCCTCTGGCGTTGATATTTTACTTGGGTACAAAGGCTTAGGAAAACCTGCTGCTTTTCTTCGTTCGAAATCTTGTTGACGATATGGATCAAAAGCTTCTCCAGGAGGTAGTGGACGGTTTTTATCCATATACCATGTGATAAATGACATGCTTTCATAACATTCTTTTCCACCATATCCAAAAGAATCAAAAGTCTGCCATTTATTTGGACGAATAACCTCTAATATAAAAGCTCCAACCATATTTTCTCCTCCTGTGCTGTATGCAAACTCTGCTTTTTTAAATGGCATTGTGATGTTTTTTTGCCAAAAAAAACCTGTCATCGTAATCAATCCATCTTTACGATTTAAAATTTGCTCTTTTTTAGGCTTAGTCAAGCCATAAATTAAAAAAAAACAGAAACCAGCGCAACAAAAAATATAAAATATAATACTCCCTAAACTCTGAAAAGCATCATTCGCAAAAGGCAAAAATGTAATCAATGACAAGAACACCCCTCCTCCCAAAAAAGGAACTACAGTACCTTTTGTATGATAAAACATAAAATTATCATCTTTATAGTCATATTTTAACAATCTATGCGAATCACTATTAACAGAATTTCTAGGCTTAACATATATCTTTTTTTCTACCCTATGGTAATATTTTTTGAGTTTTTCTGGGTTTTTATAGCTCTGGTGGGTTATATTTCGGGTAAAGTCTACCATCCACCAATACGTTTACGTTCTGCTTGTTGCTCTTTAGTAGCCTCTGGCGTTGATATTTTACTTGGGTACAGAGGCTTAGGAAATCCCTCAGCTTTTCTACGCTCAAAATCTTGTTGACGATATGGATCAAAAGCTTCTCCAGGAGGTAGCGGACGGTTTTTATCCATATACCAAGTAATAAAAGACATATCTTCATAACACTCGCTTCCTACATAACCAGTAATAGCAAATGTTTGCCATTTATTGGGACGTATGATTTGTAATTGAAAACCTCCAACTAAATCCTCTCCTCCTGTACTATAAGCAAATTCTGTTTTTTTAAACTCCATCGTTATATTAGGTTGCCATAAAAAACCAGTAAAAGTTACTAATCCGTCTCTACGATTTAAAATATTTTCTTTTTTAGGCATCGTCAATCCAAAAATGATAAAAAACATAGTAGAACAAACCGAAATAATTAAAAGAGACCAGTCGGCAGTATCTCTTGGTTCATTTAAAGGAAAAATAAGTAATAAAGATAAAATTAATGACGCTCCTCCAAAAATTACTGGTACTATAAAATAAGCAGTTTTAGTTACTAAAAATTTATCATTATAAATAATATAATCAGATCGTTTCCTTTCAATATAGCCTTTGTCAAGCTTACTTGGTTTAACATGAATTTTTTTTACAACTCGATGGTAATACTTTTTGAGTTTCTCTGAGTTTTTATAATCTTGATGGGTTATTTTTCGGGTAAAGTCTACCATCCACCAATACGTTTACGTTCTGCTTGTTGTTCTTTAGTAGCCTCTGGCGTTGATATTTTACTTGGGTACAAAGGCTTAGGAAACCCCTTAGCTTTTCTTCTTTCAAAGTCTTGCTGACGATATGGATCAAAAGCTTCTCCAGGAGGTAGCGGACGGTTTTTATCCATATACCAAGTAATAAAAGACATACTCTCATAACATTCTGCTCCCCCATACCCAAAAGAGTCAAAAGTTTGCCATTTATTTGGACGAATAACTTCTAACCTAAAAGCTCCCACCATATTTTCTTCACCTGTACTATAAGCAAACTCTACTTTTTTAAATGGCATTGTGATGTTTTTTTGCCAAAAAAAACCAGTCATCGTAATCAATCCATCTTTACGATTTAAAATATGTTCTTTTTTGGGTTTCGTTAGACCGTATACCAAGAAAAAAACAGTTAATAATACTGTTACTATCAAAAAAAACCATTCAATTTCATCTCTTTGTTCTTCTAATGGAAACAGAAAAATTAATAGAAAAGCAAAAGATATTCCACCCCCTAATAAAGGCACTACTGTACCCTTCGTATGGTAATAAATAAAATTGTTATCCTTATAATCATATTTCAATAGCCTATGCGAATTACTATTTACAGAATTTCTAGGCTTTACGTATATTCTCTTTTCTACCCTATGATAATATTTTTTTAGTTTTTCTGATTTTTTATAGTCTTGATGAGTTATTTTTCGGGTAAAGTCTTTTACCATGGTTTGTTTGTTTTTAATTCTTTTAATGGTGCAATCATAACTTCTTCATTTTGGTCTAAATCTGTAATATATAATCCCGCACTTAATGCTCGTAGTTTTATTTTAGCTCCTAAATAACGTTCTTTTTTTTGTAACGAATATGGAAAGTATAATTGTTCACTCTCATCTATCTTTAATCGTAGAGCGAATACTGCTTCTGACTGTGAGGTTATTTTATCCTCATGTGATTTTGGCACCCAAAACTTTACCTCTAAAGCCTCCCTGTTCTCTAAATCGTAAATTTTACTCACCGTACCAATATTCATATTTATGGGGTTTCCATTTTTTACTCCTTTTGGGTAAAAGAACACGTGAGTTTCTACTTGATCAGGATGGTTGAAAAATCGACTAAACACCATTTTAGCACTAAAATACGACGCTGTTTCTATAGATGATGGCATTGTTCCTCCAAACGAAGGGATCATTTTAGATTTTGAATTTATCGGTTTAAACCCTATCTCTTTACATACGATACAATCAAACAATTTGGTTTGAGCATCAATAGGGTTCATAAGTGTATCATGATAATCATCATCTGTTAACAATTTTCTGTTTTCTAAAATTCTACGAGCGTAGTCCATGGGTAACTCTTTTGAGCGCTTAGGAAAGCCTTCCCCATATGAATCACTTAATAAAAAGTTTTTAAAAAAAGTTTCTAACTCACTATCGGTAAGTAATGATGCTATAAGTAATAGTCCTACTCCTATTGCTGCTGCTATCCACCCTACAGGTCCTGTAGAAGCAAAAACAATTCCTACAGATGCCATTGAAGACACCCCAAAAGCAACCCCAGCACCCATCATAGCAAAACCAGCATCCATATCTCCTTTATCCATTGCCTTAAAACTATCATAAAGACACCATCCTACTGTAATTATCCCTCCTACTACACCTAACGGCTTACCCCACTTTACAGCTATACGTTCTGCCAGACCCTTTTTTATTTCACTTTCAGAAGCATTTAAAAAAGCTATTCTTAAGTTAACACTAGCTTCTGTTAACTTTACAGCGGTACCCAAAGCAGATACTTTATCTTTTTTAGAACTTCCTTCGCTTGTTACTTTAACTACTGCCATGCTAAAATTATATAATTCCAACAAAGCAAATACTCCATTAAAAGCTCTACCATTAACCATCTGGCTAATTTTATAGTTTTTAACAGCTCGGGCATCATCACTTACATTTTCTGCTACTTTTACTTTTATTTCGTAAGTTGTACTTCTACCATTTTTAAGAGTACGATAGGTAAAACCATCTTTTCCATGGCTTTCCTTTAAGATACGTAATACATCCGCACGTTTACCAGTATATTTTCCTTTTTTAACATATTCTGGGTCTAACTCTACCCCTAGCTCTTGTAATCGTAAGTGAATATCTCCATCACGTATTTCAAACATTTTTTCACCAAAAACCTCAAGGTTTTTGTTTAACTTATCTACAATAAACTTTTGTCGCTCTTCTATAGATCGGAGTAATATTCCATCTACTTCCTTAAAACTTGATGCTTGGCTCGCACGATACTTTAAGTTTTTTTCGTAAACCCCAGCTAAGTTTTGCGCAAAACTCTCCCCTTTACTAATTACTTCTTTAATATTTAAAGGCGCTGCTAATAAAGCTAATAAAGGGTCTAAACCTTCAAATCCTTTTGCTTTACTTTTAGTTCCTTTATTTTTTACTCGTTCAGGGTATTTATCGTCTATGACATCATACAACCAATTTACCCATTTATCATTTTCTACATAATCTTTATCAAGTAATAAATGTGCATCAAACTTATAAGGGTGATAACTTAAAGGGTCTATTATATTTAACATAAAATCTCTCCCTTCTACAATACGTTCTGGGTGATTTCCTAAAAAATCGTCTAAATAGGTTCTTACATATGTAGAACTTAATAAAACACCTAAATCTTCTCTATAATTTAATAAGATTTTTCTTGCTTGCTTACGTTCCTCAACTCCTAAAATACCTTTTAGTTTTTCATGGTCTAAACCATAACCTATATGGCCACTATTTTTTCTATAGACTGTTCCTTTTTCAGCCATACTGTAATACTCAGAATACATGGGCCTTGGATCTAACGAATGCCTATCATTAAAATTAAACCAACCAGGTGAACCTCCATCAAATTTTAAGATCGCTTTATCATCGTTATACACCATCTGATAACAAGTGAGTGCCAATGTAAATAAATGCCCATACTCTTTATCTTTAGGCTCAGGTGCTTGTATTTCTTTTCTTTCTAATCTACCTAACGCCTCTTTTACCGATTCACCTGATTGTATTGCTTGAGTTAATGCTTGAAGCTTTAATGTTTTATCACTTACAACCTCACTTATATCTGCTGCACAACCTGCTGGATCATGTAATGTGATAAACATATCTTCAAAAACCTCATTATCTCCTTTTTCATCTTGTTTCTTTTCATCTGATAATATTGAGTCTAGCATCTTTTCAAGTGCTCCTGCCCTTGGATGGTTACCAGGAAACGTTGCTCTTACATTTGTAAATGGTATAACATTTTCATGTTTTTCTTCTTCTCCTTTTTTTATACCACTACAATCTATCAACTTCATACGTTCTTTACGCTTATTAGCATCCGTATTCAGCTCATTATGATAATCTCTACTCCATTGTACAGGAGAGTATGCTACCCAATATTTTTTTCCTGGTTCTATTATTAACTTATATTCGCTCTTGTCTCCAGATGGTTTTCGAATATCTTTATAATTTCCTTTTTCATCTTTGTTGTATGCCCATATAATATGCTGTAGCTGTCCACTTTCATCAACATATAGTTCGTGGTAATCGTTTTGATCTTCATCGTTAATTAGATAAATATATCCTTTATTTAGAGCAGTTCGGGCTACATAAAAATTATTAATTTGAGGCAACTCTTTTAGTGATAACACCTCTACTTCTTCTAACTCAAGCGTACTGTTTTCTGCTGCATTTGTATTCTGGGTATTAGAATTACAAGTAGCTACATTTTTACATACTGCTTTATCATCTTGTATTAAAACCCCTTTGGTTATTCTCGGATCGTTATATTTAGGCGCATCTACATCTTCTTCTGTTTGGTTTTCCGAATTCTTATCAAATAAACCATAACGTAAAAAATGTAAACGAATACCCGGTTTTAAAGCTTCTTTTTCTGGGCTTTTTACAGGTTCCATAACACCACCTCCAGTACACTCAAAAAAATACCTAGCAACTACTTCATTATATTCTGTTAGTTGGTTTTTTTCTAAAATATCGTTAGCCATTTTTTGTTTTTAGTTTTTAGTTTTTAAAAAATACTTTAAGATACTTTCCTCTTTCAAAATATTTTATTCTGAAAATAAATTTGTTTTTGTATAAAACATCGTAATTGTAAATATTCGAAGTAAAGTGAGGTTTGCTATTTTTTGCCAGCTCTAAGCTCTTAGAAAATGAATTATAATTTAATAATGTATCTTCTAAATATATGTTAGATAAAGTATCATTTACTGATTCAATTTTATACTCATCTTTTTTTATCTCCGTATTCGTAAATCTTGATATAATACTTTCTATATCTCCTTTTTCTTCGTCTATTATAAATTTAAATATTAAGTTCTCTCTATCATTGGGGTTTGCATTTTCAACAGGTCTTAAAAACTCATAATCAAAAAAGCTTGCCTTTATTTCTTCTTCTGTTAATGACGTTTTTTCAATTAGCTCTTTTGCAGATTTATTTATTGCTACTTCCCCCTGTATGCTGTCCGCTTGAGGTTTCTTCTGTTGTTTTGTTTTTCTTTCTTTTAGATCGTTATAAACATACTGAAATATACTTTTTATTTGTTGAGCGTTACCTTTAAAGTTAAACACATAGTCTGCTTCATAATCGTTTATGGTAAGCTGTTTTATTTCAAAAGCTTCGTTTTTATTTTCTACTTCTTTTTCTGCTAAAAGAAATGCCCAAAAAACAGCTAGAAGTGCTACAATAATTGTAATAATTTTTATGAATTTCTTTTTTGTTTTAAAAAAAAGAATGAACATAATAGTTATTACAACCAAAAGAATAAAAATTAGATTCATAATTATGAAGGTTTAATATCTACAAACACCGTAAAAGGTCTAAATTTATTAGGGCTTTTTAAATTCTTAAAATGTTGTAAACAAAACATTGCTACCAAACCTGGCACCCATTGTTTTGCTTTTCCATTGGCTCCACCATCTTCCCATCCTGCTCCAAAAGTATCTAAGAATAATACTCGTTCTATTTCAACTTTGACTTCTTGTGTTTTTTCATTTTTTAAGACTTTGTACTTTGCTACACAACCTTGAATACCTCCTATAAATGTTGCTGACTCATTTACATTGGGGTTTAATGAAGATGATACACCATAATAAGGAAGTGAGGTTCTTATACTATATAAGTTAACTCCGGTTGATCCATTTATTGTTCCGTCTTTTTCATACTTTTTTTTGAGTTCTTCTTTTAAAGAAGACACGAACGACTTAAACCTTTCTGAGTCACGCATTTCTATAGAAGGGTTTGAACTTTGGTTAAATTCAAAGTCTTTTCCTCCTCCTGAAAAAAAGTGGTTTGCTAATCGTATTCCATTTTCTCCAAAGCCATCTTCTATATCAGAAAACAACCAAAGTGTAACTTTCATTTCTGCTTTTAGATACGCTTCAGGATAAGATTTTGTTAGCTTTACATTGAAAATATCATAATCTGACATTCCATTTTGCTTCATTTTAGCTTCATCAGGATTGTCTGCATACTCCCAATCATAAGCTCTTTGCCCATTTCTATTAACAATAACCGTATTTCCTTCTTCTGTAATCCAATTTCCTTTTTTTACTTCTCCTGTTTCTACCTCGACAAAACGATCTTCCTTATCTTCTCCTGAAGCAGGAGTAGCTACTACATTATTGGATGGTGTTGTATTACTTTCTGCTTGCGTACTTACTATTGTATTGTTTTTTTTTTGTGTATTACTTGTACTCTCTCCTTCTTCTGAAACATCTTCAACCTCCCAAGTAACTTCTACTTTTTTATCTTGTACTGTTCCTGTTAATTCTACCACTTCTTCTTCATTTATGGCTGTACTACCATTTTCATCGGTAGTTTCAACAGGTTTCTTTACTTTAAACGTAATACTTTCTCCTTCTGGAATATTATAAACATAAGCTCGTAGTGTTACTTCTTTTAACACTTTTGACTTCCGTATTATATTCTTTTCTTTTAGCCATTGTAAATTATAAATTCGCGGTTCTCCTTGCTCTTCTTCTTTTAGTTTTTCTTGATTTTCTTCCGCTTCTTTTATTTTACTATTGTGAGCTAACCTATCTACAATACTAATTTTTGGAAATGGTATCTTGTTTACAGGCATATTAACTGAAGGAACTGGCGCAGCACTACCTACTATAATATTAGCTTCTCCTGCTGTTATTGTTCCTCCGTGGGCTGTTAGGTCTCCCAAACATGCTACGGGTTTTCCGTTAATTAAAATATTAGGAAATCCTTGTGCTATGGTATCCGGTGGTCCTACACAGGTACACATACTACCTATAGTGGCCACGGGTTTCCCGTTAGCTAATACATTTGCTTCTCCTTGTGCTATTGGTCCTCCAACATGAGGTGTTGTTCCACTACACATAGGACATACATGCATACTACCTACTGTTGCTACTGGTCCTGGCATATGTTTTTGTTTTTTAAAAAGATTACATTATATCAAACTTACCGCTTGCTCCTTGTACTACAGTCATTTGCCCTTGTACTTTTGTTTGCTGTCCTTTTAATTCGGCTGCCGCTTGACCTTCAATAGTTGTATTTTGCCCTTTAATAGTAGCTTTACTACTTGCCTCAATAGCCACATTTGCACTACTTGTAATGCTAGCATCTTTATCTGCCTGAGCTTTAATTGCTCCTTGAGATAAAATTGAAGTGTCTTTTTCTGACGCTGTTTTTATTTCTCCTTTTGCTTGTAGTTCAATATTTTCTTCTGCAATTATTTTCACATTCTTAGCAGAAAACTCCATAGTTTCAGCAGACTGAACAAACAATGATTTTTCTTTAGTATCAAAAGTTATAATACTTCCGTCTTTGTCTTTTATGGTTATTTTCTCCTTATCTTTTGTATCGTCTAACTCAATCGTATGTCCACCACGTGTAATAATGCTCTTTCTTACATTTTCTTCATCTCCTCCTGCTCCATTTTTACCTGTAAACATGCTTCCCATTACAAAAGGACGATTAGGGTCGTTATGTTCAAAACCTACCATTACTTGATCGCCTATTTCTGGAATAAATACAAATCCTCTATTAGTTTTAGTAAGGTCACTGCTTCCCGCATCTGGTGTCATTACACGAATAAAATCTGTTTTTGCTCCTATAGCTTCTTGCCAGTAAAACTGAACCTGTACACGTCCTTTACTTTCTGGATCTTTATTACTTACTACCTTAGCTACTTGATTATTAGCTATAGCTGGTGCTATATTTTCGTTTAATGGTAAACTTTTTGTGTTTGCAGGGACAGCTTCAAAGGTATTATGATATGCTCCTCCAACATCAGCATAATGACTTATTTGAGTTATAATATATTCTCCATACTGTTTTACAGTATACTTTCCTTCATCATACTTTGCTGCGCTTACTTTTATTATAGTTCCTAAACAAAGTCCTTTTGTTACCCCACTTGCTTTAAGCACATTACCTCCTGCACTTAACCCTTGTAAACGCTTTTGTAAGTACTCATCTAATGATGATTTATCTTGTAAAAACACATCACTTACCCCAAAGTCTTTTACTTCTTTATAAACTTGTTCTGATGCTTTTAGTGCTGTATTGGCTAAATCGTTTAACCCTTCATTATTTGCTTTTAAATCTCCTTCAAAAAACTGATCATTTAACGAATCGTAACTATAAGTCGCTAAAGTAGGATTATACGTTTTGGTTTTTATTTGTAGTTCTTTTAAATCTTTACTGTATTCTAGCTCTATTGGTTTTTGACCTTCAGATTCAGGCTTTCCAAAAATAACGTCTACTCCGTCAAAGTAAAACCATTCATTATATTGATACGCTAATCTTTGAAGGTATTTATAATCACTCTCTGCGTATTGACATTGATAAGGGATTACCGTAGTATATGTTGGACTTACCTTATTTTTGATGGTGGTAGCATCTAGGATTTCTGAAACAATACTTCCTAAGTCTTTTTCTAACCAAGATTTTTGTTGCTTTCCATTTTCCAACAAGACTGTTTGAGACAATCCTTTAAGTATTAATTCGCCGTGTAATCCTATTTCATTATGACGCATTGATACATCTAACACAACTCCTACAAAAGCTTTCCCAGAAACATTGGTGGTAAGTTGTTTCCCTAACCATTCTTTTGATTTATCTAGTGTGTAACTTCCCGCTTCTTCTACGGTTTCTATGTCTACCACTACTTCAAAAGTATGATGCTTATATAAAAATTGGTTAATTGTAATTGTTTTATAGCTCTTTACAAAATTACCATCAATGGTAATTTGCTTATCTAATGCTTCTTCTTTTATCTTATGCATGGGGGTATTTTTTCTTTGTTATAGTTAACTATCAACGCTTTTTTTTGACAAAAAAAAGACCTTCCTTTATAAAAAAGAGAAGGTCTTTAATAAATAAATTATATAAAACTAAAAGTTATTTAGTCCTTCTCATTAAGCTACTGGCCAACGGTTATCTAAGTTAGCATTACCAATAAGTAATTCTTCAGCAGAGAAAGTAACTGTTAATTTCATTGGAATTTCATTGTTCACATCTAACTCTTCTTTGAAATAAACGATGTAAGCGTTTTTGAATTCCACTTCTTTCATTTTTGAATCTTCATCAGTTTTCTTGAAAACAATTTTTCCATCAACAGACTTAAATTGGCTATTTACCATTGCCTCAATAACAGAGGTATCTGATGTAGATTCGATAGTTAAAGTAACTCTTCCTCCATTTACACTTGAAGATGGTTTACCTTTTGTGTCTGTGTTTCTGTTTAAGCTGTATTCAGCTTCTAATACGTCGAATTCTTTTCCTGCGAATTCGAAACTTGCTCTAAATGATCCCATAGTTTCTTTTTTTTGGGTTAAATAATTAAATTAAAATACTTTTTAGAGCTTTCTCCATAAAAAAAGAGAAAGCTTTAAACAATATAAAACCTTCTCTTTTTTTATTTTTTGGCGCCATTCTATAAGAAGAAAGAAGATAACAAATATTGCCTTATGTGATGTAAATGTATGTTATAGTTTTCTTACTACCAAATTTTTATGCAAATAAATTGTTACTTTTTTTAAAAAAACTTAGCCTTCTGTATTAAACAAAGACTATTGCTGATTAAATTGACTTTGCGTTCTTTAAAACTATTGGGCTTTTGAAAAGTGTTTCATTTTAAACCCCATATTTTCATACAAAGTAATAAGCTCATCTTTATCATTATAATCTTTAATGTCTTTTACTTTCCAACTAACTTTTTCTTTTGTGGCTTCATCAACAAGGTTAAATAAATGCATCATTGCAACTTCTTCAAGTCCTTTTTCTTTTCCATTTCTATCTTGCAAAAAAACCTCTTTACTTCTAATTTTATCCCACATCTTTACCCATAATCCGGATTCTTTAACTGAAGGTGTGTTCATCGTATCAATATCAAAAACTTCTATTTCATTTTCTTTAGAGTTTATTGCTACTAACACAGCTACTCCTTTATTAGTTGTTTCTATTACGCATTTTGCTCCTTCACCTACTCGTTCATCTAATAAATACTTAACTTTTTTTAAACGGTTTCTTTCTAACTCTATTCCTTGTTCTCTCTTTTTTAACTCTTTTAATTTTTTTCTAAATATCAGTTTAAAAATCATATATATAAATTTAATTGAAAAACTGCTATTAAGACGTTTATAGGTTGTAAGAAGAAAGAATTGTATTATATAAATTGGCAGCTACCATACTATAATTTTGTAGGAGCCTTTTTCTTCTTCAAAATATAAGGTTAATCTTTTTTTAGCAGCTTCACAAAAGTAGTAAGTTTTTTATATTGACTGACAGTAATTACTAATAATATATAGAATTAAAGATGTTAAGGTTTAGTTGCTAATTACAATGGTTCACCTTAGCAAAAACTAATCTTGCAGTATTGTTACCTCAGATTTTTTTAAATATCCAGAGGTGATTTTTACCCCATCATAATACACTTTTACAGAGTTATCATTAATTTCTTCTAAGTATGCCTTATCATTTTGAATCAAAAAAGCTCTTTTTTTCACTTCTAAATTTTCGTCTTCATAAAAATAACTCTTTGGAACATTTACAACCACCATTGAAGAAAGTTCTGCAATGTTAAAAGCTTCCACCTCTATTGCAGAAATCCCTTTCAATTCCTTGTAAACCTCTACTGGAAGTGCTAATACTTTTTTAAACTGAACTTTTTCTACAACTCCAAAGTTTTTGTAATTAAAACCATCGTCTAAAAGTTCATATGTATCGTAATTCCTTTGTATATTTTGACTCACTTCAAATTCCTCAATAAACTTTTGAGTTCCCTCCCCTTTTTGAAATACACCTTTTAAGTTTCTAACTAAAAAACTCCCTTTAGTTTTCAAAGGAGGCTTTTCCATTCCTTTCTTATATTGATTTTTATTATCTATAAAACCTAGTTCGTAGGTCTTATACAATATACTATCCATTTCATGCTCTCTTAGAATAATATCTAAACACTTAGACTTTGAAACTACTTTATAATACTCATTTTTATGCTCATCTTTATCATCTTGTTCATGCTCTAAATAGTAAGAAAAACTTTTCCATATACCTTGAAGTTGATCTAAGTCATATTCATTAAGCGTATCTTCTGTAGTAGACAACACGTCATAATTCTCGGTAATTATTTCATCTTTTTTTTCTATTGATTTTTTTTCCTGTTTTTTACAACTAACTATAAAAACTAATAGAATTAGAGTAAGTATTTTATTTCTCATTTTCTTTTTTTAAAATTTCGTAAGCTTTTTTTGTAAATTTCTCTCTATGATTTAATCCATTGGTACCTCCATTTACATCCTTTGTTACCGCTATAATAGCTGCTTTATTATTTCCTTTATCCGCCTCATTATTAGTACCTACTTGAACATGAGTCCAAATAATCATCGATGCCTTCATAGCCACATCCACATCAGTCTTCAATAAACTAATATCATCCCCCATAAAATCCTTTTTATCATTAGGGTACAACTCATTCCATTTATCATGCAATGCTTTATATTTATTTTTACCTGTTAAATGTATAAAACCAACACCAAAGTAATCAGACCCGTCTTCTGTTGACCTTTTACCATTTCCCATTCTACAACCGTAGACATAATCAAAAAGTTTTTTATCTTTAATGTATTCATCTTTGATACTGTATAGCTCACTAAATTCATCATAACTCCAAGAAGCTTTACCATTCTTTTTAGTTACTTCAATTGGATCTTCAACATCTCGTTTATGTCCATAATTCTTTTCAGATGAAGTCTTAGGACTTGAATATTCACATGTTAAAGTAGCATCATACCCTTCTATCAAATCATGATACTTGAATGTATATTTTTTTGAATTAGTAGGATGTTTTATAAGAACTTTTCTTAAAAAGGTGTTATAGATGTTTTTTGCTGAATAATTATAGCTTTCTTTAAGTGCATTCAATTGACTTGTTTCTGTCCCTATTTGCCCTAAAAAATGAGCCATTCTATCTAAATTATTTATTTCAAACTCACACTTATATTTATTTATGGCATCCGCAACTTCTTTCCTTCTTGTTGATTTAGATTTTGGAAAAATTTGTTTTAAAATTTCTGAAGTTATTTCTATACCACATCCCTTTTTCAATTCAAACCACTTACCGTCTATATCTAGCCAATAGTTAGGCGTATTTCGCTTGTCTGGTTCTCCTTCTTTATCTGGATTTTTGCCATTGTATACTACTTTTACATTGTTAGGACTGTGAGCATCTATCAATAAATACATAAATGCCTTTTTCCCTTTCAGTTTATCCAATGCTTCTCTTTCCTTCTTCGTATCTTTTCCGCCTAACGTAATTTTAAAAATTGCCCAATCTTTAAAATCAGTTTTGTTGGTAATTTTATCATCTTTTGCATAGGCTCCTACAATTGCTTCGGGTCTTGTCAATTCTTTACCTTCATGCTGTAAAGTCATGGGAGTATCTTTTTCTACAACTCCTTTTTCTTTACCTTGATTAACATTCAACCAAACTTTTTTATTTGCTAAGTTTGATGTTTTTACAACTACATAAACTTCATCGCCTAAATTTGCTGACTTTAAACTCTTAAAAGTCACTTTATCTCCTATTTTTTCTTTTTTAGGTTGTGAACCAATACTTAAAGTTTTTCCTACATAAATAGTATCACTGGTTAAACCGTTATCTGCTTTTATCTTTGCTACTGTAGTACTATACTTCTTTGCTATTTTACTTAGTGTATCACCTGAAACAACTTTATGCTTTACAGGTTCTTTTTCATCACTACTTTTGTATTGAGGTGTATTTATTCTCTCTGCAAAATAAGCATCTAAAACTTTATGATGTCTTATTTTCAATGTATTACTAGGTTTGATAATCATTTTCTTAGCTATTTTTATTCAATATTTATAGGCTCTGGTTGTTGTGCTACAACTTTTAGTTTAAGCTTGTGTTCACTACTAGTTACCTTAAAATCTTTTATAATATCGTTTTCTATAACCTTATCGTTGTATACAAAATCTTTTGTGTGGTTACTTAAATCAATATCTATTGTTTGTCCTATAGCATTTTCTGTTTTCAATACTAAGTACACTTCTTCTCCTGTATGTGGTTCTGCCTGTTTATTACCTTGAAGGTCGGTATAATAACAAGTAAAGCGTGGTGTTGTATCTTCTTTAGCTTTGTATGGTGCGGCTTCTTTTATTGGTATAAAACTTTCTTGCCAGTGTTTTATATAGCGTGTAGTAGTTTTTTTACTCCAACTAGAGTTGTTAAAAAATCGGTAATCTTGCATGGCTGGAGATATGGTTAAAGTAACCTGCATACCTAATTGATTACAAAATTTTTCATGATAATTTATAAGGGTAGCATCTTTAAAGCTGTATTCAAAGATTTCTAATCCGTCAAAATCATCTTGATAAAAAACAACTTTTCCTTCTCTTAACTGATATAAGTTAAAGGGATATGATACTTTTTTGTTCTCGGTTCTGTCGGCAATAATCCATTCTAAAAAACTATCGTCATACATTTGTGATTCAAATGTAACCGAGATGGTTCCTCCCATTAAGGCAGAGGTAGGTTTTCCGTTCCAATCAATAAGTCGATCGTAATTTAAATTTGTTTTGAAAAGTTCTCGCTCTTCTCCACATACAAATAGCTTTGCTTTAACATTCATTTTTAGGCAATTTTCGGGGTTCTTCCTAACTATTAACTAGGGCAATAGTTCTAAAGGTATAAAGTACACTTCACTTTTATAACCTTCTTCTACTTTTTGCAACTTATTTTTTAAAAATAATTCCTCTAATTTATCTATTTTTTCATACTGTTGAAAATAAAATTTCTCAAAACCGTTTTTTTCTACTCTTTTTCTTGGTAGTTTATGTATTCGTAAACAATAATAACCTTCGTGATTTAGAGGGATTCCTGATTTAAAGTAAAATAGATCGGCAATTGTTGCTTTTCTACTTAAAACATATCTATAGGCTGCTTTGTTTAATATTTTTATTTGTTTTTGGTATAGGCGTTTTATTACTCTTCGTTTTTTTCTCGTAATTGGTTTTGCCATTTGAGGAAATGTACTACGGTAATTTTCTATCAACTCTATAATTTCATCCTTATCAAAAACATATCCTTTTTTAATAATACTATCGTTAAGTAATGATACTTTTTGATATAACACTTCGTGTAAGTTATTTCTACTTAACTGAAAGAGTCGTAAACTATCCGTGTTTAACTCTTTATACCTTGTTTTTATCGTAGCACTTGGTTCACTTCTTAAAACTCCTAATTTTTTGTTGAAGTAATTTAACGAGGATATAAGTTTATCATTGGTTAAAACAGACCTTTTTAAAACAGTATCTATCGTTTTTTCTAAAGACAAAGGAGTTAAGGAGCTTTCTATTCTTGGAAAAACAACTCCTCCATTAAACAAACTATTATCTGGTGCATCATACACATAGATATTATCTTCATCTGCAGGTACTTTTTTAAGTATATTATTTTCTACAATAATTTCATTATCTACAATAAAATTCTTGATAAATTCATTATAAAACTTCCCTGTTTTATATAAAAACTCTTTACTTCCTAATATGTAATTTTGAGATCTTACACTTTTATTATTGTCTAATTGAGCAAAAATAATTTTAGGTGATTTTTTAGCTATTTTTTCAAAAAAAGCATCTTTTTGCCTTTTAATATCATTTGTACTCTCTTTACTTGAAGCTATGATAAAGAAGTTGTTTTCAAAACGCTTTTTTTCACCTGAAAAATTATCTATTGCATAATTAACTGCCTTTGGAATAGACATTGTTTTTTCTGTATATTCTAAAGCTAAATTATTTTGATTACTTTCTATAAAAGACTCAACAAAACTAATCCATTCTGAAAAGGAACTTGTTTTTTCTAATATAGCTGTTCCTTTTTTATCCACTAATATTGCTGAAAAACTGTATTTAGTTTCGGTAGGTTCTTGAAATAAGGTTATGTATAAACTTTGTAAAGAGTTTAGTATTTTTTTTAGGTGCTCGCTTTCTTCGTTTTTAGAAATAAAGTGGAAGTTTACTACTTTAGATTCCTCTTTCATAAACTTTATTTCTTTTGTGTAGAAACTGTTTCCTTTTACATTGATAAGTTTGTTTTTATCATGATTCCAAACATGTACTGGAGCTATTAGATCTTTAGTAACATCTATTTTCAAATTTTTATATCCTGTATATACATATTTTGACAATACATCTTCACCTGTAAGTTGAATTGTATCTTTATTACTAACTGCTAATAAACTATCAGTATTATTTACAACGTATACTTGATTTTGTCCTATGCGAGTAATTAAGTTTGATGGTATCCAGCCTACTGTTTGAGAAGTTGAATCTTTTAAAATAGGCTTATCCGAAACAAATACTGCTTTTCCTTTTTCATCATACTTATAAGGATATACTATTTGATTGGATACTAACTTCTTATTTGACTTTGTTCTAAAAAAAGGATCTTTAAATACATTTACAGAATCTACTTCCATATAAGGTTTTAAGTCAAAAAGCCTTAACGTTTTATCAGTACCTACTTTGTATTTTATTGGCTTATTGTTACAGGTTTCTATAAAAGAGTGATTATACTCTATAACATTATTTGCAGGTATCCAGCCTAAATATTCTACTTGCTCTGCATCTTTAAAGTTAAACTTATCTCCATATAACATCGAGAATAAGCCTTTTGGTTTCCCTATTTGGTCTGGATTAGCTACTACTACTTCATACGAATTTTCTTTTTCATCAATCACATACAAAGGAGTTAGCAATCCTTTTTTCTTAAACTTTTCTTGAATGTATGGGCCTTTATAAAAAGAATTGTTTTCTCTGTCTGAAAAAACCATTTTTAACGAGGCATCGTGCTTTGTTTTTACTTTTTTAAGATAGTTAAACCTATTTTCTTTTACTTCTTTTACTTTTTCATATTTTCCTATAGTTTGTGATATGATAGGAAAGGAATATAGCGACAGAAAAAAAATAAAAAGTGTTATTTTTTTTTGCATTATTATCTTAGTAAACTTTGTGTTACATTTAATCTTTTGAAACATTTAATTGTATCTATTTCAACTTTATTAATTATTATTTTGCTTCTTTTTTTATTTTCTAAATAGTGTAAACCTTGACAATAACTAAAGAAGTCATTATACCTTCCTCCATTAACAATTACAAGTATGTCTTCTGCTTGATTACATGTGTAATTGTTCTTTATATAATTTAAGTTCTTATAAAAAGTTCCCCGATCGGTAACTTTACTATCGGCTATTGCTTGAAGTCTTTTTCTAATATCATTTTGAACAACCCCTAAAGAATCAACTTTTTCTAATTCTTCAACTTTTTCAAATCTTGGTAAGATTCTTATGTTATGATATATGGGGTATTTTAATGTGTTTGTTTGAAGCTTTACCCTGTAATCCCCTGGTTTGCTGTACCTATAAATAACTTGTTCTTCATAAGCATCAACTGTTCCTGTTTCTCCAAACTCCCAATACCAAGTATTTATTCCTTTTCCTTCGGTAAAAAACACTAATTCTTCACCTACATAACCCTCATCTACACCATGTAAGGTTACCAAAGAGTCTCTTGGCGACAATTTCGGCAATGAAACTACTCCTATTTGTTTTGATACTGTGAACTTATCGTTTATTTTGATTGACACAAGATATTTACCTTCCTTATGGTATTTATAGTCAATATTACCTCGTTTCATGATAGAATCTCCATTCCCCATGTGCCACACTACTTTTCTCCCCTCAACTAAACTGGTATCGTTTAGAAGGAAAAACAATTTTTCTCCAACTTCAAATTGATAATTACTATTAGACTCAGACACATAAAAATCTAAGTTACTAAGTCTTGATTTATAAGGTGCAAATATTGCTAGTATAAGTACTAATAGCGCTATAAAAATTAAAGCCGACAATTTAAATTTATTAGACATACTCTTATATTTAAATGTTAGCTTTACATTCTTCTAAATTCTCTTTCAAAACTTTATTATTTCTTTTTAAAGCATTGTATTCTTCACTCAAATCGAAAAACATTTTAAGCGTTTTTGATGATTGAACTCCAAAAATGTATCGGTTATTCATATCGTTATCTCTATAGATTTTTTTATATAGTTGGATTTCTTTATCTAATTCATCTAACACCTGAATTTGAATAACATCAAAAGGTATTTCTTGAATTTTTTTATGTGTTTTCTTTATTCTTTTTGTGTAGTCTTCTTGAACATCAAAAATTTCTTCTGAAGCATCAATACTATTCAGTAACTCTTTACTCTCTACTACAGGTACTTTAAAAATAAATTTAGTTAGTATTATAAACACCACTGTAGAAATTATTATAAATAGAAGAGAGAATCTTATTTTTTCCCAAAAAACTTCGTGTTTATCCATAGCTTAATCTTTATTTAAGTCTTTATTTAAGTCCTTATACTTTTCCCTGCATTTTTCTAATTGTTCTTTATTAGCTTCTCTTGTACTAACTTCTTTATTGTAACTTTCAAGAAGTGACTGTATATTTCTTATTTCCGATAAAAACTCACCGTAAATTTTATAGTAATTATTTTCTTTTTTTGTACTATCAATACTTTGTCTTATCTCAACCCTAGTATTGGTAATAATCTTTTGCATTTGCCTATACTCCCCTATATTTCTTCGCTTATTTTTTAAGCTGTATAAATTTTTAAAAAGTTCTTCCATTTTAAAATTTAACATTGCTTGCTTTTTAAAAACTTCATTATAGTGAGATTGTTTACTTTCAATTAAAACAACTCCTTTTTCTGCAATAATTAAAGTGACATATAAACAGAAAAATACAACTATTGCTGTTAAAGAAAATGACGCAAAAAATTTAAGAATTTGTTTTTTTCTTTCTTTGTGATTTAAAGCCTTCATAAGAAACTAGTGTTAATCAATTATACTCCAAGTGCTATTATTACCTCTATTTCTATTGAACTGTGAACCTGACTCTTCGTTAATTACAATATTATCTTTTCTTTGTCCTATATACTCTAGTTCACTCATCTTTTTAAACACACGCTCTAACATAGCCACAAACCTATTTAACACATCAAAGGTTTCTGCAATTTCTATATGATTATACTTAACATTTACAGCATCTACTATAGCATCTAGAAAATCTGAAGGTTTAATATCTGTCCATTGATAGTAATATTGTAATAGTTGCTCTTTTTCTTTGTCATCCATTATACTTAGACAAATAGAAAGTTTGTTTGCTAATACAACTAGCCTATCTACTAAATACATAGGAGATCTACTAACCGAAATATTTTCTAGGTTAAAGATGTTATCACTATAATACTCTTGTAGTTTTGCACAGATTGAAAAAGTATTAGCCACTAATTTGTTACTGCTCTTTTGTCCATTATTCTTTTTAAATATTTTAATCGAATAATTTTTAGATTTAATAAGAACCTGTAGCAAACCTTTACTAAAACCTTCTAATCTTTCATTTGAAGATAAATTAACTACTGGAGGCACATATCCTTCGTCAATTGAAAACAACCCGTTAGTCCACAAAACTTTTCCTATAACTAAAAAATGTTCTTTTAAAAAGCTTGTATTAATTTTTGAAACAGGAAGTGTATGTAATTCTAATTTTGGTAAAACATTTGGATGGTGTAGTGGTATAACTTCAGGATCAGGGACACCCACTGGCAAATACTCAAAAGGAGACAAAGACAGCATTATATAAAACTCTTCACTTTCTGTCTTGTCAAAATCAGACGTTTTTAATGTTACAGAAGGTGAATTCGCTCCATATAAATCATAATGATACATAATTCTATATCCTTTTTCTGTAATCGCATTACATGATTTAAGTTTTATTACTAAAGAATTATCCCCGTCACTTAAAACATCTAATTGTAAGTTTTCAAAACCAGCTCCACCTTCTATTAAACCATACTCATAATTTTTAAGAGAAACCGAATTATAATCCTTTATAGTTTCAATTGTATTATTATAATTTTTAAAAAAATGTTCCGCAGATATTTTTACTCCGTCAGTCCAGTTTATAGGTAAATAATTCATTTTATTATTTTTCTTATTCATCATCAATAGTATTTAATGCAGTTCTTCTTATGTATATAGTTTGTTTATTTCTAATTCTATTAAATTTCCCATCTTTTTCAGCATCTAAAACTTTTGTAAACAAAGGGAAGTTAAACCACTTATTGGTATAAAATATCCAACCAATAGGTTCTCCGTCTATATAGGTGTCAATCATTCTATCAGGAAACCTAAAATTCTGGTCTTCAATAAAACGGTTAAACCACATACCTACAGACACCTCCATAGGCAACTTTACTGAAAAAGAGCTATAGTTTTTATCTTCTGGGTTTCTTTTAATCTTAACTGTGACTTGTATTAGTTTAAAAACATCTACATTATCCCAATACATATCTGTAGCTCCATTATCTGAAACATTCCAAGCTTTATAAAACGGTTTTGATATATTTAAAAAGTAACCTAAGGACATTGAGTATAATAATGGTAGTACAAACCAAATTATTGACAACATAGCCCAAAGTGCATAAGGGAGGGTACTTATTTTTTCGAAGATTAAATAATACAACCATGCAGATAGAACCATTACTATAAAAGCAAAAAATAGTGTATGGAATTTATTATCTAAGCCTATAGATTTATAAAACTTCGTGTTTTGAAAGAGCATAAAAAACACACCTATAAAAAGGTAACATAAAACCGTAAGTATTAATCCCACCCATACAAACTCATACTTTAACAAACTAATAAAAACAGGTGCTATTAAAATAAGGGTTAGTAATAAAACTAAAACAATTGCCTTTTTTATATTGAAAGATTTTTTAGCTTTTACTATATTATTTAACACCATTAAAGATATAATGGCTATTAGAGGTGCTAAAAGAAATTTTAAAAAATATACTATTATTATGTTCATAACTTTTTCTTTTCTTATTTAATTAAATATGAGTCATACCCTAAAAATCTTTCTGCCAAAACAAAAGATTGATCAGAATTCGTTTGATAAGTGATATGAATTTTTCTTGAGGAAATTAAGAAGAAGCTCAGTACTTCTTTTATTTGCAAAATACTTTTCTCTAAAACCTTAAAGTTTTCAACTTCTTTTTCTAACACTACTACTACCTTTACATCATCTATCTCACTGTAAAGCTTTCCACTTAAACCTAAATCAACTCCTAAAATGGCATTTCCTAAACTTAAAAAAGGAGATTCATTAATAACGCAAGGCACATAGCTTAGTTTTACTTTTAAGCCTAAAACTATTTGTATTAATTTTTCTAACTCTACTAAGTTCTCTTTAAAAAACTCCGACTTACATAAATTAAGGAATAGTTTATACAAAGATTGATCAGAAACTTGCAAATCAGAACCTATAATTTGCTTAAAAATATTTAATAGGTTTTGTTTTGATTTTTTATCTGAGAAAAAATTCAAGCTCCTATTATTAATTCTAACTCTTTCTTTAAAAATTTCAGTATCAAAAAGAGTAAAAAAGTTAATATCTCCTTTTTCTTTTTCTCTATTCCTACGAATCGTATCAACCACCTCTCTTTTGTTATCAGAATTAACCCCTAAAGAGAGAGGATAGAACAAAATTTCTGGTAATTGATGGTATATACTATTTCTACTTAAGTTAACAACTAAATTTTCTTCAAAGCCAGCATCTTTAGCTATAAAGTTTGAATCGACAGATAAAACATCTTTAGACTGAGCTCTACTATTCATACCGTGATTTTTTACGATTAGCGTCTCAGACACATCTTTATCCAATAAGAACTCTAGCTCTTCAACAAAAACTTCTCCAATAAAGTTAGATGCCATATTACGAACAAGATCGTCAACTACAACATCATTTTCTTTTACACTAGCTCCCATACAAGATTATTGTTTTTATAATCTAATAATACATGATCTCCTTTATTGACTTGTTCAGAAACTATCATTTTAGATATTACCTTTTTCACATATGTTCTTACAACTCCAGCAATAGGTCTAGCCCCATACTTTTGAGAAAAACCTTTTTTTGATAAAAATTCTAGAGCTTCATCAGAAATATCTAATACTATTTGTTTTTGTTGCTCTAACTGCTTTCTAAGTTTATTAAAGTGTATCACTAAAATATCTTGTGCTACTTTTTGATTAATTGGCGCAAAAGGTACTACCTCTGTTAACCTTCCTAAAAACTCAGGTCTGAAGTGTTGTGCCATTACTTCTATTAACTCATTTGACGTTGGAATTTTTCCTTCTGTTATTTGCTCAGCAATCCATTGACTACCAATGTTAGATGTAAAAATGACAATAGCGTTAGAGAAGTCTCCTTCCCTACCTAGTTTATCATGAATCACACCTTCATCCATTAATTGAAGAAAAACATCATATACAGAACTATGAGCTTTTTCAATTTCATCAAATAAAACTACTGAATATGGACGCTGCCTTATTTTAGTTACCAACATCCCTCCTTCTTCATAACCAACATATCCTGGAGGCGCTCCATAAAGCAATGCTGCAGAATGTTCTTCTTTAAATTCAGACATATCAAAACGAATCATCGCCGTTTCATCGTCAAATAACAACTCAGCTAATGATTTAGTTAATTCAGTTTTCCCTGTTCCTGTAGGACCTAAAAAGAAGAAAGAACCAATTGGCTGTTTAGGATTGCTAAGTCCACTTCTCGATTCTATAATAGCATCTGATAATGTTTGAATAGCATTCGATTGACCTTTAACTCGCTCTTTTAATCTTTTATCTATATTGAGAAGACGTTCTTTTTCTTCTGTCTGAATTTTACCTAAAGGAATACCTGTTATTTCTGACACAACAGCTTCTATATCTATTTCACTTACAACATCTATAGATATCTTAGCTAGCTCTTTTAGCATAGATAAGAATTCATCAACCTTAGATATTTCTTCCTGTAAATCTGGATTGTCAGATACTAAATTAAATGACTTGGTTACTTTTGAAGTTTGAATAACACTAACTTTTCTATAAATAGTATTATAGATTAATTGTAAATCAGAAAAATCAAATTTTTCTGAATCCTTTACTTCATTAAATTCTTTTTCTATTTTTCTAACTTCTCCTAATACCGTAGCATTACTCATCTTTACAGCTGCTACAGTTTTATCTATTAAATCTATTGCTCCATAGGGTAATTTTTTTTCTTTAAAATACCTTTTTGAAAGATGTATAGATTCCTCAATTGCTCTATCTGAAATTTTAATATCAAAATGTAGTTCTAGCCTTTTTTTGTGTCTATGTAAACATTTTAACATCTCTAAAGCCCCCAATTCTTCTAACTTCAATATTTCTAATTTACCATCTATAGGGTGTCTTTCAAGGTTTTTTCTGTATGAATCTGAATTAATAGTAAAAATCATATTAATTCGTCCTTCACTTAATTGAGCATTTAAAATATTTACAATGGCATTAGTTTTTCCTGAAGAGTTTTCTAGCAACACATGGAGGTCATCAATCACTAATATGGAAGGAGCATCAATAGATTCTAACTTCTCAAATAATTCTGAAATTTTCTTGTTTACATCATTTTCAGAACTTGCTCCTGCTAATAGTTTTGGAACATTAAGTTTAAATACCAAATGACTTTTTAAATACTCATCTGTACTATTACTCAACTCTCTTACAAAGTAATTTACCGTTGCTGTTTTCCCTATACCAGAATCTCCAACTAGGATAACACCTTTACTTTCTGACCTTTCAAAATTTTCTAAAATTAATCGTACTTCTTTCTCTCTACCTAAGATTAAGTTTCCTTTTTGAATTACCTCTTGTGTTTGAAGATCTTCAATATATGAACTTATTGCCGAAATATTTTCTTTTGCATTTGACTCTAAAAAAGTAGGAGTATTTGCATTGTAGTGTTTTAAAATATCTTGCTCGGTTATTCCTAAAGTTTCTATTTGTTGGCCAGAATATACAACACCTTCTCTCACTACTGCTGTAAAAATGCATAACGCATCAATATTTTCTGTTCCTAATTTTATTTTTGAACGCTCAGACTCTTCAAAAACTTTAGCGACTTCGTTATCTGGATTTACATCACCTGAAGCTTGTAGAGGACTCGACTTATACATTTCTTTCATTACCTCAAACCACTCAAGGACATAGCTGGCATCTTTACCCATACCATCAATAATCTCCTCTAAACCAGTAGGCTCATTAATTAATGATGTTATTAAATGGCTAACGCCATAGGTACTTTGATTTTCTCTGTAAGCAACACTTTTAGCTCTTTTTATGCTTGATAAAGCACTTGAACTGTAATCTTTTTCTATCATTTTTAAATAAAAAATACTTTATAAGTTATATTTGATATAGATCTCTTTTCCAGTTCCTTCTCAAGATAATAACTGAAAAGGGTTTGTTTTTCTGTAGAGATTAACTCTTTTTTTGTTTTAATATGTATATCAGTGGTTCTTATCAAACCTTTTTTCTTTTCTTTTGAAATTGCTACACCATCTTTTATTGAAATTTCTTCAACAAAACGCCCTATTTTACTATTAACAAAGCTTTTTACATCTTCTCTTGTTACAATTCTTTCTCTTGTAAGCAATCCATAGCGTAAACCGTTTATTTTGTCGTGTTCTTCCTTTCTAATATAACCTCCTATTGTATCAGTCTTTAACTTTATCTTACTATCGATAAACTTACCTGTTCTATATTGATTAAAAGTGTAACTTGTGTTAATTCCATTAGCCTGACTAGCATTTGTTAGCCAATACTGAAACTCATAATTAAAAGCTTCTTTATGCGGATAAGTCAATAAAAAAGTTTTATCATTAGTTGCATTAACCTCTCCAAATTCTAAATGAATTTTTTTATCAATTTCATCTAGTTTTTCATGCAAGTCATCTAAGTAAGCTTGTATAATATCATAACCTATTGAAGAAAAAGCACTTCCTTCTTCTCTTACTGTTTGTGAGGTTTTACTCAACATCATTTTAGCACTTCTAGTATCAAACCTTCCTATATCTCCAAAATATAACGAGTAACCACCTTCAAGACTTTCTGTAGAGTTTCCTATAACATTTGCATAACTATTTCCTTTATCATCATTTAAACTTTCAATATTTAAAAAATAGTCTACACCTTCACTAAGCACAGATAAAATTCTACCATTTTTTCTAAAATTATGTTGTTTATACTCAAGTTTTCTATTAACTACTGGAAAAGTGTTTAAACTTACATCTATTCCTTGCAGCTTATCTTTAGAAAAAACCTCTGGAAGCTTTACTTTAAACCACAACAACTTCTCATTTAAATCTTCTGGTTCAACGAAAAAATCATCCTGTTCACCAAACAACTCTGTAATTGTTTTTTTTGCCTTACAAGATTCATTTAAACTTAACGTATAAAAACAATCTTCATAAAACGAAACAACATCATCAAAATAATGAACTTCACTATTCTTGTTTATTAACTCTTCCTTATCTAGAAACATTTCATTACCATCCACATCATAAACCTTCATTGTTTTTAAAAAAGGTAAGAGTGAACTATCTTTTAAAATAAAACAGAGAGATAAATTGCTTGTTTCCGCTAACAATTCACTTGAAATATCCACTCCAAACCAAAGTTCATAATCTTTAATTTTATTCTCTTGAGATAAATAAAGAGCATCTTCTATATTTCCAAATTGATTTTCACTTATTTGCAATTTATCATCATACCCCAAATATTTAACAGAGGCATTTATAAGTTGTTTTGCGATAATAGGCGTAAAGAAAACATCTAATTTTTCTTCTCCAAATCTTCTTTTTGAGCAATAAAAATGATCTGAAACATAAAGCTGTGTAGTATCATCTTCTGGTTGTGCTTTTAGCAAAGCATGTGAAGGTGACGGTAAAGACCACTTGTTACTTACTAATATCCTAGACAATCTATCTAGTAATTCTTTGTCTGAAACATCTACTTGTTGATGTAATTTTGATATTTCATAAGCAAAAGTATGTAGTAATAAATCTAAAATAGGGTCGACACTTCTTTTGTCTTTAATTCCCCATAATTCCATCGAACGCAAAAGCATTCGATTTTTAATTTTCATAAAGTATTCGTCTCTCATTGCGTTTTTTTTCTTTTATTGAGATAAAGGGCTGATGTAAAAAAGTGTAGCGAAATTAAATGGAGCTTCGGTTTCAATAATTGTCCCAAAAACTTTTATTTCTGCTTTTCTTCTTACATGAACATCAGTAGTCTCAGCGTCATCATCTATTTCAGATAATCTAACACTTACTCTAACATCCTTAAGCCTAGGTTCATATTCAATAAAGGCGTAATATAAAGAATCTTTAACTTTTTCTTCCCATTTATTGATTTTAACCAACTGATTAAACTCTAAGTCCCAAATATCGGAACCATAATTGGGTCTTCCAAAAACTTCGCCCTGTTTTGAAGTAGCAATTATCATGAGGTGCTGGGCTATTGATTCTTCAAGTGTACACCCCAATCTACTATTTTCTTTATTTCTTTTTGTTATACTGGAAAAGTCTAGGGGGATCTTCAAATAATTCATTTTTCCTTAATTTTTTTCTGTAAAAATAATTTTTTTTATCAAATATTTAATAGATTCGTAGCAGAATAAAAAAAATTATTATGGCAATGTACAATTACGGAATTGGAGGTAATGAAGTTAAAGTTGATGCTAATGAATCAATCGCAAACATTTCTTCCAACAAAACCCTATTAATCCAAAAACTTACCGACGAAGCTCCAGCAACCCCCGAAGCTACTTATGGTTTAGACACTATCGAAGCTGTTTTTGAAAAGTTTTCACCTTCTGTAAAACTTGAACACACTGATGAAAATGGCGCTGACGTTAAAGAATCTTTAAATTTCAATAATTTAAGTGATTTTAACGTTGAGAACATTAAGGCTAATAGCTCTTTTCTAAACAAACTTGATATAGAAAAAGATCAGTACTTAAGAATTTCAAGACAATTATCTTCTAACAGAGCACTAATGAAAGCTCTAAGCAACCCCGAAACTAAAGATACATTTATTAAGATTTTAGAAGAATCTATTAAAGAAATCGATCAAGCTGAACAATAAAAACAAAAAACATAATTAGCTATGTCTACAAAAGTAAAAACGCAACAGTCGGAAGAAGTAAAACAACAGTCCCCTAGTCAAGAAGTAGCTAACGCTATTGACGGTATTAAAGAATATGGAGGTTTCTCTTTTATTGAGAATATTGTTGATGGATACTCAAACTTAAACCCAAAAAGAAAAGCTAGAAAAAGTCTATTTTTAAACGACGAGCAATGGAAAGGAGAAAGAAAAAACTTAAAAAACAGACTTTCTGTTTGGTTAGAAATTCTAAAAAGTAGCGAAAACATCGAATCGATGTGTGATTCTGCAAAGGAAAAAGCTACTAGCATCGAAGGAGTTTTAAACTACAACTTAAAGAAAACCTTAGAAAAAACTAAGGAATTAGAAACCTCTTATAGATCTGTAGCTTTATTCTACAAAAATACAGAGAAAGATAAGGTTAAAAATATCACGATCTTAAACGCTGATTTAAGTCAATTAAAAGATTTAGAAAACCCTCTTTTTATAGACTATGTATCAAATGAGCTTAAGCAAAACTTTGATAGATTAGATTTAAAAGACAACTACTCTATACTAGTCGTACCTGGATATCTTGGCTCTAACGTAGTATTAGACAAATGGTCTAAAATAGCATACGAAAATAAAGCTGTTTTATTAACCGACTTCCAAGACTTAGAAACTCCAGATGACATTATTGACATGTTCTCTAACGCGAATCATTCAGGAGGAGAAGTTCACAAGTCAAACACTTTAATGACTTGTAACTGGCTTTTAGGAAGAAAAAAAGAAGACTCTGTTGGTGAAGAAGATAACTTATACGTTCCAGCATCTTCTGCTTTAGCAGGTAAAATATACCACACTTTAATGTCGCAAGTAGTAGCAGGTAAAAAGTTTGGTGGTATTAACGAAGTAGAAAGTGTAAGATTCGATCTTAAGAAAAGTGAGATTTCAGAAATCGAAAAAATGGGATTAGTCCCTATGGTAAACGAATATAGTAAAGTAATGGCTTTTTCTGCTAAAACTTTATTCAACGGAGACAATTTAGGACTTCAAACCTATTCTGTTGTAAGAGTATTTGATCACATAACAAAAGTATTATTTGATTTCTTAAACAGACGTGCATTTGAAAATTGGAGTTCAAGAACTGAAGCTGATTTACGTCGTCAAATAGTTAAGTTTTTAGATGATATCCAAGGACCTACTAAATTAATCGAACGCTTTAAGGTTATAAAAATAGAACAAGATCAAAACCAAAAAGACCGTGTTTTATTAGACATTCATATCACTCCTTATTTCCCAGCTAAAAGTTTCGTTATTCAATTAGACGGACACAAAGGAGATGGACCTGAAGATGCTGTATGGCACAGTGAATACGTTCAACAGTAATCCAACTTTAAAATACACTCTTTTCCTTTTATAGAAAAGAACAGAAAAAGCAAAAGTTTAAAACTTTTGCTTTTTTTTCGTTAAAGAAGACTTTAACAGCTGTACAACTCCAAACTCATTCCTTTTGATATTGCCAGCCCTCTTTTCATAAAAAACTCTTAAAACACTCCTTTTTAAACTATAAAAATTTAAATTCAGTTTTTTATCACAATACATACAACTATTTTTGTAAGCTTTAAACACTCTTTACGAATAAGATAAAAAATACTTTTATGAATTTACAAGAACTTAAAAGCAATATAGACACAATAGTTGGCAATAAAACTTCAACAGAAGAAAAACTACAACAAATCTGCGATTATTTAGCTTCAGAAATCTCTTATTATGACTGGGTTGGATTTTACTTTAAAAATGGAGATAAAGAAGAATTAAAATTAGCACAGTTTAACGGAGAACCTACAGATCACACAATTATCCCTTTCGGAAAAGGTATTTGTGGTCAAGTTGCTGTTAGTAATGAAAATTTTGTAGTTCAAGATGTTAGCGAACAAGACAATTATATCTCTTGTGGATGGAAGGTAAAATCTGAGATTGTAATTCCTATTTTTGTCGATGGTGAAAATGTAGGGCAAATCGACATTGATTCTCATACAGTTAACCCATTTACCGAAAATGACGAGGTTTTATTGGAGTATATATGTAAAAAAGTAGCTAATTTTATATAATTTTCACATAATTGCTTGATTATTAGTTTTTTTTTTGTTTTATTTGATCTGATTTTTTAACAACCCCATTAATCCCCTTAAATATGAGCAGTAGAGAACATCCTTCTTATGCAGCATTAGGCAGTGCTAATGCTCGTTCAAAATCTCAACAATCTTTAGTAGAAAAATTCACAATCTGGTTTCGTAATTTTTTAGAAACTGCAGAGTAATTTTTCTTTTAAAATTTTGTTGTTGAAAAACACCACCAAAATTATTTTATTTTTGGTGGTGTTTTCAATCTTAAAAACTTAAAAAATTATTGTGTAACGCCTACTGTTTTACTAGCTTTGCAAGCTTAACAACACAACAATAATGAACAATACAAAAACTATTAAATCAGCATTAATTTCCGTTTTTCATAAAGACGGATTAGAGCCTATTGTTAAAAAACTTAACGAACTAGGTGTTACTATTTACTCTACAGGAGGTACTGAGAAATTTATTAAAGACTTAGGTATTGATGTAGTGCCAGTAGAAGATGTTACTTCGTACCCTTCTATTT
Organism: Tenacibaculum larymnensis; assembly: GCF_028829235.1. Lineage (GTDB taxonomy): Bacteria > Bacteroidota > Bacteroidia > Flavobacteriales > Flavobacteriaceae > Polaribacter > Polaribacter larymnensis. Next base: position 336,352 of record NZ_JAIWJY010000003.1, on the reverse strand, counting down.
TAGGGGGAAGAGTAAAAACTTTACACCCTAAAGTTTTTGGAGGGATTTTAAACAGACAAGATCATGAAGGTGATGTTGCTGAAATGCAAGAATACAATATTCCTCAATTAGATTTAGTAATTGTAGATTTATATCCTTTTGAAAAAACTGTTGCTTCTGGAGCTTCAGAGCAAGACATTATTGAAAAAATTGATATCGGTGGAATTTCGTTAATTCGTGCAGCTGCTAAAAACTTTAAAGACACTGTTATTGTTTCTTCTATGGAACAATACGAAGACTTCTTAACTATTATCTCAGAAAATAACGGAGAAACTTCGTTGAACGATAGAAAAAAGTTTGCTGCTAAAGCTTTTAACATCTCTTCACATTATGACACTGCTATTTTCAATTATTTCAATGAAGATGAAGTTGTATATAAAGCCAGTGAAACTACATCTAAAGTATTACGTTATGGAGAAAACCCTCATCAAAAAGGTTTTTTCTTTGGCGATTTAGATGCTATGTTTGATAAACTACATGGAAAAGAATTAAGTTACAATAACTTATTAGATATTGATGCTGCTGTTAATTTAATAGAAGAATTTAAAGGTGAAGACCCAACATTTGCGATTTTAAAACACAATAATGCGTGTGGTTTTGCTCAAAGAAAAACTATTCATCAAGCTTATGTTGATGCATTAGCTGGTGATCCTGTTTCTGCTTTTGGTGGTATTTTAATTTCTAACACAAAAATTGATAAAGCTACTGCTGAAGAAATTCATAAATTATTCTGCGAAGTGGTTATTGCTCCTGCTTATGATGCAGATGCCTTAGAAATTTTAAAAGGCAAAAAGAATAGAGTAATTTTAATTCAAAAAGAAGTTGAATTACCTGAACAAACAGTAAGAACAGCCTTAAACGGAGTATTAGTTCAAGATAAAGATTATATTACAGACAAATTAGATGATTTATCATACCCTACTAACAATAAACCTTCAGAAAGTGAGTTAGAGGACTTGTTATTTGCATCTAAGTTGTGTAAAAACACTAAGTCTAACACTATTATTTTAGTAAAAGACAAACAATTATTGGCAGGGGGAACAGGCCAAACAAGTAGAGTTGATGCTTTAAGACAAGCTATTGAAAAGGCTAACAGTTTTAACTTTGACTTAAATGGAGCTGTTATGGCTAGTGATGCTTTTTTCCCTTTTCCTGACTGTGTAGAAATAGCAGATAAAGCAGGTATAAAAAGTGTAATTCAACCAGGTGGATCTATTAAAGACCAATTAAGCATTGATTATTGTAACGATAATAATGTAGCTATGGTTTTTACTGGAACTAGACATTTTAAACATTAATTATACTGAATGTAAAATACCCACAGATTTTTATTAGATTTGTGAGAATACATTAAAATTAAATATAAATAACGAAATCTTTATGGGTTTTTTCGATTTCATGACAGAAGATATTGCAGTAGATTTAGGTACTGCAAATACACTTATAATCCACAATGGTAAGGTAGTTATTGACAACCCCTCTATTGTTGCTAGAAATAGGCTTACTGGTAAAATTATTGCTACAGGTCATGAAGCTAGTAGGATGCAAGGAAAAACCCATGAAAATATCAAAACCATACGTCCTTTAAAAGACGGTGTAATTGCTGACTTTCAAGCTTCAGAAGAAATGATAAAGGAATTTGTAAAACAAATTCCTGCCATAAAGAAAAGATTATTTCCACCATCATTGCGTATGGTAATTTGTATTCCTTCAGGAATTACTGAAGTTGAAAAACGAGCAGTTATAGATTCTGGTCGTCATATGAACGCTAAAGAAATCTATTTGATTTATGAACCAATGGCAGCTGCTATTGGTGTAGGTGTTGATATTATGGAGCCTAAAGGAAATATGATTATTGATATAGGTGGTGGTACAACTGAAATTGCTGTTATAGCATTAGCTGGTATTGTTTGTGATCAATCAGTTAAAGTTGCTGGAGATTTATTTACCAGTGACATTATGTATTACATGCGTACTCAACACAATTTATATGTTGGAGAAACTACTGCTGAAAAGATAAAATTACAAATAGGTTCTGCTACTGAAGATTTAGACACACCTCCTGAAGACATGATGGTTCAAGGGCGTGATTTATTAAGTGGAAAACCTAAGCAAATACAGGTTTCTTATCGTGAAATTGCGAAAGCATTAGATAAATCTATTTTACGTATTGAAGATGCAGTAATGGAAACGCTATCAAAGACACCTCCTGAATTAGCTGCTGACATTTACAACACTGGTATTTATTTAGCTGGTGGTGGTTCTATGCTAAGAGGCTTAGATAAGCGTTTATCTAGAAAAACAGATTTGCCAGTATACGTTGCTGAAGATCCGTTACGTGCTGTAGTTCGTGGAACAGGTATTGCACTTAAAAATTTAGAAAAATACAAAACTGTATTAATCAAATAAATTTGAATGATTATTTATGCAACAGCTTATTTATTTCTTACAGAAGTATAAGTATTTCTTATTTTTTCTATTCTTAGAAGTTATAGCTGTTGCATTAATCATTAACAACCATTCTTTTCATAAAAGCAAATTTATTAGTTCTACCAATTTTATTACAGGAGGACTATATCAAAAATCATCAAATATTTCAGAGTATCTTGGCTTAAAAGAAAGAAACTCTATACTTATTGAAGAAAACTTAGCCTTAAAAAATAAACTGGAGAAAATTACTACTTATCTTGATAGTATTTCTGCGAATCAAATAATAGACACAACACAGCTCAGTCAAAATTTTAATTATATTTCTGGAAAAATAATTAAAAACTCTTTTCATAAAACTGATAACTTTTTAACAATCAACAGAGGTAAAAGTTATAATGTTTCTAAAGAAATGGGAGTAATTAACAGTAAAGGTATTATTGGTATTACTGATAATGCGTCAAATAAATACGCAAGAGTACAATCTATTTTAAATTCAAAAAGCAATATCAACGCTAAATTTAAAAATAACAATCACTACGGTACGTTAACCTGGGACGGTAAGGACTATAATATTGTACAACTAACCGACATTCCACGTCAAGCAGCTTTTAAAAAAGGTGATACTGTAGTCACTGGAGGAAGGTCTACTATTTTTCCAAACGGGATACCTATTGGAACAGTCTTAGAAGTACCTGAAGAATTATCTGCGGTCAATAGTATAAACATTAAACTCTTTAACGATATGTCTAACTTAGGTCATGTTTATATAATAACCAACCTAAATAAAGAAGAAATAAAAACTGTAGAAAATAATAATGAATAAAACAGTATACTTAATATTTTTATTCGTTTTCCTCTTGTTACTACAAGTGTTGGTTCTAAATAATATTTTATTTTTAGGTTATGTAAACCCCTACATTTATATCGTTTTTATTTTCTTGTTCCCTATTAAAGAAAACAGGTTTTCTCTTTTATTAGTTGCTTTTCTTTTAGGTTTATGCGTAGATGCTTTTTCTAACTCTGGTGGAATTCATGCTTTTTCAACTGTGTTTATGGCCTATATACGTTTATTTGTTTTTAAAGCTGTTTTCAAAAAAACATCATCAGATTATCTACTTTTTAACCTAAGACATGAGTCTTTTGACAAAGTTTTTAATTATACAGCAATTTTAACATTAACTCATCACTTCATTTTATTTAGTTTAACTAACTTTAGTTTTTATAACATATCAAATGTACTTGTCAATACACTATTTTCTAGTGTTTTTACGTTACTGTTGTATTTTTTAGGAAGTTTTATATTTAGGAAAAAGCTAGCATGAAACGAAGTTTCTTACTTATATTTTTAATAACTCTTATTGGAATTGTTTATATCTCTCGATTATTTCAGTTGCAAGTAATAAATGGTGGTGAACAGAGCCTAAAGCATAGTGCTACAATAAAGATTGAGTACGATTATCCAGAGCGTGGTTATATATATGACCGTAATGGAAAATTATTGGTTGCAAACCAATTATCCTACGATGTAATGATTATTCCAAAAGAAGTAGAACCTTTAGATACTTTAGAGTTCTGCTCTCTTTTAAAAATCGACAAAGAAGATTTTGTAAAACGTTTTAAAAAAGCAGAAAATTATGCTCGTTGGCTTCCTTCTGTATTTTTAAAGCAATTAGCTAAAGAGGATTATGCTTTTTTACAAGAGAAATTATCTAAATACAAAGGTTTTTATGTGCAAAAACGTATTATCAGAAACTATCCTATAAAATCTGCTGCCAATGTATTAGGTTATATTAGTGAGGTAAGTGAATACAAAGCCAAACAAAGTGACTATTACGAACAAGGAGAGTTAATTGGTGCTTGGGGTGTTGAAAAGCAATATGAAAATTATTTAAGAGGTGTTAAAGGAAAAAAAAGATTTAAACGTAACAACTTAAATGAAATAATAGGTTCGTACAAAGATGGTAAATATGATACGTTAGCAGTTCCAGGAAAAGACTTAACCTTAACTATTGATAGTGAACTGCAACAATATGGAGAGTTATTAATGTCTGGGAAAAGAGGGGGAATTGTTGCTATAGAGCCTCAAACAGGTGAGATATTAGCATTGATTACCGCTCCTTCTTATGACCCTAACTTATTAGTTGGAAGAAAGCGCTCTCCTAATTCAGTAAGGCTTTTTAATGACAGTATTAATATGCCAACTTTTGACAGAGGTCTACAAGCAATGTATGCTCCTGGTTCACCTTTCAAAATCCTCACTGGTTTAATTGGTTTACAAGAAGGAGTTATTGATGAAAACTCAGGTTTTTACTGTAATCATGGTTATCGTTATGGTAGAAGACCAAACGAATTTATGGGTTGCCACTGTAACATTGTTGGTCGTCCTGTTCGTTTAAAAACAGCTATAGCTAAATCTTGTAACACATATTTCGCTAACACCTATAGAAAAATTGTAGATAAATACGAAAATGCGACCATTGGTACTGATGCTTGGAGTGAACATGCAAAAAGCTTTGGTTTAGGAAATTATTTAGGGTATGACTTACCTTCAGGGCAACCAGGTAGAATTCCTGACGGGAGATTCTACGACAGAAGTTATGACTTTAGATGGGGAGCTACTACAACTATCTCCAACGCCATTGGTCAAGGTGAAGTAGAAACAACACCTATTCAGTTGGCAAATATGACAGCTGCAATTGCTAATAAAGGATATTTTTACACTCCTCATATTGTTAAGAAAATTGAAGACAAACCCAAGCTTGACTCTACATATGTAACTCGTAGAAATACAACAGTTTCCCCTGAACATTTTCCTATTGCAATTGAGGCGATGTTTGAAACGTTTACCAGAGGTACAGCTAGGTATAGTCAAGTTAAGGGAATAGACATTTGTGGAAAAACAGGAACAGTTGAAAACTTTATTAGAGTAAATAAGAAGAAAGTTCAGTTAACAGACCACTCTATTTTTATAGCTTTTGCTCCTAAAGATAACCCTCAAATAGCCATAGCTATTTTTGTAGAAAACGGAGGATATGGATCTACAATTGCTGCCCCTATTACTAGTTTACTGATTGAAAAGTATTTAAACAAGTCAATCTCTAGAAAATACCTTGAAGATCGCATGATCAACCTAAGTCTTCAAGAAAGATATGATAATCAGTTATTAATTCAAAAAAGCGATACTATTGCGACAGGAACGAAATAATATTTTTGCAGGAATTGATTGGCTACTTGTTTTACTCTACGTAATATTAGTTGGTTTTGGATGGGTAAATATCTATGCAGCTTCTTCTACGGAAGAGTCAAGAGAAATTTTTGACTTCTCAACAAAATATGGCAAACAATTAATTTTTATAGGACTTAGTATACCGGTTATTATCTTCATCCTATTTTTTAACTCTAAGTTCTACGAGCAATTTTCCAGTGTTATGTACATTTTCTCTCTGGTTTTATTAGCTGGAGTACTTGTATTTGGTAAAAAAATTAATGGAGCTACCTCTTGGTATAACTTTGGTGGAATAGGGCTACAACCTTCTGAATTTGCGAAAGCTTTTACTGCTTTGGCATTAGCAAAATTAATGAGCGACCGGCAGTACAACCTTAAACTAATAAAAAATCAAGCAAAAGCTTTTATAGTCATCTTTTTGCCTGCATTTTTTATTGCCTTACAGCCAGATATGGGCTCTGTACTAATATATTTTGCTTTCTTTTTTGTTTTAAACAGAGAAGGTCTTACCCTAGCATATATATTATTTGGAACAATCTCTATCATTCTATTCTTATTAACTGTTTATTTTGGAGCAAAATGGGTTCTTATTTCATGTTTACTTATAATAACACTCGTTGTTTTTTATGGCATCTACAGAGACAAGCGATTTTTCCGCTTTAACGTTATAAAAATAATTGGCTCTTATCTTTTTTCTATTTTCTTTATTTTAGGAATTAGCTACACCTATAATAACATATTAGGTCAACATCAAAAAGACAGATTTGATATTTTATTAGGGAAGATACAAGATAACAAAGGTATTGGTTACAATTCTTATCAATCTGAAAAAACAATTAGTTCTGGTGGTTTTTCTGGAAAAGGTTTTTTACAAGGAGACAGAACGCAAGGTAACTTTGTTCCTGAGCAACACACAGATTATATATATAGTACTGTTGGTGAAGAATGGGGTTTTTTAGGTAGTTCCCTTGTTATAATTTTATTTATGTTCTTACTCTATAGAATTATTTACTTATCAGAAACACAAACTAATAAATTTGCAAGAATATATGGCTACAGTGTAGCTTCTATTTTCTTTTTCCATATTATTGTCAATATCGGTATGGTAATAGGTTTACTACCTACTGTAGGAATACCACTACCCTTTTTCAGTTATGGAGGTTCTTCTTTATGGGGATTCACCTTACTACTATTCATTTTCATTCGTTTGGATGCCCATAAAAAATATGATTGGTAAAAATTAAAACTGCCCTTTTAAACATCAAAAGAAAAATACAGCTGTTTACCATTAATGAAAGTCAACACCACATCTATCAGATAAAAGCCAATACAAAGGCAGTAACTAGCGCTCCTTTTTGTTGCATTAAATAAGCTCTATTTTAAAACAAGGACAAAACACTTTTAGTTTTAAACCAAAATAAAAACGCTTCGATAAAAAATATCGAAGCGTTTAACTATTAACTAACCTTAAAACTCTTATAAAGCTGCAACGTGTTTAGCCAATTTAGACTTTAAATTTGCTGCTTTATTCTTATGAATAATGTTGTTCTTTGCTAATTTATCTAACATAGATACAACAGTCGAAAACATTCCTTCTGCTTCCTTCTTATCTTCTGTAGCTCTTAATTTTCTTACAGCATTACGAGTTGTTTTATGCTGATATTTATTTCTTAAGCGCTTTGCTTCGTTACTTCTAATTCTCTTTAATGCTGACTTATGATTTGCCATTGTACTAATGCGTTAATTGTTTATAAAAAACTTGTAGTCCGTACGGGAATCGAACCCGTGTTACCAGGATGAAAACCTGGCGTCCTAACCCCTAGACGAACGGACCAAAACAATCGTTCTGATTGCGGGTGCAAATATACAATTCTTTTTGTTATTTGCAATTAAAAATTATTTTTTTCTCTATTTATTTTTCTCTTAAAATAAAGAAAAAGAACTTGTAGTCCGTACGGGAATCGAACCCGTGTTACCAGGATGAAAACCTGGCGTCCTAACCCCTAGACGAACGGACCAAAACAATCTTTTTTGCGATTGCGGGTGCAAATATAAAAACTGTTTTTTATTACACAAAGCTTTTTTTTATTTTTTTAATAAGCCTTTGCAAAAAGTACTCTTTTTGTTGATGGTTTTCCTGTTAACACACATTCTCCATCCTCTTCTTTTGCATCATTAGGAATACATCTTATTGTAGCTTTTGTTAGCTCTTTTATCTTATCTTCTGTTTCAATTGTACCATCCCAATGCGCTGACACAAATCCTCCTTTGTTCTCAATTACATCTTTAAACTCTTCAAATGAATTTACTTCTGTAATATGGTCGTTTCTGTAAGTTAATGCTCTATTATATAAATTCTCTTGAATTTCTTCTAACAAGTTAGCCACAATGCTTGCTACCTCATCTCTAGATACAGTTTGCTTCTCAAAAGTATCACGACGCGCAACTTCTACTGTACCATTTTCCAAATCACGTTTTCCCATTGCAATTCTTACTGGCACACCTTTTAACTCATACTCAGCAAACTTAGCTCCTGGCCTAAAAGTATCTCTATCATCAAACTTTACAGAAATTCCTTTAGCTCGTAATTCTTTTACAATTACATCTACTTTTTCAGAAATAGCATTTAATTGTTCTTCTCCTTTATATATAGGTACAATTACAACTTGAATTGGCGCCAATTTTGGAGGTAATACTAAACCAGCATCATCAGAGTGTGTCATAATTAACCCTCCTATTAAACGTGTTGATACTCCCCAAGAAGTTGCCCATACATATTCTTGCTTTCCTTCTTTAGAGGTATACTTAACATCAAAAGCTTTCGCAAAATTCTGTCCTAAGAAGTGTGAAGTTCCAGCCTGTAAAGCTTTACCATCTTGCATTAATGCTTCTATTGTTAAAGTATCATCTGCTCCAGCAAAACGTTCACTTTCACTTTTAGCTCCTTTAACAACAGGCATTGCCATAAATTCTTCAGCAAAAGTTGCATATACTTCTTGCATCTGTTTAGCTTCAGCTATTGCTTCTGCCTTTGTTGCATGTGCAGTATGACCTTCTTGCCATAAAAACTCTGCAGTACGTAAAAACAAACGCGTACGCATTTCCCATCTTACAACATTCGCCCATTGGTTTACTAACAATGGTAAATCTCTATGCGATTGAATCCATCCTTTATATGTATTCCAAATAATTGCTTCCGAAGTAGGACGAACAACTAACTCTTCTTCTAACTTAGCTTCAGGATCTACACGTAACTTACCTTCATTATCTGGATCATTTTGTAATCGATAATGTGTAACTACAGCACATTCTTTTGCAAATCCTTCAGCATTTTTTTCTTCTGCTTCAAACAAACTTTTAGGTACAAAAAGGGGGAAATAAGCATTTTGATGTCCTGTTTCTTTAAACATTCTATCTAATTCTTTTTGCATGTTCTCCCAAATTGCAAATCCGTATGGTTTAATTACCATACAACCTCTTACTGCTGAATTTTCAGCTAAATCGGCCTTTACAATCAATTCGTTATACCATTTCGAGTAATCTTCGGCTCTTTTTGTTAAATGTTTGCTCATAATCAAAAGTTTGGCATAAATATTGTTATTTTTTATGCGTAAATTGTGTCTGCAAAACTACATTAAAAAGGTAACAAGCCCAACAAAGAACTAATTTTTTGCAGCTAGTGGAAAAACAATTTGCTTTAACCTAAAAATAAAAAAGTCATGAAGCTACATTACACCAAAACCAAACTCCCTTTCTATATCCTATCATTTTTGATGGCAGCTACATTTATATCTTGTGGTTCTACACAAACGGTTACTGGTAGTGATGATGGTATTTATGCTGATGAAATAGAACAACCACAACGTAGAGTAATTGTTACTGATGATCGTGCATATGATGAATATCAGGAAAACTATTTTACCAAAGAAGTAGAACGCTTAGATGCTTTAAATGGCACTGATATTTTTACCGATATAGAAAATTATAAGTCTGAAAATGATGACTCATATGATGATGAAGACATTATATATGAAGAGGAGCCTGAAACAAGAATTACATATAATGGTAATGAACCTTGGGGGTATGCTGACAACAGTGATGTAGTTATTAATATTAACACCTACCCAAGATGGGGCTACTATAATGATTGGTATTGGGATTACGGCTATGGGTATAATTATTACAGACCTTGGTGGAGATCTCGTTATTATAACTACTGGGGGTACAACAATTGGCACCCATACCACTGGAATTCTGGGTTTTATGTTGGTTTAGGTGGGCTTTATTACAACTCTTACTGGAATTCTCCATATTACGGTTACAATTATTACAGACCATATAGATACTATAACAACCACTATTACAGACACCCATACAGAGGTGCCAACTATTATAGAGGTCACAGAACTGCAACAACTTCTAGAAGAGGTTATACTACAGGTCGTAGAGGAACTACAACTTCAAGACGCTCTTCTGATGTTTACAGAAGAAGCAATAGTAGAACCTATCGAAGCAACAGAAACACTCGTTCAACAAGAAATACAAGAGGATACAATACTAGAAGAGGTAGCAATTCTAATAACAGAAGTATAAAACGATCAACTAGAACAAGAAGTTACAACTCAAATGGTAGCAGATCTACTCGTAGCTATAGAGGTACACCTCGTACTACAAGAAGCTCTAGAGGATATTCTACAAGAAACCACAGAGCTTCAAATAATAATGGTGTTCGTAAATCTTCCTCAGTTAGAAACTCTAGAAGTTATACTAAGAGAGACCAAAACTCTAATAGATCTGTTAGAAAATCATACTCTCCTAGAAGCTCTAAAAGCTACTCAAAATCAACTAGAAATAACAGAAAGAACTATGCTTCACGTAATAGTAGCAATTCACGAAAATCTAGAAGTTACTCAAAACCTTCAAGAAGTTCTCGTAGTTACTCAGCTCCGTCAAGAAGCTCTAGAAGCAACTCTTCAGCCGGAAGTAGCTCAAGAGGGAGTAGCAGAAGTTCATCTAGAAGCTCTAGAAGGTAATCTTGCTGCCAGATTTCAAGACAAGTTTTTAACGAATTAATGAAAAAATGAAAAGAATTTTAACCTTCGCGATAATTATCGCTAGTACGTATACTGCCTACTCGCAATCTTTAGGCTACAATGATTTAGGAATTTTATTTTCAAAAGACGATAATTATGGAACCGCTCGTTTTGAATCAATGAGTGGAGCCTTTGGAGCATTAGGTGGAGATATATCTTCTTTTGGAATTAACCCAGCTGGTAGTGCCGTTGCTATTAAAAGTACTTTTGGAGTAACTTTAGGCAATAGAAACACTACTTATACAGCCAATTATTACGGGAATACAACAGAAACGGAAGATGACTTTTTTAATATTACCCAAGCTGGTGGTATTTTATCTTTTGATTCTGCTCATAACTCCGACTGGAATCGTTTTGCATTAACCTTTAACTATAGGCTAAAAAGCGACTTTGAAGGTTTATTTTCTTCACAAGGTAATAGTGGTCAAGCACTATTCAATGAACACCCTGATGATATAACCAATCAATTTAATAACGGACAAGAGCAACGCTTTTTTAATTCTACCTATGGAGAGAGTAGTATTTTTGAAATGGGATTCTCTGCTGTACATCTAAACAAGTTATATGCAGGAGCTAGTATAAAATTTCATAATTTTAGCTTTGGTCAAGTTACCGAACTTAGAGAGGTTAATGAAGACGATAATGGAAACACCTTAACAGCTCTTAACGTTCAAGATAGCTACTTTGAAGGTAGTGGAGTTTCTTTTAGTGCTGGTTTTATTTATAAAGTTAATCAAAGCTTCCGTTTCGGATTAGCTTATGAAACCCCAACATGGTACAATGAAGTTTTTGAAGATAGTAACTTAGATGTTTTCGATCCAAATGACTCTAGATATGATGATTGGGTTGGTTACACTGAAATATCAGCCACAAACCAAGATACAGATGTTAATAGCGGGGAAGAATTTTATTCAAATATTTTCAGACTACGAACACCAAGTAAACTTACTGCTAGTGCGGCATTTGTTTTTGGTAAACAAGGTTTAATAAGTGCCGATTATACTTACAAAGACTACAGTGGTACAAAATATAGAGAAAACGACCCTTATTTTATAGAAACTAATCAAAACTTTGATAATGATTTTAAAGGTACCCACTCCTTAAATATTGGTACCGAGTGGCGTTTTGATAAAATGAGTGTTCGTGGTGGTTACCATTATGAGCAAAGTCCTTATAAAAATGCTTTAGACGATGATAATATTTCTGGGTTTTCATTAGGACTTGGTTATAATTTCGGAAACGTTAAGTTTGATTTATCATATACTAATTCAGAAAACAACAGTCCGTACTATATTTATAATTCACCTGCTGTAGATGTAGATCCTATCGAATTAACAACCGATACTTCTAGAATCTCTGGAACAATTACTTTCAGTTTATAATTCATAAAAAACATATAAGAAGAGTCCTGCTATATGCAGGACTCTTCTTATATATACATATCTCAGTTTTTTACCGTAATTTTGCTTCTTATTTACAACTTATGAGTTCAATAAAAATAAACATACAAGAAACTAATAACGAAACCATTCTAAAGTTTGTTAGCAACAAAATTTTAGTTAATGGTGGTAGTTATGAATACAATAATATAGACGAGGCTAAAAACTCTCCGTTAGCACAACAACTATTTTACCTTCCTTTTGTAAAAAAGGTATTAGTTACAGCTAACTTCATTGCTATTCAACGATATGATATTGTTGAGTGGAGCGATGTTGAAGAAGAGGTTCGCGAGCAAATAGAAGCTTACATCCAAGATGGTAATTCTGTAGTAAAAGAAGAAACTACCAAAAAAGATGCTGTTGAAGTATATGCTGAAGTTACTCCAAACCCTGCAGTAATGAAATTTGGAACCAACAAAGCTTTAACACAAACTGATGTTGAGTATACAAATATTGAAGAAGCCAGCAAATCTTCTCCTTTAGCACAAGCTTTATTTAGCTTTCCTTTCGTCAAAGAAATTTTTATTTCTGAAAACTATATATCAATCACCAAATACGATATGATTGAGTGGAATGAAGTATATCAAGAAGTGCGTACTTTTATTCGTAGTTACATTCAGGAAGGTAAAAAAATTATTTCTGAATTACCTAAACAACAAACTAAACAAAACGTTGAAGTTCCTAAAGAGAATTTAACTGATACTGAAGCTAAAATTGTTGATATTTTAGATGAATATATAAAGCCTGCTGTAGCTTCTGACGGTGGTAATATTGCTTTTCAAGCATACGATTCTGATAGCAAAAGAGTAAGTGTTATTTTACAAGGAGCTTGTAGTGGCTGCCCATCATCAACAGTAACATTAAAAAATGGTATTGAAACAATGCTTAAAGAAATGTTACCTAACCAAATTAATGAAGTAGTTGCCATTAACGGGTAATTCCAAACCAAATAAAATATATGTCTGAAAAGATTAAACCATATAAAGATTCTGAATTAGGAAAGAAAGAACAAGTTGCTCAAATGTTTGACAATATTTCTGAAGATTACGACGGGTTAAACCGTGTTATTTCTTTAGGAATAGATGTTAGTTGGCGTAAAAAAGTAGTAAAACTAGTAGGAGAAAATAACCCACAACAAATTTTAGATATTGCTACTGGTACAGGTGACTTAGCTTTAATGATGTCTGAATTAAACCCTGAGAAAATTGTAGGTTTAGATATTTCTGAAGGAATGCTACAAGTGGGAAGACAAAAAATAGCTAAAGCAAATTTGTCCAATAAGATTAAGATGATTGTTGGCGATAGCGAAAACATCCCTTTTCCTGATAATACTTTTGATGCAATTACTGTTTCTTTTGGAGTTAGAAACTTTGAAAACTTAGACAAAGGTTTAACCGAAATATTACGCGTATTAAAACCTGGAGGTAAGTTTGTAGTATTAGAAACCTCTAACCCTACCAAATTTCCTTTTAAGCAAGGATACAAATTGTATACTAATTATATTTTACCTATTATTGGTAAACTCTTTTCAAAAGATAAAGTTGCCTACTCATATTTATCAGAAACAGCAAATACTTTTCCTTTTGGAAAGGCTTTCAACAATATTTTACAAAAAAATGGGTTTAAGAATGCAAAGAATATACCTGTAACATTTGGTGTTGCATCAATTTATACCGCTTTAAAATAGTATGTTAAAAAAGCTTTTACTTTTCGGAATTTTAGTAGCGTCCTTATCTACGCAAGCACAAAGAGAAAAAATATTAAAACTTCCTAGTTTTGATAAACCTCTTTTTCACTATGGTTTTTACCTTGGTGCTAATAATAATGGTTACAAAATAGGTTACAAACCAAGTAGTACTAGCGATCCCGAAATTGAAGTAGAATCGTCTATAGGTTTTAATGTTGGTTTAATTGCTGACTTAAGACTTCACAACAACATAAATCTTCGTTTTGAACCTGGACTAATGTCCAATACAAAAACATTACGATTTAAACATATAGCTGGTGCAGATAACGTAAATACTCGAGAAGTAGGTGCTACATACTTACATTTACCACTACTTTTAAAATTTAGCACTAACAGACTCAACAATATGAGGCCTTATGTTATTGGAGGACTTTCATATGATCATAACTTTTCAAGTAACGAAAGAAATAGTGATGATAACTTTGCTGGTGAATTTAGAACTACAACCAACAACTTTATGTATGAAATAGGAATAGGTGTTGACTTTTATTTAAGTTACTTTAAGTTTTCTCCTTCAATAAGAGGTGTTTTTGCCATTAATAACGAAGTTAAATACGACAATAAGTCTTCTCAATGGACTGATCCTATTGATTTCTTGGGAACCAGAGGAGTGTTTTTACACTTGGCTTTTGAATAAGATTTATAAAACAATTACAATAAAAAATAAAAGGCTTTCTAAATTAGAAAGCCTTTTTTAGTTTAAAAATAATATGAAGTCCCCCGAATTCTTATTACTCTATACTTGTTAGACACACTTTATTTTCTTAGGTCACATTTATTTTATCTTAAATAAAAAAAGACCGCAAAAATGCGGCCTTATTTCATAAAGATTTCTCTTTATTAGTTGGATAGAAGTCCCCCGAAATCTATCGTACTGTTAAAAACATTGTTTTTAGCGTTTTCAAAGATATAAAAAATTGTTAATTTTTATTATTTTTTTATAACTATTTTATTGTCAACTACATCTTTAATTGGTAAAATAACCTTACCTCCTTCTGTATTGATTGTAATACATATATTATCTATTGCAACTACTACACCTTCTACATCATCTATTACAACCTTTTCTCCTATTGAAATGTTTTTTCTTGAATAATAACCAAAAAGCAACCTAGAAACAGCATCTCTGGCACCAAATCCGAAAGCTAAAGTAAAAGCCAATAATACAGAACCTATTAAAAGAGTTAAATTACTTTTAATTACCGATGTATCAACCCCTGCTTGGTCTAATGCCGTTATAGATAAGAACACTACAATTAGATAAAAAGCTATATTACCTACTAAATTACCTCCAGATACTTCAAGAGATTTAAACATAGATTGAATTGCTTTTTTTACCATAGTTCCTAAATAAGCCCCTCCTACAAAAATACCTACAGCTGTTAATAGCTTAGGTAAATACGCAAAAAAGCTTCTAATTCCTTCAGAAACTACGGTTAAGCCAAACATTTCGGCTCCAACCATAACAAAAACAAAAATCAAAAACCATTTTAATACGGCCAAAATAACATTGGTAAGCACAATATTTATTGTGCTACTACCAAAAATTTCTGTTTTCCTAAGCTTTTTAGACCATTCATCTATTTTAGTTTTAGCTAATGCTTTTCTAACAAGGTATAAAAAGATTTTTATAACAAGCCAAGAAATAATTACAAAAGCTAAAAATCCTACTACAGTTGGTAATGAATCAACTATATCTTGAAAAATATCCTTAAAAGGGGTTAAAAAATCTATATTTAAAAAACTCATAACTTTTATGTATATATAGTATGTATTTGGTTAGTTTAAACTAGTTAGTATCATTTCTTTTTTCCGTTTGGTTCAGTAGCCCCTCCTATCAAATCAACAATAGCATTAGGATACTTAACCACGAATAAATCAGCCATATCTATTGATAGCTTAATCATTGCCACATCATTAAGTACTTTGTCTTTTAGTACTTCTGGCAATTCTTCGTTATGTAATATTTTTTTAAATGGATTATCCATAATTTATTACAATTCGTTATACGCTTTCACCACTTTTTCCTTAGCTCTTTTTAAACGCATTTTTACTGCGCTTTCCCCCAAATCTAACCCCGCTGAAATATCTTTAATACTCATTTCATCTTGGTACTTCATTAATAAAATCATTTTCTCTGAAGGAGAAATCATTTCGAGTGCTTTTGCCAATTTATCTGACTTTAACTCAAATAGTGTAGCGTCATCAATATCATCAATATTACTTTCTTCTCTTATTTCATCAGTTACAACTGTTACCTTTTCTTTTTTCTTCTCCTTATTTCTCTGTACATAATTAACACAAAAATTATAAGTAAAAGAATATAGCCAAGTAGAAAACTTAGATTTTCCTTTAAAAGTTCTCAATTTAACAAATAAACGAATAAATACATCATGTGTTAAATCTTGAGCCTCTTCTTTATTTTTGGAAAATCCGTAGCACTTGTTATACACCACGCCAGCATAACGATCGTATAAAACAGCAAATAAATGAGTATCATTTTTTTCTACTATTTTACGAACCAAATCTTCGTCGCTTATTTTCTTTACATCAATACTCTCCAATGGGCAGTATAGTTAGTTTCCTCCTTAGTTATACATCAATTTAGACACTTGGTCCGTTACGTGGTCACTTAATTATTGTTTTAATAACAAATTTTAACATTTATTTAACAAATAGACGAAAATTTTCAAAAAACACAAAAAACTTTGTAACATTATTATAACTGCATACGTATAAGTTAATGTAGACTGATTGATAAATTAAAATATACTTGAAGTAGATGAGACAACTAAAAATTACAAAACAGGTTACCAATAGAGAAACCGCGTCTTTAGATAAATATTTGCAAGAAATAGGAAAGGTAGATTTAATTACTGCTGATGAAGAAGTTGAATTAGCACAAAGAATTAAAGCTGGTGACCAAAGAGCCCTTGAAAAACTAACTAAGGCTAACTTACGTTTTGTGGTGTCGGTTGCTAAGCAATACCAAAACCAAGGATTAACATTACCTGATTTAATTAATGAAGGTAATTTAGGATTAATTAAAGCTGCTAAACGTTTTGATGAAACGCGTGGTTTTAAATTCATTTCATATGCTGTATGGTGGATTCGTCAGTCTATTTTACAAGCATTGGCTGAACAATCACGTATTGTACGTTTGCCATTAAATAAAATTGGTTCTATTAACAAGATTAATAAAATGTATGCTTTCTTAGAGCAAGAAAATGAGCGCCCTCCAAGTGCTGAAGAAATTGCCAAGAAATTAGACATGACTGTCAATGACGTTAAGGAGTCAATGAAAAATTCTGGTCGTCACGTATCGATGGATGCTCCTTTAATTGAAGGTGAAGATTCAAATTTATACGACGTATTAAACTCAGGTGAATCACCAAACCCTGATAAAACTTTATTACACGAATCATTACGTATCGAAATTAATCGTGCGCTAGAAACATTAACTCCACGTGAAGCTGATGTTGTAAAACTATACTTTGGTTTAGGAGAGCACCAACCAATGACTTTAGAAGAAATTGGTGAAACTTTTGATTTAACTCGTGAACGTGTTCGTCAAATTAAAGAAAAAGCCATCAGAAGATTAAAACACACATCTCGTAGTAAGATTTTAATGACTTACTTAGGTTAATAATATAAACAACAACAAATAGTTATCGTAACTATTCGTTTTTTGATTAATGAATGAAAGCTCTCAAATTTGAGAGCTTTCTTTTTGGTTTTTATGCTCTTAGTTTTAACTATATTTGCAATTAATAACAACGCAACAACTTATATATTAATGGAAAAACTTGTAGCCCCATCAATTTTAGCGGCTGATTTTGGTAACCTACAACATGATGTTGAAATGGTTAATAATAGTAAAGCAGATTGGTTTCATATTGACATTATGGACGGTGTTTTTGTACCAAATATTTCTTTTGGAATGCCTGTTTTAAAATCAATTTCAAAACACGCTAATAAAACTATTGATGTACACTTAATGATTGTAGATCCTGATCGTTACATTCAAACTTTTGCTGATTTAGGCACCGATATTTTAACCGTACATTATGAAGCTTGTACACATTTACATAGAACTGTACAGGCAATAAAAGCTGCTGGTATGAAAGCTGGTGTTGCTTTAAATCCGCATACACCTATAGCCGTTTTAGAAGATATTATTAAAGATTTAGATTTAGTTTGTATTATGAGTGTAAATCCTGGATTTGGAGGGCAATCATTCATTGAAAATACATACAAAAAAATTCAACAGTTAAAAAACTTGATTGAATTTAGTGAAGCTTCAACTTTAATTGAAATTGACGGAGGTGTAACTGACCAAAACGCTAATAAACTTGTAGAAGTTGGCGCTAATGTGTTGGTTGCTGGTAGTTTTGTTTTCAAAAGCGATAATCCTACAGAAACAATTGAGAATTTAAAAACTATTATAAACTAAAAGTCAAAGCGTATTTAGAAAAATTTCTAAATACGCTTCTAGTTTAACAGCCCTATAATCCCTTAAAAGGGTTACTAAATATGAATAGTAAATATTAATGTAATCTTGTTTAGGATTAACTTATTCTCCACTACAAATAACATCATTCATACAAACATAGCCTCGAGGAAGTGGTTCACAGTTATGACACAAAACGTAAATCCATCCTCCATTAATTGATTTTTGTTCTGACTTATTCAAAACCGAACCTAAATTTGAAATGTTTTTTAACATGATAAAGTATTTTGAGTTTCTCAAAAATAAATTCTACAAAACAATTTAACTCAAAAAAAACCATAATAAAAGTATGGTTTTACCATAAATTTCAACTTTTCATATCCACTTATATTAAAGAAAGGACTAAAATTGCTCTAATAGGTAATAAATTAAATCAGTGGTAGTTACAATCCCTACTAATTCATTATTATCAACAACTGGCAAAGCATGAAACTCCTTTTTTGCTAGGATTTCTGCAACTTCTTTAATTGTAGTACTAGAGTTTACAGTTTCTAAGTTTTTTGCCATCACTTGGTCTATTGTAAACATATTATACACCACAGTATCAACGTCGGTTTCATTTTCATCAACTGCATCTGCAAAACTTATTCGTAATAAATCTGTATAACTTAACATTCCTTTTATTTCATTTCCACTAACTACTGGAATGTGTCGTATATGTTCTTTTTTAAATATTTTCTCTGCCGTCATTAAATCATCAGTACTACTTAATGTAATTACATCTTTAGTCATTATAACTGAAACTGGTGTTCTTTTTTTCATTTTTGTAAGGTTTTGTGTTATTATTTACTTCAAATTTCAGTAATAAAAACAAGTATAAACCTGATTAAAATCATAGATTATCATCTATTTTATTTCTATCTAAAATGTAATTATTTAACTATTTTTACAAAAACATTTTATCTTGATAGAAGATTTACAGAAATACTACGGTTATTTATTTGAGGAAGCATTATTAAAAGAAATAGCTGATGTTGCTATAGCTAAAGAAGTAAAAGCTAATGAAGTTATTATTGATATTGGCAGTTATATTACTTCTATCCCTCTGTTATTAAGCGGCGCCATAAAAATTTTACGTGAGGATAAAGAAGGAGACGACTTAGTTTTATACTACATAGAAAAGGGAGATACTTGCGCCATGACCCTTTCGTGCTGTATGGGACAAACTAAAAGTAAAATCAAAGCTGTGGCTGAAACCGATGTAAAGCTATTGATGATTCCTAAACAAAAAATGAGTGAATGGCTTAGCAAGTATAAAAGCTGGCAAGAATTTATTTTACATAGCTACCATAGTAGATTACAAGAGTTTATTGATGCTATTGACACTATTGCTTTTTTAAATATGGATCAGCGTTTATTAAAATATCTAAAAGACAAAGCTTTAGTAAACCAAAACGAAACAATTAGCGTAACACACCAACAAATAGCTAATGACTTACATACTTCAAGAGTAGTTATTTCAAGACTTTTAAAAGCTTTAGAAAAAAAAGATAAAATAGAACTAAATAGAAATCAGATTAAAGTGTTAGAACTTTAACCTTGTAACTTAAGTTACATTTTTTACAAGAGAATCGTTCTACCTTTATAGTAAATTTTAGAACGATGAAAAAATTAATAGCTTTACTTACTATTTTATCTATTGTTAGCTGTAATCAAGCTAAAAAAAGTGATTACTCTAAGAAAAACTCCCAAAATATTGTAACAGAAGAAGCTAATATTCCTCCTGGAAAAAAGCTGCTTGAAACAAAATGTTTTGTTTGTCATAATGCCACTACACCACATGACGAAAGGGTTGCTCCACCAATGATCGCTATTAAAGCTCATTATATTGGTGAAAATACTTCAGAAGAAGAGTTCACTAATAACTTTCTCAATTTTGTATTAAACCCTACGAAAGAAAAAGCAGTGATGAGAGGAGCTGTAAAACGATTTGGAGTGATGCCTTATCAAAAATTTGAAGAAGAAGATCTTAAGAAGATAGCAAATTACCTATATAACTATAAAATTGAAGAACCTAGTTGGTTTAAAGAGCATTGGGAATCTAAACAAGGAAAAAGTTATATCAATTCAGGAAAAAAGATAAGTCAAAAAAACACTAAAAAAACTCCTGAAGAAATTGGATTAACATATGCTATGGAAACAAAAAAAACATTAGGTAAAAACTTAATGGGAGCTATTCAAAAGAAAGGAACTTTACATGCTTTACAATTTTGTAACGAAAAAGCCTACAAGCTAACCGATAGTATGGCTACAAAATTTAATGCTTCCATTAAAAGAGTTTCAGACAAACCAAGAAACCTCAACAACACTGCAAACACTGAAGAATTAAATATTATTGAAGGATACAAAAGAGTTGTAAGTAACAAAGAGGAAATTAAACCTGTTACAAAACAAGTAGGTAACAAAACCAAATTCTATTATCCAATTATAACAAATAGTATGTGCCTACAATGTCATGGAACCCCTAACACACAAATAAAACCTGAAACTTTAAAAGAATTAGCTCTCCTATACCCTACCGATAAAGCTCAAGGTTATGATGTAAATCAGGTACGAGGAATTTGGAGCATAACATTTAAAAATTAAAATTATGGGAAAATTTTCTGAAATAATTAAAGGAGACAAACCTGTTTTGGTTGATTTCTTTGCTGAATGGTGTGGTCCATGTAAAATGATGGCTCCTATATTAAAAGAAGTAAAAGAAGATTTAGGAGAAAGTGTTATTATTTTAAAAATAGACATTGATAAAAATCAACAAATAGCCAATACCTACCAAATTAGGGGTGTTCCTACCTTTATGCTTTTTAAAGAAGGCAAACTATTATGGAGACAATCAGGAATGTTATATAAGAACGATTTGATTAGTATTATTAATAGCCATGTGAAATAATATCATTATTTTTATTCCTCTTTATTGCTACTAAAAAAAACGTTCTTATTTAATAACCTCATAAACAATCTTCGGTATGGAAGACATGCTCTTTTATGATAGAATGCAGTTTGCTTTCACTATTACTTTTCACTACTTATTTCCACAATTAACAATGGGGCTATCACTAATGATAGTCTTCTTTAAATGGAAATTTTTAAGAACTAAAATTGAAAAATATAACGACGCTGCTAAGTTTTGGATGAAAATCTTTGCTTTAAACTTTGCCATGGGAGTAGTTACTGGGATTCCTATGGAGTTTCAATTCGGAACTAACTGGGCTAAGTTCTCCGAGCTTACTGGTGGTATCATAGGTCAAACATTAGCTATGGAAGGAATGTTTTCTTTCTTCCTAGAATCTTCCTTTTTAGGATTGTTTTTATTTGGTGAAAAAAAGCTAGGACATAAACTTCATTTTTTAACTGGATTCCTTGTCTTTTTAGGTTCTTGGGCAAGTGGTTTTTTAATCATTGCTACACATTCTTGGATGCAAAATCCTGTAGGGTATGAAATACTAGCCAACGGTAAGTTTGTACTAAATAACTTTTCAGCTTTATTCTCAAACCCATGGTTATGGCCTTCTTATTTACACAATCAAGCAGCCTCCTTAGTTACCAGTTCTTTTGTAGTTGCTGGTATTGGAGCTCTTTATCTTTTAAACAAGAAACACTTAGAATTTGGTAAATTATTTTTAAAAACTGGAGTTATTTTCGGAGTTGTAGCATCTATTTTAGTTGCTTTTCCTACAGGTGATTTAGCCGCTAAAAATGTAGTAAAATATCAACCTATAACCTTTGCCGCTATGGAGGGGATATTTGAAACAGAAAAAGGAGGTTCTGAAATAGTATTAATTGGACAACCAAATATACTAGAGAAAAAATTAGACAATAAAATTGCTGTTCCTAACATCTTAAGCTTTTTAACCTATCAAGAATGGAATGCAGAAATTAAAGGGCTAAATGAGTTTGATGAAAAAAACTACCCAACAAACATACCTGGTTTATATTATGCATATCATATAATGGTGGGGTTAGGAACTATTTTTATTGCTTTAATGTTAGCTAGCATTGTTCAATTATTTAGAAAAAAGTTATATGATACAAAGTGGATTTTATGGTCATTACTCTTCATTATTCCATTTCCTTATATTGCTAACACCACTGGTTGGTATACTGCTGAACTAGGTCGTCAACCTTGGTTAGTTTATAACTTATTACGAACATCTGCTGGAGCATCTCCTACAGTATCATCAGGAAACACTTTATTTACTCTTTTAGGATTTATCGGATTATACCTACTATTAGGAATGTTATTTTTAATTTTAGTTGGAAAAATCATTAACAAAGGACCTCAAACAACACGTTAAGTTATGGAACTATTTTGGTATGTAGTATTAGTTACAATGTTAGCCATTTATGTTATTTTAGATGGTTATGATTTTGGCGCAGGAATTATTCATTTATTCTTTGCTAAAAAAGAAGAAGACAAAAAAAAGGTTATAAAAGCAATAGGTCCATTTTGGGATGCAAACGAAGTATGGTTGATTGCTGCTGGTGGTGTTTTATTTTTTGCTTTCCCTACTTTATACGCTTCATCATTTAGTGGTTTTTACCTCCCTTTAATGATGGTTTTATGGTTGCTAATTTTTAGAGCTATTGGTTTAGAGCTTCGCGGACAAATACATAATAAAATATGGGAAAGTATTTGGGATAAAGCTTTTGGAATTGCCAGTTTACTTCTTGCCTTATTTTTTGGAGTTGCATTAGGAAATGTTGTGCGTGGTGTTAATCTAGGAAATGTGATAGATGGTGTTTCTACTCATGAGGCACATTATTTTTTCCTTCCTTTATGGAATTCGGAATTCTCTCCTCATTCTGAAACACTTGGTGTTATTGATTGGTTTACTTTACTTCTAGGAATTATTGCAGTAGTATCACTAACAATTCATGGTGCCAATTGGGTAATTTTCAAAACCAATGCTAGTATTAATAACCAATTAAAAAAAGTTGTTTTTACTCTTTCTTTTGTTTTATTAGGCTTAGTAATTATTTCATTATTCGCTTGGCATATTATAGAACCCAAACCATTTCATAATTTTATAGAACATCCTTTCCTTTGGATATTTCCTTTACTAACGTTTGTAGGCTTGTTTGGTTTATTCAATGTAAAAAAATATACAAAGCACATCACTGGTTTTTTATATTCTTCGTTGTTTTTATTAGGAGGCTTGGCAACTACAGTCGCTTCAATTTTCCCTAAAGTTTTACCTTCAACTAATAATATAAATCCTGATTTAACAATTTACAATGTAGCTGCTGACGAATACGGTTTATCTGTTGGTATAAATTGGTTTTTTATAGCTGCGATACTAGTAGTTGTTTATTTTGTTATTCAGTATAAAGTTTTTAAAGGAAAAATGGATGATGTAGACTATGGCGAACATTAGTCTAGTTCTTTTACTTAGCTAAATAAAAAACATTCTATTAAAACCTTACTCCTATGTAACTAAAGTTGCAGACTACAGCCTACACAATATTTAAATTAGTACATAATTTAAAAGCTGTTATTATGAAAACTTTAAATACAATAGGCTTGCTATTCTTATTACTTTTTTCAAGTATTAGTAGCTCTTGCCAGAATACAAACAATACCGATCTTACTCTTTCTCAACAAGAAAAAAACGAAATGCTTTTTATGTTAGAGGAAGAAAAATTAGCTTTTGATGTTTATAACTTCCTTAATGAAAAATGGAACCTACGTGTTTTTGAAAACATCAGTCAAAGTGAAGAACGACATATGAACGCCATGAAAGGTTTATTACAATACAATAATATTGCCTTTATCTTAAATAAAGAAAGAGGTGTTTTTAAAAATTCTGAACTTCAAAAGTTATATGATGAGTTAGTAAATAAAGGACAAAAATCTAAACTAGATGCACTTGAAGTAGGTAAGTTAATTGAAGAAAAAGATATTGAAGATCTACAGTTAGCTATTAAGAACACCAATGATGAATACAGTATAAATGTATATACCAATTTATTAAACGCTTCATTCAACCACTTAAACGCATTTAACAGAAACATTTCCAAGTATTAGTTGATTTTTTAATTGTTAGTAAATAACGTCTAGACTTTTGTTTAGGCGTTTTTTCATTGTAACATTAGTTACTGACTACTATGCTTTATGCCACTAATTTTGCTATAACAAAACAGTAAAAATGAAAACAACATATATAAGTTTATTTATGGTAGCACTTTTTATATCTGCTACTACCCTATCTCAAACTAAAATTTCCATTTCAAAAGGTGAAGTTTTAAAAAGAGTTCAGGAAAATAACACCTCTTTAAAAATATCTGAACAAAACTATCAGCAAGCACGTGCCGATTATAAGCAAACCAATGCTGTATTCTTACCAAATATTACTGCCTCTCATACAGGAATTGTAACTACGAATCCACTAATGGCATTTGGTAGTAAATTGAATCAAGAAATTTTAACACAAGCTGATTTTAATCCAGATTTATTAAACAATCCGAAACGAACACAAAACTTCGCTACTAAAATTGAAGTACAACAACCTTTAGTGAATTTAGACGGTATTTACCAACGTAAGGCTGCTAAAACTAAAATGGAAGCAACCAACTTGCAAACACAACGTACTCAAGAATATTTATTGTTAGAAGTTGAAAAAACATACATGCAATTGCAATTAGCTCACAAGGGAGTTTCAGTATTAGAAAAAGCCTTAAAAGCTGCGGAAGCAAACCAACAAATGGCAGAAAACAGCTTTAAGCAGGGATATTTACAACGTGCAGATGTATTAGCTGTTGAAGTTCGAGTTACCGAAGTAAAAAATCAGTTACAAACAGCAAAAAGCAATGTGCTAAATGCTTCTAACTACTTGTCTTTTTTAATGAATGAAAAACAAAATAACATTTATGAACCTTCAGATAGTTTGCAAGTACACTTAACGAATCAACTGGTTGACATTACGATTTCTGAAAATCGTTCAGACATTAAAGCAATGGAATTAGCTTCTGAGGCTTATCAAAAAATGCACAAAGCTGATAAAATGGATTTTCTTCCTCGTTTAAATGCCTTTGGTAGTTACGAGTTGTATGATGATAAAATTTTCAATGCAGATGCAAGTGGTTATGTAGTAGGAGCACAATTAACTTGGGACATTTTTAAAGGTTCTAAACGTTACGGAAAAGCACAGAAAAGCAAAGCTCAGTATAAAAAATCAAGATTAGAATACGAGCAGTACAAATCTAAAAGTCAATTAGAGTTAAACAATACTAAACGATTGTTAACTGATGCTGAGGAACAGTTAAAACTAACCGAGTTAGCCTTACAACAATCGGAAGAAGCCTTACGAATCAGAAAAAACAGATTTAAAGAAGGGTTAGAAAAAACATCCGATTTATTAACCGTTGAAACACAATACGCTCAAAAACAATTAGAATATTACCAAACCGTATATCAATACAACTATACCAAAGCTTACTTAGATTTTTTAACTAAAGAATAATCAACAAATGAAAACTATATATACAATCGCCCTTGCCGCATCACTTTTAGTAGTAAGCTGTGGTAAAAAAGAAACAACAAACAATACCAACAACAAACCAGCAGTTCATGTAAAAGTTGCCAAAGTAACCGCTAATGATAACAATCCGTTTATAACAGCAAGTGGAAAAGTGGAAGCTACCAACAGTACTGAATTAAGTACTCGAATGATGGGCTATGTAACCAACATACACGTAAAAGTTGGTGATAAAGTAAACAAAGGTCAATTATTAGTATCTATAAATAACAGCGACTTACAAGCTAAGAAAGCACAAGTAGAGGCCAACATTATTAAAGCGAAAGCAGGATTTTCAAGTGCTGAAAAAGATTACAATCGCTTTAAAAACTTATTTGAACAAAATAGCGCTTCTCAAAAGGAATTTGACGATATCACTGTTCATTACAATGTTGCTAAAGCGAATTTAGAAGCAGCAAAACAGATGAGAAATGAAATCAATTCTCAGTTTGCTTACACGAATATCAGAGCCCCATTTTCAGGAGTGGTAACTAACAAATTCATCGATAAAGGTGCCATGGCAAACCCTGGAATGCCTTTAATTTCTGTTGAAGGAAAAAGCGGATTTGAAGTAACTGCGTTAGTACCTGAAAGTGAAATTTCTCAAATTAAAAAAGATACTAAGGTTGATGCAACGATCAAGTCAATTAACAAAACGGTTACAGGTAACGTATCAGAAGTAAGTGCCTCAGCAAAGAATACCGGTGGACAATACTTAGTTAAAATTGACCTAGATAAAACGGATTTCAACTTGTTATCAGGAATGTTTGCTACGGTTCAGTTTCCTGTTGAAAAAACACAAAAAAGTACTGACATGGTTTTAATTCCGTCAGAAGCTTTAGTACACAAAGGGCAATTATCTGGAGTTTACACGGTAAGTCAAAGTAATACCGCTGTTCTACGTTGGTTACGCTTAGGAAGAACTTTTGGAGATCAAGTAGAAGTATTATCAGGCTTATCAGCCGATGAAAGCTACATTGTTTCTTCTGAAGGTAAACTATACAACGGAGCAAACATTACAATTCAATAAAATCAATTTGAAAATTTGAAAATGACCCAATCACCCCATTTTCAAATCATCAAATCAACAAATTTTCAAATTATATAAAATGAAAGAAGGTTTAGCAGGAAAAATAGCCAAAGGGTTTATCGGCTCTAAACTTACCATCTTATTAATGGTAGTGTTTATGGTAATTGGTGTGTACAGTTCTTTTTTAATTCCGAGAGAAGAAGAACCACAGATTGATGTGCCTATGGCTGACATTTTTGTAGGGTATCCAGGAGCGAGCCCTACAGAGGTAGAATCGAGAGTTATCAAACCCTTAGAAAAAATAATTTCGAACATCAAAGGAATAGAGTACGTATACTCTACTTCGATGAAAGAACAAGGAATGGTCATTGTCCAGTTTTATGTTGGAGAAGACATCGAACGCTCGTTCGTAAAACTATACAACGAGATTAACAAACATATGGATCAAATGCCGAAAGGTGTTACCATGCCTTTGGTAAAAACACGTGCAATTGATGATGTACCTATGTTAGGGTTGACATTATGGAGTGAAAACTATGATGACTATCAATTAAAACAAATAGCACAAGAACTTACCAACGAAATTGAAAAGGTAAACGATGTAGCAATTACTCAAAAAATTGGAGGTAGAAATCGTGAAGTACGTGTTGTAGTAGATAAAGATAAATTAGCCGCTAGTGGACTAGACTTTTTATCGGTTACTGAAATGCTAAAAGCTAGCAATCAGCAGCTAAGTGCAGGAAGTTATGATAAAAATGATACCGAGTTTTTGGTAACTACAGGAAAGTTTTTACAATCTGCTGAAGATGTTAAAAACTTAGTGGTTGGTGTACAACAAAATCAACCAATTTATTTAAAACAAGTTGCGAACGTATTAGACGGTCCAGAAATTCCTAAAAACTATGTAAGTTTTGGGTACGGACAAGCGAGTAGTAATGCTTCCACGTATCAATCAGAATATCCAGCGGTAACTATATCGGTAGCTAAACGAAAAGGTGCAGATGCAATGCAAATTGCAGATGTTATTTTAGCGAAGGTTGATCATTTACGTACTAACTTAATTCCTGATGATGTACATGTTGAAGTTACCCGTAACTATGGTGAAACAGCCTCTCAAAAAGTATCAGAATTATTATTACACTTAATCGGTGCAATTATCGCAGTAACTTTAGTAGTAATGTTAGCCATGGGATGGCGAGGTGGTTTAGTAGTGTTCTTATCAGTGCCCATCACTTTTGCGCTTACCTTGTTAAGTTACTACATGTTAGATTATACCTTAAACAGAATTACCTTATTTGCTTTGGTATTTGTAACAGGTATTGTGGTAGATGATTCCATTATTATTGCTGAAAATATGCACAGGCATTTTAAAATGAAGCGACTACCGTTTAAACAAGCAGCCTTGTATGCTATTAACGAAGTAGGGAATCCAACCATATTGGCAACCTTTACCGTAATTGCTTCAGTATTACCAATGGCGTTTGTATCTGGATTAATGGGACCTTATATGAGTCCGATGCCTATTGGAGCTTCTATCGCTATGATTTTATCACTGTTTGTTGCGTTGACGATTACTCCGTATTTAGGATACATCTTCTTACGTGAAAAAGACAAGCACGGTGCTGAGGAAAAATTTGAAGCAGATGAGACTAAAGCAATGCAAAGTACATTAATCTACAAGTTATATGAGCGATTCGAGCGTCCTCTTATTGAAAACAAAACTAAACGTTGGGTTTTCTTAGGAATCACGATTGTTTTATTGTTAGGTTCTATGTCGTTGTTCTTTACCAAATCGGTAGCTGTAAAAATGTTGCCTTTTGATAACAAGAACGAATTCCAAGTAGTAATTGACATGCCTGAAGGTACTACTTTAGAGCGTACCGATGCGGTAACTAAAGAAATTGCACAGTACTTGGCTACCAGACCAGAAGTCGTAAACTACCAAAGTTATGTGGGTACCTCTGCCCCTATTACCTTTAATGGATTGGTTCGTCACTACGATTTACGTGGTGGTAGTAATATGGCAGATATTCAAGTAAACTTGGTTGATAAAAAAGATAGAAGCATACAAAGTCACGGCATTGCAAAATCGATGCGTGCTGATATTCAAAACATAGCTAAGAAGTTTAAAGCTAATATAAAATTAGTGGAAGTTCCACCAGGACCACCTGTATTATCAACCATTGTTGCAGAAGTGTACGGGCCAGATTATAAAAAGCAAATTGAAATTGCTAATGAAGTTCAAAACATCTTACATAATACAAATGACATTGTAGATATCGATTGGATGGTAGAAGACAATCAAACTGAATATGAGTTTGTAATCGACAAAGAAAAAGCAATGTTGTATGGTGTGGCACCTCAGCAAATTGCTTACACATTGAATATGGCATTGTCTAACAGAGCGGTTTCAACTTTATATGATGAAGATGCTTCTAATCAAGTAGGGATTGTGTTTGCTTTGGATGAGAAAGAGAAGTCTTCTGTTCAAGATATTGCTCAGTTACAGATTAAATCGCAACACGGCAACATGGTTTCTATAAGTGATTTAGTTTCTATTGAAGAAAAGAACAGCGCAAAAAGTATTTACAGAAAGAATCAAAAACGTGTGGTATATGTGATGGCTGATATGGCTGGGGAATTGGAAAGTCCTGCTTATGCTATTTTAGGAATGGAAGAGAAATTAAAAGAGATTCCACTTC
The DNA here is from genome assembly GCF_028829235.1 of Tenacibaculum larymnensis. Taxonomy (GTDB): domain Bacteria; phylum Bacteroidota; class Bacteroidia; order Flavobacteriales; family Flavobacteriaceae; genus Polaribacter; species Polaribacter larymnensis. Next base: position 306,622 of record NZ_JAIWJY010000003.1, on the reverse strand, counting down.
CGAAGGGATATGAATTGAACGAATTATATATTAAACAACCCGATTTTGAAGATGATTATACCGTAAAATGGGATGGTGAATGGCAAATTACCTTAGAAGTGTTTAGAGATTTAGGTATAGCCTTTTTAGGAGTAATCATTATTATTTATATGTTGATTGTAGGATGGTTTCAAAACTTTAAAGCTCCAATTGTAATGATGGTTGCAATTCCATTATCTATGGTAGGAATTATTTTAGGACACTGGATGATGGGGGCTTATTTTACAGCTACTTCATTTATTGGAATGATTGCCCTAGCAGGAATTATGGTACGAAACTCCGTCTTACTTATTGACTTCGTTAATTTACGTTTAGCTGAAGGAGTTCCGTTAAAACAAGCTGTTATAGAAGCTGGTGCAGTACGTACCACTCCTATTCTACTAACCGCAGGTACGGTAGTTATTGGGGCATTTGTAATCTTATTTGACCCTATTTTCCAAGGATTAGCCATTTCTTTAATGGGAGGAACTATTACTGCAACTGTACTAACCTTATTAGTAGTACCATTAGTATACTATTTAATTGAACGTAAAAACTATAAATAAGATGAAGTTATTAATAATAACCGTAGTTGATGGGCTTCAAAATGAAGTAATGAAACTATTAAAAGAAGCAGCTATAGATAATTTTAGTGCTTCTGATATTGAAGGTTTTCGAAATTCTTTTCCTGTAATTTCTGGAAATGATTGGTTTTCTGGAAATGAAAAAGCAACTGGTTCGTATATGTATTTCTCATTTACTGAAACTGATAAAATAGATACACTGTTTAACTTAATTGAAACTTTTAATAAAAATTTAGAAACAAATAATCCAATACGAGCTGTTGTGGTTCCTATTGATAAATATATTTAATTATGAAGAATAGAATTGTACGTGGTATTGCTGGTAGTTTTATACTTATTAGTTTAATCTTAGCAATTAAAGTAAATATTAATTGGTTATGGTTTACTGCTTTTGTAGGTGCCAATTTATTACAATCATCATTAACCAAATGGTGTTTGATGGATGATATTTTAACCAAGGTTTTTAGAGTAAAAGAGTAACTATTTATACTACAGAATAGTTTAACATCAGTTGAATCTTTTTATACAATTGTGGAAATTGTTGCTGTAAATCTTCTGGAGTTTCAAAAAAGTGCTCCATAATTACAGCAACAAATTCCAATTTATTTGTTAACGCATATGCTCTAAAATAACCTGATGTTTTGATTCTTTCAGCATTCGCTTTATCATCCATAAAACTGGTTATTTCTTCAAATAAACGGTAATAAATTCGGGCACTTACATCTTTCGATTTTCTTCCATGAAAGGTTAACGCATGTGAAAACTCATGAATTCCTAAGTTTAAATTATCATTCAATACAATATCTCCTAACAAAAAATCTTCCCAAGAAAACACAATAGATTTTAGTCTTGGATTAAACTCTCCTTTATGATATTGTTTAGTTATTGTTGAATAAAAACTAGTAGGATATATTATAATTTTATCAAAAGTTGTTGTTAGGTATTTACGCATTCCAAAAGTTAATTTAATATATGATGCTGCTATTAAAACTTTTGCTTCTGGAGTTAACTCAAAGTCGTCTCTTTCAACAAAATTATAGGTTCTGATAAACTTGGTCAGTCGATGTTCAAAATATACTTTTTGTTTTTCATCTAGTTTCTTATAGAACCTTATATTTTCAACTAAAAACTCTTTCTTCTTTTTAGGTAGCTTCTTCTTTATCGGGTAAAAATGCACGAAAATAGGTTTGTTAAATATATACACATAAATAGACTCTACAACATTAACTCCAACCCCTATAAAGCCTAGAAAAAAAGCGGTATATTTTATAAGAAAAACAGGTTTCATACTAATTTTTTAAGTTCAAATATAGCTTATGTAACTAAAGTTACATTACTTCATATATCTGTTTTGTAATATTGCCTCGTTAAGCAACTTTTTCCAATCATTTCCCTAAAAAAAGCAGTAGATACAATTGTATCTACTGCTTATATTTTTTTTGCGACCCAGAGAGGGTCACATTATATTGTTTATCATTATCTCTATTTTTTAAAAACCTCAACAACAAAGCTGTATTAACGAATATAACTGTTTATAAATGTTCATTAAAAAAACTAAAAAATACATTTTTTCTTACCACGATATTTACCACTATTGTATCTTTGGGGTAAGTAAAAAAACAAAAAATGTATTTCTATTTAAAAGAACCTAAGTCAGAAAAAGAGACACTGATAATTATTCAATTCTATGTAAAGAGCGAAAAGGCTATTTTCAAATATTCAACTGGCGAAAAAATTAATCCTGAGAATTGGGATTTTGAAAACAGACTACCAAAATCCAAAAAAGGAATCGGTGGAGCGAAGTTAAAAAAAATAACTTCCAATATTATGCGCTATGATACCTTTTTGGAACGATTGATTGATAACTGTAAAATCAATAATACCCCCTTAACTCGAAAGTTTTTAAAAACAGAGTTTGACAAACATTTCAAGAAAAAGGTTGCAGCAGAAAAAAAAGGATTTGAATACCTTACTGATTTTATCGATGATTTTCTTATCAAAGCGCCTAATCTTATCAATCGTTCTACAAAACGAAATTATACAACAGACAAGATAAAGCACTATAAAAAAACAAACAATCGATTAAAAGAGTTTGAAACTTACAGGCGTTCAAAAATCAAAATAAACAAGTTTGATATTGTTGTTTATGATGCGCTAGTACACTACCTTACGGATAACAAAAAATACTCGGTTAACTATACAGGAGATTTAATAAAAAACATTAAGAAATTGCTTAAGGTAGCTGATGTAGAATTTAGCTATGATGTTCATAAGGATTATGAACGAAGTGAGTTTTCTGTTATCAAAGAAGAAAGTGTATCTATAGCACTTAGCGAAAACGAAATCGATACACTTTTCAATCACGATTTTTCAAAAAATGAACGTTTGCAAAATTGTAGAGACATGGCTATTATTGGTCTTTGGACAGGGTTAAGAGTCTCTGACTTTCTTAACTTACCTCAAATTAATACGGATGATAAGTTTATCACTGTACAGCCTAAAAAGACAAAAAATTCGTCAGGGGTTAAAGTCGTTATTCCCCTACACCATCAAATCAAAGAAGTCATTAAAAAAAGAGGTATGCCTAGAATGATTACTGATGTAAAATTCAATGAATATATTAAAGAGGTTTGCTTAGAAGTAGGATTTACCGATAAGGTAAAAGGTTCACTCATGGTTAAAGATGAAAAGACAGACATCTATCGTAAAAAAGTAGACATGTACCCTAAATATAAATTGGTTAGTTCCCACACTTGTCGTAGGTCTTTTGCAACCAACTTATACAAGATGAACTTCCCTTCTCTTTCTATCATGAAAATTACTGGACACTCTTCTGAAAAAAGTTTTTTATCATACATTAAAGTTACTCCTACAGAACATGCAGAAAAACTACTCAATCACTGGAATGAATATTACAGCCAAAAAAGAGTTGATTAAGTTTAAAACGTTCTTTTAATCACTTTAAAAATTTGATACACCTCATTAAGGTCTAACTCAAAATCTGAATACTCGGGACTTTTATTTCTACTATGGCAAATAATCGTCCCTTTTTCTTTATCCAGTCCGATAATATCCTTGTGAAAAACATTGTGCTTAGAAAGAATAATCCATCCGTATAAAGTAGGATTGAACCCATCCATCCAATGATGTCTTCCAAGTTCTCTACCCAATACCAAAGCTCTGTTAGGGGTATCATTAATTCCTCCCCCGTTCATACTATCGTTTTTAGTTCTAAACGCTTCGTAATTACCACGACCGTACTTTTCTACATTAAAAGTCACTTCCTCCCATTCATAAATCACATTTGCATCATCTAGCGTTTCTAAAAAAGAAGAATAGGCATCAAAAGGAATCAATCGTGTAGTTACATTAAAACTACCATCAGGTTTTTCTACAAAAACATTCCCATTGGTATTCACCATAATATCCTTATTGACAAGCTCTCCCTCTCCTGTAAGCAAATACATATAGTTAATCTCTTTATATCTATTAGTAATCGCTTTGGCAAGTTTTGGGCTTATCTTACTTCTTCCATTTCTTACATAGTAGATACGAGAATTACTATTGTCTCCAATCTCTACTGATAAGCGGTTTGCTTTGATACCTAAATGGTCTAATAACTCTTGTAAAATTTCCGAACTGGTTTTCAACATCTTATCAATTTCTTTAAATTATTTTGTCCACAATTTATTCTAAAAGTTGACAATTGATTTTATTTTTGCGTCGTAATTGTCCACAAATATAACAATTAACGATAGATTATTGGTGTTTGTGAGCAAAAAATAAAAAATAGCACAAAAACTTAAAAAATTGAATATGACCCAAGCAGACTTATTAAAAGTAAACCTTAAAGCCTTAACCATTTTTAATGCCAATGATACCATGCTTACTGTAGATGGTTGCGCAAAGTATTTAAAGGTACATCCTAACACGGTTAAAAACCGCATCCATAAAAACACCATTCAAGCAATCTTTCAAGACGGTAAATACCATATCCCTAAAATTCAATTCTTAGAAAAGATCGTAGAGAGCTTTGAACAATAACCATGAAAAAGAAAGCGCAAAAAAACGCAAAAAGCGCAAAGACACCACAGCGATAAGTAAGCACTTATTGTAAGTAGCTCACAACATTCAGGTTGTGGGTTACTTTTTTAAAGCAAAAAACGGTTAGCTGTCACTAACCGTTTAAAAAATTGCTATGAAAAAGAAAAAAATTCTGCAAGGACGCAGAACCTTTTAAGAACCTCGAAGATATGAAAAAAAATAATACATCGCTCACAGCGATAGGATTGTACAATCAAAAAGTACATGAGTATTTACAAAACACAACGTTGGATGCGATAACCCAACTAGCTATCAAGCTATTTAAAGACAATGCGCAGCGCAATAAGCTAAACAATGCGCAATACAACAAAGCCGTAGAGGAATTTAATACCCAACATGGTTATTTGCTTTTAAAAAAGGGAAAAGAGCATGAAAAAGCAACAAGCAAACACTACAACTATATCAACTATCCCTTTTTAGATAGAAGCGCAATGAAAAGCACGATGGATAACTACCGTCAATATGTACATAGCTACAATCAGCAAGCTATAGAGTATAACAAAGCCATAGCTGAGTATAATAAAACGGTCATAACTCCTAACACTCCAACATTAGCCCAGCAAGTGGCAGCCTTTACAAAGAAACACCGTAGTGAATTTACAAGTACCTACAACAAGGCTGTAGTCAAATTCAATGCGCAAAAAAACGCAAACTATATCGCAAAAAAGCGCAAACCAACTATCAAGTACACCACGGAGCTTTTATTTAATGTCTTGGTAGGCTTTTACATCGCCCAATTAAAACAACGCAATTCATATCTCTTAGAAATGAATCGTCCGACCAGTGTATTAAAAAAAGCCTTACCAAAGCTAACGATAGACCATCGCAAATTAGCTACACATACCATCGCAGAGATACCAAGACTTGCTATTTGCAAAAAAACAGCGCAAAACCACATCAAACGCCTCAGAGAAGCCAACATCTTAATCAACTATACATATACCAACCAATACAAACCTATAACCGTTAATTTTCACCCTGAAATCCTAACAATTTTAGACGGAAATCCACCAAAACCCAAAAGAATTGAAAACCAATTTTTTAAACAGGAGAACTGGAAAGAATTACCAGATAATAATGATACTACTAGAACCTTTTTATTAAAAGAAAAAGAAATAAAAGACTGTGTACATAACACAGGATTTCAAAAGGAAGAATTTACATGTCCTGCGGACGGCTTCTACAAGAACACCACAGTGATAAGTAAGAAAACAACCACTCGCCCGCGCCAAACCTCCGAAGCAGTCAAAGCCCTGTTGCCTGATTTTTTAAAACAAGAAAAACCAAGCCAAGGCACAAACAGCCCGCTTACGCATAACTTTTTAGCTCGATTGCAAGACGATAGAGAACTAGCGCAACAATTGGCAGGCGGTGTGTATGATAATTACAAAGGATTGCGTTATGACTATTTGCAAAAAATAGAACTCTACGCCAATGTAACGACTGAAGAATTTAAGGCAATTTTACTACAGGATTGTATCAAAACTTCTGCAAAACTTTGGAAACAGCACAATGTATATGTAGGTGAATGGAAAAAAGCCATCAATTATCTAAACAACGAACTGTTTACAAACATCACTCAAAAGACAATCCTGATTCAAAAGCTCAAAGAATACCGTTGGAAACTAGAATTTGCTCGCAAGTGGTTTATCAAATCACAAGTAACCGCATTGTATCCCTCGTTGTATTTTGATAAAACACGTACCCAAACCCATGAAATAGGCTTTTTCGGCTTGCATAAAGTATGGAAAACCCATGTAAAGTATCAGGAAAAAAAGGCAATAGAAAAAGCGCAACAACAAACGCAACAAAACGCAAGAAAACGCAAAGCGACCTATCAAAAGAAAATTACAACAGCCATCAAGAAATATGAAAAAGGCAATTATACGGCAAAACAGCTATATACCTATGTACAAACCAACCTACCACATAGCTATCTGTCAGCATTGCCCTCTATGATACACTATAACAATCAAAACAGAATCTAAAAAATGAGCAAAAAAGAAAACCGATGCCATTGCGGAACAGGACACAAAATCACTTGTCCAAAATGTAGCAAGCTAAAAATGGTTATCCTCTTAAAAAATGGGAATAGTCATTTAAAGTATAAAACAAGCCATACCACCTATGCAAACCCAGTTTGGTATAACCATTTGAGTAAAAATAGTAAAACCATCAACACCTTAATCAATAGCATGTACAAACGATTTCAAAAGTCAAAATATGCAAACGCTACCAATAAGCTTATGTTTTTTGACAATCAGACCAAACAACATATCACGACAATAGTAACCGCATAAAAAAGAACAACAATGTATCAACCAACACAGAAAAAGGGTTTGTAGTATGAGACTGAAACTCTGAAACCCCGAAATACCCATTAAGCTCGCCAGTAAATCAGTCTATCGTTGGGAGATCAGAATTAGATAAAAAATAAGCAATGAACAGTTATCAAAAATGGTGTGAACTCCAAGAAGAAAAGCAGTATTGGAAGACGCAAGAAAAACGCAATAAAGCGCAAGGAAACGCAACAAGAGAAGTGCAATTAAAAAAAGAACATGAAAATACAACAATCAGCAAATGGTAATATAGTTATCACAGGAACATCAGGAGTGATAGAACACATCTTACCCACAATAACTATTCACAAACACCCAAGATATCCTAACGAAGCAATACTAATAACCCACAATACCAATTACAAAGACGAACAACAAGGCATTACCATACTGGCAAGAAACGTAACCAATGTAAACGATACGAGATTTTATGGAAATGCACAGAGTTTAAAAAGTATGTTAGAAAACGAATTAGTATTACAAGGAGGAACAACAGAAGCTCCACCCAAAACCAAAGAACAAGACCCGATGTATGTCGCTTACTTACAAGCCAACACTTACGAAAAGTTGCTAAGTTTTGTTAAAGAACATCAAGACAATATCGGAGGAAAAAGATACCATGAAGACGGTAGAATAAGCGAAGAAGAATTTTTTTGTCAGTTTGAAACATTCATCATTCGAGTAACCCTGCGTTACTACTACAAGCTAGACAATCAAACCCTTATCAATTACATTCTAATGTCAGGAAGCACCAGTTACGTACACGAACCCAAAAAGGTATATGTGTACGATGGCAATAATATCATTACAGGGTATATCTATGAGAAAGCCTATTAGCAGTAAACACACGAACAATGACCGCTATTTACAGTAAAAAGAAACTATTTGAAAAATACTATTACCTACCAGAGAGAGAAATGCGAGTAACGATTAATGAGATTATCGCAGAGATACGCCATTTACCTTTTGAGGTAGCCAAACACAAAAAGAAACTACGTCCAAGTGAGGTACGACGATTTTTAGAAGTATATGATTTAGTATAGAAAAAGTAAAGAAAATTAATTTAAAAACGATTAAGTATGTTGCAATCAGTTTTTGAGAATTTTTTACAATGTTATAAGTTGAAGGCAATAACATTTATCAACTCAACGTTACTAATCATTAATAAAAATGTACAGACAAATATGGGGACAAATCACTGTACAAAAAAAAGGAGTATTCATATATTGAATGCTCTTTTTGTTTTCCTGAAAAAGCTATAAGAAGACAAAGTTTAAACTATTTTAAGAGAATTGTTATAAGAGTTAGTTTATATCATATAACTTTACCGCGCAAAATAAATAAGGCACGGTGAAATTAAAACAACGACGAAAACTAGTTACGTATCTAAATATTTTAGACCAACCTATTCGATTTAATCCTTTTGTTTTTAGTCGATCATTTTTATTATGGTCTCTTCTTGGGTTAATAGGCGGAGTGATTGCAGGTATTTATTGGATTGGGCTTGAGTTTTTGACTCATAGCTTAGCTTTTTTTAGTGGTTGGCAGGTTATTCCTTTAATGGCAATTTGTGGGTTTTTAGCAGGATTGGTAATTCACTTTATAGGAGACCCAGGAGAAATACACTTAATTGTGAATAACATTAGATTTAATAAAGGAAAACTTGACCCCAAAAACAACCCCTCAATGATACTTTCCTCTTTATTATGTGTTGCATCTGGAGGTAGTCTTGGACCAGAAGCACCTTTAGTACAAGTAACAGGCTCAACAGGAACTTGGATAGGAAAATTATTTCGATTAAAAGGAGAAGAGTTAAGGTCATTAAGTATTGCGGGTATGGCATCGGGTTTTACAGCACTGTTTGGTGCTCCATTGGGAGGAAGTTTATTCTCATTAGAAATACTGCATCATAAACACGCTGTTGAATATTATAAAGCAATTATGCCTGCGTTTGTAGCAAGCTGTTTCAGTTATTTGGTCTTTGCTTTAATCATTCATTTGGGACTTGGTCCAATATGGGATTTATCAGCTTATGAATATTCGGGGCTTTTTGATTTTGGTTACGCTGTTTTATTTGCTATAGTTGGTACTACATTTGGATGGGGATTTATTTTTTGTGTCAAATTTTTCAAATCTATATTTGAAAAAAGACCGCTACCCATTTATGTCAGGACTCTAATAGGAGGGCTTTTACTTGGGGTTATAGCATTTTACTTTCCTATAACACGATATTTTGGACATCATGAGATTAATGAACTCCTTTCAGGCAATTTTTCTTTGACTTTATTACTAGCGATTTTAATTTTTAAAATTATAGCCATTTCAATAACTGTAACATCAGGTTGGAGAGGAGGATTTATTATTCCCTTGTTTTTTGTAGGAGCAACACTAGGGCTAATTATTCATCAATTATTTCCGACAATGAATTTGACACTAGCAATAGTTAGCTGTATGGCAGCTATTAATGCTTGTGTAACGAGAACACCAATGAGTACCACAATTTTATTGGCTACCCTAACAGGATTCGGACACTTTGTTCCAATTCTCTTTGCAAGCTTAACAGGTTATTTTTTAGCCCCAAAAATGCCTTTTATAGGTTCGCAAATGGAGGAAGAATAAAAAGCTATTTCATGTATTAAACCCTCCCCAATCTTACCAAATCCTCCCAAAAGTTAGCTAATTATAGCATAACTTAGCGAAGCCTTTCAAACCCTGAACCCCCACAAAACACTTCAAGTACTTTTGACTCAGCAAAAGAAAAAGAAGTGAATCCCGAGGCAATTAATACCATCTTATACAGACCCATCCAAAAAGGAAGTACATACGATAAGTTACTTCCACATAGCGACTGTAGTAGTGTAAAAATTGCCAACGGAGACACCAAGGTAGCAATTGAAAGTATGGCATTGTGGGTATATAAATACCAACACCACACCCAAAAGCTATCCCAAGAAAAATTTGCAAACCACCCCTTACAAAAATTATGCAAGGAGCTACACAGGTTTTTGTATCAGCATCTACAATACAAGATAGATACTTACGACCAATTATTACGTAGCCCTGCCTGTGCTTGGGCGACTCGCTCACAGGGGTTGGATTGCAAAAGTTATAGCATTTTCGCAAGCAGTGTGCTATTAAATTGTGGGGTTACACACTACTTGCGACGTGTTATACAACAAGAGGGCGAGGGCTACAGTCATGTATATGTGATAGTTCCCAAAAACCAACACACATTTGACCTAAACGACGGGTACTATACCATAGACGGCACCTTACAAACATTCAAAGAACAGGACATACACCAATCTGACGATGTACTAATGACACCCAAAACCCAAGGCTTATCAGGAGCAATTGGAGGAGAACTGGTAAAAGGCGTTGGAAAATTAGTGAACTATGCCGTGAGTGAATTCATACAAGAAATGAACTCCTGTAGTGGTTCGTATTACGATGCCTCAGTAGTAGAACTTAAAATCAGACGTGATTTACGAGACAAGCTACAACAAAAAATTACCCAATTAGGCGAAGCCATCACTTTTAGAAACCGTGCAAGGACACAACACCTGTTCAACGAAATATTCAAAGAAGTAGATTTAGGTATCGCCCATTTACGCAACGAAACCGCCTATAGTTCTTACGAACATTGCGACGGAGAAACCCTAGCCCATGCGTTAGCCTTTGCGGAAAAATTAAAAACATTTATCGATAATTTTTTCGAAGAATTTAAAAAGCACGCTCCCTATTTCAAAGTAGAAGAATTTACCAAGTCAGCCAATGTGAACAGTAGAACGCTCTATTTTGTGGTGGAAAACGAGACCAACCCCATCGTAGCTGACTACCGCTTTATTGTGGTACGAAAAGAAATATCCACCTATGGACTAGACCCGATATTTCCATTTGAAGCCAATGCAGCACAATGGTTAGTAAACAACCTAGCCCATTTACAAAAAACCTATAACGACGGACGGGAAAAAAGCTATGAAAAAGAAATAACCCCACTGTTAGACAAAGTAAAAGCCTTACGAGCCAAAGCACATTTAGGCGGAGAAATGCTGTATTATTTCGAACAACCCTTACAACGAGAACTCTACAAAGTATGGTTGCGATACGATGCAAACTACACCCAATACCTAAAAGAAGAAGCTCAAAACACACGTACCGCTAATGAATTAGCCCTACGAGACTATCAAGAACGCTTTAAAAAAAATGTGGCAGAAGATAAGCAAGCCAAAAAGCGCAAACGATTAAAAATCCAAGTAGGTATTGGCGCAGCAGCCTCCGCCTTGCTCGTATTGTTTTTACAAAAAAAATAAAAAGTTATGAATGAAGAATTTGACACCATAGGCACGCATGTTCCGTATGGGCTGTATGGTTGGTTCGACGGCTTTTGTCCCTCCAATGGAATTGCCAGTCGATTGAACAACCAAGCCAAAGGCGTGTGGGCGCAAAAAGCCGAATGGGACAACAAGTACAAGGCACTCCAAAACGGACGACAAGCCGCCGAATGGGAAAGCCTCAAAAAAGAAGTACGGCGCTTAGAACAAGCCATAAAAGCCGAACAACAACAATTAGCCCAAGAAGAAGGCATCGCCGATGCGTTAGGCTTAGGCGCTTGGTGTAACGGCGCAGTATCCAAAAGAAAAAAAGCCGAAGAAAGTTTGCGCAATGCAGAAAAGTCCCTAGGACATATCAAAGGCGCTTTTCAAACCTTGGAACGTCAACAGACCCAAGGTATCAAAGAAGCCAATGCAGTCATTAAAACAAACCAACAAAAGCTCAATGCCATTAAACAAAGCATTGTCCAAGTCAAACAAAAAATTGCGAAGTACAAAGCCGAAAGAGACCATGAAAAAGCCCAAGCAGCTAATGCGACACCCGCCGAGGTTAGTAACGCCAACAAGAAACGCATTGCAGGAATCGCCAAAGAAAACGCACCATTGATACTAGGAGGTATCGCACTGTTAGGCGCAGTCGTCTATCTCAATAAAAGAAGTCCAACCCACAAAACGGTGAAGTCCGTAAGTGTATAAAACTAAGAACGATGAATTTGTTACAAACACACCTATTGCTTGCCGAACAAGAAGAAGCCTTAGAAAGTCAAGCACTTTCTAAACCACAAGCAAACGGACTTCATGGGTTTTGGGACGGAGCGAACCTGATGGGGATAATCAATACCGTTGGCGGAACATGGTCGCAAATAGAACAAGCCCGAAACGGAAAACCAGTCTATGTACAACAAGCCAATGGAGAAACCAAGGACATTGCTCCGATGCTAATAGCCAAGTTAGAACAACAAGCACAAGCACAGCAAACCTCGGTAGACAACTTGGTAAAAATGATGCAGCTACAATTACAAACGCAACAAGCCCCTAAAAAAGACAACACGCTGTTGTATGTAGGAGTTGGAGCAGGCATACTCGTATTGTTAGGAGGCATGTACGTGATGACACAAAAAAAATAAACAATGAGAAAAGAATCAATAGAAAATTCGGTAGTCAGTTTGCTAAGTATGAGTGCAGGCGCAATGCTTTCACGTGTAACCGCTAAAAAGCTACCGATGCAAAACACCAAGCTCAAAAAAGGCATGTTAGCCTTGGCAGGTGTCCTAGGCGCAGCCTATTTAGACAGGAAAACCACAGGCAAAGCCATTGCACAAGACATGGCAATGGGAACCGCCGTCACCCAAACAGGCGAACTCGTCAAAGAACTGTTGGATGAAAAGTTGCAAAACAACCCGCTATTACATTCCGCTTTAGGATCTCCTTATGACAATTGGAACGAACCCTTTGCACTAGATAGCACCGACTTTTTATCAAGTTACGCCAGTCCCAACTACGATGGAATTTCCGAAGACATTTCCTACGAAACCGTAGAAGATTTTAATAGTTAAAAAACAAAAAAGAGAAAAGAAAAAGATGAATTTTTTAAGAAACGAAGAACCTTATTTACGAGTAACCGAGTATTTAAAATACAAGAACTCCAAACGCAAAGAAAACGAAAAGTGGAACATCAGTGCGATGAAGCCCATGCCAAGCTTTTTATACGCCAACAAAAAAGTAGATGTAGGCGGTACGGTGTCCCTGTTAACAGGTTCGTCAGTAGCCAAAAGAGGTGTGACCAATTTTGACGGAAACTCCCTAGTCAAAGGACGTGTGTTTGTAGCCAATGGCATCACGTTTAAATGCGCCATTGACGATGCCAGCAAACCAGAGCAAGACATTGCCTATAGCATTGCCAAAGTTCCAAACACCTTAATGCAATCAATGGTTGTAGTCAAGCAAAAAAACGAAATCCTGATTGAACTACCGATTTGTGACATTTTAGGTGCTACCGAAAGCGGTAACCACTATTTCAAATTAGGCTCATTTGCCCTGTTGGAAGACGACACCATTACCGAAATCGAAATCCAATACCCAGAAGGAGCAAAAATCACGTTAGAAGACGGAAAAGCCCTGTTCGCTTCTGCACGCTTATCAGGATTTGCCACCTATCAAAAACGTTAAGCTCATTTTTATAACCACACTTTGCGCTAAGACAAGCGCAAAGTGTTACTACAAGCACCAAAGATGAAAAAGATATACAAACGCATAAAAATCAACAAAGACCTTTTAAAGACCAATCTTCCCCCTGAAGAACTCTTACAAAATGAAGTCAGCGATACCATTCCCACAGGAAAAGTAATCGGAGTGTATTTTATCTCCTATATGCCCCCTATGGACGCAGGTATGCCCACAGGAGAAACCATGGCAAGACGCTTAGTTCCTTTTGGGATTTCTCAAACAGACATTACCCTGAAAGACAGTAGAGGGCATTTGCTGACTGAGACCACGGACATCAAAGACTATGAACACAAAAGCGGAGGTTATAACGAGGGCTTTAAAGAACTTGACTTTGAAAGCAAAAACGAACGAGTGACTATCAGTTGGGAAACCCTAGGAAACAGACCCATTTGTGGCGAGTTCATCTTTGAGATAGAATCCCCTAACCCATGTTAAGGATGAAAACCATATACCACAGCGAACAGTTTACCGATGATTTTGAGATAAACTTTTCCGAGAAGAACGATTGTAAAGGCGTTATAAAGCTTGAAATACACCCACACGAGCTAAGCGTTCCTTTGCTTATCAAAGACGGTTCAGGACAGCGAATCACTGCCCAAGCCCCTTTTATCATAGACACCAATTATCCAATTGTAGACGGCTTGATACGCTTTGAGTTTTCAGAATACCCAGCACTCACAGCCGTACAAACAACACCCTTTAAAAAAGCCATAGTAAGGTATTTATATTGTGAATAATCAATTATCGAACATAGTAGAAAACCACCTACAAGGAGGAAGCAATCATGTCATCAAGGTATCGAGTAACGGCATAAAACTTGTCAAGTCTACTTCGGCACAGAAGTACGCCTTTACCTTAGAAGATATTGAAAGCAAATACGGTTCGATAGCCCAATTTTTACAAGCCTTACCCGAAAAAGGATTTAGCGGAGCGGTGGTCTTTACCCTACAAAAAACCTATACCAAGGATGGGAAGACTACCTATCACACGCTACAAACACTCACAGAAAAATTAACCCAAGATATGAATGCTACCAACCCTACCACTGCCTTTTTAGGAGCGCCAGAGCTGATGGCAAAGATGGTACAAGCAGAACGTTCGGCAGACTATAAAGAACAAGTACAAGAGCTAAAAGAAACCGTCAAAGACCTGCGCTCTCGCAATCGAGTATTAGAAGAAACCAATAGCTCACTTACTATTAAGTTGGAGACAGCAAAAGAACGAGAAGAACTCAGAGTCGAGCGAGAACTACTGAAGAAGAAAAGCTTTTTAGAAACGCCCGCCTTTGAAAAGACGATGGAAACCTTGGGCGGGATGCTTCCTAAAATCTTAGAAGCTTCAGGAGGCAATGCCGTAGGACACCCGAGCCAGTTAGCAAGCCCGAATGTTTCGCCCATACAAAAAGCCTTTGTACAAAAGCTTCCCACTGCCACCGACGAACAAGTGATGTTTTTTAACTATTTGCTTGACAACTGGCAAGAAGATTTAATCACACAAGTAGCACAGATTATCGAACAACAACAAGAACACCATGAAGATACAAACTAAAAAAGAAGCCATTGCCCAATTAGAAAAATTACCAGAAAAAGTATTGATACGCCTAGCAGAGCTATCCAGTCATAAAGAAGCACAAAGCTACTTTGCATGCCCGATAAAATACGGAGCGGTCAAGAGCTTTTTGAAGTAGAAAGCAACAACAAGATACAGGAGAAAAAAAAGCGATGAAAAAGAAAACAAGTGTATCGAAAATTGCCACCCGAAACAACGCTAAAAAAGCGGTAAGCAAAGCCAATGAAGCCAGTGCCTTTTTACTAGCCAACAAACCGCTACTGATAGTAGCAGGCGGAAGTGTCGTAGCATATTTCCTATACAAAAGACTCAAACAATCAGCCGATGCGGTAACCGAAGTCTTTCAAGACGTAGCAAACGACCATATCGAAGCAGACCTGCACATCAATACAGGAAAGCTAAGCATCAATAAAGAACAAGCGAAGATTTTAGCCAAGTCCTTACTAGATGCTTTTAACGATACCGCTTTTGGACTTCCTGCTACCGATGAAGCCAAAGTAAAACAAGTCTTTGACAAACTACAAACAGGCGATGACTTTAGACTCGTGTATAAAATCTTTGGCAGAAGAAAACGCATGGGAGGCAAAACCCCAACGGTATGGCTCGATAAAAAGCTTGCGGACGATTACGATTTAATCTACTGGCTTAAAGCAGAGATTTCAGAGACGTGGGACAGGCAATTATACCACCAAATCAAACAACGAGTACAAAGCGCAGACATGCCCTTTTAAACAAAAAAAATGAAAAAGAACAATGGAAGCAAGTTTACCAATTTACGGGTTGGCATGTCCCGACACCCAACAAGCCCAAGAAGAATTTGACACCAAAAAAAATTGCGGATGTACGATGAATACAACAGCACAACAATTAATCAGCGGAATCATTATCAACGGAAGCACAGGAAAACCCTTTGAAGCAGGGCTTGTCAATGTGTACAATACCCAAACCAAAAAAGGAACGACACCTGATGCAAACGGAGCATTTCAATTGTATGCCAGTCCTACCGATGTGATACACATTTCCTTTGTGGGCTATGATACCCTACAAATAGTAGCCTCAAAACTACCTGCCACCATCACGTTGCAGGAAAGCTCGGAACTACTATCAGAAGTAGTGATAACCGCTAATAAGAAAGAAGATAACAATTATATCTATGCCAGTATGGGACTGTTAGGCTTACTGTTTATGTATGCGATTACCAAGGATAAGAAAAAGAATAAAACGACGACCTAATGGAGTTTATACTCATGCACTGGGAAAAAATCACAGGCATTTTAGGGCTGATTTTTTCCTTTTTCGCAGGCTTTAAAATGCGGAAGATACGCCACCAAGAAGCCAAGAACCTAGCCTTAGAAAGACGTTACAAAGCCGATTTACAAAAGCTAGAGAATTACAAACGAGCCTTTGACATCAATGCAGAAATGATAGAAAGCATTAAAAGTGATTTTATGGCTCGTATCGGTTCACTACATCAGTATATCGAACAATTGGAACACATGAACACAAAGCTACACAGTATTGTAGCCAAGCAACAAAAAGAACTCGACAAATACATCACAAAATATGGAAAAGACATTTAAAATACTCAGTGTTGTTTTACTACTACTGATTACAGGGTGTGGAACAACCAAACACAGTAAGACCCAGATTTTAGAAACCCAAGTGGATAGTGTTTATATACAAAAGGACAGCGTACAGAGCATCACTATCAATAGCGCTATTCAAGACAAAATATTTATAAAAGTTGCCACTGGAGATACTTTACTAGACAGCCTCGTAAATCAAAAATTACAACACTTTGCCAGTAGCAAACAAAGCGGTACAAATAACTATAGCGTTCGCTACGATACCCAAGCCCAAGGATTTGAGATACGCAGTACCATAGGCGCTACCAAGGAGGTTGTAACCAAACAGCGGGATAGTACATCAACGAGCCAACACAAAGAGCATAAACAAGAGGTAAAAAAGCAAACAACAGCACACCGATTGCCCTTGTGGGTTTGGGTACTGCTCTTAGCCCTTGCAGGCATGGTCTATGGAATCGTTAAAACAACCTAAAACTAAGAATGAACACAAGAAAGCTATGGGTCGTTGGAGCAGGTATAGGCTTAATAACTCTAACCGCTTTTATCAACCAAAAGAAAGCCCAACTGACCCGTATTATAGAACAATTACAGTTTCGTGTTTCAGGAATTAGAAATGTGCAGCTCTCATGGCAACACATCGCTTTAGAACTAGACATACAATTACGAAACCCAACAAAGGAACATTTGAACATCAATACAGGCTTTATAAGTGCAAAAGAGCTACGAATCTATGAAAAGAAGACAGGGAAACAACTCGCTTTTACCAAGCTAAATACTCACAAAATTAGTATTCCTAGTGGTGGTATGTACCAGTTACCACCCACGCACATTAACCTGCCAGTACTCACCGTAGGACAATTGGTTTTTGAGGAGCTTCAAAAAAAGCAACAGGACTTTATAAAGGCGTTGCGTTTTGAACTGGACGTAGCCAGTTTAGGAAACACACGAACCGTACAATTTTAAAAAAGAAGAAAAAGAAAAAAGAAAATGGCAAGCTATGAACTATTCAAACCCTCTTTAGAACAAGCAGAGGGCGGGTATCAAAACCTAAAAAACGACAAAGGAAACTACAACTCAAAAAAAGAACGAGTCGGAACCAATCACGGAATCTCCGCTAAATTCTATGAAAAGATACTAGGCAGACCTCCGAGTATCAGCGATATGAAAAGCCTTACCAAAGTAGAAGCCCATATCCTTTTTAAAAATGAGTTTTGGGACAAAATGCGAGCCGATAGCATCCGTAGTCAAGCAGTGGCAGAAATGATAGTCGACCATGCGATAAACGCCAATCCAAGAGTAACCGCAGGTATCGTACAACGCTCTTTAAACCGATACTTTGGCAAAAACCTACAGGTAGATTATGTCATAGGATCTAACACTGTCAAAGCCATTAACTCGGTAGATGCCAAACAGCTTTTTGAGCGTATAGGAAAAGAACGTCTCGCCTATTACAAACGCTTAAAAGACTACCAATACTTTGCCACGAGTTGGACAGGGAGAGTGTTTGCACTAGCTCATAAGTTTGGTGTTGACCTCAAAAAAAAAAGGTAGCCCCGCTACTAGGAAGTATTGCAGGCATAGCCCTTATCAGCTATGTGATATATACAAAAGCTAAAAAGAAAAAGAAAAAATAAGATGAATACCATACAAAAATTTCAAGCCTTAGACGGCAAGGAAGTCAGCCGAAGTACCTTAGAAAGATTAGTAACACAGGCAAAAAAAGAAAACAATACGGAGGTTATTTATAGAGTCTCAAAAATCTTAAACGACCACCCTAAATACACGACGTTTAACATTTCAGTCAAACGATATGCCACAGGACTGAATGCACCAAGACATACAGGAGCATACAAAGAAGCCTTAACCAGTTGCGGGCGTTTGCGCAAAGGATGGCGTTTTATCAAAGGACGAGTAGTCAAAGCAAGCGCCAAAGTACCCAAACCTACTCGAAAAGGATTAGCAGCCCCAAAAAGAAAAGAGGGATTGACCGCTAGTGGACGTTTGAAAAAAGGCTATAAATATGCAAAAGGAGGTAGAATTGTAAAAGCTACCTCAAAAAAAAAAGTGCTGTAGCGCCTGTCACTAAAACCCAACAACCTGCTGAAAATATCCCCTTAGAATTTTTAGCAGGTTTAGACTTCATTCAGGAAGAAGATACCAACACCACAGGACTGAATGCACCTGTACGTCCCGACCAAATCTATCAGATGATTACGGACAAGCTTATCGGTGCTATCAAGAGCGCTAAAGGAACGCCAAAATTGGGTTGGGATGATACCTTTTTAGAAAAAGCCGGGTATCTATCACCTGTAAGCTTTGCCTCTAAAAAAGCCTATAGAGGCATCAATATCATACTGCTAAAAAAAGGCAATCCTTTTGGAGCGTATCAAAACCCTTATTTCTTAACCTTTAAGCAAATACAAGAAGCAAAAGGGAAACTCAAAAAAGGCGCTAAAGGATTGGAGGTAATCTACTTTACCCGCCTGTATAAATTTTCAGATGCTCAAAAAGGACTCGAACACGCCACCTATAACAAACAAAAAATGCAAGACTTTTTACAATCGAAAGGCTATGATACGAGTCATTTTGATTTTCTCGTACAGACCATACCTATCTTAAAATACTATACGGTTTTCAACGGAGCAGATATTGAGGGCATTGATTTTGGATTGAATAAACTAACCGCTTTGGAAAAAGCACGTTTAGGTTTTGTTGCACCAAGTACCCCTCATAATACGGATGAAAAGAACCCGATAGCAGAACTTATCATCCAGCACTTTCCGAAAGACAGTGCGAAGATAGTACACGGATTTAAAGGAGCGAGTTACAATGTAGCACAAGACAAGGTAAAAATGCCCAAGTACGAAGCTTTTTATCAGAGTGTTGATTACTACAGTACGCTATTCCACGAAATGATACACAGCACAGGACACCCAAGCCGATTGAATCGTCCTTTTGGAAAACGCTTTGGCGATGTGGTGTATGCTAAAGAAGAACTCATAGCAGAGTTTGGGGCGGTGTTTTTATCCGCACAAGCAGGGATTTTATGGAAGACACAGGCAAACCATGCGGACTACCTTAAAAACTGGCAATTGGCGTTGCAATTTATGCAAGAAGATACAAAGCTTTTAATGCGTGCAGCTAGTGAGGCACAAAAAGCAGTGGATTACCTCTTACAAGTGGACACCAACAAAGAACCCAAGTTTTACAAAGCACTGGTAAAAAACAGTCAAAAAGCAAGTCCAAAACCAACGAAAACACCTGCTTTAAACAGACCCGTCAAAAGAGCATCAAAGCCTCAACCCAAAAACAATATACCAGGGAATCTCAATACAAACTCGGTAGCTTACAAACGAAAGCAATTACGACATAGAACCTTTGAGTATTATCAAATTGAGGATGCCGTACTGTCAAGCTTTTTAGGAAAGTTAGAGATAAAAACCAAAGAAAGTTTGGTGATTACCCTAGCAGGGAAACGGGGTTCAAGTAAAACACACTTTGCCTTTAAGTTTATCAATGTACTAGCCCAAAAATACAAGGTCGGTCATGCCTCTATGGAAGAACACCCTGAAAGTGCGTTGTATTGGGACAAAGCCGATATGTATTTTAACGAGGTGGCAGAACGTAATTTGTCCAACCCTGATATTGAAAACCTAGACCAATTGGACAAACTGATTAGAGAAAACGATGTGATTGTGATAGATAGTTTTGCTAAGTTAAAGGAACTGGATAGCAAATTTGAAATTGACAAAGATTTACGAAAGAAGTATGACGGAAAATTGTTTTTTATCATCTTTCAACAAACGGCAGACGGTAAAATGCGTGGTGGTTCTAAAAGTGGCTTTGATGGAGATTGTATTTTCTTTACTGAGAAAACAAATCATTACAAGACTAACTTTATTTACACGGATAAAAACCGTTACCAAGATAAACCACTCGATGAGTTGAAGTATAATATTTATTCAGGGAAACTCGACTCGATTATGTCTGAAGAAGTGGTTACAGAAAATGTGATGCCGAAAGAGGTGGAGTTTTAGGATATATCCCGCAAGATGATTTACAATCGTTTTGCGGGATATTTTAATTACTTATGGTATTTTTTGAAGTTCTTTTTAAGTGTATTTTAAATACTTGTTTACAAATCTTTTTTTGTCGATTTTTCTGTTTTCTGAATAATAAAATATTTCATTTTCATTCAATCCATTTAAATTATCAATGAAGACAGGGTATTTCATTTTATCTATGAACTTTTTCCAATATTTTTTTACCAATCTTAATTCTATTACTTGTTCATACATTGAGTCGTAATCAATTTTGATTTTTCTTCGAAAATCTTCCAATCCTTTTTGAGTATATAGTTTTTCGTAAATACAAGCGATATAATACTTGTACTGGACTTCTGTTAGGTAAAAATCAGGGATTTCATCATCAAGAAATTCAAAAACTAAAGTGTTCTCATTCTCAATTCTAAAACGATTTTTACCAGATTTTAAATTCCTTATTTCTGAACATTTTATTACACGGGAAACTACTTCTTTATAGTTGTAATTTTCGATTAACCAAAATGTTTTTGGAATAGAAATAGTCAACTTTTTGATATATATGAACACGTCCTCTGTAAGAATGGAGTTTTTAACCAAAGTCTTACCATTTAAAATCCAAATGAGATTTTTTTTACCATAAAATAATTCTCGTTTTTTGATTTCAGAAAATTTAATTGGTGAATTTTGAATTTCAATAACAAGTCCATTGTTTAGTAAAATATCGGCTCGATGTGATGCTTTATTATTTGTAATTGTTACTTCTCTATTTTTTTTAGGAAAGAAGTTTTGCCATTTCAAATGCCACTCAGAAATTGGTTCATACCAATCATCACAGTCAATAGTCTTTTTCTCGTGATGATACCAATGTTTAACCCTTTGTTCCCCTTTGCGACCTTTAACATTAGAACCACAAATACCACATTTAGCTAATTCACCGGAAAAGCTAACTTCAATTTTGTTGTTTTCTTTGTTTAAAGCATATCTCATTTTTTAATGGATAAGATTTTCTAAAATTGGCTATAACGTGTTATAAGATTAGTTGCATGTTTTGAGTAATAAGTTTAACAAATAATACTTATTTTAATTTCCGATCTGATTATCGAATAAAACATAATCAACCATATTGAAAATTTTATGAGCTTCTCTAATTCCACCACAACATCCATTCTCATAGCAAATAGTTACCATTTCAGCTTCTCTAATTAGTTGTTTCATAAATTGCTGTGAACTATAATGATAATGATAACTTGCACGACTATGTTCTGTAAGTCTTTCAATTATTATTTCTTCTGGAATTGCAATAGTCTTATCCATTATTCTTGTCGAAAAACAATCAAGGTCAATATCAAATACAAAGTTTCTTCTGTTTTTTTTGAAATCAAATTTTCCATCTTTTAACTCCCAACCAAAATCGTCCCATAAAGTTTGATATTCAGTTTTTATTGGGTCGTTTAAATAACCTCTATGCCCAAGTGCTGACCAAACATCTCCTAAGTTATAAAGATATTTAGTTCCGAAATTTTGAGTTTTATATTCTTCTCTAAATCCAATCCCTGATTCATCGGAGTTAAAAAGGAAAACATTATTTATTAAACCTAATTCCATTCCTACTTTTACCCAATCGTCATCTAAATGATTCAAATCAAATTCCACAATTTGGTTTAGTTCTCTCGGATTAGGTTTTTTTAAAAATTCGATTATTTTTTTGATTGTACTCTCTCTTGGATGGCAGTAATCATCGTGATTATCGAACATTATCAAATCAACTGATTCTGTTAATTCTCTTTTTTCAATTAGAAAATAAAGGACGTTGATTATAGTTCTATGGTCTTCATAAATAAGGACTTCATTTTCAGAAGTAAATTTATGATTAATGTTACTTCTTCGCGCTATTTCGTAAAGTTGTTTTTTTTTCAATGTTTTTTGTTTTAGTTTGTTGGTAGTGTCTAGTATAAGAGTAGATACTGGTTTGTATTTGAGAAGTCTCCAAAAGAAGTATAGAAAGAGTAAACAGCAATGCTCTTTGATAAAATACTAATATGATAATTGTTTTTATATGGTGTTGGGAGTAGTTACTTTCTACTTACAATAAATTCTAATTTATTAAAATTATCAAAGTCAAATACTTTAAAAGGCTCAAATGATAAATCAGTCAAATTATTAAGGGAGATTGTTATTAATACTAATTGCCAATCTTGATACATTTTCATTAGTTTTTCTGGTTCAATGCTAAACTCTGTTAAACCTTTTTCAGACTTTTGTTTAATTAGAGAGTACATAAATACTGCTCCTTGATTTGTATCTCCAGTTTCTTCAAGATTAAAATTATGAATATCCTCAACCATCCAAAAATCTATAAATTCGTTAGGTATTTCATTCGAAAGCGCATTTGGATTATTATCTATATATCTAAAACTTTCCCTTAGTAGAATTTCATTTTTATCCATATTAAATTTATGTTTATTTTTAACTTAGTGTTGCTATAATTACTGCTAACATTATTGTGTATAATTTCGTTGCGTGTTTAAGCATTAAAGTTAGCAAATAAATCATAAATAGAAGGTTAACAAAGACTTTCGTAGGTAAACTATAAAGAGTAATGAATTATATACGCCTTTTTAATCCACAGTATTTTATCCGAATATATTCATTAAACTTATTCTATCTTCGTCAGAATTGAACTCAAACATTTTCAGATGATAATGCGTTCGTTCAGTTTTTTCGGTGTAAATTTTACGTGTGTTTTCTGATGTGTTCAACTCGATTGTCAAAGCCTTAATATCTAAATTGTAGCATTCAGAATAGGATTTATGCCTTGTTGATGGAAAACTATCTTTAAACTCTATATTATATTTTGGTTGAAAATATTTAATAAGTGCAGCTTCGGTAAAATTTATTTTCTGCTTTTCTGTTATTGAAATTCCCTTATTTTTAAAAAAGTGTTCTTCTTTTTCACGTTCAATTTTTGAGTCTTTTTTAGTTACTTTTATTAAATCAGTTCCAGCTGAGAATAGCATACTTTGTTGAGAAAAGTTAGTTAAAAGAATCCAAATATCAGAATCAGGATTTTGAGTTAAAGAATGGGTATAAATTTTTTGAACTGTTTCGTGATATGAAAGCCTATCTAAAGCAGTTCTTTTTCCGTTTTTACCATAAGCCTGACCGATATATAATACTTCGTAATCAAGAGTGGTTAAATTCAGATTGTTTTCAATGTGTGAGCTGTCAATTAAAGTACTAGGTCTTGCTCCAAGCAAGACACCATTTTTATCTGAAAAAGTAAAAAAATTATAAGGATATTCCGTGTGAAATTCCAATTCCGATTTTGCATTGTCTAATTCAGTTCCCATTTTAATAACTCCTCCTTCTGTTGGGTGATGAATGATTAATTCAAAGTCCGCTTTTTTCCCTTTTATCTTGACTGAATTTGGGTCAATTGTAACTTTTGGTCTTCTTAAAACAAAATAAATATTACACGGATTATCTTTATTGAAAGTCTGGTTATTTTCCCAATAACACTCCAAGTCAGAGCCTAAAACAAATTGATATTGATTCAAATACATTAGCAAAAATGATTCAACTCCGAATCTATAATTGTTCTTTCCAAAGATGTTTTTCATATTGTGTTATAGCTTTTTATATAAACACTTTTGGTAATTTTAAATAACCATAAAGGAGTATAGGTGTACTCTTTTTGCAATTTTTTAGTTGTTTTATTTAGTGCTAGCTAATATAACAAAAAACTGTAATTCAATACGGTTTAGGTAGACGTTGAATTTTTATTTAGAAAACAAACCACTTGATTAATTGAAATACAATACCGAAAGAGGTGGAGTTTTAAAAAATATCCCGCATGATGATTGTAAGTCGTTTTGCGGGATTTTTTGTAATATTAAATACTTTTCTCTAAAGTAATATTTTAATCGTTATTTTTGACTTGTAAGAATAGTATAGATATAAGCATTTTTTAATGTATTATTCAAAACAAAGTATTGGGCTATCTTTAACAACTAAACTTGTTATTTTATGCAACTTTAATTTGTTAATCAGTCTATCAGAGAAAAACAAGTCAGGTTCTAATTGAAGATTAATAATATCACGATTTTGATATTTTTTCTCTAACGTAATTTTTGCCCATCTATTGAATAAATGACTTTCCTCATATTTCTTGTAATCTTGATAGTTCTTAAAAGAAGTATATCTTTTATCAATATTGTCAAGAAGAGCATCCTCTTCGGGAAATAAAGCTGATTTAGGAAATATAATTTCAGTTACTGGAATCATTGGAACAAAGAATAAATAATAATTAAAAGCAACATTATCGACTTCAATTTTTCTTATATGATACTCATCTTTTGAGACTCCTATTTCATTTAAACAATCTAAAAATTTTTGACTAATAACGAAATGATAACCATTTAAATGGGGTGTAAAAACAACTATATCTGTCTTCTTTGCATTTTTTAAAAAAGACCCTTTTAAAAATTCTATCTTAAGATTGGAAACAAAAGCTTGCTCTTCTTCTACAGAATAATCTGTATTATACCCTAATAAAAAGTGATTAATTTCAGAATAGTTTTTGTTTTTCTTTAAATTCTTCTTAAGGAATTCGAGTTGATAAACTCCGTTATTTACGCCAATAATACTTGGCTCAGAATTGTGAGAAATTTGTTTCATTTTAGTTTTTAATAATGTTTTTGAAAAGTTTCACTAATTAATCATAAGAAATCCATTCATCTTGATTACTATGATACTCATTTGTTTCATGAAACCCCTTATAACTAATAGTAAAACTAGTATCACGTTTTGTATAATTAATTTTTTTTGGTGTAACACCAATGAAATTATACAATCTATATTTTCTTATTTCTAAGTCTTTTAAACCCAGCGGTAGTATACCCTCTTTGTCTTTAAAACTTTCAATTTTTTCAACTAATTTATCAGCATTTTCTTTTGTTATGTTTGTTTGCAATGTTTTGATTCCTTCACCTGAAAAAAAAGTAATAAAAGACGATATCATTAAAATAATTGAAAAATTAAGAAATGTGTGTTTCTTATTCTTTCTGATGAGTAAAAAAAATGAGAAGCCAATTAATAAACATATTAATAAAAATATTTTTTCACTGGGAATTAAGAAGTTAAATGATAATCTAACATAAAGTACATTCAGAACTAATAGGGCTATTAAAAAATTTAATTTAGATAAGTTCATTTTTTAATTGTAGCGTCTAACCACTTATCTTTCCATTCTTTTGGAAACCTTGTATCTTCTCTGTATTTCTGTGGGATTTTATAAATCCAAGTTTTTTTCAAAAGAGAATCATTTCTGAAAATTGAAATATTATTATCCAGTTTGTTTTTTTCTATACTATCCCCTATTTTTATATATAACATAACTTCACTATTAGAAGGAACTATTGTATCTCCAGTAGTTATATAAAAATGGGTAGGTTTCATTTCCTTTCTAGGAGCAAAGACTCCCACTACCTTTCCTTTTTGTTCTACTTTTATATTTCGAATCAAGCGTTCAAAGCTCTTTTCATAAGAAAGCTTATTCATAAAGCTTTCGCAATTAGAAAACAGAAAAACTGTCAATAAAAAAATAGTTATCTTTTTCATTATTTCTTTTTGTTTAGTTGTTTAAAATCATATGTTTCACCTCCAAAAAATCTTGCTTGCAACTTTGGACTACTTTTGTCAACTCCAACCGCACCTCCTAAAGAACGACTTTTCCAAGTCCAAGTTGACCTCATACCAGGATGTATCTCATCTGTTGTATTATTTACATTAGACCAACTGTATGACACCCCTCCAAAGCCATATGAAAGCTCATATCCATTATAATTTCCTCCAAAACCTTTAACGCTATTAAATGAATCAGGAGCTTCTTTAGAATTAAACTCTGACAGATATGAACTTATTCCAAATCCTTCTCCCAAACCAACATTACTTCCTTTATAATCATAATTAAACAAATTCCCTTCATCTTCTCCAGAAAGAAAGTAAACAAAACCTGTACCTCCATGAGCTCCTCCCCCCACTGTTAATGACCACTCAAAATTAATTCCTACAGCATCAATAGGTTGTTCTTTTTCTACTGTGGTATCTATTACTATTGGGGAAGGTACTGATAAATCTGTATCAACAGACACATAAATATCATTTTTGTCATTCGTTATAATTCGAGCCACTTCTTTTTCCTTGTTATTTAAAAAAATAATATCCTCAGGAGCTAATCCTAGTGGGTCAATAAACCTAATAGGATTATTATTCACAAAATTGTAAGGAGATTTATCAGGAAACTCATCAGAAAGAGGGTCTGGAGAAAGCCAACGACTTATTACTTCAGGTTTTAATGTTGCCTCTGATAATCCTAAAGAATCTAAGTTTCTAAATGAAACAATTTTTTGAGTGTACACATTATACATTACAGAACCAATAGGGACAATACTATCTAAATCGTGAAATTCCAAGTATTTCCCTTTGCTTAAAGTCGCAATCTTTGGTGTATACCCGAATTTTTTAAAAGGGTTTCCAACTTGAATATTCTTTTCTCGTTTAGCTTTTTCCTCTGGACTTAAATTTTCCTTTTCTTGAGCAAATCCAAAGCCGAAAAAGATTATTGTAATGATTAGTGTTAATAGTCTTTTCATTTTTAGTTTAGTGAGTTAAATTCTTGTTGCTATATTTTTCTTTCTCTTTTTTAAGAGAAACTAACCAGTCTAAATACATTTGCTCAGGCATTTTACGATAGCCTATTTCATGTATTTGTGTTATTTGCTTTTGTAGGTCATTAAACATTTGAGAACTTTCTTTGTACTTGAAAATATCATTAGGAAAGCTAGCTTTTTTTTCTTCTAAAAAATTCTCAATCTGCTTTCTTTTTATTTCGCTTTTAAAAAGCATTGCATTTACTGAATTTGGAAAATACTTCAATGCTTTTTCGCAACATTTTAAAGCAAATTCTCCGTCATTATATGGAAATTTCCTGTCATAAGTTTGTGCTAAATCAATCAAGCAAAGTGCAATACTTTCTTGATTGTTTAAAGCTTTCATGTAAACACTATTTTTGATTGCTTTTAAGTGAATATATCCCGAAGCCATCAACCAAGCATCAATAGGAAAAATACCGCTTGTAAGTTCTGTATTATACCATCCATCTTTTTTACTTCTTTGTTTTATATAAATATGATTAGGAGCTAAAGCTAAATGGGCTGTCTCTCCCATTTCTTCAACTAAAATTTTATATAAATAAGGTAATGAATGACAATTACCTGATTTTGTAGTTAGCATTTTAGAAACAAACATATTGTCCCAGCTTTTATTTCCAAATGGGTCATCAAAATTGTAACTAAATGGATAGTAGGTTAATTTCTCATTATTAAAATGAACTGGTATACTATCATTCATTACAGAAAATACAGCAGAATAAATACTAACTTTTTCTTTATCTCTTTCTGTATATTTTAAAGTTCTGCTCTGTTTTATTTTCTCAGCAAATTTCTTTAATATATTTATTTGATGATTAACATTCTGAAAATTCAACGCCCCATCATAGTATGCATTTTCTACACTAAATACAGCATCTTTAAAATTATAGTTTTTTGGATTCTCTAGCATTTCTGTTAAAAGTTTATAACTCTTTTCAAAAAAGAAATCTTGAGCTTTAGTTTGAAAAATACTGAATAATAAAAGTGTTAATGTTATGGTTTTTCGTATCAATTTTTTAAAGTTTTAATTTTGAGTTTAAATTGTTTTTTTAATTCATCATTGTCTTGTTGTTGTTTATGTTTTTTCAAAGAAGCTAACCAAGCTTGATACATTTTAGCAGGCATAGGTTTATATCCTAAATCATCTACTTTTCTTTGAACATTGTTTACTGTGTTTAAGAGTTTAACAACTTGTGGAAAGGCACTGATTTTTTGAAGTTCTTGGTGGTTTCGTGGGTTGATGCCTAGTTTATTATTAGTGACATATTCAAATTGATAGGTCAAATAATTTTCAAGCATGATATTAGCATTGATGTTCTCGGGATATAGTTCTAATGACTTATCTATAATCTTTTTTGCAAAACTATCATAACCAAACTTACGAATATAACCAGATGCTAAATCATCAAATGTATGTGACAATAATTGCTTAGAAGAAAGCTCTTGCATATATATTCCTTTTTGCAAAGCTTCGGAAGTTATATATCCACTTTGTAAAATATAAGTGTCGGTTGTAAACATTCCGTTGGTAAGTTCTACATTATACCATTTTTTCTTATCATCTTGAAACTTGATATATGAATGATTAGGTGATAATGATAAGTGAGCTTTAGCACCTATTTCTTCTGCCAGAATTAAATATAACAAAGGCATCGAATGACATTGTCCTTTTCCTGTTTTTAATAGTTTTGAAACAAACATATTGCTCCAGTTCTTTTGTCCTTTATAATCTTCAAAATCGTATTTTAAAGGCAGGTGCTTTAAGTCTTTAGATTTAATCTCTAAAGTGTCTGCAAAGAATTGGAATAGAATAAGGTTTTTAGCAAGGTTGCTATTGGGAGGGTAATTCAACTCTTTCATTTTCTCTTTTAGAAAAGAGCCACTACGTTTAACAATGTCGTTGAATTTTTTGTAATCTTCTTTTTCTTCATAAAAAGCATTTTCTACTGTAAATGTAGCTTCTTTAATGGAGAAGCTATCAATATTCATTTTTAATAGCTTTTCGAATGCTTTTTTATATAGGTTGGCTTTTTCTGTGTTTTCGTAGCTAGGTAGCTTAAGAATATTAATTCTTTGGTAGTCTATAATAGAATTTTGTGCTAACTTTTTTCTTCTTTCTTCAATTTCAACTTGTTTTCTATCTTGCTCATAAACACTAAAACTCCGTTGAGAATTAATTAGAGTTTGGTTGTTATGATAATTTCTCTGATTAGTATTTATAGTGTTATAGTTATTACTATAGTTACCTAGACTAGAAGTGTTAGGTGTTTTTGGTAAGTTTATGTTTTGTCCGTAGCATGTGGTGATACCAACAAAAAATAATAAATGATGCAAGCGAGGGACTTTCATTTTATTTTCTTTTTTCAGTTTAAAGCAAGTTGAGTGCATAACTCACGGTATAAATATATAATTATTAATTAGTTTGCGCTATTTTATAAATAAAATCAGTTAAGTTTAATCCTATTTTTTCTATAATAATTTGTGATTTTGAATTAGGGTTTTTACATACAAAAATAGGAGGGTTATAATCTAAATTACGCTTATCCAATGTGTAGCAAACCTTATTATAATACCCAATTATTAAATAATTATTAAACGTTTTTGGGCTATGTTTGAACCAACAACTGATTAAGGGAGTATTTGCATTTTTAAGATTATTTGTTTCTTTTTCACCCTCTGAAATACTGTATATTATTTTATTATAGATTTTTAAGCCATTAGATTCTGTTGTGTAGAAATAACGAAATATGTCAGGAAGATTATAATGAATTTCTTTCTCTGTTTTTAAAAGTTTTTTTTAGTTATAGGAGGGAATAAAGTAATTTTCATATCTTTTTTATTTCTTTTTACAATTTCATTAGGCTAAAGTTCTTATTAAAAAAACAACCCAAGTATTTAATACTTGGGTTGACATCGCTTAAGGGGAAAAAAGCGATTTTTTTGGTTTAAAGAAGCCCCTTCACAAACTTCAAAAAACCTAGTCGCCCCCGACTAGAAAGTTTTCTTTTTAATACAAAAGAAAAGCCCCGCTTTCAAATTTTCAAATTCCTTGACTTAACAACATAGATAGTATTAGTTTTAAATAGAGTTATTTAGTCTTTAAGAATCAGTTTTTTGTTTTTAGTCTCTTGTTGCTTTAATTATTGTTTTTCTACTATTGCTACTAATTTTTATAGGGAATCACTATAAATTACCTATATTTGAAATGTTACACGGTGTAAATATAATCACAATTTTGTGATTTACAAATGTTTTAGTCACAAAATTGTGATTTTTTTTAAAAAAAACAAGAAAGTTGTTTTTAACTTGCTACTAATTAATGAACGGTTCAGATTTAAAAGTATTAAGAAAGAAATTTGGTTTATCTCAAGAAGAATTAGGAGAACTAGTTGGTTTGAGTAAAAATACAATTTATAATTATGAGAATAGTGGGGTTGTACCCAAATCTAAAATCCCAATTTTAGAAAAGGTATTCAAAGAATATGATAGAAAACCCAGCTCTGAAACTAAAAACCTTTCTGAGAAAGATGCTTTAGATGTTATAGAGAAAATTCTCCTGCATGAAGATGAACTAATGAAGTATGAAAATTTTTATTTATGGGTCAAATCTCTAAGAACAGATGAGAGAAATAAGACTTTAAAAGAAGTTCTTAAAAATAGATTGGACAGTATAGATTAATTTTCTTTCTATAGTAATTTATATCCAAATTGTTTAAGTTTTTTGAAATCGTCATTATTTAAACTTAAAAACTCCATAATTTGATTACTATTTTCTTCTAACTCTATTATACTACTACTAATATTGTTTTTGATTAATTTAATCTTTTTTAAATTGTCTATTTCGTGTAGGTAAACATCTAATTCAGAAATAGAAATATTTTGTGTATTAACTAGCTCTTGTAAAAGATTTAAAGCAGCAATTTTATCAATCGTGTTATTCTCTATTAGTGTTCTAATTTCTTTAGCTTTTTCAATTTTAATATCCATTTCAATTTATTTATTCTGTTTTTGTTAAAATATCTTTTTTTAATAAATCAATCGTTTCATTAACATCTTGTTTAAATTTCTCATTTTCTAATTGTCTTTTGGTCTTTATTAGATTGAACCTGTAAATAATGTATAACATTAATAAAAAACCAATAGTAGTTCCAATGGCATAAGTTTGTAGGTAATAATCATCAAATCTTATGTTTGGTCTGAAAATCCATATAAACTGTATTGTATAAATATAAACAGGGATAATATATGCAGTTTTAAACGGTCTAAATGCAGATGCTATTATTAAGAGGATAGGGGATAATGTTTGACTCAAAACCCAAATAAAAGTTGAAGTTTTTCCAAATCCGAATTTATTTTCTAACTCAAAAGGAAAAACCTTGTCTGTAAACAAAATTAATCCAGACAAGGCTACTAAAAAGCTACCAATTATACTAATTGCTGCCTTGTGATCCTGGTCTTTCAATGTCCTTTCTATCGACGTTATAAACTTCCAGACTTTCATTGTTTAATTCTTCTAGTTCTTTAGACTCATCAGTACAACTAGTTAATAAAAATGTAGAAAATACTACTGCTAAAATTAAAGTTACTTTTTTCATAATTACTCTATTTAAAATTAATACTAGAGTAAATATAATAATCAATAATTTGTAGCTTAAACTAGCTAATACTAATAGTTAAATTAAATTGGATACTAGAATCATACTAGAAATAAATCAAGAAAAAGGAATTCTTAGAGTAAATTGATAAGTGTGCCATATTTTAACTGATTTATTTCGGGGGATAATTCTAAGTATCATTATAATACTTATCAACGCTAATATATATAAAATCTTAATTTATAGTACCTTTTTGTAAAAAAAAGTATTTTGAATGGCAAAAAGTAATTCGTTCCTCACTTCTTTTATATATGGTTTCCTAAAAAGTAAGTAAAATTGTTTTTATCTTTAAGGGATGCTTATAGTTGAAGAAAAGGTGCAATTTTATTTTAGAGAAAAGAAAAAAACTTAACACTATACTTACCCTTAAAAACAAAACCCACTGAATATCAATAGGTTTTATTTTTAAATGTGACCCAGAGAGGACTCGAACCCCCAACCCTCAGAGCCGAAATCTGATGTTCTATCCAGTTGAACTACTGAGTCTATAAATTTTGTTAAGCTAATTTAGCTTTAACAATTGCTGAAATAGTTTTTCCATCTGCTTGTCCAGCCAATTGTTTAGATACAATTCCCATTACTTTACCCATATCCTTCATACCATCTGCTCCAACATCTGCAATAGTTTTCTCTACAATATTTCCAATTTCTTCTTCGCTTAAAGCTTCAGGTAAAAATTGTTCTAAAACAACTGCTTCAGCCAATTCAGGTTCTGCTAAATCATTACGTCCTTGTTCTGTAAATACAGCTGCACTATCTTTACGTTGTTTTACTTGTTTTTGAATAATCTTTAATTCTTCCGCTTCAGACAATTCTCCTGCTCCTGCTTCAGTATTTGCCAACAT
Source organism: Tenacibaculum larymnensis (assembly GCF_028829235.1). Taxonomy (GTDB): domain Bacteria; phylum Bacteroidota; class Bacteroidia; order Flavobacteriales; family Flavobacteriaceae; genus Polaribacter; species Polaribacter larymnensis. Next base: position 273,609 of record NZ_JAIWJY010000003.1, on the reverse strand, counting down.
AAATGCTGATTTCAATGCTCTTAAAGCTGTTAAAGCTACCGTATCTTTAGACTTCATAGCTTCTTTCATTTTATCCATTACCTGTTTTTGCAAACTCATAATTTTATGTTTTTAAAGTATTAAAAAATCCCGATAAATCGGGATTTAAAAATAAGTGTTATTCTTTTATTAATCTACATTATCGTGTAAAAACGAATTGTTAGAGCGTAATAAATCGTTGTTATCTGTATTTAATGCTGTATCTGACTTACTAATATCAGAACCTGCTTCAATATCTACTCCTAATCTTTTATAAGCTGGTTGACGCTCAATCTCGTCTATGTTTTTACTAACCTGATCGTTAAACTTGTAGTTAAAACCTTTCATTTTTTCACGTCTTTCTTGTGCTCTTTTTTGCAATTCAGAAATTGTTAAGTCTAACGGAGAAACTTCTTCGCTTGAAGTGTTTATGTCATTAATTTCTTCTTGCGTTTTAGATTTTACCTCAAATTGTAATTCTTCCTCTATCTCTTCCTTAATTGTTGGAGTAGAACTTTTACCAATTGTTGGTTGTGCACTAAAATCATCTAGTACATAACGTTTTTCAACTTTATGATACTTTACTTCTTCGGCTTTTACTTCAATATTTTTAATCTCGCTAGTTGTTTCAACTAAATGAGAAGCTGGTTTTATTTCTTCGTAAGAGTTTAATGGTAAATCAAACAACAAATCTTGCTGAGTTGGTTGCTCTTTTACTTCTCTTTCTTCTACTTTTGGTTCAGCTATATTTGTAATAATAAAATCGTCTTCAGAAACTGTTTCTATTTCAATCTCATCATATACTACATCAATATTTTTTATTGCTTCTGTTGTAGGAATAATCTCTGATTTAGGCTCAGGCTTTTCTTCCTCTAAAACATGAACAACTTTATTTGATGGTATACTTTTTATAGGCTCATCAATTGCTGGAGATGTTTGTATATTCTGATCTCCAAAGTTATAGGTTGCCTTTTGCTCATCTTCTAAAGTATGAACTATTTTTTTTACCTCTGTATTAGTAATATTCCCTTGCTGATCAGCAGCGAAACCCGTAGCTACAACTGTTACTGCTATTCCATCTTCTAATGATTCATCTTCTCCAATACCCATAATAATATTGGCATCATAACCTGCTTCATCTTGGATGTAGTCATTAATTTCACCTATTTCATCTAAAGTAACTTCATTACCTCCAGAAACGATTAATAGCAATACATTTTTAGCTCCTGTAATTTTATTATCGTTCAACAATGGTGAATCTAATGCCTTTACAATAGCATTTTTAGCTCTGTTTGCTCCTGTTTCTTTTGCAGAACCCATAATTGCTGTACCACTATTTGATAATACCGTTTTTGCATCATGTAAATCGATATTTTGTTTGTAGTGATGTGTAATTACCTCTGCTATACCTTTTGCCGCTGTTGCTAATACTTCATCAGCTTTAGAGAATCCTGCTTTAAACCCTAAGTTACCATAAACTTCGCGCAGTTTATTATTATTGATAACAATTAATGAGTCTACATTATTACGTAGCTCATCAATTCCTTTTTGAGCTTGTTTTGAGCGCATTCTTCCTTCAAATTGAAATGGCATAGTAACGATCCCTACCGTTAAAATGTCCATATCTTTAGCAATTTTAGCAATGATTGGAGCTGCTCCTGTACCGGTACCTCCTCCCATACCTGCGGTAATAAATACCATTTTGGTATGTGTACTCAACATTTGTTGAATTTCCTGCATACTTTCAGCCGCTGCTTGTGCTCCAATTTCTGGATTAGCACCTGCACCTAACCCAGAAGTTAAGTGTGCTCCTAATTGAACTTTATTAGGTATAGGACTGTTTTCTAATGCTTGTGCGTCTGTATTACAAATTACGAAATCTACTCCGTGAATTTGTTTACTATACATGTGGTTTACTGCGTTGCTTCCTCCCCCACCAACACCAATTACTTTAATGGCATTCGATTGTGTTTTTGGCATGTCGAATGAAATGTTATCAAATTCTGCGCTCATAATAACTTTTCTTTTTTATTAATTCTTATTCAATTTTACACTCCTTTTTAGGGGATTAATCAGGAGTATTCTTATATATACTAATTACTCTGCGTTATCTAAAAATTCTTTGAATCGTTCAGTAAACTTATCAAAAAACGATTTAGATTTTTTCGCTTTGTGTTCCTTCTCTTCTTGGATTTCTTCTGCTATTTCTTTTTCCTCTTCAATAGCTTCTTCTACTAACGCCTCTGGCGCTTCTTCTACAACTACTTTTTCTTCTACTTCTTTTTGTAAACCTTCCATTAATAACCCTACAGCAGTTGCAAATGCAGGACTTGACAATGCTTCATCAGAGTCTCCTGCTAGGTGTTCATTTGGATACCCAATACGAACGTCCATTCCAGTAATATATTCTACTAACTGGCGTAAATGTTTTAATTGAGCTCCACCTCCTGTTAGTACAATACCTGCAATTAATTTTCCTTTTTGAGTTTCATGCCCATAGTTCTTAATTTCTAGGTACACATGTTCAATAATTTCTTGAACTCTCGCATGAATTATTTTTGATAAATTTTTAAGCGTAATTTCTTTAGGTTCTCTTCCTCTTAACCCTGGAATTGAAACTATTTCCGTTTCTTTATTTTCTCCAGGCCATGCTGAACCGAACTTAATTTTTAATAACTCTGCTTGTTTTTCTATTATTGAACAGCCTTCTTTAATATCTTCAGTAATTACATTACCTCCAAAAGGAATGACTGCTGTATGACGAATAATTCCGTCTTTAAATATTGCTAAATCTGTTGTTCCACCACCTATATCAATCAATGCTACACCTGCTTCTTTTTCTTCTTGACTTAACACTGCTGATGCAGATGCTAAAGGTTCAAGGGTAATATCAGAAAGGTTTAACCCTGCACTTTTAATACATCTGCCTACATTTCGGATAGAAGATACTTGACCAACTACTACGTGAAAGTTAGCTTCTAATCTTCCACCATACATTCCAATAGGTTCTTTTATATCTGGTTGGCTATCTACTTTAAATTCTTGTGGTAATACATGAATAATTTCTTCACCAGGTAGCATAACCAATTTATGCACCTGACTTACTAAATTTTCTATATCTGTTGCATCTATTACCTCCTCTGACTTTTCTCTTGTTATATAGTCACTATGGTGAAGGCTGCGTATGTGTTGACCAGCAATACCTACTACAACATTCTCTATCTTATATCCTGAAATACTTTCTGCCTCTTCAGCTGCTTGCTGAATAGACTGAATAGTTTGCGTAATGTTATTAACTACCCCACGCTTTACACCTAAACTTTTCGCTTTACCAATACCTAAAACTTCAAGCTTACCGTATTCGTTTTTACGACCAATCATGGCAACAATCTTGGTTGTACCAATATCTAAACCAACTGCAATTTTATTGTTTTCCATCTTGATTTTGTTTTGTGCACACAACTTGGTTGTGGTATTTTACATTTATCGCTTTATAGTTATTAATGGTTTTGTCTTTAAATGCTTTGTTATAAAATGCTGTTAGCTTTTTAAACTTCATTGAAGCATCTGTTAACTCTCCAAAAATTATCTTATAATCACCACTACGAACTGTAAATATGTATTCGTTTTGGGCGTCTCTTTGAATAGCAATAATTTCTTTAGCGAAAAAACTATTACTATTTATGGTCTTTATTAACGTTGTTAATTCTTTGATTTCTTCTGGCTCCCTTACTCCTAAAACTAATGGTACTCTTGCTGAAAAATTTGTTGATAACGGAATTTCTACACCATACTTATCAACATAAAAAGATTTATCTTTATCAACAATTCGAGCTATCGGTGTTCGTTGTTTTATAGTAGTTTTTAACACCCCATCTACGGTTAAAAACACAGCTGTTTTTTCAACATACGGGTTCGCCGAAACATTAGCCTCTAGAAAGTGTAAATCTACCAATCTTTTTGGTTGGTTTTTAACAAATTCATTATTTTGTATTAACAATTTATCAACCATACTGTGTGTCAAAAAGTTATTGTCTCCAGCAGCAAACTCTACCACCGTGTTTTTTACCTTTTTTGCTCCATTTCTATTGGTTGTAAAACCATATAAAAACACCAAAAACATCAACAGCAAGAAAAAAGACAGATATGTTGCTAATTTTTTCATTCTATTTTTTGTGTTTTTCCTCTAATTTATTTTTTACTTCATCAACTAATAAACCAATATCTCCTGCACCTAACATTGCCACTATTTTTGACTCTGACTTTATGATTTCGTTGCTTAATTTTTCCTTCGACACTAACTTTTTAGTATCAATGGTTATTTTTTCTAATAGCCAATTAGAAGTAACTCCTTTTATTGGCAATTCTCTAGCTGGATAAATATCTAACAATAGCACTTCGTCGAACAATGATAATGCTTCTGCAAAATCACCTACAAAATCTCTAGTCCTGCTAAATAAGTGTGGTTGAAATACAGCCAAAACTTTTTCTTTTGGATACATTTCTCTAACAGACTGCGCTACTGCTTTTATTTCAGTAGGATGATGTGCATAATCATCAATCAACACAACGTCTTCAGTTTTTATTTTATAAGAAAATCTACGCTGTACCCCTTTAAAAGTTCCTAACTGTTTTTTAATTTTTTCTAATGACACTCCATATACATCTGCAATAGCTAGTGCTGCTAAAGCATTCATCATGTTATGATTTCCTGGTAAATGAAATGCTATATTTTTAATTTCTGATGTTGGTGTTTTTACATCAAAAACATATTTACCTACTTCTATTTTTACATTATAGGCTTTATAATCCGCTGCTTCTTCTACAGCATAAGTTAACCCTTCTAATGGTAATCCTTTTGCTACAATCAAAGTATCAGAAACTTTACCTGCAAAATCTCTAAATGATTGCTGTAACAATTCATTTTCTCCATAGATATCTAAATGATCTGCATCCATAGAGGTTACACAAGCTATATTTGGTGATAATTTTAAAAACGAACGATCAAACTCATCAGCTTCAACAACTGAAACTTCATCACCTCCTAAAATTAAATTAGAATTATAATTTTCTGCAATTCCTCCTAAAAACGAAGTAGCTTTTTCAGGTTGCATAATGTGCCCTAAAATTGAAGAGGTTGTTGTTTTTCCATGTGTTCCCGCTACAGCCAAACAAAAAGTATTCTTAGTAATTTCTCCTAATACTTCTGCTCTTTTTAAGACTGTGTATCCGTTATCTTTAAAATAATTTAATTGTAAATGATTTTTAGGAACTGCTGGTGTATACACCACCAATGTTTTTTCTTTATTTAAAAATGAAATTGGAATATTTTTTACAGCATCTTCAAAATGAACTTCTATTCCTATTTCTTCTAAACTTTTAGTGATAGGTGTTGGTGTTTTATCGTAGCCTGCTACTACTTTTCCATTGACAGAAAAATAACGAGCTATAGCACTCATTCCTATTCCACCAATACCAATAAAATAAACGTTATGTATCGTTTTTAAATTCACTAACTGATTAATTTTTCTATTTCGTTAACGATATTACTTGTTGCATTTGGTAACGCTAACTCATTAATGTTTTCACTTAAACTTTCTTGTTTCCCTTTATCTTTTAACAAAGTTTCTAATACCACTGGGAAGGTATCAAGTTCACTTTCTTTCACTACTAAGGCTCCATGTTTATCTGCAATAGACTTAGCATTTTTTGTTTGATGATCTTCTGCCACATTTGGTGACGGTATAAAAATAGTCGGCTTACCTACTATACATAATTCTGACACTGAACTTGCTCCTGCTCTTGACACAATAAAGTCAGCAGCAGCATAGGCTAAATCCATCCTGTTCAAAAACTGATGTACTTGAACATTTTCTAGTTCATCATATTTCTTATACTCTTCAAAGTATAACTTACCGCATTGCCATATTAATTGAACTCCTTGTTTTTTAAAGAAGTCTAAATTGGCTTCCACTAACTGATTAATCTTACGAGCACCTAGACTTCCACCTAGTACTAAAATTGTTTTTTTAGATGTATCTAATTCAAAAAACTCTTTCCCTTCCTCTATTTTAGTATGAATAAATAGTAAATCTTGACGGACTGGATTTCCAGTTTTTATAATTTTTTCTTCAGAGAAAAAACGCTCTAAATTATCGTATGCTACACATATTTTTTGCGCTTTTTTACCTAACAATCTATTGGTTATTCCTGGATACGAATTTTGTTCTTGAATTAAGGTTGGAATTCCTTTCTTATTAGCAACCATTAATGTTGGTCCACTTGCAAAACCTCCAGTACCTACAGCTACATCTGGTTTAAATTTTCGTATAATTCTATATGCTTTCCATAAACTACTTAATAGTTTAAAAGGAAATATTAAGTTCTTTAAAGTTAGTTTTCTTTGGATTCCTGAAATCCACAATCCTTTGATTTCATATCCAGCTTGCGGTACTTTTTCCATTTCCATTTTATCTTTTGCTCCTACGAACAAAATGTTAGCTTCTGGGTAACGAACTTTTATTTCGTTAGCAATTGCTATTGCAGGATAAATATGACCTCCTGTACCTCCACCGCTTATTATGATATTAATCGATTGTTTCATGTAAAATATCTAAAGGGTTATCATCTAAAATTGTTTCTTCAGTTTCGTTTTTAGAAGCACTTACACTTAAAATCATTCCTAATGCGAAACATGTCATCCAAATAGAGGTACCTCCACTACTTATTAGCGGGAGTGTTTGTCCTGTTACTGGTAAAATATTCACTGCTACTGCCATGTTAATCATTGCTTGAAAAACAATAGGAATTCCCACACCTACAACCAACAAGGTTGCAAATATGGTAGTAGCTTTTTTGGCGGTTATTAAAATTCTGAAAAGCAATAAGAAATAAATGAATATTACCACTATTGCTCCTGCAAAACCATATTCTTCAACAATAATTGCATAAATAAAATCGGATGAGGATTGTGGTAAAAAATTTTTCTGCACACTTTTTCCTGGTCCTTTCCCAACTACTCCTCCTGTTGCTATTGCAATTTTAGCTTTTTCTACTTGATAATCTTCTTCACCATCTGGCTGAGAAAAACTTTCAATTCTACTTTTCCATGTATTTACACGGTTAGGCATTGCATCTGGAAATGCCTTAGCTACTAAGATGAAAAATAGAAAAGCAAAAAGTCCCATTCCTAATATATATCCTATATATTTTAAAGGGTATCCTCCAATGAACGACACCATTAAAATCATAAAGAATACCATAGCTGTGGTTGAAAAGTTTGCTGGTAATATCAATACCAATACCAAACCTACTGGAAGCCACAATTGCAATAAACTTTCTTTAAAAGAAATTACCTTTTCTTTATTTTTTGCTAAGTAACGTGCTACATATACCATCAACACCAAACCTGCCAATGTGGAAGTTTGAAATCCGATACCTACAAACGGAATACGAATCCATCTACTTGCATTGGCTCCTCCAATAGTAGTTCCTTGTGCCAAGGTAAAAACCAACAATAAAACAACAACAGGTAGCATTAAAACAGAGCCTCCACTGAAATATCTGTATGGAATTTTATGCACTCCATAAATTACCGCAAACCCAGTAATCAACAATACAATATGCTTTACCAAATGCCCTAAGGTAGAACCGTTACCAACTACATACACCAAATTGGTACTTGCACTATATATCGGCATAAATGAAAATATTGCCAACACTGCAACTATAGCCCAAATGGCTCGGTCTCCTTTTATATGTCGAAAGATGTTTTTCATCAATCTTTAATGTGCATTATATATTTCTTACAGCTTCTTTAAACTTTCTTCCTCTATCTTCATAGCTTTCAAATAAATCGAAACTAGCACATGCTGGTGACAACAATACTGTATCTCCTTTTTGCGCTACTTTATAAGCTACTTTTACTGCTTCTTCTGCTCCAGCAGTTTCCACCATCACATCTACTACATTTGCAAAAGTGTCTATGATTTTTTGATTATCTAATCCTAAACAAACTATTGCTTTTACTTTTTCTCTTACTAAAGGTAATAAATCTGTATAATCATTTCCTTTATCAACTCCTCCCACAATCCAAACTGTTGGGTTATCCATGCATTCTAATGCGTAAAAAGCTGCATTTACATTCGTAGCTTTACTATCGTTAATGAATTCAATTCCATTTACTTTTTGCACTTTTTCTAAACGGTGCTCTACACCTTCAAAATCAGATAAACTTTCTGCAATTGTTTCTTTTCTTACTTTCAACAACCTTGCAGCCATCGATGTAGCCATTGCATTTTTAGTGTTGTGTTTTCCTTGTAATGTTAGCTCAGAAACCTTCATTAATTTTTCTTCTGTATTAAATTTCATTATTATCGTGTCTTGTCTTAAAAAAGCCCCGTACTCTAATTCTTTTTCTACTGAAAATGGCACTAGCGTTGCTTCTGTTTTGTTATTTTTTAGCCAAGTTTGAATTGCTTCGTCATCGGCGTCGTATATTAAAAAATCATCTTTTGTTTGATTTTTTGTTATTCTGAATTTCGAGTTTATATAGTTATCAAATTCATACTCATATCGATCTAAATGATCTGGTGTTATATTGGTAATTACAGCAATATGTGGTTTAAACTTTTCGATTCCATCTAACTGAAAACTACTCAATTCCAGCACATATTCGTCGTACTTATCATCAACTACTTGTTCAGCGAAGCTATCCCCTATATTTCCTCCAACTCCTACATTTAAGCCTGCTTTTTTTAATACATAATGTATTAACATGGTTGTAGTTGTTTTTCCGTTTGATCCTGTAACTCCTACGATAGTTGCATTGGTAAATTCCGAAGCAAATTCAATTTCAGAAATTACTTTAATTCCTTTTGAAACTAACTTTTGCACAAGTGCAACTTTTTCTGGAATTCCAGGACTTTTCATCACCACGTCAGCATTTAAAATTTTATCTTCTGTATGCTGATTTTCTTCAAAATCGATTGAATTATGTAAAAGAACTTTTTTATACCGTTCTGCTATACTTCCTTTATCTGAAACAAAAACTTCATATCCTTTTTGTTTTCCTAAAAGCGCTGTTCCTACACCACTTTCTCCTCCACCAAGCACAACTAATCTTTTCATTTTTAATTAATGATTTTAGATTTATTGATTGATGATTTACTTTTTACTGTTTTTATAGAAGCTACAATGATTGAGGTCAGCTCGTCCGCCTCTTTATGCAGTCTTTTCAATTCTTCTTGATTATTTTCATGAATCGACATAAAAACCTCTAAAAAAAACATGCTTTCATCTACTTCCTCTTCAACAATTTTTAATTTATGAATAAAGTCAGCTGAAGATTTTGCCCTACAAGCAGCTCTATAATTAGCTCCAACCGAACTAGAACATCTTATCAATTGTCTACAATATGCATCAAACTCTCTTGTTTTAGGATATTCTTTACATAACCTCCAACAATCGATAGCAAATTGTTTAGTTCTATTTTTAATCTGTTCTTTCATTCAATCTTATATCTTAAATCAAAACTCCAAAATCTCATTTATCTTAACTTCAATGTTACTATGGCAAATACCGCTAACAAAATTCCTACAATCCAAAAGCGTACTACAATTTTACTTTCATGATAGTTTAGTTTTTGATAATGATGATGTAGAGGAGACATCTTAAATATTCGTCTTCCTTCTCCAAACTTCTTTTTTGTGTATTTAAACCAAGAAACTTGTAGTATTACTGATAGATTTTCAACTACAAATATTCCTGCTAAAACTGGCAGCAACAATTCTTTTCTTATGGCAATTGCTATTACTGCTATGATACCTCCAATAGTTAAACTTCCGGTATCTCCCATAAACACTTGTGCTGGATAGGTATTATACCATAAAAACCCGATTAAAGCCCCTGCAAATGCCAAGATGAAAACAGTCATTTCTCCAGACTTCGGGATATACATCACATCTAAATAATCTGCAAAAATGATGTTACCTGATACCCAAGCAAAAATTGCCAGCGTTATCACCATAATTGCGGATGAACCTGCTGCTAAACCATCAATTCCATCTGTTAAATTTGCACCATTTGAAACTCCCGTAACAATAAAAACGGTAACAAAAATGAAAATTATCCATCCATATTTTTCATATCCATCTCCTAAGAAACTTAATGCTTTTGCATAGTCTAACTCGTTATTCTTTAAAAAAGGGACTGTTGTTTTTGTTGATTTGTGTGCTTCTCCAAACACTTTCTTTTTGCCATCAACTTGCACAACTTGTTCTGAAGTAGGTAATTGTTCTTTTATGGTTACATCTTGGTGAAAATACAGCATAGACCCCACGATTACACCTAACCCTATTTGTCCTAAAACCTTAAACTTTCCTTTTAATCCAGCCTTATCCTTTTTAAATACTTTAATATAATCATCAGCAAAACCAATAAGCCCCATCCAAACAGTGGTTATTAATAGAATAATGATGTATATATTTTCTAGTTTTGCCAAGAACAGTACAGGAATTAATGTTGCAAGAATTATAATTACACCTCCCATAGTTGGTGTTCCTGCTTTTTGTACTTGTCCATCTAAACCTAAATCTCTTACTGTTTCACCTACTTGCTGTCTTCTTAAGTAATTGATAATTTTTTTACCAAAAATGGTTGATATCAACAGGGATAATATGAACGCCATTGCAGATCGAAATGTGATAAACTGAAACACACTTGCCCCTGTTAAGCTAAATTCACTTTCTAAATATTGAAATAAATAATACAGCATTCGTTAGTGTTTTTTTAGTTGATTAAAATAGTTGGTTACTTCTTCTAAATCATCAAAATGATGCCTAACACCATTTATTTCTTGGTAGGTTTCATGTCCTTTTCCTGCAATAAGTACAATATCTCCTGAAGTTGCTAGTTTACAAGCTGTTTTAATAGCTTGTCTTCGATCTACAATTGATAGTGTTTTTTTATAATTTTCTGCCGCAACTCCTGTTTCCATTTCATCAATTATTGATTGCGGGTCTTCTGTTCTAGGATTATCGGAAGTAAAAACAACTTGATCACTTAACTGAGATGCTATTAATGCCATTTTTGGACGCTTCGTTGTATCTCTATCTCCTCCACAACCTACAACTGTAATCACGGTTTCATTTCCTGTTCGGATGTCATTAATAGTTTGTAATACATTTTTTAATGCATCCGGTGTATGTGCATAATCTACTATTGCAGTAACTCCTTCATCAGAAACTGTGTACTGAAATCTTCCACTTACACTTTCTAGTTCACTTACAATTCGTAAAATCTCTATCTTTTCAAGCCCTAACAACTCTGCTACGCCATATATAGCTAACAAGTTATACGCATTGAATTCTCCTATTAACTTTGTCCAAACTTCTACTCCGTTAATTATTAACAAAGTTCCTGAAAGACGTTTTTCTAACACTTTTGCTTTAAAATCTCCAATTGTTTTAAGTGCATAAGTTTGTTTGTTCGCCTTAGTGTTTTGAAGCATTATTTGCCCGTTTTTATCATCTATATTCACCAAAGCAAATGCTGATTTTGGTAACGAATCAAAAAACGATTTTTTTACATCACGATATTCTGCAAATGTTTCGTGATAATCTAAATGATCGTGAGATAAGTTCGTAAACACACCTCCTACAAACTCTAATCCTTCCGTACGTTTTTGATGAATTCCATGAGAGCTTACTTCCATAAAACAATAATCAACCCCTGCCTCTACCATTTTTGATAAATATTTATTTATCGCTACCGAGTTTGGTGTTGTGTGTGTTGCCTTATACTCTTCATCATCAACCATCACTCGCACAGTTGACAGTAACCCTACTTTATACCCTGCCTTTTTAAACAATTGATACAATAAGCTTGCAATTGTAGTTTTACCATTTGTTCCTGTTACTCCTACTAATTGCAAGCTTTTTGACGGGTTGTTATAATAATTTGCTGCTATTATTGCTAATGCAGCATTAGAATCTTCTACTTTAACATAGGTAACCTCTTCATTTTTATCTTCTGGTAAAGACTCACAGATAACAGTCTTAGCACCCAACGACACTGCTTTTGTTATAAATTGATGTCCATCTACTGTTACTCCTTTTTGAGCAACAAAAACATCATCTTCCTGCACTTGTCTACTATCAAACTGAATATTCTTTATATCAATATCTGTATTTCCGTAAACTTCTTTTACAGCTACCTTGTATAATATGTCTTTTAATTTTTTCAACTATGATAATTTTAAATATATCGTTGCACCTTTTGAGACTTTCACTCCTCTTTCTACAGATTGCTCTGTTACTTTTCCTACTCCTGAAAACTTAACTTTCAATCCCATGTTCTCTAATAATGCAACCGCATCCATTCCGCTCATACCAGTTACTTTAGGCATAATTGTTTTATACTTCCTTAGCTTTTGATAGTATTCTTGATATTCTTTATCGAGGACTTCTTCTGAAATATCATCAGAAACAAACTGATTATTAATCGCTGTTGAAGTATAAATTTTTTGAGCTATTTCTTTAAATATAGGAGCAGCAACCGTAGCCCCGTAATATCCTTTTTCTTTTTTAGGACTATGAACCACCACAATACAAGAGTATTTTGGTTCATCAGCCGGGAAAAATCCTGCAAAAGAAGCCACATATTTTTGATTTGAATAATAACCACCTTCATACTCTCCTTTGGCATTTTTTGTTCTTGGAATATATTTTTTTGCAGTCCCTGTTTTTCCTGCCATAGAAAAGTTTGGTGAATAAATTCCTTTACCTGTTCCGTATTTTATAGTATTTTCCATCACTTTTCGGACTTTATCTAAGGTTTCTTGTGATGCTATTTTTTCTTTTACTACTTCTGTTCCAAAGCTTTCTTCTACTTTACCTCCTACTCTTAGCTCTTTAACAAAATATGGTTTCACCAACTTTCCGTCATTTGCTACTGCATTATAAAACGCTAGTGTTTGCAAAGGCGTGAGAGAAACTCCATATCCCCAAGCCATCCACTCTAACGAAATTGGACTCCAACTTTTTTCTGTTGGTTCTGGTATATAAGGATTTCCTTCTCCTTTTATTTTTACACCTGTTAATTGATCTAAACCAAACGACTTAATTTTATCGGTAAACTTTTTTGGATTCTTATCGTAATGCTTTTGTATCGTTTTTACAATTCCTACGTTTGAAGAAACTTCAAACACTCTTCCTAAGGATATTTTTCCGTACCCTCCTCTTTTACTATCTTCTACTTTACGATTATTAATATAAATCCTTCCTTTTTCACAATCTACCACAGTTGAAGTATCTGCTACTTTATCTTCTAGCGCAACCATTAAACTAGCCAACTTAAAAGTTGACCCTGGTTCGTGACTCTCCCAAACAGCATAATTTCTTTTTTCGTAATATTTTCCTTTAGAAGTTCTTCCTAAGTTAGATATTGCCTTAATTTCTCCTGTTTCTACCTCCATCACCACAGCACATCCATGGTCTGCTTCAAAATACTCCATCTCTCTTAACAAAGCATGATGCGTAATATCTTGAATATTCACATCTATTGTTGTTATTACATCACTACCGTCTACTGGTTCTTTCTCATTTACATCATTAATTGGCTTCCATTGTCCTTTCGCTATTTTTTGCTTTAAACGCCAACCATTTTCTCCTTGCATGTAATCTGCAAAAGCACCTTCAATTCCCGCTCCTCCTCTGTAATCATCATATCCAATAGTACGCTCAGCTATTTTACCTATAGGGTGCACACGAACTGTTTTTTGCTCTGCTATAAAACCTCCTCGATACACCCCTCTATTAAAAATCGGGAAGCTTTTCATTTTTACATAGTCATTATACCCTACATTACGAGCTATTAACAAATAACGATTTCTACGTTTTTTTGCATTACGCAACTTCTTTTGGTAGTAACTAGCTGGCTTACCTAGTAAACCTGAGAGCGATTCTGAAAGTGCACGAATATTTTTCTCAAAAACTTCTGAATCCACCGCAACCACATCCATACGAATGGTAAATTTTGACATTGATGTTGCTAGCAAATTTCCATCTGCTGCATACACATTACCTCTATTCGCAAAAATAGTGTCGTTTTTAACTGTTTTTTCTTCAGAAAGCTTTCTATACTTATCCCCTTCTACATATTGAAGTTTAAAAAGTCTAAAAATGATAACTACAAAGAAAAGCGTCATTAAAACAACAATCACATAGAGTTTGTTTAATATGCCTTTTTTTACTACCATTTTATATTACTCTTTATTATATGTTACTTTTATTTTTTGGGGCGGTTTTTTTGCAGGGAACAACCCTTTACTTTTTACTTTATCTCGAATACTACTTTCTAACTTCATCCTCATTAATTCAGTACTCGTATCTACATCTTCAGCCCGCAACTCTCTTTTCTTCTTATTAAGCTCTGCTATTTGCACCACTTTTGCATCTGCACTGTGCGAACTATATATCATTATTAACAACAGCACTACAACAAAAATTAAAATCCGCCAGTTTTTAAATGAGCTTTCATCCGTAAGAAAACTTCCTCTTAAAAGATCGTATATACTCTTTCTTACTTTAGACATTATTTTAATGTTGCTATTCTTAGTTTCGCACTTCGTGCTCTGTTATTCTCTTTAATCTCTTCTTTTGTTGGCACAATCATTTTACCAACCTTTTTAAGCGGCACATTGGTATTACCATAAAAATCTTTTTCTGGCTCACCGCTAAACAACCCCGTTCTTATAAATCGCTTCACCAACCTATCTTCTAACGAGTGATATGAAATCACACTCAATCGTCCATCCTCATTCAACAAATCTGGAATTTGCTGTAAAAACTCCTTCAACACTTCCAACTCTTGATTTACTTCTATTCGTATTGCTTGAAAAATTTGTGCTAGAATTTTATGCTCTTTGGCTTTTGGCAAAAATCTTTGCAACACCTCTTTTAACTCAAAACTTGTATTAATCTCTCTACCCTCTCTTGCTTCAACAATTGTTTTAGCTAAAGTTCTTGCATTTCGCAACTCTCCATACAAAAACAACACATCTGCTAAATCTTCTTCAGTATATGTATTGATGATTTTTTTTCCTGACAACTCAGACTTTTGATCCATTCGCATATCTAAATCTGCATCAAAACGAGTTGAAAAACCTCTTTCAGCTTCATCAAATTGATGCGACGACACACCTAAATCAGCCAACACCCCATCTACCTTCCTAACACCGTAAAAACGTAAAAACCTAGATATGAATCGAAAATTCTCACCAATCAACACAAAACGCGGATCGTCAATTTTATTTTGCTGCGCATCTGGATCTTGATCAAAAGCAAACAATTTTCCTTTTTCTCCTAATCGACTCAATATTTCTCTAGAATGTCCTCCTCCTCCAAAAGTGACATCCACATACACTCCATCTTCCTTTATATTAAGTGCATCTACACTTTCTTTCAACAAAACTGGACTATGATAACTCATCTGCTTCCGTATTACCCATTACTTCTTCTGCCAATTCAGCAAAATCAACAACAGCATCATCAATTACTTTTTCGTACTTACCCTTATCCCAAATCTCAATAATATTCACTGCAGAAGAAAGCACTACTTGCTTTTCTATTCCTGCAAATTGACATAAATCTTTCGGAATCAATATCCTTCCAGAAGCATCTACATCCACCATTTTTACACCAGCAGTAAACCTTCTGATAAAATCATTATTTTTCTTTACAAATCGATTTAGTTTATTGATTTTTGCCATCATTAAATTCCACTCTTGCATCGGATACAACTCTAAACAAGACTGAAACACAGAGCGTTTAATCACAAAACCTTCTTGCAACACAGAAGACAGTTGCTTCTTGAACGCTGACGACATCATCAACCTCCCTTTAGCATCTACCTTGCACTCATATGTTCCAATTAAATTTATCACGTAAAGAAACTATAGTTTGCATCAAAAATAAAAAATATTTACCACTTTTTACCACTTTTTACCACATTGTTGATAAGTTTTAGTTTTTAAGCTAAAAAACTGATACTAAAAGACTTCTATATCGCCATTGTACATGAAATAATAAAAATGAAAAAGTGATAAAAAAGAACTACATTTGTGGTTAAGTCAAATCAGAAACATAATGACTGAATTTTTAAAGAAAGAAGACAAATTTACATACGCTGAAGCAGGAGAAGGAAGCCCAATTATCATTCTTCATGGACTAATGGGGGCTTTAAGTAATTTTAACTCCACTTTTAATCATCTTTCAAAAAAAGGATATCAAGTTTTTATTCCAGAATTACCCCTATACACCTTACCTCTCCTTAAAACCAATGTAAAAAATTTAGCCAAATTTTTACATGATTTCATAGAGTACAAAGGACTTAAAAATGTTACTTTATTAGGAAATTCTTTAGGCGGACATATAGCTTTATACTACACAAAACATTACTCTGAAGATGTTAAAGCATTAGTTTTAACAGGTAGTTCAGGGCTATACGAAAACTCTATGGGAGATAGCTATCCTAAAAGAGGTGACAAAGAGTTTGTTAGAAAAAAAGCGCAAGATGTTTTTTATGATAAAGCTATTGCCACAGACGAACTTGTAGATCAAGTGTATGATGTTATCAACGATAGAAATACATTGATTAGAACATTAGCTATTGCTAAAAGTGCAATTCGTCATAATATGGCTAAAGATTTACCCAACATGAAACAACCTACTTGTTTAATTTGGGGAAAACAAGACAGCGTTACTCCACCAGAAGTTGCTGAAGACTTCAAAAAACTCTTACCTGATGCTGATTTATTTTGGATAGATAAATGTGGGCATGCAGCTATGATGGAAACTCCAGAAGAGTTTAATGAAATTTTAGAAAGCTGGCTTTCAAAACGCGAAATATAACAACAGCTAAACTAGCTTAATTATAGTATGAAAATAAAATCTGCTGAATTTGTAATGAGTAACAGTAATGTTACCAAAGCTCCTAAAGACAGAATACCTGAGTATGCTTTTATTGGCCGCTCAAACGTTGGTAAGTCTTCGTTAATTAACATGTTGATGGAGCGAAAAGATTTAGCAAAGACCTCTGGTAAGCCCGGAAAAACTCAACTTATTAACCATTTTAAAATTAATGATGAATGGTTTTTAGTGGATCTTCCAGGATATGGTTATGCTCAAGTATCTAAAAAAAAGCGACAAATTTTTCAATTCTTTATTGAAAATTATTTTAAAGAGCGTGAACAACTGGTTTGTACCTTTGTTTTAATTGATTCTCGCCATGATCCGCAGAAAATAGACTTAGAGTTTATGCAGTTTTTAGGTGAAAACCGTATTCCTTTCTGTATTGTTTTTACCAAAGCAGACAAATTAGGCAGTTCTAAACTTAACAAACAAATTACTGCTTATAAAAAGAAATTATTAAAGTATTGGGAAGAATTACCAATGTCTTTTGTAACTTCTTCTTCTACAGGAATGGGACGTGATGAGTTTTTAAGTTTTATCGATCAGGTAAATGAGGACGTAGCTGAGAACTTCAAATAGTTCTTCTAGTAACCTTAAGGTAACTCCTAATATGCACTCTACTAAAGAAAATTTACAGGTCTTACATGAAGACAATCATATTATTGTGGTTAATAAGCGTGCTGGCGATATCGTACAAGGCGATAAAACAGGCGACAAACCTCTTTCTGATGTAGTTAAAGAATATATTAAGGAAAAATATAACAAACCTGGTAATGTTTATTTAGGAACTGTTCATCGTTTAGATAGACCTACTTCTGGCATTGTTATTTACGCACGTACATCTAAAGCTTTAGAACGCTTAAACAAAATGTTGCGTGACAAAACCATAAAAAAAACATACTGGGCAATTGTTCAACAACAACCTAAAAAAGCTGCTGACACTTTAACAAATTATTTAAAAAAGAACCCAAAGAACAATAAGTCTACAGCATACAACAAAGAAGTTAACGGAAGTAAAAAAGCTACTTTACATTACACAACACTTAAAAAATTAGATAACTATTCGTTGCTTGAAGTTGACTTAGAAACAGGACGTCATCATCAAATTCGTGTACAACTTTCTAATATTGGTGCTATTATTAAAGGCGACTTAAAATACGGAGCAAAAAGAAGCAATAAAGATGGAAGCATCCATTTACATGCACGAAAAATAGAATTTACGCATCCAGTTAGTAAAGAACTTATTAAAATCACTGCTCCAACTCCTTCTGACCCAGTTTGGGATGCTTGCTTGTAATTTGTATATTTAGACAAATTTCACATAAGATGAAAGCTCTTAAATTTTTAACTATCTTAATACTCCCTATAACTGTATACATTTCGTTTACGAGTATGGGTTGGTTAACATTATTACCTTTAGTCGTATTTTTTGGGTTTGTTCCTCTACTTGAACTGCTTTTTAACCCAGACAAACAAAACCTTAACAAAGAACAAGAAGAGCTAGAAAAAGAAAACAAGCTGTATACTTATATCTTATACGCAACAGTACCTGTTCAATTACTTTTTTTAGGATGGTTTTTATGGATGATGAAAGATGCACATTTAACCACCATAGAATATATAGGAAGAATCTCTGCTATGGGATTAATGTGTGGTGTAATTGGTATTAATGTAGGACATGAATTAGGTCATCGGAACAACCGTTTTGATGAGTTTTTAGGTGAGATTTTATTATTAACATCTTTAGATACTCACTTTTTACCCTATCATAATGCCGGACATCATTTTAATGTAGCTACACCTAAAGATGCTGCAACCGCAAGAAAAAATGAAATAGTATATCTATTCTGGATCCGTTCTCATTTTCAAAGCTATTATCAAGCTTGGGAAACAGAAAACAGACGTCTAAAAAATTCTGGTAGAAATTGGTTTCATCTGCAAAACAGAATGCTCATCTATACGATTTGTAATATATTGTTATTGATAGGTATTTTCTTTCTCTTTGGATTAAATGCTCTACTTGCTTTTACAGCAGCAGCTGTTTTTGGAATTTTATTATTAGAAACTGTAAACTATATAGAACATTACGGACTACTACGTAAACAAAACGAAAAAGGTCGTTATGAACGTGTAAAAAGAACTCATTCATGGAATTCTGATCACAGAATTGGTATGTTAATGCTGTTTAATTTATCTCGCCATTCCGATCATCACTATAACGGAAGTAAACATTATCAGCTCTTAAAATCATTACCAGAGAGCCCTCAAATGCCAACAGGATATCCAGGTATGATGCTTGTGGCTTTGGTACCTCCTTTATGGTTTTCAATAATGAATAAAAAATTACAAGATATATAACCTATGAATATTCCCGAATTGGTTCAGTCGCAAAAAAATTATTTTGCAACACAACAAACCAAAGATATCTCCTTTAGAAAAAGTGCTTTAAAAAGACTACAAAAAGAGCTTATTACAAGAGAACAAGATATTATCAAAGCTTTACATGATGATTTTAAAAAATCAGAATACGAAGCTGTGATGACTGAAACTTCTATCGTACTGGCTGAGTTAAAAATGGCGATAAAAAACATATATTCTTGGAGCAAACCCAAGCGTGTATTGCCTTCTTTATTAAACTTTCCATCATCAGCAAAAATTTATAAAGAACCTTATGGTACTGTTTTAATTATTGCTCCTTGGAATTATCCGTATCAACTAGCATTTGCTCCTTTATTGGGAGCCATTGCAGCAGGAAATACTGTAGTTTTAAAACCTTCAGAACTAACACCCAACACGAGTAAAATTACCAAAGAAATCATCGAAGCTGTTTTTGATAAAAATCATGTAGCTGTTGTAGAAGGCGGTGTGGATGTTTCTACAGAATTATTAGCACAACGTTGGGATTATATTTTTTTTACTGGAAGTGTTCCTGTGGGAAAAATTGTTGCTAAGGCTGCTGCCAATCACTTAACTCCAGTTACTCTAGAATTGGGAGGAAAAAGCCCATCTATTATTGATGAAACCGCAAACATCAAACTTGCTGCAAAGCGTTTGGTTTGGGGGAAATTTATTAATGGTGGACAAACTTGTATTGCTCCTGATTATTTATTAATTCATAAATCGGTAAAAGAACAGTTTATACAAGAGTTTAAGGAGGATATTTTTAGAGCTTATGGCGAAAACCCTCAAAACTCCTTTGATTTTCCACGTATCGTAAACACTAAAAACTTTGATCGTTTAGCCATTATGCTAGAAAATGAAAAGTGTGTAATTGGTGGACAAACTGATAGAGATGATCGCTATATTGCCCCTACCTTAATTGATGAACCTAGTCTAGATAGTGAAGTAATGAAAGGTGAAATTTTCGGACCTATCTTACCACTAATTTCCTATGAAAATGAAGCTGATATTGAAAAAATAACAGCTAAATATGATAAGCCTCTGGCTTTATATGTTTTCACCAATAGAAATTCATTTGCTAAGAAAATGATTGAGCGTTTTTCGTTTGGTGGAGGTACGATAAATGATACTACAGTACATTTTGCTAATCATAGGTTGCCTTTTGGTGGCGTGGGAGAAAGTGGTATAGGTAGTTATCACGGAAAAAAAACTTTTGATACTTTTTCTCATCATAAAGGAGTGGTTTCTCGCGGAACTTGGCTAGATGTTCCTACTCGATATGCTCCATATAAAGGGAAACTACAACAATTAAAAACCTTAATGAAACTAGGGTAATTTATTAGATAATAAAATAAGTAGACACAAGAATCAAGACACCCACAAATGAGTGAAAAATCCGTATCAGAAGCAGTTAATTATCGTCGTTCGGTAAGAGTGTACGACCCTGAAAAACCGATAGACACTTCCATTGTAAAAAAATGTTTAGAACAGGCGAGTTTAGCTCCTACCAGTAGCAACATGCAACTGTGGGAGTTTTATCATATCACTGATAAGGAAATTATAAAAAAAATGGCTCCATTATGCTTTAATCAAAATGCAGCTAAAACTGCTCAGCAGCTAGTGGTTTTTGTTACTCGTAAAGATTTGTGGCGTAAAAGAGCTAAAGCTAATTTAGCTTTTATGGATACAGTTTTTGGTAAAAACAATCCGAAATCAGAACAACGAAGTAGAGAAAAAGTAGCACGTAACTACTACGGAAAGCTAATTCCTTTCACGTATTTTGATTTCTTAGGAATTTTTGGCTGGTTGAAGTATATACTATTTTCAATTGTTGGGGTATTTCGACCTATTTATAGAGAAGTTCGCAATAGTGATATGCGCATTGTAGCTCACAAAACTTGTGGATTAGCAGCACAAACATTCATGCTTTCAATGGCTGCTGAAGGTTACGACACCTGCCCTATGGAAGGTTCTGACACTTGGCGTGTAAAACGTTTGCTGGGGTTACCTTTTGGCGCAGAAATTAACATGGTTGTGTCATGTGGTATTCGCAAACCCGAAGGAGTGTATGGAGAACGTTTTAGAATTCCTTTTGAGGAGGTTTATAGAGAGGTTTAAAAAATGAATAAAATTTATCAACCTATAAAACAAAAAAAATATTGGCATAGATTTATGTCTTTGTTTTTTCCTCCTATTATCCCCATACTCTTACTTTCTCTTATACCTATTAAAAAAAATTCTATTGCCTTTTCTACCACCTTGACTATAGGTTACTCAATAGTTTGGGGAATTTTATCTTTTTTTATAGTCAGAAATTATATTAAAGAAATACAGATAAACAAGACTCAAGTGATTATAAAAGGGACAAATTTTAATAAGGAGTGGGAAAGAACTTATAAATTGAAAGACATTTCTATTGAAATAAAATCTCAAGGTTATGGTAGAGGTAAAGTTGAGTATTTCTTAAAATTATTAACTCCCTCTTCTTCATACAAGATTAACAAGTTTAAAGAGTGGGAATATTTAGACCTCCTCGAAATATATCAAACTCTAAGTCAAAATAAAAAAGATGATACTCATCTTTTAAATCTTTTAAAATCTAAAATACAACCAAGAAAAACTCGTCATTTCGACCAGAGAGAGAAATCTCATTTTTAATTATTTAGATTCCTCAGTCATTCTCCCTTCGAAATGACATATTATTCCTCTTATTCCTTCGGTAAAAACACCAATTTATTTTTACTCTTTTGTATAGTTGCCTCATTAAGGTTCATTTTTACAAACTCACCATCTACATATTTTTGTGCTTGGTCTTTATAATACGGACTGAATACATTTCCTGATTGCCCTGTTGGTAAAATCGCAATGCTATTTTCTACATCAGAAAAGTCAATGACTCTACGTGTTGAAGGTCCACCATGAATTTTATACACACCTGTACTATCCAACTTGAAAATCTGGTTGTTAATCACCTCATTTCCTCCAATAGTTTCAAACGGACCGACATTAAAAAATTTACGCAACAAACCTCCCGCTTTACCAATAGCGTGTTCATATTCCACTGAAATTACGCGATTCCACGTCCAATTTTCTACATTCTCTCCTAATTGATTTTGTAAAAATGTGATGGCTTTTTGAAAAGCTGTGGTAATTATTTCTTTTCTGGTTTCAACTTTATCTGTCGTTGAAATATCATCCCACCAAACTGATTGTTCCCTTTTAGCCTGCTCTGCTAACACTTGATCTTGTAATTGCGTATCAATAAACAACTGAAAACTATCTCCTAACTCATCTTTGTAAGTAGCAGTTAAGAATTCATGCAAAAATCGATTATAAATAGTCGGAGCTACATTAGTTTTTAAATATTCTCCATTCCACTTTTCTAACACCGAATATGCTTTTTTTGCCGAAGGAGATAGTGACGATTTATCTACACTTACCAACAATTCTCTCCCGATTTCTGGAACTACAGGTGAGGTTACATCATAAATCATTTCAGCAACATCCTCTTTCGTAAAATCGTTTTTAGGTTCTAATAGCTGAACAATTCTCTTCGCTCTATCTTCAGGCTGATAATATCCAGGATACAATTTTCCTCTTACAGAATCTGGTTGATTATTTGCTGAATACACATAATTCCAACTAGGATTTTCAGCTTGCGGATTTTCTTCAAATTCTAAATATTCTACAATTTCATCGTTCCCAGAAGCTCCGTTTAAATACATTTTAGAAGATAAACTATCTCTTAATTCATACAATTTAGCTGAAGCAAACCAACCTACATTCCCTTTAGCATCACCATACATTACATTTAGTCCTGGAGCGTGTATTTGAGCTGTTCCTGTTTTAAAATCTTGTAACGAATTTGCATGCGACATTTTGTGAGACGCTTCTAATAATTTATTTGGTAGCTGCGTATAAATCCAATTCATTGCCACGGGTCTATCATCAGTAATATGCTCTATCAGCCCATTCATAATTGGTCCGTGCTTACTTACTTTTACTTGATACGTGGTATCTTTTCCTCCTTTAACTTTTATATGTTTGTTTAACAACTCATACTTTTTAAATCCTTCTGGAGTTTTATATTCCAACGGATTTTCAGGATTGTTTTCTTCCACATAAAAATTCAAATCATCATTTGCCAACATTGTTAGTCCGTAGGCATACTCTTTATTGTGTCCTAATAACGGAAAAGGCATCAACGCTAGATTAAATCCGTAAATTTCAAAATCAGGAGTTTTTATATGGTTTTGATACCAAACCGATGGTTGAGAAAATGTAATATGCGGGTCATTAGCAAAAATCACTTTACCGTTTTTGGTTTTAGGGGGTGCAATTACCCAAGAATTACTTCCTATAAAAGGTGCAACTGGTAATTGCTCTATAATCTCATTAACAGCAACAGACATTTCTGCTTTAATCGCTTTTTTATTCGTTGTCTTATTCAGTGTTAAATTCTTATTGAAAGAGTTCAACAACTCATTTACATAAGACTCACCTAACTTTTCTTTAACTTCAGTTAACAACGGATCCGTTTTATGTGCAATCGCAAAACTAAATGCCATGTAACCAAAAACATTATATATATCTTTAACTGTATAGTTTTCTTTATCTAATCCTACTAAATAAAACTCTAATGGTGTTGCTCCTTCTTCAATAAACTGATTAACTCCGTTTAAGTAAGCTTCCGTTAATTTATAAGTTTCTGAATTTTTATCTAATTCTTGAATCGTTTTTTCGGCAGCTTCTTCAATTCCTAACCCAGAAAAAAACTTATCTACTCTTACCAAATCTTTTCCAAAAACTTCTGCTAATCTTCCAGCTGCAATTCTTCTAATTAGTTCCATTTGCCACAATCGATCTTGAGCATGCACATACCCTAAAACAGTATAAGCGTCTAGTTGATTTTGCGCATTGATATGCGGCACTCCAACCTCATCATAATACACCGTAACTTTATCTGAAATATTAGCTAATGCTAACTCTCCTTTATACGTAGGATGTAAGGTTTTTGTAAATAACCAAACTCCAACACTTACTAACACTAATAATAACAGAACAATTTTTAAAGACTTTTTAAATAACTTCATTAGGGATGATTTTCTTCAAAGATAACAGAAATATTTATTGTTTATCTTCTGAGTAAATCGTGTAACTTTTACACAGTATTAATTAATTGTTTACACACTTTTTACACATAAAAAATATCCCTCTTAAAACTTAAAAAAAACAATAAACATCTAAAAAACAATACGTTACCACCTTTTGTTGTTTTATTAAAGTTGATGGCATATTTATTTCAATATAACAAGCAAACAGTAAATAACTTAAAAACTTAATATCATGAAAAATTTAATCTTAGCAGCAGCTATTTTAGCAGGAGCTTCAACTTACGCAACAACTAACAACACTATTTCTCCTATTACTCCAGTTCACACGGTTGTAGAAAAAGGTTTTAAAGAAGTTTCTTTAGATAAATTACCAGCAGCAGTAGTAAAATCTGTAAAAGAAAGTTTTCCTAAAGGTAAATTAAGCAAAGCTTTTGTTAACGAAAACGAGCAATATAAATTAGAGATTAGCTTAGAAAACGAAAGCAAAACTCTTTTTGCTGACAAAGACGGAAATTGGTTAGACGCTAAAGACGTAAAATAACACACATATTCCCCTTGTTGTATTACAATATTAAATAATTATAACTTAAAACTTAATGTCATGAAAAAATTAATCTTAGCAGTAGCAATCTTAGCAGGTGTTTCAACTTATGCAACAGTAAACAATACTATTTCCCCTATTACTCCAGTTCATACAGTTGTAGCAGATGGATTCCAAGAAATCTCTTTAGACAAGTTACCAGCAACATTAGTAAACTCTATTAAGGAAAGCTTCCCTAAAGCTAACTTAAGTAAAGCTTTTGTTAACGAAAAAGAGCAGTACAAATTAGAGATTAGTGTAAATAGCACAACCAAAACTATTTATACTGACAAAGAAGGTAACTTATTAGACGAAAAAGAAGTTAGCAATTCAAAAAAGTAATTTTTTTATTTCCCTCCTCAATTTTATTGACGAAAGAGCGTTTTCATGTAAAACGCTCTTTTTGTTTTTTACAAAGAGCTTATACTATACAAACAATTTAGAATAAACATTTTTTATGAAAAAGATTTTACTAGTAGAGGATGATGTTACTTTTTCTAATATGTTAAAACATTTCTTAGAGCGACATCAGTACACTGTAGAGGTTAGTTATACTATTAAAAATGCTTTCACTCTCTTAAAAAAACATTCCTATAATTTAATTTTTACTGATTTACGTCTTCCTGATGGAAATGGTATTGATTTATTGAAACAAAGTAAAAATACCGATAGTAAAATTCCTGTTGTTTTAATGACGAGTTATGCAGAAGTTTCAACAGCAGTACAGGCTATGAAACAAGGTGCTTTTGATTATATTTCTAAGCCTTTTAACCCTGAAGAAGTTTTAGAAGTAATTAGTAATGCTCTTGAGGTTAAAACTGAACAAATTGTCGAGAGTAAAAAAGAAGACAAAAAAGTTTCAAACTCAAATTCTAATATTGTTTCAGGCATAAGTTCAGCTTCTAAAAGTTTACACGAACATATTCACTTAGTAGCTCCAACCGACATGTCTGTTCTTATTACAGGTGAAAGTGGTACAGGTAAAGAGGTGGTTGCAAACACAATTCATACCCAAAGTTTACGTAAAGACAAACCATTTATTGCTGTAGATTGCGGAGCTATACCTAAAGAAATAGCTTCAAGTGAGTTCTTTGGACATCAAAAAGGATCTTTTACAGGAGCTATAAATGATAAAATAGGACATTTTGAAGCTGCAAACGGAGGAACTCTTTTTTTAGACGAAGTTGGAAATTTGAACTATGAAAGTCAGGTACAATTATTACGTGCTTTACAAGAAAGGAAGATTAAACCTGTTGGAAGTAGTAAAGAAATTATGGTAGACATTCGTTTGATTACAGCTACCAATGAAGATTTATTGTTAGCTGTTGAAAAAGGTAATTTTAGAGAAGATTTATACCATCGCTTAAATGAATTTTCTATCAAGGTTCCTAGTTTAAAAGATAGAAAAGATGATTTAATTCTATACGCTGATTTCTTCTTAGAAAAGGCTAACAAACAACTCAACAAATCAATTGCTGGATTTTCTCAAGAAGTTCTAGCTTTATTTCAACAATATAATTGGCCTGGAAACTTACGAGAATTATCTAATGTTATTAAAAGAGCTACGCTTTTATCTCAAACTGAAATTATAGAAAAAGAAGTTTTACCTGAAGAATTAAAAAACACCGAAAGTCAATACAGTTTACCTAATGATTTCTCTACCAAAGAAAATGAAAAAAACCTTATTATTAGAGCTTTACATGAGGCTGGAAATAACAAAACTAAGGCTGCAAAACTTTTAAATATTACCAGAAAAACCCTGTATAATAAATTGAAAGAGTACAATATTAGTTAAGGTAATTTTTTACTTCTTTTAAAAAGATTTTTAACTCTTTTTCAAAATTTCTCCATGAAGTTTTGTTTATCTCATCACTAACCTCAAATTCTTCTAAGAAAGCGATTAATTTAGTCGCTTTTAGTTGCTTTGACATTCCTAACATTTTATGACTAACATTATTAAATCCCTGTAAGTCATTTTCTTTCACAAACTTCTTTAATAATAACAAATTCTGTTCTGTATCTTTTAAAAAGGATTCTAAAGTTTTATTTATCTCTACCTTATCATTATTTAAAAATATTTTCAAGGAAGTAATATCAAAACTATTTGTTTTCTTGTTATCAATGTAACTATTGATTACATCATTATCTTGGATTTTAAAATCAAAAAATTGTTGTAAAATTTCTTTTAATCTTTTAGAGTGAAAAGGTTTAATTAACGCATCTGAAAAGCCGTTTTTAATATATTCACTTTCTGATAAATTCGCCCTTCCAGTCATTGCTACGATGGGCTGACCTTTATAGGAATTATGCTTCTTTAAAGTCTCCATAAAATGGATACCATTCATTTTAGGAAGCTGAATATCAGTCAAAACCAAATCATAAGCAACATTATCTATTTCATTCAGTGCTTCTTGTGCATTACTAAAAGAAGTTACTGTAACTCCAAATCCTTTTAAAACATTCTTTAACAATGATCTCAAAGAGGTATCATCTTCTACCACTATAGCGTGAATATTAAGTATTTCTTTTTGAGAGTTTGCTTCATTTTCTTTTGGTTTTCCTTCAGCAAATGTAACTGGTACAAATAGTGAAAACCTGCTTCCTTTCCCCAAGCTACTTTGTAGAGTTAAAGAACCTCCCAAAAGTTCCGCTAGTCTTTTGGAAATAGTTAAACCTAATCCAAATCCATTTTGACCATTCTCTTTTTCGTGCACTTGTGTAAATTCTTTAAATACTTTTTCTTGTTTGTCTTTACCTATTCCTACTCCTGTATCGATTACCGCAATCTCTATGTATTTTTTTTCCTTTACACTTCTTAATTTACTCTGTATTGTAATTGAACCTTCTTTTGTAAACTTACAGGCATTGGTTACTAAATTATATAGTATTTGTTTTATTCTAAAAGGGTCACTAACAATTAGTGAGTTTATTTTTTCATCATGTTTTACATTCACTGAAACAGGCTTGTTTTGAACAAGATTTTTAGCACTATTTGCCACCTCTTCTATATTTCTCTTTAAATCAAAAGGAATAGCTTCAATAGTTATTTTACCGTTTTCTAATTTGGAAAACTCTAAAAGATCCCCTACAAGTTGTCCCATGTAAACCGATGCATTTTGTATATGCACCACATAGTTTTTCTCTTTAGTATTAGCTATTGATTTTTGCAACAATTCGCTAAAACCAGTAATTGTACTAAGCGGAGTCCTCAAATCGTGACTAACCATAGATATTAACTGCTCTCTACTTTTTAAAAGCGACGAGGTAATTGCATTCGCACTTTCTAATTCTTGCCTATAATGCTGACTTCTCCAGAAATCATTTAAAATTATTATTGAAAAAAGCACAATGATAACAAAACCTACTCCCGTAGCTAAAAGAATTATATTCTTGCTACGCCCAAGCGTTTCTTCATGTTTTTTATGAGCTTGATTTGCATTGAAAATAACATCTCTTTCAAGCACACTTAAAACCTCCCGTAATTTTCTTGATATTGTGATATCGTTTTCTATTAACTCCCTTTCTTTTATTCGCAAAAACCTCCGCTTAATGGTTGTTTCTCTTTGAGCTTTTTGAAGTATTTCTTTAGAAGCTGAAACTAAAGAATCTATTTGTTTTTGCTCTTCAGCATTAACGGGTTTTTCTTCATCCTCTCTATCAAATAACTTTAAGTATCTTTCTAAACTTAGTCCTGTTTTTTTACTAAAAACATCAGGATTATCAACAAGATCTTTTACTGAACCCTTTCCAAGTAGTGAATCTATAGACCCTAGCTTATCTATGGCTTCATTAATAGATTTCTCGGAAGCATTTCTTTGGTTTAACCTTCTTAAACTCGTTATGTTTTTTCGTTTTTTATTTAGAACTAACTTAACACTATCTAGTATTGATTTTTTTGATACATCTTTTGCTAAGAAATTAAGTGAATCAATCTTTTTTAATAATGATTTATTTTCTGTTACATACTCATTATATCGTTTATAAGAATTCAACTGAATAGCAGCTCTTCCTAGATTTTCATTTTCATATATATCAGCAATTAAACCTCCTGTTTGTATAATATTATTTCTATCAGAAACACCTTGCTTTTGGATTTCTATATATGTTTTAATTTCAGAAAATAACAAAATTCCTGAAACAACCGCTAAAACCGCCAAAGTGGCATAACCTATTAAAACCTTAAATGCTATTTTACGTTTAGATGTTTTCATTAAGTAACACGTAACCTTATTTTCTCTTTTTACAAAACGACAATACTCAACCTTTGTTGCTTAATAATTCATTTATTAAACATATTGTATAATACTGATACAAAACATACGCTTATTGCTCTTATTATTTTCTACAAAGACCCTTTAACAATGAAAGATAGTTTGTATTTTTGATGTCTATAAAATCATGTCAAAATGAGAAAAATTCAAATGGTTGACTTACAAAGTCAATATCAAAAAATAAAAGATACAGTTGATACTTCAATTCAAGAAATTCTAAATTCTTCAGCATATATTAACGGACCGTACGTTCATGAATTTCAAGCTGATTTAGAAAACTATCTAGGCGTTAAGCATGTAATTCCATGTGCTAATGGTACCGATGCTTTGCAAATCGCGATGATGGGCTTAGGTTTAGAACAAGGTGATGAAGTAATTACCGCTGACTTTACATTTGCTGCAACAGTTGAAGTAATTGGTTTATTAAAATTAACACCTGTTTTAGTTGATGTTGAACCAGATACTTTTAATATTGACATTGAAGCTTTAAAAAAGGCAATTACTCCTAAAACAAAAGCTATTGTTCCTGTTCATTTATTTGGCCAGTGTGCAAATATGGAAGCTGTTTTAGAAATTGCTAAAGAACATAACTTATTTGTAATAGAAGATAATGCCCAAGCCATTGGAGCAGATTATACTTTTTCTAACGGAACGAAGAAGAAAGCAGGAACTATGGGTGATGTTGGTACTACCTCTTTCTTCCCTTCTAAAAACTTAGGTTGCTATGGAGATGGTGGTGCAATCTTTACCAATAATGATGAATTAGCGCATACGCTTAGAGGAATGGTTAACCATGGAATGTACAAACGCTACTACCATGATGTAGTTGGAGTAAATTCTCGTTTAGATTCTATTCAAGCAGCTGTATTAAAAGCTAAGTTACCTTTATTAGATAGTTATTGCGATGCCCGTAGAAAAGCCGCTGAATATTATTCAAACGCTTTTACTAACAACCCAAATATTACTACACCAACTATTAGTGATTTTACTACGCATGTTTTCCATCAATATACATTAAGAATTACCAACGGAAAACGCAATGAACTACACCAACATTTATTAGATAACGGTATTCCAAATGCTATTTATTATCCTGTTCCGTTACATGCTCAAAAAGCATATCAAGACGACCGATATAATGAAGGTGACTTTACAGTAACTAATCAATTAATTGATGAAGTTATTTCATTACCAATGCATACCGAATTAGATGAAGAACAATTAGCATTTATTACTAAAACTATAAATGATTTTATTCAATAATTTGGACTGAAACCTTATGGATCAAAAAATTAAAACTTTAAAAATTATCCACCTTGCTTTAGTTGCCGGCATTACTCTTGCTTTTACCATTTTAGGTAATTTTAAGATTATGTTCGACATGGTGATTGATAACTCTTCTTTATTCTATGCTTTTATTCCTGCAATAGCTTATGTTGCTAGTAACTTCATGTTTAAAAACATGTTAAGCAAAATACAAAAAGATGCTAGTAATGAGGAGAAATTTGCGATTTATCAAACTGCTTCTATAGTAAGATGGGCTATTATTGAAGGTGCTTGTTTTTTGATTTTAATTTTAAAACCAGACTTTTTGCTTTTAGGAGTAATCTTATTAATTTATTTAATTCTTTTAGCTCCTAAAAAAGCACAAATATTCCAAACCTTAGATATCAGAAACTAAGATTTCTTATACAAAAAGACAAAAAACCACTCATTTTTGATTATTTTCAATCAATTTTGAGTGATTTTTTATTCATTTTAATAAAAAACAGCTTTTTTACACCTCTAATTTGTGAATTGTTTCCACTTCCTATTATCATATTCTTAAAATAGTATACTCCTAATTCAAGAACACATATTTATTAGCTGATTTTTAATGTTTTAACGTTTATTAATTGACATCACGCTTTAAGCTTTTTAGTTTTGTACCCTAATTAAATGATACTAGAATAATGAAATTGATTAAAATTAAAAGAGAAACACGTTTAGAAAAACGATTTTCAAGAAAAATGGGTAAACTTCATACTAATGTTACCTACATTAAAAAAATGTTTTTAAATATTATACCGCTTGAAACGGTACACAAATACAGAGAAACCTATTATGGTGAAGTTAAAGATTGCGAAGACTGTGTCTTAGCTAAATAACAACTTTCTTTTTCACAAAAACAAAAATCCCGTTCTTTTGGAACGGGATTTTTCTATACTATATGCTTTTACTATTTATGCTAAAGAAGCTCCACTAGCAGCTACACTTCTATCAATTTTACGCATTAATCCTTGTAATACTTTACCAGGACCAACTTCAACAAACTCAGCACCACCATCAGCAATCATTGCTTGCACACATTGCGTCCATCTTACTGGCGCTGTTAATTGTGCTATCAAATTTTCTTTAATTTCAGCAGGATTTGTTACTGCTTTCGCTACCACATTTTGGTATACTGGGCAAATAGGTTCGTTAAATGTAGTTTCTTCAATAGCTGCTGCTAATTCTTCACGAGCTGGCTCCATCATTGGTGAATGAAATGCTCCTCCTACTGGTAAAAGTAACGCTCTTTTCGCGCCTTTTTCTTTCAATACTTCACAAGCTTTTTCAACTGCTTCAACTTCTCCAGAAATTACTAATTGTCCAGGACAGTTATAATTTGCTGCAACCACTACTCCATCAATCGAAGCACAAACTTCTTCAACTACAGCATCTTCTAATCCTAACACAGCTGCCATAGTAGATGGTTGAATTTCACATGCTTTTTGCATTGCTAAAGCACGTTTAGAAACTAATTTTAATCCGTCTTCAAAAGACAATACACCATTAGCTACTAATGCTGATAATTCTCCTAAAGAGTGACCTGCAACCATTTCTGGTTTAAAATCATCCCCTAAAACTTTTGCTAAAATTACTGAATGTAAAAAGATAGCAGGTTGTGTTACTTTAGTTTGTTTTAATTCTTCAGCAGTACCTTCAAACATTACGTCGGTAATACTAAAACCTAATATATTATTTGCTTTTTCAAAAAGTTCTTGAGCTAATGGAGAGTTTTCATATAAATCTAACCCCATTCCTGTAAATTGTGCTCCTTGACCTGGAAAAATATACGCTTTCATTTGTTTGTTTTGTTGTTTATTTAACCTTGCAAACATACAACTTTTAAAATTACTATCTTCGTTTTATGACTGTACAACAAAAATCTCAAGCACAACTTATTTACCTAGTTTTAGCTTCGTTATTTATAGCCTCTCTTGTAACTTCAAACCTAATTTTTCAGAAGTTTTTTTATTGGGAACCTTTTAATTTATTTCGTTTTGAAGTGTCTGTTGGAATACTTCCTTATCCTATTACTTTTTTAATTACTGATATTCTTTCTGAAATTTATGGTAAAAAAAAAGCCAATCAAGTTGTTGTAGCAGGTATTTTTGCCTCCTTTTTTTCAATGTTAATTATTTTAGTAGCTGATTATGCTCCTGCAATTGATAACTCTCCTATAGGAAATGAAACTTTCACAAAGGTTTTTGGACTTTCTCCATTAGCAGTATTAGCTTCTATGTTAGCTTACTTAGCTGCTCAGTTTATAGATATTCGTATTTTTCATTTTTGGAAAAGGCTAACTAAAGGAAAGCATTTATGGCTTCGAAATAATTTTTCTACCTTTTTGTCACAATTTATAGATACTTTTACCGTATTATTTTTATTGAGTTCTTTTAAAATACTTCCTTGGAGTATTTTTGGTAGCCTTTTACTTAGCGGTTTTTTATTTAAAGTCATTATAGCAGCTCTGGACACTCCTATTTTGTACGCTGTTGTATATTGGTTTAGAAAAAAGTTCGGCTTAAAAATGGGAGAAGAAATCACAGAATTTTAACTTAACACTACTATGTTGAACAAGTTTTTTTACAGAATTTTTAAAGAGCATTTTTCACTCTCGGAAACGCTTGCCATTTATCTAAATTTATTTACAAACCTAATTATATTTGGAATTTTAGGTTATATCTTATTCAAAATTTTTAGGTATGTTGGTAAAAGAACGGTGAATAAAATGGCTGCAAAAACATCAACTAGTTTTGATGACATGCTTATTAAAAACAAAGCTTTTTTAAACCTTTCTAGAATTGTTATTCTTACTATTGTTTTTAATTTTTTAAAAGATATTTTAGTTGATTTCCCTCACTTGTTTACTTATGCTGAACGTATTGCAACTATTGCCATTATTTTTGCTATTGTTTGGTTTATACGCAGTATTTTACTGAGTGTTAAAGATTTTCTTCGTACTACAAATGCTTTCAAAGACAAACCTTTAGAAAGTTATGTACAAATCTTTATGGTCATATTGTGGTTAATTGCTGCTATTTCATCTTTTTCAGTATTAACAGGTAAACCTTTAATTAGATTTTTAACTGCTTTAGGAGCTTTTTCAGCTGTATTATTATTAATCTTTAAAGACACCATTCTTGGTTTCGTATCAAGTATCCAAGTAGCAGTAAATGATACTGTTAGAATTGGAGATTGGATTACTATGGAAAAATATGGTGCCGATGGTGATGTAGTTGAAATTAATCTTACTTCGGTAATTATTAGAAATTTTGACAATACAATATCCAGTATTCCTACGTATTACTTAACATCCGATTCTTTTAAGAACTGGAGAACAATGAACACCTCAGGTGGTAGACGTATAAAGCGATCAATTTTAATTAAAATAAATAGCATCCACTTTCTTACCGATGAAGATATTGAACGTTTTAAAAAGATTGAATTAATTTCTGATTACATAGAAGAAAGTAGCAAGGAAGTAAAAAAATATAATGAAGAGAATAACGTAGATAAATCGGTTATTCTAAATGGTAGAAACCTTACCAATTTTGGGTCTTTCAGAATTTATTTAGATAAATACATTGAGAATCATCCAAAAATTAATCAAGACATGTTATTAATGTCTCGTCAGTTAGAGCCAACTCCTAATGGAATTCCGCTAGAGATTTATGCCTTCAGTAGAGAAAAAAATTGGGTAGATTATGAACGTGTTATGGCGAACATTTTTGATCATATTTTAGCTTCTGTAAAATATTTTGACTTGGAAGTTTTTCAAAATCCATCAAGTATTGATATCAATAACTTGAAAGAAATACAAAAGAGTGAATAATCATACAGGTACATCTTTATGGCAAATAGCCATCCAAAAATTTAAACGTAGTAAAACAGGTATGTTTAGTTTTTGGTATATTGTTTTTTGCGGGTTTATTGCTGTTTTTTGCTATGTTTTAGCTCCTGATAACAGTAACTCTGCCAATCAAATGCATTTAGAAATTCACTCGAAACCTCCTGGATTTTCTGTGCAACTATTAAGTATTCCTTCAGAAGTAAAAAATCAACAATCGTGGTTTTCTGTTTTTATGGAAGGAAAGCAAAATTCATCAACAGAAATACCTATTAAATCATTTTCTGTTAAAAATAATCAGTTAGAAGTTATTAAATACTCCGATGGTTTACCTAAAGAGTTTCCTGCTTCCTACGAAAAGTACATTCAGCAAAAAACGTTTTATTTAGGAACTGATAAATATGGTCGTGACTTATTAAGCAGGTTATTAATTGGTGCTAGAATTTCATTTTTTATTGGGTTTATAGCTGTGTTTATTTCACTCTTAATAGGAATTCCTATTGGCGCTATTGCAGGTTATTTTGGAGGGAAGATAGATGATTTTATTATGTGGATTATTAATATCACTTGGTCCATTCCAACACTTTTATTGGTAATCGCTATTACTTTAGCTTTAGGAAAAGGTTTTTGGCAGGTTTTTATTGCTGTAGGGCTAACCATGTGGGTAGAAGTTGCCCGTGTAGTTCGTGGTCAAGTAATTACTACCAAACAGCAGCAATATGTAGAAGCTGCCAAAGCTTTAGGTTTTTCTGATTTTAGAATTATTTTCAAACATATTTTACCTAATATTTTAGCTCCTATCATTGTAATTTCTGCCGCAAATTTTGCAGCTGCTATTTTAATTGAAAGCGGACTGAGTTTTTTAGGTATTGGAGCCCAACCTCCTACTCCTTCTTGGGGAGCTATGATTAAAAACCATTATAATTATATCATTTTGGGCAAACCATTTTTAGCATTGATTCCTGGATTAGCAATTATGAGTTTAGTAATGGCTTTTATGTTAATTGGAAATACACTTCGTGATGCTTTGGATGTGAAAGCATAAAATTTGTAAATTCGCTTTCTTAAATTTTTTTGATATGAGTTTTAGTGTTGAGTTTAAAACACGATGGGCAGATTTTGATGCCAATATACACATGCGTCATACCGCATATAATGACTATGCTGCTGAATTACGTTTACGTTTTTTTAAAGAGCATAATGTAACTGTTCAAGATTTCACAAAAGAAAACGTTGGTCCTATTTTATTTGAAGAAAACACCAAGTTTTTACGTGAAATACACATGGGAGAAGACATAACCGTTAACTTAAAGGTTACTGGTTTATCTGGAAAAGGTGAGCGTTGGAAAATTCAGCATGAAGTTTTTAATCAAGCAGGTAAGCTCTCTGCAGTTATAACTGTTTATGGTGCTTGGTTAGATTTGGTTAAGCGTAAATTAACAGTACCTCCTATTAAGTTTCAAGAAATTTTTAATGAAGTTGAAAAAACTGAAGATTTTAAAGAAATTTTGTTAGGTAATTAAATGAGTACTTCAAGGAAAATAAAGGTTGTTATTACCATTGTTGCTTTGCTTGTAGGTTATTGGTTACAACAAAAAGAAGAGGCTAATGGTTCTTCTCAATCTACAACAGAAACAACTAGCAATAAAACTAATAACTTCAATTACTTTCCTACCTCAACAACTGGTGTCATTATAAAACATAATGGCTACCAGTTATCATATAGCGAAAAACACGAGCAAGCCGAATGGGTTGCTTATCCTTTAGATAAAAGTGATATTGTTTATACCAATCGTAAACGTCCGTTTTTTATTTTAGACCCTAAGGTGAAGACAAAGTCTGCGGATTGGAGAAATTATAAAAGGTCTGGTTATGACAAAGGACACTTATGTCCTGCTGGTGATAGACGTGCTTCTAAAAGTGCTCATGATGAAACTTTTTACACCTCTAACATTTCTCCTCAAAACCATGAATTTAACGCTGGTATTTGGAATAAATTAGAACAAAAAACTCGTTATTGGGCAAAAAAGTATAATCGCTTGTATGTTGTTACTGGTGGTATTTTAGAACCTAACTTAAAAACTATAGGAAAGGAAAAAGTAAGTGTTCCTAATTATTTTTATAAAGTTTTATTAGATTATACTCAGCCTGAAATTAAAGCCATCGCTTTTTTACTTCCACATAAGGAAAGTAACAAACCTCTATCTGATTTTGTGGTTTCTATTGATGAATTAGAACAAAAAACAGGTATTGATTTCTTCCCTGAATTACCTGATACTATTGAAAATCAACTAGAGGCTTCTGCTAATTATAAAAATTGGAGTTTTAGGTAACAATTCTATAATACTCCTTTTAGTACCTACGTTTTTTCTCAAAAGCATACGATAGAACAACTCCATGGCTATTTCCTAACACTGAATCGCTAAACGCAGCATTGTAGAAATACACAAACTTTAAGTTTTTTAGAGCATAAATACCTGCCATAAAATTAATTGAAGAGCTACTTCGATAACCTGTACCTATTTCGAATTTGTTTTTATAGTTAACTGCAACATTTGCATCAATCTGCATAGGTGCTCCACCTTCATACTTTAAGAAAACACTAGGCTTAATCATTACTTCCTCAAATCTATTGGTAAAAAAACGATACCCAAAATAACCATAAACAGGATTTGATATATCTAAATCATCTCTTGATGCTAGTTTATCTCCTAAAAGGTTTGGTAGTGAAATTCCTGCATAAAAATCTGCATGATTGTACAAAAATCCAATCCCAACAGTTGGCACGGTTACATTTATATTTTCTGAAAACTCTATATCGTCAGTAATTCCTAGCTCTAACAGATTTTCATGAAACTGCTGCACTCCTGCTGTTAGTCCAAACGATATTACATGTTCATTATAATGCTGCCAATAAGGTCTATCAATCTCAGTATCAAAAAATATTTTATACGAATATGCAGCATATGCATTTGTATAAGTGCTCACACCTATTTTGTCTCTTACAATAGCCCCACCTATTCCCATTTTCTTCCTAGCTATAGGAGAATGAAAACTTAATGATAATGTTCTAGGGCTTCCTTCAATACTATTTATATAACCGTAATTACTAAGTGTAATTTCTGCTCCATCTGACATTCCTGTATAAGCCGAATTTATAATAAACGGATTATAATTATACTCTGGATACAAAGCCGTTTGTTGCCCCCAATTATTCTGAAATACCATTATAAAAATTAATGGTAAAATATAGTTTCTTATCTCTTTCATCTTATCTTTTTAAAACTAAAAACCCTTTCTTTTCTGTTGAATTTCCCCCTTTTGAAATTTTTATATTGAAAAAGTATGTTCCTGCTGGCAACTTATCACCTCCCATACTTGTTAGCTTATTGGCAACACCTCTAAAAACATTAAACTGGTTATCATATCCTTTTATCTGGAACACCATATCTCCCCACCTATTAAAAACAGTTACTGAATTGTTAGGATATTCTTCAATTCCTTTTATTTCCCAAAAGTCATTTACTCCATCACCATTCGGAGAAAAACCATATTTAGTTTCTCCTACTAAACCTTCTTCTGTTCTAAAACTAATTTCTGAACAACCTGTAGCACTTCCTATAGAATTATATGGAGTCACCGAGACATAAATTGTGGTCGTTTCTGGTAAATCACTTGCTAGTGTGTAACTCGTTCCTGTTACTACTCCATTATTTACAATATCAGTTCCGCCTGAAGTTGTTCCAATTGACAGGTAATATCCATCTGCATCAGCTACTGCGTCCCAACTAATTCCGGTACTAACACTAACATCCGTTGCTCCACTGGTAGGAAATGTAATCGTTGTACAATTTGGGGCTGTTGGCAATGTTTCTGTAGTGAAACTAATTTCTGAACAACCTGTAGCACTTCCTACAGAATTATAAGGAGTCACCGAGACATAAATTGTGGTCATCTCTGGTAAATCACTAGCTAGTGTGTAACTCGTTCCTGTTACTACTTCATTATTTATAATATCTGTTCCTCCTGAAGTTGTTCCAATTGACAGGTAATATCCGTCAGCATCTGCTACTGCATCCCAACTAATATTTGTATCGACAGCTACATTAGTTCCTCCATTGGTTGGAAATGTAATCGTTGTACAATTTGGGGCTGTTGCCAATGTTTCTGTAGTGAAACTAATTTCTGAACAACCTGTGGCACTTCCTACAGAATTATAAGGAGTCACCGAGACATAAATTGTGGTCGTTTCTGGTAAATCACTTGCTAGTGTGTAACTCGTTCCTCTTATTGATTCATTATTTACAATATCAGTTCCGCCTAAAGTTGTTCCAATTGACAGGTAATATCCATCTGCATCAGCTACTGCGTCCCAACTAATTCCGGTACTAACACTAACATCCGTTGCTCCACTGGTAGGAACTGTGATTGTTGTACAATTTGGGGCTGTTGGCAATGTTTCTGTAATGAAACTAATTTCTGAACAACCTGTGGCACTTCCTACAGAATTATAAGGAGTCACCGAGACATAAATTGTTGTTGTTTCTGGTAAATCACTAGCTAGTGTATTATAACTCGTCCCTGTTACTGATTCAGTATTTACAATATCAGTTCCACCTGAAGTTGTTCCGATTGACAGATAATATCCATCCGTATCAGCTACTGCATCCCAACTAATCCCTGTACTAACACTAACATCCGTTGCTCCGTTACTTGGAACTGTGATTGTTGTACAATTCGGTGCTGTTGGTAATGCTTCGGTTGTAAAACTTATCTCTGAACATCCTGTAGCACTTCCTATAGAATTATAAGGAGTCACCGAGACATAAATTGTTGTTGTTTCTGGTAAATCACTTGCTAGTGTGTAACTCGTCCCTGTTACTGATTCAGTATTTACAATATCAGTTCCGCCTGAAGTTGTTCCAATTAATAGGTAATATCCGTCAGCATCTGCTACTGTGTCCCAACTAATTCCGGTACTAACACTAACATTCGTTGCTCCGTTACTTGGAACTGTGATTGTTGTACAATTCGGTGCTGTTGGCAATGCTTCGGTTGTAAAACTAATTTCCGAACATCCTGTAGCGCTTCCTACCGAATTGTACGGAATTACAGAAACATAAATTGTGGTCGTTTCTGGTAAATCACTTGCTAGTGTGTAACTCGTCCCTGTTACTGATTCATTATTTACAATATCAGTTCCACCTGAAGTTGTTCCGATTGACAGGTAATATCCATCTGCATCAGCTACTGCGTCCCAACTAATTCCTGTACTAACACTAACATTCGTTGCTCCGTTACTTGGAACTGTGATTGTTGTACAATTTGGCACATTTACAACTGCATCTCCTGTAGTAAAACTTTCTTCTACACAACCTGTAGCGTCACCTACATCATTGTATGGAATTATACGAACATAATGTATTCTATTTTCTTGTAGATCTTGGGTAAAACTATACGAAGTAGTGTTTCCTACATCAATACTATTCACAACTTCTATTCCTCCTTGAGTAGTTCCTACACTTACTAAATACCCTGTTGCTTCTGAAATTTCATTCCAAGAAATGTCAGTATTCAACGGAACATTCGTTGAACCATTTATAGGATTTATTAAACTTGTACAACTAGGTACTACTGGAATAAACTCTGTTTTAAAAGATTCTTCTCCACAACTTATTGCATCTCCTTCATCGTTATAAGGAGTTATAGTTACAAAAATATCGGTATCTTCTGGTAAATCTACAGGTAAATCATATGTTGTACTGTTACCTACATCAATACTATTAAGAATATCTGACCCTCCAGAAGTAGTTCCTACTGTAAGCCTATACCCATCTGCATTGCTTATAACATTCCATTCTAAATTTGTACTTACAGGTATATCTGTACCGCCAGCAAGTGGTAGGGTTAAATTGGTACAATTTGGTACTGTTGATGGAGTTGTAGACAGGGTAAAACTTTCTTCTGAACAAGGTCCTACCGCATCTCCATTTTCGTTTGAAGGTACAATAGTAACATGAACTGTTTCTCCTCCTGAAAAATCTGTAGCAAATTCATAAGTGGTGGCATTTACAACAGTTTCATTTATTATGGTTCCAGATGGTTCAATTCTAATTGTTAAAGCATATTCACGTGCATACAAAACAGATTCCCAAGTTAAATTGGTATTTACAGGAACATCTGTTGCTCCATTTAAAGGAGCTATTAACTGTGTGCACTCTGGAATAGGACAATCTAAGACATCACCTGTAAAAGACCATCCAAAATCATCAATCATTGATTGCCTTTCTTCTACAGCATCGCAATATATAAGAGTGTTAGCTCCTAGATTTATTCCTGATGTTAGTGCTTGTTCTGACCATGCAATAAGAGTATTGTCATAATTTACTCTGGTAAGAGCTGTATTATCTAGCATATTTTGCATGTTAGTTACACCACTAATATTCCAATCACCTAAATCTTGATTAAAAACTGTAGCGTTATTAAACATAGCGTTCATAGATACCGTATTTAATAACCATTGGTTTAAAGATTGATTAAACAAACTTGCACCTTGAAACATTCTATCCATGTTTGTCACTGCTGTTGGTCTCCAATTATTAATAGGTTGATTAAAGTTTATTGCACCATTAAACATATCTTGCATGGTGGTTACTCTCCTGATATTCCAACTTCCAATAGCACCATCAAAGACCTCTGCTGATTGAAACATACCTTGCATATTTGTTACTGATGCTACATTCCAAGAATCTAACGATCTATTAAAAGATGTTGCTCCCCGAAACATTTCTTGCATGGTGGTTACAAAAGATACATTCCAGTTATTAATATCTTGATTAAATTTAGACGCTCCATAAAACATTTCAGCCATCGTTTGTGCTTCGCCTGTATTCCAATTCCCT
Organism: Tenacibaculum larymnensis; assembly: GCF_028829235.1. Taxonomy (GTDB): domain Bacteria; phylum Bacteroidota; class Bacteroidia; order Flavobacteriales; family Flavobacteriaceae; genus Polaribacter; species Polaribacter larymnensis. Next base: position 232,199 of record NZ_JAIWJY010000003.1, on the reverse strand, counting down.
AAAGGTTGGTTAAATATTTCTGCATCTTTAAACATTGCTTCAAAGTTTGTAACTACTGAAACATTCCAGTTTTCCAACGGGTTATCAAAAGCAATAGCTTCTTCAAACATTGAAGGCATTAATGTTACTGAGCTTACATTCCAAGAATTTAATGGTTGATTGAAAACTGTGGCTTGTTGAAACATTTGGCTCATATTAGCAACAGCACTTACATCCCAATTATTTAATGGTTGATTAAACACCTCTGCTCTTCGGAACATCCCTGACATATTAACTACTGAGTCTACATCCCAAGAATTTAACGGTTGGTTATACATTTGAGCATTGTAAAACATTAAACTCATGTTCGTTACATTGGTTACATTCCAACTATTTATATTTTGATTAAAGTCGCTAGCGCTTTGAAACATGCTCTCCATGCTAGTAACCCTAGATACGTTCCAATTACCTAATGGTTGATCAAATACATATGCACTTTCAAACATCGAAGTCATATTTGTAACAGCACCTACATTCCAAGAGTTTAAAGGTTGGTTAAAATCAACACATCTCTGGAACATTTCAGACATATCTGTAACATTACTTACATCCCAATTATCTATATTTTGGTTAAAAGCCATATTTGAAATAAAACCATTAAACATTTCAGACATATTAGTAACATTGCTTACATCCCAGTTATCAAGTGGCTGGTTAAATGCTTCTGCTCTTTCAAACATACTACTCATATCTGTAACATTACTTACATTCCAATTATTAAGATTCTGATCAAATACTTCTGCATTCTGAAACATACCTCCCATATTTATTACATTTCCGGTATTCCAGTTCCCTATATCTTGATTAAACTTTACAGCACTACCAAACATATAGTTCATATTAGTAACATTACTTACATTCCAGTTATTAAGTGGTTGGTCATAAACTGAAGTTCCACTAAACATACTACGCATGTTCGTTACATTGCTAACATTCCAATTATTTATGTTTCCATTAAATTTCCTGCATGAACTAAACATTCTTTCCATATCCATTACATTGCTTAGATTAGGAATATCTGTGGCATTGTACTCCATATTTGCACAACTATAAAAAGCTTCGTACATACTTTCCCAGACTTGTGTTCCCCATTGATCTATAGATAATAATTTGTCAGAGTCTCCAATAGTTTCATGCTTTGGAGAAGGAAAAACACCAATAATACTTACTGTATAGATTCCTGGTGCAAGATATGTGTGTGTAATATCACCCGTAACATTATGATTGTATTGTCCATCTCCCCAATCTATTGAATAGTTATACGTAAGGTATTTTGGATAACCTGAATTTGTTTCTATTCTTAACTGATTTGTTGGTGTAGTGAATGAAGATTGTATACTTGTATCATAGGTAAGTTTAAATGCATCTGGACTATTTACCCAACTTTCTATTACTGTAAAACTAATTTCCTGGCAACCTGTAGCTGGTCCTTCATCATTATAAGGAACAACTGTTACATATACAGTATCTCCTGCTATAAATTCATTGGTAAAGTCTACTCCTACTACATTTCCTACATCTTCATTATTATATATAACCTGTGAAGTCGCTCCGTTTTCTCTTCTTACACTAATTCTATACCCTGTAGCATTAGGTGCTGGATTCCAACGAATATCACTGTTTGCAGGTACTTGTGTGTCACCTGCTTGCGGCATTGTTATTTGAGTACATAATACATAAGAACAGTTTACAATATCTCCTGATATAGTCCAACCATTATTATCAATTAGACTTTGTCTTTGGTTTAATGCATCACAGTAATTAAGGTTCGTCGCTCCTAAGTTAATGTTGTTTTGAACTGTTTGAGCACTCCAGGCTATAAGAATATTATCATAATTTTCTTGAGAAATACCACTACTTGACAACATATTTGTCATGTTTGTAACACTAAATATGTTCCAGACTCCTATATTTTGATTAAATGAAGTAGCCTGATTGAACATATAAGACATGTTTCTAACATTTCCGGTTTCCCAACCGGTTATATCTTGATTAAAGGATATAGCTCTATCAAACATATATTGAAAGCTCGTAATATTACTTACATCCCAGCTATTCAAAGGTTGATTAAAAGCTTCTGCTTGTTGAAACATGTTACGCATATTAGTAATATTGCTTACGTCCCAACTATTCAATGGCTGATTGAAAGCTTCTGTTCTTTCAAACATACTTTCTACATCGGTAACCTTACTAATATTCCACAAGCTTATATCCCGATTAAAAGCAATAGCTCCTTCAAACATTCCACTCATAGTAATTACATTACTCACATCCCAATTACCTATGAGCTGATTAAAACCAGAGTTATCTCGAAACATGTAACTCATATCAGTAACATTACTAACATCCCAGTTACCTATAGATTGATTAAAAACTGCTCCCCAAGCCCATCCATCAAACATACCTGACATATTTGTAACATTACTTACATTCCAACTGTTTAAAGGTTGATTAAAGGTTCTGTTTCTAAAAAATAGCTTGGACATATTAATAACATTACTAACATTCCAACTATTTAAGGGTTGATTGAATTTAGATTGACTAAACATTCCCGCCATTGTTGTAACGCTACTTACATCCCAGTTATCTATTGGATTATTAAAGCTAGAACCTTTAAATGTGTTATTCGTATTGGTAACATTACCAACATTCCAATTATTCATTGGTTGATTATATGCACTTGTATCGTAAAAAGCTCCTTCCATATTAACAACATTAGCTACATTCCAGCTATTAATATTTTGATTGAATTTACGAGCCCTATATAAAAAGTTTTCTAAAGTAGTTACTGCTGATGTATTCCAATTATCTAATGGTTCATTGAAATTGCTTGCATCGTAAAAAGTGTAAGACATATCTGTTACATTAGATGTATCCCACTGATCTAAAGGTCTATTGAAAATTTCACAATCCATAAATAATCCTGATATATTAGTTATGGTGCTCATATTCCAATTATTCATAATACCATTAAATAATGAACAATCTCTAAAAGCATTTTGTAAACTAGTAACTTGACTTAAATCTGGTGGAGCAATGGCATCAAAATTCAGGTTTGAACATCCGTAGAACGCATTTTCCATACTTTGCCATTGAATTGTACCCCAAGACAATATTTCAATAATCTTGTCAACGTCTCCAGCATTGTTAAAATAGATTGCAGGAAACGTACCATCTATCTTAATTGTGTAAGTTCCTTGTGTAGCATAGGTATGTGTAATATCTCCCGTTACATTTGAGTCTATATTTCCGTCACCCCAGTCAACGGTATAAGAATAAGTATAAGCTGAATTGGTTGGTATGGTTATTTCATTATCTGCTGAAGAATCAGTACTAACATTTGTAGTATTCCATAAAGATGTAAATGACTGTGAAAACAATTGACTGCTTACAATAAAAAAAAGTACTGTAAAACTATTCTTTAAAAACTTACTAATAAATTTCCTCATTCTTTTTAATCTAATTTTAAACTTCTTCTTAACTAACCATTTTAATTTTACAACATAACACATGATGTAAAACCACCTAAATAATCATAGATGTTTTTTGTTTGATTGTACTATTAAATAATAAGGCGCAAGATATAACCGCTGGTTGTTATAGAAGTATCATTCTATAGAGTGGAACCTATTTTATTAGTTTTTTTCGGTACTCTGTAGGTGTATAACCTGTTTGTTCTTTAAACACACGGTTGAATGTTGTTTTACTTTTAAAACCAGCATCGTAGGCTACAGCAATTATTTTGTAATCTTTATTAGTAGGTTGTTCTAATATTTTTTTAGCTTCTTTTATTCGATATGAATTGATAAGTTGGTAGAAGTTTTTATCAAATTCAAACGAAAATACTTCAGATAAATGATGACTACTTAACGATAGTTTTTTTGCAAAGTTTGCTTGAGTTAAATCGTGATTTAAGTATATCTTTTCTTCTTCTATTGCTTTTAATATTTTTTGCTGGTAAGAAACTCTATCTTCTTTTGACAATGAGGAATTTTTATACTTTTCAGAAGCTTCTTTTATCTTTTCTGTTATTTTATTTGTTTCTTTTATATCACTTTTCTCTTCATTCTTTTTTATGTAAATCCAAAACACACCTCCTAAACCAATTACACAAAACACACCAAACCACAACAAACTTTTTTGTTGTTCTGAAAGTAGCGCTTTTGTGTTTTCTTGTGCTAAAACTGTTTTTTCTCTTGCTCCAATTTCTGCTTTTAGCTCCTCTGTAATAGCTTTCTTTTGATTCTTTAGAAAACTTATTCGGCTTTTGTTATGTTTCTTTTCTGCATTTAAATAAGCTGTTGTTTTGTTTAGCTTTTGATATATTATAGCTAGATTTTTATAACATATCATTTCTATTTCTTCTATATTCCTTTCAGAAGCTATGCTTAATGCTTGTTTTAAATTTTCTTCCGCTTTATTGTAATGTTCTAACTTTAAATTTGCGACTCCTAAATTGACAAAAATCCATGCTTTTACTCTAGTATTTTTTTCAAAAGCCTTATACTTTCTAGCTCTATTAGCTATTTCAACTGATTTTTCATATTCTCCTAACTTATAATACGAACTACTGATATGGTTTAATGATGTTAAAACAATACTTTCATTTCCTGTTTCTTCTCCTATTTTTTTTACTTGCTGCGCATAAAACAGTGATTTTTCCTCATTATTTAAAGCTGAGTAGCTTGTTGATAAACCATTCAACGCAGCCATTTTTATTAAGTTAGGTTTCTTCATATAGGTAGTTTGCTTTAAAACCTTCTTCATGGTTTCTATACTTTTTTCATAAAGCTCAACATTATTATATGTGTTTCCTAAATTAACCAGCACTACAGTTTCAGCTTGTTTACTTTCTTGTATTGTTTTTGCTACGACTAATGCTTCTTTATATAATGCTATACCTTCTACATACTTTGTTTGCATGTTCAAGCTTATTGCTTGATTAACCATTGCTTTTACTTGTAGATCTTTTAGGTTATTCTCTTTAGAAATATTATAAAGAGAATCACTATAAATCTTATGAAGTTTGTAGTTTCCTTCCTTATAGTTTTCTTGTAGTTTTTCTAAATAACTCTCTGCTTTTTTCTGAACTTCAGCAAACTGTGAATCTACTTTATTCTGACTATACAACTGGGTTACAAGACTAAGTAATAGATATATGGTTATTTTTTTTAGCAAATTTTATTTATTTCCCACAAAAATACATCAAAATACTTTCCCTTAATCCTTTTTAATAACTACCTGATCTTCAAACACAAAAAAAGTGTCTTGCAGATATGATAACATACTACATGACACTTCTTATCAAAAACCACAAAAACTTGTGTACTTATTTAGCGGGTTTTAGAGAGTTTAAGTTATTAATAATCATATACTCTAATAGTACTTCTTTTGAGTAATCGTCAAACAAATTATCTGCATCAAACAAACGACTCTCAAGCCCGCTTAAATATAACTTACTAAATAACTCAAGATCTACATCAGATCTTATTTCTCCCTGTGTTTTGGCTTCTTCTAGTAAATTCATTATATCTGTTGAAACAACATCTGTAGTAATCTCTTTATAAGCATCGTAAGCATTAGGGTAGTATTTTTTTAACCCAAAAATAAATGAAGGTTTAAACTTTTCTACGTACTTAAAAATTACTTTATATATCTCTATTACTTTACTTAATGCTGTTTTATCAGATTTTAAAATAGGCTCAGTATCAATTTTGAATTCATTTATTAATTCTTTAATACTTTCAATTATCAATTCCTCTTTTGAAGAAAAGCAAGCATAAATAGTTTTTTTTGAAATTCCGAGTAGCTCAGCTATTTCATCCATTGTGGTATGCTTACTGCCAAATGCTATAAACTTTTCTTTGGCTACCTTAATAAGTTTTGACCTATTACCCATTATAACCTATTTACTTCCAACCGCCTCCAAGTGCTTCATATAAATTAACAACACTTAACAACTGATTTAACTTGTTATTGATAACATTTAACTCAGCATTTAAAGCTCTTTCTCTTGCTGTTAATAAATCTAAATAATTAGCATATCCATTTTTTAACAACTCTTCAGAGTTTACTTCTGCTCTTCGTAAAGCTTCAACTTCATTTTTTCTGTAATCAAACTTTTCGGTTTCTGCTTTATAATCAAAAAGTGCATTTGAAACCTCATTTCCAGCAGTTAACAAAGTCTTTTTAAAAGTTAACAATGCTTGTTCTTGTTGTGCTTTAGCTACCTCATGTTGTGTTTTAATCTTTCTTTGATTAAAAATAGGCTGTGTTAAACCTCCTATAATATTTGCAAACAAAGAGTTTGTGCTTAATAATTCATCTAACTCTAAACTTTGAAATCCTCCACTTGCCGTTACTGTTAACGATGGGTAAAAATTACTTTTGGCAACATTAGTCATTTCAAAAGCGTTTATTAAACCATATTCAGCTGCCATAACATCTGGTCTATTTCTTAATAAAGTTGCTGGAACGCCTACTTTAATAGCGGCATTTAGTTGTTGTTCTGAAAGTTTACTTCTTTCAATAACTACAGATGTTCTTCCTAATAATAGATTTAGTGTATTCTCAATTTTAAAGATAGATGCTTCTAAATCTACTTTTAGTGCTTTTGCATTGTTATACTGTGCAATATTTTGATCTACTGCTACCTGATTTACCTGACCTGCATCTTTAAGAGCTTTGATAGTATTTACACTACTCTCTCTCGTTTCAATAGTTTGTTCAGTAATTTCTAACTGAGCATCTAAAGCTACTAACTGATAATAGGTAGTTGCTATTGCTGAAACTAATTGTGTTTTTACTGCTTGATGAGCTGCTACACTTTGTAAATAACCTGCTTTTCCTGCTCGTTTATTGCTTCGTATTTTACCCCAAATATCGGCTTCCCATGAAAGATTTCCTGTTATATCATACTGGTCGATACTACCGTTAAAAAAAGATCCAAACTGGCTGTTTTTTGCTAATTCTTGGTGAGTAGCTTTTGTTCCTACACTTAAAGTAGGAAAATATCCTGCCTTGCCTTGTTTCATATAAGCCTCAGCAGCTGCCATTTGTTGTATTGCTACACGGATATCTAAGTTATTTTGAAGCCCTTCATCAACATATTGCTTCAAGTGGGCATCAGTAAACATATCTTTCCATGATACATCTGCCATTGAGATACTATCTTTTGGTAAATTATCTGTTCTATACAAATGTTCTGTTTCTTTTAACTCAGGACGTGCATAATCCTTAGCAACAAAACAACTTTGTAAGGTTGTAGCCATTACGGCTACAACCAAGGTTTTATTTAGTATACGTTTCATAATTAATCTTCTTTAGTTTCAATAACAACTGGTTTGCTTGATACTTTTTCTTGCAACCATTGAAATACCACAAATAATACAGGAATAACGAATACCCCTATTAAAGTACCTATTAACAATCCTCCTGCAGCACCAGTTCCGATAGAGTTATTTCCTTCAGCCCCTACTCCTTTTGCTAATACTAACGGCATTAACCCTAGGATAAATGCAAACGAGGTCATTAAAATAGGTCTTAAACGTACTTTTGCTCCTTCAATAGCCGCATCGTATAAGCTTTTTCCTTGTTTACGACGTTGTATTGCAAATTCTACAATAAGAATCGCATTTTTAGCTAACAGACCTAATAACATAATTAAGGCTATTTGGAAATAGATGTTATTTTCTAACCCAGCTAAATATGTTGTGTAATATGCTCCTGCTACACCAATTGGTAATGAGAAAATTACTGATAGTGGTAATAGGTAACTCTCGTATTGTGCTGCTAATAAGAAATAAACAAACAAAATACTAATCATAAAAATAATGGTAGATTGTCCTGATGATGCTATTTCTTCTCTAGTAATTCCTGAATAAGCAACACTATATCCTTCTGGTAAATTATTTTCTGCTAATGTGTTTATTTTAGTAATTGCATCTCCTGTACTAAATCCTGGTGTTACACCTCCGTTTACTGTTACAGAGTTAAACAAGTTGAAACGATTTACCGTTTGAGGACCATATACACGTTTTAAGCTTACAAATTGAGATATTGGTGTCATTTCTCCACTTGGAGTTTTTATAAACATACTATTTAAGCTTTCTTCATTTACTCTGTCTTCAGGTAATGATTGTACAAAAACTCTAAACTGTTTTCCAAATCTACTAAAGTCAGCTGCATAATTACCTCCAATATATCCTTGTAAAGCTGAAAGGATAGCACTTGTTGACACTCCTGCCTCTTTAGCTCTTTCTACATTGATATCTAATTCCAACTGAGGGAAACCAGTATCAAAAGAGTTAGAAGCAAATGCTATTTCTGGTTGTTGATTTAAAAGACCTACAAATTCTTTTGCTGTTGCATCCATTTCTGTTAATGGCTTAGCTGAACGGTCTAATAACCTCATTTCAAAACCATCTGCACTACCAAAACCTGGCACACTTGGTGGGGTAAAGAAAATAATATTCGCATCTGGTATCATCGCTGCTTTACCAAACAATTGACCTACTATGCTTTGAACTGATTCCGCATCACTTTCTCTTTCACTCCAATCTTCTAAAATAATAAAGCCCATAGCATACGAACTTCCTTCTCCAGAGAAAAAGTTTCTTCCACTAATAAATGATGCTCCTTTTATTCCTTCAATTCCTTTAATACTTTCATATAGCTTTTCTGTTACTTTATATGATCTATCTAATGAGGAACCTGCTGGTAATTCAGCATTCATAAATACCACCCCTCTATCTTCTGATGGTACGAAACCTGTAGGTATTGTATTACTTGCCCATACAATAGCTAAAACACTTACCCCTAAAATACCTGCTGTTACCCATTTATGCTTTACTAAAAAGCCTAAAGACTTGGTATATTTATTTGTTACCGCGTTGAACCCTGCGTTAAAAGCATCATAAAATCGCTGTAACAATCCTTTTTTCTTATGATCGTCGTTATGCGGTTTTAATAACAACGCACTTAAGGCAGGTGTTAATGTTAATGCATTTACTGCTGAAATTAAGATGGCAACCATTAATGTTACACCAAATTGCTCATAAAATACTCCTGATGGTCCTTGTATAAAAGTAATTGGCACAAATACTGCCATCATTACTAAAGTAATAGACACAATAGCTCCACTAATTTCACTCATGGCAGAAATTGATGCTTTTTTCGCACTCTCTGCTCCATCTTCCAGTTTAGCATGTACTGCTTCTACTACCACAATGGCATCATCTACCACAATTCCAATTGCTAAGATTAAAGCGAATAATGTTAGCAGGTTGATCGAATATCCAAACAGGTTTAAGAAAAAGAACGTACCAATAATTGATACTGGAACTGCTATGGCTGGTATTAAGGTAGATTTAAAATCTTGCAAGAAAATGAACACTACAATAAATACTAATAAAAAGGCTTCAATCAAGGTACTTTTTACTTTGTCTACAGACGCTGTTAAGAATTTGTTTGTGTCGTAGTTAATGATATAATCTAATCCTTCTGGGAAATCTTTCTTTAAATCTTCCAGCTTTACATAAATATTCTCAATAATTTCCTGTGCATTAGATCCTGGTGTTTGAAAAACTCCAAAGTTAAGTGCTGGATTTCCATTTGTACGTGAAAGTGATGAATAAGAAAATGCATCTAACTCTACTTTTGCTACGTCTTTAACACGTAAAAACTGTCCATTCCCCAAAGCTTTTACAACAACATTTTCATATTCTTTTGCCGTTTTATATCGTCCTTTATATTTGATTACATATTCAAAAGATTCTCCTGTGTTTTGCCCTAAAGATCCAGCTGCTGCTTCTAAACTTTGTTCATTAATTGCAGCTATTACTTCTCTAGGTTCTAACTTATATGATGCCATTTTTGCTGGATCTAACCATACACGCATCGAATAATCTTTTGCTCCAAATACATTTACAGCCCCTACTCCAGAAACACGTTGCAATTCTGGTTTCACATTTATATTCAGATAATTCTGAATAAAAACATCATCATATTCAGGGTTTGTTGAAAATATAGCGGCATACAAAAGTGCCGAGTTTTGTTGTTTTGCTGTAATAACTCCTGCTCTTGTAACCTCAGATGGTAATAAAGCATTAGCTCTAGCAACTCTGTTCTGTACGTTCACCGCAGCAATATCAGGGTCGTAACCTTGTTCAAAGAAAACTTGAATACTTGCTGTACCTGTATTACTTGCTGTAGAAGTCATGTAAGTCATTCCTTCTACCCCGTTTATTTGTTCTTCTATAGGAACAATAACACTTTCTAAAATTGTTTCGGCACTAGCTCCTGGATATGAAGCTGTAACCTGCACCGTTGGTGGTGCTATATCAGGATATTGCGTTACCGGTAATTGTGTTAATGACAGTACTCCTAATATTACTATGATAATAGAAATTACTGTAGAGAGTACCGGACGCTCTATAAATTTTTGTAACATGATTTTCTTTATTATTTAAATACCGTATCGAATGAGTTAACTATACTGTCTAAAGGTGTTGGAACTGGTTTAATTTTTGCTCCAGAACGAACTTTATTTAAGCCTTTAGCTAAAATGGTTTGTTCTATTGTTAATCCTGACTTTACCACATAAAGCTTTCCTACTTGTGCTTCTACTTCAATAGTTTTTTCAGCCAAAGAGTCATTATTTACTGTATAAACATATACCTTACCTTGACGTTCAAATGTAGATTCTGAAGGTATAATTAATGCATCGTTATGTACTTTAGGTATTAAGATTGTACCACTACTTCCGTTACGTAACAAGCCTGCTTTATTATCAAACTTTGCTCTAAAGCTAATAGTTCCTGTTTGCTGGTTAATATCTCCTGCAATGGTTTCAATAATTCCAGTTTGTTCATACTCTTTTCCATTAGCTAACAATAACTTTACTGGTGGTAATTTTTTAATTTTTTCATCCATTGTATCACCCTCTGCTGAAGCAATGAAGTTTAAAAACTCTTTTTCATTCATAGAAAAGTATGCATATACATTTTTTATAGAAGCTACTTTTGTTAGAGGCATTGCACTTTGTGCACTTACTAAAGCTCCTTTTCTATAATTAATTGAACCTACAAATCCGTTCACAGGACTTTTTATATTAGCGTAATTAATATTAGCTACAATACTGTTATAACTACTTTTAGCTTGTGCTAAACTTGCTTTTGCTGTTTCTAATTGAACTGGACTAATAATGTTCTTTTCTACTAATGGTTTTAATTTATTAACTTCAACCTGCGCTGTATTTACAGCTGCTTTTGCTGCCTCAGCATCTTGACTTAATGATTGGGTTTCTAACTTAAACAATAGTTGCCCTTGTTTAACTTTCTGTCCTTCTTTTACCAAAACGTTCTTTACGTATCCAGAAACTTTTGGTCTTATTTCACTATTTACTTCTCCTTCAATAGTTACAGGATAACTTTGGTAATTTGTTATTGTTTTTTTTGCTACTTTAACTACTGGAAAAGGCAGCGCTGTTGGCTTCTGTTGGTTTTGTTGTTGTTGTTTTCCACAGCTTGTAAAAAATAATGCAACAATGCTAAGAATAGCAATACCGTATATATGTTGATATTTCATTTTATGTATATAATAATTAGTGTTTGTGGTTTATAATTTTTCTTTCAGTTTAGTAATAGATTCTATAGCTCCATTTAAAAACTCAATAAAACTATCATGAAAATCAAGATCAAACTTATCTTCTTCTTTCAATGTTTTATTAATACCTTCTTTATATTCTTTAACTTCTATATGTAGCTCCTTTTCTCCTTCCCACTCTTCTACCATATTGCTTATTCCTTGTAGCATAGTATCACTATTTAGGATAAAGTATTTTTTCCTGTCACCTGTTTTTGTAAAATAACTTACCTTCTTTAATCCTTGTAGGTGATTAAGATGTGTTGAAATCGTACTCTTACTAGCACACAGACCAGACACCAAGTCTTCAAAAGTTGTTCCTTGCTTTCCTGTTAAAATAATGTGTGAAAATATCCTTGCCGCCACTGGAGCTAACTGTTCTTTTTTTTCCAAAAAAATACCTAGCTTCTCAACTAATTCACATTTTCTCTTTTCTGCTTGATTCATCATCATTAAAAATTTACACTGCAAAAATAAGTTTAGTTCGGAACAAACCGAACTAAACGAAGTTAAAAAATTGTTAATACATTCTTAACAAACGATATTAAATAACTATCCTTTAACCCCTCAACTCAAATTATAATCTAAAATCAACCCTAACTAAAAGCACCAATCAACACAGACAAAAACACAATAAAAATCAAATTCCATCAATTAATATGTTTTGTTTTAGAATTTTTTTTATTATATTCACAAAGAATTAATGATTTAAATATTGATTTTATCACAATCAATCAATGTTTTTTTTAAAAAAAAGTACCCTTAAAGTTAAAATACTATTTACTGTCAATATTTATTGACTGTTGGAAACTAAGTAATTCCTTATTTGGTTTTACTGGAACACATTTTAAGTTTTTTTAATTTAAGATCTATCATTATGATTACTTATCTCTTACCTTACCAAAAAGGTTAGCTGTAATTAACTATTATTTCTCACGAAAATTTTAAATCGGCCTACTGCTACTTCAACAACAATGCTGTTGCTTTTTAAACTCCCATTTTTTTTTGGAAGTTTTATAACTTATATCTAATACTCAGTAACTAATTATACCCCCGTAAAATGAACTCTGAATTATTGCTTTGTTAAAAAATTAGCTATTACATCTTACTATTTAGAAGCTATTTTCAACATTATTAAACTAATGTAATGACTGTCTGTGTCCGTAAACCACTATCTAGGACTTGACGGGTTCTTTACAATGTCTAACCAATCAACTATTATGAAAAGAATTACCCAAACGTACTTAACGTTGCAAAAAACTTGCATACAGTTCAAATTCACTTCATTATTTTTCTTGTTCTTGATTCTTACATCTTTTTCTGAAAAAAGAAATTTAAATGACAATATTAATTTCTCTCCGCCAATAACTGTGCCCTGTAACACCGATTCTCCTGTTGCTATTATTTCATCTAACTTTACTGATTTAACTGTAAATGAAGATACTGACGGTCTTTGTTTGTTAGGGTGTGGAATTTCTAATCTCAACAATTTAACAGATTCTGACCTTACAAACTATGCTACTGTATCCACATTATTAGGATTGGGAGTAACCCATACAATCACAGTAACCGATGAAACAACCGATGAATATTTTGAAGCTGGAAGTTACGCTGGTTTTTTAATAGAAAACGGTTCTGTAGCTCAAATAGATTTACTAGGCTCAATCACCATAAGAACTTATCTAAATGGTACCGAACAAGAAACAAATTCTGGAAATTCATTAATAACATTAGACAGCTCTCTACTGAATAATGATCAGTTTTATGTGGGGTTTTATACGACTTTAGATTATGATAGTATTGAAATTTCCGCTACTAGTTTAGCTGGTATTGCATCAAGCACTAATATTTATTATCCTGTTACTAACAGTTTTTGCGTTGGTCCTACTTTAGAGTCCAATACTCCTACTATACTAAACAAACCTGATTTTCCTGCTCGTATTGTTGATGAACGTACTGGAATGGGAGGTCTTTTAAATGTTGGTACTGTTACAAACACCAATTCAGCAATTGATTCAAACAGTAACACATACGCTAGTATTGATTTTACCCTAGGAGTTATAGCTACTGGTAGTATTTCAATAAAAGATGAATTAACAAATTATCCTGCACAAACTTATGTAGGTTTTGATATTGAAAATGCATCTGTTTTAAATCTAGAACTACTTGATGGGATTACCATAACAACTTATTTAGATGGTGTTCAACAAGAAGTTAAAACAGGAAGCTCTGAACTACTATCCGTAGACAGCGGTTTGTTATTTACAGGAACCGAACGCTCTCAAGTAGGTTTTGTTACTTCATTACCTTTTGATGAAGTTCAATTATCCATTCAACAGACTCTTTCTTTAGATTTAGGAAGCACTAGAGTTTATGGTCTCATATTAGAAGCTTTTAGTGAGGGTGATTTAAACTGTGACACAGCTACGTTATTAAACAATCCTTCTCAACCTGTAATAATTAATAACACAAACACTGGTGTAAATGGAGTAGCTTGTGTAGCTTGTGAAGTAGATAACGCAACAAATGTTATTAGCGAAAGTGAATCTGACTTTGCTATGATAAATGTAACTGCTGGTGTTGCAAGTACAGCTTCTATTTCAGTTGAAAATGTTCTAAGTAATTTTCCTTCTGGAAGCTCTGCTGGTTTTGTTATTAGGGATACAAATGATCTTTTACAATTAGATTTATTAAATTCTCTAACTATAACAACGTATTTAGATGGTTCAATACAAGAAACACAATCTGGAAATAATTTACTAGCTCTTGAAGCTTTAGGTCTAATAAATATAACTCCATCTACAACTAATGGTTTTTATTTAGTAGGGTTTTCTACTTCACTTCAATGCGATGAAATTCAGCTTACAGTCAGCTCACTCGCTGCTACTATTAATAGTATTGAGGTTTATGGTAGCTACGTAGACAATTCGATTGAAATATCTGGAAGTACAATAAAAGAAACCTCTATAGGAGCTTCAGATGGAAGCATTTCTTTATCTGTATCTGGAGGAGCACCTCCCTACACCTATCTATGGAATCCTGGAGGCCAAACATCTTCTTCTATTTCTGGTTTAACTCAAGGAAGCTACAACGTAACAGTAACAGATGCTAACGGATGTCAATCTACAGCAGAATATATTATTTTTACTGATGGTGTACAATATCCTATTCCTTGTAATACAGAAAATCCTGTAGCTATAACAAATGATAATTTTACAGACTTAACAGTAGCTGAAAATACTTCTGGACTCTGTGTAGTAGGCTGTGGAATTTCAGACGCTAATAATATTATAGATACCGACCCTTCTAGCTTTGCTTCTGTATCAACGCTTGTTGGTCTTGGAGTAACACATACTTTAACAGTAACCGACAATACAGCTGATGAATTTCTTGAGTCAGGTGGTTACGCAGGTTTTTTAATAGAAAATACTTCTGTAATTCAAGCTGACCTTTTAGGTGCAATTACCATAACAACTTACCTTGATGGAGTACAACAGGAAACCAATACAAGTACTTCATTACTAGCTTTAGACAGCCCTATTTTAGGAGATGATCAATTTTATGTTGGCTTTTATACTTCTATGAATTATGATGCTGTTGAAATCTCTATTTCAAGTTTAGCAGGAGTTGCTTCAACAACTAATATTTATGCTGCTGTAACTAATAGATTTTGTGAAGGACCTGAGTTAGCATGTAATACAGCCACCCAACTTACCAAACCAAACTTTCCTGTAAGAGCTGTAGAGGAACACACAGGAAATGGAGGTCTTTTAACACTGGGAAGCGTTAACAACATTAACAATGCTATCGATTCTGACACTTCAAATTATGCTTCTATAAACTTATTAGTAGGTGTAGCAGGCACAGCATCTATAGCCTACAAAAATGAAATTACCGATTATACCGCTAATACTTTTGCTGGTTTTGATATTGAAAACACTACTCTTTTAAACACTCAATTATTTGATGCCATTACCATTACCACATATTTAGACGGAGTACTTGTTGAGTCAAAAACAGGCACAACTGAGTTACTTCCTGTATATTCTGGTTTATTATTAACAGGAAGTGAATCTGTACGATTAGGGTTCATAACCACAGCACCTTTTGACGAAGTACAACTTTCTATAACACAAACTCTTTCTTTAGATTTAGGTAGTACCCGAATTTACGGAATGGTACTTCAATCTTTCTGCCCAGGAATAATTAATTGTGATGAACCTTACGTAATATCAAATCCTAGTAGTTCGGTTATTATTAACAACGAAAATACAGGAACCGACGGTGTTGCTTGTATCGCTTGCGAAGTTGACAATGCCGTAAATGTTATATCTGAGGACAATTCTGATTATGCTCTTATAAACATTGTAGCTGGTGTAGCAGGAAGTGCTTCAATTTCAGTTCAAGACGTACTTGTTGATTACCCTGCTGGTACACAAGCTGGTTTTGTTATTAGAGATACAAATGATTTACTTCAAGCAGACTTATTAAATACACTCACCATCACAACTTATCTTGATGGCGTTCAACAAGAGCAACAAACAGCAAACAACCTACTCGCTCTTGAAGCTCTAGGGTTAGTAAATATTACTCCAACTAGCACAG
The DNA here is from genome assembly GCF_028829235.1 of Tenacibaculum larymnensis. Classification (GTDB taxonomy): domain Bacteria; phylum Bacteroidota; class Bacteroidia; order Flavobacteriales; family Flavobacteriaceae; genus Polaribacter; species Polaribacter larymnensis. The sequence continues at coordinate 215,912 of NZ_JAIWJY010000003.1, read as the reverse complement.
ATAGTTTTTATGTTATAGCTTTTGATACTAGTACTAGTTTTGATGAAATTCAATTAACTGTAAACTCTTTAGTTGCAGCAGTAAACTCAATTGAAGTTTATGGTGGATATATAGATGCTACTAACTCAACTTTTTGTCAACAAGCTGGTATTGCTTTATTAAAAGAAGGTATTTTTAATGACATAGACAGTGATGGATGTGCAAATCCAGGCGAAACAATTACATATACTTATACCGTGACCAATACAGGGAATGTTAGTATTACAAACGTTGAATTAACAGACCCTATTTCTCCTTCTCCTTTAACATTAGACTCTGGTGATACTGATGGTGATAATGAACTAGATGTTGACGAAACATGGATATATTCGCTAGACTATATTATTACTCAAGACGATATTGACAATGGTTCTGTTACTGGTCAAGCTACTGTTACAGGATTGAGTACAGGAGGAACCAATGTGAGTGATTTATCTGATGACAACAGCACACTAGAAGACGATCCAACTGTAGTTAGTTTATGTCAAACCGAAGATATAGCACTGATTAAACAAGGAACAATTAATGATGAAAATGGTGATGGCTGTAGCGATGATGGAGAAACTATAACTTTCATTCTTTCTGTAATAAACACAGGAAACACAACACTAAATTCAGTAGTCGTAATCGATCCTTTAATATCAGTTTCTTACAGCTCGGGAGACACTGACTCAGATAATGAATTAGATGTTGGTGAAGTATGGATATACACAGGATCTTACATTATTACCCCACCTGATATAGCAAATACATCTGTCGAAAACCAAGCTACCGTACAAGCAAGTACTGTTTCAGGAGGTACAGTAACTGATGTATCAGACGATAATAGTGTTCTAGAGGATGACATAACATCTATTGATTTATGTCAAGCACCGGACATCGCAATTGTTAAGACAGCTACTTTTAACGATGAAAATTTAGATGGATGTAGTAATGTTGGCGAAACTATAACATATACAATGACAGTTACCAACCAAGGTAATACCGGTTTAGTAAATGTAACTGTAAATGACCCTCTACTAGGCGGAGCTATTGCTCTAGATTCAGGAGATTTAAACACCAACAATACACTTGATGTAGGTGAAATTTGGATTTATACTGCTGATTACACCTTAACACAAGTAAATATTGATACTGGGTCAATTACTAATCAAGCTACAGCTAGAGGAGAATCATCACTAGGTGTAATTGTTACAGATTTATCTGATGACAATAGTGTACTTGAAGACGACCAAACACAAACCACTCTATGCCAATCCGATAGTATTGCACTTATTAAAACTGCTACTTTTAATGACGAAAATACAGATGGTTGTAGTAACATAGGAGAAACAATAACTTACAATTTTACGCTTACAAACACTGGTAATACCACTATTACGAATGTCGTTCTTACTGACCCAATGCTTGGTGGTACAATTGCTCTTGTATCTGGTGACACTGACAATGACAATCAACTTGACATTAATGAAACTTGGAATTATTCTGCTAGTTATACTATTACACAATCTAACATTGATAATGGTTCTGTAAACAACCAAGCAACTGTTACAGGTACAAGTATTAGCGGGAATAATGTAAGTGACTTATCTGACGACAACAGTATTCTTGAAGACGATCAAACACAAACTACATTGTGTCAATCCGATAATATTGCGCTTATTAAAACTGCTACTTTCAATGATGAAGATACTGATGGTTGTAGTGATGCAGGAGAAACAATAACTTACAGTTTTACGCTTACAAACACTGGTAATACCACTATTACGAATGTCGTTCTTACTGACCCAATGCTTGGTGGTACAATTACTCTTGCATCTGGTGACACTGACAATGACAATCAACTTGATATTAATGAAACTTGGAATTATTCTGCTAGTTACACCATTACTCAATCTAATATTGATAATGGTTCTGTAAACAACCAAGCAACTGCTACAGGTACAAGTATCAGTGGTAATAATGTAAGTGACTTATCTGATAATGATAGTATACTTGAAGACGATCAAACACAAACTACATTGTGCCAATCAGATGGTATTGCTCTTATTAAAACTGCTACTTTCAATGATGAAGATACCGATGGTTGTAGCGACGTAGGAGAAACAATAACTTACAATTTTACGCTTACAAACACTGGTAATACCACTATTACCAATGTTGTTCTTACTGATCCAATGCTAGGTGGTACAATTGTTCTTGCATCTGGTGACACTAACAATGACAATCAACTTGATATTAATGAAACTTGGAATTATTCTGCTAGTTACACCATTACTCAAGCTAACATTGATAACGGTTCTGTAAACAACCAAGCTAGTGCTACAGGTACAAGTGTTGGTGGTAACAATGTAAGTGATTTATCTGACGACAACAGTATTCTTGAAGATGATCAAACCCAAACTACATTGTGTCAACCTAATAATAGTATTTCTCTTGAAAAAGTAAGCACTTTTAATGATGCTAATGGAAATGGATATGCTGATGTTGGAGAAACCATAACATATAGTTTTATCATATACAATACCGGAGATTCAGTTTTATATAATATTACTTTACAAGATAACTTACCTGGAATTACAATTAACGGTAGCACCATCTCTCAACTATTGCCTGGTGAAGTAAATAACACAACCTTTACTGCCATTTATGTTATAACTGAACAAGACTTAACAAACGAATCCGTTACTAATCAAGCGTTGGTTACAGCAGAAGATTCTTCAGGAGGCTCTGTAACTGATACTTCTGACGACCCAAATAATTTAGATGATATTGATATTGACAATGATGGTGATCCTGACGACCCTACAATAACGGATTTACCTGTTGAAGAAATTGCTTTTGAAATTTTTAATGCTGTTTCTCCTGATGATGACGGAGCCAATGATTTCTTCCGTATTAATGGTATTGAAAATTACCCTAACAACAACCTGAAGGTTTTTAATAGATGGGGAGTTTTAGTTTATCAAACTGATGCTTATGGAATTAACGGAAACTTATTTAGAGGAATTTCTGAAGGGCGTGCAACAGTTAGTAAAGACCAAAAACTACCTACAGGTACTTATTTCTATATACTAACACGATGGAACTCTGACCAAGAAGCTATGACTAACAAAGGATATTTATATCTAAAAAGAAACTAAAAACCACTAAACCTAATGAAACATTATTCTATATTACTATTAATAATTATTAGTGTAAATGTGTGTTTTTCTCAGCAAGACCCACAGTACACACAATACATGTATAACACTCAAGTTGTAAACCCAGGTTATATTGGTTCAAAAAATGCTCTTGGTTTAGGTTTACTATACAGAACACAATGGGCTGGATTTGAAGGTGCTCCAAATACAGGGACTTTTACTTTTAATATGCCTTTAGGTACCTTAAAACGAAACGCAATAGGACTTTCTATTATTAATGATGAAATAGGTCCTTCTAACGAAACAGGTATTACAATAGATTATGCCTACTCCTTAATTTTATCAGGCCGCTCAAGAATATCTTTCGGGGTTAAGGGAGGACTAAGCATACTTGATGTAGACTACTCTAAACTAAACATATATGATGATAACGATTGGCAATTTGCAGAAAATATTGATAAAAAAGTGCAACCTCAAATAGGCGCAGGTATTTACTATAATAATAACAGGCTCTACCTAGGATTATCAGTACCTAACTTTTTCAATTCCAAACATTATAATTCAGACAGTGCTAATAACAGTAATGAAGATGCTATAGCTATAGAGCGTTTACACTACTTCTTAATAGCTGGTTATGTTTTTGATATTAGTGAAAACCTAAAACTTAAACCTGCAACTATGTTTAAATGGGTTAATGGATCCCCTTTACAAGCTGATTTATCTGCAAATTTTCTATTCAATAATAAATTTACCCTTGGAGCCTCTTATCGATGGGACGCTGCAATTAGCGCCATGGCAGGATTTCAAATAACTAATCAGTTATTCTTAGGAATGGGTTATGACTTTCAAACTACCGATATTGAAGATCACAGTAATGGTTCATACGAATTCTTCTTAACGTTTGATATTTTCAATAATCCTGAACGCATACTAACACCAAGATTCTTCTAAAATTTTAATATCATGAAAAAGCATTATTTAATTTTTTACTTTTTATTTGCCTTTATAAGCTCTGCTACTTTTGCTCAAATAGCACTGGTTGAAAAGGCAAACACTAAGTATAACACCTACGACTTTATAGACGCTAGAAAAATCTATTTAAAAGTTGTTGAAAAAAACTACGGATCAGCCGAAATTTACAGAAAACTGGGAAACACATACTATTTTAACAGTGATTATTCAAAAGCTGCAAAATGGTATTACAATTTAATAGACAGGTTTCCAAACGAAGCCCTTACTATTGATTATTTTAGAGCTGCACAATGTTTAAAAAGTATTAACCAACCTGAAGAAGCTGAGAAACTCATGGAAATATATAGATTTAAAGGAGGTAAAATTACTTCTTTAGATTCTTATAAAAATGTTGCTGACACTTTATTTAAAAAAGGGGTACATGACAAACTTTTTGAAATAGAAAAAATTCCTGTTAATACAGAATATTCTGATTTTGGACCAGCTTTTTATGGTGACAATATTGTCTTTGCTTCAAGTAGAAAAAATCCATCTTTATCAAAAGAACAAACCGATGAGCTTGCAGGATGGAATGAACAACCTTTCTTAAATTTATATCAGGTATCATTAGATAAAGACATGAATTTTGGAAAAGTAAAAGCTTTTAACAAAAATGTTAACTCTCCTTACCATGAGTCTACTGCTGTTTTTACAAAAGACGGAAATACAATGTATTTTACTAGAAACAACTACTTAAATGGTAAAAAGAAGAGAGATAGAGACCATGTAGTTAGACTCAAAATATACAAAGCTACCAGAAATGGAAATTCTTGGGAAAACATACAGGAACTTCCTTTTAATAGTGATAACTATTCTGTTGGACACCCAACTCTTAGTCCTGACGAAGATAAACTCTACTTTTCTTCTGACATGCCCGGTAGCTTGGGAATGTCTGATATTTGGTATGTAAAAATCTTAGGTGAAGATATTTATACAAGTCCTGTAAATCTTGGGAACAAAATTAATACAGCTGAAAGAGAAACATTCCCTTTTGTAAGTGATGAAAACAACCTATATTTCTCAAGTGATGGGCATTCAGGTATGGGAGGTTTAGACATTTTTGTAACAAAACTAGAAGAAAACTCTCATGGAGAAGTTTCTACTTTTGGAGCCCCCATAAACAGTCCAAAAGACGATTTTGGCTTCATTATAAAAGAAGATAGAATAGGATATTTTACATCTAATCGTGACGGTAAAGAAGGAAGTAAGAGCGACGATATTTATCAAATTTGGGAACGTTGTGAAATTACAATTCAAGGACCTGTAATGGATAAAAATACTGGCGAATTAATTCCAAATGCAGAAGTTACTTTAATTGACAGTAACAATAAAGAAGTAAAAACAGTTACTGTTGGTAATGATGCTACTTTTACTTTTCTATTAGACTGTCAAGAACAGTATACTTTGAGAGCAAAGAAAGAAAAGTATCATCCAAAAGAAAAGGTTATAGAAACTCCTAACAATCCTAAAACTATAAAAATGCCTATTAAGTTAAACATGCCTTTAGCTTTAGAACTCTCTGACCCGTGTCCTCCAAATGATTTAGGTTGTAGATTAACGTTACAACCTATCTATTTTGATTATGACAAATCTAATATTCGTCCTGATGCAGAAATTGAATTAGCTAAAATTCTGGCCGCATTAAAAGAGTATCCTACTTTAAAAATTCATATTGAATCGCATACTGACTCTAGAGGTAATGATTTATACAATTCAAGATTATCTGAAAATAGAGCACAAGCTACTTTAGACTGGTTTCTTGAAAAAGGAATTGATATAACAAGGCTCACTGCAAAAGGATATGGAGAATCGGAACTTATTAACAAATGTAATAACCAAACTACGTGTAGTGAAGACGAACATCAGCTAAATCGTAGATCCATGTTTATAATTAAAGAATAAAATAATTTAAGAAAGCTCTTTTTGTTGGATATACAGCAGTAAAACTTCTCAAGGATAAGAAGTTTTACTGCTATTTTTATTGAGTTTTACTATAAAATAGGAGCTAACAATCGAGCTACTCTTTCTGTAAAACGTATTAAAACAGGTCTATTATTCCATTGATTTAATTCTATTTTTTCACTATCCTTTAAGTCTTCCAAGAAAGCTTTTTTCAACTGACTCGCAAAATCTTTGTCATAAATCAACGCGTTAATTTCAAAGTTTAAATCAAAGCTACGTTCATCTAAATTTGCTGTCCCTACAGAACAAACTAACTCATCAAATACCATAGTTTTTGCGTGTACAAATCCTTTTTTATATCTATACACCTCCACTCCTATATCTAAAACTTCTTTATAAAAAGAATTTGATACTCCGTTTACTAATTTCGAATCTGAAATACTTGGTACCAATAACTTTATAGAAACCCCACTTAAACTAGCTATTTTAAGAGCATCTAAAAAAGAAGCTCTAGGCACAAAGTAAGGAGTAGTAATTAATATTTCTTTTTTTGATAACAATATTGCTTGAATAAGTGCATACATAATATCTGGGTGATCAGAATCAGGTCCGCTTGAAATTACCTGTACCAATTGTTTATCCTCACTTTCTTTTTCTTGGTTTCCTACAGGAAAAAGTTCTTCTTCGACAATAACGTTTTGATCAGCACAAAAATTCCAATCTGCTAAAAAAACTCGTTGTAAGTTTAAAACAGCAAGCCCTTCAATTTTTATATGTGTATCTCTCCAGTAACAATTAAATTTATTAGGATTGATATATCTTTCAGAAACATTAACACCTCCTACAAAACCAACTTTACCATCTATAACAATAATTTTTCTATGATTTCGGTAATTAATTCTATTAGCTAACAACAACCATTTAATTTTGTAAAAAGGATATGCCTCCACTCCACTATCAATCAATGATTTTACAAACGATTTTCGAATATCCTTACTTCCAAAATCGTCGTAAATAAAACGCACTTTAACTCCTTGTTTAGCCTTCTCTTTTAATACCTCTCCAATTTCATTTCCTATAGTATCATTTTGATAAATATAATACTCAATATGAATATGGTTTTTAGCAGCTTTTAAAGCTTCAATAACTTCAGGAAATTTACGTTCTCCATTTAAAAGTAAACTAACTTTATTATTATTTGTTAAAACATTTTCTTTGTGTATAAACTTAGTTAGGTTATAAAAATGCCCTAAATGACTTTTAGAAGTTGACAAGGTTGTTTCAGTATAGTTTTTGAGTTTTTCTTTAAGCTCAAAGAAAATACTCTTATCTACTTCAAGCTTTTTATTGTAAAGTTTATAAGTTCTATGATTTATTCCTATTGTTAAATAAATGATAATCCCCCCTACAGGAAACAGAATCAGCAAAAACAAATAAGCTATCGCTTTAGGTGGTGTTGAAGTATTAATAATAATAACAGCAACTGTAGCAATAATAGTTATATATAAAATTATAAGTAGTGTAGTTATCAAAATAAAAGTATCTTTTTTATGCTAAAGATATTTAAAATATTAACATCCAATACTTAGTCATAAAAAAACTAACATATTAACTATCAAATACCAACCGAAGAGACAATCAAATATTTTTTATACTTTTATTACGAAAAAAAGTTTAAAACTTTAAATAAAATTACACTATGAAAAAACTACTTTTCGGTATTTTAATTACCCTTATTGTATCTTGTAACAAATTAAAACATGTTAACTACACATTGTTTACAGGAACTATTAAAAACGCTAATAGTAAAAGTTTAACAATTAAAAACAGTTCCAATGAAATTGTTCGAGAAATTAAAGTTTCTGAGAATGGAACTTTCTCCGACACTATTTTTAACACCAATGGATATTATAAATTTAGTGACGGAAAAGAATCTTCATCTATGTTTTTAAAAGATGGTTATGACCTTCGTCTAAATATGGACGCAAAAGAGTTTGACGAAAGTATTATATATACTGGTAAAGGTAGTGATGTCAATAATTTTATAGCTCAAAAATTTTTAATTAAAGAAAAAACAGGAACAACTCCAGAACTTTATTCTTTAAATGAAGAGGCTTACTTAGCTAAAATGGACGAACAAAAAAACACCTTAGAAAAATCTTTAGCAAACTTACCTCCTGATTTTGTAGAACAAGAAAAAGCAAATATAAAGTACGAATATATTGACCATGTAATAAAGTACCAACCTGCTCATGGTTATTTTACAAAAAATAAAGATTTTAAAGTTTCTGAATCTTTTCCTAATGTTCTAAAAGGTTTAGACCTCAATAATGAAGAGCATTATAAATTATTCAATACCTACAAAGGTATAGTAGGCTATAACTTTTCCACTTCAGCTAAAGAAAAATCTGAAAAAGAAAACATTTCATTTGAAACCGCAGCTTTACAACTAATTAAAGAATCAAAAAGTAAAATTATTAGCAATAATTTACTTACTAATTTATCTCGTCAAGTATCTGTGAGCAATCCAAATGCAGAAGAACTGTACAATGGAATCATAGAACTTTCTACAGATGAAACTTTAAAAGAACAATTAACAAAACAGTTTAATAAAATTCAAAAATTAACAAAAGGAAAAATATCTCCAATATTTGTAGACTATGAAAACAATACAGGTGGAGCAACCTCCTTAACTGACTTAAAAGGAAAATATGTATATATTGACATATGGGCCACTTGGTGCCAACCATGTAAAGCAGAAATTCCTTTTTTAAAAGAAGTAGAAAAGAAATATCATGATAAGAATATTGAATTTGTGAGTATTTCTATTGATGCAGAAAAAGATCATGATGCATGGAAACAAATGATTAGAGACAAACAATTAACGGGAGTTCAATTAATGGCAGACAATAACTGGAACTCAAAATTTATCACTGAATATGGAGTACAAGGAATTCCTCATTTTATTCTAATCGACCCTTCTGGTAAAATTGTAAGTTCTTACGCTCCTAGACCTTCTGACAAAAAATTAATCGAGTTATTTGATGAGCTAAAAATCTAATTACCAATCAACTAAAAAAAACAAAATTTCAATACCCAAAAAAAACCTTAACTCTTTACGAATTAAGGTTTTGTTTTTTCAGTACGGGCGGAGAGACTCGAACTCTCACACCTCACGGCACTAGATCCTAAGTCTAGCGTACATTTGCCCAAACAACACCAAAGTCATTCATTTTCAATTGATTATAAAAAACATCATTTTCTTTGATATCATCTAATATCAATTGATTTCAGCATTTGTTGTACCTATGTTGTACCTAAAAAGCCCAATAAATTCGTACCTTTATCAAAAGTGTACAACAAAAAATGAGCTCAAAATACAATGTTGTACCTATGTTGTACCTGATTTGACTTTCGTACTCAAAACAGGTCAATTATGTCATCAAATGCAAAAATAGTACTACGCAAAAAACCGAACAGTAAAGGTCTATATCCACTAGCTATTCGTATCACAAAAAATCGTCGCTCAACATATCAATATGTCGGTCATTATATCGACTTAGAGGATTGGGACGAAAAAAACATTCGAGTAAAAAAATCAAATCAAAACGCGGACAGTTTAAACAAGTTGTTGTCACAAGAACTTTCTGATGCCAATAAAGCACTTATTGATTTGCAATCAGAACACAAAGATGCTTCTGCAAACCAAATCAAAAAAGAGCTATACGCATTGGGTAATACTTCTACCTTTTTTGAACTTGCCCAAGAGCATCTCGATGAATTGAAAGCTGCTGAAAAATTAAACCGCCTATCCACAGATAGTGCTTTGGTAAGTTATATCTTAAAATTCAATAAATCCAAACAACTTTCTTTTCAGGAAATCGACGAGCGTTTCCTCAAGAAATTGATGATATATCTAAAAGTTGAACATTCTCTAGCCGAAACGTCAATAATGAATATACTGGTATTTATCCGCTTATTGTTCAATAGGGCAATAAAGCTTAAAATTGTTAGTAGGGAATTGTACCCTTTTGGTGGTGATAAGATTAAAATTAAATTTCCGGAAACAAATAAAATTGGGTTGAGTATTATTGAAGTAAGAGCTATAGAGGCTCTTGATAATTTAACGTTAGCCGAAATGCACACAAGAAACGTTTGGCTTTTCAGCTTCAATTTTGCAGGAATGCGAGTTACTGATGTGCTATGGATAAAGTGGTCAGACATATATGACGACAGATTGCATTATAGAATGAACAAAAACTCAAAGTTACTATCCTTGAAAATTCCCGATAAGGTTTTAAAGATTTTGGATTATTACAGAGAAGATAAGAGATATGCAACGGATTTTGTCTTCCCAGAATTAAAAAAAGCGAATCTTGATGATGCAAAAGACATCTATAACAAAAGAAAGACAGCCACCAAAAAATTCAATGACAACCTAAAATCCATTGCGAAAAAGGCAAAAATAGATAAGAAGGTTACTATGCACATTGCAAGGCATACTTTTGGTAATATCGCTGGTGATTCTATACATCCATTGATGCTTCAAAAACTATACCGTCACAGTGATTTAAAGACAACTCTTAATTATCAAGCTAATTTTATTCATAAAGAAGCTGATGATGCTTTGGACAGCGTTGTGAATTTTTAAGAATTCAATTTTTTTGAAAGAGTTATTAAATTGATTTTAGTCAATACTACAGCAGAATTAGGTTGCGGCTCACTTCCACGTCATTTTCTGTAAACGTACCGCATTGAAAATAGCCAAAAGTGCCACACCCACATCTGCAAAAACCGCTTCCCACATTGTTGCCAGACCACCTGCACCTAAAATTAAAACCACAGCTTTCACGCCAAATGCCAGTCCAATGTTTTGCCAAACGATACTGCGAGTGGAACGACCAATTTTAATAGCTCTTGCAATTTTGCTCGGTTGGTCCGTTTGAATAATGACATCAGCGGTTTCTATGGCGACATCACTACCTAAGCCCCCCATTGCAATACCAACATCACTTGCTGCCAAGACAGGTGCATCGTTGATTCCATCGCCAATAAACGCCACTTTGTTGTCGGTTTCAGACATCAGTTTTTCAACTTCTTCTAATTTATCCTCTGGAAGTAAGCCACCTTTTGCGGTATGTATACCCATTTCTTTGGCGACTTGTTGCGTAATGGAATCCTTGTCGCCGGAAAGCATTATGATTTTGGAAATTCCAGATTCACGAATTTGTTTGATGGCATCGTGGGCATCTTCTTTCAATTCGTCTGCAATGATGACATAGCCAGCGAATTTGTTTTCAATGGAAACCATCACAATGGATTCTACAATGTTGTCGGTTTCAGATGGAACTTCAATATTATTTGAATTCATCAAGGGCTTATTCCCAACTAAAACAGTTTTGCCATTGACCGTTCCCTTTAATCCTTTTCCTGCGACTTCTGTTACTTCTGTTGCCTGAAAATCTTCGCCATCGTCTTTATATTCCATTATGGCCTTGGCAATGGGATGGGTGGATTGTTCTTCCATCGCCATTAGATATTTCATAAATTCGGGTTCTTCCCAACCAATGGCTTTTATTTCCTTGATTTTGAAAACACCTTTGGTCACAGTTCCGGTTTTGTCCATTACCACTGTGGAAATCCTTGTCATTTCGTCCAAAAAGGATGCGCCCTTAAAGAGAATTCCATTTTTTGAAGCTGCTCCCAATCCACCGAAATAACCCAAGGGAATAGAGATAACCAAGGCACAGGGACAGGAAATAACCAAGAATATCAATGCTCTGTATAACCAATCGCTAAAAACATAATCATCCACAAAAAAGTAGGGCAAAAATGTTAATCCAATCGCCAAGAACACCACAATGGGCGTATAGATTCTTGCAAATTTCCGAATGAACAATTCGGTTTTTGATTTACGTGCCGTGGCATTCTGAACCATATCGAGGATTCGAGCAATGGAACTGTCCTTATATTCCTTGGTGGTTTCAATTTCAATAACGCCATCCAAATTGATGCTTCCTGCAAATACTTTTTCGCCTTTTGTGATGGTATCAGGTTTGCTCTCGCCTGTTAATGCTGCCGTGTTGAACGAGCCTTTTTCCGATAGCAATACACCATCGAGCGGAATTTTTTCGCCTACACGAACTTGCACTTTCTCGCCAATTTCAACCGTTTCTGGATTTACGGATATATAATCGTTATTGCGATACACCAAGGCTTCATTTGGTCGTACATCGAGTAAGGCTTTAATATTTCTTTTTGCTCTATTGACAGCTGCGTTCTGGAACAATTCGCCCACAGCATAAAATAGCATTACTGCCACACCTTCGGGATATTCTCCAATGGCGAATGCTCCTATGGTTGCGATGGACATCAATAAAAACTCGGTAAAAAAATCGCCATTTTTGATGCTTTTCCAACCTTCCTTTATTACAGGAAAACCTACTGGAAGGTATGCGACTGCATACCAGACGATACGTATCCAATCTTTAAAAAATGCTACGTCAAAATAATCCATCGCAATACCAATAATCAGCATTACAAAGCTGAAAATTGCTGGTACATAAATTTTAAATTTCCCTATGCTTTCTGGACTGCTATGGTTGTGGCCATCATTGCGCTTGTGAGTATCTGATGAAGTTTTATTCAAATCTCTTAAATTCAGTTTCTTTTTTTTCATTCTTTACTAATCTTTAATTCAAATATGGCGTAAAATACAATGGAAGTGCTATTATTTATCTTCGGCAGGTTCTATGTGGATATGGACATCAATCAATTGTGAAAAGTTTTTAAATAAGTTATTTTTAACCTCGTGAGCAATGGCGTGACCTTCCGTTACTGTCTTATTGCCATCTACCCACATATGCATATCAATATGAAATGCTGTCCCCATTTTTCGAGAATAGCAACGTTCTATTCTTACAACATCTGGAAATGCTTCAGCCACCGCAGTAACTTTTTCGCAAAGTTCTGGCTCTATGGCTTCGTCCAATAATTCGCCTATGGAAGACCTTCCAATTTTATACGCATTATAAAAAATAAATACAGCAGCAATAAGGGCTGCAAAATCATCCGCAATCTCAAAACCTTTTCCACCAATTAGAGCAATGGATATACCAATAAAAGCAGCGATTGAAGTTATGGCATCGCTCCTGTGATGAAAGGCATCTGCCTTTACTGCGGAACTATTTATTTCATCTCCTGTTTTGAGAACGTATCGGTATAAGAGTTCCTTCGTAGCAACCACTACAACCAAAATAATCAATGTATAGGGTGCAGGACTTTTATGTGGCTCAAGAATGTGTATGACGCTATCTCTCACTATAATCCCTCCTGCAATCGTCAAAGCTATCGCAATACCTATCGCTACCAGTGCCTCAATCTTTCCGTGACCGTAAGGATGGTTTTCGTCTGGTGGTTTAGAAGACCATTTTAAACCTGCCCAAAGCATTGCAGAAGTTAATACATCTGAAGCAGATTCAATGGCATCGGCAATCAATGCATAAGAATGGCCAAAAACACCTCCAAGACCTTTTATTATAGCCAAAAATGCGCTGATTATTATACCTACAAGCGTAGTTTTCAATCCTTTTTTCGATATAGCATTTGGGTTTCTTTGCATAAACATTTCTTTAGCTATTTACTTTTCATCCCTACAAAATAAATCAGTGCAACACTGGCACCTAATAATCCAAACAGAATATTCTCAAAAATTTGACTCCCATTGATATTCAATATTTCAATGAAATTATTTATTAAATATTGCCACCAATTAATTTCATAATTCTGGCTGCTAAACGTGAAAATTGTTATCCCAAGAGGTTGAAGGATAAAAACACCTATGGCAAACCCAATTAGTATGGTAATAAGAATATTCTTTTTATTCATCGTCTGTCTTTTACGGAAGTAAGCTTACTGGCTCTCAATCCAACTTTTGGCATCTTCCTTTTGGTCTATATTGAAATACTTAATTTCGGCGTTGGTAAAAGGCTTCATAAATTGGGTTATCCATTCTTGCCATTTTTTATCTCCTACCATTGCTATTTTTTCATAGTCTCTGGCGTGGGCCGTATCCATTTTGAGGTCTTCCCATAAACTAGGCAAGTCCCAACCCGTAAAATTGTCCATCTCAAAATACCAACGAACCTTCATCCCCTTGTCCAGTATAGCGTGGATAAGTGGATGGATTTTTTCGATGTCTTCTTTTCTCAATTTGCCCGAAGCTTTTGTTGCAACAATATTTTTTTCCTTTAACTCAATTATCTGTAACATTTTATATAGTTTTTAATTAATTATTATCCTTCTAAATCGTAAAACCATTCTTCAGCCATTACAATTGCTTTTTTGATGGCCTTTTCTTTTGAAAAGTCTTCCTTTTCGATTAATTCTTTCGCAATTTCAATTGCCTTTTTTCTTACCGATGGATTAAGGGTGTCAAGCTCTGCTCTAAATTCTTCAAATGTCCAGTCCATAAAAAATATATTAGTGGTTAAACAATTCCTTTTCCTTTTCGGGGTCTATATCTTTTTTTTCTCTTTTATCCAAAAAATAATCCAGCAAGATACCTACTACAATCGCTCCCACAAACGCGGCATAAACTTTCCAATCAAATTGTATGACCAAAGAGAGGCTTATGATTATCGCCAAAATTGGCAGTATCGGAACTTTCCCAACAGATAAAGGAACTTTAAAGGGCCTGTCTTTATCTGGTGCTCTGAAACGCAATACGATAAGGGCAATGTTCACGGCGACAAAGACGAGCAACGCACCCAATGACGACATTCCCGCTACGATTTTAATATCGCCCAATAGCATAAAACCCGCAACTGCCGCCATAACCACAATGGTAGTAACCCACGGCACTTTATGTGCATTGGTTTTGGTCATAAATTTCGGAAGTTCGCCCACGCTTGCCATTCCAAACAGCAGCCTGCTGATAGAGATAATACCGCTAAAGGCCGCATTGGCAGTAGCAAAAAGTGCTGCGACCGCCAATGTCACGGGCAACCAACTGTTGAGATTTGATGCCGCAAGTGAAAGTGGCGAATCTACTTTTGCCAGTTCTGACGGGTCGGCAATGTTAAGTACCGTAAAAGCTATGAGCAGATAGATAACGGTTGTAAAAACCATTGTCAGTAGAAAGGCACGAGGAATGGTCTTGCCAGAGTTTTTTACTTCAGAACCCAATGCAGCCATATGCTCAAAACCTGTATAGACAAAAAACAAGGTTGCGGTAGCCGCCAAAGTACCGGAAAAGGATTCAACTTTAAAAAATTCAGCCTTTGGCGGGCCAGTTTCTGCAAGCCCGACCACAATAAGAATGAACAATCCCAAAAGTTGTATGCTAACCATTATAATATTGGCAGGAGATGATTTCTTGATTCCCGTAATGCTTATCAATGAAAGAATTATCAATACGCCATAACTTATCAATAGGGAAGGCACACTAAAAAAAGTGTTGAAATAACCTGAAAAGGCCAGCAATACAGCGGCTATCGTGGCAGAACTGTGAAAGGCAATTGTCCAGCCAGTGAGAAAGGAAGGAATGTCAATTTTCGGAAACGCTTTGCGTACAAAAATGAATTCGGCACCTGCATTGGGATAGGTAGAGGATAACTCTGCATAAGACAATGCCGAAACGCTGGCAGCAATTGCAGCGAAAACAAAACTCAACCAAAGGTCGGTACCTGCTTGTCCAGCTGCTGCGCCTATGACAGTATATATTCCTGCACCCACAATAGTGCCTACTCCATAAAAGGTAAGACGAATTGTTCCCAATGATTTTTTTAATTCTGCCATAATATTTTTTAAGTTAGAGAAGGTGGAAGAAACCTGAACCTGACCATTGGACCCAAGGGTTCAGAATTCTGAAACTTCCATCTAATATTTTTGCCTGCATTTTTCACATATTCCCTTTAATATCAGGTTCACATTTCTCACTTCATAATCGTCTGGCAAGCTTTCTTTCGATATCTTATTCGGTAAACAGATTGTTCTTCTGCAATCGGTACAATGAAAATGCAGATGTAAATCTATACCGTATTTATCTTTGGCGTTTTCATCAGAAATAGCATATTTTGCCACTCCGACCCCATCATTAATCTGATGAATCAGCCCTTTATCCTCGAAAATCTTGAGATTTCGATAAAATGTC
Organism: Tenacibaculum larymnensis; assembly: GCF_028829235.1. GTDB lineage: Bacteria > Bacteroidota > Bacteroidia > Flavobacteriales > Flavobacteriaceae > Polaribacter > Polaribacter larymnensis. The sequence continues at coordinate 199,664 of NZ_JAIWJY010000003.1, read as the reverse complement.
GTTCTGTTTGCTGTTTTATTGGTTTCGCTCTTTTGAACAAAAGCCTTTTTCAAATCGGAAAAGGACACGGCACTTTGCTTCCTTTTCAGGAACTTGTATATCTTCAACCTCATTTGAGTAGGTCGAATACCGTGATTTAATAGTATCTTTTCCGTTTTAGTCATTGCAATATTAATTCAAAAGCAAACCCTTTTTTCAAAACATATATTTGATGCTATTTCTTATAAGCCAAAAGCCTTAACGCATTAAAAACCACAAGTAATGTTGAGCCTTCGTGGATGACCACTGCAATACCGATATTGGCCCAACCCATAATGGTCGATGGGATAAGCAATGCCACAATACCGAGGCTTACCCAAAGGTTTTGCTTGATAATTGCCTTTGCCTTCCTGCTCAAGCCTATGGCAAAGGGCAGGGTTTCCAATTTATCGGCCATTAGGGCAATGTCTGCAGTTTCCAAGGCCACATCACTGCCCGCTGCACCCATTGCGATACCTACTGTGCTGTTTGCCATTGCAGGGGCATCGTTCACACCGTCGCCTACCATTGCGACTTTGGATTCCTGTTCTTTTAATTTTTTAATGGCATCTACCTTTTCCTCTGGCAACAGGCTTCCCCAGGCATCGGTCAACCCAATTTCTTTAGCAACGGCATCGGCAACCTTTTGATTATCCCCGGTTAGCATTATCATCCGCTTGATACCGATTTCCTTTAATTTTTTCAGTGTTTCCTTGGCCGCTTCCCGTGGGGTGTCCATCAGGGCGATGATACCTATATATTCTTTGTTCCTTCTTATGAGCATCGTAGTATTTCCACCACCTTCAAGTTCTTTTACTTTATTCGATATATCTTCGGATGGTTTTGCTTCATCGAGGTCTTCGTACAAGTCAAGGTTTCCAATATAGATTTTATCCTTGCCCAAAGAAGCTTTGATACCTTTTCCGAGAACTGCTTCCAAATCTGACGCATCGATAATATCAGTACCTTTCAGACGCTCTTTCCCATCCCTTACGACGGCTTTGGCCAAAGGGTGGTCGCTCAAGTTTTCAACGGCAACGGCTATCTTTAACAGTTCATTTTCTTCAATATCCCCCAATGGTACTACTTCGGTAAGTTTGGGCTTGCCTTCGGTAAGCGTGCCTGTTTTATCAAAAGCCAAAGCGGTTATGACCCCTAAATCCTCAAGTGGTCGCCCACCTTTGATGAGCACGCCGCCACGTGCTGCCCTTGCCACACCGCTCAATACGGCACTTGGTGTTGAAATGGCCAGTGCACAGGGACTTGCAGCTACCAATACCGCCATTGCACGATAAAAGCTGGCACTAAACGGTTCGTCAATGACCAGAAAGGCAAAGAGTAGGATACCAACCAGTATCAGTACGGATGGCACAAAGTATTTTTCGAACTTATCGGTCAGCAGTTGCGTGGGGGACTTCTGGGTCTGTGCCTCGTTGACCAATTTGACCAGTCGGGACAGGGTAGAGTCTTTGGCTTCTTTGATTACCTTTATTTCCAGCGTGTTATTACCGTTGATAGTTCCGGCAAATACCCGATTTTCATCCTTAATATCATCGTCTGCCGAATAGTCCCTGCCTGTATCTTCCACGGGAAGTTTATCCACGGGTACACTTTCCCCAGTAATAGGGGCCTGGTTTACACTGCTTTTTCCGTTGACCACGACGCCATCTGCGGATATTTTACTATTGGGCTTGACCACTATAATATCGCCAATACTCAATTGCTCAATTCCAACTTCTTCGGTCTTGCCATCTTTTTTAAGCAATGCTGTTTTTGGTGCAAGGTCTGCAAGCGCAGCAATGCTTTTTCTTGCTTTGTTCATTGCGTAATGTTCCAAGGCGTGCCCAAGGCTAAATAAAAACAACAACAGTGCACCTTCTGCCCATTCTCCCAGAATGGCGGCACCAATGGCAGCGACCAGCATTAAAAAATCAATTTCAAAACCACCCTTGGCCACAGTTTGAACCGCTTCCTTGGCCGTAAAGAAACCACCGAAAAAGTACGCGCCAATGTACAAAGTAAGACTGACCCAATCTGGGATGGATTCCACATAAGAAAGCCCGAAACCTATCCCGAGAAGTGCCCCACAGATAATGGAAAAAATAAGCTCCGTATTTTTACCGAAAACCCCACCATGGGCGTGCTCTTCTCCTTCCTCGTGGGTCTCGCCCTCCTTGTGCTCGTGGCCCTCTGTGGAAGTTTGCTCTTTAGTATCTTCCTTCTTTGAACGTTCCTGTTTTTTTTTGGATGCTTCGGTGTAATTATTTTCGTTTGAAGAACTCCGCTGAACCTGAAGGTCTTCCTTTTCAATCTGTTTACTTATTTCATCAAAATTTGTTTGCTTTTTATCAAACTCAAGGCGCACCATTCCAGAGGCCGAAACGGAAGCCTCCAAAACCCCATTGATTGCCAAAAGACTTTTCTCTATGGAACGTGCCTGTCTTGTATGTCTGATTCCTTTAACCTCTATGAGCAAATGCCCGTATTTTTCGGTAATCTCGGCACCCGTCTGTTCTGCGAGAGATTGAATGCGGTCTATAGAAATGATATCGGGGTCATAATGAAAACAGAGCTGTGGTGTGTCATCTTCCTTTGTATCGGCAACGTGTACTTTTTCGATGCCCTCTTTAGCCTGTAATTCTTTTATAAGCCGCTCAACACAAGTATCTTTTTCGTTTGGAACTTGCGGAAGGATAACTGGAATTTTTAGTTGTATTTTTTTCATTTTTTACTATTTTTTTTTATCCATTCTTTGGCATCGTCTTTTTCTTCTGGCTTATAAAATTTTATATGAGCTTCTGAAAAAGGAAGCAATGCCTCGGTAAATTGCTCCTGCCATTTAACGCTACCCACTAAAGCAACACGCTTTAAATGCGTTTCATTCGGAAGATTTAACTCAATGCCCTTCCAATATGCGTTTGCCGTCCAGCCTTCAAAATTATGCATTTCGATGTACCAAGAAACTTCCTGATATGCAGTTATATGTTCTATTAAGACCGGTATCAAGTTTTCATAATCCTTGGCATCCAGCTTATTCTCTGCCACCATATATACAGTAGCCTCTTTTTTATAGATTGTTATCATTGCTCACTATTTATAAATGATAATTGAATTTAAAAACCAAACGTTTAATCCAGATTGTCGCTGCATTTTTCGCAAATACCCTTTACCACCAAGTTAATGTCCTCGGTAATGTAGCCATCAGGTAAGTTGATATGAGGGATTTTATGCTCTGTTAAACAGACAGTTTCATTACAATTGTTGCAATGAAAGTGTAAATGAAGGTCGTTGCCAACCTCGCACTCACAATTTTCTTCGCAAAGGGCGTATTTTATAACACCTGTCCCATCCTCAATTTGATGTACAATACCTTTTTCCTCAAACGCTTTCATAGTCCTAAATAGGGTGCTTCTTTCACTGACCTTAAAATCCTTTTCCAAATCGCCAAGACTGATGGCCACCTCTAATTCTGCCAAACGTTTGTAGGTCATTAGGCGCATTGCCGTAGGTCGTATTCCTTTGCTTTCCAGAAGTTGGACTATTTTTTCCATTTGCACTAAAATGTTTTATAGGTCGTACCGTTTTAAGGAATCTCCCGTTTTAATCTGAAAGGCATTCTCTATATTGGCTATGTATATGATACCATCTCCTGGTTCTTCAGTTTTACCATTTTTTAAAATTGTTTCAATGGCTGCTTGGGCTTCCTCATTTTGGCAGACCAGTTCCAGCTTAACCACTGGACTGTCTGTAACGTGAAAATCCAGCGACGGTCTTGCACCTTTTGATTTGAATGCACCAGTGCCTTCAGCTTGTGAAAGGGTCATACTTTTGAACCCATTATCAGATAGTGCTTCAATGACTCTTTGGATTCGGTTCGGTTTTATAAATGCTTTTATTTCCTTCATATTATGAATTTTTTAAATTTTTAATCGATTTTGAACCGAGCCTGTTTTCTAATTTTTAACAAACTAATTAAGACGATAAACAAACTCGGAATCAAAACCTTTGGTTTTTCTTGAATTAATGGTCGTGTTCCAGTTCGCCTTTAACCATTTCAGAAGACAGGTTATAAGCTCCTTTGATGACCACTTTGGCATCCGTTGAAACTTCGGCAGGAAGATTGACTTCAACAAAGCCCAAATCAGTTAGTCCAACCGTTACGGGTACCATTTTAAATTTCATTTTGTTCGCTTCCATTGCTTCATCTTCATCCAAAATAAAAATAAAGGATTGCTCGCCTTCTTTTATAATGGCAGCTTCCGGTACTGCAAAACCTTTTTTCTCGCCCTGCACTATGCGTCCTTCCACGTACATACCCGGCAACAGGTTTTTATCCTTGTTCTCAATATCTGCCAAAACTTCCAATGCTTTTGGGTCAGTATTGAAGGTTTTGCCAACAGACCTAACGGTTGCCTTAAGCAGTTCGTCCGGACGAGAAGCCGTTGAAAAATATATCTGTTGCCCTTTCTTGATTTGCTTTATGTCCTTCTCATATACTTTGAAGTTGACATAAATCTTTGAATTATCGCTTATTGAGAACATTTTGGATTGTTGTGCCACATAATCGCCCAGACTAATCATTACTTCATCCACATAGCCACTTATGGGCGTGATAATGGGAACTGCGGAATATATTTGGCCTTCAGCCACCTTGTCCGGGTTGATGCCCAACAGTCTCAATTGGGAACGCAAACCATTGACGCTGGATGTTGTGGAACGAAATTTTGACTGCGCCATCTGAAATTCCTTGCCAGAAGAAACACCTTTATCATAAAGAGTCTGCTTACGCTCAAAATCCTGTTTCAAAAAGACCAGTTCATCATTTTTTTCCTGATAATCCTGTTGAATTGCAATGATATCTGGATGCTCAATATACGCAAGCACCTGTCCTTTGCTTACGTTATCTCCAGGTACAACTTTTATGGAACTCACATTTCCACCAACAAACGGACTGATGTTCGCCTTGTCCTGTGGGTAAAGTTCCAGCGTACCCGTTACCTTAATGTTGTTCCCTAAATTCCGTTCCTCCAGAGGTTTCATTTCCAAACCGATGGTTTCAGCCTGTTGCTTTGTAAGTTCTACAACGCCTTCTTCCTCACTATGGCCTCCTTCTTCTTCGTCGTGACCTTCTTCGCCGTGTGCATCTTCGCCACCTGCTTCGGTTTTTGATACGCCTTCAGCTTCGTTATGCCCAAGTTCAGATTTTTGGCCATCGTTACAACTCATAAACATAAGTGTAAATAATACGGTACTTACTAATAGTATATTCTTCATTTTTCTTCTTTATTATATTATAGATTACCCAACTGATATTGTACCTCAATAGATTGTTGGTTGTATTGATTGATGTATTCCAAATGTGTTTGCTTTATCCTGATGGCACTGTTAAGGATGGTTATATAGTTGACATAATCTATTTCGCCTTCCTTGGATGCCAATTCTGCGGTGGTTATTTGTTCTTCCGCCAAAAGCAATGCGCCTTCTTCATAATACTGCAATATTTTCCGCGTTTTTTCAAGGGATTTGAACAATTGCGACACCCTACTTTCGGTGGTTGCCTTTTGCTCCAAATATTGATTTTCTGCGACCATTGCATCTGCCTTGGCTGCCTTTACCCTTGATTTCTGCGGAAAAAACCACAACGGAATACTGATACCTGCCTGATAGGTATTAAAGCCTGAAACATCATCCACAACTTGCCGTCCGAACGATAAATTAAATTTCGGTAGGAATTGGGATTTTTCAACGCCCACATTTGCTTTACTTACTTCGGCGTTCTGCAACGCATATTGCAATATTGGGTTGTTTGCTACCGAGGTAGAATCCAAATTTGCCATAAAATCCAATGGCTCGTAAAAATCGTTCACCGTTTCAATGCTTTCATCCGTTCCCAAATACTGTTTTAAAGCACGTTTGGCAATTTCAATATCATCATAGGCTTGTTGTTTTAATACTTGTATTTGCTGATATTCCGAAGATGCTGCAATAAATTCCAATTTCCCGGTTTCCCCTGTTTCATAACGCAATTCAGCAGCCTCCCTAAAATTAATATAAACACTATCCAGCTGTTCTGCAAAACGCAACTGTGCCTTGTAATAATTAATTTGGTCATAGGCTTGCATCACATTGCGCACCAACTGTTGTTCATTGGCCACATAAAACTTTTCTCCCAAGGCAATACGCTCTTTGTAAAACTTCGATTTTGAAAATCCTGAAAGCAAATCAATGTTGCCCTGTTGCACACCAATGGTAGTCTGTACTCCGGGAAGATTATTGCCATATTCTTCCTTTCCCGTAAAAACTTGCGTACTGCCCAAGTCGAAACTTGTGCCTTTCATAGCCTGTTCACGTTCTATAAAGGCTTGACTTTCTTTAAGAGAAGGATAATTCTGTTTTGCCAAAGCGATGGCCTCATCCACGGTCAAGGTTTTTGGAATTGTTCCATCTGCATTGGTGTCTTGGGCAAAAGCAGTTCCAGAAGCCATCAAACCGCCAACCATCAATAATACGGTTACAATGTTAGTTGATTTGTTGACATAGCTTATAGCTCCATCGTTATTGTTTCGTTCTTTTCTCGATTCGAGCCAGTAATAAAGAATAGGAATAACCACCAAGGTCAGAAAGGTTGCCGTAAGCATTCCTCCAATCACTACTGTTGCCAATGGTCGTTGTACTTCGGCACCACCAGAGGTGGAAACCGCCATTGGGATAAAGCCCATAATTGTTGTAATGGCTGTCAATAAAATTGGACGTAAACGTTCGTGCGTAGCTTCGTATATACGTTTTTTTATATCTGTCATTCCACTGTCTTTTAGTTCATTGAATTTGTTTATAAGAATCAAGCCGTTTAATACGGCAACTCCGAAGAGTACGATAAACCCGACTCCCGCCGAAATACTGAAAGGCATTCCACGAATCCACAAAACGAAAACGCCACCTATGGCTGCCAAAGGTACCGCCATATAGATCATCAAGGCTTGTGAAAATGAATTCAAAGCAAAGTAAAGCAGAACAAATATTGTTATTAAAACGATTGGGACTACGATCATCAATCGGTCTGACGCACGTTGCAGGTTTTCAAATGACCCTCCGTAAGTAACATAATATCCCGGTGGCAGTTTCACTTCCGTTTCCAGTTTTTGCTGAATCTCCTCAACCATCGATTTTACATCTCGCCCACGAACATTGACACCAACCGAAATACGCCGCGAGGTATTGTCCCTTGAAATCTGCATTGGTCCTGGTTTGTAACTGATGTCCGCGACTTCCTTTAAAGGCACTTGCGCTCCGTTTGGCAAATCGATATACAAATTCTTAAGGCTGTTGATGTCTTGCCTAAAGTCTTCCGCCAAACGAATGACCACATCAAAGCGTTTTTCGCCCTCAAAAATCACACCTGCGGCTTCTCCTGAAAACGATGCACTCACATAATCATTCAGCTTGTCAACGGTTACTCCGTATTGAGCCATTTTTGCGCGGTTATACACCACGGTCATTTGGGGCAAACCACTTGTAGCCTCTACGTTAAGGTCTGCAGCACCCGGAACTTTCCGTATGACCGCAGCAATTTCCTGAACCTTATCTGCCAACACGTTTAAATCTTCTCCATATAATTTGATGGCTACGTCCTCACGAACGCCAGTCAGCAATTCATTAAATCGAAGTTCAACAGGTTGTGTAAACACAAAGTTTACACCAGGCACTACTGAAATTTTTTCTTGTATTTTTTCTATGAGTTCTTCTTTACTATCTGCGGATGTCCATTTACTCTTGTCCTTTTCAAGAATAATATAACTATCCGCAATATCCATAGGCATTGGGTCTGTTGGTATTTCGGCCACACCAATCCTTGAAACTACCGTTTTTACTTCTGGAAATTCATTGATTAAATTCTGAAGTTTTTTTGAAGCCTCAATAGATTCTGTAAGACTGCTCCCTGGTTTTATCAAGGCTTGAAAGGCAATATCGCCTTCATCAAATTTCGGGACAAATTCTGCTCCCATATTGCTAAATACAAATCCTGCAATTAATAGCAATGAAACCGCTCCTATAACCACACCAGCCCTAAAGCGAAGTGCAAAATTTAATATTGGCAGATAGATACGATTCAGAACCCCCATAATTTTATCACTGAACCTATCAATCTTGTTTTCAAATTTGGCAAACCAACTATTTTGATTTTTAGCAGGTTTTAAAAATAATGATGACATCATTGGTACGTAGGTAAGGCAAAGAATAATTGCCCCTAAAACGGCAAAACCAAATGTAAATGCCATTGGTCGAAACATTTTCCCTTCCACACCGGTCAAAAACAGAATAGGTGTAAAAACTATAAGAACAATTAGTTGACCGAAGAAGGCAGAATTCATCATTTTACTTGAAGAGTCATAGGCGATTTCATCCATTTCAGCTTGGTTAATGGCGGTTGTGGATTTTTTCATCCGTTGATGAATGTGGAAAACCGCTCCTTCCACGATAATCACCGCACCATCTACAATAATCCCAAAATCGATCGCACCCAAGGACATTAAATTTGCCCAAATGCCAAATTGTTTCATCAAAATAAATGCAAATAATAGGCATAAAGGGATTATCGACGCTGCTATCAAGCCACCACGGAAGCTTCCTAAAAGCAAGACCAAAACAAATATGACAATAAGGGCACCTTCTATTAGATTTGTTTTAACGGTACTTGTGGTTGCCTCAATAAGTTCACTTCGACTTAAAAAAGCATCAATATAAACGCCTTCCGGTAAGGATTTTTGGATTTCTACAATGCGCTTTTCAACATTTTCTATAACGTTACTTGGACTTTCGCCTTTCAGCATCAGTATTTGTCCACCAACAGATTCGTGGCCATCTTGGGTAAACGCACCATATCGCACCTGATTCCCATAGCCCACTTTTTCAGCGACATCCCGCACTAAAACAGGGCTTCCGTTTTGTGTGGTTACAACGGTGTTTTCCAAATCTTCAATGCTACGCGCCAAACCTTCTCCGCGAATGAAATTTGCTTGGTGGTTTTTCTCGATATAAGCACCACCTGTATTGGCATTGTTCACTTTCAGGGCTTCAAAAACCTGATTCATTGTAATGCCAAAACTTTTTAATTTATCAGGATTTATGGCCACTTCATATTGTTTCACATACCCTCCAAAAGCATTGACCTCGACCACTCCTGGAACTAATGCCATTTGGCGTTTTACAATCCAATCTTGAATAGTACGAAGCTCCATTGCATCGTATTTATCTTCGTAGCCCTCTTTTAGTTTTAGGGTGTATTGGTAAATTTCGCCCAGACCTGTAGTTATTGGTGCCATAAATGGCGTACCAAAGCCTTCAGGAATTTCTCCAGCAACTTCGGTTAATTTCTCTTGCACCAATTGCCGGGGAAGATAAGTGCCTGCCTCGTCCTTAAAAACAATGGTAACTACAGACAACCCAAAACGAGACACCGAACGCAGTTCGATAACATCAGGAAGATTTGCCATTGCCAATTCTACCGGATAGGTTACAAACTGCTCAATATCTTCAGTACCTAAATTTGGGGCAACTGTAATAACCTGTACTTGGTTGTTGGTAATATCGGGTACAGAACCCAGATTTATAGTGGCCATAGACCAAATGCCCGTACCTACAAGTGCCACTATAAAGAGCCCAATAATAAACTTGTTATTAATGGAAAATGAAATGATTTTGTTAATCATAGAAAAAGTATTAATTCAGTTTAAACATCGCAATGCAAAGAGATGCAATGCGTTTATGATGCGATACTTACTTTGAAAAGCATCACGGTAGGATATAACTATCCTAAAAAAACTGAATTATACTTTAGGGGGTTGGAAAAGCGATTCCAGATATCTGGAAGTGAAGTTTACTTTATGTAAGTTAAACTGTTTTTTCTCTTCAAACTTTAGTCGATTGGTTAAAGCCGAATTGTTGTTCGCAATAATTAATACTAAAGGGTGACAACATTGATGATGGGAATGGACTGGTGTATTCTCCTTATCTGGGTTATTATGATGCCCTTCATTTTTTGCATCATTGTCAATGTAATCTTCAACTACATATTCAAGGAAAGAGTCTCCATAAACTTTATGGTCTTGATAATGGGTAATAATGCTTGAAATTTCTTTAATTGGTCCACAAAAGTCCATATCAATGCTAATTCCCTGAAAAAAGAATAAAATTGACATTGATATGGAAAAGAATATTTTCATAAAGTTTGACAAAGATACAAATTAATCGATGCACAGGTTGTGCAAAGTAATTTTGACAATCCTTGAGTATGTTTATTAAAAATCAAAAAAACCTCTTCTAGGAAACTGAATTATAACCGTTGGCAGTAAAATGGAATGTGGGATATCTTTGCCGAGGTTATCAAAATTGGCGAAAAATTCGTGTAGAATTGCAGGTTGTAATGGCTCGAATACAGCAAGCCCGAAATTTATGGTGTGAACGTGGCAACAATGACATTGGCAGAAAGGCGAACATAATTCGCAGTCTTGGTCGTGGTCACCTTCAAAATCGGTTACCGTAACAACTTGGGAATCGTCATTAATCTTTTCTGCATCGCTACAAGGCACAACATTAAGTGCCAAAAAGTAAAAGGATAATATAACTACCAAGAATTTCACATTGCAAATATAGCTGAATTTTTATGCAACTGGGTTGCAAAAAATAATATCACATTATTTTATTAATTGAAGCACTAGAACTCAAATTCTGATTGAAGCATTTCACCAACATCTCATAAAGCTCAGGATGTTTACTCTTAAGTAAATCGGGTCGCTCAAAAAAATATTCTGAAGCTACTGCAAAAAATTCAGCCTGATTTGTACCTCCGTATTTTCGGATATCAGAATGATTATCATTTATCGCTTCCATCTCCTTATGGATTAAATTCAGCCAAGGTATTGCATATTGATGTTCTAATAATCGTTCTGGAACGCCATCCGTACTATCATCTAGCTTATCAATAAGGTGCACAAACTCGTGTATGCCCGTATTACTTTTATCGGTTGTATTTTTAAAACCGTGGTACAATGCTTTTTTAGATAAAATCATTTGCTTCTCAAAACGTCCATTCCCAACGATACCACCAATATTGCGTGAGTTATCCTTACTGCTAAATTGCATATCTTCATTAAAATTATCTGGATACAATAGAATGCCACTTAAATTAGTGTAATGCCATTCTTTAAAGCCAAAAACAGGAATAACTGCACTTGCCGCAACTAAAATTTTGTCCAATTCTTCCAATTCAAACTGCACACCATCAATATACACCTCACTTAAGAATTGCATCATTTTTTGTTGAAAAACAAGTTGCCTGCCTTTAGAAAGATTTTCATAATAAAGAACATTCTCCATTAATAATTTGTGCCAATGCTCTGGAAATGGCTTCACGCTATGCCGCTTCGCTTTTCGATAAAAATGAATAGCAAACAGAAGAATCACAACCAAAATTAAAATATAAACCATATTATACCGAGGTATTAATCTACTGGTTCCGCTTTAAAGCCTACTTTTTGCAATGTAGCCTTTACATCTTCTTCGGTAGCGCCATCGCTTTCAATGGTTAAAATTTTATCAGGATTAGAGGTATCCACTTCCCAACTTTCAATACCTTCTTGCTTGTTTAAAAAGGGGGTTACTTTAGAGACGCAACCACCACAATTGATATTTGTTTTAAATTTTAAAGTTTTCATTGTAATTGAATTTATTATTAATCTTAAAGTTTTACTCGTTTCAATCTTAGGCTATTCGCGACTACAGAAACGCTACTGAATGCCATTGCCATTCCTGCTATCATTGGGTCCAATAAGAATCCATTTACGGGATACAAAACGCCTGCTGCAATTGGAATACCAATGAGATTATAAATGAATGCCCAAAATAGATTCTGACGTATGCCCAATACGGTTCTTTTTGATAGTTCCAACGCTTTTGGAATAGATTGCAAATCAGACGTTATCAATGTCATTTTCGCAACGTCCATTGCTATGTCCGAACCTTTACCCATTGCGATACTTACATTGGCTTGTGCCAAAGCGTGGGAATCATTGATGCCATCACCAACCATAGCTACTATCTTACCATCAGCTTGCAGTTTTTCCACAAAAGCTGCTTTCTCTGAAGGCATCACTTCGCCTTGGTAATTTGTTATTCCTACTTGTTTTGCGACAGCAGATGCAGTTTTATTATTATCTCCTGTAAGCATATAGACATCAATGCCTCGTTCTTGAAGCGTTGCTATGGCCTTTTTTGAAGTTTGCTTAATCTTGTCTGCAATAGCGAGTATCGCCAGCACTTGTTCATCATTTCCATAGAAAATGACTGTTTTCGCTTGCTCTTCGAGGCTTTCTGCTGTTTGCATCAAGGAAGCATCGATTTGAATATTTCTCTCAAACATTAGTTTATGATTCCCCACATAGTATATCGACCCATTTTTTGCTTGAGCTTTCACACCCATCCCTGTAATACTTTCAAAAGAAGCAATTTCAGCTTGCTCAACTTTTTCATCCTTTAAATGGTTGACTACCGCTTCTGCCAAAGGATGTTCTGATTGTGCTTCTATTGCCAAAAGAATTTGTTTGTATTGGTTTTGATTTTCAAGCTTATCCTTCCAGAATATATCAGTTACTAAAGGTTTTCCCTCTGTAATGGTGCCCGTTTTATCAAGAATGACCGCATTCACTTTATGACCGAGTTCTAAACTTTCGGCATCCTTTATAAGGATATTATTTTCTGCGCCTTTACCAATTCCCACCATAATGGCGGTAGGTGTTGCCAATCCCAAAGCACAAGGACAGGCGATTACCAATACTGCTACAGAGGTCAATAAGGCTTGTGAAAAGGCATTAGCGCCTCCTAAAGACATCCAGACAATGAAGGTTACAATGGAAATACCCAATACCACAGGAACGAAAATACCGGCAATCTTATCGACCAGTTTTTGAACGGGTGCCTTACTCCCTTGCGCTTGCTGAACCATTTTAATGATTTGGGAAAGCAGGGTTTCTCCACCTACTTTTTCAGCGGTAAATTGAAAACTTCCTTTTTGATTAACGGTACCAGCGAATACCTTTTCCCCTTGGGATTTCTGAACTGGAACGGGTTCTCCAGTAATCATACTTTCATCTACATATGAGCTTCCCTTGGAAACTTCTCCATCCACGGGAATCTTTTCTCCGGGACGCACCAAAATGGTCTGACCAACCTGTACGGATGAAATAGGGATTTCCCTCTCTTGCCCATTCTCAATAATTTTAAGGGTTTTAGGCTGAAGCCCCATTAGTTTTTTAATGGCTGAAGATGTATTTGATTTTGCCTTTTCTTCCAATAGTTTCCCCAAGGAAATAAAGGTGATAATCACGGTAGCCGCTTCGTAATATACGTGAGGCTCGATGCCACGACTTAACCAAAATTCAGGAAAAAAGGTATTGAATACACTAAAGAGGAAGGCGATTCCGGTACTCAACGCCACCAAGGTATCCATATTTGCTTTACCGTGTTTGGCCTGCTTGAAGGCATTGATGAAAAAACTGCGCCCAAACCAAAAAAGAATTGGAAAGGCCAATACCAATGAAATCCATTTGCCTGGTTCCCATTGCATATAGAACATTCCCAACACAAAAATGGGTAGCGTAAGTATCGCCGACCAGATGGTTCGGTTTTTTATGTCCTGATAATGCTTTTGCTGAAGTTCTTGCTGTACTTCCGAAGGGTCTTCGGCATCAATTATAATATCGTAACCGACCTCACGAAGCGCGTTTTGAAGTTGATTTGGACTCAACTCCTTGTCATATTCCACAAGAACGGAACTATTGGCAAAATTAACACTTGCATCAAACACACCTTCTGTGTGTTTTAATACAGATTCAACACTCGCTGCACAAGAGGCACAGGTCATTCCCGTAACTGGAAATGATTCTTTCACACCCTGTTTATGATTCTTCTTTTTGGTTTCAAATATGTTGATTGTCTCCATAAATCCGTTCTTATTTGTATGTTACAAATTTCAGGATTAAAAGACTGTAATGTGTTACGTTATATGCTGAATGATTTGTAGAATTTACTCTTCACGAATTATTACATACTACCCAATTGGAATAATTTATGTCTCTTATAATCATAATGGGGACGTGTCTATCGGTCTTTAGTATTTGTAATCAAATACCCTTTTGATTGGATGACCTTTTTTATCTCATCGATATTCGTTTTAGTGGTATCAAATTCAATAATTGAAGTCCCTTCTTCAAAAGACGTAGATACATTTGTAACCCCGTCAATTTTATTTACAGAATGGTTGATATTTTCTTCACAACCAGAGCATACCATCCCTTCAATATTCAACTTTACAGTTTGAATATCGGTATTGTTTGTTGCAACAATTCCTACTTTCTCCGTTGAATGAAATACTTGTGGATAATAAGAAACCAATGTCATTACAACAACAAACACTGTAACCAACCACAAATAGAATTTCGACTTAAAAAATGATGGCTTAGCCATATCACAGTTACCACAATCGTCCACCTTCTTTTTTTTATAAACCTGATAAAAGGCCAGTCCCAATGACAAAAATGCTATAACCAACAGATAAGGTTTCAAGGCAATAAGCCAAGAAAAATACACCGAGCTTCCACCAATACCAGCTACACTTGTAAGTAGCAAAGGACCCCAGCAGCATAGTTTAAGGGAAACTGCTGAAAATACAGCAGTCCCCATAGATGCCTTTTTGTTCAATTTATTAATTGCCATACCTAACAGTTTCCTATTCCAGCATTTACCAAATCATCTTTTGTGATTTCGATGTTGGTGCAGCAATTCAGAAGTTTTCCGTTAACAGCAATGGCAGGAACTCTTGTAACCCCATATTCCTTCATTTTTGAAACACAGATTTTACTTTCGCATTGCTCGGACAGATTATGAAGTGTGATTTCGCAGTCCTTTCCTGCTGTCTCCTTTACTAATTGTACCACAGGCTCGCATACCGGGCAACCTGCTGTAAAAATCTCAATTTGTCGTTTCATCTTATGTTATGTTTAAATTAATAATGGAACAAAGATGAGAACGTTAGGTAGGGGGTCACCAAACTTTTTTTAACCTTTTTTTTCGTTGTAGTTTTTTAATCGAGTTTCAATGGCTTGAATTTCTTTTAACTTGTTAGTTAAATCGGATAATTCTAAGTTTGGGAATTCACTTTTTAAATATTCAATTTTATCTTCATTGCCACAATTGCCTGGGCAAGAGTCCACGGCCTTTACAATTCCAATAGCAAGTGCTTTTCGATAGACTTCATCTAGCAGTAAGTAATGTGCTTTTTGAATCCCCTTATCAATGGATTTGAACTGTATGTTTATTTGTTCGGGGTCCTTTCCTTCATCAAGCATTTTAACAATGCCGTTTAATTGACCACTCAAAGTTTTTAATCTGGATTTAATATCCAAGATTAAATCAGTAGGTAATTTGTACTGTTCTCCTTTCATAACTCAAACTTAACTCGCGCAGCAACTTAATTTGGAAACATCTTTCCCAAAGGTAATCGCTGCCAGTTTAACAGATTCTCCTAAAGTTAAATATGGATAAAAGCTTTCTGCTAAATCTTTTACAGTGATTCCAAATTTAATAGCCATACTCAATTGTTGTATCAGTTCACCACCTTCAGGTGCAACTACTCTTGCGCCTATTAATTTATCGGTTTCAGTGTTGCGTATCAGTTTTATGAACCCTCTGGTATCTTGAGCTGCCAAGGCTCTTGGAACGTGAATTAAATCAAGTTTACTGACTTCAAAAGGAATTTCCTTTTTTTCTGCTTCAATTTCATCTATACCTGCTCCTGCGATTTGAGGATCTGTAAATACTACCCAAGGTAATGATGAATAATCAATACTTGTTTTTGTTGATGAAAACGCATTGTGCACTGCTGTACTACCTTCGGTTGCTGCTGTATAAACAAATGCCGGTGTAATGGTGACATCTCCTGCTGCATAAATATTGGAAATATTGGTTTCCATTTTTTCATTTACAATAATATGGCCGCTTACTGTTAACTTTAGGCCGATATTCTCAAGCCCTAATTTAGAGGTGTTAGGCTTCGTCCCTGTAGCCACCACAATATGTCCTTTTTCAACAATTTGAGTTGTGGAACCATCAGGACAATTACAATGAATAATTGTATCGTTACCTTTCTTTTCAAATTTAAACGCTCTAAAGTTTGGAAGGATTTCAATCCCTTCACTTTTCATTTGTTCTACCAAAACATCTGTAATATCTTTTGTTTGACTGCGTAATGGCCTGTCGGTAAATTCAATGATACGTACTTTTACACCCAATCTGTTGTAAGCCATCGCAATTTCCAAACCAATATAACCAGCTCCCATAATGGTCAAACTTTCAGGTTTTTCCTCTAAATCGAACAAGGTCACATTGGTTAAATAACCAACCTCATTCAGTCCTTCAATATTTGGAATATTGGTAGTTGCTCCTGTTGCCATTAGAATGTTGGTTGCTGTGTAGGTGTCTTTTCCATCCACAAGGATTGTTTTATTATCAACAAGTTCAGCCCAACCTGTACGCATTATCAGGTTTTCAAAATCACTTACCACATCCATATATTTTTGTTGCTGAAGTGAAGCAACCAATGCTTTTTTATCTTTTATGGTTTGTGTAAAATCAATGTCTGCTCCTTTAGGTTTTATACCCTTAAAATTGGAATGCGTAGCGAGACGTACCGTTTCGGCAGCCCGAATAAGGTTTTTAGACGGTACACAACCCACATTTACGCAAGTGCCACCAAAATCTAATCCTGCATTTACCATAAGTGTTGTGAGCCCTAAACCTTCAGCTTTAATGGCTGCTGAAAATGCAGCTGAACCACCACCAATAATTATTAAATCGAATTGATTTTGGCCTTTGGAATTTACAGCGGAAACCTCTTCCTCGTCGACATTATTTACAACCGAATAATCACCAACGCTGTTTATAGCATCTATTACATTTGCCTTACTCATCTTATCAGCATCAAAATTAAATTCGCCTTTTCCGGTTTCGTGGTTAACTGTGGAACTTAAAACTCCTTCAGTTGCGTTCATATCCTTTTCGATATGTGTTGCACAACCTTCACAGGTCATACCCTCAATTTCCAATGTAATGGTTTCTCTATTTTGAGGCATTTTGATTTTCATTTTAGCTGTATTTTTCATTGAAATCGGTACTGTTTACTTATTAAAAATTAGACCTTCCCTTTAATTACTTCGGCCTTAAACCCTTTCTTTTCTATGATAAGTTTTAGGGCTTTGATACTTGTTTTTGAACCATCAAACTCAATAACAGCAATATCTCCAGGGTATTCAACCGAATGTTCCAAAACACCATCTACTTCCTTTAATGCATTATAAATAGCATTGGAACAACCAGCACAAGTAATGCCTGTAATTTTAAATTTCACCGTGGTTGCATTGTGTTTCTTTGAAGCTACTTCCACAACTTGATTTGTAACCTCCTTGCTTTGTGATTTGGCCTGAAAAGAAAACAGCATTAAAGCCAAAATAGGCACTATTGATAGTTTTTTCATAATGGGTAATTTTGCGTTTATTTATCTTTTATAACTTTGTATCCTGTTGAATTAATTGCCTTTTCAATAGCTACTTTAGAGGTTTTAGACTTATCAAACTCTACGATGGCATTTCCCTTTTCATACGAAGGGGTTACATTTATAATACCGTCCAATTCATTTACAGCGTGTTTTATGCTTTCTTCACAGCCAGCACAAGTCATTCCTTGAACATTAAAGTTTACAGTTTGAATATTTGATTGGTTTACAATGACCACTTCTTTTTTATTATCCGGATAAAAAATGGATGAATAATATGGAAATGCCAGCATTATAATTGCAAATGCTGTTACTATTCCCAAAAAGGTTTTTGACTGTATAAATTTTGATTTTCCTTCCTTACCGGCAGGCAGGTCGTCCGTATCGCATTCACAATCGATTTCTTTTTGAGGTTTTAGTTTTTGATACCAAGCAAAGCCGAGCACTAAAATTGTTAGCCCGATTAGATAAGGTCTAAAAGGCTCAAGCCAAGAAAATGTTGAGGCAATTCCACTTGTTCCCGCGATTAAAGCCAAAACGGGTGTAATACAACATAAAGAGGCTGTAATTGCAGTTAACAAACCTGCACCAATTAATTTGTTTTCACTTTTCATATCGTTTCTAAAACTTTGTTTTTATCGAGTATTTCAAAAAACGGATTTAATAATGTTGAATATTCAGGGGTTAGTGAGTAAAAAATCGTTTGAGCATCTCTTTCGGTTTCCAATAAATTTCTGTCCTTCATTTTTCTCAAATGTTGAGAGATAGCAGAAATATTCATTTCGAGAATATCACTTAAGTCGCAAACGCAAAGTCGTTTCTCCTCAAAGAGTAGGTAAAGAATTTTTAGTCGAACACTATTTCCAACCAATGATAGACCGTTCGCCAAATAGTCGAATGATTCGTTTAATTCCGAAACTGTTTCTTTACAACGGTTTATTTGTTCTAAATCGGCTTGTTGCCTTATACACGAATTATTTTCCATAACACAAAGGTAAATTTATTTCTTATTTAAGCAAATACTAAAATAATAAACTTTAAATTGTTAGGAAGATTTTAGCTCTTTATCGTTTTTAAAGGGAATTACTATTGACGAAAACTAAATATGTTGCTGGCTTATATCGTTACAATTGTTTTTTAAAACTACAGAACAAGAAATTTTGTGTGGTGTTGAATGGTGTCAAGTGGTCTTCCGTTACACACTGTATTTTATCAAATCCATTTTTCAATTCCATAGTTAATTCATCTTCGTCGTATTGCTTTATGTCAAGTCCACTACACTTTCTTGGTCCATTTGACGAAAAGGTTCCTATTATTAAATAACCGCTTACACATTTTGTCGCTATTTTAATATATTTTTTTATCTGTTGGTCCGTAGTAAGAAAATGAAAAGTTGCCCTGTCGTGCCAAACATCAAAAGACGAATGAGGCTCAAATTCGGTAATGTCGCTTACAATCCAATTAACTTTGTTTGCTTTCTTTCCAAGCCTGTTTTTTGCTTTAGCAATTGCTCTTTCTGAAATGTCTAGTACAGTAATGTTATTAAATCCTTCTTCAAGTAAATGGTCAACAAGTTTACTGTCGCCACCTCCAACATCGATGATTTTTGCATTTTTATTTAGTCCAAATGAATGAATAAACTCCAGCGAAGTTTTTGGTGTTTCTTGTGTCCAACTTACTTGGTCTGGATTTTTAGTTTCGTAAACTGATTCCCAATGTTTCTTTCTGTCTAATTTCATTTTAATGCCTTTATTCGGCTTTTAAATATATTGATATATAATTTTGATTTTAAATTATCCCAATTAATAGCAGAGAAAACACTTTAAATCTCATCCAAAAATTTACGGTTTTTGTCAATTGCTTTTTTAAACTGTGAAGGTGTCATTCCTGTAACTTTTTTAAATTGGTTACTCAAATAGGCCACACTACTGTAATTCATTTTAAAGGCTATTTCACTCAAAGTTAATTCGTCGTAAACTAAAAGTTCTTTTATATGTTCAATTTTTTGGTTGATAATGTATTGCTCAAAGGTGATACTTTCAACCGATGAAAACAGTGAGCTTAAATATTTATAATCAAGATGAATATTTTCCCCTATATAATCTGCCCATTTAACGTCCAAATCTTCGGAAGAATGATGGATTTTATCCACCACTAAATTTTTCATTTGTTCAATAAGTTGACTTTTACGGTCGTCAATCAAACTAAAACCTGCATTTTGTAGCTTATGTGACAAAGATTCTTTTTTGGATTCATTGAGTATTGAAACCAACTCCACTTCGCCTAACTTAATGGTTTTGTACGTAATGTTCAACTCTACCAAAATTTGGGAAACTGCCAATATACATCTTGGACAGACCATATTTTTTATGTGGATGGTATTATTCATAAATAAAACAGATACTTGATAAATTCAAGATTTAAATAAATAATCAAAATTACAGCAGCAATAAAAAGTCCTATCATCGCTGAAATTCCGATTACCCTATCCTTTTTTGTTATTGGATTTTTCTGCTGATGCGTATTTTTCTTGTTTTTTCTCCTATTTCTTCTACTTTCACTCATCATCTTTCTTCTCCTTAAAATATTAGAGTCTGAAGAATCCGTCATTTACCAATCAATGCTAAACCTGATTATTCTAATGTGTCTCTAACTTCTCCACAGGTTAACATTGCCTCACCATAATATGGATTTCGGATTTCTTCTTCTAAACTTATCCAATAAGCTCCCTTGTTGTTGTCTGCCATTGGACAAAACTGGATATATACGTTTGTATTAACCCCAAAGAGCTGTACACTACTAATCATATGCGCAGACAAATGCTTAAAATGTCCTCTTTGCTTTGAAATATCTGTACTACCAGAAATAGCATTCGCTGAAGCATTTAATTCCTTCTGAATGGTCATCCAATGGTTGTGTGCTTTTTCATCGGACAGCAACTTCATATCAACATTTTTTAAGGATTGGATTATTTGCTTTCCTGCTTGTTGTGCACTTTTAGCATCGTCATTAACCAAAGCATCTTTTACAAGGATATAATCATCAAAAACCTGCTTCAATTGATTTTGAAATTTCTTTGAAACAGCTATCCTTTCTTTCATTTCAGAATGGTCTGTATTCACCACATTATCCCCAGTATTGTTTCCTTGCATACCCAAATGCCCTTCGTGGCCAGTCATTGTCTTACCTCCTGCCGTGTTCATCATACTTTTCTTGCCCTGTAACTGTGCAGCAGCATCTACGGTAAATGTGCCATTGGTAACCACTTCATCTCCATTTTCAAGGCCTTCAAGTATGGTATAGGTGTCTCCATTGGCATTACCAAGTAAGACTTCTCTCATTTCAAAAACAGCCTCGTTAGGATTTGTTTTGACATAAACCACAGAACGTTCACCAGTCCACATCACAGCTGTAGCAGGAACTGTTATTTTATTTGTGGTGTTTTCTTGAGTACCTTCAATTTTACCTTCAACAAACATTCCTGGTTTAAATAGGTCGTTTTTATTATTTAGTACCGCTCGTACCACGATAGTTCGCGTTGCTGAATTTAATAGTGGGTCTATAAAAGAGACTTTTGCATCAAATACTTCGTTACGATATGCGTTGGTAGTTACTTTAATGGTCTGTCCTACTTTCAAGGAAGCAATTTGGTTTTCATAGGCATCAAACTCTGCCCATACCGTATTGAGGTTGGCTATTTTATATAAGGGTTGCCCTTGTTTTACATAGTCCCCTTCTTCAACCATTTTCATTGTTACCGTTCCTGATACAGTTGCAAAAACTGGAAAGTATTCTTGCACTTTTCCAGCTGACTCAATAGCGTTAATTTGCTTTTCGGAAAGCTTCCATAATTTCAGTTTATTCCTTACAGCCTTGTACAATTCGGGTTGCGACTCTTTTAAGGATGATGCGGTAAGCAATTCTTGCTGTGCTGCAACCAAGTCTGGCGAATATATCGTAGCCAAGCGCTGGCCTGCGCCTACACGTTCTCCAGTAGAATTAACATATAATTGTTCTATTCTACCTCCAAAATAGGTTACCTGTACAGCATTAGATTCTTCATTGGCTTTTATCTTTCCAGATAATTTTAGGATATTATTTCCAATCTCTCCCTGACCAACAATGGATGTTTGAATATTGGCCAATGCCATTGCATTATCTGTCATTTTAAACTGGTCTGCCATAAGACCATCTGCTCCTGCTTCAGCAGGTATTAAATCCATTCCGCAAATAGGGCAATCTCCTGGTTCCGGTTGCATAATCTGTGGGTGCATCGAACAAGTCCACATTTGGTTAGTAGCGATTTCCTCTGAGTGGTTGTGACCATCCATAACTGTGTTTGTTGCTGTATCAGCAGAACCTCTACCGAAAATTAGATAGCCACCAAACAGGCCAACAATTACCGCAACACTTATGTAAATAATGTTTTTATTCATAATATTACTTTTTTGTTCTCTTATTTATTTTTCTAATTGTAGGTGATGATGTATACCAAAGTAAAAAACCACTCAATACGGTTATTAATCCCAACAATGAGAATACTCTTAAAACAATGGTATTAAAATTATCTCGCCCTTCATAGTCCATAGTGTGTGTCATCCACAAAAAATCGAACCAACGCCACGCCCTGTGCCTTACAGTTTGGAATTTTGCATCGGTTACTGAAACGTAGGCCTTTAGAGCCTCATCGGTATCATACGATATCACATAGGCAGGCAATAATTTTTCACGATATTCGTGATGGTCGCCCACTTCGTTTATCTTTTGGATATTGGAAACTTTTAAATTCTCCTTCATCTGGTTTTTGGCTATGTACAAGGCTTCTTCTTCAGAAATCGTCTTTTTTGCTTCGCCAGTTCTCGCATTATATAATTGTTCATTGTTTATCCAATAATACGGCTCGTTATTGATATCCCTTATTTCGATTTCACGAATGTCTTCATTACTTTTAATAAGTGAAGGGCTAATAAGGTTGTCAAATGCTTTTGGCACATAGTCCATATTACGGAATTGGTCGCCGTGAATGTCATCAATGTTTGTCCAACTAAAGTACATTCCGCTGATAGTCCACATTAGGAATTGGATTCCCAGAAACAGACCCAAATAGCGATGAACCTTTCTTATTTTTAATGCTGTATGCCTATTTACCATTATTGCTTCACTTTAAAATTGAAACTAATTGACACTTTTTCCCAAGCCAATGCTATAGTGCCTTCGTTTTTACTAACTTGGCTAACTTTATATTCTAAATGCTCCGTAATTTCATCTGAAATAATTGGTGTCACCTCAAATCGTATTACATCATCTTTTTCGTCATACTCATCTTTTCCGTGTTGGTCCCAATTGGAATTGAAAATTATTGTCCATTCATTTTTTGATGGGATAGTAAAGAACCCATATTTCCCAGCGGGAAGTTCTTGACCATCAATTATTAAATCCTTGTCTGTCTCTAGCCACGTTGCCATATGCGCACCTGCTTGCCAGACTTGGTCATATGCCAATAAACCACCAAAAATCATCCTGTCTCTTACTCCAGGTGATGAATAGTCAATATGGATGTGGGCTCCCCCTATCATTGCCATCGTTGAAGTATGTGGACTCAACGGTTTTTTTGGCGACTCCGTTGTGGTGTCAGTTTTTGGGCTTTCAGGAATTGTTTTGGTTTCTTTTATTTCTTGCTTGCAGCTTGTAAAAAGAAGTGCACACAATAAAAGGCCAAAGGAAAAATATTGTCTCATTATGTATTATTTTATATTTCTAGAAGATGAATGCATTTTGATAATTTTCCAATCACCATCCACTTTCTTTAAGATAGATGTTGCCACTCCTTTTTTCTTAATTGTTCTTGCATCGCCTTTTTCATCTGCTTTAAGAACAATAGTATAAATATAGGTCTCGGTGGTAAATGCATAAGGTGTATCTACCTTTACATCAATCTCATAATCTGAAAATTCAAATTTTTCAAAATGCCCCAATTCAGGCCCTAAATGATGTTCTATGTAATTCGCATAGGACCCCTCGACTCCTCCAGATTCAAAGACTTCGGAATCTTTGGTAAACAATTTGAACGTACCTTCCGTGGTTAGGCTTTGTAGGGCATCCTTATAAGTTTTCATTACTTTAAGAACAGCCTCCTTTTCTATCTCTCCATTTACATTTTGGCCGAACATTTGGCTAGTCGTAATTAACAATAGCATTAACATTGTTGTTAGTTTTAGTGTTTTCATAATTTTGGTATTAAAAGGTTTGTTATTAGATTTTTATTTTAGATATCTTTATTCTATTCCCTATCACCATTTTAACTTGTTGTTTTAACTAAATAATTGAAGTATCAATGCACCACCAACTATTAGGATAAGTATTGCATAGACTATATAATTAATCCATTTTTTGACAACTGATTTTTCAGTATTCTGTTTACAGCTGTCTTTGCAACAATCTTTCATTACTTTAGCTAAATTAAATTTCTATTTCATATTTAAATAGTACTTGAAAATGAGAGTCAGCCTCTATCCATCAATCAAAAAATAGGTTCTCCTCTCATAGTCAAGTACCTTTTACTAAACTTTTCTTTTTCAATTTTTAATACCTTTAAGGAAAGAGGTTCTTTTTACCAATCTTTCAAATCTTCTACCTCTTTCCCTATCGGCTGCCATTAATTAGGGGAAAAATTAATTTTGTGCCTGACAAGGGAAGGAATTAACCACTAACCATCAATATTTTTTCCTTCCCGTGACAGGACTTAATGACTATTAATATTTCCTTAAGACAGGAACCATTCTGTTAACTAATAAACCAGAACGATTCCTAATCTTAAAGAAGGGATTATCTAATTAATAGTCTTTTTTACTTTTCCACACTTGAGCATCTTACTGCCATAATATGGGTTTCTCACTTGATCACTTGTACTCAACCAAGAGCTACCACCATCATACATTGGGCAAAACTGCTCGTACAGAGTGCTTTTTGTACCTGTAATTGCTATCAAATCTGAAATATCCTTACTCAAGGTTTTAAAATGCTCTCTTTGATGACTCATTTCACTTTTTGCAATATGTTCGGCGTGCTCAGTGGCATCTTCAATAATATCAGCTAATTCTTTTTGTTCTTCTGCTGTATATTTTGAAGCATCAAATGCTTTTAGTGAGGCAGCCAATTTAGAGCCTTCCTGGGCTGCCTTTTTGGTGTCATCTGCTACTAAGGCATCTTTTAAGTTGAAGTAATCGTTTAATATTGCTTCTACTTTTGCATCATTGTTCATATTCATCATTTTACTATGGTCCATTTTCATAGTTGCGTGATCGTGGTTCATTTTTTCTTTTTCTTGTCCATTGGCAAAAGAAAGGGTTAACAATAGCATTGCTGCTATACTCATTTTTAAATTTTTCATTTTCTTATTTTTAATTATTATTGTTTATATACTATCTTTTAATCGTCCTACCCATTGGATTAGTTCCTGTTTTTCGGCTTCTGAAAAGCTTGCATCTTTGTGAATCAAAGTATAAGAATCCAAAGGCATTTCGTCATTTTCAATCTGTTTGATGATGGATCTTAACTTGCTCTTTTTTCTTCTGTTTGATAACGAATCCCACTCATTGAAATTCAATTCTGCTTTTCCTTCTTTGATATGGTCTTCCAAAAACCAAGCAATGGGTTGTACTTTATTGTACCAAGGATATTGAGTATTGTTACTGTGGCAATCATAGCAGGAAGTTTGCAACTTGCTCTTGATGTGGTCTGGCACAGAGTTGACCAACATAAAATCAGTTTTTGGAACGACATCGCTTTGGTTACGCTCGGTGGGCACAAACTGTATGCCCACAAACGCCACCAATAAAACCACTGCTATGATTTTTACAATTTTCATCTAATTGATTTCTTTTTGTACCTTACCACAGGTCAACATCTTACTTCCGTAGTACGGGTTTTTGATATCTTCACTCATACTCAACCACGCACTTCCACCATCATACATTGGGCAAAACTGTTGGTATAAAGTATTTTCTGTTCCAGTTATGGCAATCATATCGGCAATATCCTTGCTCAATATTTTGAAATGTTCCCGTTGATGGTTCATAGCACTTTCGGCAATGTGTTCGGCGTGCTCAATGGCGTCTTCAATTATATCATTCAGTTCACTTTGCTCATTACCTGAATATTTAGAAGTGTCAAAAGCTTTAAGTGATTTAGCCAATACACCTCCTAAATTTTTCGCTTTTGCGTTGTCATCGGCTACCAAAGCGTCTTTAAGACTGAAATAATCATTTAATACGGCCTGTGAGGTACCGTTGCCATTCATCGTCATTTCCTTTTTATCACCATCGTGATGACCATCGCTATTATCGTGATTCATTTTTGAATGGTCTCCATCTGCATTCATCTCTGAATGATGCTCTGTTGAATTATTCTTGTCTGTTTTAGCGTCTTTACAAGACACTGCTGTTAAGGTTACAAATGCTATTGCAACTATCCCTAATACTAATTTTAATTTGCTCATTTTGTTTTTGATTTAATTATTATTGATATATGTTAATCTTTATTTAAAATCTTGCTAAAAGACCGCCACCCCAACCATATCGGTTGTTATAGTTTCCTTGAATTGAAAAGTTTCTTGACAGGATGTAAGAAAGGCCAACCAACCATTGTGTTTCACTCTCATAAGAGCTATTCCCTATATCATTTACCCATCCAAAGTCTGCTCTATATTCATACTCACCTTCCAGAAAAATTCTTGGGAAAAGCAATAGCTCTCTATCCAAACGTACTCTTGGGCGTAGCTGATTATCCATACTCACATCTACATTAAACCTATAAGGTGTAAAGTATTTTACACCAATAAGACCAACTGTATTGAACTCATCGAAGGAATTTGGTATTTCTGTTTCTGTATTAACACCTACGTAGAGACGTACCCAATCATTTAGGTATCTATCATAGTTTACTTCGGCTTCAAGATTTCTGTCATAATCGAACTCTGCTCGTAAACCAAATCCATTTCGGATATTAGTTGACATCAAAAAGAGTTCGTTAAAGTTTGAGCCTGCACGCAACAATCCCCAGGAATAGTAATGGTCTGTTTCATCAACGAGTTTTTGAGCGGGAAAATCCTTCATCCTTACATCCCTTGGGGTATCATAACTAAATACTCTTGCCATACCACCCATCATATGATATAGGACGTGACAATGAAAAATCCAATCACCATATTCTTCGTTGTAGAACTCTATAACCACTTTTTGCATTGGCGGCACATTAACGGTATGCTTTAATGGTGAACGTTCACCATTTTCGTTAATGACCCTGAAAAAATGTCCGTGAAGGTGCATCGGGTGATGCATCATTGTTAGGTTGTTAAGCGTAATACGGGTTACCTGGCCACCCTTGATTTTAATGTTATCGGTCTCTGAAAGTGGTACGCCATTCATACTCCAAACATAGCGTTGCATATTTCCGGTAAGGTTTAATAGAATATCGTTTACGGGTAAATCAGCCTTGTAGGTGGTATTTTCCTTCGCTTTTAAGAAATCATAGTTAAAATAGGTGTTACGTGTGCTGTAATCAAAGGATGCGGTATCCTTCTGCATCATAGACATATCGTGACCAATATGGCCATCCACCTTATGCGACGGTTGGGTGGATTTCATTGACATTGTATCTTTTTTCATTCCTGCCATAGCGTCCATCTTTTTATCTGTCTCCATATGCATATGATTTTTATTCATATCCATAGGTTTTTGGTCTTCCATTTTCATTTTATCATCCATTTGACCATTATTCATTGACATCTTATCGTGCATTCCCATTTGCATCTGCCCATCCTTCATATTCATCTTCATTCCGTACTTCTGCATCAAATATTCGGGTGTGTTCTTCTTTTTGTTGCCAGTCATTGCAGGTGCCCCCATTTTCATATCCATTTTGGCCATTTGCTTCATCATTGCGACCTTGTCTGGTCTCTCTATTCTTTTTGCAGGATATAGCGTTCCTTGACCCAATCGTAAGGAAGTGCTTCCAGAGCCATCCTGTGTTGTGGCGGTAACTTCTAAAGTACCATCGGGAATGGTTACGATAACATCGTAGGTTTCGGCAATGCCAAAAAGAAATCGGCTTTTGGATACAGGTTCCACATCGATACCATCTCCTGCAACAATCATAGGGTTGCCACCACCAAAGTCCATCCAATAATAGGTAGAGGCAGATGCATTGATAAAGCGAAGTCGTACTTTTTCGCCTGGTTTGAATTCTGGATATTCTGCCAATGATTTTCCATTGGTTAGAAAGGCGGGATAGTAGATATCGCTAATATCAGCCCCTTCCATACGGTCTCTCCAAAATTTCAGTTGAGCACCAAAAGCACCTTCTGAAATGACTCTACTCAATGGTACTGCTGTACCTTTTTTAACTTGATACCACTCGTTACCTCTTTTAAGGTTTCGTAGCACGTTCAATGGTTTCTCGTTTGTCCAATCAGAGAGTAGCACCACCAAATCTTTATCATATTCCAAAGTTTTTTCTTTTGGATGAATGATAATAGACCCATAAACACCTTTCTGTTCTTGTAACATTGTATGGGAATGGTACCAATAGGTACCTGATTGGTTTATAGGGATTCTGTATTGAAAAGTCTCTCCTGGTTCGATTGGGGGTGTATTCAAATAAGGGACACCATCATAGAAATTTGGAAGTATCAACCCGTGCCAATGCACTGAGGTTTCTTCATCCATTTTATTGGTGACGTTGATGATTGCAAGGTCTCCCTCGTTAAACTCTAAAACTGGCCCAGGAATACTGCCATTGATGGTCATCGCTTTTGCGGTTACACCAGCAAGTGTCATTTCATTTTCCTCTATAGTGAGATTATATTCTTTTATTTTCCTTCCTTCTTCATTTCTATCATCTCCATTTGTCCCTACTTGGGCAAAAGTGAATGAGGTAAATAGTAATAATGTGATTATGTTTATTGTTCTCATTTTTTATTGTGTTAAATAATTAATCAAAGCATATTGTATATAATAGCCTTTAATAGATTCTATAAGGTTTATTTGAAATTTTAATTGCAACTCTTGAACATCCAGTACATCGTTAAAATCAATAGTGCCTGTTTCATAATTCTTTATCAAGATTTCTTCAGCATCATTTGCTTGTTTTAGATTGTCCGATTGAATATTGAATTTTATTCTCGCATTTTCTCGGTTGTACTTTGCATCTGCTAATAGGGTTTCCAGTTTATTTAATCTATCTTCTTTTTGGGACTGTATCTGTAACTGCTTTAACTGATTCTGTTTTGTTACTGATTTGTATTTGTTGTTAAAAATTGGAATTGAGATAGACACCATTGGCATTATGATGTCCTTTCCGTTGTCGGTAAAATTCATATCAGGACGCTCAGAAACTGGTACATAATCTAGCCCAAAACCTATATTGGGCGAGCTCTGTTTTTGATTCAACAACTCTGATTGCTCAACGGACTCATAAAGCTTATCATATTTAATGAGTTCAGGATTTAACTGAAGATTTTCCGTCAAGATTAATGCGTCCTCATCTGGAATAAACATATCCTCAACCACGGTTACGGCAATAGTCCCATCACGATTTAATAGATTATTGAAGGTGGCTTGTTCAGCAAGGTAATCCTGCTCTAAAACTTCTTTTTGTTGTACAAGTTCATTTTGCCTAATTTGAAGACGAAGTACATCAACAGCTGATGCCTTATCAACTTCTACCGATGTTAATGCTAAACGTTCATAGGTTTCTAAAAGGTCGATATTTTTCTCAAGAACCAATTGTTTTGCTCTAATAGCATATAGTTTATAATAGGATTGAGAAACTGAAAGTGCCAATTTGCGCTTCATAATGACAATATCTACATATTGAGTTTCCGCTATTGAGCTTGCGTAATTTTCCCTTGCCGAAATAGTTCCAAACCAAGGTAACATTTGCTTGACAGAGAAACGTGCGCGTTGCGCTCCTGTACGGGTTTCGGGTTCACTTATAAAATAGCCAGCACTAATTTGTGTATCTGGCAAGGTATTAGCTTCATTAACTTTTTCTTCTGCTATGTTGTAGCGTAATTCAAAAGCTTGAATCTCGGGATTGTTATCTTGAGCTTCCTGAATGTAAGAGGCTAATTGTTGTGCATTAATCTTCGCGAAAGCGAAAAAGACAATTCCCAATAGAATTATATTTCTCATTTTGTAGCTTTTTTTAATTGAAGTTCGTGTTTCAAACTAAATAATACCGGTACAACAAATAAGGTTATTAGTGCAATTAACATACCTCCGAAACTTGGAATAGCCATTGGTATCATTATATCACTCCCTCGACCTGTTGAAGTGAGTACTGGTAACAAGGCAAGAATGGTTGTTGCCGTCGTCATCAAACAAGGACGGATACGTTTTTCTCCTGCCTCAACTACGGATGCCCTAATGCTTTTTCTATCTTTAGGTTTGTTTTTGTCAAAGGTTTGCGTAAGGTAGGTAGCCATTACCACTCCGTCGTCTGTAGCAATACCAAACAATGCAATAAACCCAACCCAAACGGCAACACTCAAGTTTATAGTGTGCATTTGGAACAGGTCTCGTAGGTTTTCACCAAAGAAGCTAAAGTTCAAAAACCAATCCTGTCCATAAAACCAAATCATTAGAAAGCCTCCTGCAAAAGCCACGGCAATACCTGTAAAAACCATAAGGGATGTTGCAACAGAACGGAACTGGAAATAAAGAATGAGAAATATAATTAGCAATGCGAGTGGCACAACTACACCAAGTGTTTTTTCGGCCCTTAATTGGTTCTCATAGGTTCCTGTAAATTGATAGTTAATTCCTTTTGGCACAACAAGCTGTCCATTATCAATCTTCTCTTGTATGAGTGCTTGGGCGTTTTCTACCACATCTACCTCGGCATAACCATCCAACTTATCAAAGAGCACGTAACCTACTAAAAAAGTATCTTCACTCTTTATAACCTGTGGCCCTTTCTCATATCTAATAGTGGCCAACTCACTTAACGGAACCGGACTTCCTTTTTCTACAGGCACATAAATATCTTTTAAATCGTTTGGATTTGCGCGTAATTCCCTTGGGTAGCGTACACGAATACCATAGCGCTCCCTACCTTCTACTGTTTGTGAAAGCACCATACCACCAACAGAAACCTGTATAACTTGCTGTACTTGCTCTATGGTTATGCCATAGCGCGCAAGTCGTTCTCTGTCAATATCTATAAGTAGGTATGGCTTCCCCACAATACGGTCGGCAAAAACTGCTTCATCCTTTACACCCTCTGCTTGTTTTAAGATATCTTCCAATTGTACCCCAAACGCCTCAATTTCTTTTAAATCCTGTCCTTTCACCTTAATGCCCATAGGTGCTCGCATACCAGTCTGTAGCATCACCAAGCGTGTTTCTATGGGTTGTAGCTTTGGTGCTGAAGTAACTCCGGGAAGTTTAGTTACCTTTACAATCTCTTTCCAAATATCATCGGGCGATTCAATTTCTGGTCGCCAGTTTCTATAATACTCACCATCGTCGTCTGGTATAAGTTGTCTATCAGTAATGTTAAAAGGGTCTTTTAATAAGGTGGCATCATACTTGCCTTCGTCTACTTCCAATTCAACATTTGGATTTGTAACCAAGCTACCATCCTTTAACATAAAGAGACCATCTTCATTAACTTTAAATCGTTGTCTTTCTCTTTTATCATTTAAAATGTATTCAGACTTGTACTGAATTACATTTTCATACATTGACAACGGTGCTGGGTCTAAAGCCGATTCTGTGCGTCCTGATTTACCAACCACCGTTTCAATCTCTGGGATGCTAGCAACGGCCATATCCAATTGTTGTAAAACACGCTTGTTCTCCTCAACCCCAGCGTGAGGCATAGAAGTTGGCATTAAGAGGAAAGAACCTTCATTAAGTGATGGCATAAATTCCTTACCCGTATTCCGCATTATCATAACACCGAAGATGACAATAGCAGTGGGTATGGCTAGAAACAAGAGTTTATTGCGTAACGCCCAATTTAATATGCGCACATAATAGCTCCTAAATAGCGTAAATATACCCAACAGGCCAAAGCATATCAGGCCTACAAATATTAAGTTCCAGAAAATGCTTCTATCTACACCCAATGGTCTCCAATATTCCGCCAACAAGAATACAATGGCAAAGGCTGAAATAAATATGTTGATGATATTAGCTCTATCTGCCGATATTTTTTCTTTAATAGACAGTAAACCAACGATACCATATGCAACCAGTATAAGCCCAAGGGTATGTCCAAAAATTACTGCTAACAGACCAATTATTACTAAAGCAATATTGAGAATGTATCTAAAAGAAATTTTTACATTACGCTTTCTGAAAAAATAGGCTGCAAAAGGTGGTATAAGAAATAATGCCACTATAAGAGATGCTGTGAGTGCCGCTGTTTTTGTGAAGGCCAAAGGTCTAAATAACTTACCTTCAGCTCCTATCATAGTGAATACAGGAATAAAACTTATTATTGTGGTCATAACAGCAGTTAGAATAGCGCCAGAGACCTCGGCTGTGGCATTATATACAACTGTATTCATTGGTAGGTTCTGGTCATTTTCATCTATATGACGCAGTACATTTTCAGATAGAATAACTCCCACATCTACCATTGTACCAATGGCGATGGCAATACCAGATAAGGCGACAATATTGGCATCTACATTAAACAACTTCATTGATATAAAAACCATCAATACCGCCACAGGTAATAGTCCTGAAATCAATACGGAAGCCCTTAAATTGAAGACCATTATGATAATCACAAAAATGGTAATCAATATCTCTAAAGTTAGCGCTTCATCAAGTGTGCCCAAGGTTTCTTGGATTAGTTCTGTTCTGTCATAAAAGGGTACGATGGTTAATTGCGAAGTCCTCCCATCGCTTAATGTTTTTGATGGAAGCCCAGAACTTAACTCGTTTATTTTTTCTTTAACATTGTTGATGACTTCCATAGGATTGGCCCCATAACGAGCCACTACAACACCACCAACAACCTCGGCTCCTTCCTTGTCCAATAAGCCTCTTCTTGTAGCAGGACCGTGTGTTACTTTCGCAATATCCTTTATACGGATGGATGTAAAATCTTTTGAAGTAACTACCGCGTTTTCTAAATCAGATAGTTTCTTAATATAACCCAATCCTCTTATAAGGTATTCAGCTTGGTTGATTTCAAGCGTTTGTGCACCAACATCTTTGTTGCTTTGTTTTACTGCTTTTACAACCTCACTCAAGCCTATGTTGTATTGCCGCATTAATTCGGGATTAACATCCACTTGATATTCCAAAACATATCCGCCGATGGAAGCCACTTCGGAAACACCACTCGCCGAAGACAGTGCGTATTTTACGTAGAAATCCTGAATGCTTCGTAATTCCTGTAAATCCCATCCACCTGTAACATTACCATCTTTATCACGTCCCTCAAGGGTGTACCAATATATTTGCCCTAATCCTGTGGCATCGGGACCTAGAGCTGGATTAACGCCTTCTGGTAGAAGTCCGGCTGGTAATGAGTTTAATTTTTCAAGTATTCGGCTTCTGCTCCAATAAAATTCAATATCTTCTTCGAAAATGATATAAATGCTCGAAAACCCGAACATAGATGAACTACGTATTGTTTTAACCCCTGGAATACCAAGAAGCGATGTGGTTAGAGGATAAGTAATTTGATCCTCAATATCTTGAGGGGAACGACCATCCCATTTAGTAAATACAATTTGTTGGTTTTCGCCAATATCCGGTATGGCATCTACGGCAACAGGGTCTCGAGGAAGTGAGCCTGTATTCCATTCAAACGGGGCATTTACGACTCCCCAAGCAATAAAAAGTGCAAGTAGTAGAACGGCTACTAACTTGTTCTCGATTAAAAATTTGATACTTTTATTCAGCATTACAATGATTATTAAACAGTTATACATCGAATAATATCTCAATATAATCAAAATATTAAACACAAGAAAATGAGCCCAAAATCGTATTGACCATAGGGCTAATTATTCCGATAGTTATCGGAAACTGTTTAAAATCAAATTAAATACGTCTCGTGCAGTTTTTGTATATCCCGTATGAGAAAGGGAACTGCATAATCTCTAAAAGGAACAATGTGCGAATCAAGAGTCTCAAAGAGATTGATATAAGAATGTACAAAAGAGACAACAAAGACTTGTTGCTCAAAATTTAAGGAGTTAAAAGATATCTTAAGGTCATCCTGACCTTCAACAACTAATTGTTTACCTGAACAACAGGAATCATCCTGAACTTCACTTTGACAATCATTTTTGGATAGTTGTTTATCCATTCCGCAAGTTTCAACGTGCCCAAATAAAGAAGAATCCACTAAAGTATCGCCACAATAATGACTATCAATAGTAAAAGAAACTGTTGACAATAACACGATAAGTACCAAACAAACGGATGATATTTTATGAAAAACTTTTTTCATTAATGTTGCGAATTTATAAAAAATTTATCTCATTTTGTTCATTTAACATTTTTTTTTGATTTATCAATGTTTATTTTGCGCATTAAACCGCTTGAATATTATTTACAAATAAAATTCTTTTGCAGTTTCCTTTATATGATATAAATCATAGTTTTGTTGAACTTTTAGAATTATATTCGTATCAATTAATTTTGTTATTTTTTCGTAAAAAACTGATAATAAAATAATTGAACAGTTGAATTTTATTTTCCAAAATCCTTTAATGTTAATCAAAATTTATTAATTTTATAGTGTGAAATCTTTTTTTACTAAAATATTGTCTTTCTTTTTAGCAGTTTTAATACTGTTTTCTACCTCTTCTTTTACGGTAGATATGCATTTTTGCTGTAATAAAATGGTAGATATGGCTTTTTTTAGTAAAGCGGAATCTTGTTCGGAGACTGCACAGAAAAAAGGTAATGATTCCAAGCAATGTACTACAATACAAGAAAAAGACTGTTGCGATAATCAAACCATCGTGAAAGAAGGAGATGACACCTTCAAGAAGGCCAATAAAATTTCAGAGATTGAAACTTTAGTTTTCTTAAACAATTTCGTCTATTCTTATATCAACCTTTTTGAAGATTTAGAGAAAAACACAGTTCCTTTTAAGGCTTATAGGCCACCATTGCTATCCACAGACCTTGTAATTCTCAACGAGTCCTTTTTAATTTGATTTTCTACATCGCAGGTTAAAATTAATCTGCATTGCCTCTATAGCCAATATTTCACTTCTGGCTAACATTTGTTGTACCCTATTCTCAACAACGCTACACAATATTAATCCTGTTAGGCTAAACCTATCAGGCCATTGAGCTAAACTCAATGACAATACATTATATACTATGAACAAACCAAAAGAATTTTGGATTAAGAATATGGTCTGTAACCGCTGCTTAAAAGTAATTAAACAAGAATTACAAGAACTTGAAGTTACTGTGCTTTCATTAGAATTAGGAAGATTATTGGTAGAAGCACCAAAAAAAACCAGCAATGAAATTGTCGAAGCTGTTACAACTGTGCTTCACGCTAATGATTTTGAAATTGTACAAAAAGAAGAAGAAATGCTCACAGAAAGAATCAAGATTATTCTAATAGAACAATTGCAAGAGCTACCGCTACATATTAAGGTAAAAACATCTGAATTATTGTCATCAGGTCTTCATCGTGATTACAAAACATTGAGCAGATTATTTTCAGCCAACCAACAGACAACCATTGAAAAGTACTTTATCAAATTAAAAATTGAAAAAGTCAAGGAACTCATACAGCTTAAACAGCATTCCTTCTCTGATATAGGGTACTTATTGGATTACAGCAGTGTAAATCACTTATCTAGACAATTTAAGGATGTGGTTGGAATGAGTATGACAGATTATAAAAACACAGAAAATTGGAAGCGAAATTATTACGATGAAATTATGTAGATAAGAACGAAAGTTATGCAGATAAAGGCTAATGTCATTCGCTATTTTCATCAAACTAAAATGAATAAAAAATGAAAACAATCTTCCTAACATTATTAATTATCCCAATACTGGGAATTGGACAGACCATAGAAAACATTGACTTTGTGTCCCCTTTTCACGACGGTCTTTCAGCTGTAAAAAAAGGAAATAGCTGGGCATTTATTGACCAAAACGGCTCTATAATCATTGATTTTAGAGAAGACTTGGTAAAGACCAAAACCGACGGGGGCTACTATCCTCTGTTCAGTAATGGAAAATGTATTATAGCCCGCAAAAAAGATGATATACTCTATTATGGGTTCATTGACAAAAAAGGAAACATAAGTATCGAACCACAGTTTCTAAATGTCTTAAACTTTCAAAGTGACAAAGCCTTAGCATTAATAGTACATAAAGAGACCATAGGCTATAATGATATTTTTAAAAAAGATGTTGTTAACTACCATTATTTTGAAGTGGTCATCGATGAGAACGGAAATTCTCTAGACCACCTTACCCAATTGGCTTTACATATTTCCCCAAAATACTCTAAAAGCAAAGAACCACCTGTTATCACATCTAAATTTATTTCTGATAATCTGATAGCAGTAAAAAGCGATGAAAATAAATGGAACTTAAGAAAAATCAAGTAGTAAGATGTATTCACTTAAAGAAAAAATAAAAAAGTAATAAAACTAAAGATTATGAAAAACAATCACTGGATATGGATGATTATAGGCTGTGGTTTACCGCTTCTGTTCATCTTTTTAGCACCTTCTTTTGGTATAGGAGGAGGCTCTTCCCTTTTCATCTTCATATTATTTATGTTCGCCATTCACCTGTTTATGCCTCACGGGTCTCACGGCCACGGAGGACACAGACACAACAATGGAAACCATAATAATCACGAACATAATGAAAAGCAGTCTGATGATGGTTCAACAGAGAAAAGAAAAGGACATCAACATCATTAATAGCAAATGTTATGAAACAAAAATTTCAAATAAGCGGAATCAGTTGTGGCGGATGCGTTGCAAGGGTCAAGAAAACCTTGGAGAATCATCCTAATATCGAAAAAGCAGAGATTTTCTTGGCACCAAAAGGTGCTTCACTTATCACGATGAATGCAGCACTTTCTGTTGCCGAATTACAAAAGCAACTTGATGGGCTCAATGGTTATACAATTACAGAATTAAATTAACAACAACTTAAAACCAAAAATTATGTGTTTTTACGAAGGACATTTTGGAGGTATGCACCTAATATGGTGGATTATATGGATTATTTTATTGGCTTGGATATTCTTTATCCCAGCAGATATCCCTTATCAAAAAACAAAGAAGGACAGCCCACTGGATATTCTTAAAAACCGCTTTGCAAAAGGCGAAATATCCAAGGAAGAATTTGAGGAATCAAAAAAGATATTAAAATCAGACAACTAACTCAAAACTTTAAAATTATGTATCGATTAAACGTAAAAAAACTCGGATTTGCTTTCGGTCTTACGGGGGCACTAATTTACTTAGGCTGTATGATAGTTATGTCAACAGCAGGTCGAGAAGCCACTATCGATTTTTTCAACAGCCTATTGCACGGTTTAGATACCACAAGCATTATCAGGATGGATGTGCCACTATGGGAAGCCGGTTTGGGAATAGTACAGATATTCATTTTAGGATGGCTAATAGGTGCCTGTATTGCGGCTTTTTATAATGCGCAAATAAAAGTCAAAAAATAAGAGAGTAAAATAAAATTTATGCAATATGTCTGGTTCATATGGTCTCTTATAATTCTTGCTCTTTGGGCAATAATCTATTTGTCAAAAAAGGGGTATAGAAAAGAAATGCTCAAAATGAGCCTTATTACTATGCCCTTTGGATTGACCGAACCTTTGTTTGTACCTGAATATTGGTTTCCACCTTCCCTATTTAATTTAGCAGAAAGAACAGGTTTTGATATCGAAAGTCTCATTTTTTCTTTTGCAATCGGTGGTATAGGTGTGGTACTTTATAATCTTATTTTTAAACAAACCTTTCAAGAAATAACACATACAGAGCGAAATCACAGAAGACATCGCTTGCATATATACATCTTATTTGTACCAGCAATCGTGTTTTTAATATTAGCACTATTTACATCATTAAACCATATTTATTGTGGTACTATAGCGATGTTCCTAGGTGGTTTAGCAACATTATACTGTCGCCCAGATTTAAAAAGAAAGATATGGGTTGGGGGTATCTTGTTTACGGTATTATACTTCATATACTTTGGAAGTATCCTTCCATTTTATCCACAATATGTTGAGCTGTACTGGAACCTTGACAGCCTAACCCATATTCTGGTTCTGGGAATCCCCTTTGAAGAATTATTGTTCGCCTTCACCTTTGGAATGTACTGGTCTGGATTATATGAACACTTGTATTGGAGAAAACTTATAAAATCGAAAGAAATGTCAACCAACTAATACATTCAAACTATGAAAATACTATTGGCCATAGATGGTTCAGATTTCAGTAAAGTAGCCATTCACGAACTTATAAAAATGACCCTATCCTCAAATAGTGAAATTCATATTATAAATGTTTATGAAGTTCCGAAAACAACCGGCCTGGGATTGCATACTATGGGCGGCAGGATAGGAAATTACATAGAAGAAATTAGAAGTAACGCTCAAAAATTGGGAAACAAAATCGTTTCAGAAGCTTTCGATAAAATCAAGGCCGAAAACAAGGCACTTACCATAACCACAAGTGTTGTTAGTGGCCTGCCCAAAAGTACTATTTATGAAAAAGCAGAAGATTGGGGGTGCAGATTTAATCGTAGTAGGCTCTCAGGGTCACGGTGCACTTTCACGCTTAGTATTGGGCTCTGTATCCCAATATTTGACCACAAATGCCAAATGTTCAGTACTCATTGCAAGAGATAGAAATAAAAAATGAAAGAAAAGCAAACACATAGCATTCCGTTGGAATCCGCCTGTAAGATAACAGATGAGATATGTCTTCCCGATACTAAATTACCTCGTGTGGTTATCGTTGGTGGAGGATTTGCAGGTTTGGCATTGGTTATAAAATATCTGAACGATCCTTTGGTGCTTATCGTAGCAGCGATTGGGATTGTTCTAATACTTGTTGCAGAACGCCTTTTTATGATTTCACACACAGACGATGAAGGTAATATGCCAATGGGAATGGAAACTACGAACAATAAAACATAATTAATAAAAATCAATTTATATGAAAAATATAGCAGTTATAGGATACGGAGTCATTGGAAAAAGGGTGGCAGATGCCATCAACTTACAAAACGATATGAAGCTTTCGGGAGTATGTGATATCATTAGCGACTGGCGAATTCAAAATGCCGTAAGAAAGGAATACGACATTTATGCAGCAACTAAAGATGCTGCTGATAAAATGAAATCTGAAGGGATTTCGGTAAAAGGCGATATGCAGGAACTTTTAAAGAAATCAGATCTTGTTGTGGACTGTACACCCAAAAAAATTGCCGCTCAGAATGTCGTTATCTACAAGGAGCAAAACATCAAATTTATTCTACACGGTGGCGAAAAACACGAAACCACAGGGCATTCCTTTAGTGCAGAAAATAATTACAAATCAGCTCTAAACTTGAATGCGACAAGAGTAGTTTCCTGTAATACTACGTCTATTTTAAGAACCTTGACCGCTTTAAAAAGAGCCGATTTATTGGATTATGCCAGAGGTACACTTTTAAGAAGAGCTACAGACCCTTGGGAAAGTCATTTAGGTGGTATTATGAATACAATGGTTCCCGAAAAAGATATCCCAAGCCATCAAGGTCCAGATGCTAAAAGTGTTGACCCAGAACTGGATGTCATCACCGCAGCGGTAAAAGTACCCGAAACATTGAGCCATATGCACTACTGGAATGTGAAATTGAAAAAGCAGGCGACAAAGGAAGAAGTGCTAAATGCTTTCAAAACTTCAAGTCGTATTAAA
This sequence comes from Tenacibaculum larymnensis, assembly GCF_028829235.1. Classification (GTDB taxonomy): domain Bacteria; phylum Bacteroidota; class Bacteroidia; order Flavobacteriales; family Flavobacteriaceae; genus Polaribacter; species Polaribacter larymnensis. The sequence continues at coordinate 160,098 of NZ_JAIWJY010000003.1, read as the reverse complement.
TTAATTCAATATGACCAAGGTCTGGTTTCTAACAATACCATTAAGGAAATGTTCTTGGATATGGGAAGGCCTTGGGGCGATATGTACGAAGTAGCACTATGGGAAGATATGCTGAAGGTACAGGGAGACGAACTCTTTTATGCCTACGTGGTCGATAACCAAGCTATTGTAATCCCGGAAACAATTGATGCTATTAGGGCTTTAACTGGAATTGAAACAGATGGTACAAAATCCATAGCCAAAACAAATGAAAGTTTAGGAATCCATTAAATACTATCAAGATGAAAACAGACAAGAATATAGTAGAACTTTTAGGAGAAAAAGCAGACTTCTATTTAGAACACGTTTGTGAAAAAATAACAAAAGATGAGTTACAAACACCAAGCACAAATAGTATAGACAAGGTGTTTGGCAATAGCAACAGAAATTCACAGGTACTTCGTAGCCTTTCCCAATTATACAATCACGGAAATCTGGCAGGAACTGGTTATTTAAGTATCCTTCCTGTTGACCAAGGTATTGAGCATAGCGCGGCCTTTTCATTCTATAAAAACCCAGATTATTTTGACCCAGAGAACATCATAAAACTTGCTATGGAAGCTGGTTGCAATGGTGTGGCATCCACGTTTGGTGTATTGGGATTGAACGCCCGAAAATATGCCCATAAAATCCCTTTTATCGTCAAGATTAACCATAACGAGCTACTTACCTATCCAAATAAATATGACCAAACATTATTTGGTAAGGTAAAAAATGCCTGGGATATGGGAGCAATTGCCGTAGGAGCTACGATTTATTTTGGTTCAGCAGAAAGCAACAGACAGCTAAAAGAAATAGCTGAAGCTTTTGAAGAAGCACACAATCTGGGAATGGCCACCATCTTATGGTGCTATACACGGAACGAGGCATTTAAAACCAACAAGGAAGATTATCACGCAGCTGCCGATGTAACTGGGCAGGCAAACCATTTGGGTGTTACTATTCAAGCAGACATCATCAAACAAAAATTACCTACCAATAATTTTGGTTTCAAAGAGATAGGATTTGGAAAATATGATGATGAAATGTATAAAACCCTTACCACAGACCACCCTATTGACCTTTGCAGGTTGCAAGTAGCCAATTGCTATATGGGTAAAATAGGGCTAATTAATTCAGGCGGTGGTTCCAAAGGCAAATCAGATTTGTCCGAAGCTGTAACAACTGCCGTTATCAATAAAAGGGCTGGTGGTTCTGGGCTGATAATGGGAAGAAAAGCATTTCAAAAACCCTTTAGCGAAGGCGTAAGAGTATTACAATCCGTTCAGGAAGTGTATCTGGATAATAAAATTAATATAGCATAATCAACAGAATGTTTGACACAGAGATAAAATCATTAAAATCACTTAACCACTACCTCCTTAAACTGGTAGAAAGCCGTCTATGGCTTAAAGTAATCATTGCCTTGTTTTTAGGTGTTGGATTTGGTCTGCTATTGAGCCCACAAAATGGATGGATTTCTAAAGAAACAGCAGATATCGCGGGGAATTGGCTGGCATTGCCTGGTGTCCTGTTTCTGAAACTGGTTCAAATGATTATGATTCCGTTGATTGTGGCTTCCATCATTACTGGAATAGCAAGTAATGATAAGGACAGTCTAAAAAAATTAGGTGGTGGGGTTTTGTTATATTTTCTAGGTACTACGATAGTTTCGGTAAGTTTGGGTGTCATACTATCTCAACTTTTTAGACCTGGTCGCTTTTTACATCAACAGGCTCTAGCTGAACATAATGAAATTACAGCTGTTCCAACGGAAAATCCAGAGCTTTCCTTCGGAATTGAAACGATTCCTGATGCCATCTCAAACTTACTTCCCGAAAACCCGTTGGCATCTATGGTAAGTGGTGAAATGTTAAGTATTGTGATTTTCACAATCATTATTGGTGTAGCTGTGCTATCTCTTGAAAATGATTTACTGCGCCCAGTAAAGCTGCTTCTAAGTGCCATTCAGGAAGTCTGTATGACGGTGGTAAAATGGTCTATGTTATTAGTCCCTATTGCTGTTTTCGGACTTATGGCGCAGCTTACCTCTAGTGTTGGTTTAAGTTCTCTTTCCGGTCTCACCTATTATGTTGGCGTCGTCCTGCTCGGTCTATTACTTTTGGTAATTTTCTATTTAGGGCTAATTGTGCTTCTTGGAAAAGCAAACCCTATGCATTTCCTAAAAAAAATAAGGGACGTTCAATTATTGGCCTTTTCAACCACAAGCTCTGCGGCCGTGATGCCACTTTCCCTTCAAACAGCCGGAGAAGAATTGAAGGTGGACAAGACCATTAGCAATTTTATTATTCCCATAGGTGCAACCGTCAATATGGATGGTACTGCACTCTATCAAACGATAACAACCCTTTTTATAGCCCAAGCCTATGGACTGGAAATGAGTTTGCTCAATATTATTGTGGTCATTGTAACTATCGTTGCTGCTTCAATCGGCACACCTGCCATTCCCGGAGGTGGTGTGGTGATACTCGCTTCTGTTTTGGGAAGTGTCGGTATTCCAGCCGAAGGCATCATCATTATTATTGGTGTAGAAAGATTGTTGGGAATGTTCAGGACTGCTGTAAACGTAACGGGTGACCTCACAGCTTGTATGGTTTTTAATAGGTTTTATGGTAAAACCCCAATATTGGTTAATGATAAAACTTTAAAAATATGACATTACTACTCATATCCATATTTTTCATTTTTCCTGTGGTCGCAATAGCAGGATATCAACATTATAAGATTGTTAAGCACCCAGCTTATGATGCTGACAAAACACTCTTAAATTATGAAATTATAGGTGCGGGTGAAAACAAACTCGTTTTGCTGCACGGTTTGACAGGGTCATTGAATTATTGGAAACGCAATTTAGAAAGCATTTCAAAAACACACACTTTGCTATTAATAGACCTTTTGGGTTTTGGTGATTCGCCAAAACCACAAAGTGATTATTCGCTTTCAGTTCAACTTAAAGCTTTAGAATTGGTTTTGCAAAAAGAAGGATTCAATGATGGAAAAACCATAGTTGCCGGTCATTCTATGGGCGCTATAATTTCAATGGCCCTATTGGAAAAACACTCAAATTGGCTCAAAGCAGGCATTTTTATTGGAATACCTGTTTATCAGGATGCAGATGAATTTAAAAAAATTATGTCCTCACATTCCTTTGTGGACAGAATATCAACAAGCAGATTCTCTAAATACATCTGTATGATTCATCCCATTTTTATGTCGCGTGCATTTAAACCAGACAACCTCACGGATGATGTTTATGAAGATGCAAAAAAACACCATTGGCAGAGCTACTATTATTCGCTTACGAGGATAATCCTAAAAACAGATTTATACGGGATTGCAAGAAAGATTAGAAACACAAAAGTGCTTTTCATTCACGGAGCAAAGGACACTACTGCACCGCTCAAAAATGCTATAGACATATCAAGAGAATTTACAAACGTAAAAACTGTTACCTCTACAGGGGGAGACCATCAGTTCTTTCTAAAAGAAGCAGAATTTGTATGGAAGACCATCCAAGATTTTTCTGTTTCAGATAAAAAATCACAAAAAACAATTTTAAATGAATACTAATAAAATTAAACATATAGGTGTATTTACCTCTGGAGGTGATAGTCCAGGGATGAATGCAGCCTTGTACGCCATTACAAAAACGGCTGAAGTAAATGGTATAAACGTAAGCGGCTTTCGAAAAGGATATGAAGGATTGATAGACGGTGACTTGGTTCAATTAAAATCACACGAATTACAAAAACTGACCCAAAAGGGTGGCACAATTCTAAAGACCGCACGAAGCAAACGTTTTCTCGAACTGGAAGGTCGAAAAAAAGCCCTGCAAACCCTAAATGCAAACAAAATAGATGCCCTGATTGCCATTGGTGGCGATGGCACATTTAAAGGACTACTTACTTTTTCAGAAATATGCGACATTCCGTTTATCGGCATTCCTGGTACTATAGATAATGATATTTCAGGAACAGATTATACCCTTGGTTTTGATTCCGCAGTTAACACAGCCATTGAAAACATTGATAAAATAAGGGATACTGCCGAATCCCATAACCGTGTGTTCATTGTTGAAGTAATGGGAAGGGATTCGGGTTACATCGGTATTCATTCTGGATTGATGGTTGGTGCGGACGCCATATTAATTCCGGAGAGCGGTACGGACTTTATTAACCTTTTGGGTAAGGTGAAAAATTACGATAGCGAGGATGCTTTTCTAATCGTAGTTTCTGAAGGTGACGAAATTGGTGCCGAACTTGTTTCTTCAAAAATAAAGGAAGTCAATCCCAATGTCGATTTACGCATAACAAAGCTTGGCCACATACAGCGAGGTGGAAATCCTTCTGCTTTGGATAGAATGTTGGGCATAAGGCTTGGGGTGGAAGCCGTAAAATCGCTTTTACAAAGTAAAAAGAATGTAATGATCGGGATTTTAAACAATCAATTGCACTTAACCCCTTTTAATGAGGTGGTCAAGCAACATCAGGTCAATAAAGAATTGCACGAACTTTTAGAACTATTTGGAACATAAATTATGAAAACAACAATATACAGCACACATAAATTCGATAAGCCTTCCATTGAAAACGCTAATAAAGGAAAACATCAATTGAATTTTCTAGAATTTAGGCTAACAAAGGAAACCGCCTTATTGGCAGAAGGTTCAAAGGCCATAGCACTTTTCTCAAGTGACGATGCCTCTTCGGAAGTTTTGGATATTTTACACAAACTAGGCATAAAATTTATCGCATTACGTTCGGCAGGTTTCAATCACGTCGATTTAGAAAAAGCAGCTGAATTGAATATAAAAGTGGCCCGTGTCCCAGCCTATTCACCTTATGCCATTGCAGAACATACAATGGCTTTGATACTTGCATTAAACCGAAGACTGATTAAAGCCCACAATAGAGTGCGCGAACAAAACTTTTCATTAAACGGTCTCACTGGTTTTGACCTAAATGGGAAAACCGTTGGCGTGATTGGAACAGGAAAAATAGGGTCTGTACTCGTAAAAATACTTCACGGATTCGGCTGCAATATTCTTGCCCAGGATATAGAAGAAAGCAAAGACCTAATTGATAAATATGGCGTAATCTATTCAGATTGTGCGACGCTCTGTAAGCACGCAGATATAATAAGCCTGCACGTGCCATTAAAAGCTTCAACAAAACATTTAATAAATAAAGAGCATATAGCACTAATGAAATCTGGAGTAATGCTCATCAATACAAGTCGTGGTGGGTTGGTGGACACCAAGGCAGTTATCGAAGGATTGAAAACTAAAAAAATAGGGTATTTAGGACTGGATGTTTATGAGGAAGAAGAAGGATTGTTCTTTGAAGACCATTCCGATGACATTTTGCAAGACGATGTCATTGCACGGTTAATGACTTTTAATAATGTTTTAATTACCAGTCATCAGGCCTTTTTAACCGAAACTGCATTGACAAATATTGCTGAAACCACAATATATAATCTGGATTGTTTTGAAAAAGACAAAGTTTCAGGAAACGAAGTTTCTTGATTAAGAAGCAAAAAATAGTAGTAACACTTAAATCTTAAAATTATGAATCGAGTAAAAAATAAAGTAGCCATTGTCACAGGAGGTGCCTCTGGTCTAGGGAAATCAAGTGCTATTTTATTAGCACGTGAAGGAGCAAAAATTGTTGTTACAGATATAGATGAAGAAGATGGAAAAAAGGTAGTCCAACAAATCAAAGCTAACGGTGGGGAGGCTATATTCATTAAACAAGATGTATCCAAAGAAGATGAATGGAAAAATGTCATTGAGACCACGCTCAAAACTTTCGGAAAATTACACATATTAGCTAATTCTGCCGGAATAGGATTAGGTGGAACTGTAGAAGAAGTTACCCTTGAAGATTGGAAAAACCTCATAGATGTAAACCTAAATGGCACTTTTTTAGGTACTCAATATGGTATAAAGGGTATGAAGGAAACTGGAGAAGGTGGTTCCATCATCAACTTCTCTTCCATTGAAGGACTTATCGGTGACCCTAACCTACCTGCTTATAACGCAAGCAAAGGCGGTGTTACCATATTCACGAAATCTGCTGCCCTGCATTGTGCAAGACAAGGCTACGGAATCCGTATCAATTCTATACATCCTGCTTATATCTGGACACCAATGGTAGAAAATTTTCTGAAAGCTCAAGGTAATGTAGAAGAAGGCAAAAAGCAATTAGAAAGTTTGCATCCTGTTGGTCATTTGGGAGAGCCTGATGATATAGGCTATGGAGTCGTCTATCTAGCTTCGGATGAGTCCAAATTTATGACTGGTTCTGAATTGGTAATAGATGGTGGCTATACCGCCCAATAAGAAAAACAATAAAACTAAAATTATGAAAAACATACTCGTACCAACAGACTTTTCAAAAAATTGCAATAAAGCAGAAGAACTCGGAATTGAAATGGCAAAGCTTTACAATTCCGAAATCCATTTTTTCCATTTGATGAAAACCCCTGTTGATTGGGTAAAACTGGATAAACAAAAAGAAAAAAGGTATCCCGAAACTTTAAAGGAAATTGGAGTCGTTAAATCAAAATTGCGGGAACTGGAAAAAAAGGCTGAGCACGAAGGTCTTAAATGTCGAACTTTTCTTCAATTTGATTCGGGACAGAAAGATATTTTAGAACATTCTGGTCATTTCCATCACGATTTTATAGTTACGGGAAGTAGTGGCACCCGAGGCGGTATACGTGAGTTAATGGGAAGCAACGTAGAAAAAATTGTTAGGAAAGCTGATGTACCGGTTGTTGTAGTCAAGGATGAAGAAGTATCCTTTCCTTTTAAGGATATCGTTTTTGTTTCAGATTTTCTTCAAGATGTAAGCGATGCATTTAAGCAGGTTATTTCGATTGCTGAAAAATGCGGTGCACATATCCATTTATTGAGGGTCAATACTCAGACCGATTTTAACAGTATAGAACAAGGGTTGAACCCCATCAATGAGTTCCTGAAAAAATTCCCGGATTTGGATAACTTCTCAATGAACGTATATAACGAACCTGACGTAGAAACAGGGATAAACAATTTTTTACGATATAAAAATGCCGATTTAATTGCAATGTGTACACACGGACGTACAGGCTTTTTAAGCTTATTCTCTAAAAGCATCGCAGAGGGTATTACCAATCACTCCGAACTACCAGTAATGACTATTAAAATGTAACAATGAATAAATCAGTCTTAATAAAAAAATACTCTGGTGAGTACGAAGCCTTTGATGTAAACAAACTCATCAACTCCCTGCGGCGTTCACGGGCAGATGAGGATATTATTCAAGATATAGCCCGGAAAGTACAAGAGCAGATTGAAGAAGGAATGACAACCAAAAAAATCTATCAGTTGGCTTTCAAGATGCTAAAACGAAAATCTAGGGTAAGTGCCTCAAAGTACAAGCTCAAAAAAGCTTTAATGGAACTAGGTCCAACCGGTTTTCCATTTGAAAAGTTAGTAGGCAAACTATTGGCACACGAAGGATTTTCAACACAGGTTGGTGTCATAGTTCAAGGCAATTGCGTTCAGCACGAAGTGGATGTGATAGCGCAAAAAGGAAATAAACATTATATGATTGAATGTAAATACCATAGTGACCAAGGCAGGTTTTGCAATGTAAAAATCCCATTATATATCCATTCACGGTTTTTGGACGTGGAAAAGCAATGGAAACACCAAAAAGGTCACGAGGCTAAACTTCATAAAGGCGGGGTTTACACCAATACGCGTTTCACAACCGATGCCATTCAGTACGGGAAATGTGTTGGAATGCTTATGACCAGTTGGGATTATCCAAGAGGAAATGGTCTCAAGGACAGAATAGATAAATCGGGGCTACATCCCTTAACCGCTTTAACAACACTTACCAAAGCTGAAAAAACAAAATTATTGGATCAAGGCATCATACTCTGCAAGGAGCTACACGAAAATCCAGACTTTTTGGAACAAATGGGTATCAGTAAGCTAAGGCAAAATAAGATACTCGAAGATTCAAGAGAATTATGTAGATCCCATTAATTCAAATAATGAATAATTACTAATTTTTAAAAATAATACAAATGAAAACAGATGAAACCCAAAAACAGAACACAATAGATTTGGAGCCATTTTACCAAGCATTGGAAGATGATCCAAAACTACTTGAAGAAGCCCTTGAAATAGTATTGGGGATGGTAAACTTTGAACCTGAATCCGTTAAGAAATTGGCGCTTTTTATCAAAGAAGATTCCCGTAATCTGTATAATGAGATAGCGGAATTGAGCAAATCAAATCAAGATAAAGGAAACACACCTTCCTGTTGTGGTGGACATTAATAAATACTATAACGATGAAAAACAAAAAAATAAACATCCACTTTTTGGGAGCGGCAGGCACCGTGACTGGCTCAAAATATTTGGTGGATACAGGAGATAGAAAGATACTTATAGACTGTGGCCTCTTCCAAGGGTTAAAGGAATTACGCCTTAAAAACTGGGAGTACCCACCTGTTAATGTAGGTGATATTGATGCTGTTTTGCTTACCCACGGTCATATGGACCATACAGGTTATTTACCCAGATTGGTAAAACAAGGCTTCAATGGTCCCATTTATGGTACGAATCCTACTTTGGACATTGCAAAAATCATTTTGAATGATAGTGCAAAAATACAGGAGCAAGAAGCCGAACGTGCCAATAAGGAAGGCTATTCCAAACATAGTCCCGCAGAACCATTATACGATTTAAAGGATGTAGAAAAAACTATCCCACACTTTAAAGGAATTCCACAATCACAATGGATTCCGTTATTTGATGGTATTAGGTCTCGCTTCCAATACAACGGACATATTCTGGGTGCAACCTATATTGAGTTGGATGTGCACGGAAAACGTTTTGTCTTTTCAGGAGACATTGGTAGAACCAATGATTTATTGCTCTATCCACCCCTTAAACCAAAAAAAGCGGATGTGCTTTTCATTGAATCCACTTATGGTGGAAGGTTTCATCCCGATGAAGTAGAAGCACTTCCACATATTGAAAAATTAGTAAATGATACCATCAACAGAGATGGTAGCTTATTTGTCCCAAGCTTTTCGGTAGAACGCGCCCAATTGATGATGCTTATTTTTTGGAGGTTACTCAAGGAGAACAAAATCCCCAAAGTACAAATGATTATGGATAGTCCAATGGGTGCCAACGTATTGGAACTGTTTCATAGAACTCGGGATTGGCACAGATTGGAAGACAACGAATGTGACGAAATGTGCTCACACTTTACAGTTGTTAGCAGTTATCGGGAAACAATGGAATTACGAACAGATAATAAACCGAAAATCGTGATTGCAGGAAGCGGAATGCTCACAGGCGGAAGAATGCTAAACTATCTTGAAACACAGGCACAAAATCCAAATAACACCTTACTTTTTGTAGGCTATCAAGCTGAAGGCACTCGTGGCAGAAAATTATTGGAAGGTGAAAAAGAATTAAAAGTATATGGAAAATGGGTGCCATTTAAAATGCAAGTAGCAGAAATTGAAGGGCTTTCGGCACACGCAGACCACGCAGAGCTTATGGACTGGATGGACAATATAAAAAACAAACCTAAACGAATTTTTATAGTTCATGGTGAAAAAGAAGGTGCAGAAGCCTTACAAAAAGGCCTTAAAGAAACATACAATTGGGAAAGTGAGATACCCCAATTATATGCCATAAAGGAAATAGAGTAAATGTTAATTAATAAGGAATAAAATGGAAGAAAATTCGAATATTTTAAAATATAAACATCTCGGAATCTATACCCAAAACGAAAATGTAGTGTATATGCGCGAAGATTGCCACGTCTGTATTTCAGAAGGGTTTGAGGCACTTACCCGAATAAGAATATCCAATGCAAATACATCAATCGTAGCAAGTCTTAATGTCCTGAATTCTGATATTCTGTTGCCTAATGAAATCGGACTATCAGATGCTGCTGCGAAAAAACTCAATGTTTCCCCAAACGATACATTATATGTTTCCCATTTAGAGCCTATTGAATCCTTAAGCCACGTCAGGGCAAAAATCTATAACAAAAAACTGGATTATAAGGCCTATAACAACATCATAACCGATATCGTGGAAGGCGATTATTCCAACATCCACCTTTCAGCATTTATCACCGCCTGTGCAGGAGACCGAATGGATATCAATGAAATATCCGACCTCACAAAAGCGATGATTGCTTCAGGAAAGCAATTGAATTGGAACAAGGAAATCGTAGTCGATAAGCATTGTATTGGCGGATTACCTGGCAATAGAACAACGCCATTGGTAGTTGCCATTGTAGCCGCATATGGGCTTACTATGCCAAAAACATCCTCACGGGCAATCACTTCGCCAGCAGGTACAGCAGATACTATGGAAGTCTTGACCAATGTCACCCTTTCTTCCGAAGAAATAAAAGCTGTAGTCGAAAAAGAAGGTGGCTGTTTTGTTTGGGGTGGTACAGCCCAATTAAGTCCTGCGGATGATGTGCTCATAAAAATTGAAAAAGCTTTGGATATTGATAGTGAAGGTCAGCTTATTGCTTCGGTACTATCAAAAAAAGCAGCAGCTGGTTCTACGCACGTGGTTATTGATATTCCCGTGGGAGAAACCGCCAAGGTTCGCAGTACCGAAATGGCAGAAAAACTAAAAAATCATATGGAAACCGTTGGAACTGCTGTTGGGTTGAATGTAAAAGTTGTAGTTACGGATGGCACGCAGCCTGTTGGAAGGGGTATCGGTCCAACTTTAGAAGCCATAGATATATTAAAAGTTTTGAAAAATGAGGCAGATGCCCCAATCGACCTAATGGAAAGAGCGTTGCTTTTGGCTGGAGAACTTATAGAGCTTTCGGGCAAAGTCGAAAAAGGAAAAGGAACGGAAACCGCCAAAGAATTGCTTACATCTGGTCAGGCTTATGAAAAATTCCTTGCCATTTGTAAGGCCCAAGGCCGCTTTTCAAAACCTGTTTTAGCACGTTATAAAATTGAAATCAGAGCAGAAAAATCAGGCAGTCTAAAGCGTATTGATAATCGAAAGATAGCAAAGCTTGCCAAACTTTCAGGCGCACCTCAATCTAAATCTGCTGGAATTTTATTGAATGTGCATTTGAATGATAAAATTGAAAAAGATGACTTACTATTCACGCTTTTTGCAGAATCGCAGGGTGAATTAAATTACGCCTTAGAGTACAAGAACAGTCATAACGACATTATAACTATTAAATAAAAAATAAAATGAAAACAATATTATTCAGTCTTCCCGGAAATGAAGAACTCACAGAACTTATGGCTACAAAAATGGATGCTGAAGTGGGCAAAGCCACTTTGCGCAACTTCCCTGATGGAGAATCCTATACACGTATCTTATCTGATGTTAAAGACAAATGTGTTGTACTGGTATGCACCTTGCACGAACCAGACGAAAAACTATTGCCCCTTTATTTTTTAAGTCATACTGCCAAATCATTAGGGGCAATGTGCACCTGTTTGGTAGCGCCCTATTTGGCATATATGAGGCAGGACAAAGTATTTAATGAAGGCGAAGGGGTAACTTCTGGTTTCTTCGGGAAATTGATTTCTGGTTTCGCCGATAGCATTACCACAGTTGACCCTCACTTGCACAGAATTAGTTCGTTGGGAGAAGTGTATCAAATTCCAAATAAAGTGATTCACGCTGCCGACGCAATTTCAGAATGGATTAAAGAAAATATCGAAAACCCGGTACTTATCGGACCTGATTCTGAAAGTGAACAATGGGTATCAGAAGTCGCCAAAAATGCAGGAGCACCATTTACGGTATTACAAAAGGTGCGTCACGGTGACCGTGATGTAGAAGTCTCTGTTCCCGATGTGGATATATATAAAGATGCTACACCCATTTTGGTAGATGATATTATTTCCACAGCCCGAACAATGATTGAAACCGTACAACATCTTAAAAAAGCAGGAATGAAACCACCTATTTGTGTAGGCATTCACGCCGTTTTTTCAGGAAACGCCTATCAAGATTTATTGGATTCCGGAGTAGAAAAAATAGTGACTTGTAATACCATCCCACACTCTTCAAATGGAATAGATTTAAGTGATATTATGGCAAAAGAGGTAAAAAAATTAATGCACCATATATGAGAAAACAAGGCTTTATAGTACTAATCACTTTATTCAGCATCACAATGACTGGACAAACTGAAATGCTCATTGGGCAGATTTCAGGCAGAGTTGTTATTCGGGAAAACTTTGATGAAAATGGTTCTTTTTTAAATAAACAAACTTTCAAAGCCAGTGAAACAATAAAGAAAAATGGATACTATGAAATTGAGGTAGTTACGGAATTGTTTGATAAAGACAAAAAATTGACCGATAAATACACCACAACCTATCGTTGCAAGCCTGATGAAGCAAGTGTAGTGGTAATGGCTTTCCCGTTTTCCAATCCAAAATCAAAGAAAACAGAAATCAACACCACTTCAAAGAAATTTAAAGAACTATACAATTTGGATAATCTGAAAAATATTGAATTGGAAATGAGTTTTGACTCGGGCTTGTTGAATTTTTTCGGTTCAAAAAGCATCATAAAAATTTACGATCGAAAATTAGAAGCTGGCAAAAACACTATTAAATCAAAAATAAATATTAAGGCCTATGCCTGGGGTATTCGCATCAAGCAATTCAATTATACTGTTATTGAAAAATTAAATGAAAAAGGATTATTGACTTTTCAGAAATTTTCAGAAGCAGATAACAGCTATTTTACAATAAACTATAAATAAAGACAGATGAAAAATTACGATACACTTTCTGAAGCCATAAACGATTTACAGGGAAATGGCTATACATATGATTTTAACCTAAAACCAGAATGTTTGGAGTGTGCCTCACTAAAAATTGAAATACACCCAGAAGATTTTAATGTTGACGAGATGCATCGTTTTGAGGGTATGAGCAGTACCGACGATAATAGCATTTTATATGCTATATCCTCCAATGATGGAATTAAAGGACTTCTGGTAGATGCCTATGGCGTCTATGCCGAAAACATTTCGGAAGCTATGAGAAAAAAATTACGATAACACTTAAACAAGACAATAATGGAAAATCACGAACACCACAATCACGATGAAATGGACCATTCTAAAATGGACCATTCGAAGATGAAACACAAAAAAGAAGACCATTCTAAAATGAACCACAAAGGTGGGGACCATTCGGGTCACAATCCGGGTCACGGTCAAATGGGCCACGACCATCATAAAATGATGATTGCCGATTTTAGAAAACGGTTTTGGGTAACCCTTGTACTTACTATTCCCATACTGTTCTTCTCACCGATGATTCAGGACTTTTTTGGATATGAGTTTTTGCTTCCCGGAAATCCATATATCCTTTTTGCACTTTCCACAATCGTATATTTCTATGGTGGTTGGCCATTTTTAAAAGGATTCTGGTCTGAAATCAAAAAAGGTGCACCAGGGATGATGACCCTTATTTCTATGGCCATTACCGTGGCTTACGTTTATAGTTCGGCAACGGTGTTTGGTTTAGAAGGTGTCGATTTTTTCTGGGAACTGGCTACGCTTATTGCTATTATGCTTGTAGGTCATTGGATAGAGATGAAAAGCGTTCTAGGCGCCTCTAAGGCCTTGCAGCTGTTAGTAAGCATGATGCCTGCCGAGGCACATCGTGTTAAAGGAGACACTATTGAAGATATTCCTCTGGAAGATTTACTGAAAGATGACGTAATACTTGTAAAACCAGGTGAAAAAGTTCCAGCTGATGGAATCATTGTTGAAGGTTCCAGTTACTTGAATGAATCAATGCTAACAGGAGAATCCAAACCTGTAAAAAAAGATGAAAACGATAAGGTTATTGGTGGTTCGGTAAATGGTAACAGTACCTTAAAAGTAAAGGTTGAGCATACTGGAAAAGATAGCTATCTCAACAAGGTCATCAAAATGGTCGAAGAAGCGCAAAAAACCAAATCCAAGATGCAAAATCTTTCAGACAGGGCTGCAAAATGGTTAACCTATATCGCTTTGGCTATTGGTTTTGGAACATTAGCGGTATGGCTGATTTTAGGCTTTCCATTTGTCTATGCTTTAGAAAGAATGGTTACCGTTATGGTCATTGCTTGTCCACACGCATTAGGTCTTGCCATACCACTTGTGGTTGCTATTTCTACTGCTGTTTCAGCTCAAAACGGGTTATTAATTCGAAATAGGACCGCTTTTGAAGAATCCCGAAAAATATCAGCTTTATTGTTTGATAAAACGGGAACATTGACCAAAGGCGATTTTGGCGTTACTCGAATTGAGTCTGTTAGCGAAACTTATTCATCTGAAGAAATTTTAAGGCTTTCGAGTGCATTGGAACAAAGTTCGGAACATCCTATCGCCGTAGGTATTATTAAAAAAGTCAAAGAAGATAATATGACCATCCCAAAGCCTGAAAACTTTAATGCAATTACAGGTAAAGGCGTTGAGGCCAATGTAGAAGGTAAGCAAGTAAAAGTGGTTAGTCCTGGTTTTTTAAGGGATGAAAAAATCACTATTCCCGAAGACGCATACAGTGATGCCGCTGAAACAGTTGTTTTTGTATTGATTGATGGAAAATTAGCTGGTTACATTGCTCTTGCCGATGAAATACGACCAGAATCTGCCGAAGCCATAAAAGTCTTTAAAAAGAATAACATTAAAGTTTTGATGGCAACAGGAGATAACGAAAAAACAGCCAAAGCTGTAAGTGATAAGCTTGGCTTGGATGGTTACTATGCTGAAGTGCTGCCACATCAAAAGGTAGAAATTGTAGAAAAGTTACAAAACAAAGGAGAATTTGTGGCTATGACTGGCGATGGTGTAAACGATGCGCCTGCACTTGCAAAAGCTGATGTTGGTATTGCCGTTGGTTCCGGAACAGATGTGGCTGCTGAAACTGCCGATATTATTTTGGTAAATAGCAATCCACAGGATATTGCCAATCTAATTCTATTCGGAAAAGCGACCTATAACAAAATGATTCAGAATCTAATCTGGGCTACGGGATATAATGTAGTGGCTATTCCTTTAGCAGCTGGCGTACTATATTCTTCAGGCTTTGTTTTAGGACCTGCCGTTGGAGCTGTATTTATGAGTTTGAGCACCATTATAGTGGCCATTAATGCACAATTGTTAAAAAGAAAAATCGGTAAAAAATAAATGGAAAGAAAAGAAAAACTCAACAGGATATTTTTAATCCTGTTGAGTTTATTTGTAGTGATGCTGGGCTATGGTATATTATTGCCAACCCTTCCTTACTATACCGAAAGATTAGCTTTAAAAGACAATCTTGATACCGATTTAATCAACTTCCATATTGGACTGCTAACAAGCATTTATCCATTATTTCAATTAATTTTTGTTGTGGTATGGGGAAAGCTTTCAGATAGATATGGACGTAAACCAATTATATTAATCGGTCTAATTGGGTTTGTTATAATGCAATTGCTTACTGGTCTAGCAACATCTTTGACAATGCTATATATTGCTCGAATATTTGGAGGTATTTTTACGTCTTCAGTTATTCCTGTTAGCAACGCATATTTAAGCGACATTACTTCAGAAAAACGGAGAACCAAAATAATGGCCTGGTCTGGTGTTGCCATTAGCTCTGGTGTTATTTTTGGCCCTGTCATTGGTGGCTTTCTGTCTCAAACTGACCTTCATTTAAAATATACGATAGGTCTGCTGCATTTAGACCGATTTTCAGTACCCTTTTTGTTTGCCGCTCTTCTAGGACTTATAGTCTTATTTGTAGTAGCAAAATGGTTAAAAAACACCACTCGCGTACATACGTTCACAACACAAAAAGCGAGCTTGCGATTCACATTTACCAAATATTTTGTCGTATTACTGGGTCTGTCGTTTGTCATCCAATTTGTAGTAACGCTGTTTGAAACTGTCTTTTCAATATATGGGAAAGATGAATTAGGATTTAACAGTAACCAAATAGGTATTGGTTTTATGCTATGTGGTTCAATAATGGCTGTTTTACAACCTTTGTTCGCTACTTACGGAGAGAAGTTTTTATCCACAAAGAAACAAATTGCATTAGGGTTGTTTATATCTGGATTATCCTTAATTGTCTTTCCCTTTTTTAAGAATGAATACTTGGTATATGTGTTAATCGTTGTTTTCGCTGCTGGAGGTGCTATGGTAACCCCAAATTTACTTTCTGCGGTCTCATTAATATCAAAGCAAAATACTGGCAGGAACATTTCTATTCAGAGCTCTACTAATAGCGTTGGTCAAATTCTAGGGCCTGTTTTAGGGACTTGGTTACTCGCAGGTGGTTTTTACTACCCTTTTATAATTGCTGGCAGCATTGTCTTGGCTGTTATTGGTTTTTTATTCTTTTTCAAAAATCCACCATAAAAAAATAAGCACATAACCATATTTATTGATAATTAACCCAAATCTAAAGCCCCAAATATTTTGCATAAGCTGATTCATAAAATTTTAGATAATTACAAAGAGGAAATAAAAGCAGTAAGGAATCTAATCTTAACGATTTCAATAATGTTGAACAAGGTATTTCCATTTCAAGACAATACTTACAGCAATTGCGAGTTTGTGTAAGAGAAAATGAATTTCAAGACAAACAAAATGAAATCATATTCTTTAAAAAACATAAGCCTTATGTTTATAGCAGATTGAAATTTTATGCCAAACTCTACAATTTTTTAATAAACAGACCTGCTGGCACCATAAAATCTCAACAGGAATTTATCGATTCAGAAATAAATAAACTACAAGAAAGCAATCGGCGAAATATAGATTTTATAAAATATTACAGGGAAGATTCTGAACTTTTGGATGAATTCTATTTTTTACGAGGAAATGATAAAATCAGTCTGGTGTCAAACACATCTCATTTTTATACCGATGCAGAATTTTCCACAAGCCACGATAATGCAATTGCCAAAATTATGGCCTACGATTTATTAATCAGTCATTACGTAGAAGAGTTAAGTTATTTGAGGGATCTGTCAAACGGTGTACAGAATAAACTGAGTACTTTATCAAATGGCGAGCGACTTGGATGGACAGCCTCAAAAACAGACCTAATTGAATTGATTTATGCCTTACAGGCTTCAGGAGCGATAAAAAGTGGTACGGCTGGGATTAAAGAGATGGCTTCGGCTTGTGAAGACATCTTTGAACTCAAACTCGGAAATGTTTATAGAACTTTTCTCGAAATTAGAGAACGGAAAATTGACCAAACCAAGTTTATCGATAGACTGAAAGCAACACTTTTAAGGAGAATGGAGGAAACGGATGGATAAAATTCATTTCGCTTAAATGTTAAATTTCTTCCCAAGTTGGGTACTACTTGGGAAAAAATAAAATTAATTTTCGTTATTATCATTTAGCATATACTATTTTCAGGACAACCGCTAAACAAAACTAATTTAAACCATTGAAAATGAGTATATAAAAACACCCAACTTGGGTATGACTTGGGGTTAATATCCAATAAATCATCCCAAATTTGTAGAACGAAAGTCAAATCGACAGATTCACGAACACTTTTTTATTAAAATACTAAAGCTCGTGAGTTAAATCAGGTCAGGGGCTATCAAATTAGTTGAAAAGCGATAATGATAGCCCCTTTCTTTTAAAACCGTTCTATTATGCCAGCAAATATTATTACCACAGACGATCTTCGGGAATTTAAAATAGAATTGCTCGATGACATTAAAAACCTTCTTTCCAAACAAGCTACTGGAAAACTTAAAAAATATCTCAAATCTTCAGAAGTTATGGACTTGCTTCAAGTCAGTCCAGGAACATTACAGAATCTTCGAATCAATGGTACGCTACCATACACAAAAGTTGGAGGCATAATCTATTACGATGCCGAAGAAATTCAAGATGTAATGACCTCAAACCATGTACAACACAAGACAAATTCTTAAATGATGAACTACATAAAGCTACTTAATGCGGCTTTTGAAAAGTTCTTTCTTGATGACCGCCTCAACCCAACACATATAAGTCTCTATATGGCACTGTTCCAAGAATGGAACAGTAGCCGATTTGCAGATGAATTTTATGTGAACCGTCGAGAATTAATGCGTGTAGCCAAGATTGGCTCAAAATCCACTTACCATAGATGTGTGACAAACCTTGATTCTTGGAACTATCTCACCTATTTCCCTTCCAATAACCCCTACAAAGGAAGCAAAATCAAGATGGCCATTATCGGTACAAGTGATGAACCGGATATGGGACGGTACGATCCCATATTAGAACAGCTTGCGGAACAGTACCATCCCATCCGTGAACCTGTTATGGGACAGCACCGTCCCAAAAATGGACAAGTGGTGGACTCAAACCGTCCCGTGAGTGGACAAGCATTGGTATCTACTATAAACAATACCAAACAAGTAAACAATCTAAAACAACCAAAGGGCTGGCAGGCCGTTATTGATTTTTTTATTGAAAAAGGTTTTAATGCTGATGAAGGAAAAAAATTCTTCGAGTATTATGAAACTCGGAATTGGCAAACGAGCGATGGAAAAGAAATTCGAGATTGGCGAGCCTTGGCCACTAACTGGATGGGCAGGACAGAGTTATATGCCAAAGAAAACAAACCAAACAAAAAACAAGCGTCCCAAATCAAGGACAACTTGCGAACCACTAAAAACAAAGATTATGGACAACCCCTCTAAAATCACCGAAGGTGGCGTGGAATATTCGCTTGGCAAGTTTGACGGCAAGAGTGTTCTCTACGATTTTGACAAAATCCTGATTTACCTGAATGCCAAGGGAAAAATGCTCTTTGGAAAAAATTTCCGAATCTACGATGAGGACACGGCTATCATACGTAACCTCTGCCATTATTTCATCAAGGACAAAGAGAACTGTGAAAAGAACGGAATTGATATCGACAAAGGTATTTTACTTTCTGGACCTGTAGGATGTGGAAAAACCACCTTGATGAAATTGCTGCGCCATATCGTTCCAATGCAACGACCTTATGAAATGATTCCTTGCCGGAATGTAGCGTTTAGTTTTAACCATCTCGGTTTTAAAACCATTGAAGAATATGGTAACTCCAAATTTTTCTGTTTTGATGATTTGGGCGTAGAGCCAGCTGGTCGGTTTTATGGAAAGGATTTAAACGTAATGGGCGAAGTGCTCTTATCTCGATACGAGCTTTACCTACAGACAAAGCGTAAAATAAAAACCCACGCAACCACCAACCTCAATGCCGAAGAATTGGAAGAACGCTACGGAAACCGTGTTCGTAGCAGAATGCGGGAACTTTTTAATTTGATTGCTTTTGATACAAAGGCTACGGATAAACGGAAGTAATTGCTATTCACTATTAAACTTTGGCAAAAAATGTGTATTTTGCCAAAGTTTAACTCAAAATATCATTGTTCTGGAACAAACTATTAAAGATAAAATACCAACATACTTTGTTGACCAGCAAGCTATTTCAAAAACCAGTCTGGTAGAGCTTATTCAGAAAGATTTTCCAAACTTAAAGGAAAGTTCTATCACTGTGTATTTGTCTAAACTTAAAAAAGAAGGTGTGTTAAAAAACCCATCCAGAGGTAAATACACTTTAAGTGGAAAAGATAGATTTATTCCAGTTATTGATACCAAATTAAAACGACTGTACAATAAAATAAAAAAAGATTATCCATTCATTGAATTCTGTGTGTGGAACACTTTATGGTTAAACCAATTTATGCGCCACCAACCCTTTAGATTTTACACCATAATTGAATTGGAAAAAGATGTGGTACAATCCGTTTTTTACAAGTTGAAAGACCAAGGCAAAACCGTTTTTACAGAACCAGATGCTGAAACTTTCGAGCTGTACGTTCATAATAGTGATAATGCAATAATTTTAAAGCAGTTGGTATCCGAAGCACCTTTAGTTCAATCCGAAAATATCATTATTCCATCCCTTGAAAAATTGTTGGTCGATATGCTAATAGACACTAATTTATTTGGTGCACAACAAAGTGAATTGGAATTTATTTACCGATCGGCATTCGAAAAGTTTGAGATAAGCAAAAGTAAAATGAAACGCTATGCCCACAGGCGTAATAGAGAGACGGAAGTTGAACAATTAAGCAATTTAACTTTGGCAAATAATTAATTTTATTGCCAAACATTAATTTTAATGATTAAAGAAACTACATATCAACCAGAGTGGATTTATGAAGTCAAAAAAAGACTAGGTAAAAAGTATGATCCAAAACTTATTGAAAAGGTTATCTATGCCTTACTGTTTTTGGAACAACTTGAAATCAACAAACTCGATTTTATTTTTAAAGGAGGAACTGCATTATTGTTGGCAACAGAAGAGCCTAAAAGGTTTTCAATCGACATCGATATTATTACCGAGCAAAGCCAAAGCGACATAGAAACTGTTCTTGAAGCTATAAGTAAAGAAACTGAAGCGTTTACACATTGGGAAGATGACAATGACAGAAAGCACACGCCTGATGCACCAGTTGGTCATTTCAAGATGTTCTACAAAAGCAATGTAGATAGTCGTGTTGAGCCAATTTTACTGGATATTCTCTACACACCAAACCCTTATCCCGAACTTACAGAAATTCCGATTGCTCACAACTGGCTTCAAACACAAGGGAAAATCACAACAGTAAAAATGCCAACGTTTGATGCCATTTTAGGCGATAAGCTAACTGCGTTTGCACCAAAAACCACAGGGATTTTATACAGCAAAGATAGACCAGTTGAAATTATCAAACAGTTATTCGACGTAGCGTTTTTAATGGATAATATTTCGGACTTAGCAACAGTCCGTAACAGCTTCACAAAAGTAGTTGCAGAGGAAATAGCGTTTAGAAAACTAAACATAACCTCAGAACAGGTTTTGGAAGACACCCAAAAAGCCTGTTTTATACTTTCCGTCCGTGACACAAATTCCGAGGAATTTAAACATCTGCAAACAGGAATAAGCAATTTTACCAATTTTACATTGGTAAGGTTCAATATTGAAGAAGCCATTACAGCTGCTTCAAAAGTTGCATACCTATCTGAACTGATTAAGGCTGGTATTGATAGCGAAATCGAAAGGTTTACAAATCCGCTTGAGGTTAAAGATTGGTTGATTAAGAACCCTCAATTCACCAAGCTAAATAAATTGAAAAAGAGCAACCCTGAAGCGTTTTTTTATTGGTTTAAGGCAATAACTTTAAGTTAAAATTTCACAATTTAATGAGGCTTTACTTGGAAAAAGAAAACTACTATTCTTCCCAAATAATGCTAAGAGCTCTACCCTTAAAAGTAATGCAATGCTCAAAAAACTTTCTTTGAATATTGTCTTCCTTAACGTAGTTGAAAATATCAACTGCCCAAATCTCTTCTTTTTTGAACAGGTTATCAGTAATGTTCTTAAAGTATTCGCCCATTACTGTATTTGGCGCCACCTTGTTTTCATATAACAGGTATTTGTAGGGAAAATGTTCGCTACAATATTTCCAACGTATTTTTCCATTCTCGCCATAGACAATCATAATATCGTGATTTCCTATATCTGCTAACCTGAAAGCACAGGCAGTCCTGCTGACTTTATACTCGTCCTTCAAATAATCTACCAATTCAATACTAAAGGTTTTACGATAAAAATCTTTTGAGAACCTTTCCTCTGGCATCAGCAAACAGGATGCAAAAAAATCTGCTTCTCTTTCTATTTGGTTAAACTGCTTCTGATTAGTTCTTGACGGATGTGGTTCTAACAATCCTTTTTTCAATCCAATCCTATGGGAATCTATATAGTAGTGTCCCAGCTCGTGTGCCAACGTAAACCTTCCTCTTGCAGAATCTGGCCTATTACCCAAATCGGTATTTATGTGAATATAAAACTTTCCATTATCAAAGAAAGTCATTCCATCAAAGGTGTTCTTGCCGTAGCTGTCATAAAATACCGATAGGCCTTCATCATCTAATATTTTGTCAAGAGGCGTAATCTTTTCTTCATATTCCAATGCAATGCTTTCGGCTAATTCCTTTATGTTTGTTTTATTCCGAATCACTAGAATCTTGGTTATGTTTTTTCCGCATTTTATCTATAATGTGTTGAGGCAATTCTTTCTTTCCTTTTCTAGCGACCATTCTTAGGGTTTCAATTTCTTCAACAACATCTTCTTCAAACATTGTTATGACTTTTGGCTTTCTATAAAACGTATTATTGATTACGGCAATTGGGTTAATAGATTTATCATCCAACTTATAGTCATAATCTTCATATAATTTATTGAACCTATCTAGTTCAAGTTCATTACTAGGGAATAAAAACCCTGTTGAACCTAACCAACTGTCCAATTGAGCTGTTTCAATTAGTTCTATTTTCTTAGGCTTGGCCATTATTCATAATGTCTAAATAGTTAGTAACGTGTCTATCCGCATCGCCGTAATAGGTGTTCACGGATTTTTGGGTTAAAGAGAGTTTATCTCTAAGCAGTTTTGTAATTGTTCTTGGCACTTTTTTACCTTCCTTTCGATAAGCTCTATAAGTAAAATAAATGATTCGATGCTTTTCAGATAATCGGGTAAGAGCTCTTTCAATGGTTTTAAGTTTTGCCACAACCACCCTTTTTGCCTCAGCGTCGTCTGGTACGTCAAACTTTGCCAACAACTCATCTGCATTTGTAACCAGGCTTAAATCTTCTTCTTCAGTAGGCTCTGCACAAGTGTTCTTTTCGCCATATTTAATTATTTGGGTGTATAAAATTCGATACATCCAAATAAGTATGCCCTTATCCAAATCTCTCGCTTTGGACTTGTCTTTGTCAAAAGTTGGGTATTTCCAAACTCTGGCAAAAGTACAATGAGCTATTTCCAAAGCCACCACCTCGTTATATCCATACTTATTGCAGTAAATCTCGGACTTACGTTTCAAATCTTTCTCAAATCGATAACAGAATTGCACAAAAGCGGCTCCTGCCTCTTTTGGAAATTCATCTTTAAAAGAAATATAATCCAGCAGGTCAACGCTAGGTAGTTTTTCAAAATCTATGTCCTGATTAGTACTTGTATTCATCTATATACCAAAACGGATATATCTATAATGGTATATGAGTGGACAGCACCCATAAAACCTTTGATTAAACAACAAAATGCTATAAGTAAATAATTAATAATGAAAATCAAATATAAAAAAAGTAAGTTCAACTAAAAATTAAAACTATGGCTAAAGATTCATCTGGTAAAAAGTTCAATAGAATTCCTGAACACAAAAGAAAAGTAGGCGGAAAAACTATTATTATCAAGGAACACATTAGAAGTAACCGGAAAGACAGTAAAGGAAAGTAATGAGCGAAAATCCACAGCTCTGAATGGATATTGTTTAACCTAAAAATTCATTTTTATGAATAGTATTAATTTCTCTAAAGGAGAACTGAGTGTATGTCGTAAGGGCAATTGTGTTAATGTGAGTGGAGATATGGCAAAAGCCGTAGTCTTTCGTATTGCAACACTCGTTGTTATAAATGGCATAGCTTCAATATTAGAGCAATCTAATTAGAAGATTGATTGTGGTGATTTTGTAAGCAGAATTACCACAATCAAAATTTATTAAACGGTCAATCTGTCACAAGATATGAATGGCTTAATAATTGAAATTTTAAAATAAAAATTATTATGACTGAAGAATACAAAAAAGAAGTGATTGAAATTTTGGAAAATCTGGGAAAGCAACTAGATATTTCTGAAACTCAATATAATGAAGCTGTAAAAAGTTACGAAGCAGTTGGTGATTGGCTGTCTAAAGAAGGCTCGCCACTTTATCCATATAACCCAAGGATACTTCCTCAAGGTTCCTTTATGTTGGGCACAATTATAAAGCCTATTAACGATGAAGATGATATTGATATAGACCTCGTTTGTAAACTGAAAGGCAAACCAATTTATTGGACACAAAAACATTTAAAAGATACTGTTGGAAATAGACTCAAAGACCATTCTACCTATAAGGAAATGATTGAGGATAAAGATGGTGGTCGAAGATGTTGGACACTTGATTATTCAGACAATGCTAACTACCATATGGATATTTTGCCATCCATTTCAGATAAAAATTTTACGGTTCTACTTAGCGAATCCTTTAACAATAGCCAACGCATAGATACCAATAAGCTGGCAATTCGCTTAACCGATAAGGAAGAGTATAACTATTCTACCGAAACGGACACAGAATGGTGGTTGAAAAGTAATCCTTTCGGCTATGCCAAATGGTTTTATCAAAGAGCCATATACAGTTCAACAAAAATGTTCGCTCTGAGCGAATCTGTTGATCCTGTGAAGCCATACCAAAAAGAAAAGATGCCCTTGCAACGTGTAATTCAGTTATTAAAACGCCATAGGGATATTATGTTTTGTTCAGATGAACTTGATAGTGAAAACAGGCCCATTTCTATTATAATTACCACTTTAGCTGCCAGAGCTTATGACAGAAGCGAGAACATCGTTGATGCTTATGTTAATATTGTGAGCACAATGCGTGGCTTTATAGATACGAAACTGAATCCGAAGACAGGCCGTTACGAAAGATGGATAAGTAACCCTGTCAATGATGAGGAAAATTTTGCAGACAAGTGGAGCGATGTTCCTCAAAAAGAAGAATATTTCTATAAATGGTTGGATAAATTGGAGGAAGACCTCGAAACAATCAAATACAGCCAAGGAGTCGGCCTACAACGATTGAATGAATCCTTTTCAGTACAATACGGGGACAAGGTCGTAAATAAAGCTTTTGCCGACTATGGCGAAAAAAATAGAGTTCTAAGGGAATCTGGTTTGAGAAAAATGGCAGGAAGAACAGGTCTTTTAGGGTCGGTTGGCACTTCAATACCAAACCATAATTTTGAAGGTAATTTATGAGCAAATTTTTTAAGACAGACAGGAAAAGAAAAGTAAAAGGTATTCTCTCAACTGAACAATTGAAGAGGATAAAAAAAGTATTTCCAGAAATCAAGGTCTTAAAAAGCGGATGGGATAATTTTGAAATCATTGTTCAAATTCAACCCACTGCTATAAGCGAGTTATATGATGTAAAAGTTGTTTATATGGAAAACAAATGGGTAAAAATTTTTGTTGTCAATAAAACATTGGAAATCGCAAAAAGCAGAACAAAACTGCCTCACGTTTATGACAGTCAAAAGCAGCAGCTATGTCTTTATTCGCCATCTAAAAAAGAGTGGAATGCGCACAATTACATTATTGATACAATCATTCCTTGGATAAGTGAGTGGCTATACTACTATGAATTATGGTTGCCCGAAGGCAAATGGTTTGGCGGTGGTCATAATGAATACCCTAATGAGAACAAAACAAATATCTTGATAAATGAAGAATACAAAATTTAAAATATTGTCGATTGATGGCGGTGGCATTAAAGGTGTTTTCCCTGCATTGTTCTTAACACTTTTAGAAGACGAATTGAAAAATCGCTCTGATGGCAAAACTAAAATTTATCAGTATTTCGACTTGATTACAGGAACATCAACTGGTGGCATTATTGCTATTGCATTAGCCTTGGGAATACCTGCAAAAGAAATATATCAACTTTATTTGGATAATGCCAAGAAAATTTTTGGCAGCAAAAAACCTTTTTTCATTGGTCAAATCCTTAATTCAGCACACGAAAGAGAATTTTTGGAAAACCTTATTCGTGAAAAGTTCAGAGATGCAAACAATGGAATTGAACCAAGGCTTAGCGATTGCAAAACAGATGTTTGTATTCCTATCTATGATTTGATACAAGGCAACCCAAGTGTGTTAAAAACCAAATATCATCCAGCTTTTGAGCGAGATTATCACATTCCGGCTTATCAAGCTGCTATGGCCACTTCTGCTGCACCTACATATTTCGACCCATATACCTCAGAATATATTGACCTTAATGGCACACAAAAAGACTTTGTAAACAAAGTTGATGGTGGTATAATGGCAAACAACCCTACATTAGTAGCGGTTCTAGAAGCCTTAAAGGCTTTTATAGTTGAAATGTCTCAGCTCGAAATCCTTTCACTTGGAACTGGATATAAAAAGTTTACCGATGGTAATTCCCGTAAAAAATGGGGTTTGCATTATTGGATGGTAAAGAATAGTAGAAAAAGGCTTATTGATTTATTTATGCAAAGCCAATCACAATTAGTTGCAAATTACATAAGCCTGCTTTACCAAGGGATAGACAGAAGTGAAAGAGATAATCCAAATTTTGTCTATGACCGGATAGATGTTTTGTTGAACGAGGATAATAATATCGAAATGGACGAATCTGACAGAATTAAAATTAAGAATTTTGCAGAATTAGCATCTATTGAATTTCAACACAACAGGACTACTATTCTGAAAAATCACTTTTATTAAATACTATATTACTTTTTCTTTGCTTTAGGTCTAAGTTCTTTAAATAGTATGATGATAATTTGTTTTATAGTAGTAATTATTTTTTCTAAAAATTCTTTCATAATCCAGCATTTAAATAGTTATTCAATTCCATTAAAATAATCAATGCCATAGTTCTGAGCGTTTCAGGTTTTCCTAGATAAAAGCTCTCATCCCAATTACTCAAAAAACCTAATTCCAAAAGCACAGAAGGACAATCGCTAATTGTTTCCCGCACCACCTGAAAATCAGCAGACTTCACACCCCTACTCTCAAAACCCAATTTCTTATTAAGCGCATCTTGCATTCGAAAAGCAAACCAGACGGAATCATCTTGATATTTTGATTGCTTATTGCTCACATACACTTCCACACCTCTTGCATTCGGATTATCCGAATGATTACAATGTAATGAAACAAACAAATCTGCTTTAAGAGCATTGGAGAGCTTCGGTCTATCGGATAACGAAATCAAAGTGTCATTATACCTTGTTAAGTAAATATCTAATGGTTTAGCCAAATTGTTATTTAGCTTCAAAATCGCATTTGCGATTTCCAATACAACATCCTTTTCTTGAATTCCATTTACACCTATCGCACCAGAATCTTTTCCACCGTGTCCAACATCAATTATTATTCGTTTTTGAGTTGCATTTTCCTGCCCAAAAATGATACACATTTTTAAGAGCAAAATCACAAAAGTGACGTTTTTGAGCACTTTTTTCATTTTCAAATTTTGGGTTATTAACAATTCAACTTCCAAAAATCATAGAATTTGATGCCAAATAATATCATCGGAAATCAAACAAAATCAAATAATATTTTATTCACAAATATTTGATTATCAGTTATTTGTAAACAAATATATGTATTTTTCCAATAACAAAAACAACACAAATTTTTAAACTTTTCAGTTATGAAAAAATCAAATTATTTCGCAGTATTTATTTCACTTATCTCAACATCTCTTTTTGCACAAATTGGTGGCATTGAGGATTCTGTAAATGACGTAGGTGATACCATAAGAACAATCTTTCCAATTTTACTCGGTGTTATTTTTTTAGTTGGTTTCCTTTTTAATGCAGGACACTTCTTTGGCGAGAACGCAGATTTAAAAAAAGGTATTACCAGAGTTTTGGTATTCGTCTTAATTGCGGGTGCTGTTGTTGGGATATTTACCTATCTAATTGGAATCGTAGTATAATGAAGCGATTCGAGGTCTATAGAAATATTAGGAAAAAGGCAGTCATTTTTGGGCTGCCCATTTCCCTGTTTGCCTTAATGATGATGTCCATACTTGGATCCTTAATGATTATCATTTTTTCATTCAGTTTCGGAATAATTATAGGCGTCTTAATTTTTAATGCTGCGCTTTACATTGCATTAATCCGAATCACAAACAATCCACAATTATTTCAGATGGCGAAAGCCTTCCCGAAAATTATCAGTAACAAAAGAAATTCAGGCTTCGATTATGAACAAGATTAATCTTTCAGCATATCAACCCATTGCAGATATTCAGGACAATATCGTATTTGCCAATAATGGTAATGTCGTTTTGTGCTATAAAGGTAACTTACCAGAAATTTATTCGTTGTCCGAAAAGGATTTTGAAGATATGCACGGTGCTTGGTTTCAGGCTTTGAAATCTTTACCGATTGGTACTGTAGTTCACAAACAAGATATCTACCTGAAGAAATCCTATTCTTCTGAACAACTTCCGAATAAAACTTTTTTAGAGAAGGCGACACACGAGCATTTTAAAGGTCGTGGACATATTGAACACAAATGTTATTTGTTTTTCATCTTGACCAAAAACAAAGCGCTCAACAATCCAAAATATGTCAATCCGTTCCGAAAGGTTTCAAAGGGAATTGTACAGGAACTGGATGACAACATTAAAAGCTTTGCCAACTCGGTAAGCGATTCCGTTTCTTTTATCAATAATAGCCGAAAAATGGAATTTCTACCACTCAATGCTGAGAAAATTCAGAAACTAACCAACGGTTATTTCAATGGTTTCAACGAAGGCTTTGATACAGATATTATACTTGAAAAGAAAAGCGTCAATATTGGCGAAAACCATTTTGATGCCCTGGCCATCAACAGCGAACTGTGCTTTGGCGAAAGTGTGCAGAGCAGCAAAACCAATGAGAAATTCACTTCAGACGATTTTGTGTTTCATCAAGGGTTTATTGATGGCTTAGGGCTTACGCTTAACGAAAATCATATTGTCAATCAAATTCTATATCTCGATGACAAACAAAAGTGGCGCAAGCTGCTCGATAAAAAAGTTGAAGAATTGAATAAAAGTTCCAACTTCGGTTCGCAGAACAAAGTGATTCTGGGTAAAATCCAACATATTCTTGACCAAATCAATGCCGATGATAATGCACGGATTATTCGTGGTCATCTCAATATTGTCTATTGGGCAAAGGAAGCCAAAAAACTGGACAAAATCACATCCAAAATCAAGACCGAATTTAAGGAACTGGATATCATCCCATATTATCCACGTGGCGAAGAGCGTAAAAACTATATTCTTAATAGTTACTGCTGCTTTTCTTCCAACTTTTCAAATAACGATTTATATGTAACAGATTTAAAGCACGCTCTGTGTCTGTTCATTAACAATACCAATTACAAATCCGATAACACCGGAATCATCTTCAATGATAGAGAACATAACATTCCAGTGCTAAAAGATGTTTGGGATGAAAAAAAGAAACGGATAAAGGCACGGAATTTTGCCATTTTTGCACCAACAGGCGAAGGCAAATCCTTTTTGGCAAACAATATTCTGCGCCAATATTTTGAAAGTGGTGTACGGTTGGTCATTATTGATTTAGGTGGTTCTTACACCAAATTCGCCAAGCTCTATCCTGAAAAATATACGGTTCTCAGATATGAAAGCGGTAAAAACTTAGGCATCAATCCATTTTACATCAGCGATGTTAAAGACTTGACACCTGAACGTTTGGAAGACCTATCTGTTTTCCTTTTTGAACTGTTCGCTTCAGATTTAAAAGTTACAAAAGCACAATCAGTCTCGGTTAAAAAGATATTGCGTCACTATTATAATAACACCTCAGAAAATCATTCGTTAGATGGTTTTTACAGCTTTATAGAAAGGAAACAAAAAGACCTTTTAGATACCCTAAAAATCCATCCCGACTACTTCAACATAACGAGCTTTTTGCACGTAATGTCCGAATATGTCGGCGATGGTCTATACAGCTTCCTTTTTGAAGTAAGCGAAGACCAAACCTATAAAATCGAAGATAAACGATTGATTGTTTTTGAGCTCGATGAAGTCAAGGACAATAAGGAAATCCTGTCCGTAATGTTGAAGCTGATTAAATCTGCCATCCAAAGAACCATTTGGAAAAACCGTGCTGAAAAAGGCATTATCTTATTTGATGAGTTTGCAAAGCAACTGAAGTTTGAAAATGTACTGGAAAGCGTGGAGTTCTACTATCAAGCCATCCGTAAACAAAACGGTGCGATTGGGATTATTCTACAATCCATCAATCAGCTTCCAAACAATTCCACTTCAGCGAGTATTTTGGAAAACACACAGGTTATTTACAGCTTGAATAATGAAAAGGGATATGATGAATTAGTAAAAAGGCTCAATCTATCCAGTCACGATTTAAACCAACTAAAGTCTATTAAAAACAATCTTTCCGGCCCACGGAAATACACCGAAATGTTCATCAAAATCGGTAGGGAAAGCAACATTTTCCGGTTAGAAGTGCCAAAAGAAGTTTATGCGGCTTACTTAACCGATGGACAGGAAAATGAGGAAATTATGAAGCTCTACGACGAGCATTACGATATGGAAAAAGCAATAATTCAATTTACATCTTAAAACAAATATTATGAAGACAAAAATCAAAATTTTAGTAATGACCGTAGCCCTGACTTTATTTATGACAAGCAAAGCTACTGCCCAAGGAATGCCAGTGTATGACAACACCAACTTTATCAGCTTGGTAAAATCCTTGGTAGAATCTGCCAAACAGACGAGCCAACTTATCAAGTCTGTGAAATTTCTGAAAGATGCAAAAGAAGCCATCGAGAAAGTATCGAGTGTGGTACAACAGCTTAATGCTGTCCAAGAAATTGCAGACAACAATCAACGACTCATCAATGTAATGCAAACCGATTTGCAGGATATTTTGAATTCGCCTTACATCAAACCCGATGAAATCAGTAGAGTGGTGGAATCCTTTGATGCCATTGTACAAAACTCATTGGAAACGGTTGATTTTATTGACGAAGTTCTGTCTAGCGACTACCTAAAAATGAGCGATGCCGAACGTGCAAAAGTACTCAAGGAAAAAGAGAAGGAATCAAAGCAAATGGTGTCCAGCATCACAACCAAAACCAAACGCTATCGTGATATTATTTCCTTCCGAAAGATGCAGGATAAAGTCAATAATCGAGAAACAGACTATTAATAATGACCGCAACCATACTTTTAGGGATTGGGTTGGAATACATCGATACGGTGTTCCAGACCATACAGGCAAGCAACTTTTCACAATATACCATTGCAGGAATGAAAACACTTGCTGTCCTGTTCTTTTTGATCAACATCTTAAAAAAGTATAATGAAGGCATTGCCGATAAGGACGGTTATACTTGGGGCTTGAGTCCCGGCGAATTGGCAAAGAATTTTGCCATCGTCCTTTTAGTAATATTTTCAACGCAGGTGTTAGGATTCTTTGATGGGATATTGGTAGCCATCGAGGGACAGTACAGGGGAACAGCACCTGCGTTACTTCCATTGCAAATGCAGGATATTCCTTTAGAGGAAGATGTAAGTCTTTTTGATGCTGCAAGTTCAGCGATGACGCTTTTGTACGAAGCATTGGTAACACCGTTGTATGGCTTTAAAATATTAGCATTTATCTTAAGCACCATTCTTTGGATTCTCGACCTATTTATATACCCTTTATTTTTAGCCGAACGCTTTTTCCTGTTGGGAATAATGCAGGCATTTTTTCCATTGGTTATAAGTTTAGCGGTTTTTGAAAAATTCCGTTCCCTTGCTTATACATTTTTCAAATTATATGCGGCTGTATATATGTTGGTGCCTGCCTTCTTTCTGGTCAATGTATTTATCAATGCTATTTATACGGAAATCAATACCAATTTTTGGACAAACCTTTTCGGAACCGATACAGGTCAAGGCTTTTTTGCACCTGTCGTTCAATTAGGTTCTGTGGCTTTTATCGTGTTCCTAAAATTCAAATTGTATAAACGTGCCACATCTTTTACGCTCAGATTATTTACCAACTAATTCAATTCAGAATGAAAACACCATACAAGAATATCTACAACGTATTAAAATTAAACCGGTTTATCGTTTTGGCAGTTTTGGTCCTAGCATTACTATCCAGCACCTTCGCTTTATGGATGGCATATTCCACAAATCAAAAAGCACTAAATAGCGCTTTTGCCATAAATACCGATGGCAGCATTATTCCGCTGAAGCTCGTAACCCAAAAAGAAAATTTTAGGGTTGAAGCCTTGGCACATTTAGACTTGTTCCACAATTATTTTTACAATATTGATGCGAGTAATTATGAAAGTAATTTAAAAAAGGCACTTTGGTTGGGAAACAGTTCTGTGGACAACCTGTATCGTCAGAAAAAAGCAGATGGTGTTTACAACCGTCTCTTACAATATTCGCTTGTGCAGAAAGTGTTGAGCATCGATTCGCAAATAGAAGAACAAAACGGGACGTATGTTTTTAGGACGGTTACTGTTTTTGAAATCAATAGAGGTTCTATAATTGACACTTACGAATTGGTTTCCACTGGAAACCTTATTATGGTGGATCGAAATTTTCCCAACAATCCACACGGACTTTTAATTACCAATTATTTTGAGAACACCCTTAAAAAACTAAATGATAAAAGTTGAGCCGACCTGCCTGACGGTAGGCTGGTAATCGGCATTTAAAAAATATACTCTTATGAAAGTAGAAAAAAACAAAATAGTATTTGCAGCTGTCTTGGCAGTGATTTTCATATTTCTCATTTCCTATTCTGTAATGGTTATGGGCGATGATGTAAGTGAAACGGAAAGCCTGCAACAAACCTTAGTGCCCGATTTGGATGAAAACCAAAAAGAATATGAATCTAAATTAGATGCCATTAATGATTTGAAGGAAGTGCGCGAAAACAATGCACCCAGCATCTACGATGAAAAACTGATTGATTCTTTGGGTTTTTACGACCCAGACTTGCCGGAACGTGAAAAGGAACGCATCGTCGATAGTATTTATGATGCCGGAAAGATTCAATATTCCGAAAAACGCTATCGGAATTTTGGAAGGAAAAGAGTAGCTCAAACGAAAACTTCAACAATTGATTCCGCTGAAATAAAAAGAGAACAAAAAATCGAAGCCAAAGAATTAGGCTTGGAACATCAATTGTTCTTTGCCGCTTCCCCAAAACCCAATGAAGTTTCAATCATTGGTAATACAGATGAAACTATATACGTGGTAGTAGATGGCGACCAAGTTGTAAAAGCGAATACCAGATTGCGAATGCGCCTGACTAAATCCGCTTCGATTAATGGTAAAAAAATGCCTAAGAATACACCTATTTTCGGCTTCATAAGTTTTCAGCCTAATCGTGCGCTCATTGAAATTGAAAATATTAAGCATCATCCCACGAAGCTCAAAGCATTCGATTTATCTGATGGTAGTGAAGGTATCTATGTACAGAACAATTTTCGAGCAGAAGCCACCACTGAAGTCTTGGACGATATTATTGGCGATATCAACATTCCTACCGTACCACAAGTTGGTGGTATATCCAAAGTACTCAGACGTAACAACCGAAACGTAAAAGTTACGGTATTGAATAATTATAAATTAATTCTAAAACCTAAATTATGAGAGCAACAATTTTAATATTTGCGATACTGATTTCCGCTTTCGCGAAAGCGCAAACAACTACAGTTCTCGATACCCTATATGCCAACGACACCAAAAACGTTGCATTATTCTTCCCTGAACCTATTCGGCAAGGAATAACCGGTTCAGATAATTTTGTATTTACTTACAATCGTGAAAAAGAACAGTATTTTGGACTTCTTCAGGCAAAGCCTGGGAAGGAAAGTAATCTGTTGGTAGTCAATAGAAATGGTTCAATTTTTTCGTATATTGTAAGATATAAAAAACAGCTATCTAAGCTCAATTATTTCATTCCGCTATCAAGTAGTATCGGAAATGAGAAACCAATTAAGGTCGATTCGATTCTTGCTGAATCTTCTGAAGAACGTGTAGATAATAGAGCGTATTACTATCAAAAATTCTGCTCGTATCTTCTTAACAGAAACCAGCGTATCGGTCGGATTAAGAAGCGAACGCAAGGCATTGTCTTGACTGTTGAAAATGTTGTTTTTGATAAGGAAGAACTCTACTTCGTTATCCAGATTGAGAATAATTCTACTTTGGATTACGATTTGAATTTCTTAAACCTTTCGATTGAAACAAGACAAAAAGGGAAAAGAAAATCGTTGCAACGCCTGTATCAAGAACCAACGTACAAACACAATCTGCCTTCAAAAATTGCAGAAAGTGAAACTGTGCGCTTCGTTTATGTATTGCCCAAATTTTCATTATCTAATGACCGTAGGGCGATTTTAGAATTGAATGAAAAGGATGGCGAACGAAACATTGAACTGAAAATATCACATAGATATATCAATAACCCAAATTAAGAATATTATGAAAAAAATTGTCGTTTTCTCGCTCGTACTGCTGTTCCTTTCTTGTGCCGATTCTGATACTAAAATTTCGGGACCAAGTGCCACAGCCCAAATCGTCATCGAAAGCTTTTATGAAAAAGATGAGGAAGCTTTAAAAGCCAACTCAACACCACAGGCATATTCTAATTATATGAATACTATAAATATGTTCAATGCGACGGTAAAGGATGATTCAAACTTTACAGTTTTGCAGGATACGATAATGGGTGATGTGGCTTGGGTAAAATATACTACAGCCTATGATAAGACACCGGGTCTTTTTAAACTGGTTAAGCAAAATGGCAAATGGTTGGCGGATGCGAGAGGCTCAAAGGATAAATCGCCTTTTTAAAAGGATACTTACTGATTTTTTTCGAGATTAATTTCCCAATAACCTTGTGTGCCACCGTGGCGTTTTATAAACCCTTTGGTTTTGAGCGCATTTATATGTTTGCCCACAGGGGATTCATTGATGCCTAAAGCTTCAGCTATTTCAGTATAAGTAATAGTAGTATTGGTTGCAATGAGTTTAAGTACTGCTTTTTGTCTTTTAGTAAGTTCATCTATAGCATCTATTGCACCACCTATTACACCACCCATTGCACCACCTTTTTGACCATCTACTCGACCTCCTTAATTTTATCTGAAAATCGACTTTGATGTAGCGTTGGCTCTTTATTCTTCCTCATCTGACATTTCGACGTTTTCTGTTAATGAAAATCCTTTTTGTCTAAACCAATTTTCACTTATTCTATTATTATCACTTTTCGGTAACGGTTTTGCTTCGTGAACCTTAAAAGTTGTCGGAAGATTTACCGAATGACCAAAAATCAAAGCGTGTTGAGTCGGAATAGATGGCATTCTCCTCAAAATTGTTTCGGAAATATGCGGTGTAATTTGTCGAATATGTGCAAGGTCTTCTGGATTTTGTATTCTGTGGACTATAAAATTACTGCATTGAGATAATACTGTTTTAGATAATTCACTTGGTCTTTGTGATGAAACCAAAAGTAACAGTCCAAATTTTCTCCCTTCTTTAGCAATTGAGTCAAAAATCTTATTTGCTTTAAGGAATGTTCCCATTGGATTACGTGAAATATATCTATGAGCTTCTTCCAAAATTAGATTTACTGGATATGAATTTCGAGGATTTATGTCCTTAACACTTTCATAAATAATACGAGATATAACACAAGATATTACTTCCACAATTTCATCTTCTACTGCACTTATGTCAATAATAGTTATTTGACTAGTTTTTAATTTTTGAGCTTCTACTTCATTTAATCCAATCAAACTGTTTTTATACTCACTTATATTGCCATCATCTTTTTTTAGAAAATTGAAATCCGTTCTGTCCTTGATACTTTTTACCCTTGTAATTAACGAAGAACAATAATCTCTAATATGTCTATTTCCGTGTGCTTCTTCATATAATAGAGCTAAATCGAGAGCATCTTCTATAATGTCAAATGTGAATTTTTGGTACTTTTCATAAGAAGGCATTTGAAATTTTTCTTGAATAAAAAGTGATAAACCATCTCCGTTAGTTTGCTCAAGGAAATAGTGTAATTGTTCAGTACCTACAATTACTCCAAAATGAACATATAAGCAGTTTCTTAAATTAAGTCTAACGTTTTGATTCCCAATACGTACAGAATTATGCTCTGTACCATCTTGGTCTATAAAAGTGAATTCTGTTGTTAATGATATTTCAGCTGTATTGAATTTTTGAAGTATCGATAATATCCTATCGGACTTTGATGGACTGCTAGTTTCATCTCTTAAAATCTCACTTATACACGTTGCTAAAATATGATTTTTGAGTTCATTGACATTTTCTCCAATAGAAAAAACAGATGCTAAACCTAGTGCATTTCTTAATATTGGTATTTGAGTTTTTTCTGTTGCTTGAAGAAGTAAAGCCCATTCATCAATAGTCAAAAACCAATGAGGTAGTGTAAATTCTTTTACATCCTTGTCTGAACTCCCTATACAGAAATTTTGCACTTCAATATCTGTGTTTTCAGATACCTCACTAAAAGCCTGTTTGTATTCGCCATTTACATCAAACACAATGAATGTACTTCCTACAGCACTATGATTTGATAGCTTATAAATAGACTGAAGAATTGAAGAAATTGTACAAGATTTACCACTTCCTGTATTTCCTAAAACAGCAGAATGACCAGCAAAGAATTTATCTATGTCAATTTTAACTTCATAATCTGGGAATATAGTGGAAGTACCAATTGAAAGCGTTTTATATCTTCTCTTTTCACAATCACATTTTTCTTTGTGTTCGCTAGATTTTTCACAAACTATCTCAATTTGTTCCTTAACATTAAAAATGGCATCAAGCTCTTTTTCTTTTATGTAAAGAACGTCTGTATATAATGCAGGATAAACGCTAACTCCAAATTCAAATTTATAATAATCTGGATTTTCATCAACTGGTTTTAGTGTGCCAATAGGAAGTATTTCTAGATATTTACCAGTAGTGCTTTTACTTAAAATTTGTTCTTTAGGATTACTAAAAGGTACATTTAGCTCTTTTTCTCGAACTCCAGATACTTCCGATACTATAAAGTAATTTTGATAGGGTAAAACAACGTAGCTGTTAAGTTGAGCAAAATAATGGATATCATCAAATCCACTAATGTTAAAATTATCAATTCCACTTAATAGTTCAACAGTAAATCTGTCTGAATTTATTGCTACTACTTTACCAATAACTCTTTGTTTATCTTCTCTATTCATTATCTTGGAAATAGAGTTTTTATAGCATTATCGATTTTGTCATCAATTTCGTCATTACTTAAGTCCGGTAATATTTGCTCAATAAAACCTTTGAAATAATGTAGACTTTCTCCGTTTTCTAACTTACCACCTACAATCCAGATTCTTGGGTCATTTAGTGATTTTAGTTTTTTGATTTCTTCACTTTTAGCAAAATCTCCAAACACGATTAATCGGAAAGACGGTATTGTAAATGCTTGATAAATAAGATTGTTTATATGCTCATCACTAAAGCTATATCCAAGAGAAATAAGTATGTTGTTATTTCTCATTAGTCTTTTCTGAAACTCTCTAAACAAATCTGAATATGGACTTCCCATACTTGCATTTTGTTTTAGAGGTGTAGGATGTATCATTATAACATCCTTTTTTTTGAGGTTTTCTAAACTTGTTTCTTGAATTTCTCTTACTCTAAAAAGTTTTGTTTGTTCCTCGTCCTGAACCCAGTTTATAGAACCGTGTATTTTGTATAGGTAAATGAAATTATCAATAACACTCCATTTACCTTGTGATAAATCCATTTTTTCAGCTAGTGCATAATTAAAAATGGTCGGATTAAAATATTTTTTTATGCCACCTGAAAATCCATTTACGTAATGTATTCCCAAACTGTCAAGTGCGATTTCAGAGTATAAATCATAATTTGTTGTAAATATGCTTGGTTTTGGAAGATTTGCATTTCTGTACAACAGTTTGCGATAAAACATTTTATAAAGATTTACTAAATCTATGTCGTCTTCATTACTACGTTTAGTCTCATTCAGACATTGTTCTAAAAGGAAATTTCTTGCTTTATCTATAATCCCTTTGACCTTATTAAATTCGTCCGTTCCATTTTGATTGGTGGTTTCATAAAAATAAATAAGACTGTGAAGCGTACCTAAAAAAGTTTCTAAATTGTTTTGAAATGTGGTTGACGTAATATCAAGTTTTACATCGTTTTTCAACCAATTTCGTTCATCTTCTATCAGAATGTTAGCAT
The DNA here is from genome assembly GCF_028829235.1 of Tenacibaculum larymnensis. Lineage (GTDB taxonomy): Bacteria > Bacteroidota > Bacteroidia > Flavobacteriales > Flavobacteriaceae > Polaribacter > Polaribacter larymnensis. The sequence continues at coordinate 122,071 of NZ_JAIWJY010000003.1, read as the reverse complement.
AAAAATTTGTAGCAAGAGGTGCCATTGTTGGTATACCTATTTCTTCCCATTCTTCATCTTTATTCTGAATTTGATAAGAGGAACAGCCAGAACCCAGAAGAAAGGACAGGTTTTTTCCATCAAGAACTTTATTGAAAGAATCTTGTATTTTATTTAGAAGAGCCGATTCACTTTTTTCGTCTGATTTGTCTTTTATTTTCTTTAGAACTTCTTCGTTTCCTTTGTAAAAATATAATTCAGATTCTGCCATTAATAATTTTTGTTTTAGTTTTTCAATTCAGTTAAAAAATTTTCAATTTGGCATTGGCTATTTTTTCCCTCTGTTCAATCTTCGGTTAGATAGCTTTTTCCATATACCATCCGCCAATTCAATTTCTTCATTTGTCAAGCCGTAATTTTCCTTTAATATTTTTTCATTCGTAATTTTCAATAATTCCGAAATATCTTTCTTTTCACGAATCATTTTGTCAATAATTGGCAACAATTCCGCATTCTTTTCATTGTAAGGCAAGAGTATTCTTCCCACTTCGTTCGGCATTAACTCCAATACTCCGCCACCGTGACTTCTCCCACAAATCTCAGCAAACGCAAAAGAGAGTGAATTATAATAACTAGCTGTCAAAGCTTTTATGTTCGTTTTCTCTTTTACAGTTACTCTGTGCATTGTATCTGTTGTAAAAGCCTCTGCTTCGTTGATTATGAGTTTTGGATACTTATTATTCCTCCTAATAAACAATGCATCAGATATTCTTTGTGATGGCACAATTTGCCATTCATCACGAATCCTGCATTTATAACCTTTGTGAATTTTCTTTTCTACTCCCCAAGCAATATATTCTCTAGCTCCAACAGAACCATTTAGTTCGTCCATTTTTGGAAATGATAAAAAGTGCGTTCTTGCTTCTGAATTTCTGTTTTTAATCCAGTCTTTTTCTGTGAAAATTGCACTTGGAACCTGAACGCTTCTGCCGACTAATGGTTTTGCATACTTTTCAAGATTGTAAAATTGCACAATAGAAAGCGGAACTGTGAAAAATGGATTTGAACCTGTTGTGATTCCAACTTCTACTTTTGCATATTCTTTAAGTCTTGGAATTATTTTGTCGTTTTGAAGTTTTTCTAAAAAGTCGATTTCGTTTTGTTCCAAGAAGTAAAAAGTCCATTTGTTTGATTTGAAATCAATTTTCTTTTTTGGACTTTTTAGTTTTGATACATCTAGTTTTTCTAGTTCTTCTGCATTTTTCAATTCTAAATGCTCAATCAAATGTGTTTTAGAATTGTTTTTCTCACACAACAATAGGACTACTTCTTGTTGTATGTCTGGAAATACTAACTTTTCAAAAGAAACAATATTTATTTTGTTGTAAAAATGAGCCAAGAACTCTCGTAAGGGTTGAGCATACGAAACTTGAAGTATTTCGGCAGGTAACACGAATCCAATTTTGCCTTCTTCTTTTAAAAGTAGGGAAGAGCCAACAACAAACGAAACCCAAGCATTGGTTAGTTTAGAACACTTTAGTTTGGCTTTGTCAAAAATTTGTGCAGCAAACTCTTGTTGCTCTCTGTCAAAATATTGGTAACGAATGTAAGGCGGATTTCCGACTACCAAATCAAACTTTTGTTTGGTATTAATACAGAAGTCGTGAAAATCCGAATTAATAACGTTGGTCTTGCCCAAGCCAATTTTTTTAGACTTTTCAGCTTCAACTTCATCAAATTCTATTGCAGTTACAGAATTGTATTCGTAACCTCCTTTTTGTATTTCTTCAAGGAATACACCATCTCCACAACTTGGTTCTAAAATATCAAGTTGTTTATTACCATTTAATGCCCATTTTAAAACAAATGATGCAATTGGTTCAGGTGTATAGAATCCACCCCTTAATTTTTCTTTTGATGCTTCTTTAATTAGTTGCATAAATTTCAGAAATTAAAGGGATATTGCTATCAGCTTCTCCCAAGTTATACAAATTTTTTAGTGTCTCGTCTAATTCAGTTTTTAGATTGTCGAATTGTCGTTGTAAAGGAATTAGTAACCTTTTATTTCCGTTGCTTTTATCTATTTTTCCTTGAATATCAATTAAATTTTTTTGAATTTTTGCTATTTTATCGTGAATATCTTTCTCCGATTTATTCTTAAAATCAATAAGCTTGATAGGTAGTTTTTTGAGCACTTTTGTTCCTCGTGCTATATAACCACCTCTGAAGACTTCTCCAATTAGTGCAGAAAACCACTCCAAATATTTAGAGTTCAATAAAGCTTGAATATAGTAGATTGAATAAGGAAAGTAATCAGGTAAAGTAATCATACAATAACCTGCTGTACCACCAGAAGATATTAAAGTTCCAAAGTAGTCAATTGCGTATTTGTTGCCCTGTGCTAAAACTCCAACAATAATTTTCGCAGGTACATCACATTTATCTAGACTTTGATGTCTGCCATATCTGTACCATTCGTTTTTTGTTTCAGGTTCAGGTTTAATGTCTCGTTTATCATTATCAAGTTTGTCCTTGTAATGATTTAAAAAATTATATGTTTCAGGATAGTTTGCCTTTAAGTCATCAATTTCTACAAACTCAATTCCCTTTTTGGTTTTTAGATAAGGATAAATAACAAATGAATTTGGCAAAAATGGGCGATAGGTGTACAGATTATCGTCTCCACTTGAAGTCTTAAAATATGGTCTTGTTAAAGTTTCTTCAACTTTCCATTGAATACCGTCTTTTATGAAATAAAGAAAGTCTTTATCTTTTTTTTCTATCGAATGAATATAAACGTTATTGGCACTTGTTTGAATACCATTGTATATATTTTCAGAACCAATAAGCTCCTCTAATGTATTCGATTGTGAAACAATAGATGTATAAATTGGTTTTAAAATACTTGGATAAAGGACCCAACCATCTGCTTCTAAAGAATCTATATTAAATTCGTCAAAATTTTCTGAACCAATATTTCTTGTTTTCCAATTTTTGAACGAATTTACTTCAAGATATTTGACTTGTTCTAGTTTTTCTTTTTTGAGAATTAAGAGACAAGTATAAGTAGTTTTGTTTTGAAAAACTTGATTTGCCCCAAAGGATATTATTTGCTGTATTGCTTTGTTGTCAACAAGTAATTCTCTCAACTTCTTACCAGCTCCAACCTTCGCAAACTTACTTGGAACTATATAACCAAAATATCCACCTTCCTTTAAGAGTTCTAGACCTCTTTCAATAAAAAGAAAGTATTTGTCAAACTGTTTGTATGATGAATTGAATTTTGATTTGTAAATGGGTAATTCAAGAGGTGTAAACTCTTTCATATGCTCTGTAGCCAAATATGGCGGATTGCCAACAACAACATCGAAACGAGTTTTACCAAAATCAAAAGGGTTTATTTCATTTTGATTTTTTTTATTTGTTTCTGATGTCTCAATTAGGCTGTTTCCAAACTGAATATTTTGGTCAAGAGTTGGTAATGCAGGTGTTGTTATTGTTGCATTGTCTTCATTTTCTAGAAGTTTTAATAGCAAACCAAATTTACAGGCTTGAACAGCATTGTAATCTTTGTCAATACCAAAAATGCAACTTTCTAACACTTTTCTTTTGATGGCAAAAGGCAATTTAAATGTATTTATTGCTGTCTGAATTAATCTTTTGTGGTCGTTTAACAAATAGAAATCGACAAGTGTATCTTGCAATAATTGATAAGTTTCCAGCAAAAATGCACCTGAACCACAAGCAATATCTGCAAATGATGAGCTTAAGATTTCTTTGTCAGTTTTGTTTTTACAATGCTCTACAACTGTTTGCCTTAGAATATCTTGAATGATAAAAGTTGGTGTAGTTACAATATCTCTGTCAACATTTTCAGGTTTCTTTTTTAAGAGAATTTGCCCGTTTTCTATAGCTAGTTGTTCTCCAAGAAATATTTCATAGATGTTTCCTAGAATGTCCGAAGCAAAAACTGAAAAGGAATAAGTACTTTCAGGGAAATATAAATCTTTGATGATTTCCCAAAATGCAGAAGAGCTATCAGAAACTACTTTTTCCGTTAACGGTTGATTAAATAAACCTGCGTTATATTTTTTGTCTGCTTCTTTGAATTTTTTGATGAGCGAAGCGAAATCATTATTTTCTGCAAAGTTTAAAAGCGTTTTATAGGTTTCTAAATTTCGGTCCTCACAAACTCTTAAAAATATGATACTATTGATATAAGATTGAACAATATCGTTTAATTCTTCAATGCTTAGTTCAGGTTTATGCGAGTAAATTTCTTTACCTAAAACGATTCGCCATTCGTTAATATGGGAAAGGAATAAATCATCTACACTTGAAAGTTTTAACTGTTCTTCAATTTCTTTCCAAGTTTCATCAAATTCTCCAGAATAAACAGCTTGGTTGCTTAGTTGTTTTTTGATTTCCTCAAAAGCTGATTCATATTCTGTATAGTGATAAAGATTGATTCTAGATTTCGTTACTGCATCATCTTTTCCAACTTTTTGTGAGCAATCATAGATTGCCAAATATTCAAAATTTGATAGAACTGAAATTTTAAGTTTTGCGGTAAAACCATATCTACGTATTTGCTTTGCAGGTTCGTTATCGTTTTCAATTTTTACATTCGGTTTTTTGGCTTCTAAAAAGAATTTTCGCTCTGAAAATAGTCGAAAAGTATAATCAGGCTTTTTTGTGTTAGAACTAGCATCTGCTTTTAGTCCTTCTTCAACTAAGACTTCACGTTCGTTAGTTGGCTTTCCAGTCGAGTTTTTAATATCCCAACCAAGCATTTCAAATAATGGGTCAAGAAAATCAGTCCTAAGCTGAGTTTCGTTGTAGTCCGCTTTTAGGTATGCGTCTCTATTCGAATGATATTTTTTAATAAGGTCTTTAATGTTCATATTTATTTCAAGTCCAATGAACCTTGTTTAAGATTCTTATTTTTTAAATATTTAATTTTTTCTTCTGCCACTTTCAGGATTTCGTTGGTATTTTCTTCTTCAATAATCTGATAAGCTACTTTGTCGCTAAAAAGAATAAGTCCAAGAGTTTTTTCCTCAATTCCGAACAATTCCGCCAAAACTGGAAGCATTTCTTTATTAGCACTTCTTTCTCCACGTTCAATTTTCCCCAATGTTGATGGGTCAATGTCAAGTTTTGATGCAACTTTTCTTATCGGAAGATTTTGGTCTTCCCTCAATTTCCGCAAGTACTCTCCAAACGATTGTTTCGTATTCATTTCCTTATATTTTTCCTGAAAATATATTCAGGACAATAATTGTCCAAATGTAGTTATTTTTTTTGGGTTCCAGTGAGAAGAGCGGTGGGAAACTTAAGCTCTAATGCTTTTTTGAGCGTTGGATTTAGCGTTGGCTAAAAACAAATGTGCTTGAATATGCGGTTGGCTTTTCAGCTTGCAGGTATAGTTATATCGCAACTAAATATACATATATCACGTAAATTTTTAGGGATAAAGAAGCTTATTAAGATATTCCGCTTTGAAAATTTATACTTCTCCATCACTTAAAAATCGACCTCGCCTCATCATAAACCCTCTCAAAATTAGCTTCTAAATCAACATTTGAATACTGCTTCGTTTCCTGCGGAAGCTCTCTTTTAATATTAGACAGTTTAAACTGTACCTTCTTGTCCTTCCCATCCGCATACGTAATAAACTCGCCTTGCTTTAACCTGAAAAATACATCTGCTCGTATTTTCGGGATTTCCTTTTCGCCTGTGGTAATACGTGTATCAAAATCCAGATTATGACCACGACTTACGCTTTTGGTTGGGTCTTTGATGATTTCAAAAAAGCGTTCGTAGTATTTGGCGGTGTCTGGGTCGTTTACTTTACCAAAAAACTGGTATGATAAATTACTCAAAATTGCCTTGCTTGCCTTATCGCCATACATCATATCGTTTTGTATTTTATCCTGCATTACATAAATCGTAGCAATATTGTAGCTTCTCAATGTTGCCGGAATGCGGTGCATATTTAACAAGCGAATGGTTGGTGCTTCTTCCATTAATAAAAATGAGGGTTTGGAATTACGCACACTCATTTGCTTTGTAATAGTGTGAATAATGGTTGCAATTACTGGCGAATAAGACGTTTCATATTTTGGATTGTTCACTACCGAAATTATGGCAGGATTATCCTCACCATTAATATTCAAAGGTACTTCGTCTGCGGACAATGCCATAAAAATCCGTTGTGTGCTAATTCGTTTCAGCGCATTTGCCAAAGTACTTTTTACACCAGCGGTCTGTCTGTCAGAATCCTTACCACTAATAAAAGCATCTGCCATTGCTCTCGATGTGGTGTTGGTTTCCAAAAACTGCACGAGGCTATCCGTATCAAGGTATTGGTAGATAGCTATTAAATGAGGAAGTGTGCAAAATTGCGGATAGGTAGTTTTTAGTTTCCAGATTAACCCACCAATCAAACCTTCAGCGGCATCGTTAAAGAACTTTGTAGTTCCGGTTGTTCCACTTTCTCTTTGCTCTAAAAGATTTTCAATTAGCACTCTTGAAACCTCGTTTACGCTTTCCTCGCTCTCTAAATAGCGTGGTGCAATGGGATTTACCCGATGGATGATTTTATCGAAGGAAATGACCTTAAACGGCATATCGTTATCCTTAAAAAGTGGATATGCCATTTCGGTCAATTCAAAATCTTTATAGTCGTGAATAATTCCGCAGAAGCGCTCTTTCCGGAAATGCTTCAAAAATCCATAAATCACACTTTCAGTCTTACCACTTCCCGCAGAGCCGATGACGGATGCGCCACGTTTAATATTATCTAATTTGAAGTTCCCTTTGTTTGTAGCAAAATTGACTTGGTACTTGGTATTTCCGTTTTGTACATTTTCAGTTTTATGCAGAAATACATATAGTCCTGTATTAATTAATAGTAGAGGACAAACCAAATAGAGTAATAGCGATACTAATTCGTTTCCCTCTGAAATATAGAACACAAAAATTGAAAGCAATATAAAATTCAAAAGAAACGCATATCTACTTACCCGAAAAAACGCATAGAAAACAGTACTGGCTAAACCAATAATTGAAAGTATCGTTATGAGATTGTTTATTTCCATACTTAGACTCCTATTGAACTTGATTTTATGGCCACCTCTACGCCACGTCTTAATCGCTTAAAAACTCGAAGCGCAATTTGTGCCTGACTTACTGGAATACTTGGTACTATTGGCAATCCAGATTTTGTAATCATTTTAAAAGCCAATGCTTTTTCATTTGCTGGTAATTTCATCAAAGCAGCGAAATATAGATTGGGATTTTTTACAAAATCCTTTCGTGCTTTATAGGTCTCGGCAAAATTGCGTTTGTAGCCAAATTTTGTATCGAAGGTTTTTTCTGCTTTGTCGAAAAATTTGTTTCGGTCAAAACCCCGTTTTACTTTTTTTCCGTGCATTTCAACCTCTGAAGCTTTGTGTTTACTACCAGGTGAAAGACTTACGGAATTGGAAGCATCTTTTCGGCTTACGATGATGTGAATATGACTTTGGTTTCCATCTTTTGGCATTCCCTGTACAATCCGTTTTCCATTTTGTTGATGTGGTGCTTGGCGTTCCAGTTTGGCAATTTCCCTGTTCATCTTTTTAGTACTCCCTTCCGCTCGTCCGTCTTGAATATTTCGTATTTCAGTTTTGAGTTGAAGTATTTTTGTCGCGAAAGGTTGGTTCTCTTTTATCTGAATATCTGTGCCTTTAAAGGTTCGTTGATGTTCAATTTTCGCATAGTATTTTATGTCATCAATAGTTATAGGTCGCCCACTTATTTCCCGATTGAAACTCGACACATAATCCTTCATCAGCTCACGAGTGTAGGTTTTTAAATCTTGGCTATTGTTCTTTAGTTTTCGTAATTCATACTTTGAAGGACTGACCGTAATCGAATAAAACTTGGGTTCTTTCTTTTTTAATTTTGCGGTATTTCCATCAATTTCTTTGACCACTTCTTCAGCGGAAATTTCATCGCCATATTGATTGAAAAAGTGTTCCATATCTCGTTGCTCTAAACCTTCATTTTCTTTTTCTAAATAGCCTACAAAATCCGCTGAACTTTGGCTATAATTACCACCCATTTTTTGAGCTGTGATTGTGATATACATAGTTCAAATATTTATAGCTGATTACTCGGATTTTGCTTTTCGCGAAAGCGGACTTCCTTCTTTTCTTCGGCATATTTCTTTTCAACAATCAAAGGTTTTTTTACAGGTTCTTCCATTTCAAAAAGGGATTGAATCATCGCCACCGTGGGTTTGGTTTGTGTCTTTTCAACATCTCGCATTATTGCAATAACTGCATTGATTCTTTTTAAAAGTTTTGCTTCGATAGTTCGCCCTGTCGGTCCTAGTTTTTCTTTTGGCGAAATTTCGTTGTAGAAGAAAAAATCGAGCATCGTAGCCATTGCCTCGGTGTGCGATTTGAAGTAAGTGCGTGAGAAAGTCTGGAAACGTTTTGCAGTTTCCTTTTTAAATCTAATTCCAATAAATGAGTCCATATTTCGCCGATTTGTCGCAAAATCTTCCCTAAAAATGGGCATTCACAGCCCATTTGTCGCAAATCGCTGATTGTTAGGAAATTAAAATATGTTCAAATCGCTGATAATCAGCAATTTGGAAACGAAAAGGAATCCGAAACATCGCGCAGCGTGTTACCCTCTTGCTATTCCTTTTCGTCACGCGCAAGCGTGACAAAAATCCATACAATCCGGCTAAAAAGCCGATTGCCATTTTCAGGGAAAATGATTTTCCGATATGTTATTTTTCGATGTCTACGGTTATCGGCGAAAGTCGAAAAGTGGATAACCCTACTTAAATTTGAATGCTGAATTTCAGCGAAATAAAGATACGTTTTTTTCTTGACTATATGTTAATTGCATAGAAAAACACCTCTAAAATTTTAGAGGTGTTCGTTGCTCTATATAATAGTGCTAAATGTTGAAAACGAAATTATAGGTGTATAAGTTTTTAATCATTTCCTCGTCAATCAAGTTTTCATAATTTGCACCAGTTTCTTCCACATATTTATTTATGGATTCCCCATAAAGATGTGTTACGTGTTCTCTCGAAACCTGTAAAAGTTCCTCTTGTTTTTCCTCGCTCAAATCTTGAAATTTAATATACATCATAGCTTCAAAATTTTAATATTCGCTTGGTAACATCAGCGTATCATTTACAAAAAATAACCGCAGTTCATCGAGTGGAAAATCGGTTGCTCTATATCCTTGCTTTTCCAAAATATTATCATTGCCATCGCTGTAAATTATCTCGGCTTCATATCCCGAATAATCCTGTTTTTCTTCGGACAATCTTTTAAAGTCGATTGTGATAAATTCGCTTCGGTTCATCAGACTTTTTGCAATTACGGACGTGTCCGTAATGAGCCAAAAACATTCTGCTACTTCGGATAAGTATTTCAATCCGTCCGTAAAACGGGTTCGCAATAATGGGATTTGATAAAACATTTCTGTTCCACTAAAATATTGCAATCGCTCTTTTATTTCGTTAACTTGTGCTTTCATTGTACATATATTTAATGTGTGAATAATGAAAAGAGGGCGAAACTTTCGACAGGTGCGCCCTCTTTAATTTTGAAGATTACTTGTCGCTCTTGCTTCCAAGTAATAGGATTTCATCGGCTATAACTTCGGTAACATAGCGTTGTTCGTTATCATCAGTTGTATAGCTTCGGGTTTTAAGTTTTCCCGATATTCCAACTTCTTTGCCTTTTTCGACAAATTTCTCAACGATTTCAGCAGTCTTGCCCCAAGCTACTACGGTATGCCAGTTGGTGTCCGTTTGCTTTTCGCCTTTACTGTCTTTGTAATACTCGTTTGTAGCAAGTGAGAAGCGGGCTACTTTCTTACCGCTTTCAAGGTTCGTAATGGTTGGTTCTTGTCCAACGTTTCCAATTAACTGTACGTGATTTCTAATGGTACTCATAATAAAAAGATTTGTGTCTGCTTTGTATCAGACTGGTTTATATTTCCCCTATTTGTTTTAAACTGAATTAAATTTTAAGGGGTGTTTGTTCTCTTCTTCTGTGCACTGCACAATGGATAGAGTGGGTTTTGTCAAGACTTTTCGGGCAAAATCAGGTGTGTTTGCGACGTAGTAAAATCCTTAGATTTTCAAGGAAGTAGAAACCTTATTTTTCACTAAAACTTGTATAGTCTTGACAAGTTCCATAAGGGCATTAGCAATTCTTTTAAACGCAGTTGCGTTTGAGCGTACCGACAGTTAAGCGAGATAAGCAGCTGTGTTTATATTAGAATTGGTTATGTCGTGCCTGTTTTTCGACGCCCCGAAAAACAACAAAGGCTTTATCCATTATAAACCCCTTAAAATGTGTAAGGCAGCGGTTCGGTTTTTAAGGATTTTCGATTGAGGGCTCAAGAAGACCGCGCCGAAAATCCTGTTAAGAAAACCGAAGGGATGACTTTCCGATGAAAAACGGACTTAATTCTCAATTTTGGCAAAGGAATGAAGTGTTCCTTCCCAGCATAGCGGGAAGGGTTAGCGGAATGGAAAGCTAAAATTGGGGATTGTGTCCAAGACCTTTGTAATGAAGCTCTTTTCACGAAATGTAGCTTTTCGCGAAATGCAGGGGAATGTGCTGAACGGATTAAGAAAATTATTTATTCTCATTATGCAGGATTTAAAGCGGACTTGACTTTGAAGGTGTAGGTTGGAATGCAGTTTGACCGCTTCCCGACTTTTCTCGGGAATGAACGGGCAAGTGGAATGGAAAACGGAAGCTTTGAAGTTGTGTCCAAGATTATTATAGGAAAGCGCTTTTCCCGGAATGAAGCTTTTCGCGAAATGTAGGGGAATGTGCTGAACGGTATTTCTTTTAAACCTATAAATAGCAAGCACAAAAAAATCCAGTTTAAGGTACTGGATGAACCTTTTGGCTTTATGCCATAGCATAGACTTCATTAAACAGCTTTTTATCCAATCGTTCTTGTTGGCCAAAGCTTTTCTTTAAGACATTATGAAGTACTGAATTAAACGCATTGTAACCTAACCAAAGATTTGGTTCTTCATTGAGCAACAAAGCTTCATAGTTTAAGATTTCGATGACCTCACGAGATTTTTTCGACGGGTCGCTGTTCTTGTCGCTACATTCATACCGGAACAGTTTCGTCCTGTCAAGAATCGCTTTCACAAATTCCTGTGTATCGATGATTTTAAATTCTTTCATCTTGTCGAATTTCTTTGTAATGGTGTAGAATTCATTGTCCAGAAATTTATCGAATAGATTGTTCAACCTTGGCATAATAAGGTGCGTATTGTTCTTACTATGTTTGATGGAAAACTCGATTTCTGCCTGAGAAACGTGTAGTCCGTTTGAACATACTTCTCTATAAAACCCGAAGTGTCCAGAAGTTTTTTCACTTCCGTCATACGAGTTTTTGAACCGAAGCATCGGTAATATCAAGTCCTTATCGTTCTTGACGGTAAACTGGCTTTTGTCGTCGATGATAAAGTCGGTAATGAACGACCTGTCATTTTTGTTGATGGTGCGTTTGTGAAAGTTCAGCTGTGCATCGGTCAGCATTTCTTCAGCTTTCTTGAAGAACAGTTGGTTCGGAATGTGGCCATAGCTGTTCGATACCACGTTGACGATTTTGCCATTTGAGATAATGGCATTTTCAAGTCCTCTTCGGGATTCCATCTGTGTCAGACTTTTTAAGGATTTCATTTCTGATGGAACAAAGATTTCATCCTGTTGCAAATTTTGTAAATACATAGCTTTTGAATTTAGATTAAACATTTTGTGATAATACTCGGTAATAGTTGGGATGCTTATCCCTGTAGTAAGCGAAATGGCTTTCCCCACTATCAATGTCATAATTTTCACTACTCGATTGATAATGCTTTTCAGCTTCTTGTAGCGAAATTTTAGGTTTTTCAGATACTCGTTTCATAATGATATATTTTGATTAAACAATATTTGAGCAGTACTCAAACGGAAGCTAAAATCTCAGCTCAAAAGGAAACGGAATAAATAAGCGGAGGATGTTGCGTTGGCTTTATGCCGTAGTCTTTTGATGGGTGTATTTTACGAGTTTACCTTTGCGCTAACTATTGATTGATAACCCCTTCCTTATCAACCCATCTTTTAAAACACTATCATAAAAAAGAAAAAGGGCCAGCACGAATGCCGACCCTTCTTCAAACAACAAAAGCTAATCGTTGAGTTCCTTAATTTGCTTTTCAAGAACTGTGATACGCTCTTTCAAACGTGCTTCACGCTTGTCTCTCTTTTCGGCATATTCTTTTTCTATGCTGGCAATCTTGGATTTGTAATATCCTTGCATTGCGTTGTAAAATGAAATGTTTGTCAGATTATTGACGTGATTGCTTTCGCCAACATGCACTTGCTTTGTTAGCATATAGCGTATCAACTTGTGAAAGATTTCCTTTTTGAACTTCTTCTTGAAATTATCGACCATTTCAACTTTGGTCATCTTTGAAGTGTCGCCCAAGAACTTTGAGAAATACTTTTGTTGGCTCATATAGTCCACATTATTTTCAAAGAGCGATATCGAGAATGCCGACATTTCATCCGTTGAAAGTGTCTTCTTCGTATCGATATATTTCGTTTCACGAATCATCTGCACAACTTCTTCAAACTGCTTGTTGTTCTCTATTTGCTTCTTACGGATTTCTCTTTCGTTGATTTTAACGATTTGTTCTTCAGGCGTACAATCTGCCATTTTCCTGTTGGCCAATGGTACCGAATATTCCGTAGAATCGTTCTTTGATTTTTCAATAATCGTTACAAAGACCTCTTTGTTCCTGTACGTTTCAGGATGGAAAATAACACCATCTACAAATCCATCTTCTTTTGCTGAATTGAATTTTTCCAATGCTTCTTTATAATTATGCATTGCTTCATCCAATTCTGTCTTTAATTCATCTTCAGAATAATCGTAATGCTGATATTCTATCTTGATACCCTCGATTGTTGGCTCAATCGGATTTTCTAAGATTTCAACATCGTCCAGTAAATAGACTTTCAATCCATTCTTTTCCAATTGTGATATTATGAGCTGATTGTTTTCGTCATCTGCCCAATACTGTCGTATCTCAGGAATTAGCAGGATGTTCTCTTTTTTTGATTTCTTAATCAGGTTTAAGAACGATTTACTTTTCTTAGTTTCAAAACAGGCTGATTTTGTACAGACCATTTTTCCTTCGCCGAACAGATTACCTTGATTTGCAGCATTGAAAGGACATTCTACACAAGACCCTGCTTTTGGGACCAATTTTTTATCGGCTACATCAAAGGATGCTTTTTCCAAATCGTAGGTCTGGTCTTTAATCATCCTGTTTATCTGATGTGCATTAAAATCCTCGCCCATAGTTTCCAACATCATCTGCTGTTCTTCTGGTTCAAAGAGCGCTACACCTACGCCCAAGGATATGGTCATTTCGCCATTTCGTACAAAGTGCTTAAAGCCCTCTATCAATCCTGCTAACTTTAGGCGTTGTCTTATAAAGTTGTCTGTTCTGCCCAATCGCTTTGCAATTTCAGCAGGTGCATACTTTTCACTCAGAAAGGCAATTGCTTCGGCCTCTTCGGTAGGTTCAACATCCTGTCTTTGTAGATTTTCAATGATTTGAATTTCCAGAACATCATCGTCCTTATACGTTCTTACAATACAGCGTATCGTTTTCTTGCCAGCTAACTTACTGGCACGATACCTACGCTCGCCCATTACGATGATATAATCTTTTTTGGATTTCCTTACCGTAATAGGTTGTAGTACGCCGTGCTTCTCAATACTTTCTGAAAGCTGTTCTAGCAACTTTTCATCAAACGTTTTTCTGGGTTGCATCGGGTCGGGTTTGACTTTTGCAATAGGCAGATTCTCAATTTTAAGTGCCTGGACTTTTTTTCCGTTCACTTCTTTTTTGGCAGCTACTTTTGTTCGACTGCGCTTTTTTGTGGTACTCGCTTTTGTTGTCATAATACTCAAATTTTTGATTAAACAATATTTGAGCAGAAACCAAACGGAAGATAAAATCTTGGCTCAAAAGGAAACGGAATAAATGAGTAGTGGAAGAAGCGTTGGCTTTATGCCGTAGTCTTTTGATGGAAGTATTTTATGAGTTTAACTTGCGGTAATATTGTATGATAATAAACTTCACCCTAAAGTATGCTCAATTCTAACTTTTATTCGTTGAAGAATGTAGATGTTTAAATACAAGAATTTGTCCCATATTTATGCTTTTTTTGGGACAAGAGTAAAGTAACTGAAAGAGACTGTTTTTTGAATAGAATGATAAAAAAACGCTAGACTTTATTGAAATAAAGAGTTTTTCATAGCACTTAATGTCAAAAAATTAAAAAGCATATCATTTTATATTAGCACCAAAAAAAAGCAAAATGTTGTACCTATGTTGTACCTGCCCTATTTTTAGCCACTATTTTCAAATGAAAAAAGCCGAAGATTTCTCTTCGGCTTTTGTACGGGCGGGGAGACTCGAACTCCCACACCTCGCGGCATCAGATCCTAAGTCTGACGTGTCTACCAATTCCACCACGCCCGCATTTTAATATTTTAACACTTTTTATTTGGTTTAATCCTAAGTCTAGCGTGTCTACCAATTCCACCACGCCCGCGTACTTTTGAAATTGTGGATGCAAATATAAACAATACTTGTAAACTACAAAGAAGAAGTATACTATTTTTCTTATTTTTGATGCTAATTAATATACAACACATGCAAAACGTAAAAGATTACATAGCTCAACATAAAGATCGTTTTATTAATGAGCTTATCGATTTATTAAAAATTCCTTCAGTAAGTGCTGATCCAGCATACAATCAAGATGTATTAAATACTGCTGATACTATTAAAGAAAGTTTAGAAAAAGCTGGATGTGATAAAGTAGAGATTTGTGAAACTCCTGGATATCCTATCGTATATGGAGAAAAAATAATAAACCCAAACTTACCTACCGTATTAGTTTATGGTCATTACGATGTACAACCTGCTGACCCCATCGATTTATGGACTTCTCCTCCTTTCGAACCAGTTATTAAAAAAACAGATATACACCCTGAAGGAGCTATTTTTGCTCGTGGTGCTTGTGATGACAAAGGTCAAATGTACATGCATGTAAAAGCATTAGAATATATGACACATACAGGAAACTTACCTTGTAATGTGAAGTTTATGATTGAAGGTGAAGAAGAAGTTGGTTCTGAAAGTTTAGCGTGGTTTGTTCCTAGAAACAAAGAAAAACTTGCCAACGATGTAATTTTAATTTCAGATACAGGAATGATTGCTAATGACATTCCTTCTATTACCACTGGTTTACGTGGTTTAAGCTATGTAGAAGTTGAAGTAACTGGACCTAATAGAGATTTACACTCTGGTTTATATGGAGGTGCTGTAGCAAACCCTATTAACATTCTAACACAAATGATTGCTTCATTACACGATGAAAACAATCATATTACCATTCCTGGATTTTATGATAAAGTTGAGGAATTATCTCGTGAAGAGCGTGATGAAATGGCGAAAGCACCTTTCTCATTAGAAGACTATAAAGCTGCTTTAGATATTGATGATGTTCACGGAGAAGCTGGTTATACTACTAACGAACGCAACTCTATCCGTCCTACCTTAGATGTAAACGGAATTTGGGGTGGATACACTGGTGAAGGAGCAAAAACTGTAATTGCTTCTAAAGCATACGCAAAAATTTCAATGCGTTTAGTACCTGGGCAAGAATGGGAAGAAATTACTGAATTGTTCAAAAAACATTTTGAAAGCATTGCTCCAAAATCAGTTAAGGTAGAAGTAAAACCACATCATGGAGGGCAAGGATATGTAACTCCGATTGATAATACTGGATATCAAGCAGCAAGTAAAGCCTACCAAGAAACGTTTGGAGTTACTCCAATTCCACAACGAAGTGGTGGAAGTATTCCTATCGTTGCTTTATTTGAACAAGAATTAAAAAGTAAAACTATTTTAATGGGATTCGGATTAAATTCTGATGCAATTCACTCACCAAACGAGCATTTTGGAGTATGGAATTACCTTAAAGGAATTGAAACCATTCCATATTTCTACCAATATTTTACTGAGTTATCAAAATAATTCTATCTCAATAACATCAATAAAATAGCCTTGAAACTCATTCAAGGCTATTTTTTTGCTTTATTTTTTAACTCTACACTTGTAGAATTAAAATTTATTTCTACATTTGTAGAGTTAATTCTAATTTTGTAGAAATGCAATTATCAAAAACCGAAGAACAAGTAATGCAGTATTTATGGAAATTGAAAAAAGCTTTTATGAAAGATATTTTAGCTGAATTTCCCGAACCGAAACCTGCAACAACTACTGTAGCTACACTGTTGAAAAGAATGAAAGACAAGGGATTTGTAGATTATAAGCTTGATGGAAAAGCAAGAGAGTATTTTCCTTTGGTTAAAAAGTCAGATTACTTTTCGAAACATGTAAACGGATTGATTAAAAACTTCTTTAACAACTCTGCGAGTCAATTTGCTTCTTTCTTTACTGAAAAAACAGATTTATCAGTTTCTGAACTAGAAGATTTAAAAAAGATTATTGATCAGCAAATTAAAAAGCAACAATAATGGTAACTTATTTAATAAAATCAGGACTTTGTTTAGCTTTATTGCTTGCCTTTTATCATTTGATACTAGAGCGAGAAAAAATGCATCAATTCAACCGATTTTATTTGTTAGGAAGCGTACTCTTTTCGTTTCTAGCACCATTGTATACAATATATATAGAAATTGTTCCGCCAACTTCTGAAATATTGACTCCTATGATTATAGATAATAATATAACTATGGAAATTGTTCCCCTAGAAACAGAAGAAATAAATTACACTCAATACTTACTTACTGTCTATGCAATAATTGCTTTGATTCTTTTAGTCCGTTTTACTAAAAACCTAACAACTATATTTTTAAAAATAAAACAGCATCAAAAAATCAAAAAAGAAAAAGCTACACATGTGTTAGTTGACGATACTATTAGTCCTCACACATTTTGGAACTATATTTTTATTAATAAAGAAGAATACTATTCGGACAAAATTGAAACCGAACTCTATACGCACGAATTAACACACGCCTTACAAAAACATACACTTGACATATTACTTATTGAGTTTTTACAAATCATTTTTTGGATTAATCCAACATTTATATTCCTTAAAAAAGCGATTAAGCTAAATCATGAGTTTTTAGCAGATAATGAAGTAATTATTACACATAAAAACACTACCGAGTATCAATATTTACTATTAAATAGAGCTGCTTGGAACAACGAATATTACTTGGCCAGTAATTTGAATTATTTATTAACTAAAAAAAGATTATTAATGATGACAAAACAAAGTTCTCGTACCAAAATCTTACTAAAAAAACTGGCGGTAATACCCCTACTAGCAGGATTTACATTCCTTTTTGCTGAAAAAGTAGAAGCCTATGAAAACAATAATGAGCTTTTAGACTCTGAAATTATACAAGGTGAACTTCCAAAAGAACAAATAGCTAATGACTCTTCTTTATTAGAAAATATTAAAAACAAGCTCAATAATGCGAATTCTCTTAAAATGAGTATTGTAGAAAAAAAAGACACTTTTAATGTAAAATTATCCAATGGAGAGCATTTAAAAGTTTGGGAAACAAATGACTCAATACCTAAACAAAAAAGAATAGTTAATCGTAAAAAAGGAACATTTACCTACACAACAAAAGATGGCACTGTTATTTCTAAAAAATTCTCAGAATTAACTAAGGAAGAAAAGAAAATGATTCCACCACCTCCACCACCAGTTCATATGGTAAAGAAAAAAGTAAGTAGTAGTCTATTAGAAAAATTAAAAGATTCGAAAAAGTATGCTATTTGGATTGATGGAAAAGCTGTAAACAATAATGTTTTAGATCACTACAAGCCTTCAGACTTTTATAATTACATGGAGAGCTTTGTTCACAAAAATGCAAGAAGTAAGCGTTTTCCTCAGGAATACCAATATCAGTTGAACACAAAAAAATACATTAAGAAAAGAAAAAACAAGCTACCACCTCCTCCAACCCAAAGCTATAAAGTAGTTAGAAAAGGGGAAGTATCAAATATACCTCCCTCTCCATCTACGACTATTAGAGTAAAAAAAGGTGATATTTCACGTATTCCTCCACCTACTCCAATGAGCGCTGAAGAATTGGCACTAAAATATCCTAATTCAATATTCTTAGTAAACAATAAAATTGTTACTTATAAAAAAGTATTAGATTTCGTCAAAAAAAATAAAGACGTTATAGTTTCAACTAGTGAAAAAAACGGAAAGAAAATAATTGCATTTAACCTCAATCAAAAAAAACATTCAAAAGAAGAAATAATAAATCTAACCTATAATAAAGTCATCTCTGGACCAGAAATTACAAACTTTGTTTTCAAGTATTATTTAGACAATAAACCAATTACCAAACGTCAGTTAAATAAAATTAGACCAAATAAAATATCTAACATTGAAGTAAAAGCAAACCAGAACAGTAATATAAAAATAATTTATATCACAAGTAAGAAATAAAACTTTGTTAAAAGCCTCTTAAATGAGGCTTTTTTTTGTAACAAAACTATAAATCACTCGTTATTAAACTATAAGCTTATTGTATGTTAAAACGTTTTTTCCTTCTTTGTTCTGGAGCTGATTTAGATTTGCTAGAAAAATGTGCTAATGGAGAGCAAAACAAATATGCAGGTATCGGTGCTACTGTTTTCTTTACTGCTCTGATGGCAACTATTGCTTCTGCTTACGCTTTGTACACTGTTTTTGACAATATATATACATCCGTTTTCTTCGGGATCATTTGGGGACTGCTCATTTTTAATTTAGATCGATTTATTGTTTCAACCATAAAAAAAAGAGAGTCAAAACGAAAAGAAATTATACAAGTACTTCCTAGATTATTACTTGCAATAATTATCGCTGTGGTAATTTCTAAACCTTCAGAGTTAAAGATTTTTGAAAAGGAAATCAACCAAGTATTGTTGACTGAGAAAAATCAGATGACACTTGACAATAAAACACAAATTGCACAACAATACACTCCTGAAATAGAAAAAATCAATTCAGAAATTACCACTTTAAAAAACGAAATTAACACTAAAGAAAATGAAGTGAATACTTTATACGAGACCTACATTGCCGAAGCGGAAGGAAGAAAAGGCACCAAACTCATCGGTAAAGGTCCTGTTTATAAAGAAAAAAGAGAGAAACACGATATTGCTCTTCAAGAATTAACTAAATTAAAAGCTAATAATTCCGAAAAGATAAAAGCAAAAGAAGAGGCTATTGCTAGCTTGATAGAAAATCAGAAATTAAAAGAAACACAAACACAACCCATCATTTCTAATTTTGATGGATTAATGGCTCGAGTAAACGCTTTAAATAAATTACCTTGGCTACCTTCTTTTTTCATCTTCCTGTT
Source organism: Tenacibaculum larymnensis (assembly GCF_028829235.1). Lineage (GTDB taxonomy): Bacteria > Bacteroidota > Bacteroidia > Flavobacteriales > Flavobacteriaceae > Polaribacter > Polaribacter larymnensis. The sequence continues at coordinate 102,565 of NZ_JAIWJY010000003.1, read as the reverse complement.
ATTTTTGGCTATAGAAACCGCTCCTATCTTCGCTAAACTTATTAGCTCAAAAAGTGAGTACGATTACAAATTAGAAAACCATGAATCATTGGTTAAAACTTGGATTCAACAACAAGTACATCAACGAGAAGCTATTTTACAAACCGATAAAGACCTTAACAATAAAATATATTCCGATTTAAAAACGGAAGAAGAGTTGTACAACTACAAACAAAAAATAGCTCGTAATTTAATGAAACTTCAAGCTGATACTTTTTATAAAAATCAACAGGATATATTATAACGCAATAGCTATTGAATTTTTAACTTCACCAATCGTAAAAACACTTCGAGTATTCCCAACATGTTTTAACGCAGTAAGTTTATTTACTATAAAATCTCGATAAGCATCCATATCCTTCACATAAACCTTTAAAATATAATCGTAGTCTCCACTTACATGAAAACATTCTGTTACTTCTTCTAACCTATTAACTTCCTTTTCAAAAACTGCTATATGATCTTTATTATGTTTCTCTAACTGAACATGACAAAAAACTAAAAATGACTTTTCAATTTTGTTTTTATTCACCAAAGCAACATATTGCTTAATAACCTTTTCTTTTTCTAACTTTTTTATGCGCTCATAAACCGCAGTTACAGACAACCCTAACTGTAAAGACAGTTGTTTTGTCGTTTGCTTACTATCTGTTTGAAGTAACCCCAGTAACTTCTTATCTATCTTATCTAATTTCATCTGAAAAAAAATCTACATTTATTACACCTTTCACTACTATCACCAAATAAAAAACCAATTATAGATACAAAATTAGCATAATAATCTATAAAACACACTTCTTATTGATTTTTAAACAATTAAAACTGAATTTAGTAGTCTACTAATAATTAACCTTAATCAATTATGAAATTTAAACCTGCAAACAACATACAAGACCTACAATATTTTGGAGAATTTGGTGGTGTTAACCCATCTATATCAGACTCTTCAACTTATACTTTTTTATCAGCAAAAACAATGTTTGATACTTTTGAAGGAAATACAGATGGTTGTTATTTATACTCTCGCCATTCATCTCCTTCAAACTTATACCTATCTGAGGCTTTAGCTGCAATGGAAGGAACTGAGACTGCTAATGTTTCTGCTACAGGTATGGGAGCTATTACTCCTACCATCTTACAAATTTGTGAAGCTGGAGACCATATTGTTTCAAGCAGAACTATTTATGGAGGAACTTATGCTTTTTTAAAGAACTTCACACCTCGAATGGACATAGAGACTTCTTTTGTTGATATTACAAAAATAAGTGTGGTAGAAGCTGCTATTACACCAAAAACCAAAATGATATACTGTGAAACAGTAAGTAACCCCTTATTAGAGGTTGCTGATATTAAAGCACTATCAATCCTAGCTAAAAAATACAATTTACAATTAGTTGTTGATAACACATTTTCTCCACTATCAATTTCACCTGCTCAATTGGGAGCTGATATTGTTATTCACAGCTTAACAAAGTTCATCAACGGTTCTTCAGACACTATGGGAGGGGTTATTTGTGCTACTACAGATTTTATCAATTCTCAAAAAAGTGTAATTGATGGAGCAAGCATGTTACTAGGAGCCTCTATGGATTCAATGCGAGCTTCATCTATCTTAAAAAACCTGAGAACTTTACATATTCGTGTAAAACAACACAGCAAGAATGCTAATTATTTAGCTAAAAAATTTGAAGCTGACGGATTAAAAACTGTATACCCTGGATTAAAATCGCATCCTTCTCACGAAGTTTTCAAATCGATGATGAATGAAGAATACGGTTTTGGAGGAATGTTAACTATAGATACAGGTTCTTTAGAGAAAGCTAACGCTTTAATGGAGCTAATGCAAGAAAGAAACTTAGGCTACTTAGCTGTAAGTTTAGGTTTTTACAAAACCTTATTCTCTGCTCCAGGCACATCAACTTCTTCTGAGATTCCTTTAGAAGATCAAAAAGAAATGGGGCTAACAGATGGTTTAATTCGTTTTTCTATTGGATTAGACAACGATATAGAACGCACTTATCAAATGATGAATGCTTGCATGAAAGAAATAGGCATATTATAAAGTATACTTACTTTTAATTTCAGTTTGTCATTTCTAAAAAGTCAGAAATCATATCCTACCTTTTACTTTTTAGAAATGACATTTTTGCTTTTCAAGCGCTTCTATTCAATTTTTTCTAAAGAATACAGCAAACTAATTCGATTTGTGTAATTCTCAACAAAGTCGTAACATTACAAGCCGAAAAAAAACCACACATGCAAGACGACAAAAACCTATCTGAAATTGAAATAGAAAATCAAAAAATAATTCAAAATAAAGAATTAAGCATATGGGAAGCTTTGATTCCTGTTTTCGCTCTAATTGGTATGCTTGCATATAATGTATTCGTATTTGGAGACGACGCTTTAAGTGGAAGCAATCAATTTATTTTATTATTAGGAGGAGCTGTTGCAGCTATTGTAGGTTTTAAAAATAAAGTATCCTATGAAAGAATGATTGAAGAGGTAGCCGAAAACATTAAGTCTACCGCTGGTGCTATTTTAATACTTTTAATGGTAGGATCTTTAGCAGGAACTTGGCTAATAAGCGGTATTATACCTTCAATGATTTATTATGGTTTGCAAATCTTAAACCCTACCATATTTTTAGTTGCTTGCTTAATTATTTGCGCTGTAATTTCAATCGCCACTGGTAGCTCTTGGACTACTGCAGCAACAGTTGGTATTGCCTTAATAGGAATTGGTGAAGCATTAGGCATTTCTCTGGGAATGACCGCTGGTGCAGTTTTATCAGGAGCATACTTTGGAGATAAAATGTCTCCAATGTCTGACACCACAAACTTAGCTCCTGCTATGGCTGGTACAGATTTATTTACACATATAAGATACATGGCTTATACTACAGTACCTACTTTTGTTGTAACTATTATATTTTTCATTATTCTTGGTTTTACACAAACAACTACTGGTGAAGCTAACACACAATTAATGTTAAACGATATTAACAAAGCATTTAACATTACTCCTTGGTTATTTGCAGTTCCTATACTTGTAATTATACTTATCATAAAAAAAACGCCTCCTTTAATAGCTCTATTGGCAGGGACCATTTTAGGTGGTGCTTTTGCTTTAATCTTTCAACCTCATGTAGTAGCTCAAATTGCAGGAGTTGGAAAATTAAATTTTGAATCTGCTTATAAAGGAATAATGCAAGCAATAACTGTTGAAACTTCAGTAGCTACAGATAATGAAGTATTAAAAGATTTATTCACCGCTGGAGGAATGAAAAAAATGCTTGGAACAGTTTGGTTAATTTTATTGGCAATGGTTTTTGGTGGAGTTATGGATGCTATAGGAGCTTTAGCTAAGATTAGTAGCTTTATGTTAAGCTTATTTGATTCAGTTTTCGGGTTATTTGCTAGTACAGTTGCAACTTGTATTGGTTTAAACTTTACTGCTTCTGATCAATACTTAGCAATTGTAGTACCAGGGAAAATGTACGCGCAAGCTTATAGGGACAAAGGTTTAGCTCCTGAAAACTTAAGTAGAACTCTAGAGGACTCAGGTACTGTTACTTCTGTTTTAATCCCTTGGAATACTTGCGGAGCTTATCATTCAGGAGTTTTAGGTGTTCCCGTAATAGATTACGCTTTTTATGCTATGTTTAACTGGTTAAGCCCGTTTACTACGTTACTTTTTGCTGCATTTAGAATTAAAATAAAACAATTAGCTTCTAAATAATAACATTTATACCTCACCTCACTATCTGTGAAGTTCTTTTTATGATTGTAAAGGCTCAAATACAAGACGCTAACTTATTAACTGAAATTGCTATAAATTCAAAAGCATACTGGGGATATTCCAAAGAACAAATGGAACTTTGGAAAGACGACCTAACAGTCACCCCTAAAACTTTTGCCGATTGTAATATTTATAAATTTCAAGTTAACGATATTACAGCTGGTTTTTACGTTTTATATAGAGCTAATATTAGAACAAGTTTTTTAGAATTTTTATTTGTTACTCCTAAGTTTATAAACCAAGGTATAGGTTCTAAACTACTAAAACATGCAAAAAAATCTTGTATAAGTGGTTCTAGCGCTGTTTTAAATGTTTTATCAGATCCAAATTCAGATGCTTTTTATTTAAAACATGGTTTTGAAATAATTGGTAAACGAGAGAGCAGTATTAGAGGACGTTTTTTATCTGAAATGGAACTATATTTTCCTGAAAACATGTAAAAAAATTGATACAATTAAAAGTATCCAAGGAGTTCCGTGCAAAAACACATCAAACCAATCCATAAATTGCATAGCATGTTCTCCTGAAAAAGCATTTCCTCCTGCTATCCATTTTAGTTTACCTACAATATGTGGTGGTCTAAAAGGTGCTAAACCTAAGGTTAAACTTGCTATTAAAAACAACTTCCAGTTTTGTCGTAATTTCTCTTTCATATTATATAAACCAGTTCCACACTACCCCAAAACGAATTACAAAATCTCTATATGGATAATTTGGTGCTGAAAAATAATTCTTTTTAAGTACAAAAGAACTAATGTTATCTGCTTTAAAGTAAATTCGAGTTCTACGAACCCTTGCATTAAAAAACAAATCAACTGTTGGGTATCCTATTTCCGTATCGTTTTGTAAAGTAAACTCAGCTAACAAAGGGTTATACGCATTCGCTTTATATTCTGAAAAATACTTAAATGTAGCTCCTATTTGTACTAACAAAGGTTTTCCTTTAAACCATTCATCTGTATAATAAAGTGTGTTACGAGTAACAAATTCGGGAACTCTAAACACACTATTTCCACTTGCTACTTTTTGATACATTATAGTATTATCTAAAGCAAACTTTCCGAAAGTAAACTCTTTAGAGACTTTTGCTTTTAAATAATTAACATCTCCTGAAAATTGTTGTGGCTGTCCATCTTCATCAAAATATGTATAATTACTAATGTTAGTGATATCTACAGATGCATTTCCCCATTTAGAATCTATAACTCCTCCTAAAGAACGTGTTCCTATCTGAGAAAAATTATTCTCCCAATTATAATCATCATAACTACTTTGATGCAATAAAAAATTAAAATTGGGCGATTTGTTACTTATTCCTACCCTACCTTTTACAGTAAGTACACTATCTTTCTTATAAAAAGCTTCTCCAGATAGACTATTTCCAGATAAACGTCCACTTCCAGGTGTAAGATTTCCAGAAGCATTTACATGGAAGTTTCCAATTCTTCCATTCCAATCAGCTCCAAAAGAAATTGCATCTCCCTTCAGCTTATTCTTTGTAATTCCAACCGTATTATTCTGTAAGTTTTCATACCCATATGTATAATTTGATAATTCTGTTTTTACACGAAATTTACCTAATACATATTTTGAGTTAAAATCTAAAAAAAACTGATTGTTATATAACAAATAAATAGTCTTGTTATTTATGTTACTTGAAATATTTGCATTACCAAACATATCTGAAGCTGTACCTTCATTAAATCGATAAAACTTAGAATCTCTAGTAAATGAATGCCCCAATTTTAAATTAGAAAAATCTTTTTGACTTACACTATCTTTTGAAGATAATAGTTTAAAAGTATGTTCAAAATACAATCTTTTAGCATCTAAAGTACTTTCGGCACTATTCAAATTCACATCCATCCTACCTCTATTTCCGCTAAAGTTAGGATCATCTGCTAAAAATGCCTCTAAAGAAGTTTCTGTCAACCCTCCACTTTCTTGATTAAAAAAATCTTGATTTACAGCATGTCCTCTAATTGCATATTGCCCTTTAGGAGTTTCATAACTAAAACTTACTCTAAAATTACCCGTACTTACCAAGGAGCGCCTATAAGTACCTAATGAACGGAGCCCTTTATATGCTATTGCTAAGTTAAAACGTTTGGAAAAATTTGTTGTAAAAAGCGCATCTAGTACCTGTCCTTGCTCTAAACCAGTACGATACATGATTTCTGTTGTAGGTGTGGGTACATGATAATAATTAACATCTTCAATATCAAAATAATTGAACATTTTTGCTCTAAAACCTATATCTGGAAATCGTGAAATATTAGTAAAATCGTATCCTAAGTTATTAAACGTTTGCCCTTGATTATGGAAAGCTAGTAATTCAAAATTATCTTTTCTTAAGAAGTTAAACTTATATTCTTTTTGAATTGTTAATGTGGTATCTACTATAGTAGTATCATTCTTGTGTGATATAATTTTATAATCGGTATACTTAGTTTTTCCACTAAGCTTTACATTAATTTCACTATCAGGTAATGAATCCATATTTTGATTAAGTCCTCCTCTACCTCTTCCAAAGCCTCCGTCAATTGTTCTTATTTGGGCAAAAATCACCTGAACACTTATCAAACAAAAAAATACTAAGAAATTTTTCTTCATAGCAACAAAAGTAAAATAATTTAACGACAAAAATCACGATTAATTTCTTTGAAATCTGTTAATTTGTAGCATGTTGCAATTAAATTATAGTGGACATAAATTTGAAGCAGGAACAGATGAAGCTGGTAGAGGCTGTTTATCAGGACCTGTTGTAGCTGCTGCGGTTATTTTACCTGATGATTTTCAACATGAACTATTAAACGACTCTAAGCAAATTTCAGAAAAAAAACGTCAAAAGCTTAGACCTTATATTGAAGAGCATGCACTTGCATTTGGGGTCTCTTTCATCCATCAAGAAGAAGTTGATGAGCTTAATGTTTTACAAGCTTCTATAACCGGAATGCATCGTTCAATAGAACAATTATCTATTAAACCTGAATTTATTATTGTTGATGGAAACAAGTTTAACCCTTTTGAAAAAACACCTCATCAAACTATTGTAAAAGGCGATGCTAAATTTATGAGTATAGCAGCTGCTTCTGTACTTGCTAAAACCTATCGTGATGAGTATATGGAGAAAATTCATCAAGAATTTCCTCAATATAATTGGCAAAAAAACAAAGGATATCCTACTAAAGAACACCGCGAAGCTATTCGTCAATTTGGTGCAACTCCCTACCACCGAAAATCATTTAAATTGTTACCTGAACAATTAAAATTGAAACTTTAATTTTTCTATTTTTGTCTTCCAATTTTTTAGAAGATGATTAAAAGAACTCGTACCGAAATTAATAAGTGTATTATTCACAAAGTAGCTAACAAATACAATAGCGGACAAAATGCTTTTTCTGAAAGCCTAGTCCGTTTTGATGAAGAAAGCTACGAATTATTACTTCCTTTTTTATTAAAACCTTTCGGAGCTGTTACGCAAAGTTACCGTTTTAGTCATCATGCAGATGTTCGCCTAAACGAAATCAATAAATATTGTTCTGATATTTTTGAAGATGATGGCAATGAGGTTTTTATAGAACATTCTAAAAACATTGTTAACCACCTTTACGAGCAATCAAATTCAGCAAATATTAAAACTGGTGATGTAATTGTTGCCTATTTTGAAGGTATTGAGTATAAAGATGTTTTAACTGAAGCTGTTGGGGTTTTTAAAATTGAAAGTAAAGTAGATTTCTTTCAGACTTATTTAGATGATGATAGTTTTGATGTAGTAGTTCAAAAAGGAATTTCAACAAAAAGATTGGATAAGGGTTGTTTAATTTTAAACTCTACTGACGCAGAAGGAACTGTGGTCTTATCTGTAGACAACAACCAATACGATGCACAATACTGGATAAAAAACTTTTTAAGTGTAAAGTATGCTGATGATCGTAATTTACACACTCAAAACTACTTAGAAATGTGTAAAGAGTTTTCTGAAGAAGTTTTAAAACCTGAATTAGGAAAACAAGAGCAAAGTAACTTCTTAGCTAACACTGTTGATTATTTTAAAGAACATGAAAGCGTAGACTATCACGGTTTCAAAGATGAAGTTTTTGAAGAAGACAAGCATAAAGATCTTTTTGAAGATTATAAACAACACTTTGAGAAGTTGAACGATGTATTAATTCGTAATAATTTTGAAGTATCTGATGTTGTTTTAAAGAAGGAAAAAAGTAAGTTTAAAACAGAAATTAAATTAGATACCAATATTCAAATTAAAATTGATGTTGATGCTCCTGATGCTTCTGCTGAATACTTAGAACAAGGTTATGACGAAGACAAAAAAATGAAATTTTATAAGGTGTATTATAATACAGAGAAATAAAAGTTAGTCTAACTCTGAAATTTCTTTTTCTAATCTTTTTTCTAACTCTTTCAATTCTTTTAGCTTTTTCTTATCCTGATACCTGCTAGAAAAATGATAAAGAATGCAGAAAATCATATAAATAGTTGCGCAAAGCATCACTAACTTTAAATAACTATATTCTGTTTTTTGCAACATTGATTTTTTATTAGAAAAAGAATGCCCCACACCATAAGTTGGAGCCCAAAAGCTAAAAACAATACCAGCAGCAATTACTTTCCATCTGTGTTTTAACAAAAAGTCTTGCTGCCTGATAACGTTTTCTATCTTATATCTTGTTGCTTGTAAATGTTTTTCTTTGTAATATTTAGCAGACATTTTATACTAAAAAAACTATTCTTTTTCAGCCATTTTCTTTACATAATCGGTAATAATCACAATAGTTTGTGCTCCTACTTTACCTTCAATATATTTAGCATTTTCAGGATCTAACGAAATTCTACGCACAGCAGTCCCTTGCTTTGCTACCATACTAGAACCCTTTACCTTTAAGTCTTTAATCAATACTACATTATCACCTGCCTGCAAAATAGCTCCGTTTACATCTCTATGAATTATTTTTTCACTTTCATCTAAATGTTCACCTGTAGCTTCTGCAAAACGTAATTCTTCATCTTCTAAATACATCATATCTAACAAATCTTGTGACCATCCATCTTTTTTAACACGGTGTAACATTCTCCAAGCCACAACTTTCACGGCTCTAAATTCACTCCACATACTATCATTTAAACAACGCCAGTGGTTTGCATCTGTTTTATCAGCATCTTCAATCTGCTCAATACAAGTAGCACAAGCCAATAAACTACCGTCAACTCCTCCTGTTGAAATTGGTGGCACTTCATAAATTGACAAATCGCTTTTTGATGCACATAATTCACATTGATTTCCGCTTCTATCTTGTAATTCTTGTAATAAACTCATTTTATTCTTTTTTTGCTTCGCAAAAGTACATTTTTAATTTATATTTAGGCTATGTTATTAGAAAGCGAACGATTAATTATTAAAGAAGCTCTAGTTAGTGATGCCCCTTTTTATTTTCAATTATTTAACGATCCAGACTGGATTCAATTTATAGGTGATAAAAACTTAAAATCTATTGAAGAAACTCGCGTTTACTTAAAAGATATTTTATTCAAAAACTCGAAATTAGGTGGTTTGGGATTTTTTACTGTAATTCTAAAAGAAACCAATAAACCTATTGGAGCCTCAACTGCGCTACAAAGAGACAGGTTAGATTTTATTGATATTGGGTACGCTTTTTTACCTGAAGGAAGAGGTAAAGGATATGCTACAGAAGCCACAAAACTAATTATTGAATACGTCCGTACTAAATTCAAGCAAGAGAAAGTATTAGCTTTGACTATGCCTAAAAATGAAAAATCTCAAAAACTATTAAAAAATCTAGGTTTTGAGTTTATTGGAATGCAGCAAGTTTTTGAAAATGGAGAAGATTGTGTATTTGAGTATGTGTTTTAACTCAAATACAAATCAATTAATCCTTCTGGGGTTTCAACTTCTATAGTTTTATTATCCCTATCTACTTTTTTAATAAAATCGTCAATCATAGGAATAAAAACTTCTTTTCCCTCTCTATCAATTTCAAATAAAGGTTGCGCAGAAGAGTCATTAATACTTACTATATTCCCTACCTCTCCAAAAGAAGTATCAACAACCTTAAAACCTATTACTTCATGATAATAGAATTTATCTCCTGATAATTTAGGAAGTAAATCTAATGGTAAATAGACTTCAGAACGTAAAATAGCTTCAGCATCTGCTTCAGTATCAACATCCTCAAATTTCACTCTAAACATAGTTCCTTTACTTAGGGAAGATTTTTCAATAAAAAAAGGAATCAGATTATTGCCTAAATCGACAAAAACTGATTCCAAATTTTCGTAAAGATCGGGTTCATCAGTATCTAATTTGATAATTACCTCACCCTTAAAACTATGTTTTTTAACGATTTTGCCAAGATAAAAGCAATCTTCTTTTTGCATCATCGTACTACAGTTTTTATTCTTCGCTATCAGCACCTGATTCAGCAGCAGCATCCTCGCTATCTTCTACAGCAGGAGTTGCAGCAGCTATACGCGCTTCATTAACAGCTTTCTCAGCTTCTAAAGCTTTTGCTTTAGCTTCTGCTTCCGCTTTTGCTAAACCTTCTGTTTTACCAGCTACTTTAGCTGATTTTTCTTCTAACCAAGCATTAAATTTAGCTTCTGCTTGCTCTTCAGTTAAAGCTCCTTTCTTTACTCCTCCAGCTAAGTGATTCTTTAATAAAGCTCCTTTATAAGATAAGATTGCTCTAGCAGTATCAGTTGGTTGAGCACCATTTTGTAACCACTTTACAGCTCCGTCAACATCTAAATCGATAGTTGCAGGGTTAGTGTTAGGGTTGTAAGTTCCGATTTTCTCTAAGAAACGACCGTCTCTTTTAGCTCTGGAATCAGCAGCTACTACCCAATAAAATGGTTTTCCTTTTTTACCGTGTCTTTGTAATCTAATTTTTACAGGCATAATTTTAATTTTTAAGGTTCGCGACCTTGGTTATTAATAAATCTTATTATCTCGTAATAAGTGGGCGCAAAATTATAAAATATTTTTCAAATAACACCTAAAAAGATTTTTTATTAAAATAAAAAAGAGCCTGTTAAACAGGCTCTTAAGAAAAATAAATTGTGAGGTATATTATAATACTCTAACGCTAACTGCGTTTAATCCTTTTTTTCCTTCTTTAAGTTCAAACTCAACAGTATCACCTTCTCTAATCTCATCGATTAAACCTGATACGTGTACAAAATGTTCTGTGTTTGATCCTGACTCTGTAATAAATCCAAAACCTTTAGATTCATTGAAGAACTTTACTGTTCCTTCTTTCATTGTAAAAAATATTATATTAAAGTACAAATGTAATCTTATTAATTGATTATCAATCACTTTTTTTCATTTTTATTTTAAAATTAACCTACACTTAACATCTCTTTACTGATTACAATCAGCTATTCAAGCCTTTACATTAAGTAAAAACACTCGTTAATAACTTCTCTTAATAACAATGTAAATTCTTCGTATTTTTACACTTTGTTTTCATCCAAAACACTTCAATAAGTAATTTTTGCCCATGTATTTAATTTTCGATACCGAAACTACTGGATTACCTAAAAGCTGGAATGCTCCAATAACCGATACGGATAACTGGCCTAGAGCCATACAAATTGCATGGCAATTACATGATGAATTAGGGAATTTAATTGAACATAACGACTTCTTAATACAACCTGATGGATTCAATATTCCGTACGATGCAGAACGTATTCACGGGATTTCTACTGATTTAGCTATCGAACAAGGAATTCTGTTAAGTGAAGGGCTAGAACTATTCAACAACGCATTACAAAAAACGAAGTTTATTGTCGGTCAAAATGTTGGATTTGATGTCAATATTATGGGATGTGAGTTTCATCGTTTAGGAGTTGAAAACAATTTAACAGAATTACCTGTTTTGGATACTTGTACCGAACATACGGCACAACTATGTCAAATTCCTGGTGGTCGTGGAGGTAAATTTAAACTTCCAACCCTTACCGAATTACACAACCACCTTTTCGGAACTGGTTTTGGGGAAGCACACAATGCAACCGCTGACGTGGAAGCTACCACTCGATGTTTCCTAGAGTTAATTCGTTTACGCCAATACACAGAAGAGCAATTAGATGCTTCTTCAGATTATTTTCAGCGTTATACAGAAGCTAATCCAAATCCGATACAAGTAATTGGACTTAAACACTTAAACCTTAAAAAGGAAAGTGAAAAAATTCGCAAGAGAAAGTCTTCTGAAACTGATGAAGCGAATACAATTTCTACCGCTGAAGGATTAGCAGAACTTGAAGGCGTTAAATTTGCTCATTTACACAACCATACTCAATACTCAGTTTTACAATCTACCATTCAAATTGGTAATATTGTAAATGCTGCTGCCAAAGACAATATGTCTGCAGTTGCTATGACTGACACGGGTAACATGATGGCTGCTTTTCATTTCGTACAAGCAGTTATTGGACATAACAAAGCTGCTGAAGCAGCCAATAAAGAAGCTTTAGAAAAAGGAGAAGAACCTACTGAGAGTATTTTAAAGCCTATTGTAGGTTGTGAATTCAATGTTTGTGAAGACCACACCAATAAAAGTCAAAAAGACAATGGGTATCAAGTTGTGTTACTTGCTAAAAATAAAAAAGGATATCACAACCTAGCAAAAATGTCTTCCATTGCTTTTGTAGATGGCTTTTACTACGTTCCGAGAATTGATAAGAAAGTTATCGAACAATACAAAGAAGATGTTATTGTTTTAACAGGAAATTTATATGGTGAAGTTCCTAGTAAAATATTAAATGTTGGTGAAACTCAAGCTGAAGAAGCTCTGCTTTGGTGGAAAGAACAATTCGGAGATGATTTGTATATCGAATTAATGCGTCACGGACAAGAAGACGAAAGAGTTGTTAACGAAACTCTCTTAGAATTTTCAAAAAAGCACGACGTTAAAATTGTCGCTACTAACAATACTTTTTACTTAGGCAAAGAAGACGCCAATGCTCATGATATTTTATTATGCGTAAAAGATGGTGAAAAGCAAGCAACCCCTAAAGGAAGAGGTAGAGGTTATCGCTATGGATTACCTAATGACGAATATTATTTTAAATCTACCGAAGAGATGAAAAAGCTCTTCGCAGATTTACCAGAAGCCATTATTAACATTCAAGAAATCGTAGATAAAATAGAACCTTTTGGGTTAGCTCGTGATGTACTATTACCTGCCTTTGATATTCCAGAAGAGTTTAGAGATGAAAAAGATCTAGAAGATGGTGGAAAAAGAGGTGAAAATAATTTCTTACGTCACTTAACTTATGAAGGTGCCAAAAAACGTTATGGAGAAATCACCGACAAAATCCGAGAACGTTTAGATTTTGAGCTTGATGTAATTGCCAAAACAGGATATCCAGGATATTTCTTGATTGTAGAAGATTTTATTAGAGAAGCCCGTAATATGGATGTATCAGTAGGTCCAGGGCGTGGTTCTGCAGCTGGTTCAGTAGTTGCTTATTGCTTATGGATTACCAATATAGACCCTATTCAATATGATTTACTTTTTGAGCGTTTCTTAAATCCTGAACGTGTATCGATGCCCGATATTGATATTGACTTTGATGATGAAGGTCGAAGTCGTGTAATGGATTACGTAATTGAAAAATATGGTGCTAATCAAGTAGCACAAATTATTACCTATGGTACCATGGCAGCTAAATCATCTGTCCGTGATACCGCTCGTGTACTTGACTTACCTTTATTTGAAGCAGATAGAATTGCTAAGTTAATTCCTGGAATGAAGTTAAAAAAGATCTTTTCTCTAGATGAGAAAGGATTAAAAGAAAAACTTCGTTCTGAAGAAATTGAAATGGTTAATGAGCTAAAAGCTATTGCCAATGGTAATGGACTTGAAGCTGAAACCATTAACAAAGCTCGAATTTTAGAAGGTTCTGTTCGTAATACTGGAATTCATGCCTGTGGAGTAATTATTACTCCTGATGATATTACCAAATTCGTACCCGTATCAGTTGCGAAAGATTCTGATATGTATGTTACCCAATTTGATAACTCAGTAGTAGAAAGTGCTGGATTATTAAAAATGGATTTCCTTGGGTTAAAAACGTTAACCCTAATTAAGGATACCGTAAAAATTGTAAAAGCACGTCATGGTGTAGAGCTCGATCCTGAAAATTTCCCCATTGATGATGAAGAAACTTATGCACTTTTCCAGCGTGGTGAAACCGTAGGGATATTCCAATACGAATCTCCTGGAATGCAAAAATACATGCGTGAGTTAAAACCTACGGTTTTTGCTGACTTAATTGCAATGAACGCCTTGTATCGTCCAGGTCCTTTAGAATATATTCCTTCTTTTATTAGAAGAAAACATGGTGATGAAGAAATTCAATATGACCTTCCTGCCATGGAGGAATACTTAGCCGAAACCTATGGAATTACAGTATATCAGGAGCAAGTAATGTTACTTTCGCAAAAGTTAGCTGATTTTACCAAAGGTGAAGCCGATGTACTTCGTAAAGCAATGGGTAAAAAGCAAGCTGCAGTGCTTGCTAAAATGAAACCTAAGTTTGTAAATCAAGCTAAGGATAATGGTCATGATGAAAAAGCACTAGAAAAGATTTGGAAAGACTGGGAGGCTTTCGCATCCTATGCCTTTAACAAATCTCACTCTACTTGCTATGCTTGGATTGCCTATCAAACTGCTTATTTAAAAGCTCACTACCCTGCCGAATACATGGCGGCAGTACTTTCTAACAACATGAACGATATTAAAACGGTTTCGTTTTTTATGGAAGAATGTAAACGAATGGGGTTAGAAGTATTAGGTCCAGATGTAAATGAATCGTATGCTAAATTCTCTGTAAATAAAGATGGCGCCGTTCGTTTTGGTATGGCGGCTATTAAAGGAGTAGGTGGTTCTGCTGTTAAGGCAATTATTGATGAACGTAAAGAAAATGGACATTTTTCTTCAATTTTTGATGTGGCGAAACGTGTTGATTTACGTGTTGCTAACAAAAAAGCTTTTGAAGGTTTAGTATTAGCTGGTGGATTTGATTCCTTTAACAATACTCACAGAGCTCAGTATTATGTAAAGGATGAGAAAGGGCAAACTTTTCTAGAAAAAGCTATCCGCTTTGGTAACAAGTTTCAAGAAAATCAGAATTCATCTCAGGTATCTTTATTTGGAGAAGCTTCGGATGTTGATTTACCTGAACCTTTAATTCCAGAATGTGAAACTTGGGGAACTATGGAATTGTTAGCTCGCGAAAAGGAAGTAGTGGGAATGTATATTTCTGCACATCCTCTTGATGATTTTAAAAACGAACTAAAGTTTTGCAACGCTTCACTTGCACATTTTAAAAACATTGCTCAATATGAAGGCTTAGGACTTTCTTTTGCTGGAATTGTCACTGATGTACAGCATCGAGTTTCAAAAGCAGGTAAAGGGTGGGCTGCATTTACTATGGAAGACTATAATGATAGTTTTGAGTTCAGAATTTTTGGTGAAGATTACTTAAAATTTAAACACTTTTTAGTTCCTAATTCATTCTTATTTATCAAAACTACTATCAAACCTGGTTGGACTAATAAAGAAGGTGTAAAAGGTGATCCTAGGGTTGGTTTTAATGAGTTTTTATTATTGCATGATATTATGGATAAAATGTGTAAAAAACTTACCATAAAAATTCCGTTAAAAGAAGTAAAAGATAACACCATAAAAGAATTACAACACTTATTTGCCACTAACAAAGGCTCACAAAGTTTATATTTTACCATTTGGGATGCAGAAGAAAAAATAGAATTAAGCTTACCGAGTAGAACGACTAAGATTAAAGTATCTAGTGAATTTTTAAAGGCTTTAGACGAACAGTTTATTAATTACAAGTTGAATTAAAATGCTGCCTAGTTATCAAAATAGTATCGATCTATTAACAAATGTAGCCAATCAAGAGTTATATAAACAGCTCGTAGTTCAACTTAACAAAGATTTTAGTTTAACTGGAATTGATTTAACTTTTTCTGAAAATAACACTCCTTTAGAGTTAAAAGAAGAACTCCAGAAATCAATTAAAGAACTTGTTTTACATGACTTTAGTTCGTATACCAACCTTTTATATCGTATTGATGTTTCTGAAAAAGACTCACAAATTACTGAATCTAACGATATTGATAAATATACCGAAAATGTTACATTCTTAATTCTAAAAAGAATCTGGAAAAAGGTCTGGTTTAAAAATCAGTTTTCCGAATAAAAACTTTAAGCTATTACTTCTTCAATAATAGTATTTAAGTTATGGCTCTCTTCAAAGTCTCCCAACCAATTTACTGTTTCTTCATGATCTAAAAAGCTATTTAATGCCTCTCGCACAGTGATTCTATTTTGTTGTGGTAAACCTTCAATTACTTCTGTTAAATTACTTAATAAGTGTTTTGGAGAAGTATTTTCTTCATATAGTTTAAATGCTATTTTACCTGTTATATCTAAAAACTTTATATAATTTGCTTTCGTTGTTATGGGTGTATTTATTCCTAATCTTTCAAAAACTTCTTTTACTACTCCTGAAGTTTGCCTTCCCCATATACCATCAACCAAAATTTCTTCTTTATAAATATGTTTTAAGACTAATTGTAAATACAATGTTTCCGATTTAGATGTTTCATTATAATCAACAGGAACACTTGTATCAACATGCCAATGATCTTTATGGTTTGGGTAGTAATAATTTAATACAATACCAAAGTGTTTTCTTAAAAAAGATTCCATGCCTAAATACAACTCTTTTTGATGAATAAAATTGGTTGTAACTAGAGTTTCATCACTCCAAAAAACAGCATCCAAATCAAATGCTTTTCCATGACCATGCTGTCCTGGTTTGTCTACAAAAATTCCTGCTGTTGTAATTACTTCAGGAACTCCTAAAGGACAATGTTCAAAAACTTCTTGAAGTGCTTTTTCTAAAATACTTAAAAAACCTTCATCAACTGAAAAATTGCGCTGTTCTCCCCTAGTTCCGTATGGATGATTTGTTAACCTAGCATAATGTAAGGGGATACCATTTATTTGATTGATTGTTTTCATTACTGCTCTTTTTAAAGTTTAATATTAATTGTTTTTCCTTCTTTTGTATACTCTCTTTTTACTCCTTCTAACAAGTATTGTCTTAAAATTTTATTCTCTTTACCCCCAATAGTCTTTAAACACGCATATTGAATTACATTCACGATGTTAGCTCCTGTAAGATTGAATTTTTTCGCCAATTCTTCAACAGTAATTAATTCTTCAACCTCAACCTTATTAGGTAAATTATTTTTCCATAAAGCTAACCTCTCATCATAGTTTGGTGTTTCAAATTCTATAATATTATTAAAGCGACGTGTAAATGCTGTATCAATATTATTCTTAAAATTAGACGCTAAAATTATAAGACCTGGATGTGCTTCTATACGTTGTAATAAATATGACACCTCTTGGTTCGCATATTTATCGTGTGCATCGCGAACGTTTGTTCGTTTTCCGAAAATAGAATCGGCTTCATCAAAAAATAAAATCCAATCTTTATTAATAGATTTATCAAAGAGCTTAGAAAGGTTTTTCTCTGTTTCTCCTATATATTTTGATACAACCATAGATAAATCCACTCGATACACATCCTTCCCTGTATACTTTCCTAGCAGGCCAGCTGTTAATGTCTTTCCTGTTCCTGGGAGCCCACAAAATAACACACGATATCCTGGTTTAATTTTTGAAGCCATACCCCAGTCGTTCATTAATACTTCTTTATAGGCTAGCCAGTTTTCTATCTCTTTAATATCGTTTAATGTTTTTTCTTGTAGCACTAAATCTTCCCATTCTAGGTCTGTAGTAATTAAACTTGCTGGAAAATCTTGACTTAATTGCGGTTTTAATTCTTTACCTGTTAAAAATAAATGCACGTATTCTTGAGCAAGAATTATTTTTCCACTCATTTGTGGTTCTCCATAAGGCATTTTTTCTATTTCTATGATAGAGTTTTTGATTAGTTTACTCTCACATAGTATAAAGCTTATTAGTTTCTTTCGTTCTTCAATATCATTACCCGCCAAAATATATAAAGCCGTCTCAACCGTTGGTATAATACCTCTATGATTTTTCCCTTTTACACCTCCAAACTCAGGAAGTTCTCCTCCATTGGGTAAGAAATCAGAAATAATGGTACTGAAAAAATTTGGTGAAATATTGGGTGTAATTGTCAAAAACAATACTACTTTGTCTACATAATTCAATTCATTCTCTCTAACAAAAGAAGCTAAACAAGAATTATTATTCTCAAAACTCAGATCTAGTTTTAAAAAATCATTTCCATGGAATTCCGAAGACAATCTAGCATAAATTAATTCTCTTAAAAAAGAAACGGCTTCCTGCAAACCTGTTTTTGTATCTATTTTATTTACTAATGTGTCCATACTTGCAATAATTTATGTTACAAAACTTACATGCTTCCGATAAATTTTTTTATATCTATATCTGGAAAACAAATTTTGATATTTTTTAGCAAACTTTTTATCTCAGGGTTTTCTTTAGAATATTGATTGATAAAGAGGTTTTGCCATCCTGATATCCCCCCACATTCATATAACTTATTTATGAATTGATTGAAAGTAAGATTGATTTTTATGGGCTCTAAGTCTTTTATAAAATAAAGTAGCACCTCATCATTCTCTATTTTAAATACAGTGTGTCCAGATTCTTCGAAGATGAAAGGGTAAAAAGAACCGTATTTTTTTTCGTGAGAATCATCTAAACCTAGGTAAGTTGCATAACTGTTTTTCCATTTTTTTAATTCTCCATGGTTCACACCTCCAAAAATTTTCTCAATTCCAATAACTTTAAAATTTGCGAAAGAGCTATCGAAATTCCAGTTTATCTCTAAACCATTAATGTTATATGCCCAATTTACGAATGAACTAGGAAGTTTATTTTGAATGCTCATTTCAGCTTTCCTAACCTCTACATTTGAGCATCCAAAATTTTCTTTTCTCTTTTTAATTTGAGAATTTTCTGGTAAATTTAATTTTATTGATTTTATTTTAGAAAAAGTAAAATCCCTGTTAATAAATTTAGTGTGGAAATAATCTAAAGATTTAACTTCTAATTTATCTGCTATTATTTCCACAAAACCATCGTAACTATATTTCTTAAAATGATTATACGTGTTTTCCGAAATATAATTTTGCCAGTGATATAAACCTCCTGACATAATACCAATTTCAAGATATTTTATAATAGAGATTCCTAATTCAATTTCACTGTGATATATATCTACTCTGATAAGAGTGTATGCGTTTTCTTCTACCTTGATAAAAGTAACATAACCATTGATTGCATCTACATCAAGTGGGATGTATCCTTTTTTAATAAATATTGAAAATGATTTTAAATCTGTTTTAGAAGTATTTATAAAATATTTTTTTAATGACTCTAAATCTGGAATAAACATTCTTCCTGTGCACAATATATCTAGATCCGAAAACCATGTTATAAATAACCCGTTATATGCTAGATAAAACTGAACAAGTTCATCAGGTAAATTATATTCTTTAGATAATGCAATTACTTTTTTTTCTCCTAATGGCTCTCTCTTCTTTATATTAAATATAATTGCATTTTTTATGAATGTTTTTTCTAGTGTTTTTATTTTATCAATTAAATTTATCATCTATTAGTTTTAATAAAATGTTATTTATGAAGGTTTACAACGCTTTATTTTATTGGTTTAAAATTTCAAAGCATTTGCATTTACCATTACTGGGATAATGTCTCTGAATGATTCTAATTTATCAATAGTTTGTTGTCGTCTTCTTTTTGATGATGTAGAAGGGTCTATTTCTAAATCCATTTGCCCTCTAAAATTTACAGAGTTCCCAAAAGATTTCCCTCTAATAAATTCTAATATAGTTGGAGATAGTAAGTTGTCAAAACTTACTGAAGTTACCGAATCTACTCTAAACTTATCTCTTACAGATAAATTATTATAAGCCCTTGTATATTCACTCTTTGTTGCTGCTCCAATTGTTGGTGGACTTACCAAATTCCAATCAGGAAGATCTATCCCTAAATTATCATCGACAAATTTATCTCCTAGTGTCCAGCTATTAGCCCCCTTGTTATAACTGTATTCCCATGCTTCAAATTTTATATTATCCGCATAATTATCTTTCTTAACTCTACCATCATCAGCAAATTGATCAACTCCTCTTCCTTCTTTTGGTGCTTGTTGATTGGTTGGAAACTCTCCTGAATAGTAGGTGACTGTTGCTTTTATTTTTACAACTCCTTGAGCTGATTCATCGTTTGGTCTGCTACCAACTCGTTCTTTTACTGGTCCATCAAATTTTTCATATTCACTATTATCACTTTGTGTGCCAGGTGTTAAATTTTCTGGAACACCAAAACCTCCAAATCCTTGATTAATAAGATGTAAACGCTTCCAGTGACCTCCTCCTGTAGTTAAACCTTGTTGAATAGCTTGCCAACCTGCAACGTAAGAACCTCCTGGAGGAGTACCTCCAGACCTATTAGCAGACAACATATCAGCTTCGGCTATATATGCCATATTATTTTGAGGAGTATAGTTATAAACTGGATTTCTGGGTAAGAATCTTCTAAAGTCTGATCTAATTTCAGACATCATTTCACTTAGCTCTCTCATTTTACTATTTAAATTAGTAACAAGCCCTTCAGTGTCTGCAGCATTATTTGCCATTGTCTTAATTTCTGTAGCAAGTCTTCTAGCATCTTGCACTAATCTATCGGACTGATCGACTTCGTCAGAATTTAAATACTTAAAAATATCCTTTGGAGTACTATGTATCATTAAATCTACAGCCTCTCCTTCTACAGCAAACTTAAGAGTATGATTATCTCCATCAGTTTCAGTAAATGGAACTGCTATCTGTGATAAATTTTCAAGATTATTCTCATCTGTTGCTTCTTCAACCTCAGTTTCTTTCTTAAGATTTCCTCCTTCAGTTTGGTCACGCCCTCCCGTATCAATTAAATAATCCCATGTATTTTGTCCATCTATAACTTGAGCTTCTGAAATTACATCATGACTATTTTTAATAGTATTTAAAACTTCTTCTGCCTCGGCTCTAGATATCTTACCTTCTTCATCTGCTGCTCTTCTAGAATTCCTTTGTAATTCTTCTTTTGCAGCATCAATTAAACGTTGTCTTTCAGCCTCACTCATTAACGGTATTTGTAATAAATGTCTTCCATTATTTTCTTCTCCATGTTCTACATAAATAGCTACTCTTTCAGCTTCTTCGTTTCTGGTTTGAATTTTACGAATTCCATACCTACGCTTTACTAAGCTAATTTTATCTTCCACAACCCCAATAGTAGCTTTCGGATTTGCATTTTCCATTTGAGACAACTCATCTAAAGCACGCATATATTTTTGCTCTTCTGAAAGATTGCTTAAATCTTCTTCTCTTCTCCCTGGTGGTAACCCTTCTGCTTCTCCTGTAATTTCTGGATTCTCATTTTGATTTCCATTAACATTTTCTCCTTGCCACTCTCCATCAGGACTGGACTCGCTATCTCCCATAGTTCTAGGAGGAGGGTCTGCCATCACATCAGCTGTAAACTTATCTGGGTCAAACTCTACAGGAGACATGGTTAATTCTGGTGGCTCTTCTCCTCCTACTAGCCAATCTACATCTGCACCTATTCCTAAACTATCTCCAATTGGGTATTGTACTTCTCCTAACGGAAACTCTTCTCTTCCATCCGGTGCTGGTGACCACCACGGACTGTCTAATTCATAAAATAGCGCTCCTGATAGTTGCAAAAACAACTGAGCAGCTGCTTCAAAGTGTCCTTTTAATCTTGATTCTCCAATTTTTCCTCCTTCTGGTGAGTGTTCTTCTTTATACTCAAAAGTTGGTGTTGCTTCCGCATAGGCTCTTAACCCTGCAACTGCAGTAACATTAACTCCTGCTTTTACATCATGCCCTATTAAAGTAACACCTACTCCTGCTTCGGCTTCTAACCCTAGTACAGCAAAAGCATTAATTCCTAAAGTTCCTGTAATACTAAAATTCTGTAAAACTGATGGGTCTGTAGAATAGGTTCCTGTAAAACCTACATCTTTTAAAACCAAAGGCCCAAAACCTGCGTTGGCAAACATCCCAATACTTGCGAATAAGAATACTTGCCCTACCAATGGAATACCATATCCCGCTCGTATTTCTACTTCAAAAATATTCACCTTTTTCCCTCGTTGCTCCATCAACTCAACATCTTCTGTTACAACGACCTCACCAACAATAGTTACATGACCTAGGTGATCAATTCCTATTTTAGCTGCCCCCTCTAACCAAGGTGTAATGGTAGCCTGTACTTCTCCCCAACCTGCCAATACTTGGTTATCTTTTGTTTTTGGAACGGGTGCTTGTTCTTGAGCAGGAGCTTCAGCTTCTTGATCCATACTTTCTACCCCTAATGCAGCATGCATCATTTGACGAGAACGTGTTGCATCAGTAACTAATAAGGTTATTTCACCAGAGAATTTTTCTGAATTCATTCTACCTGTACCCTGAATAGTCACTGCTCCATCATCGTACTCAACGGTTAACGATGCACTTATATTAGCAATATCAGCAGCAATATTTGCTTGTCCACTTAACTTTCCATCTGCTCCTCTTGCTACATTAAATTCTCCAGAAGCTAAACCAGCAATATCTACTGTAGAATTAAGCTCAAAACTTAAATTAGAATCTGTAATTCCTAAACTACCTGTAGCTTCTATATAGCCATCTATATTTGCTGATAGACTATTAGCTCTAAAATTTAACCCTCCGTTTTCAAACCTATTTTCTAAGCCTTCTGCAACTTCAATAGGACTCAAACCTAAGAAGCTCATTGCCTCAAGGTTTTCATTTATTTTATGAATAATTCCTAGTGCATCTCTAGTAAAAACGTCCTCTCCTGTTCGAATACTTAAAAAACCTGTAGTATTTTGTTCTTCTCCAAAACTATTTAATACTAATACAGGAAATACACCAGCATCTCTCAACGGATTTAAAAATGACATTCCACGGACATCTAAATGTTTATTTCCTCCATTTCTTGAAAGCTCAAATTTTTGAGTTTGCCCTTCTGCTGGTCTTCCTAATTTTCGAATTTTAATTGTTCCTTCGAATTGCGCCCCTATTTTAACATTTACATCAAAGTTAGTTGTTCTTGATTCTTGCTCGATATAAGCTAACCAATCATCAGATAATTGCAATCCGTTTGTGATATCTACTGCTTCGGTTGGAGCTACTAAAGTCACAGTACCTGTTTCTCCTTCTGATTTTTGAACGTTATTAGAAGCTGGTGACGCTCCTTGTTGTACAGTGTGGGTTAACTCATGTGCTAATAAATGTTTTCCTGACTCTGATGTTGGATTGTATTTTCCTTCGTTAAAATAAATATCATTCCCATTGGTAAATGCTTGAGATCCTAGCTCTTTATTCATTTGTACAGCATTGCTATCGTTATGAACACGCACGCCACTAAAATCAGCTCCAAAACCTGATTCCATTTCATTTTTAGTGCCACTTGGTAATGAGTTTCCTCCACCTTTTGAACTACTGAGATTGCTTTCTAATGAAGAATTGTCATCGCCTCCTGACATTTGTAACTGTTGAATTTCTTCCTCCTCTTTTTCCTGAATTTCTTCCTCTTCTTTTTCTTGAATATCTTCTTCTGCTTGTTGCTGAATTACCTCTCCAGCAAATGGTGACTCTGTTGTTTCTTTTTTTGTTTGAACTTCCTCTTCAGTAGATTTTTGCACATCTTCCTCTTCTTTTTGTTGTAATTCTTCTTCTTGCTTTTGAAGATTATCATCTGATTTTAATTGAACTACAGGGCTTATGGAATCAACTAACGGTTTTTGCTGAATTTCTTGCTTTTGAATCTCTTCTTCATTTTTCTTTTGAACTGTTGGTGCGAAAAAAGAGTTTGGAGTTTCTTTTCCCTTGGCTACTATTTGGTCAGCAGCTTTATCTGCCTCGACCTCATATTTATCACCTGGTTTCCCAACATTTAATTTAGGTTGAATAAAGCTTCCTCCTCCATTTGATTTTGAAGAAGTTGGTTTTGTGGTATGTTGAGTTTTTGGTGAAAACATAGATTATTAGCTCTTAAAAAATGAATATAATTTGATATGTCCCTTGAATATTATGTAATGCTAACATTTACAGTAGCACTACACCTAAAATACAGTCTCAAATAAAATTTTTCATAAGTGTTCCACTCTTCTGTAGGTAATGTTATACTGTAGGATATACCTCCTTCTTCTCTAAACATTCTGATATGCTGGCTTTCAATTTTTTCATCACCAAGAATATGACATTGCCACACATTAACTCCATAAGTGTTATCAAAATGACAGTTATCATCATTCGAAGAGGCTTCTACAAAAATATTTACTGTTCCTCCCGAAGGTCTATCAAAAACATCTGTATAATAGGCTCCTCTTCTAACACTTACACCTCTATAATTTAGAGGTACGCTACTAGATGAACTACAACTTGGTGTACTTCTTGAAATGCTTCGCTGTATTTTTTTCTGAACCATTCCTTTTTGTTGAATCGTATGTGTTAACTCATGCGCTAACAAGTGCTTTCCATCTTTGGAGTTTGGATTGTATTTTCCTTCGTTAAAATAGATATCGTTTCCATGCGTAAATGCCTGTGCTCCTATTTCTTGACTCATTTGTGCTGCTTCTGAGTTGTTATGGATATTTACACGGCTAAAATCGGCTCCAAAACCTGACTCCATTTCACTTCGTGTTTGTGCATCCATTTTTTGACCTCCATTTCCTCTTTTTAACTTACTTTCAAAAGAAGGTTTATTTTTTGTTGAAGTAGATTTTTCTGTTTTTGACTGCACAGCTTCCTCTTCTTCTTGTTTTTGTACTTGTTCTTCCTTTTCACAATCATCGCACTTAGATTGTACTGTTTCTTCCTCTTCTTTACTTTGTACCGCTTCTTCTTCCTCCATCTTTTGAACAGGTTGCTCATCTTCAGTAGTTTCCATTTTTTGTACTAAAGGTGTTACTTCAGAAGCCAGTGGTTTTTGCTGAATTTCTTCTTCATTTTCTTTTTTTTGTATTGAATTAACTTCATTTTTATTTCCGACAACTTTATCAGCCATGTTATCTGCTTCAACTTCATATTGATCTTCTTTTTTTCCAAACGCTAGCTTTGGTTGAATAAATAAATCCTTTTTTTTATCCTTTGCTTGAACGTTATTAGCTTCTGGTTTTTTATCTCTTTTAAACATGACTTCTAAAGTTTTAATTATATTTTACCAATTCGTAAAGATTAATTCCTTCCTCCAAGGAAGTTTACATAAGCTTAAATTCCATGGTAATTTGGTATCTAATAAGATATCTTGTGTTTTTCTTTCAACTGTTAGAGTAGGATTGTCTTTAGTTAAATCTAGTTTTCCTTCTCTTTGTAAATACTCATTACGCAATAGGTCATTTGAAGAGTTTTTTAAAATTGACCAATTTTGAAGTACTGCTCTTAACAATTCTTCTGACTTTTCTTTAAGCTCATCACTCAATACTATATTTCTTTCAATAGAACTTTGTATTGGTAGATTGCACAAAAACTTTTCGAAAATTAAATTGTTTTCAAACTGTTGTTCTTTTTTAGTTGCTACATAGTGTAGTAAGTGAACTGCTTCATTAGGTTTGATAATTTTATTCTCTTTATCTAAAAAACCACATGAATTGAAAAACTGCTTTAAAAAGGGGTGTAATAAAATTAATCCAGCGTTTCTTATAAGATGTGATTTAGGCTCACTTGTAACTTCTTTTTTACTTGAAAAAGTGTTTTTTAACGCTTCTTGATGTCTCCTTTTATATTCAGCTCTCTTTTGGTCGTCAGTAATTTTCTCCGTTTTCAAGTTTACTCCTTTATCTTCATAAGGATTCTTACTTTTCGCTTGCATTTTTATTCTTAATTCTTCTTTTACTTCTTTACTTTTTTCTTTTGATGACGTTTTCTTCTTCTTTAAGACTTCTTTTTTGTTTTGATTATCTACTTTTTCAGGAGTTTTTTGTGAATTAGATTTACTTGATTCATTCTTTGAAAGAGTTAATTCTTCTGCTTTATTTTGATTTTTTTTGACTCCTACTTTATCTAGTTTATCAATACTTACATCTGATTTTTTTTCTTCTTTTTTACTTATAAACTCTGTATTGACAACCTCAATGCTACTCCCTTCTTTCTTCTTTTTAAACTCCTTTTGTTCTTTACTATTAAACTGACTTCTAAATATTCTTTCTTGAGAAGTTAGCTCTTGTAAAAATTGAGTTATATTTTTTGAAGAATTAAAAGCCTTTGTTCTTTTGCATATCTCTATTTCTTCTTGAACTTCATTTACTATTCTTGAAAAATTATTATTAATTGTTGCTTTGATGAAAAACTTCCACACTTTATTCCTTATGGCGTAGCTCTTAAAATCAAATTTTTTGATAGTTGATAGAAAAGCCTCATACCCCACTGGTTTATTGAAAACTCCTAGGAATAATATTTGCAACTCTTCAGTCTTAAACTGTTGAATCAATCGATTTTGTTGAACTGGATCTCTTAATGATTTCAAAAAACGTTCTTCAAAAAATTGACTTTCTGTTATTTCAAACAACATTTTTTTTGTAAAATTTTTCTCTTCCTTTTGATTCCACCAAGCTGTTATACCATGTTGCAAAAAATGAAAAAAAGCATCTAATTTAGACTCTGAAGCAGTAACCTTTTTTATAACTATATCGTGTAGTTCTGGGGTTTTGAAAATTGCTTTTAACTTTGTTATAAGTTGTTCTTTTATTTCTCTCTTTGTACTGTTATCGTTTATAGATTTATTATTACTTGAAATTTCTACTTCAATATTTAAGTTCTCTATTTGCTGAATGTATGCTTCATACTCGATTTCTTGAGAGTTGAAGTATTTTTCTATTTCTGGAAATACTTCTTCCTGTAAAAAGTCTTCGATAGTATTTTTATACTCTTCTGCTACTTTTTTACTTTTCGTATTTACCTCTACAAATACTTTTTGGATGGTATGTTCTTTAGCAACCATTATACGGTTTGTATTAAGTTTTCTTTTATAAACTTAGAAATGTATTCGGCTTGAATTTCTACGGAACATTTTCTTAGAAACTCTAATAAAGTTTCTTCTTTTTTTATTTGTCCTTCCGTAAACCCTGTGTTAATTTCAATTAATAAATCTTGAATGTCTTGTTTGATTTCATCTGACTCTAAAACTGTTTGTTTTTGGCAATGAAGAATATTAAAGAATAATCTTACTTGTGCTTTATAATATTTTACAAGTAAAGTTCTGTTATCAGTATCCTGTAAAGAAAGCATCCACGTATTATTTAATAAACCTAAAAACATTTCTCTTAATTGATTGTTGTTTTCTCCTGTCAAATAAGAGTTACTTTCATCGTCTATTATTTTTGCATATACATCATTTGTAGGAACTATTACAGTCATGTTAACATTAGTACCACTTCCCCCATCATTTATACTAAACTTGTTTAACTTATAATAGTTTTCAACTTCTGTTTTTGTTATTTCCTCACAGGTTTTATCTTGTATTTTCCCTATTTCTATAACTTCTGTTGATGTGTTCTCTCCACACTTACTTGTTACCGTTAAAGAGACTTTTACCATGTCTCCATCAAAATTACTCAGGTCTTCTGTTATTGTTGTTCTATTTATTTGAGGTTCTCTTTCAACTCCATTAATCACCCAAACATACTTGTCTCCTTTTTCTGAAGTATTTGTTAATGATAATATTCTAGTTTCTGGATCAAAACTATGAGTAAAGCTTGCTTGTGGTGTTGCTGTTAAATTAATAGTCTGTATAACAAAAGTTCCTACTAGACTTATACTTACAGTACCTGAATCTGTTAATCCTGAGTTTGCTGGTACAAGCTCCCATAATTTTGTTTCTTCATTAAACTTTACATTTCCTCCTGTAAGTTGTACCCCTTCAAATTGTGGTCTTACTACAACAGGATAAGACTCTTTATCACTTAAACAAAAAGTGGTGTTTGGTAAGCTTATTGTAAACTCTGGGAAGGCTATATTCTTTGCAAAATCTGCTTTAGAAAAACATCCGTTACCATCAGTAATCATTAATTTTATTGTGTAAGAGTTTCCTACACCTTCTTTTACTAATAACTGAGGATTAAACAACTCTGTCTCCGACTCAATGCTATTTACACTCCAATTAAACTTTAATCCTTCCGGTTTTACTCCTTCTGGAAGTATTGCTTCAAAAGCTGCTTCGTAAAATAATTGTCCGTCTTTCCATATAAATCTCGATTCGCTTCGTTCTGAAATACTTATTTGTTTAACTTCATGAATGGTAATTCTTGCATTTGTTGTTTGCCCGTCTTCTAAGAACTCAATAACTTGATCATAATTTTCAAAAGTGGCTACATCAATAACTAATTCATTATTCTCAATTGTAACACCTTTTATAGCTCCACCTTCAATAGTTATTGTTCCATTAACATTTGTAAATGGTATTCTTGCTGTTTTTTCTTTAGTAAAATCTAAGCAATATTTTGGTCGTATGGCTAGTTCTGATGGTGTTAGCGTATCAAATTTTATGGGTTTTATAGGAATTTCTTTTGAGCATGGACCCAATGAAATTGTTAATGCCGGGGTTACCTCATTGTTTATATCATCAATTGGCAGTGTATACTTTTGAAAGACTTTATTGTTTATTGGCATACGCTCTACTCTGGTACCGTCTCCCATAAAATCCCAAGAATACTTGATGTTATTAAAGAAATCAGCTTCAACAAAATCAGCATCTTTCCAATGTAATACATAAGTTACCCTAGCTTTAGATTTATCTTCATTGTATTCAATAGGTTGTTCTACTTCAACCAACAACTCTAATGCTGGATATACGATAAGTTCACAATCGGTAGGTTCATCGTTTACTGTAAACTTCATTGGTTTACCTAATAAACTTTTATCAGTTTTAGTAACATCAATTTTCCATTTTTCATCTTCTGGATCTTTAAACACTCCTGATATTACTCCTTCTGGAGCAATTGCTTTTACCTCTCCGTCTATAGGTCTTACTGTAAAAATTAAAGGTTCAATTACAGTCTCTTTTTTCAAACATATAGTACCTACTGGTAAACTTAAAAATGGTGGTTCTTTTGGTATAATAAAGTTCACTGGAGCGCAGTCTGAACAACACATATATGGCAACGAAAAGTCTGCTACTACCGTATTTTTCAATGTTTCATTTTCACGAATCACTTCATTTTCGTCAAAATATAAACGTTTGGTAGTTTCTAAAACAATAGGATTATAGATCTGGAAAAAGTATTCACCTCTAGGTACTAAATGATCTTTGATAGTAATACGCATTCCTACAGAGCCATCTTTATACATTTTAGTTTCTTCTGCACTAAGAATTTTAGATACACCTGCCCTGAACCAAGTTCTGTTTAAGAACGCTGTAAAATTGCTTACTGTTTCGGCTAATGTTTTTCCTACTAAAACAACATCTTGTTCAGAAAAAAATCTGTTTTCTAAGTTAAAGTAACTTCCATCTACAAATGAAAAATTAATACTTGAACTTTTATCCCATAAATTGATAACTCCACCATTTTTATATAATGTTTCTTTACCTAAAAAGATTTCTTTTGAAGCTGAAAATTCATCTTTTATAATCCCTGTATCTGATAATATCGGCTGATTTTTAAATACAACATCTAACACTACATCATCAAATGTATTTTTATCTACTGCATTTTCATTTACATATACCATTACAAAAGTCCCTCCTGGAATAACTCCTGCTTTGTGTTCAAGTCCTGGATGTTGTTTTACAAATTCTGAAAGTTGAATTCTTTCTAAAATTTTTTTCGTCCTTTTATCTATTTCTGCAAGTAGTGTTTCTAACTTTTTTCCTGAGCAACAAACAATTGATAACTGGTTAATTAATAACCCTAAAATTTGTTTGGTTGATAGTTCTAATGAAGTACTGTTATACTTTGCTTGTAGTTTTTTTACTCTTTTACACAGCTCTGCTATCGTTAGTTTATAACTTGTTAGCACAAGACTATCTATATCTCTTATATTTAATGGAATTTTTGTATCTAAAACATAAGTATGAACTAAGGTTTCTGTAAGATCTGTTAAAATAAAATCGCTAAGCGTTGGTTCTTCTTTCCAAACTTCTTTTTCTTTTAAAACTTCAGTTTCTTTATTTAATTCAACGATAATGTCGCTGGCTGATCCGTATTTGTTTTCATCAATTACTCGGTCTATCAAAAAACCTATTGAGTCTTCCTCTTTTGTTAAACTATCTTTTACAATATTTTCTTCCTTTAAAAACTTATTAAATTCCTTGGTTCCGATATCATACTTATACGCAAAATCTTCCTTAACACTTGTCTCTTTAGAAAGTAAATCCATTCTACTGATATACTCTTTTACTAATGGAATTTCTTCTTTTATAGGTTCTTTTTCTAAAACACTTATTTTGTCTTTATAATTAACTACGTTATCTACTACTGTATTAGTTTTTGGATCGGTTAACTTAAATGCCGAAAATGTTCTACTTACTTCTGATAAAATGCAATTCTGTTCTGCTCTCCATGCATTCAACAACATTTTTAAATCTTCAAACTCACACTCATAATTATTTATATTTATTTTTTGTTCAACTGCATTGATGGAAAGTGTTTTCACATCAAAATTCAATCCGTTATCTTTTTTAATTTTTAAGATTTTTGCTAAGGCATCTCTGTACATTTTTCCTTGATGCCCTTCAATTCTATAGAAATCATTTTTATCAATATTGTATGCTAACGGATTCTTTATTGCTGCTGACTTCTTAAGGTTTTCTTTATGATAGCTTAAGTTTTGATTTGCTCTATAATTTTTTGTTTTGTTAAAGTCCCATCTCTTTAAAAACTGTGAAGAAACATTATAATAAAAAGGAACAGCTTTTTCACTTAATGTGGTATGTGCCCGTGATGGGGTTATCACCACATCTTCTGATTTTGTTTTTCCTATATAATTATTCGCAATAGCAATTGCTCTATCAATTAACAGTTGTACTTTTTGAAGGTTTTCATTTTCATGACCTACAATAGGTGACTTATAAAATTGGTGACGTAACTCTGGATATTCTGTTTCTTTTTTCAACTTTCCTAACATTATATGCTTTGGAAAGGCTCCAATATTTGGGCAACAGTTTACATTGATGTGTAATAGTAGTTCTTTAATTTCATTGTACGTATCTATCAAATCTTTGATAACATCATATCGATACTGGAAATCTAGTGGAACAGCTAAAGAACTAAAACTAAATAATGATTTTATTTTAGTGGCTATTGATGGTTTTTGAAATTTTGAGAATATAGCATCTAATCCTTTTATTAAATCTACACTAATACTTTCATCTTTAACAACACTATTAAACTGTGCTTTTAACTCTGTAAATGTTTGCGTGTTATTTTCATTTAACACAACTCTTTTTGCCTCTACAACAGGTAACTCATCATTAATTTTATACCAATTGTGCTTTAAAAATATAGAATCCTTTGTAGCAATGGCTTCTAAATCTTCAACACTTACAAGTAACACGCGTAAATTATTGATTTGCTCAATACCCTGATTATCACATGTCAGTTTTTTACACAACATGTCTTCATTTGGATATTGTTCTAGATACAACAAAACAGCCATTCTTTGTATCTCTGGAAATTCAACTAAATTAGTGTACGACTCATCTGCTTCTGTATGTAATTCCCATAAATTATATTGATTACCCTGAGCATTTTTAAAACGATCATAATTACCATCAGTATCTTCAAACTTTTTATAGAATGAAAATGTTTTTGACTGTAAACTTTCTTTTATTAAATCAAAAAACTGAATTAAATCTCCATCGGTAGTTACTGCTGTTCCTTGAGTAATTTCAATACTCGACACCGCTGTTTTATCTATAGTAAATTTTGGAGTTACCTCAAACCCACAGGCTATTCCAACACCACTTAAACCTAGCCTTGACAAACGGTTTTGGTCTTCAAAATAATCGATAAATGTATTAAGTTGTGTTTCGGTTAATACTTGATTAGCATTAAACTTACTATATTCAGTTGTAATTTCTCTTAGTTTCAGGTTAGTCGTTTCCATACGTATTATGTTTTGGCTGTGTTAATAAATAAACACGTACTATTTTTATGAGTTTTCTTCGTTATTATTTTCTTTTTCTTATTCTATATTTCCTATACTAGATTGGTTTAGTATAATTCTTCCATCTAATGCTTCATCTTCTGTTTTACAATCAGTTAATCTCCCTGAAGGATAAATAGTATTTAATTGCTGTATAGCTTGTATTAAGTCTAACAACTCGTTATTTTCTACAGGTTGTTTTTGTTCTAGGTTTGTTTTTGCAAACAGATACTTTTTATATGTATTTTCGAACTGTAACAAGTCATTTTCATTATCAGAGTCAATTCCTTTTCGTTTTCCTACCCAACAAATTCTTGGTAAAACATGTGCAGGAAGTTCTTGTCGAATAATATTTTCCATATAGCGTCTAAAATCTGGGTTTGAAAAACGATAAGTATATCCTGGCAAAACGATACTTACTCTATAAGAATAAGGATCAATCGTTCCACAGTCTTCACAATCTTTTGCGCAAATAGGTAAGAAGTTTTCTATTTCATTACTCGTATTTTTTGGTCGTAATACCATTTGATCTTCATTATACACCCCTTTTTCTAAAAAATCTTTTTTTAGTAGGAAGAAAAGTTTCTTTAAAGCATTCTTCAATGCGTTCCTATTTTCATATTCACTTGACTTTGCAAGACTTGATTCACCGTTACCTTCAGGCTTTTCATGGTTAACTACATTAAACCAATATTTTACAGAGTTTGATTGTTTTGATAATGTAGCATTATGGATTCTTATGTATCCAACTATCTTTTTATCTATAACATCTTTTTTAAATGCTCTCTCTAAATCAATTTCTTTTGTTTGTAAAACTTGTTGTACAATTAAGTAGAAACCTTCTACTGCAAATTTTTCGCTTGCATAGTTTTCTTGGGCTGATAACAAGATGTTTCCATCATTATCTCGTAACCTCCATCGGTAGATATTGCTTCCTTCTATTTCTTCATATATTTCAACATAAGATTCGGTAACATCTGGACGCAATAACATGTGCTCTACTAAAAACATTCCTTCTTCTGTGAATTCTTTTTTCAAAAAAGAGATTATCTCTAACAATGCTTCTTTTAAATCATTACTATCTGTATAGTATTTGTATTGTTTTGCAATGATGTAATCAGAACTACTCTTCGGTTTTTCTGGATTAATAACATCAAAAGAATACTTTACTGGAATAGAAGGTTTTGAAGGTGTAGATTCATGTATTCTTATAAATCCAATTTGCATATTATTTGTAATACCCTCTTCAAAAGCTTCCTCTATATCTTTTTCTTTGGTTTGTACCATTTGTAAAACTGCAAAATATAATTCTTCAATAGCAAAGGCTTTTTTAGCATAGTTTTCAGTTGCTGACAATAGTATATTTCCATCATTGTCTTTTAACCTCCATCTATAGGTATCACTCCCTTCTGTTACTTCATAAATATCTACATTGGTTTCCGTTAAGTGTCTTCTTTTCTCATTAGCAATCCCCATTAAACGTGCTATACGTTTTTGAAATCCGGATACATTATTTGTATCCCATAGATTTTCTTGTAGTTGTTTGTAATAGTTAAAAGCTACACCTCTTTCACTACTTATTACTTTATAATCTTTTAAAAAGGCTTCTTTATTTGATAGCACAATTTCATCAGTAGCTGTTCCGTACAACGCTTTCATAATAAATGTGTACTCTCCAAATCGTTCTGCAAAACGTGCTAGCAAATGATCTAAAATAGAGTTTCTGCGTTCTACATTATTATCGAACTGATTGAATAAAAGCTTTGTTAATTCATCATCATCTGACTGTGGATATTCACTTACGAGCTCATCAAAATCTTTAATATCTTTTACTGCTTGTGTAAAAAATGTTCGAGTTTCTTGTCCGCTAACAGACAATAATGTTTTTACTTCTGATAAGTGTTTGAAGTAGGTTGCTAAGATTTGATCGAAAAATGTTAAATACGCCTTTAGTTGTTTCGCTTTTGCTTTTCTTTCATTGGTTACATGTATCGCTAAGCCTTCTTGACCAATTCCGTAAGTATCAGGAAAATCATTTTGAATAGTAGTATACTCACCAGCTCCTATTGAGCTGCCTTTTGGTAATGATAAAATCTTTTCATCAGCTGTTATTTGTTGTGAAGCAATTTCATCTTCTTTTAATTGTTTTAAGTACTCATCTACTCTATCATAGTTTAAGTTAAGAGGAAGAAATCCTTTGCTAAAATTAAACGTACTCTTTTTACACAATACTGGTTTTTTATCTGGATCGATACAAACTATCCATTTATTTTCTTGAACAATGTTTTCATCACAAAATCCTACAGAAATGTCTTTAATTAGCTTTACTCCATCAATATTCATGATGATTTTCATCACATCTGAAAGGCGTACTTCTTTTCTTAATTCTGCTTTTTTGAGTTCTTCCGTATCTATAAACCCGTTTGTTAATAACGGACCATCAAACACCTCATCGGTAGTATATCCTTTATCAAACATTTGTTGCGCTGAATAAAACTGTAATGACGGTGATAAGTAATTTTCTATTTGAAATAAAATATTAGCATACACCCACTCCTCATCTGCTTCTGGCATAACATCAACATTCGCACAAATAGCAATAGGCTGTGTATCTACTTCATTTATTGCTATTAAATCTTCACATAAATTTCTATTCTTATGATATGCTGTTTTGATATTTGGAAAAACCTGCTCTTTTGTATAACCTTCTTCTAAATCAACCAATAATGAATACAGTCCCTTTAACTTAAAGTCTTTTTGAAACTCTGGTAAAATACCTTCAAACTTTTTGTAGCTTAATTTGTTATTCTTACAATCAACAAATACTTGTTTTTCATAAATTCGTAACCAACAATTTTTTACTCCTTCTAAATCAATAAACAGTTTTCTATAATCTAATTCATTGACTGGTTTTGTTGGAAAAATTTCTGATGCTTTATAAAACTGTGCTTGTAGTGATAAGTTCGGATCTTTAGATGCTAATAAATCTTCTAGTGGTGTATTGATACGCATTCCTAAATCGGTAATAGCATAACACAACATTTCTAAAATAGTTACTCCAGGATCGTGCGAGTTGAAGTCAGTCCATAACTTACCTCCAAATGTTTCTAAATAAGAAATTCCTTCTTTTCTTAAAAAAGAAAAATCTAAATCGTCTTTGGTAGATATATTCTTCGGAATATTGATATGTTCGTTTATAGCTGACATGTTTGTTCTATGATTTTTTTGGTTCCTTTACAAGTGGTTAACACTGTACTTACGTTATGTTTCTTTGCTGATACTAGTATTGATTTTGGATCACTTGGTTCTATTTTATACACATTAGCATCCTCATTCATCGTTACATTTTGCAAATAATCTACATAGGGTAGTTTTTCTAGGTAATCAATTAAGACACTTTTATGTAGCATAATTCCGAAGGTTACTTCTTTGGTTTCATCAAAAGCCCAAGGAGACAGAAACTTTGTAATGTCTGTTTTTAGTTGTTCGGTATAGAAGTTTTCATCGTATCCATCATAAAAACTTACTTCTAAACCTATGCTAACTTCTTCGTAATTAGGATTGATGACTTCTGCATTTACATGTAGTGTATTTAATGCGTTGATATACTGTGTTACACTATTTAAAATCGCTTTACTTACTCGTGGTTGATAAATATCAAATACATTTTTATTTACAGTATCTGGCACGACTACTAAAGTAACATGACCTGCTGCTGTGAAACTTGTTTCTGAGGTATGGTTTAAGCATTTTACCTTATAAATTTCTGGGAATTCTTGAAGAATTAAATGCTCGTAATCCCACAAGGTTGTTGCTCTGTTTTTGTGACGTAAACGCTCGCTTATTCTTCTGTAAAAATTATCGTCTGATTCTTCTGTACTTCCTCCAAAGGAACTGTAAGGTTGTGATACTGATTTAATTTGTGGTATACGTGTTACCATCTTTTTAATGGTTCCGCTAGGTAGTCCGTTTTTTAAATGACTTACCTCATTATCATTGTTTACAAACGTAGTTTCTACTGCTTGGGCGTGAATACCAATGGCCTTGCATACTGCTTCAAATGATTTACTCATTTGTGCTTTTATCCAAGTATATCCTGATGGTAATAATGTATTATTTGAAGTAGCTTCTTTAGGTATTGAAAATTTAACTATTCCTGATTTTAAGAAGTTGTCTGTGTTATTAGAAATGATATTGTTTTCTAACGTTTTCCACTTATTATTACATAATATCGACCAATTTATCTTTTCGCTTTCTCCAAAGCTTTCCACTAGTGGATTTTCACTTCCTTCTAATACTTGGATTAATAACGAAAGGTTTTGCTGAGGTTCAATGTTTTCTATTCCTAAAAACAAATGACCTCCTAAACAGTATCTTGGTACTAAAGTAGTTTGAATAATATCTTTATCAAAAATATCCACAATTCCTTTTTCTTCTTGTAAATATTTCTTCTCTGCATAATTTTCTTCATGCTGACCGAAAGGATGCTCATGAAACAATTGAATACGATTTTCTTCCAAGTCCATACTTTCCATTAGTATGGTTTCCTCTGCTGTATAATCAACAGAAATAGATTCCACTAAAGGAGTATAAGGTTCATTAGGTAAATTGATATTTTTATTATTCGCACTTACCGCCAACGCATACAACTTGGGATATAATTCATGTAAAAATGATTGTTCTAAACTAAGCTGTAAAGCTTCTGCCTTCTCTATATCATAAGCATTCCCTTGGTTTTTAGTTTCAAATTTTGAAATATAGCTCACCTCTTCACTTTCTTCATCAACTTCTTTTTTGAAGAGATCTTTAACTTTTCCTACAGTTTCTTTAGCCTTTCCTGCTGCATGTAACAATCGTTTTTCTACCTTAAAGTATGTATAATTCTTAACTATTAAGTTTATTGGATTTATGGGTTTACTAAGTTTATTTGCATACGTTAAGATTGAAGAAAAACTTGATGACTTTAAATATGCTTCATACCATTCTTTAAAATCATCTGGTGTATTTTTCCAACGTAGATTTACCGTAAAATCTTTCCATTTTTTTGAGAAAGCTTCGTCGTAACTTACACTAAAATTTGACCCTTCAATAGGACGTGTTGTAAAAGGATGAAATGGTTTTTTAGTTCTTACCGTTCCATTATCATTTTCTACAATTGCCGACTTTACTCCTTTAACATCTGTTTTTATGGTTACTTTTTCAAGTGTATTTCCTGCTAAAAACCTATAAAAATCATATCCTACGGCTGTTGAAACATCAAATTCAAAACGCAATAACGGATGTGAAGTTTTATATTTTGTTAGTAAAAACTCTTCATTATACTCTACTAATGCACCTGAATCATACCCTAAGGTAAATTTGAAACTTATTTGATTCGTAGCAACTAACGCTCCATCATTTACATTGTTAATAGCAACCAGTGTTGGTTCAATCCATTTTTCTTTTCCGCTTCCAAAAATTTGAACGGTTTGAAGTAGTTCGCTTACATCAAAAGAGTTTCCTTCAAAGTTGTTTTTAAAATTAATGGTTATCGTTACTGTTCTATCTCCTTCTTGCAACAATAACATTGGTGATGCGATTGAAAATCCTACTACTGCATCTGGCAATTCAGCAGCATTTTTTCCACTCGCAGGATATCCGAAGGGATACCAATACGGCGCATCTTCAGGAAGTGGTTCTTCAAAACCATCTTTTGTGTTAGCTACTGCACTTGCTTTTATCTTTTTTAAACTTTCTGAATTGTTATTGTAAATGGTTTTTATAGCTCCTACTGAGGCTTTGTTAACTATTAGTTCTTCTGTTGTTTCGTAAACCAACGGATTTCCTAAGCTATCTTTTTTTGCATCAAGTAAGGTTCCTTCTTCAATTCGTTCGTCAGTGATTTTTTTTGCTAATTCAAAAATTATATGCGCTTGATCTGAAACAGGTTCTCGTTTTTGAACTTGTAATATTTCTTTGTAATAAAAATCTAAATGACGTTTGGTTAAATTATTAAATCGTTCTTTTGAAAATTCTAATAACTCTAAGAAGCAAACAAACAAGGTTAAATGCGGACTCAACTTTCCTCCCTCCGTATATCCATTAAGAGTTGAGCTAATGTTTTCTTTTAATTTTTGATATTCTCTAGTTCCCCTAAAAGGAATATCTGCTGTGGTTAATTTTTTAAAAAAATCTTGCCAATCTCCAGATGCTACTTTATGATTTCCTGTAGGAAAGTAATTTAATTTTTCAGCAAAATTATAAGCAAACAAAATCCAATCTTCTATAGTAAAATCGTGAAGTTCGAAATTATCAGGATCTAATGCGTCAATATAACGCAGCTCTTGTCCTGTTCCGTTTCGTTGTAATATGCTAGAAATGATTTTACTCATGGTGTGTCTTAATTTATATCGGTTCCTTCTCCTTTATAGAAAGGGAAAACAACATTCGTTCTACTATTGGTAGCTCTAACTATGTATTCAATTTTTATTATTAACATTCCTTCTAAAGGGTCTGTTTCTGAAACATCAATATGAATCACATCAATTCTTGGTTCGTGATATAAAATTGCTGTTTCAATTAAATCTTTGGCATAGGTTATTAGCGTTCTATCTAACTTTTCAAAAAGAAGCTCTTGTAAGTTGCAACCGTAATTAGGTAGCATTACACGTTCTCCTAATCTGGTAGTTAACAATATTTCCAAGCTACTTTTAATATCTTCTTCTTCTGAAATCATGATAACTTCACTTAGATCTTTTGAAAACTCTGGTGGGAAATCCCAACCTATTCCTAAAAATGCTTTTTTATTTTCCATTGTTATCCTATTAAAACTGTTGCTTCTCCTAGTACAATAGTTCCTCCATGTGAAGTACTATCTCCCATTCTTGCTGCTGGCATCCCTCCAATTAATACGGTTCCTGATCCAGCGACTATGCTATCTGGTGGCCCAGTACAAGTTGCCATGTCACCTACTCTCGCCGCAGGTAATCCTCCAATTAATACGGTAGGTTCTCCCGCTGGTAAAATTGGTCCTCCTACATGAGGTACTGTTCCTGTAACCATTGGACACACATGCATGTCTGTTATTCTTGCTGCTGGGTTTCCCATCTTTTTAATTTATTTGAACTAATGAGCCTTTTAAAACTGCAATAGCACTTGTTGAAACTTCTGCTCCAGCACTACCTTCTGCTTTAAATTCTGCATTAGCTGCTATACTTACATTGCTTCCTTCAATATTTACGTCTCCTGATGCTTTTAATGAAATATCTCCGGCACTTTCCATTGATATTCCATCACCGTTTATAGTTATTACATTAGAATTATCATCTTCAATTGTTATGGCTCCTTCATCTTCATCCAGCGAAATAATTTTTCCTGCGGGTGTTTCAATAGTGATTATTTTTTTATCATCATCAAACAACACTTTCATTTCACTTCTGGTAACAATTCCTTTTTCGTGATTATCATCAGTAGCTGTAATTGGAGAAGGTTTTGCACTACTGTGCAACATTCCTAAAACAATGGCATCATTAGGATCTTCATTGATAAATCCTACAATCACCTCATCTCCTATTTCTGGACGGAAGAAAATACCTCTGTTTTCTCCTGCATCGGGTGAAGCTACTCTACACCAAATACCTTCTTCTTCGTTATTTACGATTGGAATTTGTACTAGAATTCTATCTTCTCCATCAGGGTCTTCTTCTAATTGAGAAACAATTCCCACTTGTAACCCTTGAATGGCAGGCAATAATCCTGAAGCTGGTTTTGCTGAGATTTCAAAAGTTTCAGAAAACCATTCTGTTGATAAACCAAACTGTGCATTGGCTACCCAATTTCCTTCTGAAATTACATGCTGAACTCCTGTTACATATACATTTCCGTTAAATCGGTCTCCAACACCTTCTAGTTTTAAAATGGTGTTTGGTTTCACTGACGGGATTCCTTGAAATTTTACACGCCCTCTTACTTTTGCCAATTGTTGAAATAACCATTTGGCATCTGCCCAGTCTTGTAATTCAGTATCCGTAACAACACCTCCGTGTCGTAACTCCATACTTTCTAAACCTATGGTTTTGTTTAAGTCTGAAACCGATAAGTTTC
The DNA here is from genome assembly GCF_028829235.1 of Tenacibaculum larymnensis. Classification (GTDB taxonomy): domain Bacteria; phylum Bacteroidota; class Bacteroidia; order Flavobacteriales; family Flavobacteriaceae; genus Polaribacter; species Polaribacter larymnensis. The sequence continues at coordinate 62,367 of NZ_JAIWJY010000003.1, read as the reverse complement.
CGTTTAAACTTACATTTGGATCTTTTCCTTCAATTTCTATTACTTCTTGATCAGCATGATTCCAGCTATAGGCTGCTACCTTTTTTACTTGGTGACGTGCATCTATTTCTGCATCAAAATCTAATAAAGAACCTCCAAAAGTTACCGTTTCAATTTCTGACTGACTTACGTTTGGTTTAGCTATGGTTATCGTTCCGTCATCTACAAAACATAGTTTTCCATTGGCTTGCGCTCTTGAAACGACAAAGTCCCAATCTGATGCATTGTACTGTACTAACTCTGCGTGGTTATAATTTGTAGCCTCTACATCTTTAGATAAACCGTAGTTCCCTATAATTTCTTCAAAAATGTCGCTATCAGTACTTTCATAGAAATACTTACTTTTTCTACCTACAGTCATTTTAACCGCTTCATCTTTACACTCAACTATTAACTGTGCTGAACTTGCTCTTATCCTTAAATTATGTTTGATGACGATTCCTTTAAAAATGGTTTCTTCATCAGAATGATACCCCGCGGTTATCTCTATTTCTTTACCAGGAATCAATAACTCCTCATTACTTAACTTAAAATCTCTTTGAGAAGCATCTCCATCTAATAAAACAATTTGAGCGGTTGGTATTTTGTTTACTTCTTTGGAAACAGTAATGTTTTTTACCTCGTATTGCTTCGAGAGTTCTTCTCCTTCAATCAAGATTTTAAAAGTGACTAAATCGGCACTTTTTGAAGTTTGTATGGTTCCTGTATTATTCATCTAAGCAAATTTTTGTAAGGGTGGGAAAAAGATTTCTTGTCCTGGTTTTAGTTTTCTGAACTGCATTATTTTATTAACACGAGCTACTTCTAAATAATACTTTGAGTCTCCATAAATACGATTACACATAAGTGGTAAAGTGTCTCCTGATCTCACTTTACGATAGTGAGTTAAATCTGGCGACTGATTGTTTTCTCTTGCCACTCGTAAATCATCATCAATAGTACCTTTTACCTTAAGCTTTGCACTGGCACGTAATGGTGTTCCATCTGGTGCAAACAATTTATATTCAATAGAAAGATCTACTAAAGAGCCCTTAAAAAGGAGAGCACCCCATTTAATCATTAAATAGTTAGGTTTGTGCTCTTCTCCTTTGTATTCGAATACAATTTTTTTAAACGCTTCTATTTTATCTATGATTCCATCTTTTAGATCACTTTTTCCGTCAATGGCTCCACTGCTATCAAACAATAGGTCTAAATCTAATTCTTGAGGAGGTATTCTTGTAAACTTAGGTTGAGAGCCACTTGTACCTTGCCCTTGTTCTTCAGTATATTCTGGTTTATAAGCAACCATATACTTTTCTGGGTTTATAAGTGTTGTAAACTCCCCATTGGCTACTTCATTCTTAAACTTATCGTCAGAATACGCCTTTATTACTAATTTTTTTAACTCTCCTTGACTCATTACCGTTGTTTTTGTCTTTCAAGAATATCCATTACTTCCTCCACACATGCCGAAACTATAGATGCTGTATTTCCGTTTTTTGATCCACTTGTTTTTCCTTGTGATTCTGATTTTTCATCCACGTTAATCTTGATATGTAATTCTTTGATAGTAATAGGCATCTTATACTATTTTAAAATAATTATAGGTTAATTCAAGTGTCTCAATAACCAGTTTACTTTCTTCAGCATTAAAGTCTCCTACATTCCATTTTACAGGGTAAGCATGTTTTACACTCCAAGTTTGTATGGCTTGCTCATCTTCACCTAATAACATTACATTGATATTTATAGGTTCTATCTCGAAGTTTACTAAGGCTTTTTTACACCACTTAATTACTTCCGAATCAACAAGCATCCCTCTTTTCAATACTAAATTTGGATATTTGGAACGTACCGGTATTTTATGCTTGAATCTATTTTCTCCTCCTTCGGCTATTTCTTCAGTTTCAAGGTCTACCGAAAGACCTGAAACTGATTGAAATGAATTGTCGCCGCTTGAAGTTGGAATATCCTCAAACTCTACTTTAAAACTAAATCCTACTGGTGGATGATAGCTCATTACGATGACATTTTAAGCTTCTCAATTGCCCACTCAGCAGTTTCAATGGCTATCTCATTACCATCAGCTTTTAAATCTGTAGGCTGTACTTTAGTGATATAAGCATTCTGAGCTTCCCATACTACAGCTGGTTGTCCAGTCTCATCTAATAATTTGATGGTTAAGTCTCCTCTAAACTGCTCTCCTCCTTCTTGGAAATAAACTGTTTTAGCCCATTGCTTGTAAAACTGTTTACTTTCATCTACAAAGGTTCCTCTCTTCATAGTAATGTTACTATATTCGAATAATCCTGGTTGTTTTGATTTGTGGTATTCTTTATCTGCTCCTCCACGATATTCTATTACTTTATTATCAAAACTTAACCCTGATACTTCTGTACAATTAAATTTCGTATCACCAAAGGTTACCTCGAAGGAAAACTTTGGCATTGGATATGATTCTGCCATGATTCTTTATTTTTTATTTATATTTTTTTGGTTAGTTAGTTTACTTATGCTTCTTGCATTTTGTGAGAGAATTTAAGTATGATAAATTCAGCTGGACGTACTACTGCCATACCTATTTCTATGATCATATTTCCTTCTAAAACATCTTGAGCTGTCATGGTTTCTCCTAAACCAACACTTACATAAAATGCTTTTTCTGGTGTAGGACCTGCAAGTGCTCCTGCTCTCCATTGTTGTGTTAAGAAGTTGTCAATCATTGCTTTTACACGCACCCAAGTATTTTTATCATTAGGTTCAAAAACAAATTGTTCTGATGCTTTTTTAATTGACTCTTCTGCCATGTTGAAGAAACGTCTTACAGATACATATCTCCATTCATTATCATTTCCTGCAAGAGTTCTTGCTCCCCATACAAGATTTCCTTTTCCTACAAAAGATCGAATAGCATTGATTGATTTTCCTGCAACTGTGTCTACATTGAGGTCTTTTTGAGCATCGTGCGATATATTTACCGATGGTGCATACACATAATTTAACCCTACATTAGCTGGTGCTTTCCATACACCTCTATCGGCGTCAACTTTAGCATAAATTCCTGCCATTGTCGCACTAGGTGCTAATTTTACTGGTAACAACCCTATTTCTAACTTTATTTTGTTATACAGTGCGTTGTTTTCTGTTTTTAAATCTGCTAATGAAGGTAACGTTACAACTCCTCCTAAAGCATCGATAGCTCCTTTTAAGACAAATAGTTCATCCGTGTTTTTTTGATCTTCCAAAGCGGTATAGATTCCACTGTTTGGAATATCAGCTTCATCAATGTTTAATAACACAAAAACATTGGTAGCATTAGAAGTTAAACTACCTATTAACTTTCCTTCTGTGTCATCTTGTTGTAACTTAAATAACTTTGCGTGTAAATCGGCCAAAGTGGCTTCTAAGTTAGCATCCATCCAAGTTGTCATATCCGCGCTTGGTCCTACTAAAGAAGCTTCCTCTGAGTCTTCTGCCGCAGAAATCAAATTGTTGATTGATGAAGTTATATTCTCTAAATAGCCAATAATATTTTTAACATTGGAAATGGCATCATTTTTAAATGACAATGCTACATCATTACCTGCACCATCAATATTATTTTTTGTATCAACCAATGCTGTTAACAGACTTTCTAACTCTGTTAAGTCAATTCCATCTATTACTTCTTCCGCTTGTACAGATAAACTTTCATCCAATCCTTCTATTTCAATACTATCTTCATCATAAGAGTAGTCAAGAATCGTATTTAAAAAAGGGTAATATGCTGCCCCATATTTCAAGTAATCTTTTCCTAAAGAAATTTTATCTCTTAGTGCTTCTACTGGATCTACATCCCCTCCTCCATCATCATATTCATTATCTGAATAAGTATCAATAATGGTAAAGCGATCTTGTAACTTATTACATTGGGTTAGTGCTGATGCATATAAACTATAAAAATCAGTATCTGACGCTAACGATGTTCCGTCTGGGAATGTAAGTAAGGTTACCTCATCTACATAGGCTACTTTATCTAATCCTTCTTTCAATTCGTCGAAAGAAATACTGTTTTCTTTGTTACTGTTATCTTCATAGGTGTTCACAGATACGATGTAACAAGGGCCTCCTCCATTGGCAAAATACATTTGCATGTGATAATACATCTTAAAAGGAGATGGGGTACTTGGTGCTGTTACAATTACTTCCTCATTAGCTTGATTTGCATTTGTTACATTAACTCCAATACTTGTTTCCTGTCTTGCATAGCCAAAATACGTTTCGTAATCTAACATTGACGTTATTCTTGTTGGTTCTAACAGTAGGTCGTTATTCTCTTTCTTTTTAGCTTTCTCGGTATAACCAATAAAAGCTGGAATTGCTGTTTCTACTTGAGCTACCGATGGGGGAAACTTTACAATTTCCTCTACGTAGACTCCTGGTGTTTTGTACGCTGACATAATTACTTGTTTTAAATTTTAATTTTTGTTTATATAAATACTTCCGAATAATAATCTTGCGATTCTTTCTTAATACTTTCTGGAGTAGGATTTGGGAAATAATAATCTTCTTGTGGTTCTGGTATAACGTCTTGTTTATCTATCTCTACACGCCCATTAAGTGTCAATGGTTTTTCTTCTGACGTAGTCATTACAAGGCCTTCACTTCTTTTCGTGTAACGCCAAAATGTGCTTCTATTTTCAATACAAATAGCAAACTCTGGGGACTCTTCTAACAAACATTGTTTTGAGACATCAAAGACTTCTGTTTCTTCATTCTTAGTTAATACTTCTTCTGTTAAATTGTTGTTATTGTCTCCTGATATCTGAATTTGAACAACTCCTATTACCCCACTATTTTTAATTCTTCTTACAAAAAAATTAATAGTATCTATCACCTTTTGCTCTTCTTCATTTAAAGGAGTAGCATTTGTTATTTTAGATTCTATAACATCTAATTCAGAAGCATTGGTGTTTGCTATGGTTACTAAGTTTGGCGTAGTTGTATCAAACTCCTTTTCACTTTCTAGTTGGTGTAATAGTTTTCTTGTTTCACTATCTGAAATCAAAAATGAACTCCATTTTTTCACCTCAGAAATTGTTTCAAATAAATTGATTACTGAGGAACTTTTGTTTGATAAGTAATATAGTTGCTCCTCTTTCTTTTCAATTATGTTAGAAAAATTTTCAAAATAAGCATGGTGCACTTTTAAGTAAAAAGTTAGCGTTAGTGAATCGGGTAATGTAATTATTGGACTATATCTATTTACTTCTTGATTTCCTTCTTCAGCTGTTACTTTTATAGTTTCTGATAGTACTCGAACTCCTTTTTTGTGGCTTCTAAGTAATAGTCTATGATTTTTTAAACTTTTTTTGGTTTCTTGGGTAGGTTGAATTGATAAAAACTTGCTAATATCATATTGCTCTTCTAAACGTTTTTTTTCTTCATCTGTGAGAGGTGTTACTCCATTATTTCCTCCATTTAATTCAAAAAAAGTTCGTTCTCCTTCGTCTAAAAAGTAAGAGTGGTATATATTGATATTGAACAGTGTTTTGTACATAATCTTTTAATTTTTAATTATTGATTGTTGTTCAATACCAGAAACTACTGTTCCTTCTTTAGTTACAATATCTCTTTCTATTTCTAGTAATGTTATTTTATAAAGTACTGACGGGTATTGTTTACCTCCTAAGGTTCCCCATATATAATTTAACTCCTCAAAAGAAGGTGTATATAGTTGAGTAATAAATTTAAAAGTCTTTAGGTCTCCTAGTCCATCTATACCTTCAAAGTTGGTGTTTTGATGTGTGAATACTTTTTTACCTTGAAAAAAGGCTAATATTTTTGTCAAACTCTTTAAAGATTCAGCATAACTGGATTTATCTACACTGAATAAAACATAAAGGTTTAAATATACTTTTGGATTTCTGTAACTAACTGAAGTTCCTTCTACACGATTGTTAGAAGTATTTTTTAATGCAAACTCTTCTTGTGTATTAATTAATGTTAATGAAATATCTGGAGTGTTTGCTGGGGAATTTCCATCTCCTTCAGCCATAGCTATGTTTGATAAGTCTACGGCTTTTTCGTCGAAATAGTCATTCAATTCTTCGGTAATGATTTGTAATATTTCAAAAATCATTTTAATAGTAAGTTTGGTTAGTTTTGCTTGTAGATTGAAGGGTTAGCAATCAGACATTGTAAAATTAACCTCTCTTGTGAAGAATAACCGCAATGAAAAACTCTTTTAAAAAAGTAGTTTCTCCTAAATATTTTCTAATAGAATTACAGGTAGTAAAAAGGGGGAAATCACCCTTACTTTTTTAATCAAGAATTTTTAAGTTTTACGTGAATCTAATAAAAAAACTCTTTATACACTGTGCATAAAGAGTTTATATCTATTCTTGTTTATTATTTTTATTTAGTCAATTCCCTGAATAAACTTTCTAAGTTTTTGTTTTCGGTATTTAATCCTAGAATTTTTAATCCATTTTCTTGTGCAAAGTCAAAAATTACTGGGCGCATATCTTCAGAAGTATTAAATGTTAACACCCAATTATTCTCTAGTGTATTTTTATACGATACTATATTAGGTAAGCGTTTTATAAATTGTTCTTCTAATTTATAATCAAACGTTACTTTAATTACTTGTTCATTATCTGTTTTAAGTTCTGAAATAGGTTTATTAATTACTATTTCTCCTTTATTTATAATTATAACTCGGTCACACATTGCTTCTACTTCTTGCATAATGTGTGTAGATAGTAATACTGTTTTATCTTTTCCTAACTCTTTTATTAATTGACGTATTTCAACTAACTGATTTGGATCTAATCCTGTAGTAGGTTCATCTAAAATCAATACTTCTGGATTGTGTAAAATAGCGGCCGCTAATCCTACACGCTGGCGATAACCTTTAGATAATTGATTAATCTTCTTATGTGCTTCAATCGTTAAGCCTACTTTTTCAATAGTCTCATTAATTTTGGCCTTTTCTATATTATGTAAAGATGCTTGAAACTGTAAATATTCTCGCACATACATATCCAAGTACAACGGATTATGCTCTGGTAAATAACCTATTTTTTTTTGTGCTTCAATAGGGTTTGAAATTACATCAATACCACTTACCAACACAGTTCCTTCTGAAGGTTTAATAAACCCCGTTAAGATTTTCATTGTTGTAGATTTCCCAGCTCCGTTTGGACCTAAAAAACCAACTATTTCTCCTTTTTTTGCTGAAAAGGAAATATTATTAACAGCCTTTTGTGTTCCGTATGTTTTTACTATTGAGGTAAGTTCTATCGACATTTAGTTCTTATGATTTCAGCTGAATCTTTACAGCATTTAATATTGATGAATTGAGTTTCTCTTTTTCAAAAACAGTGAATCCTAATTTCTTATAAAAACCTATTGGCGATTTATATGTTTGGTTATTTTCTTTTAAATAGTTTTCACCAATAACAACCCAACCATTTAATTTATTGTGTCTTTTTTTTAGCTTTTGAATTAGGTTTCTACCTATTCCTTTTCCTTGGATTTCTGTATCTAAAATCATTGCAAACCAACATTCTCCTTCACGAATAAAATCACAACACCAACCCAATACTCGACTATTTTCTATAACCAAAAGATGATTTTTGTCCTTTAGTAGCCCTAAATACTGATTAAAATCTTCAATACTTTTCTGCTTAATGACATATGGGTATTCACGATTCCATAGTAACCTAACTTGTTCTTTATAAAAAGTGGATAATTTATTTGTTTCTTTAAACTCCATTATCTTCTTTCGTAAGAAACGAAGCTGTAGTCATATTTATTTTTCTCGTCAGCTTTATAATCTTCCCTTGCTACTTCTTTCCATACATTCATATCTATTTTAGGAAAAAAAGCATCTGCTTCAAATTCATGATGCAGCACAGTTATATCTAATCTATCAACTAAACTTTGCTCTAAAGCTTCCTTGTAAATTTGCGCTCCACCTATTATAAACGCATCTTTTCCTTCTACTAACTCTATAGCCTGCTCAATACTATTTGCTATTAAGCATCCATCTATAAAATAGTTCTTATTTCGGGTAATAATTATTGATGTACGGTTAGGTAAAGGTTTACCAATGCTCTCAAAAGTATTCCTCCCCATTAAAATAGGATGCCCTGTAGTAACTTTTTTAAAACGTTTTAAATCGGCAGGCAAATGCCAAATTAAGTCATTATCTTTCCCTAAAGCATTGTTTTTTGCAATTGCAGCTATGAGTGTAATCATAAATTTAGTTTGTGTGGCTTACATGTTTTTCACCCATTCTTTAATATATCCTGTAAGGTCTCTTTTTTCTGTTGTAGCCTCTTCAAAAGTTTCATTTTTCATATTATCAACCAACGTATGAATTGCTTTTAATACATTTTCATCGTTAATTTCGGCTATTTTATCGTAGAGATCTTCTTTTAAAACATCAACGTCTATATTCATTCTTATAACTTTTTTGCTGGTTTCTTACAAAGCTACTAAACAATATATATAAAATAAAGTTAAATTATACTGCTACAACTCCTTTTATGTGAGGGTGTGGGTCATAACCAATCAACTCAAAGTCTTCAAAAGTAAAATCTTCAATATTTTTTATTCCTGAATTAATTTTCATTTTAGGAAGAGATCTAGGCTCACGTGATAATTGTAACTCTAATTGCTCCATATGATTATTATATATATGAGCATCACCAAACGTATGAATAAACTCTCCTGCTTCATAACCACAAACTTGTGCAACCATCATGGTAAACAACGCATAAGACGCAATATTAAAAGGAACTCCTAAAAATATATCTGCACTACGTTGATACAATTGACATGAAAGTTTCCCGTCTGCTACATAAAATTGAAAAAATGCATGACATGGAGGTAATGCCGCTTTACCATTTGCTACGTTTTCTGCAAACGATTTTGAAGTATCGGGTAAAACTGAAGGATTCCATGCAGACACTAACATTCTACGGCTATTAGGATTGCTTTTTAATGTTTCAATTACTTCTTTTAATTGGTCTATTTCATCACTATTCCAATTACGCCATTGATGTCCATAAACTGGCCCCAAATCACCATTTTCATCAGCCCATTCATTCCAAATACGTACACCATTTTCTTGTAAATACTTAATATTGGTATCACCTTTTATAAACCATAATAATTCATAAATAATCGATTTTAGGTGTAGCTTCTTAGTTGTTACCATTGGAAACCCTTCACTCAAATCAAATCTCATTTGATATCCAAAAACACTCTTAGTTCCTGTTCCTGTTCTATCTCCTTTTTCGTTTCCGTTTTCTAAAACATGCTTTACTAAATCGTGATACTGCTTCATCCTTCTACGTTTAATTGTTAAAATTGTTGATTTGTTTAACAACGTAAAAATAAAAAAGCATCTACAAAAAATGTAAATGCTTTTAAAATTATATTAATAAGTTATCAACTATAACTATGCCCAAACACAGTTTCCGTTACTTTGACAGTAACCGTAGTCACAAAACTCAAAACCGTTAGCAAATCTTGTACAACACATGTTGCTTCCTTTACAGTAGGTATAGCCACCTCCGTTAATTTGGTTTTGTTCACTTTTTGATAACGTTTTAATTCCTTTTAAACTTTTCAGTTTTTTCATGATAGATTTAATTTTGGGGGTTAATATTGGTATAAATATATCAAAAAAAGTGAACAAACAAAACTATCAACCTAAAAAACAATAGATTACAAAAAACCTATTATTCTAAAAACCTTATTAACCAATAATCATACCTGCTATTGTTGCTGACATTAACGAAGCAATTGTACCTCCTATTAAAGCTTTCATACCAAATTCAGATAAGTTTTTACGCTGACCTGGTGCTAATGAACCAATTCCTCCAATTTGAATTCCAATAGAAGCAAAATTTGCAAAACCACATAACATATAAGTAGCCATAATTACTGACTTGCTATACGTTAAATGTGTTGCACTTGCAGCATTTTTTAAGTCTGCTAATTGGATATACCCCACAAACTCACTTGCAGCTAATTTAATACCCAATAATTGTCCCATTAATGCCATATCTTCTTTAGCTACTCCTATTAACCACATTAAAGGTGCAAAGGCATATCCTAAAATAAATTCTAACGATAATGCTTCATAAGGTGTAGCTCCTTCAATCAACTCATTCAAAGAAGTAAATTTCCAGCTGAAATATTCAATTCCATCAAAACCTCCAATTCCTCCTAAAATACCATTTATCATGGCTATAAATGCAATAAATACTAATAACATTGCTGCAACATTCATTGCTAGTTGTAAACCTTCTGTTGTTCCATTAGCAATAGCATCTAAAATATTTGAACCAATTTTTTCTGATGAAACTTGTACATCTGTATTTACTTCTTCAGTTTGTGGATATAATATTTTAGAAATAATAATTGCTCCTGGTGCTGCCATTACAGATGCTGCTAATAAATGTTTTGCATATAATAAGCGTAATGCTTCATCATCTCCTCCTAAAAATCCAATATAAGCAGCTAAAACAGCCCCTGCTACGGTTGCCATTCCTCCTATCATTACTAATAAGATTTCAGAACGGTTCATTTTCTCTAAATATGCTTTAATTAACAAAGGTGCTTCTGTTTGTCCTAAGAAAATATTTCCTGCTACCGATAAACTTTCTGCTCCAGAAATCTTTAAAAATTTAGATAACAACCAAGCTAATCCTTTTACTACTTTTTGAATTAACCCTAAATAGAACAACACTGATGTTAGTGCCGAGAAAAATATAATTGTTGGTAATACTTGAAAAGCAAAAATAAATCCAAAAGAATCCATATCAGCAACTAAACCGCTGAATAAAAACTCACTTCCTGCTCTTGTAAAATCTAATACACTAACAAATAAACCTCCTACTAACTCAAATGTTTTTTGCACAAAGGGAACTTTTAAAACTCCTATTGCTATTAATAATTGAAAAGCTAATCCCAGTCCTACTGTTTTCCAATCTATACCTCTTCGGTTTGCACTAAATAAAAAAGCTATAATTAATAATGTTACCATTCCTAAAGCTCCTCTCCATAAACTTTGCATTGAGAAACCTTGACTTGGAATTATTTTACTTGTATTATCTACTACTTCTTCAGAGTCTTTTTCTAAAACTACTTTTGGTTCTGTTGTAAAGTTATAAAGTATGTTTTTTTCTGAAAGTGTTAATACTTCATCTGTTAACTCAACTACATTGTAATAACGAACTGTATCGTTAGGTTGTTTGTAGTTAAAAATTAATAAGTTATTTTGATGAATATAGTTTCCTGAAGCTTGTAAACTATCTTTTGCTACTAAAGAGTATGTAAAATTGCCTTCTGATAAGGTAAAAACATCTGTAGGATCTATAGAAACAATTGAATCTCCTTTGGTTGTTGTAATTGATGAGAAATTCCACTTTTTTTCAATGCTTTGGCTAAAAGTTATCATCGTAACGCAAAGCATTATGAAAGTAAATAGTTTCTTCATTTTTAATATTTTAAATTAAGAACGTTTGCTGATTTCATCACGAATTTTAGCCGCCAATTCGTAGTTTTCATTGGCTACAGCATCGTTAAGTTGTTCGTGTAATTCTTTAAGTGATAAGTGTGAGTAGTTCCCTTGATCTTCTTCTTCCTCTTCAATTGAAAACTCAATCTCATCTTCATCAGAATCCAAATCTTCTTCAATTGTTAATTCTTCATCCATTTTTAGATAAATACCTGCTTTATCTAAAATATTTTCGTAGGTAAAGATTGGTGCTTCAAATCGAACTGCCAAAGCTATTGCATCTGACGTTCTTGTATCAATAACCTCTTCCACTCCTTCTCTTTCGCAGATTAAGCTTGAATAAAACACACCATCAACTAGCTTGTGTATAATTACCTGCTTAACTGTGATAGAAAATCTATCAGAAAATGTTTTAAATAAATCGTGAGTAAGTGGTCTTGGAGGACGGATTTCTTTTTCCAATGCTATTGCTATTGATTGTGCCTCAAATGCTCCTATGATTATAGGAAGTGTTCTGGTTCCTTCCATTTCACTCAGCACTAAAGCATATGCCCCACTTTGTGTTTGGCTATACGAAATCCCTTTTATAGTTAGTTTAATTAAACTCATGTACAATCAATCATCATAAAATACAAAAAAACTGTCTAAATTTAGGCCTTTTGCTTAAAATTTTAGACAGCCTTCTAAAGTGGGCACAATTTACTAAAAATTATGAGTTGTACTCTAATTTATAGAAAAAGAAAAAATTACCACTATTTTATGCTTCTTTAAAAGCTTTTAATTTGTCTACTAACTGAGGTACAACTTCAAAAGCATCACCAACAATACCATAATCAGCAGCTTTAAAGAAAGGAGCTTCAGGATCTGTATTGATAACTACTTTTACTTTAGAAGCATTAATTCCTGCTAAATGCTGAATTGCTCCAGAAATACCAATAGCAATATATAAATTAGAGGCTACTGGCTTACCTGTTTGCCCCACGTGTTCACTGTGTGGACGCCATCCTAAATCAGATACAGGCTTAGAACATGCAGTTGCTGCGCCTAAAACATCAGCTAACTCCTCAACCATTCCCCAGTTTTCAGGTCCTTTTAAACCTCTTCCTGCAGAAACAACAATATCAGCATCAGCAATCGTAACTTTTCCAGTTGCTCTATTAATATTTTCAGATTTCACTCCTAATTCAGGTAATGTAGCATCAAAACTCTCAGCAGAGCCACTTACTGCATTTTCATGTGCTCCGTAAGAATTCTTAGCAACACCTATTACTTTTTTCTCTGTTGAAATTTCAGTATTATTGAATCCTTTATTTGAGAAAGCCTTTCTTTTAACGACAAAAGGACTTGTGCTACTCGGTAATGCTACAGCATTTGAAGCATATCCTGCTTCTAAAGCTACAGCTACTAATGGTGCTACAGTTAATCCATCAACACTAGAGTCGATAATTACTGTGTTAGCTCCTTTTGCTTCTGTTACTTGTTTAATAATTGAAGCATATGCTTTAGCATTGAATGAAGGTAAGTCATTCTTTACTTCTACTACATTCTCTGCTCCGTAAGTATATAATTCAGAAGCATCTCCTCCATTAATAGTTAACACTACTAAGTCGCTTCCTAATTGTTCTGCTACTTTTTTTCCGTATGAAACAACCTCAAAAGCTGTTTTTTTGAATTTTCCTTCCGATGAATCGGCAAAAACTAATACAGACATATTTATTTATTTTTTTAGTCGTTAGTGGTTAGTTTTTTATCATTAAACACTAACAAATATTTTTATTTTTTTCTTTTGAACTCTATTAAAACAGGTTAACTGATTAAATTACTTTCGCTTCGTTATGTAATAAATTAATTAAATCATCAACATTATCAACTAACTTAACCGCTCCTTTTGGTGCTGGTTTTTCAAAGTTTTGAGTTGTTGTCGCTGCTGCTGCACCCGTTGGTTCAACTACACTTAATGGCTTTTTACGCGCCATCATAATACCTCTCATATTAGGAATACGTAAATCTTTTTCTTCTACAATTCCTTTTTGACCTGCAATTACCATTGGTAATGTTGAAGATACTTTTTCTTCTCCTCCGTCAATCTCTCTATCTAAAGTAGCATTTGTTCCATCTACCTCTACACCAACACAACCATTAACAAAGTTAAAATCTAATAAAGAAGCTAACATCCCTGGTACCATTTGCCCATTATAATCAGCAGATTCTTTTCCTGCTAATACCAAATCATATCCTCCATTTTTAACAACTTCAGCTAATTCTTTAGCAACCATAAATCCGTCAGTAGGTTCAGCATTTACACGAATTGCATCATCTGCACCAATGGCTAAAGCTTTACGTAATGTAGGCTCTGTAGAAGCTCCTCCAACATTCACTACAGTTACACTTGCTCCTTGTTTTTCTTTAAACCACATTGCACGAGTTAAACTAAACTCGTCGTATGGATTTATAACATATTGAACCCCGTTAGTATCAAACTTTGTATCGTTATCAGTAAAGTTGATTTTTGAAGTAGTATCAGGTACATGACTGATACAAACTAATATTTTCATATATATCGTTGTTTTAAAGAAACTTAATTTTGTGCGACGAAGTTAAGGATTTTTTTTAATTTACTATGCACGCATAATAAATTTTTTCCTCAACATTAATCAACCTCAAAATTAAGGTATTATTATTACATAATCATTTGTTGATTTTAAAGCTACAATATTACCCCTATTTTTATTATTTTTGCACTCTTGATAAACAACTACTTATAAAACGTATGAAAACAGTACAATTTAGAGAAGCCGTTTGCGAAGCAATGAGCGAGGAAATGCGTAGAGACGAAAGCATTTACTTGATAGGAGAAGAAGTTGCTGAGTATAATGGTGCATATAAAGCCAGCAAAGGGATGTTAGACGAGTTTGGTGCTAAACGCGTTATTGATGCTCCTATTGCAGAATTAGGCTTTGGTGGTATTGCTGTAGGATCAGCAATGAACGGTAACCGCCCTATTGTTGAGTATATGACTTTCAATTTCTCTTTAGTAGGAATTGACCAAATTATTAACAATGCTGCGAAAATCCGTCAAATGAGTGGTGGACAGTTTAACTGCCCTATTGTTTTCCGTGGGCCTACAGCTTCTGCAGGTCAATTAGCAGCAACACACTCACAAGCTTTTGAAAGCTGGTATGCTAACTGTCCTGGATTGAAAGTAATTGTTCCTTCTAATCCATACGACGCAAAAGGTTTATTAAAAGCTGCTATTCGTGATGATGATCCAGTAATTTTTATGGAGTCTGAGCAAATGTATGGTGATAAAATGGAAATTCCTGAAGGAGAATACATCATACCTATTGGAGTTGCTGATATTAAAAGAGAAGGTTCAGACGTAACTGTAGTATCTTTTGGTAAAATTATAAAAGAAGCATATAAAGCTGCTGACGAATTAGCTAAAGAAGGGATTTCAGTTGAAATTATCGATTTACGTACAGTTCGTCCAATGGATCATAAAACTATTTTAGAATCTGTTAAGAAAACTAACAGATTGGTAATCTTAGAAGAAGCATGGCCATTTGGAAGTGTTTCATCAGAAATTACTTTTAGAGTGCAAGACGAAGCTTTTGATTACTTAGATGCTCCTATTAAAAGAATTACAACTGCTGATGCTCCTGCGCCATATTCTCCAGTATTATTGGAAGAATGGTTACCTAATGCAAACGATGTTGTATCAGCCGTAAAAGAGGTAATGTACCGCAAATAATTGAAGAAAAAAGAAATTGAAAAATAAATTAAAATCCTTTTGACTCTGGTCAAAAGGATTTTGTAGTAAAAAAAATGATGAAACATCTTCTTACCTTACTATTACT
Source organism: Tenacibaculum larymnensis (assembly GCF_028829235.1). Classification (GTDB taxonomy): domain Bacteria; phylum Bacteroidota; class Bacteroidia; order Flavobacteriales; family Flavobacteriaceae; genus Polaribacter; species Polaribacter larymnensis. The sequence continues at coordinate 46,971 of NZ_JAIWJY010000003.1, read as the reverse complement.
ACTAACTACCAGTGTTTTATGCGCACAATTAACCATACAAGGTAAAGTAGTTGACGAGTTTGACACTCCAATGCCTTTCGTTAATGTAATCCTAAAAAACACCACACACGGAACCACGACTGATGACAACGGAAGGTTCTATCTAAAAACAAATAAATACAGAGGTACACTCGAAATATCTTTTGTAGGATTCCAAACGCAAACAATAAAAGTTAGTCAAAAGACAAAGTTTTTAAGTGTTGTTTTAAAAGAGGAAAGTAATGAGTTAGAAGAAGTTGTTATTGTTACCAAACCTAAAAAACGTTTAAAGAAAAAAGAAAATCCCGCTTATAGAATTTTAAAAGAAATATGGAAGCGTAAGCGAAAAAACGGACTTGACTTAGTTGATCATTATCAATACAAAAAAAACACATCCATAGAAATAGGGCTAAACAACTTAGATACACTATTCTTGAAAAAGATATTTAAAAAAGAATATAAACAAGCTCTTCAAGAAATAAATTATGATAGCGATGGAATAAATTATTACATTCCTATTTACTTAAATGAACAAGTTGCTAATGTATATGGAGACAATAAAAACGACAATATTAGAGAAGATATTGAAGCTGAAAAATCTGAAGGTTTAAGTGCCCAAGGTTTTATTTTTGATAGAATGGCTAATACTTTTCAAAATGTTGATGTTTTTAAAAACAATATCAACTTACTTCAAAAACCCTTTATTAGTCCTTTATCTACTGATGGTTTTTCTACTTACGATTATGTTTTATATGACAGTATTGTAAACAATAATAAAAAACTCTACAACATTTACTTCTTCCCAAGAAGGGATGGTGATTTAGCTTTTCAAGGGAACTTTTGGGTAGCTGACAAAAACTTCTCTATCAAAAAACTAAAAATGAAAGTCCACAAAAGCATCAACTTAAACTTTGTAAGAGGGCTTACTTTTGAAAAAGAATTTGAAGTACGAAACGACAGCATTTACATCCCTACTAAAAATGCTTATGAAGGAGACTTTACTTTTATTGATAAAAACGAAAGTAATAAAGGGTTAACTATTAAAAAAAATATCATTTTTAAGAACTATGTCTTAGACAAAGCACTTCCTAAAAGCTTTTACGAACAGACTATTGAAAAGATTAGGCCTGATCAATACGAAAAAGAAGAATCTTATTGGGCAGATGTTCAATCCAATGAAAGTAAAAACACCTACAAATTAATTGAAAGTGTTAAAGAAAAGAAACAAATAAAAAACCTAACAGGTCTAATTAACACAGTGGCCAGTGGATATATAAACACCAAATTTGGTGTGCAAATTGGACCTTTATGGACTGCTTTTGCTAACAATCAAGTAGAAGGATTCAGAACCAAAATGGGGTTCAGAACCTTTGTTACTAAAGATGATCGTTTTCGCCTAGGAGGTCACATTGCTTATGGCTTTAAAGACAAAAAAGCAAAATATGGCGCAGAAGCACGCTACCTTTTGTCTTACAAACCAAGAATTGCAGTTGGTGTTGCATATCAAAAAGATATTGAACAATTAGGTAGTACCTTATTAAACACAACACAACTTTTAGGAAGAAGTTTTGGTACGGCTGCATTATTTTCAAGAGGAGATAATTTCTTTTTATCTAATATTGAAAAAATAGCTACAAATTTTGATTACCAAGTTCAACAGAACTTACATGTAGGGTTTAATTTTTCTCACTCAAAAATAAGATCAGCTTCCGAGAAAGATTTCTCTATGAATTACATTGATGAAAACGGAAATATTCAATCAAGAGTTACTGATGTAGCTTCCGATATTTATGTTTCTTTCACTCCTGGAAGATTTGTATATGGGTTAGGTGTAGAAAGACGTTTTGGACGAAATGTATTCCCTACTTTCGTATTAAACTACCGAAAAGGTTATAAAGGACCTTTTAATGGAACTCACAGTTACGATAAAATCCAATTCAAATACAGCCAACCTATTCTACTTAGTAAGTTTGGAACTTTAGACGCTAGTATTGAAGCAGGAAAAACATTTGGTACTGTTCCTGTTGCTTTATTAAGTCCTATTCCTGCCAATCAAACATTTTCATTAGTAAAAGATACTTTTGCCTTACTTAATTACTACGATTTTGTTGCTGACGAATATTTAGCAGGACATTTTGAACACCATTTTAATGGTTATATTCTGAATAGAATTCCGCTATTGAAAAAATTAAAACTAAGAAGTTTAGTTTCTTTTAGAGCTGCTTACGGAAATATATCTCAAGAAAATAGAGCTATAAACGATGGCTTATCTAATAGCAGTGGAGCATACAACATTAACTACAACGCTCCAAACAAACTATATTATGAATATAGTGTTGGGCTAGAAAATATTGGGTATGGTAACTTACGTTTTCTGAGAATTGATGCTATTTGGAGAAGTAATTATACACCTCCAGCAGGATCAGTTGTTGCTCCAACACCAAAGTTTGCAATCCGTATAGGTATTAAACCCGGCTTATAATCATACATTTAACCATAAATTACCTTTATTTTTTCTTAAAAAAAACTAATAAATCACTACTTTTGCAAACCGATTTTAGAAAACGAAGAAAAGTTTAGAATATATGACCGCAAAAGAAAGAAAAACAGTTGATGTTTTAATTGAAATACCAAAAGGTAGTAGAAACAAGTACGAATACGATTTTGATTTAGGGAAAATTCGTTTTGACAGAATGTTATTCTCTTCAATGATGTACCCTGGAGACTATGGGTTTATTCCTCAAACTTTAGCATTAGATGGTGATCCATTAGATGTTTTAGTTTTAGGTGCTGAACCAACTTTCCCAATGTGTGTTATGGAGGTAAAACCAATTGGTGTTTTCCATATGGCAGACGAAAAAGGTCCAGACGAAAAGATTGTTTGTGTACCAGTATCTGATCCTATTTGGAACAGATATAATGATATCACAGATCTAAACCCTCACCGTCAAAAAGAAATCACACACTTCTTCCAAGTATACAAAGACTTAGAAAAGAAAAAAGTTGATATCGGAGACTGGGGTAATGCTGATGAAGCTTACGAAATTTTAGACAAGTGTTTAGAGCGTTATGAAAATAGCGAACATAAAGCTAATGGAAATTTCAAGATTTAATCTGTAAAAAATTATCCTATATAAAACAAAAAACCTCTCAGTTGAAGCTGAGAGGTTTTTTGTTTAGTTATTGATTTTGTTATATTTACGAACACTTATAACTAATCAAATAACAATAACATGAAACAAAACATGATATATGTGCCAATACTTTTGGCACTTTTAGGACTCATTTTTATGTACATAAAAATGATCTGGGTTAAAAAACAAGATGCAGGAAATGAAAAAATGCAATCCATTTCAAAAAGTATTAAAGAAGGAGCTCTTGCTTTTTTAGCTGCCGAATATCGATTATTACTAATCTTTGTTATTATCGCTTCATCAGCTTTATTTGGAATCTCTCAATTGGTAGAAACAACCAGTATTATGATTGTTCCTGCATTTATCATAGGAGCTATATTTTCTGCACTAGCAGGAAACATAGGAATGCGTATTGCAACCGATGCTAACGCAAGAACAGCTGAGGCTGCAAAAACCAGTTTACCACAAGCTCTAAAAGTATCTTTTGGTGGAGGAACTGTAATGGGACTTGGTGTTGCTGGTTTAGCTGTTTTAGGATTAAGTCTATTTTTTCTAATATTCGTCGGTCAATTTATTACAGATGATGGAAATTTCTATAATGAAATGACTGTCGTACTAGAAGCTTTAGCTGGTTTTTCTCTAGGAGCTGAATCTATTGCTTTATTTGCTCGTGTTGGTGGAGGTATTTATACCAAGGCTGCTGATGTAGGTGCCGATTTAGTAGGTAAAGTAGAAGCAGGAATCCCAGAAGACGACCCTCGTAATCCTGCTACCATTGCAGATAATGTTGGTGATAACGTTGGTGATGTTGCTGGTATGGGGGCCGATTTATTTGGTTCATACGTAGCAACAGTATTAGCAGCCATGGTTCTTGGAAACTATGTTATTAGAGACATGTCAATAGACTCTACTTTTTCCGATGCATTTAACGGAATGGGACCAATACTACTTCCGTTAGTGATTGCTGGAGTTGGTATTGTAGCTTCCATTATTGGAACTTTTTTGGTAGGAATTAAAGATAACACAGCTAAAGAAGCTCAAGTACAAAAAGCATTAGACACAGGAAACTGGGTTGCTATTATTTTAACCTTAGCGGCAAGTTTTTTCTTAATAAAATGGATGCTTCCTGAAACAATGCAAATGAAATTCTTCGGTGCAGGTTTTAAAGAAGTAGCTTCCATTAATGTATTTTGGGCAGCCTGTATCGGTTTGGCAGTAGGTGCTCTTATTTCTATGGTAACTTCGTATTACACTAGTTTAGGTAAAAAGCCTGTGTTAGCTATTGTACAAAACAGTGCTACAGGAGCTGGTACTAATATTATTGCTGGTTTAGCTGTAGGTATGAAATCTACTTTCTTATCTGTTTTATTATTTGCTGCTGCAATTTATGGTTCATATTATTTTGCAGGATTTTACGGAGTTGCTTTAGCAGCTTCAGCGATGATGGCTACTACAGCAATGCAATTGGCAATTGATGCTTTCGGACCTATTGCTGACAATGCGGGTGGAGTTGCTGAAATGAGTGAATTAGAAGATCATGTCCGTGAGCGTACTGATATTTTAGATTCTGTAGGAAACACAACTGCTGCGGTTGGTAAAGGTTTTGCCATTGCTTCTGCTGCCTTAACAGCTTTGGCATTGTTTGCAGCTTATGTAACTTTTACAGGAATTGACGGAATAAATATTTTTAAGGCAGATGTATTAGCTATGCTATTTGTTGGAGGAATGATTCCTGTAATATTTTCAGCATTAGCAATGCAATCAGTAGGAAAAGCAGCTATGGAAATGGTCCATGAAGTTCGTCGTCAGTTTAGAGAAATTCCAGGAATTATGGAAGGAACTGGTACCCCTGAATATGCAAAATGTGTAGATATTTCAACCAAAGCTGCCTTAAAAGAAATGATTTTACCAGGGTTAATAACCATCATCACCCCAATTATTATCGGATTAGCTTTTGGTCCTGAACCTTTAGGTGGTTATATGGCTGGTGTTTGTGTATCAGGTGTTATGTGGGCTATTTTTCAAAATAATGCTGGTGGTGCATGGGACAACGCTAAGAAATCTTTTGAAGCAGGTGTTGAAATCAACGGAGAGATGACCTACAAAGGTTCTGATGCTCATAAAGCAGCCGTTACGGGTGATACTGTTGGAGACCCTTTTAAAGATACCTCTGGACCATCAATGAATATTTTAATTAAACTTACATGTTTAGTTGGTTTAGTTATTGCTCCAATATTAGGCGGACATACTTCTTCTGATACACATGAAGATGTAAAAAACACTAAAGTTTGGATTGACAAGAATAGTGAAAAACATGAAGTAAAACTTTCTACTGATGCTGAATTTACTACAGAAAACAAATTAGAAAACATCGTTAAAGTAAATATTGAAAAGAGTGACGATGGTACTGCTAAAGCTACTATTACTACTACAATTATTAAAAACGGTGAAGAAACAACTGAAGAAAAAACTTTTGAAGGTACTTTAGAAGAAGTTGAACAAAAAATTAAAGAGTACGAAAACTCAAAAAAAGAATAACCCTCAAAATTATATAAAACCTAAACCCGATAGCAGTATTGCTGTCGGGTTTCTTATTCCCTATTAGTGTCCGATTAAGTTTTTTTAAAAACTTTCTTAAGTTCTACTTTTAAAAGGGTTAAGGTGTGTTTTAGCATATAACACCTTACTTTAAAAAAAGCTAATAGTTTTCAGTTTTTAAGCTACGTTTTATCAAATTTAATTTTTAAAACTACACTATATCAGTTAGTTATAAAAAAGTCTTGTTTCTTTGTTCTAACAGCGAAGCGGTCTTTTATCTTTTATCGGATAATAATGCTTATTTCCCTATAAAAACCACCTACACCACACATTACCCAACAACAAAACTTAAAAAACAAACAAAACACTAACTTAAATGTTAAAAAACAATACAAAATTTAAAAAATGTTTGCTCTATACAAATATGTTTTTAAATTAGCCCCGCTAAAGAAATAAAAAAAAGAATTGCTGATTACCGAAATTGCTGATTACCGAAAATTCTTCATTACTTCTTAATAAAACTAAAAATTATTACCCTAAGGGTGCTAAAAATATTTTTGCGCAAGAATGGTCATAAAGCTATGAGTGACTAAAAAGAAATCATGGAAAAGTTAAATTATTAAATGCTATTCAAATGGTTAAAATTATACTACTCATAATAGCATTTATATTAAAAATTATGTTATTATGAAAACATTAGAATTAAATCAAATGGAAAATCTAGAAGGAGGAATTGAATGTAGCACTCTGTTTGGAGGTGCTGCAGGATTGTTGGTCTCAGGAGTTTTAATTGCCGCTTCTGGACCTGTCGGTGTAGGAGCATCAATATATTTGGGTGGTGCTGCTAGTTTATGGGCAACAGGTGTTTTTTGTTAATAATTAAATCATTTATATTATGAAAACTTTAGAGTTAAACCAAATGGAAGTCATTCAAGGAGCTGGCTTTTGGGAAGGTTTTTGTGGATCAACTAGTATTGTTGGTGGTGCAGCGGGAATTGCAGCTTATGCTGGATTAATAACTATTACAGGTGGTGCTGCTGCAGTAGGCTTGGGCGTTATAGGTATTGGGTGTGGAATTGCAGCTTTCACCTAAAAACAAATAAAACCAATGACTTGGGAAATAATTCCCAAGTTTTTTTAAAATTTAAAAAAATGAAAATATATTTTACGTTTGTTATAGTTGCTATTTTAATTATTATAAATAGGTTTCTAAAAATATTAGATTTACCTAATTATCTTTATAGTTTATCGTACTTCGTTGCTGGGACATGCTTATTTGTTGTTTATTATATAAATAATAAGAAAGTAGATAAATAATAATGTTTTGACCAAAAATGAAAAAGAAACTATTATTTATAATCATCATACTCTACATTTTTGTCTCTTACTTAACTAATAAATTTCTTTCTTTAGAAGATTTAATATATGGCTTTTACTCAGAACAGTTTGCTAAAGAACAAATAGAGCAAATAATTCAAAATCAAGAAAAATGGTCATGGATAAGTTATGCTATAATCCCTGTTTTAATCTTAATAAGAGGAGGTTTAGTTGCCTTATGCTTAAACGTTGGCTTATTTTTCTACGACACAGAAAACAAGATAAAATTTAAACAACTATTTAGAATAGCCCTGTTAGGAGAGTTTGTATTGATATTAGTAGGCTTTGTAAAACTACTATACTTTTTATTTATAAAAACAGACTATACCTTACAAGACATTCAACAATTTTATCCTCTGAGCTACATTAATTTTTTAGATATTAATAAGTTGGAGCCTTGGCTAATTTACCCACTACAAACTATTAATCTATTTGAAATAGCCTACTTTTTTGTACTGGTATATGGAGTACACAAACTACTAAAAAATAACTATTGGAAAAGTTTTGAAATCACCGCAGCTAGTTATGGCACAGGTTTAGTCATTTGGTTAGGGTTAGTAATGTTTTTAACCTTAAACTTAACCTAGGTTATTTAAAAGCGCTCCTTAAGTATAACCGAAATGATAAAAATTTCAGTAAAAAATAGTATAATGAAGAAAAAACTCAAATTAATTATAGGAATTGTATTGGTAGCTATTGTTACTTTTTTAGGCTATAAAATAACTACCAAGCTCAACCATAAAAAAGAAGTTGCTGAGCGTATTAAAACCGTCCCTAACTTTTCCTTTACAACCCTAAACGGAGAAAGCTTTACGCAAAACAACTTACAAAACAAACCCACTATTTTTGTCTATTTTAATTCTGATTGCGAGTATTGCCAATCAGAAACTACCAAAATACAAGAACGGTTACAAGATTTTAAACACACGCAATTGGTGTTTGTTTCTTATGAAAAAAAAGAACAAATATTGCAGTTTGCAAAAAGCTATAAGTTAGATAATCAAAAAAATGTTACTTTCTTAGAAGATACCAAGGCTAAGTTTGCCACTATTTTCGATGTAAACTCTATGCCCTACATTGTCGTTTACGACAAAAACAAACAACTACTACAAAAGTTTAAAGGAGATACTAAAGTAGATGAAATCTTAAAATTTATAGAATAAAGCAAGAGTTTTTTTTCTGAAGAGTTATCTTGAATAAAGTAGAAAAGGTTGTTTTGAAAAAGTGAGGTTAACTAAAGCTAAATTCACTATAAAGTTATTGTAAAGAAAATAAGCTATGAATAAAAAACATATTAAAAAAACTCATGTATTACAGCACGACCAATCTGATTGTGGAGTAGCATGTTTATTGTCGTTAATTCAATATTATGGAGGTGTAAACTCTTTAGAAAAATTAAGAGAATTAAGCGGTGCAACACGCCAAGGAACTACCTTATTAGGGCTATACGAAACTGCCAACCAAATAGGTTTTACAGCACAAGGTAACGAAGCAGACATACAAGCATTGATAGATCATGATGCCCCATTAATACTACACGTACTTCTAGAAAACAAATTACAACACTACGTGGTTTGTTATGGGTTTAAAAACAACCAGTTCATCATAGGCGACCCAGGAAAAGGAATTTCAACCCTTACTAAAGAAGAACTAGAAAAAATATGGGTTTCTAAAACCTGCTTAACCCTAAGCCCTAACGAAAAATTTATAAAAGCAGAAGAAACAAAAAAATCAAAAAAACAATGGTTTTTACAACTATTACAAGAAGACAAACAGTTACTCACCATAAGTATCGTACTAGGAGTAGGAATTGCCGTATTAGGAATGGCAATGTCAGTTTTTTCTCAAAAACTAATCGATGATATTTTACCATCACAAAACACCAAAAAATTAATATCAGGCATTGGGCTTCTAACCTTTTTGTTACTAGTAAGAGTTGGCTTTACTACCTTAAGAGAATTGTTATTAATACGACAATCAAAAGACTTTAACAACCGAATAATTGACTCTTTTTACACCTCTTTACTCCATTTACCAAAACCTTTTTTTGATACCCGTAAAATAGGAGAATTAGTAGCTAGACTAAACGATACAAACAGAGTGCAAAAAGTAATTAAATTCTTAGCCACCAATGTAGTTATTGATGCTTTAGTTGTATTAGTATCATTTGGTTTTTTATTTTTCTACTCATGGAAAGTAGGTATTATCGCCTTGGTTAGTTTGCCTATTTACTTTTTCATAATATACCGATTCAATCATAAAATTATCAAATCACAAAAAGAAGTCATGCAAAGTTATGCTTTAAATGAAAGCAACTACATCAGCTCAATGCAAGGCATAGCTACTATAAAAAACTACAATAGGCAATCATTCTTTCAAAAGATAAATCAATTAGTATTTGGTAACCTACAAAATAAAATTGTTGATTTAGGCAAAATAAATGTACGCTTAGCATTACTCTCAGGTATTGCAGGAGTCTTATTTTTAATGGCTATTCTATCATATACATCCTTTCAAGTGTATAATAAACAAATGCAATTAGGAGAGCTCATGGCAATTTTAGGTATTGCAGGTTCACTATTACCATCAATAACCAATTTGGCATTGATAAGTATTCCTATAAATGAAGCAAAAATAGCCTTTAACCGTATGTTTGAGTTTACTTCTATTGAAAAGGAAAAACAAGGAAATATAAAACTTCAAAAGTTTGAGTCTTTAGAAGTAAGCAACCTATCTTTTCGTTTTGCAGGCAGAAGTCAACTACTAAAAAAAGTAAACCTTACCATAAAAAAAGGAGAACTCTCAGCAATTGTTGGAGAAAGCGGAAGCGGTAAAAGCACCTTGGGACAGATATTACAGAAATTCTACGATTTTGAAAGTGGAACGATAATCGTTAATAAAAAAGGAACTCTTAACGACATTAAGCTAACTAGTTGGAGAAACTTAGTAGGAGTAGTACCACAAGAGATCACTATTTTTAACGGTAATGTATTAGACAATATTTTATTGGGAAAAGAAGAAAAACCAGAAAACGTTATACAATTTTGTCAAGAACACGGTTTTGAAGAATTCATTAAAGAATTTCCGCAAGGGTACGCCACTATACTAGGAGAAGAAGGAGTGAATTTATCAGGAGGACAAAAACAAATCATAGCCCTAGCACGCGTTTTATATAAAAAACCACAGCTACTAATTTTAGACGAGGCCACTGCTGCTATGGACAGAAAAACTGAAAAATTTAGTATCGAATTAGTTGCTAAATTGAAAGAGCAAATCGGCGTGCTGTTTATTTCCCACCGTTTAGAAACTCTAAAAAAATATGCCGACACTATATATGTATTAGAAAAAGGGGAAACCACCATAAAAGGAAATCATGAGCAATTATTAGAAACCTCAAATTTTTATAGTGATTACTGGAAAGAGTTAGCTCTTAATTAATAAGAATAGCCCTCAAATTCGTATAAAACTCAAACCCGATAGCAGTATTTCTATCGGGTTTCTTATTTTTGTGGCGATGTCAAGAACCGTCCGTATTTTTTCTATAGACACCCCTGAGCTCTTCAAACAAAAACTGTTTGTTTGGGCTAAACAATTTGAAACAGCTATTTGGCTAGATTCTAACAATTACGAGCAGCAATATAGCTCTTTTGATTGCGCTTTAGCTGTAGAAGAATTTACTTCTATTAAAACAGATTATCATAATGCTTTTGATAAACTTAAAGAATACCAATCTTTCACAAAAGATTACATATTTGGCTACATTAGTTATGATGTTAAAAATGACACTGAAAGACTAATTTCTAATAATTTTGACGGGCTTCATTTTCCTGATTTATATTTTTTTCAACCTCAAAAATTAATTTTCATCAAAGGAAATACAGTTGAATTTCACTATTTACAAATGATTGATGATGAGTTAGAAGAAGATTTTGAAGACATTATTGAAACCAATCCTATTATTCAAAATCATGAACAAGAGGAAACAGATGAAGTAAAAATAAAACTCCGTATTCATAAAGATGAATACCATCAAAAAGTAGAAAAAGTACTGGAGCATATCCACAGAGGAGATATTTATGAAGCTAACTTTTGTCAAGAATTCTATGCAGAAGACACAATTATAAATCCATATAAAGTATATACACAGTTAAACAAAATATCAGAACCTCCATTTGCTACTTTTTTTAGAAATGACAATCATTACTTGCTTTCTGCTACTCCAGAACGATATATCAGAAAAGAAGCTTCTAAAATTATTTCTCAACCTATAAAAGGAACTGCAAAACGACTTATCAATCCTATTGAAGACGAGAAAATTGCTTTTGATTTAGCTCGTGACGAAAAAGAACGATCAGAAAATATTATGATTGTAGATTTAGTCCGTAACGACTTATCAAGAACAGCCAAAAAAGGAAGTGTTCAGGTAGAAGAACTATGCAAAGTATACTCTTTTAAGCAAGTACACCAAATGATTTCTACTGTAGTTTCAGAAATTGAAAACACTACACACCCAGTTGATGTAATCAAAGACACCTTCCCCATGGGAAGCATGACCGGAGCTCCCAAAATTTCAGCCATGAAAATCATTGAAGAATTAGAAGAAACCAAACGCGGTTTATACTCTGGAACCGTTGGCTATTTTACTCCAAATGGCGACTTCGATTTTAACGTAGTTATCCGAAGTATTTTATACAATGTAGAAAATAAATACGTTTCATACTCAGTTGGTGGTGCTATTACAGCTAAATCTACTCCAGAAAAAGAGTATGAAGAATGCTTACTCAAAGCCAAGGCTATGAAATATGTTTTAACGAATACTAACAAAAGTTAACTATATTTATAACAAATACTCAGAATAAATATTTCTAATCAAAAAACTATTACAAAAATAAAGAGATGAAAAACACATTTAAAATTATACTTTTCGTTGCTGTTATTGCATCAATGACATCTTGTAAAGCAAACAAGTATTCATTTTTAAACGATTATCCTACTAAAAATGTTCCTTTAGTTGATAGCACAAACTTTAGCAATCATGTAGAAGGTAAATTATTAACCAAATCGCAACAAGAACTTTTAAAACTTCCTTCAATTTTTGAAGAGCAATTAAATGGAAAAAATGCTAAGATTGGTGTTTCTTACCTTCCTAAAATATCAGAAAACTTTCAATCTGTAGTATATTATTTCTATCCAAATAATACTGAGTTAATCTCTATGTTAGTAACTTACGATAAGCAATTCAATATAATCAACAGTCAAGTATTGGCTTATGATGAAATAGCGGATGGAATGTTAAAAACCACTTCTACTCTTAATAAAAATAGCATTGAATTAGTAGAATATATTTCTGACTCTCCTTCTACTATTATTTTTAATATTTTAGAAGATGGAAACATTACTAGAGACTAGATGACACACCATACATTTACATTCAATTTTCAAAAAACTGAGTTTTTTGGTCAATACTGGAAACCTGAAAGCCTAAAAGCTGTGGTAGTGATTATCCATGGAATGGGAGAGCACTCTGGTAGATATGAACATGTAGCGAAAAAGCTAACAGATAATAATTTTGGAGTAATTGCTTTTGATCACTTCGGCCACGGTAAGACAACAGGAAAAAGAGGACACAATCCAGGTTACGATTATGTATTAAAAAGCGTTACTAAATTAATTGATAAAGCTAAAGAAGTTTTTGGCGACAAACCTACCTTTTTATATGGACACTCTATGGGTGGTAATACTGTAATTAATTATACTCTTAGAAAAGAACATCATCTAAAAGGAATTATAGCTACAAGTCCTTTTTTACGATTAGCATTTGAACCACCTGCATGGAAATTATCATTAGGAAAGCTTATGCAAAAAATCGCACCTTCAATTACTTTAGGTAATGAATTAGATGCAAGTGATATATCTCGTGATCCTGTTGAAGTTGAAAAATATAGCAATGACCCTTTAGTACATGATAAAGTTAGCCCTAATTTCTCTTTATCTTTTATTGATGCTGGTGAATGGGCTATAAAAAATGCTTCCTCTCTAAAAACACCAATGTTACTTTTACACGGTACAGGAGATAAAATTATTGATTATAAAGGCACGGAAGCTTTTGCTAATAATGCACCTAAAGCCAGTATAAAATTATATGAAGGCGGATATCATGAGTTACAAAATGACTTATGTAAAGAAGAAATGTTACAAGATGTTATAAACTGGTTAAACACTCAATTACAATAATTATTCATCTAAATGCTCCAAAAATTAGCAAAACATATTGACGAACAATTTCCCTTTTTAAAAGAGAAAAAATTACTCGTAGCTATTTCTGGAGGAGTTGATAGTGTTGTACTAACACACCTTTTACATCAACTGCGTTTTAATATTTCATTAGCGCATTGTAATTTCCAATTAAGAGAAAAAGAAAGTGACTTAGACGAAGTATTTGTTAAAGAGTTAGGAGAAAGCTTAAATATCCAAACATTTACAACACACTTTAACACGAATGAATATGCTATTAAGAATAAATTATCAACACAACTAGCAGCAAGAGATTTACGTTACAGCTGGTTTGACACCCTAAGTAAAGAAAACAATTTTGATTATATATTAACAGCCCATCATGCTGACGATAATTTGGAGACTTTTCTAATTAACCTTTCTCGTGGCACGGGATTAGAAGGTTTGACTGGAATACCTTCAATTAATGGAAATATCGTCCGACCTTTACTTCCTTTTTCTCGTGAAGAGATTCTAACATTTGCCGAAAACAACAATATTAAGTGGCGTGAAGATAAAAGCAATGCTGAGATAAAATATTTGAGGAATAAGATTCGTCACCAAATAACACCAATACTAAAAGAGCTGAATCCCAATATCTTAAATAATTTTAATAAAACGATTGGTCATTTAAAAGAATCTCAACAAATTGTTAATGATAAAATAGAAGAAATCACCCATCAAATCGTCTCAAAAGAAGGAGATTTATTAAAAATAAGCATTATAAAACTGTTAAAGTTATCGAACCCGAAAGCATACCTTTACCAGCTGTTAAAGCCTTATAAATTCACGGAATGGGACGATGTTTACAACTTGATTTATGCACAATCAGGTAAACGTATTTTAACAAAATTTTATACTTTGTTGAAAGACAGAGATTTTTTATTACTTTTACGCACTAATGAAAAGACCTCTTTTGAAGAGGAACATTTCATTATAAGGGAGGAAAACAAAGAAATTACAGCACCTATCAAGCTGCTACTAAAAAGGGTTCAAGAAAAAACTAATACTGATAATAAAAGTATTTACGTTGATGACGAACTACTTAGTTTCCCCCTAAAACTTAGACGGTGGAAGTCCGGTGACTTTTTTTATCCTAAAGGAATGTTAGGACGTAAAAAAGTTAGTAAGTATTTTAAAGACGAAAAGATATCAATTGTAAACAAAAATAAAGTTTGGTTACTCTGTTCCAGTAAAAATGAGATTATTTGGATAGTAGGAAAACGGCAAGACAGACGCTTTTTACCGACAGAAAAAACAACCAAACTATTAAAAATTAGTATTTAATTAACCCCATCAAACTACAATAGAATGAAAAAATTCTTTACTCTATTTTTATTATTCATAGGTTTAGCGGTTTATTCTCAATCTGATGATAACCCCGTAGTTGTTACTCCTAAAGTAGAGAAGATCTCTGATACTGAGTACGACTTAATTTTTGACGTGTTAATTGCTGAAGACTGGCATTTATACTCTCAGTATAACCCAGAAGATGCGTCACTACCTATGACAATTACACCAGCAGAAGGACAATCTGGATATACCTTAAATGGTAAAGCCAAGGAAAGTGAAACAGAAACTCAGTTTAGTGAAATCTGGGGAAAAGATGAAATCTTTTTTGTTGAAGAAGGTAAAATAGTACAACGAATTACTGTTTCTGATTCTACATTAACAAAAGTTACATTAAACTTAGACGCACAAGTATGTAAAGAATACTGTTTACCTTTTGATGAAGATTTCACATTTTCATTATCAGGTGAAAAAGTAGAACAAACTGTTGCTGAAGTTGATGATAAAAGTAAAGAGTTATCTCAAACTTTAAACTTAGACTTAAAAAACACAGTTTTATTAAAAAGTTCAACTGAGTCAAGTTCTGGTGAAGAAGAAAATGACACCTTATTAAACATTTTCTTGTTAGGTTTTGTTGGTGGATTATTAGCTTTTTTAACTCCATGTGTATTCCCAATGGTGCCTTTAACTGTATCTTTTTTCACAAAACGTACAGAGAAAAAAGGAAAAGGTGTTGGTAGTGCTGTTTTATATGGTTTCTTTATCGTATTAATTTATGGGTTAATAAGTTTACCTTTCCACTTCTTAGATACATTAGACCCTGAAATATTAAATAGTATTTCAACTAACATTTGGTTAAACTTATTCTTCTTTGTTATTCTAATATTCTTTGCAGGTTCTTTCTTCGGTTTTTACGAATTAACATTACCTAGCTCTTGGAGTAATAAAGCAGATAGCGCTTCTAATATTGGAGGAGTAATCGGAATTTTCTTCATGGCATTAACTTTAGCTATCGTATCATTCTCTTGTACAGGACCAATTTTAGGATCATTATTAGCAGGATCATTAAGCGGTGGTGCTATGCAATTATCAGTAGGTATGGTAGGTTTTGGATTAGCTTTAGCATTACCTTTTGCTTTATTTGCAATGTTCCCTAACTGGTTAAACACATTACCAAAATCTGGTGGATGGTTAAACACTGTTAAAGTTGTTTTAGGATTTATTGAATTAGCTTTTGCTTTCAAATTCTTATCAAATGCTGACTTAGTAGGTCACTGGGGATTATTAAAAAGAGAAATCTTTATCGGTATATGGGCTTTAATTGCATTTTTATTAGCACTTTATCTATTTGGATTTATCGGTAAAAAATATGGAAAAATGACTCTTTTTAGAGTTTTAATAGGAATTGGTGCATTAGGATTAGCTGTGTATTTAGCCCCAGGAGTTATGGAGAAACCAGCTTGGAACCAAAATGAATTATTAAGTGGATTTGCTCCACCTAAATTCCATAGTATCTATCAAAAAGACAATCACTGTCCTCTTAACTTAAACTGTTTTAAAGATTTTGATGAAGGTATTGCTTACGCTAAATCAGTTAATAAGCCAGTGCTATTAGACTTTACAGGATGGGCATGTGTTAACTGTCGTAAAATGGAAGAGAATATTTGGAGTCAACCAAACATCTACTCTTTAATTAATGACGATTATGTATTAATTTCATTATATGTAGATGACCACCAAAGAATGTTACCAGAAGAAGAGCAATTCGACTTTATCAAATCAAATGGAAAAGTAAAAAGAATTAGAACTTATGGTGATAAGTGGGCAACTTTACAAGCTGCTAACTTTAAAACAGCTTCTCAACCATTCTATGTATTAATGAGTCCAGAATTAGAGGTATTAAACTCACCTCAACAATATACAGATCATACGACTTACTACAATTGGTTAAAAACTGGTTTAGACAGATTTAACTCTAACTAATTTTAGTATTAGAACTATATATTTAAAAGCCTCTTTTTTAAAAAAGAGGCTTTTTTTATATCTTTCAATAAAAAATATATGACACCAGAAACTATTATCAGCATATTTTTAGGAATTGGCTTAGCTGCTTCAGTTGGGTTTAGAGTCTTTTTACCTCTGTTTGCATTAAGTTTAGCTGGATATTATAATATAATTCCATTAAACGAAAACTGGATTTGGACAGCAAGTACTCCTGCTATTATAACCTTAGGGGTAGCTACCATATTAGAAATATTTGCTTATTATATTCCTTGGTTTGATAATTTACTTGATACCATAGCAGTTCCACTTGCTGCAATAGCAGGTACAGCAGTTATGGTTTCAACCGTAGCAGATTTATCGCCCGTTATTACTTGGGCTTTAGCAATTATTGCTGGTGGAGGAACAGCATCAGCTATAAAAGGTACTGCCGCTTCTACTCGGCTTACTTCTACAGCAACAACTGGTGGAGTAGCCAATCCAGTTATTTCAACTGTAGAAACAGGCACCTCAGTAGTTATGTCTGCCTTTTCTATTTTTTTACCTGTAGTTGCTATTATTTTAGTCGTTTTAATATTTATTGGTATTCGTAAAATGTACAAGTACATTTTTCCTAAATCAAAAAAGGCATAATTCTTGGTACTATTTTTTTTATAAATCTAACTTTATGAAAAATAGCATTACTACCCTTTTTTTAATAGCTGTGATATTTTCTAGTACAGCCCAAGAAGTTGATAAAAAAGAAAAAGCACCTAAAAGTATTTATACCTTTTCTAAAATAGAGACTACTTTTTTTGATTCATCAACAATAAATAAAAATCTAGATTTAACAGGATTTTCATTCTTTATTGTGAGTCAAGAAGATATTGATAACAATTCTTTTTCTCTTCCATTCAATAAGCTAAGTAAAAAACCAACATCATTAATTTATGATGATTATACCGATTATCAAAACAACAATCTTTTAAAAGGCTTCTTAAAAAAGAATGATCCAACTCGTTGGAATCCACAACAAATGCGATTACAGTAAATTTTATTTTTTTCTCTATCTTTAACGAAAAGAGAAAAATATGCTAGTAAAAGTCTATGGAAGTGCCGTTTTTGGTATTGAAGCAACCACAATCACCGTTGAAGTTAATATTGATAAAGGTATAGGATATCATTTAGTTGGATTACCCGATAAAGCTGTAAGTGAAAGTTCTTATCGAATTTCTGCCGCCTTAGCCAATAACAGTTACAAACTCCCTGGAAAGAAAATCATTATTAACATGGCACCTGCTGATATTCGTAAAGAAGGTGCTGCATATGATTTAACCTTAGCTGTAGGAATTTTAGCTGCCTCAAATCAAATAAAATCAGAATACATTGACGAATACATCATTATGGGAGAACTTTCTCTTGATGGAAGTTTACAACCCATAAAAGGAGCCTTACCTATTGCTATTAAAGCACGTGAAGAAGGTTTTAAACATTTCATCCTTCCTAAGGAAAATGCTAAAGAAGCTGCAATTGTTAACGACTTAAATGTTCTAGGAGTAGACAATATTATGGAAGTTATCAATCATTTTGATGGTAATCAACTAATTGAACCTACAACCGTTGATACTCGTGCTGAATTTTACAAACATATCGATTTTCCAGAGTTTGATTTCGCTGATGTAAAAGGACAAGAATCCATAAAACGTTGTATGGAAATTGCTGCAGCTGGTGGACATAATATTATTCTTATAGGACCTCCAGGAGCGGGTAAAACAATGTTAGCAAAACGTTTGCCTTCCATTCTACCTCCTATGACTTTGCACGAAGCTTTAGAAACCACCAAAATACATTCTGTAGTAGGAAAAGTAAAGAATACTGGTTTAATGTATCAACGTCCCTTTCGTTCTCCTCACCACACAATATCTGATGTTGCACTTGTAGGAGGTGGACAATATCCTCAACCTGGAGAAATCTCTTTAGCGCATAACGGAGTCCTTTTTTTAGATGAACTTCCCGAATTTAAACGTACAGTTTTAGAAGTGATGCGCCAACCACTAGAAGACAGAGAAGTTACGATATCCCGTGCTCGTTTTACAGTAAACTACCCCAGTAGTTTTATGTTAGTAGCAAGTATGAACCCAAGTCCTTCTGGATATTTCAATAATCCCGACTCACCTGTTACCTCCTCACCTGCAGAAATGCAACGTTATTTAAGTAAAATCTCTGGACCTTTATTAGATAGAATTGATATTCACATTGAAGTAACTCCAGTACCGTTTGATAAGCTATCAGATGAACGAAAAGGAGAAAGTAGCGTAGACATTAGAAAACGAGTTACTCTTGCTCGTGAAATACAAACAACTAGATTTAAAGACTTCGAAAACATTCATTATAATGCCCAAATGAATGTAAAGCAAATTCGTGAATTTTGTAAGCTATCAGAAGAAAGTAAAAACTTATTAAAAATAGCCATGGAAAAGTTAAACCTATCAGCTAGAGCTTATGATAGAATTTTAAAGGTATCTCGCACCATTGCTGATTTAGCTTCTTCCGAAAACATACAATCCGAACATATTACTGAAGCTATTCAATATAGAAGCTTGGATCGTGAAGGTTGGTTAGGATAATTATAAAGCTAGAATTCAAGCAAGTATACAACTTTTAAACAGTTAGGGAAATGTTAAAAAATTGCGCTTTCATTTAAAATCACTAATTTAGACGATTATTATAACGCTGGATAGCAAAATTAAACACACCCTAATGAAAAAACTAGTTTACTTATTGGCATTTTCTATTGCCTTAATTTCATGTAAAAAGGAACAAAAAGATTATGTTACTTTTTCTGGAAAAATTACTAACAAAAACTCTGAAACTGTTACTATTTCTAACCCTCAATTTAAATTCAACAAAGTAATTAAAGTTGGTGAGGACGGAACTTTTAAAGATACCATGAATATAAAAGATGGTTTCTACAGACTTTTTGATGGTAAAGAATATGCTACTTTATACTTAAAAAATGGAGCAGACATTAACATGACCCTTGACGCTCAAGAATTTGATGAAACTATAACTTATACGGGTGTTGGTTCTGAAGAAAGTGCTTTCTTAGCTCAATCTTCTTTAAATCAAGAAAAATTATTTGGAGATAAAGAGTTAATGGATTTACCAGAGTTAGACTTTAGATCTAAAGTTTCAAATTTTGTTGATGATTTTAACAAGAGATTTGAAGGAGCTACATTAGATTCTACTTTCGTGGCAAATCAAAAACAAAGTATTGCTGGTTTAGAAAAGTACTTAACTAAAATGTACAACGATAAGCAATATATTGCTAAAAACTTAGCTAAAGGTGCTGATTCTCCTAAGTTTGTTGATTATGAAAATAATGCTGGAGGTACTACTTCTTTAGATGATTTAAAAGGTAAGTATGTTTATATCGACTTATGGGCTACTTGGTGTCAACCATGTAAAAACGAAATTCCTTTCTTAAAGAAAGTTGAAGAAAAATACCACAATAAAAATATTGAGTTTGTAAGTATTTCTGTTGACAGACAAAAAGACTATGAGACTTGGAAAAAAATGATTGTTGATAAAGAATTATCAGGAGTTCAATTATATGCAAAAGAAGATAAAGCTTTTATGGATGCATATAAAGTATCAGGAATTCCAAGATTTATTTTATTAGATCCAGAAGGAAAGATTATAGATTCTAATGCTCCAAGACCTTCTAATCCTAAATTAGTTGAATTATTCGAGTCATTGAATATTTAGTCTTAAAAGACGTTTATAATAAAAAAGCCCACTAATTAGTGGGCTTTTTTATTGCTCAAATTATTCTTCTTTAGATTCATTAAAAATAATTATATTTGCCGAATGAATTTTTTTGTAGAAGAATTATCATTTAAAATTTCTTATGGTGGCAGAAACTGTTACCAACTAGATTTAGGCTATAAAGTAATAGACTTTACTTTCTGCCAACTATTAACCTTCAGAAAAAAAGTACTAGAATACGCTTCTTATGAATCTTTAGAAACGATTATCGACGGTGATAACTTCGTGCTCCTTTTTGCAGCAGACAACAAACACCTATTATTCTTAGATGTACCTCAACTCATAGAGTTACGAGAACTTCTTTTATCAGTATTTAAGCAGAAAAGTCTTTACTAAGACTAGCTTTAAATTAGCCCCTCTATTCTTTTTAGAGCCTTATAATCTGTATCTTTATAGTATTAAAACTAAACAAAATATTATGGAAACAGCAATAAGAAGAGACATGATTTTAGATGTGGAAGTAGTTGATTTGCTAAACCACCAAATAACGATGGAGCAACAAGCTTCTTCTAAATATTTAGCCATGGCATCATGGTGCGACCAAAGAGAACTTAGAAATAGCGCAGCATACTTTTATAAGCAAGCTGAAGAAGAAAGGGAGCACATGATGAAGATTTTCAAATTCGTTAACGATAATGGCGGTAGTGCAATGTCACCTATAGCTACAGAAGTTGCTCACGAATTTGAAAGCTTACGAGCTATTTTTGAAGCTTCTTTAGATGCCGAAATAGAAGTAACTAAATCTATTCACCACGTATTTAAAACTGCAAGAAAAGTAAGTGATTTTACTTCTGAAATCTTTTTACAATGGTTTGTAACAGAACAAGCCGAAGAAGAAGAAAAAGTAAGAGACATTTTAGACTTAATCGATTTAATGGAAGGTATGCCATTAAAAATGATTGATGAGCGTATTCCTACTGAATAAAACTTTTATAAACAGTATAAAAAAATCCCGCAACTAAGTTGCGGGATTTTTTATGTTTTGATTCTAAGAATCTAGTATCTATAGTGTTCTGGTTTGTATGGACCTTCAACAGTTACACCAATATATTTCGCTTGGTCTTCACGTAACTCAGTTAACTCAACACCAATCTTAGCTAAGTGTAATTTTGCTACTTTTTCATCTAAGTGTTTCGGTAACATATACACCTCGTTTTTATATGCATCAGAATTTTTCCATAACTCGATTTGCGCTAACGTTTGGTTTGTAAATGAGTTAGACATTACAAAACTTGGGTGACCAGTAGCACAACCTAAGTTCACTAAACGTCCTTCAGCTAATACAATAATATCATTTCCTTTAACAGTATACTTATCAACCTGAGGTTTAATTTCAACCTTAGTATCACCGTATGTTTCGTTTAACCAACCCATTTGGATTTCGTTATCAAAGTGACCAATATTACAAACGATAGTCTTATCTTTCATTGCTTCGAAGTGCTCAGAACGAACGATATCTTTGTTACCTGTAGTAGTAATTACGATATCCGCCTTTCCAACAACAGTTTCTAATTTCTTCACTTCAAAACCGTCCATTGCCGCTTGTAACGCACAAATAGGGTCAATTTCTGTAACAGTAACGATAGAACCAGCTCCACGGAAAGATGCCGCAGTACCTTTACCAACATCACCATAACCACAAACCACTACTCTTTTACCAGCTAACATTACATCAGTAGCACGACGAATCGCATCAACTGCAGATTCTTTACATCCGTACTTATTGTCAAACTTCGATTTAGTAACCGAGTCATTTACGTTAATCGCAGGCATTGGTAACGTTCCGTTTTTCATACGCTCGTATAAACGGTGAACACCAGTAGTTGTTTCTTCAGATAAACCTTTAATTCCAGAAGCTAATTCAGGATATTTATCTAAAACCATATTCGTTAAATCTCCACCATCATCTAAAATCATGTTTAATGGCTTCTTATCTTCACCAAAGAATAATGTTTGTTCAATACACCAATCAAACTCTTCCTCGTTCATACCTTTCCAAGCATATACTGGAGTTCCAGCAGCAGCAATAGCAGCAGCAGCTTGATCTTGCGTAGAGAAGATATTACAAGAACTCCAAGTAACCTCAGCACCTAAAGCTTGTAACGTTTCAATTAAAACCGCAGTTTGAATCGTCATGTGTAAACATCCTGCAATTCTTGCACCCTTTAAAGGTTGCTCATCTTTATACTCTTCTCGTAAACTCATTAACCCTGGCATTTCAGCTTCTGCCAATTCAATCTCTTTTCTTCCCCAATCAGCTAAAGAAATATCTTTAACTTTGTAAGGAACATATGTTGCGGTTTTTGTGCTCATATTTTTGTATATTTATGTATCTTAAATTTGAGTCGCAAAATTACGAAATAACTTTCTAAAATATGCCTCTTTACAAAACATTAACGGTAAACAACCATGCTAAAGCATTGATTTGGAAGATTGAAGAATCTTTTGAACAACTTTCTAACGGCGTTTCTTTAACAAAAGGAAATCAACAAAGAGTAAACGGCATGAAGTCCGATTTACACCAAAGAGGCTTTATGAGCGTACGTCACTTACTAAAAGAAGTTGGGTATACCGATGATGATTTACTGTACGATGGCTACGGAAAACCACACTTAAAAGACGGCAAATTCATTTCAATCACCCATTCATTTACCTTTTCGGCAATTATTATTTCCGATACACAACCTGTGGGGATAGATATTGAAATGCAGCGCGATAAAATTGTAAAAATTGCACACAAATTTACTCCTATAGAAGAATACAAATCTATTGCCAACCACGATGCGCTAGTTAGCAAACTTACCATTGTTTGGGGCGCCAAAGAAAGTTTGTATAAAATCTACGGAAAGAAAAAATTGCTCTTCTTAGAAAACATTTATATTGAAGATTTCTCTTTTGACACCAATCAAACCACTGGAAAAATTTTATACGAAGGACAAACCTCAGAATACGACATCCACTTTTTAGAAATGGAAGGATTCACCTGCGTATGCGCTTGTTAAAAAACGTATCACACTCTCCTACTCCATAACCTCTACAACCCAAAAACTTTGCTACTATGAAACTTTGAAGCTCTGCATCTTTGAAACTCTGCATCTCTAAAAACTTTGAAACTAAAAAACTCTGTAACTCCACGACTCTGCATCTTTGAAACTCTACCACTCCAAAACTTTGAACTTTGCCACTACAAAACTTTGCATCTTTGAAACTTTGAAAAACTCCCAAAACCTTTCCCATACAACAACAACTTAACTTTAGTAACTTTGCAACTTTCTAATTAGGAACAACCATGAAAATATCCGTAGAACTAACCTTAAGTCCGCTTCAGAACGAATTTGAAGAACCAATTATCAATTTCATCAAAAAATTAAGAGCCTCAGGTTTAACCGTATTAGAAAATCCGTTAAGTACGCAAGTGTATGGTGATTATGATACCGTGATGAGTTTAGTTACTTCTGAATTAAAAAATACTTTTGAATTAATTGACAACGGATTGCTATTTATGAAAATCGTAAAAACCGATCGTAGCGATTATGAGCCAACTTTTTGATTTCCTTTTTGGGCAGTATGCTGATTACAATCCTATCCATGTTTGGCTAGAAATTATCGCTGTTATCTTTGGGTTTTTATCCGTTTGGTATTCAAAACAGAATAAAATTTGGGTATTCCCTACGGGGATGATAAGCACCGCTATTTTTGTATACCTCCTATTAAAATGGGAATTATTGGGCGATATGATGATTAACGGGTACTACTTTATTATGAGTGTATACGGTTGGTATATCTGGACACGAAAAGTAGACGCCACACATGTAACTCCTATCTCTAGAACAACATCTAAAGAAAAAAAACAAAGCATAGCCATATTTGTAGCTACCTTAGTTTTCGTCTATGCTGTTTATACCGTTTTTGATAAATGGACGAGCTGGACAGCTTATGTAGACACCGTTACTACTGCCATTTTCTTTGTAGGAATGTGGCTGATGGCAAAACGAAAAATAGAAAACTGGATTTATTGGATTATTGGCGATATTATCTCCGTTCCACTGTACTTTTACAAAGGATTTACCTTTACTAGTTTTCAATATTTATTATTTACCTTTATAGCAATTGCAGGATATTTAGCATGGAAAAAGCACTTAAACAACAACCCATCAACCTTGTAAAGGTGGTATTATTTGGACCTGAAAGCACAGGAAAAACAACACTTTCTGGTCAGTTAGCACGTCATTACAATACTGTTTGGGCTCCCGAATTTGCGCGTGAATACTTGCAAGACAAGTGGAACAACGAACGTAAAACTTGTGAACAACACGATTTAATTCCGATTGCTGAAGGACAAATGGGCTTGGAAAATGAATTGGCTAAAAAAGCGGATAAAGTACTCATCTGTGATACCGATTTGTTAGAAACCAAAGTATATTCTGAAGAGTATTATGGCGGATTCGTAGATCCGAAATTAGATGAGGCTGCCATTGAAAACACTTACGATATTTATTTTTTAACCTATATCGATACGCCTTGGGAAGCCGATGATTTACGCGACAGACCCGAGCAACGTTTGGAAATGTTTAAAGCCTTTGAAAATGCGTTGAAAAAATACAACCGTCCATATGTATTGTTAAAAGGAGACAAAGAAACCCGTTTAAAAAAAGCAGTAGCAGTTATTGATGAATTACTCACAAAAAAAGAAAACTTATACTCTTTTTCCGACACCCTTACCGATTTAGACATGCATTTTATGCACCAATCACCCGACACACCTAATTACGATATGTAAGCATTGCTAAACGTCATTCCTTATTTCATGTCATTTCGAGCGATAGCGAGAAATCTGCTTAATTTTAGTTACGAATACCCTTTAAAACTCCTAACTCTCAACTAAAAGATTTCTCTCTTCCGTTCCATTACAGTTCGAAATGACGTACGTTTTGTCATTTCGAGTGATAGCGAGAAATCTGCTTAATTCTAGTTACGAATACCCTTTAAAATTCCCAACACTCGACTTTGAGATTTCTCAGTCGCAAACTCCTTCGAAATGACAGCTTTTAATTATTATAATATGAAATAAACAACCTGAACGTCATTCCGAACGACGAAGGAGGAGGAATCCCATCAATAAGAGTAACTACTACCCTTTAAAACTCCCAACACCCAACCATAAAATTTAACTCCGCTGAACCTTGCGGTTTCTCAGTCGCAACCTCCTTCGAAATGACAAGTTCCGTCATTGCGAGTGAAACGAAGCAATCTGCTTGTCGACAAAAAGATAACCACGTCGTTAGCACTCCTCGTTATGACGAAACTCAAAAACATCCCGTCATTACTATTCGTCATTTCGACCAGCGGGAGAAATCTGCTTAATTCTAGTTTCAAACACTCTTGAAAACTCCTAACATTCAACTAAAAGATTTCTCTCTTCCGTTCCACTACAGTTCGAAATGACAGTTATTAATTGTTATGATATGATATAAACAACCTGAACGTCATTCCGAACGACGAAGGAGGAGGAATCTCATTAATAAGAGTAACTATTACCCTTTAAAACTCCCAACACCCAACTAAAAGATTTAGCTTCGCTGAACCTTACGGTTTCTCACTTCCGTTCCACTACAGTTCGAAATGACGTACATTTTGTGATTTCGAGCGATAGCGAGAAATCTGCTTAATTCTAGTTACGAATACCCTTTAAAGTTCCCAACTCTCACCAATAAGAGTTACTTCTATTATTAAGGAACCTTTACAAACAACAATAGATTCCCTATATTTGAGACATTCACAAACACTATGAATAAAGAACAACTTTTAAAAGAACTCAACTTTAAAGCCGTACGAAGCTCTGGTGCGGGCGGACAGCACGTAAACAAAGTATCCTCTAAAGTAGAATTAAGTTTTACTATTGAAGACTCTTTAGGACTCTCGGACAAAGAAAAAGCACTACTCCTTAAAAACTTAGCTAACAGACTCTCTAAAGAAAACACACTCATACTAAGCTCACAAGAAAGCCGCTCACAACACCGCAACAAAGAATTGGTTACCGAACGCTTTTTTAACCTCTTAGCACAAGCCTTGGTAATACCTAAAGTACGCAAAGCTACCAAACCTAAAAAAGCTGCGATTGCCAAACGATTGGATGCCAAAAAACAACAGGCTGAAAAAAAAGAAAACCGAAAAAAGTTTCGGTTTTAGTTTCTATTTAACTTTTATTTATACATTATTTTTTCAATGCAAAGTTGCTTTTATTTTATCCTCTAAATTGTTGTTAATATCAAGGATTTCTTATAAAGCATCTGCTGAAATCCAATTTCTAAAAGGAAAAAGATCTGGTTTAGATTTAATATTTAGCGTTCCTGATTTATGAGTACTATATGTCTTACAATTTGGTAAGTTTTTCTTTATACAACTAATAACTGCCTTTCTAGGATGTTTTTTACTTCCATTTGCAGAAACCCAGAATTGATTAGGGTTAAAATTACCAATCCAATTTGTACTAACATTTCTTCTACTCCCATGATGCGGTAATTGGCAAATATGTAGGTCTCTTATATCATAACCATTACTTTCTGCTGATTCAAAAGAATCAATTCCTGCATCTGCGGTAAACAAGTATTTACGTTTACTCGAATCAACAAATTTTGTTAAAACAGATGTCAAGTTTTCTGCAGAAGCATCATTTTTCTCGTCAACTATATTGCAAGAATTTAAACCTTCTTGAACTTCATTGATTTCACTTTCGGGTTGAATATTAGAACCTGATGTTTTTAGGTTATCAATGTTTGTAAAATAACCAAGTTGTTCTAAATAAAATGCTTTTGAAGGTCCGACAAATTCAAATAAACTGTGGTCTAATTCGCTGTCAGAAAACGCTGGAAGTTTCGATATACCATATTGGTCAAGAACATTACTTAAATCATCAGATTGTTTTAATGATTCGAAAAGCTTTTGGACTCTTTTATTAGAATACCTATAAGATTCATTTAATGTTCTAATCTCATTCCTTTTCGCTTCTTCTATGTAGTCGGTTGGGTCATTATAATAGAACCGTGCAATCTTGTTTTTGAAGTAATGAACTAAATCTATTAATCCTCCAATATGGTCAGAATGAGGGTGAGTGTTGATAATCAATATTGGACTGTCTGACGAGATGTTAGGCATTATATAGGTTTCATAATGCTCAATTATTGTTTTTGCATCTTTTGGATTGCCTCCATCAATTATTGTTACATAGTCAGCGTTTTCTTCTTTTGTCCATATTATATTGCAATCTGCATTTCCAAGCGATAGCATATCTATACTAAAATCCATTTTTCCTTTATTTTTTTAAATATTGTTCGAATAAAATCTTTGCGTAGTATTTACCATATCTTTTAATCAAAAACTTACTCAAAATAATTGGCAAAATGTAGACACTTAGAAATACTAAATTAAGTTTGAATGCAAATGGATTTGGAAAAGTATATTGAAACAAAAAGATATTAATTATTGAAATTACAGAAGCTAAAACACTACCTCCAATCAGATTTCTCACAAAGCCATATTCAATATTATGCTGAAGTAGCATTGTATTATCTCTAGTCACATTTCTAACTTGAGCCACAGCACTTGCAATAGTTTTTCTGGCTTCTTCTTCGTTCTCATTTTCAGAATTTGAATCTAGTAAGTGAATATTAAAGTCAGCAGCAATCTTTTGCACTATTTGAGATTTTATTGATTTCGCCAAAGTGGTATCTGAATTAAGAAGAAAATTAGTAGTTGGCATATTTAATTCTTCTTTAAAGAATAAATTTTGGAATAGTTCTTTTGAAATTAATCGATTGATTTGCACAAGGAAATAGATTATTGCAATCGAAAGAGTTATGTCACTAGCCCACTTATACCCCTCTAAAAAGATCATAAACTCTATTAGTTTATCGCTAAAGCCAAAATAATACAAACTAAGTATTGGAATCGAAGTTAAAATTGTCGAAAACAACCTAGCTTTTATGTAATATTCGTTTATTTTCATTTATCGTCTCTTTTCTCAACTTGCAGGTAACTAGTTATATACCAAACTTTAGTTCTTTTATCCCGATAAAAACATGGGATATCATAAGGTTTAGCGATTTTTATACACTATCAGATATATCAAAACCAATACTTTATCAAAAGTAAAGTTGTTAACGAGTTACTGTTATTTGTTAATTAATTATAAAAGTGAGTTGCTCTCACAATTCTTGCGAACCTAATACAAAGTATCTATACATTCTTACGGAATCCCATAAGCTCAGCTATTTAGGTTATAAAAGTTGTTTTTTAGAGTAGTAACGGTTCTTTATATCGCTGTTTGGGTCGCTGATACTACGGCATGCTCCGTTGACACCACGGCATGGGTCGCTGATATCACGGCATGCTCCGTTAACACCACGGCATGGGTCGCTGATATCACGGCATGCTCCGTTAACACCACGGCATGGGTCGCTGATATCACGGCATGCTCCGTTGACACCACGGCATGGGTCGCTGATATCACGGCACGCTCCGTTAACACCACGGCACGGGTTGCTGATATTACGGCATGCTCCGTTAACACCACGGCACGGGTCGCTGATATCACGGCATGCTCCGTTAACACCACGGCACGGGTCGCTGATATTACGGCACGCTCCGCTAACACGACGGCATGGGTCGCTGATACTACGGCATGCTCCGTTAACACCACGGCGTGGGTCGCTGATATCACGGCATGCTCCGTTAACACCACGGCATGGGTCGCTGATACTACGGCATGCTCCGTTGACACCACGGCATGGGTCGCTGATACTACGGCATGCTCCGTTGACACCACGGCATGGGTCGCTGATATCACGGCACGCTCCGTTGACACCACGGCACGGGTCGCTGATACTACGGCATGCTCCGTTGACACCATGGCATGGGTCGCTGATACTACGGCATGCTCCGTTGACACCATGGCATGGGTCGTTGATACTACGGCTACCCTACCACTCTTAAATCTGTATGGATTCAATCCAACGCTCTCGGTCTACGTATTAACGACTTAGATTTTACATAGAAAAATCTTTTTCTAAGCTATTATTCTTTTTCCATTGATGAAAAAGAAACCGACTTTGGAGGTTCATGAATTCCTTTGAAAACCAATAAAAATTAATGAGCTAAACAAAAAATCTAACCTTAACCATCCTGCACTCAAAAATAATCATCCACAAACCTAAATTAAAATAACTCGCTATCGCTCAAACAGATTTTAATTTTAACGGTTCTTGCGGTGTTATTTTTGGCTTGCCTGCTTATGAAGGGGTGCTTTTTTAGTAGTCTCTTTAATCAAAGTATGCTGTTTCAAACTGACAGTACACAAAAAAAGTATTCGCAACTAGTATAAAAGATATACTTCTGATAGTCTGCCTGTTAAAAAAAAGCAAAAATTGACCATCGCATTTGTTTTTTATACCCCAACACTATAATTTAGAAGTGGTTAAGAAAAAGAAACTAACAAAATGCTATGATTGTATCGCTAAAACCATCTAACTTTTTATGGATTTTTAACTAGTGGCAAGGGGCTCTCCTGCTATTATAATCTTGTTGTTTCTACTAATTACCTTAGGGTAGCGTGTTTTACGCATCCCTAAAAACTCTCGTGTAACTTAAATTAAATATTAATATGGAAACAAGAAGAAAATTCAAAGGATCAGATGCTTTTTTAGCAGAAAGCGCACGTACAATTTACAACCTATTTACGCAAGATTTGGAGCGTTTTACCGCTCTCAATACCCGATTTACGAGCGAATATGCGGCGGCTTTTTTACATCAGATTGATGCGGCAGATACGGTAGTTACCGATGTTAGTACCTTGGCAAAACAAGGGGTGGAAACGCAAAAGGTGTTGATAGAAATGCAAAATGCAAGTCGTGTGTATAATCGTATAAAGAGTCATGCTATGTGGGCTTTTCCTGATAATCCTGCGGTATTAAAGGAGTTTACAACTGGTTATAGAGATGCGAGCAAGAATCAGCCTAAAATGTTGGTGTTTTTAGAAACGTTAGAAAAAGTAGTTACAAATTATTTAGATGATTTAACCGATGTAACGAAAGGCGGAATGCCTGCATCTATTGTGGAAGAGTTGGCAACAATTAAAGACGAATTAAAGAGCGCGAACACGCAACAAGAGGTATATAAAAAACAGCGTTTGGTAATTACCCAAGATCGTATTTCGGCATTGAACGATTGTTATACAACGCTTGTTCAAATTATAAACACGGCTCAGTTAGTATTTGCCAATGAGCCTGCAAAAAGAGCACAGTATAGCTATCGTCCAACTACAGGAAGCAGCTCTATTACTGATTTTGTGGGACAGGTAGCGCCTAATGAAACCAAGGTGATTACTCAGGTATCGTATGACAAGGAGAGTTTTATTGGTTTTGAAAACAGAGGGGAAACCACACTACAATTCGACATTAGTACCGACGAGGTGACCTTAAACGGTAATATGGTTGAATTGGAAAGTGGCGCTATTAATAATCAGCCAATGGAATGGTTACTAGCGGATGTTACCAACGGTACCAAAGTGAATATTTTGGCGTACAATCCGTCTACTACCTCAACGGGAAGTTATTGGGTGAGTACGGATGTGTAGGGATATTTTTATATAAAAACAACAAACGTCATTACGAAGGAGGTACGACTGAAGTAATCTGTTTATTTTGAACTATAAACATAAAGATTACTGCGTTATCACTCGTAATGACGTTTTTTTGTGTGGTTGTGGATATTCTATTTCTTTGCTTGTCCAAAGAAAACGAACCAAAAGAAAGGGCACTTTTACAAGGAATTTTTAAACCTTATTTAAAAACATCTGAAAAACGATGCGAGGAAAATCCTCTAATTCTCATCACTTTGAAAGACTATTCTGCGTAAAAGAGCTTAGAAA
Source organism: Tenacibaculum larymnensis (assembly GCF_028829235.1). GTDB lineage: Bacteria > Bacteroidota > Bacteroidia > Flavobacteriales > Flavobacteriaceae > Polaribacter > Polaribacter larymnensis. The sequence continues at coordinate 15,609 of NZ_JAIWJY010000003.1, read as the reverse complement.
AACTTCGCTATTACCCACAGTTATTTATTCTCTTATATGTATGAAATCAATTGATTTCTCACTCCAATAAATGTCAGCTTTCATATCAGTTCCGCTATTAATTTTAAATTTTATTGGCTTAATTTTGGATTCAATTTTATCAAGTTGATGCTGACCATTTACTTTGCCCATAAGTATAAGCTCTGCTTCAGGGGATAACTTTATAAAGTCAAATACATTAGCAATTGCAGCTGTTCCTGAAGCCCATCCAAGAAAACCATAAAACACAGAGCAACTTCCAAAAAACTTTGGGTCTTTAAACATTTCATGTAAAGGACTAGGATTAATTATTGCCTTAAATTTTACAGGTTCAATTTTGGTTGTGATTATTAAATTATCATCTTCTTTCTTTGTTGTTAATTTTAATGCTGTAGTTTGCTGTTTTAATTCAGCAGATATTTTACTACTTGTAGATTTAAAATAATTTAGTTGACAAAGAAATACATAACCTAAATCCATAGGCTGGATGTTTAATTTTGAATTTAATTTGTAGTTAACTTTTCCTGAGTAGGAAATATCTAAACTAGATAGATCGTTACTGAAATGAAATCTATTAAAATCTATATTTACTTCTCCAATTCCTGAAGTATGTCCGCTTAATTTACCTAAAGCTAAGAAATTATTTGCCTCTCTTACAACATCACAAGCAGCTACTTTTGTTTCTTGAATAACATTATGAGCTGCCCTTTCAGTTTCATATTTTAAGTTGTCTGCTGCTACTTTTGTTTCTTCTTTAGCATTACAAGCTGTTCTAGTCGTTACACAAACGGGATCTTCTACTTTCACTTTTTTACATAGTGGACAAATTCCTACAGTAGCTGTCTTCATACAAGACCAATCACATTTATCTCTTTTGTAACGCTTATATTTAAAAGGTTCTCTAACTTTTTGGCAATTAATTTTGCTTTTTTCAACTTCAACTTTTGAACTAAATTTTTCTTTTTTATTTTTTAGTTTACTTGAAACTTGAAAGTTTTTAGAGAATGCCTTATTAAAAATACTGGATAAAACTGATTTGTTGATTGATAAAGAAATTTCCGTATTTCTATTGAGTTCCTCAAAAGAACTATTCCATATAATTTTGAACTCATTTTTATATTTTTTAAATAACTTATTTACTCCAATTGTATTAGTACTATTAGTAACTTTATCAACATTATACGGTTCTTTTTTATCACTAATTTCTAGGATTATAGATATTCCTTCTTCATCTACTAAAATTAAACTATGTTTTAAGTATCTATTAATAATTTGGATTGATGATGTTACTTGGGTTGTCTGTCCTTTAAATATATTTTTTGGATCAAACTTTAACGCTTCTTTCCATCCTAAATAGACTACAGAAGGTTTTTTTAACATTTCGCCATTGATGTTGGTTATAAAATTATCAAAAATTGGTTTTATTAGTTTAGCTAGTACTATTTCTTTTAAGGTTGGTTTATTTTTAAATTCTATTTTTTTTATACTCAATGTTTTGAAAGCATTTCTAACATATAGAGAGTCCCTATTTGTAGAAAGTGAGGAAAAACCTAACAACTTTCCTTGAATAGAAACCTCATATTCTGATAAGTAAAAAACAAAATCAGCTTTTATCTGTATAGCTTGTTTTTCGAAATATAATTTCGGTTCAAATTTTCTTATTTCTATAGTTTTATCAGAAGCATTTTCTGCTAACTTCTTAATCTCAATTGGTAAGTACTCGTCTAAAACATTCTTATTTATATGCACTCCAACATTAGGATTAATACTATCTATTAATGCTAAATTTTGTTCAATTGATATTATTTGCTGGTCTGTTGTAGATAAAGGTGGATAATACCTGTTTATTATCTTGATTAGTGTTTTACAGCTAGTAAATGAAAGGAATAAACAAAGTATTAATAATTGAAATGTTTTTTTCATAATATTTTTCTTAATAGTGAATTACTCATTATACACGAACAACTATGTGTTTTATCTGGTTACTATTACTAGATAATTAGACATGTTAGTTACTTTAATAATTTCTTATAAATCTAAAAAAACATATATTTAAAACCCACACAAACCCTTAAAACCAGCTATTTAAGTCATAAAAGCTATTTTATTCATCATTAATGTAGTGTTAAACAAAGTACAACCAAGACCTTATATAAAAAAAAGACGCTTCTAAAAAGAAGCGCCTCTTAAAAATATTGATATTTCTTTATTTCTTACAACGGAATATTCCCGTGTTTTCTATTCGGTCTTTCTACCTTTTTACCTTCTAACATCGCAAAAGCTTTGATTAGTTTTCTACGGGTGTCTTGTGGTAAAATAACCTCATCTACAAATCCGCGTTCTGCTGCTCGATACGGATTCGCAAATTTATCGGCATACTCCGCTTCCTTTTCAGCTAATTTGGCTTCGTGGTCGTCGGCTTCTGCAATTTCCTTTTTAAAGATAATTTCACTCGCTCCTTTTGCTCCCATTACCGCAATTTCTGCACTAGGCCATGCAAAGTTCATATCGGCACCAATGTGTTTAGAGTTCATTACGTCATACGCCCCACCATAGGCTTTACGGGTAATTACACTGACTCTTGGCACGGTAGCTTCACTCAACGCATACAATAATTTTGCTCCGTTGGTAATAATCGCATTCCATTCTTGGTCGGTTCCTGGTAAGAATCCTGGTACATCTACCAATACCAATAACGGAATATTAAAGCAATCACAAAAACGGGTGAATCGTGCTGCTTTTTTAGAACTGTTTACATCCAAACATCCTGCTAAACTCATCGGTTGGTTGGCTACAATCCCAACACTTCTTCCTCCTAAACGCGCAAATCCGACCACGATATTATCAGCATAATCTTTATGGATTTCAAAAAATGAATCAGCATCAGCAATACCGTCAATTACAGCACGCATATCGTACGGCTTGTTTGCGTTATCTGGAACTATATTGGCTAGTTCTTCTCTAGTTTCATCTCCTAATTCAAATGGTAATTTTGCAGTGGTTTCTTGATTGTTCTGTGGCATATAACTCAACAATGTTTTGATATCTTCCAAACATTGTACATCGTTCGCTGCCGTTAAATGCGTTACTCCCGATTTGGTTGCGTGAGTACTTGCTCCTCCTAACTCTTCTGAAGTTACTTCTTCATTGGTTACTGTTTTTACTACGTTAGGTCCCGTAACAAACATATAACTTGAGTTTTCTACCATAACGGTAAAATCAGTCATGGCTGGTGAATACACTGCTCCACCTGCACAAGGTCCCATAATCGCTGATATTTGTGGAATGACTCCCGAAGCTTGTACGTTTCTATAAAAAATATCGGCATATCCACCTAACGAACGTACTCCTTCTTGAATACGCGCTCCACCAGAATCATTCAATCCGATTAATGGCGCGCCTACTTTTACGGCTAAATCCATAATCTTACAGATTTTTTCGGCATGTGTTTCCGATAACGAACCTCCAAATACCGTAAAATCTTGTGCAAATACGTACACCAAACGTCCGTTTACAGTTCCGTATCCAGTTACCACTCCGTCACCATAAAACTTCTGATTTTCCATTCCGAAATCAGTCGTTCGGTGTGTTACCAAAATACCGACTTCTTCAAAAGAACCTTCATCTAAGAAATAATCGATTCGCTCACGTGCGGTTAATTTTCCTTTTTGATGATGACGGTCGATACGTTGTTGTCCACCTCCTAATTTTGCTTCGGTTACTTTATGTTGTAATTCTTCTATTTTAGATTTCATCTATATTCTTTTTTGGGCGTTCCCCAAGGGTCGGGCTTTCCGCTATATCTTTTGTTGGTTCTCGATACTTGCTTCGCAAACTCGAACTGACAACAAAAGGATGCCGCTTTAATCCCTAACGCACATTATGTATTAACAAGTTTTTAAAATACGTTGCTCTTTTAAATACTGCTGTAAGGCTACTTGTGCAGCAATCTTTGCTTCCTTTTCGTATCCTGCTTCTAACAACTCAGGTGTATAATATTTCTTTACAAAATGAGTATCGAAATTACCTGAGGTGAAAGCTTCGTGTTCACATACGAACTTTCCAAACGGCAACGTAGTTTCTATTCCTTTTACTTTATAATTACTAATGGCTTGCTTCATTAGCTCGATAGCTTCTTCTCGCGTATTTCCGTAGGTAATTAATTTAGAAATCATCGGATCGTAATAAATAGGAATTTCCATTCCTTCTTCAAAACCATCATCTACACGAATATTTTCTCCTTTCGGATGTTGATACACTTCCAACACTCCAATACTCGGTGCAAAATTATCTAACGGATCTTCAGCGTACACTCTTAATTCTAGCGCGTGTCCGTTAATTTGTAAATCGTCTTGGGTGAATGATAGCTCCTCTCCTCTTGCTATTTTTATTTGCTGTTCTACTAAGTCTACTCCTGTAATAAGTTCGGTAACTGGATGCTCTACTTGTAAACGTGTATTCATTTCTAGGAAATAGAAGTTCTTGTTTTCATCTAATAAAAACTCTACGGTTCCTGCTCCTAAATAATCACAGGCTTTCGCAACTCTTACTGCTGCGGCTCCCATGGCTTCTCTAATTTCTGGAGTTAATACACTTGATGGTGCTTCTTCAACTACTTTTTGGTGGCGACGTTGTACCGAACATTCGCGTTCAAATAAGTATACTACGTTTCCGTGAGCATCTGCCAATACTTGGATTTCAATATGGCGTGGCGACCCTACATATTTTTCTATAAACACCGAACCGTCTCCAAAAGCTGATTCTGCTTCTGAAATTGCACGCTGCATTTGTTCTTTAATATCGGCTTCTTTTTCAACAACACGCATTCCTTTTCCTCCTCCACCTGCTGAAGCTTTGATTAAAATCGGATACCCAATTTCATTCGCTACTTTCGTGGCATATTCTACATCAGTTACTGCTTCATCAATCCCCGGAACCATGGGAATATCGTAAGCTTTTACTGCATCTTTTGCTGCCAATTTGCTTCCCATTACTTCAATAGCATGGGTTTTCGGTCCTATAAATACAATTCCTGATTTTGCTACGGCTTCTTCAAAGGCTGCATTTTCACTTAAAAATCCGTATCCCGGGTGAATTCCGTCTACATCTAACTCTTTCGCTACTTCAATAATTTTATCTCCTAATAAATATGATTGATTGGAAGGTGCAGGACCAATACATACTGCTTCGTCTGCAAAAGTTACGTGTGGTGAATTTCTGTCTGCTTCCGAATAAACAGCTACCGTTTTAATACCCATCTTTTTTGCCGTACGCATAACACGTAAGGCAATTTCTCCTCTGTTTGCTACTAATATCTTTTTCATATTACTCCATTTCTATTAAAACCGTATTCTTTTCTACTTTATCACCTGCTTGTATCGCTACCGATTTTACGACTCCGTCTCTCGGTGCTTGTAAGGTATTTTCCATTTTCATAGCTTCTAACACCAAGATTCTATCTCCTTCTTTTACTTCTTGACCAATTTCAACATCAACAGAAACAATTAACCCAGGCATTGGTGCCTTGATATCATTTTCTTTTTTCTCTGCAGCTACTTCTAAACCTAACTCATCAATTAACATATCTAATTCATCAGCAATACTTACCTCGTAAGTATTTCCGTTGATTTGAATGGTATATGTTTTTTTGTTGAAATTTGTTTGAAGTATGGTAGCTTGATACGATTGGTTACCCTCAAGTACATGGTAGTTATTTTTTGATTTTTCTACTATATCTAGCGTCTCAATTTGCGCTTCAGTAAAGTCAAAATCATGCGTTTTATTAACGCTCGTTTTAAAAGATTTACTCATAAATATCTGATATTTTCACCACTAAAATATTAAATTTACGATGGAATGCATGAGTTAAATCTATAAATTGATTAGAATGTTTTTTTACTTACTTAATAACTCCTTATTCTTTTATAAACAAGCCTAGAAAAACCCGCTATTTATCTCGCTTAATTCATATTTCATATTTACCTTTGCATCGTTCTCATAAAGGGGTGCCTTTTTGAGTTATTAGTGTTTAATGAATAGTTGTTCGTTAACTTAAAATTCAACATTTATAACTCATAGTTAAAAATAGGCTGAGATCATACCCAACGAACCTGGAACAGGTAATGCTGTTTAGGGAGGCGATAATCGCCATTTGGAAACCAATTGTTACGAGAAACCTGTTTATTGATGAAAAGATTACTTCGTCCTAAACTCCTCGTAATGACAAATTTTAATTATTCAATGTTTAACTAAAGAATAATTACCTCTTTTTATTCGATTTTGTTTTTTTATAAAATGAGACCGATGTCTTTCAAACAACCACCACAAGTAAAACTAATAGCTTTTTTACTCGTATTATTTGTAACCTTAACAGCAAACGCACAAACGGTTACTTTCTCTGGAAAAGTAGTTGATGGTAACCAAAATCCTTTGGTGGGTGCTACTGTTACTGTTGCCTCTCTTAACAAAGGAATTGCTACCGACTTTAAGGGGAACTTTACATTAAATCTTTCAAAAGGAACTTATGTATTTAAGGTTTCTCATGTTGGTTTCAAACCTCTTTTGCAAGAGGTTGTTATTACCAAAAATCAACAGTTTACATTTCAGTTAATTTCTGATGAAGCTATTTTAGACGAAGTGTTGGTTTCTGCTGTTCGTGTAAAAGCAGATGCACCTGTAACACACTCTAACCTTAGCAAACAAGAAATTGAAAAACGTAATTTAGGGCAGGATATTCCTGTATTATTAAACTATTTACCGTCAGTAACTTCATCATCTGATGCGGGTGCTGGTATTGGATACACTTATATTCGTGTACGTGGTTCGGATGCTACTCGTGTAAATGTTACGATTAACGGAATTCCGTATAACGATGCCGAAAGTCAGGGTACTTTTTGGGTTAATATGGGAGATTTTGCTTCGTCTACCCAAAGTTTACAATTACAACGTGGTGTAGGTACTTCTACAAACGGTTCTGGAGCTTTTGGAGCTAGTTTAAACATCTTAACCGATGCCGTTTCGGAAGAAGCTGGTGGAGAGATTTCAAATGCTTTTGGTTCGTACGGAACAAGAAAGCATACCGTAAAATTTACTACTGGAAAATTAAATAATGGATTTGAGTTCGCAGGACGTTTGTCTAACATTTATTCTGACGGATATGTTGACCGTGCTTTCACCGATTTAAAATCGTATTTCTTACAAGGTAGCTATACCGATGATAACACCTTGATTAAAGCTTTAGTTTTTGGTGGAAAGGAAAGAACCTACCAAGCTTGGTATGGTTTAACTCCTGAAGAACTAAAAGAAGATCGTCGTCAAAACCCGTATACCTACGATAATGAAACCGATAATTATTGGCAAGATCACTACCAACTACACTGGAATGAAAAATTATCTGAGAATTGGTCTACCAACATAGGTTTAAACTATACGCGTGGTAAAGGATATTACGAGCAGTTTAAAGAAGGAAGTGATGCTGAAGACTACGATGGTTTAATTGTAGATGGTAGTGATGTGATTGTTAGAAGATGGTTAGACAATCATTTTTATGTTGCTAATGCGAATGCTACTTACAAAAATGATAAACTAGAAATTATTTCTGGAGCTTCTTATAGTACCTTTAATAACGACCATTATGGAGAAGTAATATGGGGAAGCGATTTGGCTCCAAATACCAATATTAATGACCATTACTACGATAGTACTTCTGAAAAAACAGATTTGAGTGTTTTCTCTAAAGCTACGTTTAGTCTTTCAGAACAATTTAAAGCGTTTGTTGATGTACAAGGAAGGTTTGTAAATTATCAAACGAAAGGATTGACATCTGATAGAGTTCCTATTGATGTTGATAAAGATTATAACTTCTTTAATCCTAAGTTTGGACTTACCTATATCATAAATGACGAACATAGTTTATATGCTTCGTACGCTAAAGCGAACAGAGAACCTAATAGAAATGATTTTGAAGGTGGCAATTCTCAACACGAAAGCTTAGATGATTATGAGTTAGGTTGGCGTTTGGCTAATAAAACAGTTCGATTAAATACAAACGTATACTATATGGATTATCAGAATCAGTTAATTCTTACCGGTGCTATTGACCCAAATACTGGAGAACCTTTACGTGCTTCTAGTGGTAGTAGTTATCGTTTAGGACTGGAAATTGATGCAGATATTACCTTATCTGAACAAGTATCTATGCGTCCTAACATTGCTTTTAGTAAAAATATTAATAGAGATTACAATGCTGAAATTAATGGGGAATTACAAAATTTAGGAGATACTCCTATTACTTTTTCTCCAGATATTATTTTTGGAAATGCATTGATTTATCGACCAGTTAACAATATACAAATTGCTTTCTTATCTAAATATGTTGGAAAACAATTTATGAGTAACCTAGATAGTAGAGTATCTGATTTAGATGTTTTAAAAGGATTCTTTACGAGTGATTTAAATATTGTGTACGAGATTAAAACCAACAAAATTTTTAAATCGATTGTACTTACTGGGTTAGTAAACAACATTTTTAACAAAGAATATGTTGATAGAGGATATTATTATACATACGACGATACGTGGACTACTCCAGGAACAACTACTACTGTTGATGGTGCAGGTTACTATCCGCAAGCTACTAGAAACTTTTTAGTAGGTGCAACGTTAAAATTTTAAGAGGGAAAATGCTAGAAAAACAAAAAACCGAGACAAATTGTCTCGGTTTTTTTATGCTCTTGAAAATTAAATTATAAAAGACTAACTTCGCTATCGATGGATATAAGTCGTTAAAACGAACTTATATTCTTAATCACTTTGTGTGTAAACTGAAAAACACTCAATAATAATTTATAAAATTGATTAAATAAAATATTATGTCTAAAAAAATTCTTTTGATTTTAGGGTTAATCCTGACTTTTGGAACATCTTTTGCTCAAACAAATCCATTTGAAAAAATCGACTTCATAATTGGAGATTGGACTGGAACTGGAACTGGTTTCGGGAATGATAAATCAAAAATTGAATCCAGTTTTCATTTAGTAATGAACGGAAATTACATAGAAGTAATTAATGAGTCTAACTTTGAGCCTACTGAGAAAAAACCAAAGGGAGAACATCATCTTGATAAAGGATTTATTAGTTATGATAAAAGTAGAAAAACAATAGTTTTCAGACAATTTAATAATGAGGGATACTATAATCAGTACTTTTTAAATAACGACGATTCTGACGAGAACACATTAGTTTTTGAAACTGAACATATTGAGAACTTTGTACCTAATGGAAAGGCAAAATGGACAGTAAAAAAAATAAGTGAAAATGAAATTGAAACCGTTTTTGATGTTTCATTTGGTAAAGATTACAAATGTTTTGGGATCAATAAATTAAAAAGAAAACAATAAAAGCCTACTTACGAAAATCCTTGTGGATTTGCTAAATTAGGTAGTTAAACAACATAACTAACCTTATACAAGGTCGATAGCGAAACATAAAAAATCCCGAGTATACTACCCGGGATTTTCTTTATTCTTTATTTTTCTCTGTCCATTCTAAATAGCCTCCTAAAACATTATAGGCTTCATAACCTTTTTCAGCTAAAAGTTCGGTAGCTTTTTTACTTCTACCTCCTGAGCGACAGTAAATATATACAGGCTTGGTTTTGTCTAACTTTTCTAAAACCTTTCCTTCAAAGTCATCTCCTGTAATATCTATTTTTATCGGATCCTTAATTACTCCTTCTGCCCATTCTTGTGGAGTTCTGACGTCTAATAACTGTACGTTATCTTCGTTTTCTAAAACTACCTGCAAGTTTTCAACCGTGATATCTTTTGCCTCATTGGTTTGTGGCTTACACGACAATACCACTATTAAAAATAAACCTACTAAAAATATACCTCTCTTCATCATTATTCTTATTTTAAAGTTGATGGACATACCGTTGCTGTTCTTGGAATATCAGTTTCTTTAATAGCCTTATATCCTCCAGCAACATCAATTATATTATGGAATCCTCTTGCTTTTAAAATAGACGCTGCAATTACTGAACGGTATCCACCAGCACAGTGTACATAAAAATCTTCTTTTGTTGGAAATTCTTCAACATGTTCGTTTAAGAAATCTAACGGTGTACTTGGTACATCTACAATATGTTCATTTGCATATTCTCCTGGCTTTCTAACATCAAAAACAGGTGCTTTTTTCGTAATTGCTTCTGCTAAAACATCTGCAGAAACAGAACGTAACGTATCTATTTCTTTTCCTGCTTCTTTCCATGAATTAAAGCTTCCATCTAAATACCCTAATACATTATCAAAACCAACTCGTGATAAGCGTGTTATAGTTGTTTCTTCTTCTCCTTCAGGAGTAACTAATAAAATTGGCTGTGTAACATCTTTAATCAATGCACCTACCCATGGAGCAAATGTTCCTCCTAAACCAATAAAAATTGATTGTGGTATAAATCCTTTAATAAACTCTGATTGATGACGTACATCTAAAATCAACGCATCTGTTTCGTTTGCTATTTTTTCAAAATCTGCTACCGATAATGCTCTTGCTCCACTCTTGATAACTTCATCAATAGATTGATATCCTTCCTTATTCATTTTTACATTTAAAGGAAAATATTCTGGTGGAGGTAATAATCCATCGGTTACTTCTTTTACAAACTCTTCTTTAGTCATATCTGCACGTAATGCATAATTGGTTTTCTTTTGATCTCCAATAGTACCCACTGTTTCTTTGCTTAAGTTCTTACCACAAGCTGAACCTGCTCCGTGTGCTGGATATACAATTACATCATCTTCAAGGGTCATAATTTTTGTGCGCAAACTATCATATAACAATCCTGCTAATTCTTCTTGTGTTAAGTTTGCTGCTTTTTGTGCTAAATCTGGGCGCCCTACATCACCTAAAAATAAGGTATCTCCACTAAAAACTGCATGGTTTTTTCCATTCTTATCTTTTAATAAATAAGAAGTACTCTCCATTGTGTGTCCTGGAGTATGCAATACGGTAAGAGTAATATCTCCTAATGTGAACACTTCCCCATCTGTAGCTATATGAGCCTCATAATTTGTTTTTGCTGTTGGTCCGTATACAATTGTTGCTCCTGTTTTCTCAGCAAGCGTAACATGACCACTTACAAAATCTGCATGGAAGTGAGTTTCAAAAATATATTTGATCTTAGCGCCATCTTTTTCAGCTCTGTTTATATAAGGATCAACTTCACGTAACGGATCTATAATTGCTACTTCTCCATTACTTTCAATATAATAGGCTCCTTGTGCTAAACAACCTGTATAAATTTGCTCTATTTTCATGATATTATATATTATTTATACGCTTGGTGTATATACTGCGCGTATTTTTTCTGATTTTGATTATCTCCTGTTTTATAAAAATTTACGGCTCCATTGGCTCGCATAAAAAAGTGATCTAAACTTACAACGTCTAATAAACCTCCTCTAAAAAAGGCATCTCTTACAGGGCCTTTTACTCCTGCAAAATAAAATTGAATGTTATGTTTGTTAAAATAAACGATACGTTCTTTTAACATCTCTATTCCTGTACTATCAACTCTGTTAATACTCTCTGCATCTAATACAATCAATTTTAATGCCTTCCCTTTTTCTCCTGTCATTTCGTCCAATTTATCTCTAAAATAGTTAGAGTTGGCATAAAATAATTGTGCATCAAAACGGAAAACTAAAATTTCATCGTCTAAAATAACTTCTTTAAACCTGTTTTTATTACGATAGAAATCTGAATTTGGTACTTTTCCTAACTCAGCTACATAGGGTCTTGAGGTTCTAAAAATTAAAACAATTAATGATAAAACTACTCCGATTAAAATTCCGTATTCAATTCCGAAGAAAATAGTGGCTAAAAAAGTAGCTAAGAGTAACCAAAAATCTAGGTTATTAGCTTTCCATAGCCTTCTTGCTTCTTTTACATTTATTAAGTTAAAAACTGCAACTATAATAATTGCTGATAAAATAGTTTTTGGTAAGTGATAAAAAACAGGTGTTAGAAAAAGTAATGTAAACACTACTAAAATTGCTGAAACTATTGCTGAAACTCCTGTAGTTCCACCTGATTCTGCATTAATTGCCGAACGAGAAAAACTTGATGCTGATGGATACGACTGAAATAATGATCCTACCATATTACTCAAACCTAAAGCTACTAACTCCTGATTTGGTCTTACTCTATACTCGTCTTGTTTGGCTTCCAACGTTTTTCCGATAGAAATGGTTTCTAAATACCCTACCATAACTAAAGTTGCTGCTATAGGCATCAATTCACGTATTAGAGCTACATCAATTACTGGCATTGAAAATTTTGGTAAACCTGAAGGAATGTCTTTTACAATGGCAACATCGGAGAGCTGTGTTCCAAAAAAACGTATGCTTAGTATACCGAGTATAACTACGATTAAAGCATTTGGTATTTTTTTATTGACTCTTCTAAATACTATAATAATAGCACATGCTATTAAGCCTATAATTGTTGTATTTGTTTTAAAATATTTAAGTCTAAAAAGAATATCTTCTAATAGTACATGAATTTGATCGCTCTGTACAAACTCAACTCCTAATAGATTTCTAAATTGGTTCAGTCCAATAATTAAAGCTACGGCAGAAGTAAATCCTGTTATTACAGGTCTTGATAAAAAGTTAACGATAAACCCTAAACGGAAAATCCCCATTAAAAATTGAATTGTTCCTACTACCAGTGCGAGTAATATTGCAATGGCGATGTAACTTTCTGAACCTGTAAGTGCTAAGGTAGAAACTCCTGTTGCTACTATTAATGAATCCATTGCTACAGGACCAATTGCTACTTGACGAGATGTTCCAAAAACAGCATACATTAACTGAGGCATTAAAGCTGCATACAATCCATAAATTGGCGGTAATCCAGCAATTAATGCGTAAGCAATACCTTGTGGAATTAGGACAATAGCAACTGTTATACCTGCAACTACATCACCTCTTAACTGCGATTTTTTATAGTTAGGCAACCATTCTAATATTGGTATGAGTTTTTTTAGTAAATTCATTTACTCTATAAAAACGTTCTTTAATTGTTTATCTTATAAAAAGGAATTGTCCATTCTAAAAAGTTTTTTTTCATACTTTTTTTCTCTATTTTAATAGTATGAACTCCTTCTGATAAATTTTCAATATTTATATATCCTAGTAATCCAACCTGTTTCGTTCTAGGATGATTGTTATATCTTATAAAATCAATAGGTATAATTTCTCCGTCTATTGACACTTTATTATATTCTTTATAGCAGGCTAGTAAAAATTTAGCTTGATTTTGATCTTCTATTATTTTTGATACATCAGTCTTTTCTTCAAATTCACCGCAAATCTCTTCTCTTATCGTTCTTTCGTATTTAAATATGGGTATGAATACTTCTACAACTTTTGACTCTATTTTACTTGACTCTATTTCAGGAGCTAGCAAAAATGTATTAGATTTATTACTGTCTTTATAGTAATCTGAATACGTTTTGTACTTATTGAAAAAGTTCTGCTTGTTTGAAATAACTAGATAAAATATGTTTGTTTTCGGGATTTGTATACTTGCTAGAACCACTCCCGAAAAAAAGAAAAACAACATTAAATAAACTATTGATTTTTTCTTCTTAAAATTTGAACCAAATATCATTGATACTTGTAAAATACTTTTATATAGTGGTCCAAAAGATATCATTGACACAAATTTTACCACTTTGAAATTTAAGACTTGTAGTTTTTCTTTTTCTTTATTCTTCTTTAAATTAGAGAACATAGTAATTATTGATTGTAACATCAAGCTTATTGCAATTAAAAAAGCTGGTATTAAAAGAATATAGGTATTTACATACGCTGAAAGTAGGTTGAACAATAACAGGTAAATACTTGAAAAAAATGCCATGTAACCGTACATTAATAAAAAGGTAAACGCTACAGAAAAAATTACACTACATAACTCGTCTACTTTTTGTATTGAGTCTTTTAGTTTTGGTAATATTGAAAGTATTTTTTCTGTGTAAATTTTTGAATATGCGCTATCTTCTATACTATAGTCAGGAAAAACTGAATTAAGGCCTACCAAGCCCACCCAATAAGCTCTTAAGAAGAAATGTATTACAAACATTGAAGCTAAGATACTTACTGCTATTAGCCCAAAAAAAGTAATGAAATACCCTATATAATATTGGTTAGGATTTAAAAAATCTATAAAAAAATTTGCAAGCCAACCAATGATATCAAAGAGCTTGAAAGAACCAAAAATTGCAATTGCAGAAACCAATAATTCCGCTTCCCAACTTTCATCTTTTAATCGTTGCAACCATCCTTTCGTTTCTGTATTAGACTTATTTTCCATAGCTTATTCTAAACTTTAAAAGAGTTCTCCTTGGCTAGTTCCTTTAATTCTTCCTAAGTGTTTATAGGCCAAATCGGTTACTTCTCTTCCTCTTGGCGTTCGCATAATAAATCCTTGTTGAATTAAAAAAGGCTCATAAACCTCTTCTATAGTTTCAGCGTTTTCAGCTACAGCCGTAGCTAAAGTGGTTATTCCAACCGGACCTCCTTTAAACTTATCAATAATAGTAGATAAAATTTTATTATCCATTTCATCTAAACCATGTGCATCTACATTTAATGCTTTTAAGGCATATTTAGCAATCTCTATAGTAATAGTGCCATCTCCCTTAATTTGAGCAAAATCACGTACTCTACGCAATAATGCATTGGCAATACGTGGGGTTCCTCTACTTCTACCAGCAATTTCAATTGCTGCCTCCATAGAAATTGGCACTTTTAAAATATAAGCGCTTCGTTGAATAATTGTTGTTAGTAATTCTGTTGAGTAATAATGTAATCGACTACTAATACCAAAACGAGCTCGCATAGGCGCTGTAAGCAATCCTGAACGAGTAGTAGCTCCTACCAAAGTGAATGGTTCAAGATTAATTTGAACTGTACGTGCATTTGGACCAGATTCAATCATAATATCGATTTTATAGTCTTCCATGGCTGAATACAAATATTCTTCAACTATAGGACTTAATCGATGGATCTCATCAATAAACAGAACATCGCGTTCATCTAAGTTGGTTAATAAGCCTGCTAAGTCTCCAGGTTTATCTAGCACAGGTCCTGAGGTTACTTTTATACCAACTCCTAACTCATTAGCTAAGATATGAGCCAAAGTCGTCTTACCTAATCCAGGAGGTCCGTGAAATAAGGCATGATCTAATGCTTCGTCTCGTTGATTCGCTGCCTCTACAAAAACTTTTAAGTTATCTATTGCCTGATCTTGACCAGAGAAATCATCAAATGAGAGCGGACGTAACTTTTTTTCTACATCTAATTCTTCATTTGAGTAGTTTGTGCTTTCAGGGTTTAGGTTATCATTCATATTGTTGCAAATATACTTGAAATATGATGCTTGCTTTGTAATATAAGTTACTTAGCTAATATTTTTATGCTAAGATACATATTATAAAATGTTGTGGTAGTTATTGTGAATAATAAATGAACTCCATATATAACCTCCATACCTTAGTAATAAGAGATCTATACAATATTACTA